>NZ_JBHXVN010000001.1:1150076-1217380 GCF_042672105.1 Glutamicibacter sp. NPDC127525 | reverse complement strand
CCTCAACCGGCGCTGGCCCCCAACATTTGTTGGGGGCCAGCGCCGTTTGCGGCTGGAAGCTACGCGGTGACCTTCTTCGGCGACCGGATTGGCAGGAGCAGGAGCAGGCCGAGCGCCAAGACCACCAGGATGCCCAGGATGCCGTAACGCTGGGCTTGGCCGGATGCCACCAGCGGGGTAGCGATGGCGATGGCTCCGGCAAACAACGCCGGTGCCAGGAAGGACACGGCGCGACCGGTGGTCGCGTACAACCCGAAGAGCTCTCCTTCGCGTCCTTCGGGAATCAAGCGCGAGAGGTAGGAGCGGGAAGCTGCCTGTGCCGGTCCGACGAACAAGCACAGCAGCAGGCCGAAGATCCAGAAGCCCGCGGCTTCGGGGGAGAAGAAGACTCCGGCGCCGGCAACCAGCAGGCCGATCAGCGAACCGACAATGACCGCCTTTGGGCCTGCCACGTCATCGATGCGGCCGCCAAGCACCGCGCCAAGGGCCGCAACGACATTGCCGACGATCGCGAAGATGATCACTTCGGTCAGTTCGAAACCGAAGGTGCCCGCGGCAATGACGCCGCCGAAGGTGAAGATGGCGGCTAGCCCGTCGCGGAAGACGGCGGAGGAGCAGAGGAAGAAGAGCAGGTTGCGGTCGCTGCGCCACAGTTCCCTGATGTTGTTGAACAGGACCTTGTAGGTAAGCATCAGCGGGATTTTCTTCGAGGTGCTCGGTGGCGATTCGGGGATGACGAAGAACAGCGGCAGCGCGAAGAGCAAGCACCAAGCGGCAGAGAACACTGCCACCCAGCGCAAGTTCAACGATTCTTCGGTGCTGGCACCTGGCCAGTCCACGATTGGCTGCACGAACAGGAAGAGCACCAGGGCGAGGGCGAGGATTCCGCCGACGTAGCCCATGCCCCAGCCGAAACCGGAGACCTTGCCGACCGTTGCCTTGGTGGAAATCTGGTTCAGCACCGCGTTGTAGTTCACGCCGGCGAATTCGCCGAAGACCGACATGGCCGCGACGAGGATCGCGCCGAACCAGAGGTAGGAAGGGTCGGGGTAGACGAAGAAGCAGGCCGCGCAGATGGCGACGAGAACCAGGGTGTTGACCACGATCCACAGCTTGCGCCGCCCGGCAACATCGGCGCGAAGCCCGGTGACGGGCACCAGCAGGGCGATGGCCAGTCCGCCGATGGCCAGTGCCTGCGAGAGGACCAGCGACGCATGGTCGGTGTCGCCGAATAGCTCGCTGGTGAGATAGACGGTGAACACGAAAGTGATCATGACAGCGTTGATCGCGGCTTGTCCCCAATCCCAGCTGGCCCACGCCCAAGTGTACTTATTAAGCCACTTTTCACGAATCGCCGACGGTTCGACCTGATTGATTCCCATGCTGGCATCGTACCTGCAACAGGTAATCAGGCGATGAATAGGAACGACCTTATGGAGAATAGCGGCTAGCTTGGAAAATCAGCTGGTCGCGGAAAACGCAGGGAATATTCCTTAAAGGGCACATTCGTGCGATTGCAGGCAGGCCACGGCTGATAAAATTACAGATGCAGGCGCTTTTCGAAGTGCTCTGGATACTCTGCCCACCACCAGCCGACAGAGGAAAAGCGTGCTAATAATTCTCACTGCGCTGTTTGCCACCGCTGTTTTATGCCCATTAATATTCCGGGCCTTGAAACGAAACGGTTTTTACGTTGTGGCGGCCGTGCCCGCAGTGGGATTCATCTGGTTGCTGACCCGCATGCCGGCGGTGCTTTCTGCCGATAATTCCCTGGCCAATGGTGCGCCAAATGCGCCGCCATCGGTTCAAATGGAATGGATTCCCGGGCTGAATATCGCCCTGAATTTCCGCATGGATTCTTTGGCCGCGACAATCTTGCTGCTGATCCTCGGCGTGGGCGCGCTGGTGCTGTTCTATTGCGCCCGCTATTTCAAGAATGATGATCCGCAGATCGGCAGCTTCGCGGCGAAGATGGTCGCTTTCGCCGGAGCCATGACCGGCTTGGTCACGGCCGATGACATCATCATCATGTTCATCTTCTGGGAAATCACCAGCGTGCTTTCCTACCTGCTCATCGGTTTCAGCCAGGCCCTGATCACCGCGCGCCGTTCAGCCATGAACGCCCTGATCATCACGACCCTTGGCGGACTGGTGATGCTCGCCGGCATCTTGATGCTCGGCGCGGCGGCCGGCAGCTACCAGCTCTCGGAGATCATGGCATCGGCCGACGAGCTGGTGGCCTTGGGGGCCTTCACCGATGTTGCGGTGGCGCTGATTATTGTCGGGGCGATCTCCAAATCGGCCCTGGTGCCTTTCCACTTCTGGCTGCCCGGTGCGATGGCCGCTCCGACTCCGGTGTCCGCGTACCTGCACGCGGCAGCCATGGTCAAGGCCGGCGTCTACCTGATCGCCCGACTGGCCCCGGGCTTCGCCGAGACCACCCTGTGGGTCCCCATGACCGTAGGCATAGGTATTCTCACCATGCTCATCGGCGGTTACCGGGCGCTCAAGCAATACGACCTGAAGCTGATCCTGGCCTTCGGCACGGTCTCCCAGCTGGGCTTCATCATCGCGGTCTTCGGCTTCGGCACCCCCGAAGCGGCTTTTGCCGCGCTGGCCATGACGCTGGCCCACGGCCTGTTCAAGGCGACGCTGTTCCTGAGCGTGGGCATCATCGACCACAACACCGGTACCCGCGATATCCGCAAGCTCAGCGGCTTGCGCCGTGCCATGCCGATCCTGGCCACGACCACCGGCATCGCCGCGGCGTCCATGGCCGGCGTGCCGCTGCTGTTCGGCTTCGTTGCCAAGGAAGCGGTCTACGAATCGGCCCTGCACCTGGAAACCGGCTGGGGGATGGCCGCGCTCGTCGGCATCCTGATGGGTGCGGCGCTGACCATGGCCTACTCGCTGCGCTTCTTCTTCGGGGCTTTCGGCGTGAAGAAAAAGAAGTTGCCTGCGTTGCAGTGCAAGGCCCCGACACTGATCTTCCTGGCGCCCTTGCTGGTTCTTTCGGCGGCGACGCTGTTCCTGGGCCTGTACCCGCAGCTGGTGGAGCCGCTGGCCATCCACTGGTCGGCCGCGCAGGGCGGACCGGGCAAAATGCACCTGCTGCCATTTGCCGGCTTCAACGCGGCACTGGGACTGAGCGCCATTTCGGTGGGCTTGGGCCTGTGCTTCTTCTGGCTGCGTCACCGCACCGACACCGGCGCACCGCTGCGCCGCATGGTCACCTCGGCCGAGGAAATCTACCGCATGTCGGTGAACGTGCTGGACAAGGTGGCCATCTGGATCACCGGTCGCACCCAGCGTGGTTCGCTCTCCTTCTACCTGGGCGTCATCCTGGTCGTGGTGCTGGTGATCCCGCTGGCCATCGCGCTGACCGTCTACACCCCGTGGCCAACGAACTGGATCATCGCCGACCACCCGGCCCAGCTGCTGATCGGTGCGGTGATCATCGCCGGTGCGGTGGTCTCCATTACCGCGCCGAAGCGTTTCATGGCGGTGCTGATGGTTTCGGTGACCGGCTACGGCATGGTCGCGATCTTCGCCCTGCAAGGCGCCCCGGACCTGGCGCTGACCCAGCTGCTGGTGGAAACCATCGTGCTGGTTTCCTTCGTGCTCGCCTTGCGCGCCCTGCCCAAGCGACTGTGGGTGGGCCTGACCCGGATCAAGTGGGGCCGGGCCATCCTGTCGATCGCCCTGGCCGTGATGGTCGTCTACATTGCTATCGCGATGATGGCCGCCCGCAACGAGGCCCGCATTTCCCTGGCTTGGCCGGATCTGGCCTACTACGAGGGCTACGGCAAGAACATCGTCAACGTGGCCCTGGTGGACCTGCGCGTGTGGGATACCTTCGGCGAGATCACCGTGCTGGCAGCGGCTGCCACCGGTGTGGCTTCGCTGATCTTCGCCGGGCGCAGCTTCGGCAACCGGGTGCGGGCCCACCAGGTGGCACCGGGCAGCATCGACGCGGGTTCCGAAGCCATGGGCAGCAAGGACTCCAAGGAAACCGAGCTGCGCATTGCCCGCCGCTTTGCCTCCAGCTCCAACCAGGACTGGTTGATGGCTGGCAGCACCCTGGTCGCCGAGCGCCGCTCGATCATCTTTGAAGTGGTCACCCGGCTGATTTTCCACACGGTGCTGATCATGTCGGTGTACACGCTGCTGACCGGGCACAATACCCCGGGCGGCGGCTTCGCTGGCGGGCTGATCGCCGGCTTGGCGCTGACCATCCGCTACCTGGCCGGCGGCCGCGTGGAACTTTCCGAGTCGATGCGCATTGCTCCGGGCATGCTGATCGGCGGCGGCATAGCGCTAGCCGGATTGGCGGGCATCGTGCCGCTGCTGCTGGGTGATGGCATCTTCACCACCTACGCCCTGGAATTCTGGTTCTTCGGCGAGCACAAGTTCGTTTCCTCAACGATTTTCGACATTGGAGTGTATCTGGTGGTCCTTGGCCTCGTGCAGGACGTGCTGCGTTCTTTGGGCAGTGAGATTGATTCGCTCTCTGAGGGCCGCAGCCCGGTGGAGCGCCACGACGAGATCCAGGCCTCCCGGACTGGAGTTGGCCGATGAGCGTGAACATCACTTTCCTCGTAGTCACCGGCGTGCTGCTGGCGGCCGGCTTCTACCTGGTGCTCGAACGCACCCTGACCCGGGTGCTGCTGGGCATCATGCTGCTGGGCAACGGCATCAACCTGCTGATCCTCACCAGCGGCGGGCGCAAGGGCGCGGCGCCGTTGTTCAAGCCGGATGCGGCGGCCGACTCGTACTCGGACCCGCTGCCGCAGGCGCTGATCCTCACCGCCATTGTGATCACCTTCGCGGTGACCGCCTTCCTGCTGGCGATGATCTACCGGTCCTGGACCTTGACCAGCGCTGATGAGCTCACCGATGACACCGAAGATATCAAGGTGTCCCAGAAGACCGCCTACGACGAGGAAGAAGACTCGCCAGTGGCTGAGGATACGACCGAATTCGTTGATGAAGAAGGACGCCCAGTGCGCGAGGGGGAAGAGTGAATTTCCTGGATCTAGCCCCCTTGGCCGTGGTGCTGCCGATCTTCGGCGCCGGGGCAGCCTTCCTGGTCCGCCGCCAGGTCCGCCTGCAGCGCCTGATCACCATCGGCATCCTGTGCCTGACCCTGGTGCTCGAAGCGGGAATGCTCGCCGCCGTATGGGGCGGGGAAAGCTATGCCATCCATATTGGCGGCTGGGAGTCGCCCTTCGGCATCGCCCTGATGGTCGACGGGTTCAGCGCCTTCATGCTGCTGGTCTCCACCGTCGTCTCGCTGGCTGTGCTGCTCTTCGCCACCAGCCAGGGCCTGGCCGACGGGGACGAGCCCGGACCGGTGTCGATATTCCACCCGGCGTACCTGATCCTGCTGGCCGGAGTGTCCAACGCCTTCCTGGCCGCTGACCTTTTCAACTTGTACGTCGGATTCGAAATCCTGCTCACCGCCAGCTACGTGCTGCTGACCTTGGGCGGTACCGCCGAGCGCATCCGCGCCGGTACCACCTATGTGGTGGTTTCCGTGGTTTCCTCGGTGATCTTCCTGATGGCCATCGCGATGACCTATGCGGCCACCGGCACGGTGAACATGGCTGACCTTGCGGTGAAGCTGCCCGAGCTGGGCCAGGGCCCGCAGCTGATCTTGCATGTGCTGCTGCTGATCGCTTTCGGCATCAAGGCCGCGGTCTTCCCGCTGTCCCTGTGGCTGCCGGACTCCTACCCGACCGCACCGGCCCCGGTGACCGCCGTGTTCGCCGGGTTGCTGACCAAGGTGGGCGTCTACGCGATCGTCCGCACCGAAACCCTGCTCTTCCCGGGCGGCTCGGTCAACGCCGGACTGCTGGTGGTGGCCGCGCTGACCATGGTCATCGGTATCCTCGGTGCGCTGGCGCAGACGGACTTCAAGCGCATGCTTTCCTTCACGCTCACCAGCCACATCGGCTACCTGATCTTCGGCGTGGCCGTGGGCGGGCCGCTGGCCATCGCCGCGACCATCTACTACGTGGGCCACCACATCATCGTGCAGACTTCGCTGTTCATGGTGGCGGGACTGATCGAACGCCGTGCCGGTAGCTCGAATGTCACCCGGCTCGGCTCGCTGGCCAAGCTCTCCCCGGCATTGGCCCTGCTCTTCTTCATCCCGGCCATCAATCTGGGCGGCATCCCGCCGTTCTCCGGATTCCTGGGCAAATTCGGGCTATTGCATGCGGCCGCGCAGGATGCCGATCCGCTGACCTGGGTCGTGATCGGCGCCGGATTGCTGACCAGCCTGCTGACCTTGATGGCGATCATCCGCGTGTGGGCCCGTGTGTTCTGGCGCCGTGCCGCTGATGCCGAGGTGCCCAACCAGGACCTGGTGGCCGAAGCGACGCAGGTCGCCGACGAGACGTTGGCCGGCGGCGCGCAGAACCCCCGCTTGGGGTTGAAACTGGCCAAGCAGCTGGAAGCCGACTCCTTGCCGTGGGGCATGCGCTACGCCACCGGTTCGCTGGTGCTTGCGGGCATCGCCCTGACCGTCTTTGCCGGGCCGATCTTCGAATTCTGCCAGCGGGTGGCTGCGGAACTGATCGCCCGCGAACCGTATATCAGCTCGATCTTGCCATTCTGATTGGAGGGATGATGCCGAACAAGAACTTTGAACCGCGTGACCAGCGCATTGACGATGCGCTGGATACCTCCGGTGTGCGCCACCGCGCGACACTCAAGCAGGAATGGCCGCTGCTTCTGCTGCTGCTCTTTGTCTGGGGTGCTCTCTGGCAGGACTTCTCCCTGGGGAACATGGTCTTCGGCGTGATCATCGCGCTGCTGATCGTGAACCTGTTCCCGCTGCCGCCGGTGGTCCTTTCGGGCCGGATCAATGCCTGGTACTGCCTGAAGCTGTTCATCTGGTTCCTCGGACAGGTCTTCGCCGCCAGCGTCCATGTGGCCTGGCTGGCGCTGGTCCGCGGGAAGCGCACCCGCAGCGCGGTCATTGCGGTCCCGCTGCGCACCGACTCGGACCTGATCGTGATGACCGTGGGACACGTGCTCACGCTGATCCCGGGCTCCTTCGTGATCGACGTGGACCGCAGCTCGTCGACGCTGTACCTGCACTACATCGACATCGAGTCGCCTGCGGACGTGGAGAAGGCGCGTGCCGGCATCCGGGACATCGAACGCCGGCTGATCATGGCTATTGGCAGCCGAGACGAGTACGAAGCGATCAAGAGCGAATGCGGACCGAACTTTGATGCGAGGAAGGGGTAACATGCTGGATATCGTCATTTGGATCTGCGGCATCATGCTCGGGCTCGGTGCTGTCGCCTGCCTGGTCCGTGTTGCCAAGGGGCCGTCAATCCTTGACCGGGTGCTGGCCCTGGACGTGATGCTGCTGATCATCTCCGCCGCGCTGTGCCTGGAAATGGTGCTGCACAAGCACACCGACTACTTGCTGTTCGTCGTGGCCGCCTGCATGCTCGGGTTCATCGGTTCGGTGACCGTCTCGCGCTTCGTTTCGGATCAGAGGAACGCCTAATGGAAATCTTCCTCGATGTCCTCGTTGCCGTCCTGCTGATCCTTGGCTGCCTGATGTCATTGATCGCAGGTATCGGCTTGCTGACCTTCCCGGACATGCTCACCCGCATGCATGCAGCGACCAAACCGCAGGTACTCGGCTTCCTGCTGATTTTCGCTGGACTGGCCATTTACCTGCGCAGCTGGGCTGTGGTCCCGGTACTCGTGCTGGCCTGGGGAATGCAGCTATTGACCGCACCGGTTTCGGCCCACATGATTGGCCGTTCCGGCTACCGGACCAAGCACGCTGCCAAGGAAACCCTGTTCTCCGATGAGCTGAGCCACGTGGTCAACAAGGTCAACGGAACACCGCCGACCGGAACCACCCCGGTTTCCAAGACCGGATCGCCAGACGAACAAGATTGAGAAAAAGCGGGAGCCGCCCCTCTGGGCGGCTCCCGCTTTTGGCTCAACGCCGAAGCTTACTTGGTGAACTTGGCAACAACCTTGTTGGCGCTGCGGTCAGCCACCGTCTGCAGGATTGCTGCGACCAGGGCCGAAACGACTGCGAAGCCTAAGGCACGGCGGAAAGAAGCTTCCGCTGCTTCCTCAGTGCCCTTGCGTGGTGCTTTGCTGCCGGTTGCCTTCAACCAAAGGAAATCAACCAGCTTGCCGCCGAGCATGCCAGCGCCAACGGTGATACCGGTAGTGGCAAGTTTCTGCACTTTATCCATTTTTTCCTCGCGATCAAGCTCTTGACATATCGTTCCTCTGCCCAGCATACCTGCGGTATGGTGGGGGAGCAGTAATTATTCCGACAGGGGAGCGTCAGACTTTTAAAAAGTCGCAAGACGCTGAGAGTGCGATAGATCGCAGACCCTCGAACCTGCCCCGGCTAGTACCGGCGAAGGAAGTCGAGCATCTCGGATGCGGATAGGCGCGGCAGTATGCCCTCATTCCGTCCATCTCCCCTCCTTTCCACAGGAGGACCAGCAATGAACGAAACAGTTTCGAAGCAGCGGACCGGCTGGCGTGTAGTTGATATCGTCGTCGCCTCGGTGATCGCCGTCGCTTCAGGGGTCATTTTCTGGGCGTGGAGTGCCGGCTATGGCCTGTTCTCGCTCGCCTTTGCAGCTTTCCCGCCAGCCACCGCGTTGCTCACCGGCATGTGGCTCTTCCCGGCGGTGCTCGGCGCACTGATCATCCGCAAGCCAGGCGCCGCAATCTACTGCGAGCTGCTGGCCGCTGTAGTTGAAGCGCTGCTCGGCTCGCACTACGGCTTGACCGTACTGATCTCCGGCCTGGTCCAGGGCCTGGGTGCAGAGCTGGTCTTCGCAGCATTCCGCTACCGCAAGTGGAACCTGGGCGTGGCGCTGCTGGCAGGCTTGTTCGCCGGCTTGTTCGCCGGCATTTCCGAGGCCTACATCCTGGCCTACTATGTTGAGTACACCGCCGGAATGAAGATCTTCCACGTGATCGCCACCGGCATTTCCGGCGTAGTCGTCGCAGGGCTTCTGTCCTGGTTGGCCACGCGCGGACTGGCGAAGACCGGCGCTCTGAGCGCCCTGCCGAGCCGGCGTGCGCACCTGGAAAGCGCAAAATGAGTTCCTTTGCCAATTCCGGCGCAGCCTCGCTGACCCAGCGCGGTGCCGCCATCACCGCAACGGGGTTCGGCTGGCAGCACTCCGAGAGGCAGAATCCTGCCATCTCGGGACTGGACCTTGTGATCCACGCCGGTGAGAAGGTGCTGCTGGTCGGTCCATCGGGCGCCGGCAAGTCAACCTTGCTGCACGCGATGGCCGGGTTGCTGGAAGCGGATGAGGACGATCAGGTCGCTGGCCGGCTGCTCATAGATGGCAGCGATGCCTTCATCCGGAGCCACCCGGTGGGCTTGATGCAGCAAGACCCGGAAACCCAGGTAGTGCAAAGCAGGGTCGCCGATGATGTGGCCTTTGGCGCGGAGAACCTCGGAATGGATCCCGAACTGATCCGCCAGCGGATCCCCGAAGTGCTGGACGCTGTGGGTCTGGGTGCGCTGTCCTTCGAGCACCGCACCCAGCAACTTTCCGGCGGACAGAAACAGCGGTTGGCCTTGGCCGGCATTCTGGCCATGGAACCCAGCGTCATGCTGCTCGATGAACCGACTGCCAATGTGGACCCGCAGAGCATTGAGCTCTTGCGCGATGCGGTGCTGAACGCCGCCCGGCTTTCCGGTGCCACGCTGGTCGTCGTGGAACACCGGATTGAAGCCTGGGCGCAGCATGTGGACCGGGTTATCGTGCTGCAGCCCGGTGGGGGAGTCGCGCACGATCTGGACCCGCAGCAGCTGTACACCGATGAAACGGTGCGCGAGGAGCTGGCTGCTGCCGGGCTGTGGATTCCAGGCTACTTCCCGCAGGTGGCTCGGGCAACGAACGGTGCCGGTGCCATTCTGCTGGAAGCGCAGCAGCTGGTATCCGCCCGCACCGCCACGGCACCGCGCACCCAAGCGGTGGACGTGAATGTGCAAGCGGGCACCGCGACGGTGATTCGCGGTGAGAATGGCGCTGGAAAGTCGACGCTGGCCTTGACCTTGGGCGGATTGCTCGTCCCGGCCGACGGCGGGTTGGCGGCCACCGCGCAACTGGCCGACGGTCTGGGCAACTCCCCGTTTGCCTGGAAGGCCGGTGCATTGATTGGGCGGATCGGTTCGGTGTTCCAGGAACCCGAACACCAATTCGTGACCCAGAGCGTTCGGGAAGAGCTGGCTTTCGCTCCCAGCCGCGCGCAGGCCAGCAGCGCCGATGCGCCGAAATACGAGCCGGCCCAGGTCCAAGCGCGCGTGGACGCGTTGCTGGAACGCTTGGGCCTGGCGCATTTGGCAGACGCGAACCCGTTCACTCTCTCCGGGGGCGAGAAGCGGCGCTTGTCCGTGGCCACTGTTCTGGCCGCATCCCCCCAGGTGCTGATCCTCGACGAACCGACCTTCGGGCAGGATGCGAATACGTGGAGGGAACTGGCCGGGCTGCTGGTTGAGGAATTGCAGCAGGGCACCGCGATCATTGCTGTGACCCACGACGATCACTTTGCCTCGGTGCTCAAAGCAAGGGACCTGGTGCTCACTGCCGGCACCCCGGAAGCTGGTACCCCGCGACAGGGGCCGGTGCTTGATGCGCCGGTAGGGCATAGCTGGTTGGCGAAGATCAATCCGCTGGCCAAGCTCGGTGCGGTGGCTGCGGCAACACTGCCGTTGATCACCACCTTGGATTGGGTTTCGGCGCTGGTCGTGATCGTGGCGACCGTGGTGTTCTTCCCCCTGGCAGGGCTGAGTCCGCTGAAATTCCTCAAGCGCGCGTGGCCACTGCTGATTGCCGGAATCCTTGCGGCGTGGGGCATCGCCTTGGTGGGCCAGGATAGCGGCATGGTCTACGCCCAATTCGGCGCCTTCAGCATCACCGAGGGATCGGTGGCCGGGGGCATTGCCACCGGACTGCGCGCTTTCGCGCTGGCCATCCCGTGCATCTTGCTGCTGGCCACCACGAATCCAAGCGATTTGGGCGGGGCGCTGTCTCAGCAGCTGAAGGTACCCCACCGGTTTGTGCTCGGGGCCTTGGCCGGCATGCGATTGCTCGGGTTGATGGTGGAAGAATTCACCACGCTCACGCTGGCCCGGCGCGCTCGCGGTGTCGGGAACTTCGGCACCGTGGGCCAACGCATCAAGGCAACCCTCGGCCAGGTGCTGGCCTTGCTGGTGCAAGCGATTCGCCGCGCCGGACGGTTGGCCACCACGATGGAGGCCAAGGGGTTTGGCACGGCCAAGCGCACATGGATTCGCACGGCCACCTTCACCTGGCGTGATGGCATGGTGCTGGCCACGGGGATCCTGTTTGGCACGGCCGCAATGGCTGCGGCCGTGCTGGCAGGGACCTACAACTTGGTGTGGTCCTAGCGGATTGCTTCGCTCAGGGCGCTGAGCTCTTCATGGAGCTCAGCGTCCAGGCGCAACGGCTTGGCATCGATGGTGCGCACCGGGGTCAGCAGGCGGATGGAGGAAACCAGCCACACGCCATCGGCCTGGTACAGGTCTTCCGGGCGCAACGGGCCGTAGCCCAGCTCCCAGCCATCCTGGGCCGCGGCGTCGAAAATGGCGCTTTGCGTGGTGCCTGGCAGGATGCCGGTTTCAAGCATCGGGGTCAGCAGCCGCTTGGTCTCGCCATCGCGCTGGGCTACCAGCACGGTCGAGGTCGGAGCTTCCAGGATGATCCCGTCGGCGGAGGTGAAAATGACATCATGGGCGCCGTGCTTGTGCGCGTAGCGCAGGGCGGCCATGTTGATCGAATAGGAAAGGGTCTTGGCGCCCATCATGAGCCATGGCGCACGTTCGGCCAGCTTCGAGTCGTAGCCGCGATCCAGCATCAGGACATCCACACCGGTTTCACGCTGTTCCCTGCCCAAAGCCGGGGCAGGGGTCACGGTGACCCAGCAAATGGCAGGATCATTGTCGTGCTCGCCGCGCGCGGCGACCAGCTTGACCACCGCTTCTTCAGCGCCGCCGGTGGCATCGAAATCGGCCACAGCGGTATCTACCGCGGCAAACCAGCTGCGCGCATCGGGAATGGCCAAGTCGGCAACTTCAGCCGAGGTCGCCAAGCGTGCCAGGTGCGCTTCGAATTTGCGTACGGCCTGGTTGGTGTAGAGCATCGATTCAAAGATGCCATCACCTCGCGTCACTCCCTGTGCTGTGACCAGAAGTTGCGGTGCAGTGATGTCTGCAAGACGACCAGCCGGATAGGCCGGATCCAAGAATACAAGTGAGCTCATAAAGACAGATTATCGAACCCCAGCGTCTTCTGCGCGATTTCTGCAGGCGGAGATTCAGACAAGTCCGGCAATGTTCGATAAGCTAAGCGAAGGATTTTGGCCTGTACATCGCAGATCAGAGGCCGATAATGCCGAATTCGCGGGGTGTAGCCAAGGGGGTGCCCGAGTGTGGCCAAGTAATGAAGTCTTCTTGCAGATTGGCGGCGTTCTCTGGAGCGTGCTGGTCGCAATAGAGCTAGCGGTTCGCTACTTCATGATCGGCATCGTTCCGGGCAACCGGCGCCCCACCACCGCCATGGCATGGCTATTGGCTATCTTCTTCCTGCCCGTTGTGGGACTTGTCGCATACTGGCTTTTCGCCAATCCGCACCTGTCGCGCCGCCGCTTGGAAAAGCAACGGCGTGCGCACGATGAAATCATGAAGGCCACGAGCCACATGCAGCTGCCCGAAGAATTCCATTCCCAGGAGGAATGGGTCGAATCGGCAGTCATGCTCAACCGCAATCTTGGTGCCATGCCGCTGGAAGGCGGCAACCAGGTAGAGGTCATTTCCGATTACCGGGCTTCGCTCGATGCCATGCGCAAGGAAATCGATAACGCCACCCGCTATGTGCACATCCAGTTCTACATCATGGGCGATGACCCGGATTATGTTGGACCGGTACTCGATGCGCTGGAAGCGGCCGCGGAGCGCGGCGTGCACGTCCGGTTGCTCTTCGACCACCTGGGAACCTTGCGCGTCAAGGGCTACAAGGATTTCAAGAAGCGGCTGAAGAAATCCGGTATCAACTGGCGCCCGATGCTGCCCATCGACCTGATCGGCCGTCGTTGGCGCCGCCCGGATCTGCGCAACCACCGCAAGATCCTCGTTGTTGATGGCGAGGTGGCCTTCACCGGAAGCCAGAACCTGATTGAACCCGGCTACAAGCGCGAGTCCTCGCATAAGGTGGGCCGCGAATGGGTTGAAATGATGCTCCGGGTCGAAGGTCCGCTGGTGCGCAGCCTCGACGTCACTTTCGCTACCGACTGGTGGCAGGAGGACGACGACCAGGAAGTGCTGATGGACATGGCCGAGGCCCGCCACCCGCTGGCCTATGAGGAACGTCCCGGTTCCACCCTGGCGCAGCTGCTGCCCAGCGGCCCCGGATACGGTACCGAGAACAACCTCAGGCTGTTCAATACGCTGATCTATTCTGCCTCCGAACGCCTGGAAATCACCAGCCCCTACTTCGTTCCAGACGATTCGCTGCTCTATGCCATCACCACTGCCGCCCAGCGCGGAGTAGAAGTGGAATTGTATGTTTGCGAAGAGGGCGACCAGTTCCTGGTGCACCACGCGCAGCAGTCCTACTACCAGCAGCTGCTGGAAGCCGGCGTGCGCATTCACCGCTACCCGGCACCGATGGTGCTGCATACCAAGTGCTTCACCGTGGATAACGACGTGGCCGTGGTGGGATCCTCGAATATGGACATGCGCTCATTCAGCCTGAACATGGAAATTTCCGTGATGCTGCTGGGCAAGGAAATGGTCGATGCGGTTAACCAGGTGCAGAACCACTACCGCGGGATTTCCTCGGAAATCACCCTCTCGCAGTGGCGCCGCCGTCCTCGCATGCAACGCTGGATCGACAATGTGGCTCGCTTGACGGCCACCTTGCAATAATCTTGACGGCCACCTTGCAATAATTCAGTTGGCTTAAGTGTCTTGCGGGAAACTGGCGCCCAGTGCTTGAAGCACGCCGCGGGATTTGGTGATGACCTCGTCCCACTCTTCAGCGGGCACCGAATCAGCGGTGATTGCCCCGCCAAGGCCCAGGCTCAACCGCCATGACTGGTCAGCTAGCCGGTCGCACACCAGGGTTCGGATCACCACGGAGAAATCGGCGGCACCATCAGCACCCAGATACCCCACGGCCCCGGAGTACAGGCCGCGGGCACGGTGCTCTTCGAGCTCATCCAAGATGCTCATCGTGGACAGCTTCGGTGCACCGGTCATGGAGCCCGGCGGGAAAGCTTCGCGCAGGGCTTCGGCGGCCAGCTGCGGGGCGGATAGCGTGGCGTCGATGGTGGAGACCATCTGGTGCACTGTCGCGTAGGTTTCCACCGCGCACAGCCGGGCAACCTTCACCGACCCGGGAACCGCATGGTGCGACAGGTCGTTGCGCAACAGGTCAACGATCATGATGTTCTCGGCCCGGTCCTTGGGATGGGTGGCCAGATCATGCTTCAACGCGAGATCTGATTCTTCATTTTCGCCACGCGGCCGGGTGCCCTTGATCGGCTCGGCCCGCAACTGCCCGTCCTTGGACAGCGCGAGGAACCGTTCCGGTGAAATGCTGGCGATTTGGAGATCAGTGAAACGCAGGTAGTGGGCAAACGGTGCAGGGCTGGAGCGGCGCATCCGGCAGTAGGCCTCGAACGGATCGAACAGTTCGGCATGGGCCGTCAGTTCGGTAGTCAGGCAAACTTCGTAGGTGTTGCCTTCATAGATCTCGCGTTGGGCCTGGCGTATCTTCTGCTTGTAGCCGGATTCGGTATCCGCGCAGCTGAACTGCGGGATAGGCAACGGGTGGTGGGCGCGCAGTTCTGGAGGATTGCCCAACCGGATGCTCAGCGCTGCTGCCGGTTCGCTAATGCTGTGCAGATGCATCTGGCCTTCTTGATGGTCAATGACCACCACGGTATCCGGCGCAAAGAACTGGGCATCGGGGCGCACCCGCCCGGGTTCAACCACTGCCTGCAGATCCGCGGCGCCGAGCTCGCGCTTGAGCTCATAACCGAGGTACCCCACCCATGCCGGCAGCGGGTAGCCGACTTTAGCGGTGGTTCCGGCAGGCCAGAGGCCTGCCAGCGCGCGGAAGAAATCCTCGCCCAGCCGTACTTGCGCTCCGGGCAAGCTGACGGTGGTGCCGTGGCTGGTGGCGCTCAGTACCGGGGGCTGTTCTGCCGCCGAAAGCGCGATCAACGAATAGCGGTTGCGTCCCAACGGGTCGCTAAGCTTATGGCTTGTTGATTCCAGTAGTGCGGCATGCGGAAGGGACCGGGCCAGTTCCTCGAAGAGTGACGCCGTATCGGCTGGCGCCTCGTAGCTCTGGCGGAAGGTTGGGGCAGTGGGGGACTGGTTGGAGCGGAGGCAAAGCTGGCGCATCATGGCCGGCAGGTAGCGGCAGGAACGCGCCCAGATCTCGATGGGGTCGTGGTCGCCAGCGGCATCAATGATCAGGGTTGCTGCGGCGTGCGGCTGATGGGCCAGCAGGTACCGTTCCTCTTGTTCGGCCCACATCTGCCAGTACGGACGGTAGGCCTGTCCATCGCGTGCCAGCGCCCGATCGCGGCGGAAGCTTTCGGGTGCTTCCAGCCAGATCCCGATATCGAGGAATTCTCGGGCGTCGGAATGGATCGCTCCTACGCCTTCGATGATCACTACCTCGGCCGGAGTGAAGTTCTTGGATGCGCCAAGGGCACCCGCGGCCCAATCCCAGGTGGGGTAGGTGATCGTGTTGCCTGCTGCGAGCTGAGGCAGGATCCGGTGGTAGAGATCGAAGGACCGGTGCAGCCCGTCCCAACCGTGGTAGAGCTCTTCAAGGCGCAAAATAGCTACGGAGGCGGTGGCTTCCAGGTATTTCGCTAGGTCTGTTGCAAAGGTGCTTTTGCCGGATCCGGAACGCCCGTCAATGGCAATCAGCGTTGGTCTAGCGGTTTCCACGAGAGGCGATGTTACTCCGCACGTAATCTACAAGGGCAGGCAGGGAAGCAGAAATGAGTTTCCAGGTCTCGCGGAAGTCTCCGGCATCACCGTACCAGGGGTCATAGATGCCCTGCTGGTCGTGCGGGGAGCTCGCGGTTCCCGGATCAAAGGAACGGAACATCCGCAGTTGCGGACGTTCGCTCGGATCGATTTCGGCCAATTCGGGAACGAGTTCCTCGAAGTGGTCGGTGTCCATCGCCAGTACGAGATCCATCTTGGCGATTTCGTCCGAGTCGATCTGGGCGGCAATGTGCTCAGATGCATCAAGTCCATGGCTGCGCAGAGTACTGGCAGCACGCTCATCGATGCGCTTGCCGACTTCACCATCGGTGATGGCTCGCGATATGACCTCGACCTGCGAGACCTCGGCATCCTTGAGCGCATTCTTGAGCATGTACTCGGCCATAGGCGAACGGCAAATATTTCCCGTGCACACGATCATTATCCGGAACATGGCATCAGTCTATGGGCACAAGGCGATTCGATCGATAGCTACGCGCCCGTTTCCCGGCAACAAATCGGCAACGATTCGGAAATTGGCCCGGGAATCGGTTCACGGCTAGGAGTTCTGCGGCAAGAGCGGGGCGAAAATGCTAGTGCATGAGCAGCAGGAGCGCGGCGACCAGGATGAACAGTACGCCGAAGAGGATGTTCAGCAGCTTGGCGCCGCGGTAGGTCGCGGTGAAGCGCTGGAAGGTGCGGGCCGTGCCGGCAAAGAAGAAGAACATCACCGCGATGTCCACCACGATGACCGTGCCGATGAAGATGGCGTATTGGGCCAGGAGCGGCTGATCGGTGCGGATGAACTGCGGGGTGAAAGCCAAGAAGAAGACGATGGCCTTCGGATTGAGCAGGTTGACCAGGATGCCCCGGTTGAGCATGGACCAGCGGGTCAGGCGGTGCCCGGTGCTGGTTCCATCGGAGGCGACCTCCGGCTTGGAGAGCAGCATGCGGATACCGAGATACACCAGATAGGCAGCGCCTGCGTAGCGGATGATGGCGAACAGCAACGGCGAGCTGGCCACGAGCAAACCGACTCCGGCGGCAACGATCACCACATGGATCAGCAAGGCGATCTGCTGCCCGAGCACGCCCCAAATGGAAGCACGCCAGCCTTGGCGCATCGAATTGCTCATCGTGTTGATGGCTCCGGCCCCGGGGGTGAAGCTGATGACGATGCAGGCGCTGAGAAGGGATATCCAGAGTGAAAGGGTCACTGCTTAAGGCTAGTGTCCGTCGCGCTCTTGGCTGGTTTCGTTGCCCGCTGTGTTACGACTTCTTCGCGCGCGCTGTCCACGCCGGCGACGGCTTCTGCCATGAAGCGGGCTATGACCTGCAGCTGCTGTTCGTCGTAGTGGCTGATCACTTCCCGCATTTTGGCACCTAGCGGCATGAACATTTCCATGCCCTTGCCGCGGGCTTTGGGTGTCATGGCGATGCGGATGACACGGCGATCCCGGTCCGAGCGCTGGCGCTCGATCATTCCCAGTTTTTCCAGGCGGTCGAGCATGGCGGTGGTAGCCGGAGAACTCAGTTGCAGGTCGCGGCTCAGGTCGCGCGGGGAAGGCAGAAGGCTGCGCTGCTCGTATTTCATGATGATTGACAGCGCATTCATATCCGTGCGGTGCGTTGCGTAAAGTGCTCCGGTGGACTCAACGTAGCGGTCCGAGGCTTGGCCGAATTCCTGCAGGAGCATGACCAAATTGTGCTGTTCTCTTGCGCTCATAGGCGCAATCCTAGTCGGAAAAGCATTTAATAGCCTGGGAAGTATTTCTACGATGGAAGTAAGTCTTGTAGTATGGCATTCGGATCGCCCTTTGATCCACCGCCAGCAATCACGAGTGAGGACGGATCAGTGGCGCATGTAGCGAAAACCGACCAGCCATCGGGCAAGAAGCGATTGGACAAGAAGGGTATCGGCATCAGGGCAGGAATCTACGCCCTGCTGATCATCCTCTGGCTGGGTGTAGCCGGAATCGGCGGCCCGACCTTCGGCAAGCTTTCCGAGGTCCAGACCAACGACCAGACCTCCTTCCTCCCGGCCACCGCCGAAGCAACCGAAGCCCTGGAATGGCAGAACAAATTCCGCTCCACCGAAGCAATCCCAGCGGTGGTCCTGCTCACCAGCGATGGCGAGGTCAGCAAGGAAACTGCTGGAGGGATCGGCGAGGCGCTGAAGGACTTCACGCATCTGGACGGGCAGATCACCGGGCCCTTCCTCTCCGAAGACGGCAAGGCCGCTGAATTCATCGTTCCGGTCTCCGGCGAGGTGGAGGCCGATACCGGAGTCGAAGAGCTGCGGGCGCTCCTGGCTGCCGAGAAGCCCGAGGGCACCACCGCCTATGTCACCGGGCCGGCAGGCTTCAGCGCCGACCTGGTCGAGGCCTTCGGCGGCATCGACGGCGTGCTGCTGGGCGTGGCCCTGGTAGCTGTGCTGGTGATCCTGCTGCTGGTCTACCGTTCGATCCTGCTTCCCTTCACGGTGCTGCTCACCTCGGTCGTCGCGCTGTGCGCGGCAATTGTCGCGGTGTACTTCATGGCATCCGAAGGCTGGATCCGGCTCGACGGCCAGGCCCAGGGCATCTTGTCCATCCTGGTCATCGGTGCGGCTACCGACTACTCGCTGCTGTTCGTGGCCAGGCACAAGGAAGCGCTCATGGCCGGCCAGGACAAGTGGCAGGCCGTGGCTTCCGCATGGAAAGGCTCGCTGGAACCGATTGTCGCTTCGGGCGGCACCGTGACGGTGGGCCTGCTGTGCCTGCTGTTCTCCGATCTGAACTCCAATAAGGCACTGGGACCCATTGGCGCCTCGGGCATCATCTTCTCGATCGTTGCCGCGTTGACGTTCCTGCCGGCGGTGCTCGGCTTGCTGGGACGGGCCGCTTACTGGCCCTTCCCGCCCAAGCCGGTGGCCGTGGACGCCCAAGGCCAGGAGAAGGAAGGCCTGTGGGGCCGCATTGCGCGGTTCGTTGCCAGCCATCCGCGCCCGATCTGGATCATCACCGCTCTGTTGCTCGCCGTGGGAGCGCTGGGCATGACCCAGCTCAAGGCCCATGGCGTGCCGCAGAGCGAGCTGGTGGTAGGCGGTTCGGAGTCGCGTGACGGGCAGATCGCCCTGGGCGAGCACTTCCCTGGCGGCTCGGGATCCCCGGCCACGGTGATTGTCGATGAAGCCGAAGCGCAGACGGCCCTGGAAAAGGCCCTTGATGTCACCGGCGTGGATTCGGCCTACTTGCAGGCTGAAGACGGCGGACCGGCCATGGCCGCCCGCGGGGCCGAGCCAATGAGCGTCGAAGGCCGCAACCTGATGTCGGTGACGCTGGCCGATGCGGCCGACTCGGATGCCGCCAAGCAGACCGTGGTCGAGCTGCGCGAGCAGCTGCATGCGGTCGACGCCGACGCGCTGGTCGGCGGCACCACTGCGACCCAGCTCGATACCAATGAGACGGCCATCGCGGATCTGTTCAAGATCATTCCGATTACCCTCCTGGCCATCTTGCTGATCTTGATGCTGCTGCTGCGTTCCATTCTGGCTCCGGTGCTGCTGATCCTGACCACCGTGCTGTCCTACGGCACGGCGATGGGTGTCAGTGCGCTGGTCTTCAACAATGTCTTCGGCTACGTGGGTGCCGATCCATCCGTACCGCTGTTCGGCTTTGTCTTCCTTGTGGCGCTGGGCGTTGACTACAACATCTTCTTGATGACCCGTGTGCGCGAGGAATCCTTGAAGCGCGGAACCCGTGAGGGCATGCGGGTGGGCTTGAAGGTCACCGGCGGCGTGATTACCTCCGCCGGCGTGGTGCTTGCCGCTACCTTCGCCGCACTGGGTGTGGTGCCAATCATGTTCCTGGGCCAGTTGGGCTTCATCGTGGCCTTCGGGGTGCTCTTGGATACCTTCGTCGTGCGAAGCCTGCTGGTGCCGGCGCTGGTCGAAGAAATCGGACCAAAGGTCTGGTGGCCCTCGAAATTGGCGAAGAAGGAATTCGAGCTGAATTAGGCAGCGCGGCGGCCTGTCCCGGGAGCCCTAGTGGTGAACGTCTCCCGGGGCAGCAGTGCAAAGCGGGGCCGCTCACAGACGGGCCCCGCTTTCGCACTGTAGTATGGATACTTGTGCGTCACCGGAAAATTCTGTGGCGCATGCGTCGACAGTTTAGATTTCCCTCCTGTGAATCGCCCGGAAAACCTCCGCCGGTCCACTTTTGGCAGCAGGCCTTCCTTGGCCTTGCATGTTGCGGACTTCCTCCTGGCTCGGCGAAACCCAACGCCTGAAGCAGGCGTGCGAATCAGAGAGAAAGTTTGAATATGTCCGTAACTTTTAGCGCCCTCGGCGTGCCCGAATACCTGTCGAAGGTCCTTGCTGCCAGCGGAATCGAAGCCGCTTTCCCGATCCAGGAAGCCACCTTGCCTTCGACCTTGGCCGGCGGCGACGTCCTGGGCCGCGGCCAGACCGGCTCCGGCAAGACCTTGGCCTTCTCGCTGCCCCTGGTAGCCCGGCTGGCAGATCGCCCACAGCGTCGCAAGGCCCGTTTCCCACGCGCGCTGATCATGGCTCCAACCCGTGAACTGGCGACCCAGATTGCCAAGACCGTTGACCCGCTGGCAAAGGCCGCAGGCCTGCGTACCACCGTGATCTACGGTGGCGTGGCCCAGAGCCGCCAGGAAAAGGCCATGAACGAGGGCGTGGACATTGTCATCGCCTGCCCGGGCCGCCTGGATGACCTGATCAAGCAGAAGGTCGTGGACCTGTCCCAGCTGGAAATCTCCGTGCTGGATGAAGCCGACCACATGGCCGACATGGGCTTCCTGCCTGTAGTTCGCCGCATCATGGACCGCATGCCAACCGGCATCCAGCACATGCTGTTCTCCGCTACCTTGGACAACGGTGTGGACAAGGTGGTCAAGCGCTACCTGAGCAACCCGACCATTCACTCGGTGGATGCACCCAAGGCCGCTGTGAACACCATGGAGCACCACGTCTTCGTCATCGGCAACGATGATAAGAAGGACCTGATCCGCGTTCTGGCCCAGGGCACTGCCCGTCGCATCATGTTCATGCGCACCAAGCACCACGCCAAGAAGATGGCGCTCACCCTGTCCAAGGCTGGCGTTCCGGCGGTAGACCTGCACGGTAACCTCTCGCAGAATGCCCGTGACCGCAACCTTGCTGCTTTTGCTTCAGGCGAGGCGAAGGTTCTTGTCGCCACCGACGTTGCCGCTCGTGGCGTGCACGTTGATGGTGTGGAGCTGGTTGTCCACGTTGATCCACCAGCAGAGCACAAGGCCTACACCCACCGCTCCGGCCGTACCGCACGTGCGGGTTCGGATGGAACTGTAGTGACCATCTGCACCCCTGATCAGCAGGGCGACGTTTCGACTTTGCTGAAGCAGGCCGGACTGAAGGTGCCTTTCGAAAAGGTCAACCTGAATTCTCCGGTTGTGGCCAAGGTCGTCGGCGAAGTTGCCGAGCCGGTTGCCTACGTTGCTCCGGTTCAGCAGAAGCGCAATCCTGCCAAGAGCAAGCCTGCCGGTGAAGGTGCCGGCCGCGGTGGCCGCGGCCAGCGCCCGGCGCGTGGCGCCAAGCCAGCTGCCGAAGCCCAGGGCCGTGGCGGCGAACGCCGCCGTACGGAACGTGACGGCGCTAGCCAGGGCGAGCGTCCAGCGCGCAGCGCTCGCGGTGCGAACACCGACCGTCCAGCCCGCGGCGCACGAGGTGCCAACGCTGAACGCCCGTCGAGCCCTTCGCGCTCACCGCGAACCGGCGGCCGCAATGCCGCTGGCGGTGCAACCGGTGGCCGTTCGCGTGGCCCGCGTCGCGCATCGAGCCCAGCTGGTCGCGGCAACTAGGCGCTGGCACTAATCCTTGCGGAGTACTCCCTCGCATCCATCCCAATGGATGCGGGGGAGTTTTGCGTTAAACCCGGGAATTTGCGCGTCAAAAGTTTAGATCTGCTGGCTGATCCCGTTTCGACTAGGCGATACATAGGATTGAAGCAACGAGCCGCCGATTAACCTTCACCGCTTCAGGAGCACCAGCCATGATTGAATCCCTGCAGAATTTCGCCGCGTCCTTCCCGGAGCCACTGCAATTCTTGGCGGTTGCCTTGCTAGCTGCCATTCCGCTGATCGAGTCCTACTTTGGTTCGGCCATTGGCGTGGTCATCGGTGTTCCGGTGGTTGCTGCCATCGCCACCGCCGTGATCGGCAACGTGATTTCCATGCTGTTGTTCGTCAACAGCGCCCACGCCGTGCGCAACAAGGTTCGCAAGGGCAAGGACTCGGAGAAGAAGGAACGCAAGTTCGAGAAGCTGCGCCGAGCTTTCGATAAATACGGCATTGCCGGGGTGAGCCTTCTGGGGCAGACCATCCTGCCTTCGCAGGTGACCTCGGCTGCCTTGGTCTCCTTCGGCGCCAATAAGCAGAAGGTGATCATCTGGCAGATCATCTCGATTATCTTGTGGGGCACCGCGTTTGGCGTTCTGGCTGCCCGGGGAATTAGCCTGATGGGCTAACCGGAACTCGCTGAAAGCGAACAAGCCGTCCTCGAACCAACGAGGACGGCTTGCTTTCCAGTGGCTATGGAATGCCAAGGGATTACTTGCGGCGTCCAAAAGCAAAATAGGCGATGGGGCCAAGGAAATTGATCATGCTGGCCGCTGCCCATGCCGGCTTTGGACCCTTGACTTGTTCGGCAGGGCGCTTGTACAAATCCCGCAGTGCCGCAACCATCAAGGTCAGCTCGGCAATTGCCGCAGAGGCGACCGCGATCTTTCCGCCCGGTGGCAGATCCTGGAACTTGCGCTTCGTTTCCATGAGGTGGCTCCTAGCTGCCGCTTTTCCCGCCCGCTGGAAGCGTTGAAAGCGGATGAATGAAAAATTTTTTCAGGACGGGAATTATTCTCTCACCACCGCAGTTGAAATGAGCAGAACGCAAAGTTGAGTCACCTTCGCTCAAGTTGATTTGACAGCCGAAAGTGGCTGAGTAAACTTGAGTGCAGAACGCTCAATGAGGATAAATGTCCTCAGCGTTAGTACTTTCAACCAAGGCAAAGGAGAGCCATTATGTCGCGTGCCGTAGGTATCGACCTAGGAACCACCAACTCCGTCGTTTCCGTGCTCGAAGGTGGTGAGCCAACCGTTATCGCAAACGCGGAAGGCAACCGCACTACCCCGTCGATCGTTGCTTTCTCGAAGAGCGGCGAAGTCCTGGTTGGCGATATCGCCAAGCGCCAGGCCGTCAACAACATCGACCGCACCATCGCATCGGTCAAGCGTCACATGGGTACCGACTGGACCATTGACGTTGACGAGAAGAAGTACACCGCTCAGGAAATCTCGGCTCGTACCCTGATGAAGCTGAAGAACGACGCTGAGTCGTACCTGGGCGAGAAGGTCACCGACGCGGTGATCACCGTTCCTGCATACTTCAACGACGCAGAGCGCCAGGCCACCAAGGAAGCTGGCGAGATCGCCGGCCTGAACGTCCTGCGCATCGTCAACGAGCCAACCGCAGCTGCGCTGGCTTACGGCCTGGAAAAGGGCCAGGAAGACGAGCTCATCCTGGTCTTCGACCTCGGTGGCGGCACCTTCGACGTTTCCCTGCTGGAAGTCGGCAAGGACGACGACGGCTTCTCGACCATCCAGGTCCGCTCTACCGCAGGCGATAACCGCCTGGGCGGCGACGACTGGGATCAGCGCATCGTGGATTGGCTGCTGGCCCAGGCCAAGGCCAAGGGCGCGGACCTGTCCAAGGACAAGATCGCGCTGCAGCGCCTGAAGGAATCTGCTGAGCAGGCCAAGAAGGAACTGTCCTCGGCTACCAGCACCAACATCTCGCTGCAGTACCTCTCGGTGACCCCGGAAGGCCCAGTGCACCTGGACGAGCACCTCTCGCGTGCCAAGTTCCAGGACCTGACCAAGGACCTGCTGGAGCGCACCCGCAAGCCATTCAACGACGTCATCGCCGAGGCAGGCGTCAAGGTTTCGGACATCGCCCACGTGATCCTGGTTGGCGGTTCCACCCGCATGCCAGCCGTTGCCGAACTGGTCAAGGACCTGGCCGGCAAGGAAGCGAACAAGGGCGTGAACCCAGATGAGGTTGTCGCCGTGGGCGCAGCGCTGCAGGCAGGCGTGCTGAAGGGCGAGCGCAAGGACGTTCTGCTCATCGACGTCACCCCACTGTCCTTGGGTATCGAGACCAAGGGCGGCGTGATGACCAAGCTGATCGAGCGCAACACCGCGATCCCGACCAAGCGTTCGGAGACCTTCACCACCGCCGAGGACAACCAGCCTTCGGTATCCATCCAGGTCTTCCAGGGCGAGCGCGAGTTCACCCGCGACAACAAGGCGCTGGGCACCTTCGAGCTGACCGGTATCGCACCGGCTCCTCGCGGCATCCCGCAGGTTGAGGTCACCTTCGACATCGACGCCAACGGCATCGTGCACGTATCCGCCAAGGACAAGGGCACCGGCACCGAGCAGTCGATGACCATCACCGGTGGTTCCTCGCTGTCCAAGGAAGACATCGAGCGCATGGTCCAGGAAGCTGAAGCACACGCCGAAGAAGACAAGGCACGCCGCGAGGCCGCTGAGACCCGTAACGCCGCTGAGCAGGCTGCCTACTCCGTAGACAAGCTGATCAAGGACAACGAAGACAAGCTGCCTGAAGAGGTCAAGACCGAGGTCCAGGCTGACGTCGACGCCCTGAAGGCTGCCCTGGAGAAGCAGGACAACGACGACGAGGTCAAGGCCGCGTTCGAGAAGCTGCAGGCATCGCAGACCAAGCTGGGCGAGGCAATCTACGCCAACGCGCAGGCCGAGGGCGCCCAGGCTCCTGAGGGCGAGCAGGCACCGAACGCTGATGAAGACATCGTCGACGCCGAGGTCATCGACGAAGATGAAGCCGACAAGAAGTAAGGAGTTTAGGAATATGTCCGAGGCAAAGGACCAGAACGAGAACTCCGGCCAGGAGCCGGAGAACCAGCCAGAGGCCGCCAACGAGCAGCCAACCGCTGACGCCCTGGGTCAGGCCGAGGCGATCCTGAACGAAGCTGCTGCTGGCGCTGAAGCCGATTCGGCGCAGCCGGAAGAGGCCGGTGCGGTGGAAACCGAACTGCGCAACGACCTGCTGCGCCTGCAGGCCGAATACGTCAACTACCGCAAGCGCGTGGAACGCGACCGGGCCGTAGCGCGTGAAAACGCCGTGCAGTCAGTGCTCAACACCCTGCTTCCGGTGCTTGACGACATCGATGCGGCGCGAGCCCACGGCGACCTCGCCGACGGCCCGTTCGCATCGATCGCCAACAAGCTGGATGGAATTCTGGCTCAGCATGGCCTGGAGCGCATCAACGAGGCCGGCGTGGAATTCGACCCGAACATCCACGAAGCCCTGCTTCGCCAGGCTGTTGACGAGATTCCAGCCGACCACGTGGGACAGGTGCTGCGCACCGGTTACCGCAAGGGAACCATCATCCTGCGTGCAGCTCAGGTGCTGGTAGCAACCGGCGAATAGCCACGAATAGCACAATCGATACTGCCCACTGCCGAGTCTTCGACAGTGGGCAGTGTCGAATTGGCACTGAAAGGATGGGGCCCTGATGGCAAGTCAGGACTGGATCGAAAAAGACTTTTACGCCATTCTGGGCGTCTCCAAGGACGCCAGCGAGGCGGACATCAAGAAGGCGTACCGCAAGCTTGCGCGCAAGTACCACCCGGATACCAACCAGGGTGATGCGGCCGCTGAAAAGAAATTCAAGGACATCTCCGAAGCCAACTCGGTGCTTTCGGACAAGGAAGAGCGCGAGCAGTACGACGCGATCCGCGCCATGGGCGGCGGAGCGCGATTCTCTGCTGGTGGCGGACCGGGCGGCCCCGGCGGGCAAGCCGGCTTCGAGGACATCTTCTCCAACCTCTTCGGAGGCGGCGGAGCGGGCCCACGTGGCCGCGGCGGGCAGCCGGACTTCTCCGACCTCTTCGGTGGTGGCGGCGGTTTCGGTGGCGGCGGCTTCGGCCAGAGCGCACCACCGCGCAAGGGTGCTGACCGCACGGCGAGCACCACGATTTCCTTCTCCGGATCAATTAAGGGCACCACCATTGGCCTGCGCGAGCAGAATGGCGAGGTCATTGACGTGCGCATACCGGCGGGCATCAAGGATGGCCAGTCGGTGCGCGTGCGCGGCAAGGGCCAGCCTGGTGCTGCCGGCAACGGCGACCTGCTGGTCAAGGTCAAGGTCAGCGAGCACCCGTTCTTCAAGCGCGAAGAGAACAACATCCGCATCCACGTGCCGGTGACCTTCGCTGAAGCGGTGCTTGGAGCAAAGATCCACGTACCGACCCTGGACGGGGATTCCGTTGCGGTGAAGGTTCCCGCTGGATCCAACTCCGGGCGCACCTTGCGTCTGAAGGGCCGCGGCGTGAAGACCTCCAAGGCCACCGGCGATCTGCTGATCGTCCTGGATGTCGCGATTCCGCAGAACCTCTCGGATGCTGCAAAGAAGGCCGTGGAGGACTTCGCATCAGCCACCGAGGGCGAGGATCCACGAGTGGATTTGGCTGCCAAAGCCAAGCTCTGAACCCAATAGGCTGTCTTCCCTGCCCCGTCATCGAATTGGCTGGGCAGGGAAGATAGACTCGAAGGCAATAGGGACCGAATCCAAGGTCCTTGTAGAAAGGTGGTAGAAGCAACGTGAACGGGGAGTACCTGCGACCTGTCTTCGTCATTTCCGTCGCCGCGCAACTTGCAGACATGCATCCGCAGACGCTGCGCCAGTATGACCGCATTGGTTTGGTTTCGCCCAGCCGCCAGAGCGGAAAGCAACGCCGCTACTCGCAGCGCGACGTATCACTGTTGCGCCAGGTGCAGGCCCTGAGCAAGGAAGGCGTCTCGCTCGAGGGCATCAAGCGCATCCTGGACCTGCAAGATCAAGTCGCCTATCTGCAAACCGAAGTCAATGGGCTTCGCCAAGAACTTTCCGCCGTACGCCAGGGCCAATCTCGCATCTTCGCTGCGGGCACCGCTGGAGGCGACATCGTTTCGTTGGCTAGGGGCATGCGCCCTGAACGCCGTGAACCGACCGTGACGCTGTTTACCGCGCGCCGCGCTATCGGACGCTAGATCCGTCCGTGCCGGGCCAAGCGCGCTTCCAATTGGGTGCGCACGGCAGGCCATTCGTGCGGGAGTATTGAGAACATCACCGTATCGCGCAGGGTGCCGCTCTTTGGATCATATTTGTGATTGCGCAGCACGCCATCCTGCTTGGCGCCGAGCCGTGCAATCGCGGCGCGTGAAGCGGCATTGTGCCAGTGCGTGCAGAAAGCCACTGAATAGCAATCCAGTTCCTCGAAAGCCCGGCGCAGCAGCATGAACTTGGCAGCTGGATTGATCCCGGTGCCTTGGGCTGGCATGGCCAGGAACGTTGAGCCGATTTCCACGCGGTGATTTGCCGCGTCGATATTCAAGTAAGTCGTGGCCCCCACCGCTTTGCCGGTGGACAGGTCGATGATCGCAAAGGGAGCCATCTCGCCAGTTTCCTGCAATGCCAAGCGGCGCTGGATATCCAAGCGCATGGATTCGGCCGATGGAGTGGTGGCAAACCACGCTTCATCCAACTGGCCGTTGGCTGCGAGCTGGATCAGATCCGGGGCGTGGTCCATTGACAATTGTTCTAGCCGCACCCCGGCATAGTCCATTCTCGGAGCTTGGGCGTAGTGCAGACTTTGCGCAGAAGAAGAGGCCATGGAATCCATCCTATGGATTCCATGGCCTCTTCAATGCTTTATTTCGGCGACTAGCCGATGCGGGTGTACGCCAGATCGAAGACCAGACGACCAGCCTTGAGCGCCTTGCCTTCGAAGCTGGTCAGGATCCGGCGCTCGAAACGCGGGGCCCAGCCACCCTGGGCATCGGTGAATTCTGGCTCGGGGTCGAAGCCTTCCATGCCCTCGCGGCGCACCTTGGTCAGGTTGCTCTCAGTGCCGGACAGATTGCCATGATGCTGGTTCTCGAAGTCCGGATGGGCTTCGAGGACTTCGCGCATTTGCTCGGCGTAGTTGGACCAGTCGGTGGCCAAGCGCAGGGTGCCTCCCGGCTTGAGCACGCGGGAGACCTTGTCCAGGAACGAGGCCTTGATCAGGCGACGCTTATGGTGGCGCGGCTTGTGCCATGGATCTGAGAAGAAGATCCAGATCTCATCGGCGCTGTTCTCGTCCAGCATGACATCCAGAACCTCTGGGGCATTGGCCTGCACTGCGCGGACGTTGGTGATGCCGAAAGACTCGACCTTCAGCATCAGCTGGGCCAGGCCCGGACGGTAGACCTCAACGGCGAGGTAGTTGCGCTCGGGATCATCCTTGGCGGCGTTGGCGATGCATTCGCCCAGGCCGGTGCCGATCTCCACGATCAGCGGTGCGGTGCGTCCGAAAGCCTCGGCAGGATCGAGCTGGAAGTCATCGGCAACCGAAGTGTCGGCGATCTTGCGGGGCGGCTCAATGACGTACTGATCGGCATTGCGCTCCCAGGCGCTGGCACGGCGGCCCTGCAGGCGGTTGCCGCGGCGCACGAAGGATACCGGCTCGGCACGGAAAAGGTCTGGGTTCCTAGGGGCAGTGCCGTGGGCTGGGCGCTGCTGCTCGCTCGATTCGCTCATGATGATTAATCCTATCCGAGCAAGCTGCTTCGATGCTTGCCGAACGGTAGGGGATTGGACACCCCTAGAAGAAAATCGGGGGGATCCCCGATGGAGTAAAACAGGCAAAAGACAGAGAATATAACCATGACTGATTTAGTGCGCGGTATTCTCAACATTATTTGGCTGCTTTTCGGCGGCCTGTGGCTGGCCTTGGGCTACGTGTTGGCAGGCATCATCTGCTGCGTGCTGATCGTGACCATTCCATTCGGCATCGCCTCGTTCCGCATTGCCGGCTATGCGCTGTGGCCGTTTGGCCGCACCGTGGTCGACAACGGCCCGGTAGGCGCGTTCTCCACCCTGGGCAACATCATCTGGATCATTTTTGCTGGTATCTGGATTGCCGTTGGGCACGTGGTAACCGCGATCCCGATGTTCATTTCGATTATCGGCATCCCGCTGGGGATCGCAAACTTGAAGATGATCCCGGTTTCCCTGATGCCTCTGGGCAAGGTCATTGTGCCTTCGGACTATTTCATCGGCGGTGTTCGCCGCTAGGCTGCGCCAAGACAGCGAATGGCTGCCAACCCTTGATGGGGTTGGCAGCCATTCGCTTTATGTACGAACCTGATCAGCTCTTGAGGTACTCATCGTGCTGGCGGTGCGCTTCGGCGACCTCGACACGGATCTTGTCCACGTCCTTGGCCTTGTCGCGGTACTTCTTTTCCATGGTTTTCACATACGCTTCTTCCTCCACCAAGGCGCGGTAGATGCGTTCGCGTTCGACCGCGTCCGAGGTGTAGCTCAGGTCGTTGTAGCTGTTGGCATGGCGGCGCAGGTTGCCGATGGCAGTCTGGGCCTTGCCTGCCTTGCTGAACAGCGAAGCGAGAATTGTCAGCACCAGGACACCGATAATGACGCTCAGCGACAGGCCGGTGCTGATTTCAATGACCATCACGTGCTCACCATCATTGATGAATGGCAAGTTGTTCTCGTGCAGTGCATGCAGGATCAGCTTCACGCCGATGAATGCCAGGATTGCTGCCAACCCGTAGGACAGGTAGATCAAGCGGTCCAGCAATCCGTCGAGCAGGAAGTAGAGCTGGCGCAGTCCCATGAGCGAGAAGGCGGTAGCCGTGAACACGATGTAGACGTTCTGGGTGAGTCCGAAGATCGCAGGGATGGAATCCAGAGCGAAGAGAATATCGGTACCGCCGATGGCCACCATGACCAGCAGCATCGGAGTCAGGACCTTCTTGCCATCGATCTTGGTGAACAGCTTGTCGCCGTCATAGTTGTCGGTAGTGTGGAATAGCTTCTTGGCGATCCGGATGATGAAGTTGTTGGCCTCATCGGATTCGTCATCCTTCTTCAGCAGGTTGCCTGCGGTCAACAGCAGGATCAGGCCGAACAGGTAGAAGACCCAAGCGAACTGGTTGATCAGCGCCGCGCCGACAAAGATGAAGGCGGTACGTGCGATCAGCGAGAAGACGATGCCGAAGAGCAGGACTTTCTGCTGGTCTTCGCGGGGTACGCGGAAGCTGGCGATGATAATCAGGAAGACGAACAGGTTGTCGACCGACAGGGCCTTCTCGGTAATGTAGCCGGCAAAGTACTCGGCACCCATGTCGATTCCGCCGAAGACCAGCACCAGCACACCGAAAACGAGGGCCAAGCCAACATAGATGCTGGACCAGATGGCTGCTTCACGCAGCGATGGAACGTGGGCCTTGCGGATGTGGAAGAAATAGTCGAAGGCCAGAAGGGCGAGAATCACGACAATCGTGATGCCCCAAATCATAGGGGAAACTCCCATAGGGATTCCTGCTTTCGTAAGTAGCGCGCGAACGCATCTGAGTAAGTCTCTTCACCGACCCCGGGGCTGGCCGCAAAACCCGGCAGGACCATGAAGTCCTGCGTATTGACGGATTCAACGATTATGAATACTCCCTTACGTTCTACCAGCTTATCCTGATGCGATGCTTCTGGAAAAATCTTGGTCCGTGGATGTCATGATGATCTGTAATGTACTTTGTCTTTGTGCAGTTGGGTAGGCGTCAATAGCAATTCGAAGAATGCACTTTGCTTGGAGCAACGTGGGCTAGGGGCAGGAACTAGGCGCTGCTAGAGCGACTTGTGCATCTTGATGCTGGTGGTTTCATATCCAAGCGATTCATAGAGGCCGCGAGCGCTCTGGTTGAATCCGAACACATTCAGCCCCAGGGTACGTGCGCCGTGGGCACGGGCGTATTCTTCGGCCAAATTCATGGCCTGGCGTCCGAACCCCTTGCCGCGGTGCCCGGGGTCGACAACTATGTCCCAAACCCACCATGAAGCCGGATCGCCTGAGGTGTCGTGGCCGATCCAGACATAGCCCACATCGCCGAAAATGCCATGCTCCAGGGTGAATACCGCATTGGTGCAACTTGGCAATCCGGTGGGAAAGGCCCGGGTCATGGCCCGGTCTGCATCTTCCTGCGCCTTGTGCTGGGAACTGCCAGCGGCAACAAGGTCCGATACGTACTCGGCGGTACTTCGTGCCATCCACGAATGGAATTCTTCAGCGGGAAGCGGGTGGAGTTCTAATGGCATGCCCGGAGTCTACCGGTTGAGGGCGGCACGCTATTTCCGCGCGGCCAGGATTTGTTCACGCAGGATATCTGCGTGTCCGCAATGCTGTGCCAGTTCACGCAGCATATGCAGCTGGATCCAGCGCAGCGGCAGCGGTCCACGCCGGTTGCCTGAGAAGACGTCATCTCCTGTTTTGCCTTCGACTGCTTGATGCGACAGTTCGATGGCTTGGGCATATTCGTGCCGAATCGAATCGATGGTGTCGGAAGCCTCCAAGTCGAATGATTTGCTGGGCGAAGAGGCAATGCCCAGCTCTGCACGGCTCCGGCCGGTGGCTGCTTCACCGAACCAGACCCGTTCCACGAAGATCGCATGTTTCACCAGCCCGAGCAGCGTGGTCTTGGATTCAACCAACTTCAATCTGGCTTCGGCTTCACTCAGTCCGCCGGTGCAGGAAAGCAGCATCTGCCGGTGCTGATCGATGAAAACTTGGACCATATCATCGTGGGTCAGTGAAAAAATGTCTTTGGAATCCGGGTTGGCCATGCCTTATCTTAAGTCGGCAAATCGTCAGTGACAAGGTATTTTGCCTCTGGGGCAAGTGAAATGGAAAATCTTTCGAAAATCTTGCTCTAGCTGGAATACGAAGAGTGCGAGTAGAGTTGAGTTAAGTACACTCAAGTTTATGGGTTCACCCAATTAGAGAAAGGATGCGCGTGGACACCAAACTCACCACTAAGAGCCAAGAAGCCCTCTCGGCTTCCGGGATGAACGCTTCAACCGCAGGCAATCCGCAGATTGAACCTGCGCACCTGCTGAAGGCCTTGCTGGACCAGCGCGACTCCGTCGCAGTCGCCCTCCTGAAGACCGCCGGATTGGATGTCGACGCGCTTTCGGTCAAGGCAAGCGCTGTCATCAACGCATTGCCTTCCAGCTCCGGCAGTTCAGTGGCCCAAGCCCAGTACTCCCGACAGGTGCTGCAGGTTGTGAGCAACGCCCAAGCGGCTGCCGCAGAAATGGGGGACACCTACGTCTCCACCGAGCACCTGCTTATCGCCTTGGCATCAGACCAGACCAAGGCCGGCGACGCGTTGCGCGAATTCGGGGCCACCCGCGAACTGCTGGTGGGCACCTTGCCCACCATCCGCGGCGACCGCAAGGTCGATAATCCGGATCCGGAGGCCACCTTCCAGTCCCTGGAGAAGTTCGGCACCGACATGACCGCCCTGGCGCGCTCGGGCAAGCTGGATCCAGTCATCGGCCGCGACCGCGAGATCCGCCGCGTGGTCCAGGTGCTCTCCCGCCGAACCAAGAACAACCCGGTGCTGATCGGCGAGCCAGGCGTTGGCAAAACCGCTGTCGTTGAGGGGCTTGCCCAGCGCATGATCGCGGGCGACGTGCCGGAATCCCTGCGTGGCAAGACCCTGATCTCGCTGGATCTGGGCGCCATGGTCGCCGGCGCCAAGTACCGTGGCGAATTCGAAGAGCGGCTGAAGTCGGTATTGGAAGAGATCAAGGCTTCGGACGGCCAGATTGTCACCTTCATTGACGAGATCCACACCGTGGTCGGCGCCGGAGCCTCCGAAGGCGCCATGGACGCGGGGAACATGCTCAAGCCAATGCTCGCCCGCGGCGAGTTGCGCTTGATTGGTGCTACTACCTTGGACGAGTACCGCGAGAACATCGAGAAGGATCCCGCCCTGGAACGCCGCTTCGCACAGGTGTATGTCGGTGAGCCCAGCGTGGATGACACCATTGCCATCCTGCGTGGGTTGAAGGAGCGCTACGAGGCGCACCACAAGGTTTCCATTGCGGACTCCGCCTTGGTGGCAGCATCCACGCTGTCCAACAGGTACATCTCCGGCCGCCAGCTGCCAGACAAGGCCATCGACCTGGTCGATGAGGCCGCTAGCCGCCTGCGCATGGAGATCGACTCGGCTCCGGAGGAAATCGATGAGCTGCGCCGCGAGGTGGACCGGCTGACCATGGAGGAGCTGGCGCTGTCCGATGAAACGGATCCAGCTTCGGTGGAACGCCTGGATGCGCTGCGCAAGGACATGGCCGACAAGAAGGAACAGCTGGACGCGCTGAACTCCCAGTGGGAAGCCGAGAAGGCTGGCTTGAACCGCGTCGGCGACCTGAAGGTCAGGCTCGACGAATTACGCAGCCAGGCCGACAAGGCCCAGCGCGAGGGCGACCTGGAGCAGGCCTCTCGCCTGCTCTACGGGGAGATCCCAACGCTGCAGCAGGAACTGGATGCGGCGGCAGCTGCCGAAGCCGATAAGGCCGATACGCACACCATGGTTGCCGAGGAAGTCACCGCGGATGACATTGCAGAAGTCATCTCGGCGTGGACCGGTATTCCGGCCGGGCGCATGCTGCAGGGCGAAAGCCAGAAGTTGCTGGATATGGAAGAAATCATCGGGCAGCGCCTGATGGGGCAGAAGCAGGCTATTGCCGCTGTCTCTGACGCCGTTCGCCGTACCCGCGCCGGCATTGCCGACCCGAACCGGCCTACCGGATCCTTCCTGTTCCTGGGTCCTACCGGTGTCGGCAAGACCGAGTTGGCCAAGTCCCTGGCTGACTTCCTCTTCGATGATCCACGGGCGATGGTGCGGATCGACATGTCCGAATACTCGGAGAAGCATGCGGTTTCGCGCCTGGTCGGTGCCCCTCCGGGCTACGTAGGGTATGAAGAGGGCGGGCAGCTGACCGAAGCTGTGCGCCGCCGCCCGTACTCGGTGATTCTGCTGGACGAGGTGGAAAAGGCGCATCCGGAAGTATTCGATATCCTGCTGCAGGTGCTCGATGACGGGCGGCTGACCGATGGCCAAGGCCGCACCGTGGACTTCAGGAATACCATTCTGATCCTCACCTCGAATCTGGGTTCCCAGTTCCTGGTGGACCAGAGCATGGAAGACGAGGCCAAGAAGTCAGCGGTGATGAGCGTGGTCAATGCATCGTTCAAGCCGGAGTTCTTGAACCGTCTCGATGAGGTCATCCTCTTCGACCCATTGAGCATCGAAGAGCTGGGCAGCATCGTCAAGCTGCAGATCGACCTGCTCGCACAGCGCTTGGCCGACCGCCGCTTGAACCTGGAGGTGGATCAGGCCGCCAGCGATTGGCTGGCCCTGACCGGTTACGATCCTGCCTACGGCGCTCGTCCGCTGCGCCGCCTGGTGCAGCGCGAGATCGGAGACCGGCTGGCCAAGGAGATCCTGGCTGGAACGGTGCAGGACGGGGATACTGTAGGGGTCACCCTGGACGAAGTTGGCGACAAGCTCAAAGTTGCCAAGAAGGCCTAGGAGCCTGGCAATGGCGAGGGCGTGAACGGATGGAATCCCGTTCATGCCCTCGCCATTTTTCCTGAACGCAGACTTAGCTGTCGGTGGTCTCCTGTGCCTTGGACGGCTCCTCTTCGGAGTTCTCCGATTCTCCATCCGTAGAGCCCTCTGGCAGCAATGAGTTGCGGACGTCGCCCTCGGACAGGCTCAGGAAGCACGAAACGGTGCGGTCGCCCTGGCCCCAGGTGCTCTCCGAGGGACGCGAGAAGTGATAGGTCCAGGTGGAGTCCAGCCCTGCACGAGGATCCAGTGACACCGATTTGCACAGGTCTTCGGATTGGGTGAGCAGCACGTTGGCTCCCGGGTACTCCTCGCCAGTGACCTGGAAGATGCCGATCAGTTGGGCATTGTGGGAGGAATCACAGGTTACGACCGTCTGCGGATCCAGTGGTGAATTGAATCCGCGCAGGCAGTCGCCTTGCTCCAACTGGGTTGGAGGCATCTCGGTGGCAACAATGCCGTCGAGGCCTGGATTCTCGTTGCGCTCCACGTTGTTCGCAGTTGGCGAAGCAGGGGGATCCACTAGTCTCAACACCACGAAAACCACTGCCGCGGCCAGTGCGAGAACGGCGACAATCATCAAGGCCCATTGGGCACTTTGACGCTTGGGCTTCTCCGGTTCTGGCTGCAATGGCGGCAAAGCCGCCTGCGGCTCGGGCAGATTGTTTTCCACCACCTGTTGAGCTCCTTCGTGGTTGGGTCGGGCGATCGCTCGCCGGCTCAATACATAGTCGTTGGACTAATCGACAGTCTAGCGGTTTCGGAGGGTGTTGCATTCAGCGCTCGCCGGTGAATCGTGTTAACCTTTAATTACGAAAGAACTGATCACATATTCGGGGGCCTTCATCTTTTCAAGGTGGACCACCTCCCGACTCTACTGAAAAGAGGGGGTCACGCCATGGGGCGCGGCCGTCAAAAGGCTAAAGCACAGCGTCAGGCGCGAGATATCAAGTACTACTCGCCGTCCACTGACCTTTCGGCACTTGAACGCGAGTTGGGCGTTCAGTCCGATCATCATGCTCAGAACACTGAGCGTAATGATTCATCGTATGACGAAGAATATTCGGAATACGACGAGCTGACTAAGAAGTACTCGGGAGATGACGAAGACGAGTAGCCTCGTCTTCTGATGCCGGGAGTCCTTGGCTCAGAGTGCCACACCTTAAGCATTGAGTGGTACAGCTCTTCAGTACATTTTGCGACAAGCCGCAGCGACTAAGCTAAATTAGCTTTTAGTCGTTGCGGCCTTTGTCGTGCCCAGTAATTGTTAGGTGGAACGTGAGCACTCCAGAAGAGCTATCCATCCAGATGGCGCATCATTCGGCCATCCGGTCGATGCAGCGCATTGTCGAGCAGCAGGCACCTGAATCCCCGGAAGCTGAAGCGCGTGCCGGGGTGCGCCAAATGCTTTCCGCTGGCGGGGTCCTGGTGGTCACCGGAGCCGGTGTTTCTACCGATTCCGGAATCCCCGACTACCGGGGACCCAACGGTTCATTGCAGCGCCACCGGCCGATGACCTATCAAGAATTCCGATTCCGTCCTGAAGCCCGGCAGCGCTATTGGGCCCGTGGCTACGTCGGCTGGCGCCATATGGACAAAGCCGAGCCTAACCACATTCACCAGCGCTTGGTGCAGTGGGAAGAGCACGGGAAACTCAGTGGAATCATTACGCAGAACGTTGACGGGCTGCACCAGCAGGCCGGATCCAAACGGGTCATTCCGGTCCATGGCGACTTGTCGATCGTCCGCTGCCTGGACTGCGGGTACAGCGAGAACCGCAATGACTTTGATCTGCGCCTGCAGGCGGCCAACGAAGGCTATTTGGAAGCCGTGGAAATCGACCCCAGCGCGGTGAACCCCGATGGGGATGTGGAGCTGCCCCAGTATCTGGTTGACCGGTTCAACATGGTGGCCTGCTTGAGCTGCGGCTCGCTGGCCCTGAAGCCTGATGTGGTGTATTTCGGCGAGAACGTTCCGGTTGAACGCAAGGAACGCATTGCGGCACTGGAAGCGGAATCCACATCGCTCTTGGTGCTGGGCTCCTCCCTTGCAGTGATGAGCGGGTACAAGATCCTGTTGAACTTCGTCAAGCGGGATTTGCCGGTGGCGCTGATTACCAACGGCCACGTCCGCGGTGAACAAAAAGCAACCTGGCGCTGGCGTGTGCCTTTGGAGCACGCCCTGAAGCAACTGGACTAGCAGGCCGGTATTTCGTCCCGCAAGGGACACCAATGAAGCGTGCCAAATGCTGCTCTGGGCACTCAGCCCGGCAGGAAGCTCGCACTGGTGCAGCACCACCGGCAGCATTGCCTGGCGCCTGGAAGCCGGGCAAGAGGGCTCCGGTCAACCCTGCATCCCCATTCGCATGGCGATGGCGTTAAAGAACCGATGCGCCGCACTGGGATCAGTGCGGCGCATCGGCAAGGAAGCGGATCCTGCGAGTACTACTTGGCGTAGTTGCCGGTCAGCAGCACTGCGCCGCCGTCAACGCCCTTGGCTCCCTGGACGTAGTCCAGTCCGGCATCGGCTGCCGCTGGATCGATATTCTCGACGCCGCCCATGACCCAAGCTCCCATGCCAGCCTTGTTCAGCAGCTCTACGGCACGATCAGCTACAGCTGGATCAACAACAGCAACCATGCCCACACCCAGGTTCAGGGTGCGCTCAAGGTCAGGCTGTGGCACGTTGCCCAGCTGGGCGATGGTGGAGAAGACTGCTGGCAGGGACCAGGTCGAGCGGTCCACACGGGCCATCAGGCCCTGGGGCAGCACGCGAGCCAGGTTGGCAGCCAGGCCCCCACCGGTGACGTGGCTGAAGCCGTGCACGCCGAAGTTCTCGCCGTCGTTCAGCTCGCCCACCAGATCCAGGCAAGCGGTGGTGTAGATGCGGGTCGGAACCAGCAGTTCCTCGCCCAAGGTCTTGCCGAACTCTGCAATTTCGCGTTCCAGCTCCCACTTGGCGTGGGCGATGACGCGGCGCACCAGCGAGTAGCCGTTGGAGTGGATGCCCGAGGACGCCATGCCGATGACGACGTCGCCGGCCCGCACGCGCTCCGGGCCCAGCAGCTGGTCAGCTTCGATGACACCGGTAGCAGCACCGGCAACATCGTATTCGTCCTCGGCTAGCAGGCCCGGGTGCTCCGCAGTTTCGCCGCCAACCAGCGCGGTGCCGGCCAGCTTGCAGCCTTCCGCGATGCCGCGCACGATATCCGCGATGCGCTCCGGGACGACCTTGCCGGTGGCGATGTAGTCGGTCATGAACAGCGGCTTGGCGCCCACCACGACAATATCGTCGACCACCATGCCGACCAGGTCCTGGCCGATGGTGTCGTGGATGTCCAGCTTCTGGGCGATGGCAACCTTGGTGCCCACCCCGTCGGTGGAGGTAGCCAGGTACGGCTTCTTGTAACCGGTCAGGAACGATACATCGAAGAGCCCGGCGAAGCCGCCGACCCCTCCGACAACGCCCGCGGTGTGGGTTGCCTTGATCGCGCCCTTCATCAACTCAACGGCACGGTCACCGGCCTCAACGTCAACGCCGGCACCGGCATAGGTGATGGAAGTTGGCTGCTGATCATTGCCGCTCATGGCAGTCGGTTCCTTTTCTGTTCTGGGCGCCGCATTTCCGGCGCCCTTTGCAACGAGATGGTTGGGATCGTGGAGGGGATTAGCTGTTGGTTTCGAACTCGGCATCAGGACCTGGCTCGCAGCCGCCCTGGTTGCTGCGCTCCAGCAGGTTCTTGCCGCGGCGCTCCTCGTTCGGCAAGGCGATCGGGTACTCGCCGGTGAAGCACGCGGTGCACAGGCGCTCGCGCGGCTGGCGGGTCGCTTCGATCATGCCGTCTTCGGAAATGTAGGCCAAGGAGTCCGCGCCGATGGAGGTCGCGATCTCAGCCACGGCAGCGCCGTTGGCGATCAGCTCGGCACGCGAGGCGAAGTCGATGCCGTAGAAGCAAGGCCACTTGACCGGAGGCGAGGAGATCTTCACATGCACCTCGGCGGCACCGGCCTCGCGCAGCATGCGCACCACCGCGCGCTGGGTGTTGCCGCGGACGATCGAATCATCCACCACCACGACGCGCTTGCCGCGCAGCACGGTTTCCAGCGCATTGAGCTTGAGCTTGATGCCCAGCTGGCGCAGGGTCTGCGATGGCTGGATGAAGGTACGGCCCACGTAGGCGTTCTTCACGAAGCCGTGGGTGAATGGAATGCCCGATTCCTCGGCGTAGCCGATGGCGGCCGGGGTGCCGGACTCCGGAACCGGGATCACGATGTCCGCGTCCGCGCTGTTCTCGCGGGCCAGCTGGCGGCCCATTTCCACGCGGGATTCGTAGACCGAGCGGCCGGCAATGGCAGCATCGGGACGAGCCAGGTAGACGTACTCGAAGACGCAGCCCTTGGGGGTGGCTTCGGCGAAGCGGGTGGAACGCACGCCGTTCTCGTCGATGGCGATCATTTCGCCGGGTTCGATTTCGCGGATGAACGAGGCGCCAACGGTAGCCAGTGCAGGCTGCTCCGAAGCAACAACCCAGCCTCGGTCCAGCCGGCCCAGGACCAGGGGGCGAACACCATGCGGGTCGCGGGCTGCGTAGAGGGTGTCCTCGTTCATGAAGACGAAGCAGAAGGCGCCTTCGATCTTCGGCAGCAGCTCCAGCGCGGTTTCTTCCAGCGACTGGCCTTCGGAACCGGCCAGCAAGGCGGTGACCAAGGCGGTGTCGGTGGTGTTGCCCTGGGCGAGTTCGCCGCGGACCTTGCCGCCTTCGGCCTGCTGCTTGGCGGAGACCATATCGGCCAGATCAGCGGAGTTGGTCAGATTGCCGTTGTGGGCCAGGGCGACGGTACCGGCCTGGGTCGGGCCCAAGGTCGGCTGCGCATTGGCCCAGTGGCTGGCACCGGTGGTCGAGTAGCGGCAGTGGCCGATAGCCAGCTGGCCGGCCATGGAGTTCAGCGTATTCTCGTCGAACACCTGGGAGACCAGGCCCATGTCCTTGTAGACGTTGATACGCGCACCGTCGCTCGTGGCAATACCAGCGGATTCCTGTCCGCGGTGCTGCAGGGCATACAGGCCGTAATAGGTGAGTTTTGCGACCTCTTCGCCAGGAGCCCAAACGCCAAAAACGCCGCATTCATCCTGCGGCCCCTTTTCGTTTGGAAGCAGGTCGTGATTTAAGAATCCATCGCCACGCGCCATGTTGGTTATTCTCTCATGTTCCAGTTGGTCGACACCGACCAAAAATGTGGTGGGTGGCGGCCAGGTGCGCGGCCGCCTGCTCTTCTAATTCAGGAGAAAAGCTGCCTAGCCTTGTAGTCCGCTGGAGTCAGTGTCCTCGGCCAGAGGAACTGCCAGATGCTTGGTGGTTTTGCGTGAGGTCACGCGATCAACAATCACATACGCCAATGCGCCGATGCCTACGCCCAGGCCTGCACCGAATATGGCGAAGAATCCGGACGCCGAGGTGCGGGTGTAATCCTGCGATGGTTCGCCAAGCAGGCCAATGATGAGACCGGCTAGCGCGCCAAGGACCGCGAAAGTCAAAATGAACGGCCAGAACTTGGGCGACGAGTGAATATGCACTTCAACACTCTGATCGGCAGAAGACGGGGTAGCGGGGTGTTGCTCCATACCCTTAAGGGTACTCAATAAGTGGTAGGTGCGCTGACAAGTCTGCCCTAAGTCCCGAAGCATGCAATTGCCCAGTCTGCAAGGCCTCGGCCCAGCCGATACGCCCAGTAGCAAGGGAAAGCCAGAGCTCAGCAGGCATTTCGACTACATTCGGAGGTGTTCCGCGGGTGTGCCGGGGACCCGCTATGCACTGAGTCACACCGAAGGGCGGAACGCGTACCTCGACCGAGTTGCCCTCGGCGCGGGAGGCCAGCTCCTCCAGCGAAAAGCGCACCGCGGTGGCGAGCACCGGGCGGGCTATTTTTCCTTGTCCCTGCGTGGTTCCGGACCATTCGCGCAGGGCCGCTCGGCCAGCGGTTTCATCAACGCGCCGTTTGATTGCCATGGGTCGATTCCACTTTCTCTCAATGACGGAGAAACGTCATATTTGCGTGCGCTGGGCATCTACTGTGGATCTGGAAAACCGAGAAATCCAGCCATGCCAACTCTAGTTCAGCCAACGCAGCGCCGGTTGGATGCCGGCATGATGCTGTGCCGAAGACTTCCAGGGGGCGCTTTGGGCTTGCTGGCGCCGAATTCGCCCCTCGGCCCGGTGCCAGGCGGGCGGCCAGATGGACGGGGCCTGCGGCTAATGCCTGCGCGTCATAGACGCGGTTGACCCGCTGGATCTCCGGTAAACTCGACCGGGTGAAGGTACTGGTTATTGGCCCAGGCGGCCGTGAGCATGCAATTGTCCGTGCACTGAGTGCAGACCCCTACGTCAACGAAGTTCATTGCGCCCCCGGCAACGCCGGTATCGCACAGGACGTCACTACCCACGCGATCGATGCGCAGGATCCTGCCGCAGTCGTCGCGCTCGCCCGGGAACTGGGCAGCGATCTGGTGGTCGTCGGCCCCGAAGCGCCGCTGGCTTCCGGTGTTTCCGATGCGCTGATCGCAGCGCAGATCCCGGTCTTCGGCCCGACCCAGGCTGCCGCGCAGCTCGAAGCGTCCAAGGCTTTTGCCAAGAACGTCATGGCTGCCGCTGAGGTTCCCACCGCCATGGCCCATGTGGCCACCAACCGCGAGGAAGCCGCCAGTGCGCTGGATGACTTCGGTGCGCCGTACGTGGTCAAGGACGATGGCCTGGCCGCCGGCAAGGGCGTCGTGGTCACCGGCGATCGCGACGAAGCGCTGGAGCACGCAGAAGCCTGTTTTGCCGCCGGCGGAACCGTAGTGATCGAACAATTCCTCGATGGCCCAGAAGTTTCCCTGTTTGTCATCTGCGATGGCAAGCATGCTGTTCCGCTGGCCCCGGCACAGGACTTCAAGCGCATCTTCGATAACGACGAAGGCCCGAACACCGGTGGCATGGGTGCCTACTCGCCGCTGGAATGGCTGCCTGAGAGCTTCGTCGACGAGGTCATGGACCGCGTCGCCTACCCGACCCTGCGCGAAATGGAAAAGCGCGGCACCCCGTTCACCGGCGTGCTGTACTGCGGCTTGGCGATCACCAAGCGCGGCATCCGCGTCATCGAGTTCAATGCCCGCTTCGGCGACCCGGAAACCCAGGCTGTCCTTGCCCGGCTGAAGACTCCGCTGGGCGGTGTGCTGCTGGCTGCCGCCAAGGGCCGGCTCGATGATGCCGAGCAGCTGACCTGGTCCGCGCAGACCGCAGTTGATGTGGTCATCGCCGCCGAGAACTACCCGGACACCCCGGTCAAGGGAGCGGTGATCTCCGGGCTGGAGGCAGCCAACGGAATTGACGGCGTGCACGTGATGCATGCCGGAACTTCCGCGGATGCTGAAGGGAACATCATTGTTTCCGGTGGCCGCGTACTGGCCGTGGTGGGCCTGGGCGATGACCTCGCCGCGGCCCGCGCCGCAGCGTACGCCGGGGTTGCCGAGATCAGCTGGGACGGTGCCCAGTCGCGCACCGACATTGCGTTGAAGGCCGAACGCGGCGAAATCGCCATCGCCAACGAAAGCAAGTAGAGGACTACAGAACTCATGGCAGGATTCCAGACCGAAGTGCTCGACCTAGAAGGTTGGGACCATTACTACTCGGGCAAGGTACGCGACCTGTACGTGCCTGCGGGCGCCAGCTTCGAAGGCACCGACCGTGTCCTCGTGGTGGCCTCCGACCGCATCAGCGCCTACGACTTCGTGCTGGCCAGCGAAATCCCGGACAAGGGCAAGGTGCTCACCCAGCTCAGCCTCTGGTGGTTCGAGCAGCTGGGCGACTTCGCCAACCATGTCATCTCCACCGATGTTCCAGCCGAGGTGGCCGGACGCGCGATGGTGTGCAAGAAGCTTGGGATGTACCCGATCGAGTGCATCGCCCGCGGATACCTGACCGGATCGGGCCTGGCCGAGTACAAGGCCTCGCAGACCGTGTGCGAGCTGCCACTGCCGGCAGGACTGGTGGATGGCTCGCGCCTGGAACCGGCGCTGTTCACCCCATCGGCCAAGGCCGAGGTGGGGGAGCACGACGAGAACATCTCCTTCGAGCAGACCGTGGAACGCGTTGGCGCCGAAGTGTCCGAGGCGCTGCGCGAGAAGACCGTAGCCCTGTACGAGCAGGCCGAGCAGATCGCCCGCGCGCGCGGCATCATCCTGGCCGATACCAAGGTGGAGTTCGGAGCTGATCCGGCCACCGGCGAGATCACCCTGGGCGATGAGGTGCTGACCCCGGATTCCTCGCGTTTCTGGGATGCCGAATCCTACAAGCCGGGCCAGGCGCAGGCCAGCTTCGACAAGCAGTTCGTCCGCGACTGGCTGACCTCCGCCGAATCGGGTTGGGACAAGAACTCGGGCGAAGAACCGCCCCAGTTGCCAGCCGGAATCATCGAGAAGACCCGTGCCCGCTACATCGAGGCCTATGAACGGCTCACCGGCCAGGTCTTCAGCGCCTAGGCGCAGGCGAAGAACAACCACGCACGGCAAAGCCCTCCGCTGATCGAAGTGATCTGCGGAGGGCTTTGCGCTGTCCTGGGCGGGATCAGACCAGCGAGTCCTTCCAGGCCTTGTGCAGGGCCGCGAAGCGTCCTTCATCGGCAATCAGCTGCGCTGGGGTGCCGTCCTCGGTGATCTTTCCATCGTGGACCACCAGCACGCGGTCCGCGATCTGCACGGTGGACAGGCGGTGCGCGATGATCAGCGCGGTGCGGTTGCCCAGCAGGGTTTGCAGTCCGCGCTGCACTGCCCGTTCCGAAGGGATATCCAGGGAGCTGGTGGCCTCATCAAGGATCAGCACCGCAGGATCGGCAAGGAAGGCGCGGGCAAAGGAAATCAGCTGGCGCTGGCCGGCCGAGACCCGTCCGCCTCGCTTGTTCACGTCGGTGCCGTAGCCCTCAGGCAGATCCATGATGAACTCGTGGGCGCCGACCGCACGGGCGGCGGACTCGATATCCTCCGGCGAGGCGCCCGGCCGGCCCAGCGCGATGTTCTCGGCCACCGATCCGGAGAAGAGGAACGCCTCCTGGGTGACCATCACCACGTGCTGGCGCAGTTCCTTGTTCGACAGCTCGTTGATCGGCACCGAATCCAGTTCCAAGGTGCCCGAACGCAGGTCGTAGAAGCGGGCAATGAGCTTGGCCAGCGTGGACTTGCCGGCACCGGTCTGGCCTACCACGGCCACCGTTTGGCCCGCCGGGATCCGCAGGTCGAATTCCTCCATGATCACCGGGCCCTCGCCGTAGCCGAAGACCGCATCCTTGAAGACCAGCTCGCCGGCCACCTTGCGGATGGTGCGAGGGGCCGCAGGCTCGCGCACCGTCGGTTCTTCCTCCAGCAGCCCCGAAACCTTCTCCAAGGCGGCGGTGGCCGACTGCAGCGAGGAGTAGAACATGGCGATCTGCTCCACTGGCTGGAACAGGCGCTTGGAGGCCAGCAGGATGGCCACCATCGCACCGACCTGCATGGTGCCGTCGATGATGCGGAATCCGCCGTAGGCCAGCAATGCCGCCACCGTCAGGTTGCCGATCAGGACCAGACCCGGCTGCAGGACGCCGAAGAGGTTGAAGGAACGCACCGAGTTCACCCGGTACTGCTCCGCGAGATCCGAGTAGTTCGCGTCGTTGGCTTCCTCGCGGCGGAAGGCCTTGACCGCGCGGATGCCGGTCATGGTTTCCACGAAGGTGGAGATGACCTTGGCCGAGACCACGCGGGATTCGCGGTAGAGCAGTTCGGAGCGGCGCTGGTACCAGAAGAAGAGGATCGCTACCGGGAGGGCGGCCACGCAGACCACCAGGCCGCTGCGCCAGTCGAGGAAGAAAATCGAGACCAGGGTGAAGACCACGAACACGCAGGAGGAGGCCAGTTCCGAGACGCCTTGATCGAGCAGCTCGCGCAGCGTTTCCAGATCGGAGGTCTGCCGGGAAATGATCCGCCCGGAGGTGTAGTTCTCGTGGAATTCGAGGCTCAGCCGCTGGGTATGGCGGAAGACCTGCTGGCGCAGATCCAGGAGCATCGCCTGGGAGATCTTCGCCGCGCTGGTGATGTACCAGGAGAGCAGCACGCCGCTGAGCACGGCGCACACGATGTATCCGGCCCCGGTCATCCCCAGGGCGCCCCAGTTGCCTTCGCGCACCTGCGGCAGGGTCCAGTCGATCGAGAAGGCGATCAGCACCGGAAGCAGCACGCGTGCCGCGTTGGAGAACAGCACCAGCACCACGGTGAGGACGAACAGCTTCTTCTGCGGCACGGCCAGCGAGGCCAGCAGCCGGAAGGAACGTTGCCGCACGACCTTGCGTTCGGCGGCAGAGAGCTTGATGGCGTCTTCATTGGCGACGCCCAGTGGCTTGCTCATCGGGAGACCTCCACGGTGGCTGGCTGGTCTTCGTCATCCAGGCTGGCGATGACGAATCGGTAATGCTCATTGGTGCTCAACAGGTGGGCGTGGCTTCCCACCGCGTCGATGCGGCCATCGCGCAGCAGCGCCACGCGGTCGGCGAGCATCACGGTCGAGGGCCGGTGGGCCACGATCAGTGTGGTGGTTCCGGCCAGGACTTCGCGCAGCCTCTCGGTGACCAGTTCCTCGGTGCGCACATCCAGGGCGGACAGCGGATCGTCGAGGACCAGAACGCTCGGGCGCGCTGCGATGGCGCGGGCCAAGGCGATGCGCTGGCGCTGCCCGCCCGATAGCGACAGGCCTTCCTCGCCGATCAAGGTGTCTACCCCTTCGGGCAACGCGTAGGCGAACTGCGCCTGGGCGACGTCCAGGGCCTCGGCGAGCAGGGCTTCGCGCTGCTGCTCATCCAGGTTTTCCGGGGCGCCGAGCAGCACGTTGCCGCGGATGGAGGTGGAGAACAAGGTGGTGTCCTCGAAAGCCACAGCGATCTCGGTTCGCAGTTCCTGGAGGTCCCAGTCCTTGACGTCCTGTCCGTGGATGAGCACCTCGCCGGAGGTCGCTTCATGCAGGCGCGGAACCAGGTTCAGCAAGGTGGACTTGCCCGAACCGGTGATGCCGACAAGGGCCATGGTTTCCCCGGGACGGATCTCCAGATTGATGTCGGCCAGGATCGGCCGGTGGGTACCGGCGGTATCCGGGTAGGCGAAGCGCACATGCTCCAGCTTCACGCTGCCATCGCGTTCTGCAGGGACCCGGGGCTGCGCGGGGGAATCGATGTCATTGATTGAATCCATGACCTCGAAGTGGCGGTCCAGCGCAGTTTTGGTGCTCAGCGTCATGCCCAGCAGCATTCCCATGCCCTCGACGGGGCCGGCGATGACCGCGGCGATGGCGAAGTAGGCCACCAGCGAGCCGACGCTCAGCGTGCCGTTGGCGACCTGGGCAATGCCGATGAGCAAGCCGATGCCCAGAATGGTTTCGGGCACCGCAACCACGGTGAGCAGGAAGCTGGCCAGCGTCTTGGCCTTGGTTATTTCGGTTTCCTGCAGGGACTTTGCCTGGGCGCTGAAGCCCGCGTAGACATGCGGCCCGCGGCCGAAGGCCTTGATGACGCGGATACCGTGCACTGATTCTTCCACCGCGGTGGCCAGGTCCCCAGCCTGGTCCTGGCTGCGGCGGCTGGCGGCCCGGTAGTCGTTGCGGAAACGGTAGGCCTTGATGGCAATCGGGATAGATCCCAGCAGGTAGAGCAGTCCCAGGATCCATGAATGGGTGAACATCAGCACCAGCCCGGTGATGACGGTGACGGTTTCAACAACCAGCATCATCGCGCCGAACGCGAGCCAACGGCGCAACAAGGAGAGATCCGACATGGAGCGGGAGAGAAGCTGCCCCGAGCCCCAGCGTTCGTGGAACGCCACGGGCAGGCGCTGCAGGTGCTTGTAGAAGCGGATGCGCATCTGCGCTTCAAGGCCTGCTGCGGGATTCAGCACGAATTGGCGGCGCAGGAAGATCAGCAGGGCTTCGACAAGGCCCAATGCGGCAACGATGCCAACAGAGAGCCACACCTCCGAGGCTGCCCCATCACGATGCAGGACGACATTGACCAGCCAGGCGAGCACCTGGGGGATGGCCAGCGCGACAATTCCGGCGCCGAGCGCGCAGAGGAAACCGCAAAAGAGCCGGGGGAAGATCGGCTTGACGAAAGGAGCAAGCCGTTTCAGTGTTGCGGAGAGCGGGACCGGATCTTTCGAACCGGCCTGTTGAGCTTGAGCCACGGTACCCCGCATTCATCCAGAAGTTTGACAGAGTTACAGACTACCGGCAGTAGTTGGGATAATTCAATCAATAGGCAACTATTGGAAAGAAGTGCTTCACATTGGAGGCAAATAATCCCCGGTCGAGCACCAAGAAGGTGCTTGACCGGGGATTACCCGAAGAAATTTCGTGGCTTAGTCGCGGGCAGCCAGGGTAACCATGATGGCTTCCGGCGGGCAGGCGAAGCGAATCGGAGCGAAGCGCGAGGTGCCCACGCCAGCGGAAACATTCAACGGAACGGTGTTGCCGTTGCATTCCCAATCGCTCAGGCCGCGGGCGCGCCACGTAGGCAGATCGCAGTTGGAGACCAATGCGCCATAGCCCGGGATGCACACCTGGCCGCCGTGGGTGTGGCCAGCGAAAATGACATCAGCCTTCGCCTCGGTGAATTGGTCAAGAACCCGCTGGTAGGGCGCGTGGGTGAGCGCAATGCGCACGTGGGGCGCCTGGCTGCTTGAGGAGGAACCACGCGGCCAGCCAGCGAAGAGGTCCCGGTCGATGTGCGGATCATCCACGCCGGTAAGATCCAGGCGCAGGCCATTGAGCACCGTGGAATGCGCACGGTTGGACATGTTGATCCAGCCGGCTCCGCCGAAGGTCCGGTGCATTTCTTCGAACGGCAACTGGTCGCGCGGGGCAGGGTTGGGAGTTCCGGTGGAAGGAGCCAAATACCTGAACGGGTTCTTCAGCTTCGGAGCGTAGTAGCAATTGGACCCGGGAACGAAGGCGCCAGGGAAAGCCATCAGCGGTTCCAGCGCCTTGATCAAAGCCGGCACGGCCTTGCGGTGGCTGAGGTTATCCCCGGTGTTGATGACAAAGTCGGGCTTCAGATCAGCCAGACCGCGCAGCCACTGGGTTTTGGCTTCCTGCCCTGGAACCATGTGGATGTCCGAAAGGTGCAGGACCTTGATGTCGCCGTATCCGCGGGGCAGGACCTTAAGCGATTCGTGGCGCAGCCCAAACCTCTGGGCCTCCAGCATGCCATAGCCCACCAGAGCTCCGCCGATGGCCAGAGCGCCGGTGGCGGCAAGGGCCGCAGTACCGCTGGCATGACGTAATGCCGAAGCGAAATTATTCTGTTCAACCATGACTTCTGTGCCATCGTCCTTTCAAGCCCGGAGGCAACTTCTGGTGGAGTTCTCCTATGCCAATCTAAACCGAAAGGCCGCGTCCAACCAAAGTTGAACGCGGCCTTTCGAATATTCAGCTAGTCATCGGACTTCTTGCCGTTGCCGTTTCCATTGCCGTTTCCGTTGCCTTTGTTATCGGAGTCGGGCTTCGGCGAGGATTCTTCCTTAGGCTTGGAATCTTCCTTCGACTCTTCCTTGTCATTGTCCTTCTCATCCGAGTCGGACTTGGAATCGTCTTCTTCCTTCGGCTTTGGCGGAGGCGGCTGGCGACGGGCCGAACCGAAGTTGTTGTGCTCGTATTCGTAAACAGCTTCTTCCATGAAATTGACCCACAGCGGAGCGGCGTACGTCGAGGAGTCGACCATGTCCGGGGCCCGAGTGTCATTGATCATGGCGTTGTGCATCCAATTTTCTTTAACTTCTTCGCCCTGGCCCCTGAGTCGGCCGACCCATGCAGCGCTGGAAATGCCTGAGGTGTAGCCGACAAACCACGTGGACGTGGCACCGTTGTTGGTACCGGTCTTGCCAGCAATTGGAACGCTAATTGCTCCCTTAGCAACGCGGTTCTTCGCAATATCGCTCAGAGTGCCATTCAGGTCCGCAATGTAGGTCGGATCTACTTCTTGCGAGCAGGATTCCTTCTTGACCTTGTATTCGTTGCCGTCCTTGTCAGTCACGCTGGTCAGCGCACGTGGTTCGCAGTACTCGCCTCTATTGGCAAAAGCTGCGAAAGCAGCGGCCTGGGACAGAGGAGTGATTTTCTCAGAACCGATGATAAATGAGGGGTTAGCAGGGCTGAATGGGGCCGGAGTGCCTCCCTTGCCTGCTTCCTGTGATTTGACGCCCAGCGCATCGATGTAGTCCGTGATGTTGCACAGATCAAGTTTGGTTGCTTCCTGCACGGTCGCGGAGTTGATTGACCATTTCAGACCGTAATTGACCTTCATCTTGCGATAGAAACCCCGAGACGCATTCTTGGGTTCCCATTTGGCTCCGACGGTTGACGTGCCGCCCGGTAGGCAGGAAGCGCGGAACTTGTAGCCTGGCATGAATGCCTGACGCTTGGCATTGATGGTGTCCCACATATTGTGCCCCTCTTTGAGCCAAGCCAAAGTGGTATAAGGCTTCATAGTGGAACCGCCCTGGAAGCCACCGGCACCTCCGAGCGAACGTTCTACGGCGAAGTTGTAGTAGGTGTTTTCGCCAGTGCCTTCGATCTCCGGACCGTAAGTGGTGTTCTGCGCCATGGTCAAGATCTTGCCGGAGCCCGGTTCGACCGAAACGATCGATGCGTAAACGTCGGAGTTGGACTTGGCCTTGGGGTCGATCGAAGCTCGAGCGTCCTTGGCGGCTTTCTTGTTCAGCTTGCTGTTCAGGGTGGTCTTGATGGTCAAGCCGCCACGGTACAGAAGGCCTTCACGATCTTCCTTGGTCTTGCCATAGGTGTCATCGGAAAGGATCAGATTGGTGACATAGTCGCAGAAATACGCATTTTCCTTGGCTGCGGTGCAACCGGAAGGCGACGTGCGCGGATCCAGTTCCAGATCCGACTTCACCGCCTTGTCGTATTCCTTCTTGGTGATTGCGCCGGTGCGGTACATGTTGCCCAGCACCTTGTTGCGGCGGTCGATGGATCGCTCAGGGTTGTTGATCGGGTTGTAGACGTTTGGCAGCTGGACCATGCCGGCAAGCATGGCCGACTGCTGCACGTTCAAGTCCTTGGCATCGGTTGAGTAGAAGCGTTGAGCGGCAGCCTGAACGCCGTACTCGCGACCCGAGAAGAGCACCAGGTTCAGGTAGCCTTCCAGGATCTGGTCCTTGGACATTTCCTTCTCGATGGCCACCGCGTACTTCAGCTCGCGGATCTTATCCGAGTAGCCCTTCTGGCCGGACACAGTGGATTCGTCCGAACCGGTGAGCACCTGGTTATTCACCAGCAGGTTGTTCACGTACTGCTGGGTCAGGGTGGACGCACCAGAGCGGCTCGAAGAGGTGAGGTTGCCAACTACTGCACGGGCGATGCCCTTGGGGTCGATGCCCTTGTGCTCGTAGAAACGCTCGTCTTCCACCGAGATGATCGCCTTGCGCATGTTCGGCGAGATGTCATCTAGCTTCACAGGCTGGCGATTTTGCTGGTAGAAGTTCGCAATGGCCTTGCCATCAGCGTCAAGGATCGTGGAAGGCTCCGGGATGGGGAGCTTTTCAAACGAGCTCGGGAGCGCGCTGACGATGTTGTTACCGGTGCTCAAACCGGTTTTTGCGATAGCTGCAATGGGCACGAGCATGCCTGCTGCGAGCACACCACACAGGGCGCTGATTCCGAAGAATGCAACGACTTTTCCCAGGGTGGTAGCGGTATCAAAAAAAGGGGACTTCTTGGCTGCCATACCCACTAGTTTACAAGGACGCGCTAACGTATCGAGTATGACTAAATGGGAATACGCCACTTTGCCGCTTTTGATTCACGCTACGAAGCAGATTTTGGACCAGTGGGGTGACGATGGCTGGGAGCTGGTAACCGTGGTTCCAGGCCCCAACGGCTCATCTCCAGTGGCCTACATGAAGCGTCCGAAAGCGTAACTAGCAACAACATTTACTGAAGGAGAAATCCCATGCAAGAAGCTACTTCCTCGCGTGTCGAGGCCCGTCTGGCCGAGCTCGGTCATGCCTTGCCAGCTGTGGCAAAGCCGGTAGCCGCCTACCTGCCAGCCGTTACCACCGGCAACTATGTCTACACCTCCGGCCAGCTTCCGCTGATTAAGGGTGAACTCACAGCCGTTGGAAAGGTTGGTGCCGAGGTTTCGGCCGAGGAGGCGAAGGCACAGGCGCAGACCGCTGCGCTTAACGCGCTAGCCGCCATCAAGGCCGAAATTGGTGATCTAGATCGCATTAAGCGCATCGTGAAGGTTGTCGGTTTCGTGTCGTCGGCACCGGACTTCACCGGACAGCCAGGCGTCATCAACGGGGCATCGGAGTTCTTCGGCGAGGTACTCGGCGATGCAGGCTTGCACGCACGCTCGGCCGTCGGCGTTGCCGTTCTGCCGCTGGATGCACCTGTCGAGGTCGAGGTCATCGCCGAATTTGAGTAATTCAAGCCAGCTTCCTGCTGCGCGGTCCCGACGGGCATTCCCGGCGGGGCCGCGCAGCGGTATGGTGCGCCGGCTCTTTGATTTGCCACCGCATCAAATTGCCACCGCCGAAAACTGGTTCTCTTTCGGTTCGCGCACGCCGCGCACCCCGCGGCGCGCGTCCTCCATCTGCCTTGTGAGGGATTCTTCCCACGGCGTGGAGACCTATCTGACTTATCGCCCCGGGGGCTCCCCACTGGGCAACGTGGCCTTTCCAGGCGGCAGCCACGAGGCGAGCGACCGTGCCACCTACCAATGGTTCGGTCCGAGCCTGTCCCAATGGTCCAAGCGCATGGACATGCTGGACCAGCAGTTGGCGCAGGCATACATCGTTTGCGCCATTCGCGAGCTTTTCGAAGAGACCGGAATCCTGCTGGCCGGCACCGATGAGCAATCCGTGGTCGAAATGACCGATGCAGAAGACTGGATGACCGCCCGCGAAGCAATCGCCGGACAGGACCTGGCCTTCGACGAATTCCTGCGCCGCCGCGGACTGGGCTTGCGCACAGACCTTTTGCGTCCGGTATCCCACTGGCTCAACCCGAACTTTGCCCTGCGCCGTTTCGACACCTGGTACTTCACTGCCACCGTGCCCAACCGCCAGGAGGCTGCCTTGCTGCGCGGCAAAGGCAAATGGGGGCGCTGGTGTGCCGCCGGGGAAATATTGGCCAAACGCAGCACCAGCGAGCTGGGGGACAGCGTTGGCCAACCCAACACAGTGAAACTCGCGCTCTCGGAGATCAGCTACCCGGCGGTGGAAATGATCCTGGAAGCCATGGCGGAGGCCAATGGAGTGGTCGCCTACCTTTCGCGGGCCCGTTCGTTGAATCTCAAGCATCCGGACCTGCTGGTGCGCGATGGCATTTACTATCTGGAAGTCCTTGGCTCCATGAGCGCTGAATCCTCCCGCCCATGGCAGACTACTGCCGGGCACTGAGAGCAGAACTTAAACAAAGCAGGCCGGGAATCCTTGAAGGATTCCCGGCCTGTTTGCATCACTGCGGTTTAGCGCGAGCGCTGGCGCAGACGCTGGATATCCAGGATCACGACGGCGCGTGCTTCCAGGCGCAGCCAGCCGCGCTGCACGAACTCGGCCAGAGCCTTGTTCACGGTTTCGCGGGAAGCACCAACGAGCTGAGCCAGCTCTTCCTGAGTCAGTTCGTGGGCAACCAGGATGCCGTCGGTAGCTGGGCGACCGAAGCGGTCAGCCAGATCCAACAGAGCCTTGGCAACACGGCCAGGAACGTCAGAGAAGACCAGATCGGCCAGGGACTCATTGGTACGACGCAGACGTGCAGCCAGAGCCTGCAGCAGCTGGATCGAGACCTCAGGGGAGTTCAAGATAGCCTTGCGCATGTTCTCGTGGCTCAGGCCCGCCAAGCGGGTCTCGGACACGGCGGTTGCAGTTGCGTTGCGTGGGTGTGGATCGAACAATGCCATCTCGCCAAACAGTTCGCCTGGGCCAAGAACAGCAATCAGGTTCTCGCGACCATCCGAAGAGGTGCGACCCAGCTTGATCTTGCCCGAAACGATGAAGTACAGACGGTCACCCTGATCGCCTTCACGGAACACCGATGCGCCGCGGGAGAGATCAACCTCGGTCAATTCTTCGGTTAGCGCGGCGAATACTTCATCACCAAGCGACGCAAACAGTGGCGCGCGACGCAGTACCTCGATATCCATTAAATCTCCTGTCAACAGTAGTAGGCGCTTACTTCATTGTGCCGTATTCGGTAACAATGTGACAGTTTCCACACGTGGTTTAACCAAGAAAATGTTGAAAATCACGCACATTCGACTAAAACTCGCGAATCTGCTCGCAGAAATCCATCAGCTTCTAAGGGTACCTTGGGTCTATACGAACTTTATGAATGAACTGGGGTCTTGGTGCTCGGAATTTTCAGCTGGCTCGACGTAGTCATCTGCGCTGTTTTGCTGACGTTTTTCGTTGTTGGAGTTCGTCGAGGTTTTCTGCTGACCATTGGCGACATGCTCGGCCTGATTGTCGGCGGCGTCGCCGCATTCTTCGCCATCCCGCTGGTTTCCACCTTCGCCACGAACCCCTGGTGGCGGGTCGGCCTGATGATAGCTACCGCAGCCGTGCTGATCATTCTCGGGCAAGCTCTGGGACGGGTGATTGCAACCCGCATCCGCCACTGGATGAATGTCGATTTCCTGCGTGCCGCGGACCGCATTGCCGGTGGCGTGCTGTCGGTGTTCATTACCGCCACAATCATCGGTGGCTTGGCCTTTTCCACTTCAAGCATGGGTATTCCAAGGCTTTCGCTGGAGATCAGCAAGTCCAAGATGATCGACTCGATTCGTGGCCTGACACCCGAGTTTGTCGATGCCGCGATTTCCACCGCACGCTCCAAGGTGATCGCCGAAACCCTCCCCGCATTCCTGGAGCCTTTCGCGCCCCCGGTCCAGGCGCCGGCCAACACCGAATGGGCAGCTAACGACCTGCAGCTGGCCGCTGCCCAATCGGCCGCCAAGATCTCCGGTACCGCGGTGCAATGCGGTGTGAACCTGACCGGCTCAGGCTTCGTTGTCGACCACGAGCTGGTCATGACCAACGCGCACGTGGTCGCCGGATTGAGCGCGGCAACCGTGGAGGTCGGCGGTGACGAAGTTCACCGCGGAAAGGTTGTTTATTTCGATCCCAAGGCCGACATCGCGCTGCTTTACGTCGAAGGGCTGGAGGCAGAGCCTATCGACCTCGCCGCTGATGACCTGATGCGCGGCGACTCGGCAACCTTTGTCGGGCACCCAGCGGGCGGCCCGCAGCAGATCCGCGGAGCCTTGATCGCTTCCCGTGCCTTCGTCTCCATTGCCAATATCTATGGCGCGGACCCATCTCGAATCTCTGTCTACCAGCTCACCGCGGAAGTAGCCCAGGGCAATTCCGGCGGACCGCTGCTGGATGAATCCGGCGACGCGGTGGGCTTGATCTTCGCCAAGTCGCGCAGCGATGACGAGGTCGGCTTCGCCCTGAGCCTCGAAGAGATCGAGAACGCCATGGAGCTGGGCGGCGATCGGCGCACCAGCATCAAAACAGGCGACTGCGTCACCGGCTAGGGCTTGCGGCTATTTGCCCAGCAAATGCGCGAGCTGCTGAACCGCCAGCTTGTAGCCGTGCACGCCCGCACCGATGATGATCGAGCTGGCTACCGGCGAGATGAAGGAATGGTGGCGGAACGCTTCACGCTTGTGCACGTTCGAGATGTGCACCTCGATGGCTGGCAACTGCACGCCGCTGATGGCATCGGCAATAGCCACAGATGTATGGGTGAATGCGCCGGGGTTCATGATGATGCCGGCTGCGGTAGTGCGGGCCTCGTGAATCGCGTCGATGAGCACACCCTCATGGTTGGACTGCAAGGCGCGCAATTCGAAGCCGAGGGCCGCAGCGGTTTCCCGGGCCAGCTGCTCAACATCGGCCAGGGTGTCGTGGCCATAGATTTCCGGCTCCCGGGTGCCCAGCAGATTCAGGTTGGGGCCGTTGAGCAGCAAGATGGTGTTCGATGCGTTCTCAGTCATGAACTCAAATCTATTACACAACCGGGAAATTCCCGCCCGAATTCTTTGGCCCCGTAATACAAGAAGCCGCCGTGCGTCCACACCAGCGGTGTGGACGAACGGCGGCTTGCTGCACTGGGGCGTGCTGAGGCTATTTGCCCATGGACTGCGCGATCTGGCTCATCACCGTTGAATCGGACAGCGTGGTGGCATCGCCGACCTCGCGGCCCTCGGCCACGTCCTTGAGCAGGCGGCGCATGATCTTGCCCGAGCGGGTCTTAGGCAGTTCCGGAACCACCAGCACATGCTTCGGCTTGGCGATCGGGCCGATGTCCTTGCCCACGTGGTTGCGCAGGGTCGCCACCACATCCTCGCCTTCCGCCGGCTCGGTTTGCAGGATCACGAAGGCCACCACGGCCTCGCCGGTGGTCTCGTCCTTCGCTCCCACCACGGCGGCCTCTGCCACGTATGGGTGGGCGACCAGCGAGGACTCGATCTCGGTGGTGGACAGGCGGTGCCCGGAGACGTTCATCACGTCATCCACGCGGCCCAGCAGCCAGATATCGCCATCGGCGTCCTTCTTCGCACCGTCGCCAGCGAAGTACATGTTCTCGAACCGCGACCAGTAGGTGTCCTTGTAGCGTTCCATGTCGCCCCAGATGCCGCGCAGCATCGCTGGCCACGGCTCGCGGATGACGAGGAAGCCGCCCTCGCCGTCGGCCACGGATTCGCCGGCTTCATCCACCACGTCAATGGCGATGCCCGGCACGGCCACCTGGGCCGAACCCGGCTTGGTTGCGGTGACACCCGGCAGCGGAGCGATCATGTGCGCGCCGGTTTCGGTCTGCCACCAGGTGTCCACGATCGGGGCCGGGTGTTCCTTGCGCTCGCCGTTCTTGCCGTTGTTGGTGCCGATGGCATCGCGGTACCACATCCATGCTTCCGGGTTGATCGGTTCGCCCACCGAACCCAGCACGCGCAGCGAGGACAGGTCGTAGCCATCGGGGATCTCGCGGCCCCACTTCATGAAGGTGCGGATTGCGGTGGGCGCGGTGTACAGGATGGTGACGCCGTACTTTTCCACCAGTTCCCACCAGCGGCCCTGGTGCGGGGTATCCGGGGTGCCCTCGTAGATCACCTGGGTGGCGCCGTTGACCAGCGGCGCGTAGGTGACGTAGGAATGGCCGGTCACCCAGCCGATGTCCGCGGTGCACCAGTACACGTCGGTTTCCGGGTGCAAATCGAAGGTGTCGCGGTGGGTCACGGCGCCCTGGGCCAAGAAGCCGCCGGTGGTGTGCACAATGCCCTTGGGCTTGCCAGTGGTGCCCGAGGTATACAGCACGAACAACGGGTGCTCGGAGTCGTGGGCTACCGCAGTGTGCTCGGTGGCGGCGGTGCCGACGACGTCATCCCACCACTTGTCCAGTGCGCCGAATTCGGTGGGCTCGCCGTTGCGCTTGACCACCAGAACGTTTTCCACGGTGTGGCCCGGTGCTTCCAGCGCCGCATCGACTGCCGGCTTCAGCGAGGACGGCTTGCCGCGGCGCCAGGTGCCATCGGCGGTGACCACGAGCTTGGCGTCCGCATCATCGATGCGGCTGCGCAGCGCGTCGGCGGAGAAGCCGCCGAAGACCACCGAGTGGATGGCGCCGATGCGGGCGCAGGCCAGCATGGTGATGACGGCTTCCGGGATCATTGGCAGGTAGACGGCCACGCGGTCGCCCTTGGCCACGCCCAGGGATTCGAAAGCGTTGGCGGCCTTCTTGACCTCTTCGGTCAGCTGCGCGTAAGTGTAGGTGCGGGTATCGCCCGGCTCGCCTTCGAAGTAGATGGCGACGCGGTCGCCCAGGCCGTTTTCCACATGGCGGTCCAGCGCGTTGTAGGCCGCGTTGAGCTTGCCGCCGACGAACCACTTGGCCACCGGTGCCTGCGACCAGTCCAAGGTTTCAGTGAAATCGGTGTCCCAGGTCAGTACCTGGCGTGCCTGGTCCGCCCAATAGCCCAAGCGGTCTGCCTTGGCTGCGTCGTAGCGGGCCTGCGTTGCGATGGCCTGATCGCTGAAGTCCTTGCTCGGGGCAAAGGAACGGGTTTCGGTCGACAGGTTATCCAAGGTTTTCGAATCACTCACTGGGTTCGCGTCCTTCCGCGTAGTCACAAATATTTCCCTGTGATCAAAGTTACATCCTCCAGCAGGGCCGGTGTGCTTTGTGTCACCGGGAAAGGGGAAATGGGGTAATTTGTGCGCCGAGCGGTTAGCTGCACGCGATGAACAGCACGCCAAGGTGGTGTCCAAGGGTGAAAACTTCACGCCCTCATGACACGATCTAAAGCGTGGCGAAGAAATTGGACAACGAAACCGAGCTGGGGCTGAAGCGCCGGGCACGCAAGATCAACCGGGAACTGGCGAAGGCCTACCCCTACGCGGTGCCCGAACTGGACTTCGAGAACCCCTTCGAACTGCTGGTAGCCACCGTGCTCTCCGCGCAGACCACCGACGTGCGGGTCAATGCCATCACTCCAGCGCTCTTCGCCCGTTTCCCGGACGCCCACGCAATGAGCCAAGCCGAACGGGGCGAGCTTGAGCAGCTGATCCGCCCCACCGGTTTCTTCCGCGCCAAGACGGACTCCCTGCTCGGGCTATCCGCCGCCTTGGTTGAACGCTTTGACGGAGAAGTGCCAGCCAAGCTCGAAGAGCTGGTGAAGCTTCCCGGGGTGGGACGCAAAACCGCCAACGTCGTGCTGGGAAATGCCTTCGGTGTTCCCGGAATCACCGTGGACACCCACTTCGGGCGCCTGGCCAACCGCTTTGGGTGGACCGATGAAACCGATCCGGTCAAGGTCGAGCACGCGGTGGGGGAACTGTTCGAAAAACGCGACTGGACGATGCTCAGCCACCGCGTGGTCTTCCATGGCCGCCGCGTCTGCCACTCGCGCAAACCTGCCTGCGGGGCCTGCGCCATCGCCAAGCTTTGCCCCTCGTTCGGCATCGGCGAGGAAATACCTGCCAAGGCCACAGCGTTGCTCAAGTATGAGCTCGCACCAGGACGGGAAGAATTGCTGGCGAAAATGATCGCCGGCGCAACCCGCCGCGAGCTGAGGGCTGAAGGATACGGATTGGACGCATGAGCGCGCGCTTGGAACTGGAAAAAGTAATTGCCCGCCACACGGCACAGGTCGGGGCAACGCAGAAACTGCCCAGCGAATGGGTGATGAGCGATATCGAGCTCGGTGCTGCGCGCCGTGCCGCGGTCCTGATCCTGTTCGGTGCTGCCGGCGAAGCGGCCCTGGAGCCGCACTCCCGGGCCGGCGATCTGGACGTGCTGTTCGTGGAGCGCGCCGCGACCCTGCGCAAGCACGCGGGCCAGATCGCTTTCCCCGGAGGCGGGATCGACCAGGAGGATTCGAGCGTTGCCGACGCCGCCTTGCGCGAGGCGTGGGAGGAAACTGGCGTGGACACCTCCGGGATCGAGGTCCTGGGCACCTTGGGGGAAACCGAATTGCCGGTTTCGAACTTCCTGGTCACCCCGGTGATTGGCTGGTGGCATACCGAATCCAGGGTCTATCCGGCTGACCCGGCCGAAAGCGCCGGCGTATTCCGCGCCCCGGTGGCGCACCTGCTGGAGCCGAGGAATCGCCTGACCGGCGTGGTGCAGCGCGGCAATCAGAAGTTCAAGTCCCCGGCCTTCGATTTTGAAGACCGGATCATCTGGGGCTTCACCGCGATCGTGCTGGACAGGCTGTTCAACGAGCTGGGTTGGACCCAGCCGTGGAACAACCGCCGTGAACTGCGCATGGCCTGAAGCCGGCTACTTCGCATCCGCGTAGTTCCCGGAGATCGCAACACTGACCGGGAAGCGCGGCGAGGCCTGGCCGAACAGGGAACGCCCGGCGAGCATGGCCGCATGCCGGATGAGCTCCTGCAGTTGCCCAGCCAATTCGGTGGGGCATTCAAAGACGATTTCGTCATGGACAAAGAACACCTGGCGGCAGGTCTGGCTCCACCCGGCCTGATGGATCAGGTGCCGTGCGTGGCCCATCCACACCAAAGCCCACTCCGCGGCGGTCGCCTGTACGACAAAGTTCCTGGTGAACCGGCCGCGGGCTCTCGCCGCGCCGTCAGCAGCCCGCTGCGATGCTTCATCGTTGGTAGCTTTCTGCGCCTGCAGCCACTGCTCATCGGCTGGCGGGCAGCCGCGGCCGAGGAAACTGCGCACGCCTTCACCTTGCTCGCCGGCAAGAGCTGCCTGTTCGACAAAACGCATGGCGGTGGGAAAACTGCGGGTCAGGGCCGCACCCACTGCACCTGAAGCACCGCCGCCACCGCCGTAGATGACCGAGAGCATGCCCAGCTTGGCCTCATCTCGGGAAGCCACGAGCTGGGCATCGAGCAGCCACTGGTACAGGTCATCTTGCTGGCCTGCTTTTTGCAATTGCTGGTCATTGGAAATAGCTGCCAGGATTCGAGGTTCCAGTTGCCTCCCGTCGGCCACCACAAACGTCGAGCCGGGACGGGTGCGCACGACCTGCCGGATGGAATGCGGCAATTGGAGCGCCCCGCCACCAGAAGCGGCCCAGCGTCCTGAAGTCACCGTTCCCAGCACATAATGCGGATGGAAACGGCCGCCTTTCACCCATTGATCCAACCACGCATCACCATGGGTGCTGGCAAGACGCGAGAGTTTCTTGTATTCAAGAACCTCAGAAATCAATGGATGCTTGATCTGCTCCAGTTCCCAGGCCCGCACCGAGCTCACCGCGAAACCGGCCTTATGCAGGGCGCGCAACAGCTCCTGCGGCGAATCCGGATTGAGCCCGGGACTGCCTAATGCCTTGGCCAATTGCTGGGCCTTGGCCGCGAGTTTCGGCGGCCGTCCATAGTCGGATACGCGTTCGCCCAATTGCTCGCGCAGCAGGGCGCGGTGTCCGGCTTCATCCCACGACAAACCGGCCGCTTCCATCTCGCAGGCAATCAACGCACCTACCGATTCGGCGTGGATCAATAATTCCAGACGCTGACGGGTGCTGGGATCCTGCGGCAACGCCTTGCGCTGGGCAACGTACATGGCTACGAGCTCGGAAAGGGATTCGCCGGAGGTCGGGGCGGCAAAGAGCGCATCCTGGTTGGCCCTTTCGTGAGCCTGAACTGGTCGTTCAAGATCGAAGTCTTCGAGCTTTTCCTCACTCAGCGGCGAGCGGTGCAAGATGCGTTGGGCCAAGGAGAGAATGCAGGCCTTGGCCAGATGAACACCCGCAGAAACAAGTGGCTGCATCCACGGGGTGGTGCGGAGCATGGCCCATCGGGGCGAATGCCGTGCTTCGATTTCGGCAACAAATCCGGCAAAATCATCCCGGGATACCGAGACGACCGGCTGCAGCGAGTTGCCAGAATACTGGTCGCGAAGATCGATCAGGGCATAGCCATCAGGATCGGCAGCAAGGAAAGCGATGGCACTCATGGATCTATTGTGCCGTGCCAGCGGCCGATATCCCCAGTTGGTTGGCGAGCGGCACGCAAATGATTAGGCAGATGCCACGCTCGATGCATGAAATGGCTATCAGAGTCCTCATCGGCTAAACCGCTGAAGGACACCCAACGATTCGTGATGACTGAACTGGATTTCGCGCAGGCGCCTCCGAACAGCACCAGGAGGCCGGCAGCGGCTGACCACACGGCGGAAGATGAACCGATCTGCACCATCGTGAGCAACGATGCACGGATTATTGAGCGATGCGCAGTGATCGCGGTCGGCGCGGCGGTGAGAATCAACAAATGCACCGACCCGCAGCTGCTGCCCGCCGATGGTTCTGGGCCGGTGCTGTGGGGCAGCGACATGGCAGCACTAGCCGAAAATACGAGCCGGCCGGTGGATGTCCTGGTCGGTCTGGAAGATGGCGAGGCCATCGTGTGGAGCTTGGCCAGCAGAATTCCCAAGGCAAGGGTGGCAGTTTTGCCCTCGGCCAGCCAATGGCTCGGCGAGTACCTGGGTCTATGGGCCATGAGGGCAGGGCATGGACACACACTGGCACTGCATTCCACAGCAGGCGGGCTGGGAACAACGACCCTGGCCCTGTTGCTGGCGCATGCCGGGACATTAAGTGGTCTTCGCAGCGCCATGATTGATCTGGATCCGCATTCCCAGGGCGCTTGGCCGCTGGTTTGCACCCAACCGCCAACGGGAATTGGATGGGAAGAATTGCGGCAATCCGGTGGCGCGCTTGCTGCTCATCAACTGGCTGAAACGCTGCCGAAGCTTCGCGATACCGCGATCTTGACCTGGTCCCAGGCAAGCAGAACGCATGAGCTGGAGGACCAGCTGGTGATCCGCCTGCTGGCCGCCGCCCGGCAAGGATTCGATCTGGTCGTAGTGGATGCCGGGCGCGCACCGCATCCGCAACGGCTGGCACTGAACCAATTCATAGACCGGAATATCGCCACTGTCAGTTCGCTGACCGTGCCAGCCTCTGGGGAAGTGGTGCTGTGCGGGGAACAGAAACTACGCAGCACCCCTGCGGGTTTTCCTCAGATTCTTGGTGCCTTCCCCGATTTTCCCCGGATCAGCAAAGCGATCGAGCGCGGCCAATTATACGACAGTTTCAAATCCCGGGCATTGCGCCAGCACCTGTCCAACCTCTGCCTGATACCGCAAATGAAGGAGCAGCACCCATGAGCCCGGGCCGGCATAGCCACAACGCCAACCCATCAACGGGCGGGCCTGTGCTGGATGCCAAAATCCTTGAATCCGTGCGTGAACGCGCATTGCTCACCGGCGGGCAGCTTGATGCGATTGCCTTGGCAGGAGCCGTTCACGACTCCGGCGCGGCTCTGGGTTCCCAAGGTGCCGCACAATCGCTGGAATCGCTGCAGAACGAAGTGGCAGGATTATCAATCCTCGAGCCTTTCGCACAGCGGCCCGAGGTGACCGATGTCCTGGTCGACGGGCAAGGGATGGTCTGGACGGATTCTCCGGCCGGCCTGCAGCCCACCGAATTCCGGTTTTCTTCCCCAGAGCAGGTTCGGACCCTGGCCGTCCATCTTGCAACCCTTGCGGGCCGACGGCTCGATTCAGCTAGCCCGTTCATGGACATGAGCTTGAAGAATTACCGCGTCCACGCTGTACTGCCTCCAATTGCCACAGCCGGACCGCTGATCTCGATTCGCGTCAAGCGCAGTGCCCAGCTCGAACTGGGCACCGTCCTGGAAGGATCGAACGGGTTCTGGCTACCGCTGCTTCAAGCCATCGTGGAACGCCAGATGAACTTCCTGATTACCGGAGGAACAGGCAGCGGCAAAACTACCCTCCTGCAAGCCATGCTTGCCGAAGCCAATCCGCGGCACCGTCTGGTCATCGTGGAAGACTCGCAAGAACTGCATGTACCGCACCCGCATGTTGTGTCCTTGCAAACCCGGTCGGCCAACGTCGAATCTGCCGGCCAGGTGCAGCTGAAGGATTTGGTTGTCCAAGCCCTGCGCATGCGCCCTGACCGTCTGGTCGTTGGCGAATGCCGTGGGGAGGAAATACGCGATTTTCTGGCAGCCATGAACACGGGGCATCAGGGAGCCGCAGGCACCATGCACGCCAACAACCCGCAGTCAGTTCCGGCCCGCTTGGCGGCGCTGGGTGCGCTCGCCGGATGGAGCGTGCAGGCGACTTCGTTGCAGGCCTCCAGCGCCTTGGATCTTGTCATTCACATGAACAGGGGGAGCCAAGGGCAGCGCGGACCGGTGGCCCTTGGATGCCTGGACACCGGTAGCGATGGCCAGATGCACATGCGGCGCCTGATAGACCTGGACGCCGCCGAACCGCTGGCCGACTACGGGCACAACTTCCTGGCGAACAGATTTGGCCCATCGCTCACGTGCACCATTGCCAAGGCGCTAGGCGATGAGCACGCCAAGGAGCGTTGACCAATGCTGATCCTCATCTTTGGCGCACTGGCCTTGTGGCTGTGGATCCCCGCGCACCCGGCAAGCAAAATCAAAGCGGGTTCCCTGCGCAGGCTCCGGGATCGCGGGGCGGAACGCCACACGGACGATGACCAGGTACTGAGCACCGATGCCCGCATCATTCGTGAACTCTCGGCGCTGCTCCGAAGCGGATTGGATTTCCATCCCGCAGTTGATGCGTTGCTGGAGGCCGAGGACGACAGCGGGAACATCATCCGAGCGCTCAAAGACCTCCAAGCAACGCATCGGCTAAGCAACAGCGCTCCCGGACCCGGTCTTCCGGCGGAGCAGGGACAAGGTCCAGCGGTGCGACGACTGCACTGGTGCCTGGAACTCTCCGAACGCAGCGGCGCAAGCCTTGCCGATGTGCTGGAACGGCTAGCCGAAGACCTCGAATGCGCCCTAGTAGCCCAGCAAGCATTCGAGGCGGCTATGGCTGGCCCGAAAGCAACGACTAAGTTGCTGACATGGCTTCCACTAGTCGGGTTTGGATTCGGTCTGCTTGTGGGCATTGATGTTCTGGGCACAATAGGCCGATCATGGGCGGCGCAACTCAGCGTGCTCATTGGAGCATTGCTGTGGATCGCCAACCGGATCTGGTGCCGGCGGCTCATGCAGGCAACCACTAGCCAGGCACTGTCATGATCGTTCTGATTCTGCTTCTAGGGGCGCTTTCCATCGCTTTGGCATTAGGACGGCCCAACTCGAAAAGTCGAGAAGGCAAGGCGCCGCAGTGCCTTGGGAAAAGACGGCAGGAAGATGAAAAACCTGTCGAGCTGATCCTGGATCTGAGCGCCAGCCTGTTGGACTCGGGGATGCCCATCACCGAGATCCTCGATCTGCTCGGTCACAGCATTGAACAGTGCGCGGTGCTGCGCAGCGTAGCGCGCTGCTTGGAATTGAACATGGCGTGGGACAAAGCCTGGGAAGCCGTTCCGCCCTGGCTCGACCCGCTGCGGAAAGCACTGCACTTTGCCCACATGACCGGAGCGCCGGCAGCCAATCTGCTACGAAATACCGCGATTCTGCAACGCCGTGAACATGCACAGAAAGTCGCGCGCCTCGGAGCACAATTCGGTACCAGGCTCGTACTGCCTCTAGGGGCCTGCGCACTGCCGGCTTTCATCGCCCTGGGCGTGGTTCCACTGATCATCGCGCTATTCCCCAGCTACCAGTAATCCCCGGCCGAAGGTTATGCCCAGCTCGTAGGAAACCCATGTTGCTGCCCGCGGCTCTCGCCGATGGTAGAAGCACAACATCCACGGTATCGACGCCGGGGATGACAGTCTAGAAAGGACAACACAATGAACCGACGGTTCCGGGAAATCAGGGATCTGCTGCGAGAAGAGCAGGGATCCACCACCGCCGAATTTGCTATGGTCACGCTGGCTGCCGTGGCTTTTGCCGGCTTGCTGATCAGCATCCTGTCCAGCGGCGACGTACGTGGCATGCTGATGGGCCTGATTACTAAAGCGCTGTCGCTGTAGGCCATGAGCTTCAGCGACGAATCGGGTAGCAGTACCGCCGAATTTGCGGTGCTGCTACCCGCGGTTGCCATGATGCTGTCCTTGGGTTTGTGCTTGGGTGTCGTCGGGATCCAGCAGATCCAAGTTCAGCAGGCAGCCGGTGCCATGGCCAGGGAATTGGCCCGCGGCGAGGACGATGCAACCGCTCGCGCCAGCGGCGTGAGGCTGGCAGGAAGCCAAGCCCGTTTCTCGCTCTCAACAGCCAACGGCTACTGGCAGGTTCACGTCAGCAAATCGGTGAGCCTTCCAATCGTTGGCAGCCTTCAAATCCATGGACAAGCCAGTGTGGCCGTCGAATGAAAAAGCGGCGGAGCCTTCGAAGCGAACAGGGTAGCGGAACGGTCATGGCAACAGCGCTCGTGGTTGTTGCACTGCTAATTGCCGGTGCCGTTTTAGCATGGGTTGCAGCAACCCGAGCCGCGATGCAGGCTGCCAGCGCCGCCGATCTGTCGGCGCTGGCTGCTGCGGATACGGCCCGCGGGTTGCGCCCCGGGGACCCCTGCACAGTTGCGGCGTTGTTGGCCGAATCCAACGGTGCACTGCTGGCAGCATGCACGGTGGAACCCGACGGCCAGTCGGTGCGCGTTACGACTAACGTTCCTGTCGGATTCCGTGCCCTGGGCATAGAACTGTATCTGGCCGAAGCCCAGGCACGGGCGGGAGCACCGCCACTGGATGCACCGGGGCGGTGAGCATGGCGGAAGCGGTTAGCGGTGGTGCGCTGGCTCCACGTCGTCAAGCACGGCCGTCAACAGCAAGATCGCTCCAGCCTTGTCCAATGGATTATTGCGGTTACCGCACTTGGGGGACTGCACGCAGCTTGGGCAGCCGTGCTGGCATTCGCAGGCCTCGATGGCATCCCGGGTGGCCCGGATCCAATCGGTGAAGCGCTCGAAACCACGCTCGGCGAATCCAGCACCGCCAGGCTGCGCGTCATAGACGAAAATTGTCGGATGGCCGGTATCCATGTGTAGCGCAGTGGATACTCCGCCGATATCCCAACGGTCGCTGGTAGCAACCAGCGGCAGCAACCCGATCATGGCATGCTCGGCAGCATGCAAGGCTCCGGGGAACTGATCTACCTCCAAACCAGCTCGAAGCAATCGCTGCTCGGTCAGGGTGAACCAAATGGACTTGGTATTCAGATCCCGGGCTTCAAGCTCCAACGGTTCTTCGGACAGCACTTCATTAGAAGCCACCGACTTCCGCTGGAAAGACACGACCTGGGTGGTCACAGTGACTTCACCGAAATGAATCGTCAGTTCTCGGTGGTTACGGCTGCGTTCCTCGGAATCAATGGCAACCGTGGTGAGATCACGCGCCGTGGTGTAGTAATCAGGATTCACCCGAGTCACGATCACCACGTGGTTCTGCTCATCAAGTTCTTCCACATGGTAGCTGGCACCCTGATGGACGTAGATGGCCCCGGGATGCGCCTGATAATGCGTTTGCGGGGAATCCATCGTGCCTAGCAGAGCGCCGGTTTCCGCATCGATGATGTCCACTGGTCCACCGCCATCGGCCCGAATGGAGAACATCCCTGCCGCATGTTGCGGATGCGTCCAGAACCATCCAGCCGGGCGCCGGCGCAAGTAGCCGCGTTGCACCAGCGAATCCAGAAGCTGTTCGGTCTGCGGACCGAAAATTTCCAACTCCTCCGGGCGCAGGGGAGATTCTTGCGCGGCGGCGCAGAGGTGGCCGCTAAGCACATACTTATTCTGCGGATCAAAGACTGTCGCTTCGACACCCAAATCGAAGATGGCTTCGGGATGATGTGCCAGGTAGGTGTCCAACGGATCTTCAGCTGCGACAAAGATCGCCAGCGCATCCTGGCCCGAACGTCCGGCACGGCCGATTTGCTGGAAGAACGATGCGCGGGTGCCTGGCCACCCAGCCACCACTACCGCGTCCAGCCCCGCAATATCGATACCCAGTTCCAGCGCCGAAGTTGAGGTGACACCCAGCAGCTCGCCACTGCGCAATTGCTTTTCCACCTCACGGCGTTCATTAGGCAAGTAGCCCGAGCGGTACGCTGCAAGCCGGACGGATAGATCCGGTGCAAATTTTTCCAGATGCTTGCGGGTGAGCGTTGCGATTGTTTCAGCACCGCGGCGGGACTTGATGAAGACAATGGTTCGAATATGATCAGCCATCAGATCGGTGAGGATCGAAGCGCTCTCGGCGATGGCGGTACGCCGTACCGGCGCACCGTTTTCACCGCGGTGATCACTCATCGGAGGTTCCCACAAGGCCATCACCAGTTCACCGCTGGCGGAGAAATCGTTGGTCACCGCTTGAGCTGGCGCCCCAATGAGACGCCCGAAGGATGCTTCGGGGTCTGAGCTCGTCGCGGACGCACCGATGAAGACCGGGCAGCTGCCGTAATAGGCGCAAATGCGACGCAACCGGCGCATCAGGTTGGCTACGTGTGCGCCAAAGACCCCACGGTAGGAATGGGCCTCGTCGATAATGATGTAGCGAAGGCGCTTGAAGAATCTGGACCAGGCCGGATGGTTGGGCAGGATGCCGCGGTGCAGCATATCTGGGTTGGTGAAGACGAAGTTGGCGTGCTGGCGTACCCAAGCACGGGTGGCCTGGTCGGTATCGCCATCGTAGGGAGCGGCTCGGACCCCGGGAACGCCTAGGGACTCCACAGCGGAAAGCTGGTCGGCTGCCAGTGCTTTGGTTGGGCAGATATAAAGCACCGATGCACCGGCATCAGCATCGTTGAATCCGCTGTCCTTCGCCTGGTACAACTGTTCCAGACTTGGCATCAGGTAGGCCATGGACTTGCCTGAGGCGGTACCGGTGGAAACTATGGTGTGGTGGCCCTCGTGGATGAGGTTGGCTGCTTGGGCCTGGTGTAGCCAAGGCTGTTGGATGCCCAGTCCCTGGAATATCCCAACTAGTTCAGCGCTGAGCCACGCTGGCCATTGGCTGGTGATCTCGTCTTTGGCAGTCCTGGTGCGGCGGTGCACCACAGCATCGGGATCATTGGTCCGGTCATAGGGATCTAAGAGAGAACGCACTGACTTCACGAGGACGCCTTCCGGACCGAGAACTGCTGGAGTTAAAGACTATCGCCGTGGGGGGGGGGGGGGGGGGGGCGCCAGCCCGGTAAGATTTGATTTTTGGGCGAGGGCGGGTTGAATGAAAACAAGAAACCCCAGAAAAAAACCAACCAACAACAAAAAAA
>NZ_JBHXVN010000001.1:1139441-1150066 GCF_042672105.1 Glutamicibacter sp. NPDC127525 | reverse complement strand
TCTTTCGCTCTTTTTTTTTTAAACTAACCACCCACAGAACCCCCCTCCCCCGCTCCCCCCCCCCATCTTTGTGTTCTAAACCCCCCCCCCCCCCCCCCCCCCCCCCCCCCCCCCCCACGGCGATAAGAGTAATCTTGGAGGCCCTAGGCCTTGAACATGACAACCTTGCCCAGCGAAGTCCAGCCCAGCGAAGCGTAAAGCTGCTGGCCATCGACCGAAGCGATCAACAGGCCTTCATCAACATCGTGTTCTTGAGCCAGCGAAGCCAGCGCACGCATGATCAGGGTACCTAGGCCCTTGCGGCGGAAATCGGCGCCGGTGATGATGCGGTCGAAGATTGCGTATCCGCCAACTGCTGAGACATGGCCGGATGCCGCAACGACTTCCTGGTTGTCCTCGGGATGCAGCGAAACGTAGGCATGAGTGCCATCGCGTTCAATCTGGAAGACGAACCCGTCTGCAGGCAGTGGGACCTCGACGTCGTGCACGGCTAGTTCGGTGACCATCAGTGCTTCGTCATCGGCAGTGACCTGCAGGCCTACTTCAGCCGCAATGGCAACCAGATTCTCGGCGGAGTCGTCGAAAGCCGTCAGCCGACGGTTCGGGTGCTTCGTCAGGGTCTCGGCTACTGCTGCGAGTTCCTCTTTGGAGGGACCATAGATGACGTATTCCCAGTCTTCAGTGGTGTCGTGGCGCAGCGCAGCGTGGACCCGTCCTTCGTTGCGGGTTTCATAACCACGAGCCCCAGCCCAGCCTGCTACCCAGGTGCCAATCAGTTCATCGCTTGCGTTTGATGCCATAATTTGACCCTACCTTGTCTTTCCTAGGAATTAGCTGACATTGAACTAATCGTTGCCTACTTGGAACTATTGCACTGGCCGAGAGCTCGATATTTTCGGGAAAGATCAATGTGACATTGCTCTTTTCCTCGGCGTTTCGCGGCCAAAAGCTACTAACATTGTAGGGTGGCCATTCATCGTATTGTTCTGTATTACGCTTTTACTCCGCTCCCAGACCCGGAGGCAATCCGCCTTTGGCAGCGCTCGCTGCTGGAGCGCTGGGGCTTGCGCGGACGCATCATCATCTCCAAAGACGGCATCAACGGCACCGTTGGTGGCGAGATCTCCGCAGTCAAGGCCTACGTCAAGGCCACGCGAGAACTGCCAGCTTTCAAGAAGATGGATATCAAGTGGTCGGAAGGTTCGGCAGAAGACTTCCCGCGTATCTCCGTCAAGGTTCGCGACGAGATCGTGACCTTCGGCGCTCCTGGCGAACTGGAAGTTGACGAGAACGGTGTTGTCGGTGGTGGCACCCACTTGCGCCCCGAAGAACTTCACGAGCTGGTTGACAACAAGAAGAAGACCGGCGAGAAGGTCCATTTCTTCGATGGCCGCAACGCATTCGAAGCGCAGATCGGCAAGTTCAAGGACGCGATTGTCCCCGAAGTGGACACCACCCGCGATTTCGTTGCCGAGCTGGATTCGGGCAAGTACGACCACCTGAAGGACCAGCCGGTGGTCACCTACTGCACCGGCGGCATTCGCTGCGAAGTGCTTTCGGCTTTGATGGTCAAACGCGGATTCCAAGAGGTGTACCAGATGCAGGGCGGCATCGTCCGCTATGGCGAGAAGTACGGGGATGAAGGCCTATGGGAAGGCTCTCTCTACGTTTTCGATAAGCGCATGCATACCGAATTCTCCGAAGACGCTGTCACCATCGGTGAATGCGTGGGCTGCCAAGGTCCAACCAACAAGTTCGAGAACTGTTCGGACCCGGCCTGCCGCAACCTGCGCCTGTTCTGCGAGGACTGCGCAAAGGACGAAGCACTGCGCCGCTGCCCAGACTGCAGCACCGTAGACGCCTAACTTCAGCTTTCACCAACCGCGGCCTGGACTTTCCATAAGTCCAGGCCGCGTTTTCTATGCGGTCACCTTCGGCCACATTCCGCGCGACGCATCCTTGACGTCGACCTGTTCCACCTCGGTCCGGTAGATTCTCAGCCCTCGCGCCTGGTAGTTCGGTAGCGCCGCCGGTCCGTCCAGTGAGCAGGTATGCAGCCATACCCGGCTGACCTCAGGCAGCTGCGGCCATCGTGAACCCAGGGCCCAGGCCTGTTGCAGTGCTTCGCTGAGCAGCACCCCGCCAAGGCCGCGGCCGGTAGCTTCGGGAAATAAGCCGAAGTAGAAGATCTCGACCTCGCTGCCGGCGTCCGCGACTTCCGTGACGAGCTCCACGTACCCCTGGGGAGCACCGTGCTGGTAGAGCACCCAGGTTTCTGAGCCCGGGCGTCGGAGCACTTCGTCCCACTGGTCTCGGGTCGAACCCAGGCGGTCAGACCAGTTCAATTCGCTGCCCACGCTCTGATACAGAAACCGCGAAAATTCCGGGGTGATCTCCTTGGCCAGCTCGATCCGGGCGTCCTCGGGCAAGGACTTGGCCGAGCGAATGACATCAGCGGAGTCGAGTTGCTGGAGATAGGTCACCGTTACTTGGGTCATGCCCACATCATAGGTCGCCGTAGTTTGCCTGGCCTAGCTATCACCCGTTGAGTTACTCGGTAGACTTGGAGGTGTGAATGCTGCTGAATTTTCTTCCATTGATGACGCTCCCCAGAGCTACAATCAACTGCTCATCGACTCGCTAGCCAAAGACCTCACTGATGTCGGGTACAACTATGAAAATGTTGCGGGGCTGCTTGGTGAGGAAGCTGCGGCAGCATTTGCCCGCGACCAGCTCCACCCTGCCTTGCGAAACCTGGATCGTAGCAGGCCAGATAGCTCGCTTGCCTGTGTGGTTCGCCTCTTCCAAATGGGCCAGACCCAGGAAGACGCGGCCATCAATGCCGCCTTCCCGACATTGAAGACCGACGGATTGCTCAAGCTGGGCCTGATCGAGTCCTGGGCTACCGGTTACCGGGCCAAGATTGCCCTGGCGCTGCATTCCTCCGATGCTGACGGTGAATTGTGGGTGGCCCACGACCTGGGTGCCCACCAGCGTCCCGGCGTGTTGCGCACCGACCATGTGCTGGGCATTGGCCAGGCGTCCCTGACCCTGGCGCAGATCACGATCCGCGAAAAGGTCGAGCGCGCACTGGACTTGGGTACCGGCTGCGGCATCCAGCTGTTCCATCTGCTATCGCACGCGGAGCATGTTACGGCCACAGACCTGTCGGCCCGAGCCCTGGGCTTCACCCGCTTCAACCTGATGCTCAACTACCAGGCCCTGGAGCTGGATCCGGATAACCTCGAATCGCGGGTCACCCTGCTCCAGGGAAGCCTGTTCGATCCGGTGGCTGGATCCACTTTCAACCTGATCGCCAGCAACCCGCCGTTCGTGATTACCCCGCGAAGCAGCAACGAGCGCGCCAAGGACCGGTTCACCTACCGTGATGGCGGGATGGCCGGCGATACGCTGGTGAGCACCTTGATCGAGCAGGCTCCTGGCTTCCTGGCGCCGGGTGGCTGCATGCAAATGCTGTCAAACTGGGAGATTCCTCGCCTAGATGATGAATCCAACCAGCCGTGGGATGCCCGCGTGCGCCAGTGGTTCGGCGACCAGCTGGACGTGTGGGTGATCGAGCGCGAGCAAACAACGCCAAGCGGCTACGCCGAGACATGGCTGCGCGACGCTTCCCAGACCGAGGACAGCACTTCATACATCTCCGCCTACAACGCATACCTCGATGACTTCGAGTCCCGCGGCGTGGGTGCCATCGGCTTCGGTCTGGTGTACTTCCGCCGTCCAGCCGCAGGCCATCCGGTACTGCAGCGCTACGAGCAGATCTCGCACCAGGTGGAACAGCCGCTGGCCCCGACCCTGCAGCGGGACATTGCCATGTCCGACCAGCTGGCCGCCGCCAATGAAGGGTTCAAGGATTGGCACCTGCTGGTGGCCGAGGATGTTACTGAGGAGCGCCATCAGCGTCCGGGGGCGGAGCACCCCGGCGTGATCTTGCTGCGGCAGGGGGCAGGGCTGCGCCGTACTGAATTGCTTGATACCGCGCAGGCAGGATTTGTTTCCGCCTGCGATGGTGATTTGTCGGTATCGCAACTAGTCAACGCGTTGGATTCCTTGATTGGAGAAGGGCAAGAAGACTTCGCGGACCTGCTTTATGAAGCAGTGAAGCGACTCTTGCGACATGGCCTGCTTCAGAAAATGTGAAACAAGCGCTAAAGTTTTTCCCTATGACACGGAACACAATTGAGGAACAAGGTGGGGCCGCCTCGCGCGATGAGGCGGAAATCCCACAAGTTGTCTCGATCACTGACCCTCAGGCGATTCGAGCGTTGGCCCATGACGCTCGACTGATCGTCTTGGATGAGCTCTTTGCTTCGCAGACCACCCGCACCGCTACAGAACTTGCATCCTTGTGTGCGCTGACACCTAGCGCCATGAGCTATCACCTCCGGGCCCTGGAGAAGTACGGGTACGTGATTCGTGCTGCCAGCGAAGGAGACGCACGCGAGCGGCGGTGGCGAGCGGCTGGTGAACGGCTAGAGCTGAACACGCAGATCGACTCGGCGAACGCCAAAACTGCGTACTTGAACGTGCAATTGAACGCATTCCGCACCCGGCTCAATGCTGAAGTCCAGCGGCGCGAGGCAGAAGCGAAGACCGGAATCGCTCCGGACCCGGATCGTCCGCCGATGCTGACTAGCGGTTTGGTCTTCCTCTCGGAAGCCAAGCAACGCGAGTTCAACCGCAGAATGCTGGATCTGGTCTACGAATACGAGGCACAGGCAACAGCCGAGGAACGCAGTATTGATTCGCGGCGTATGTTCTACTTAATCTCATTGCTTCCCGAATACCAGAGCATGGGGGAGGCATCATCATAAGCATGCCCGGCTCAGGGAGCGCAGATTCTTCGGTGTAAGATCATCGGGAAATGTGCTTATAGAGTAGGCATGAAGAACGAAGCTGCGATGGCGGATCGATCAGGGCCCGGAAATGGGTGTCCAAGGTCCGTGTTGTCTAAAGGAGTGCTGTGCCCCCCAAGGCCAAGGAAAAGACTGGTAAGAAACTCGTAATCGTGGAGTCTCCTGCCAAGGTGAAGTCGATCGCCAAATATTTGGGTGAAGGCTTTGACGTGGATGCCTCAGTGGGCCATATCCGCGACCTTCCGCAGCCCTCAGAACTGCCAACCGAGCTGAAAAAGACCTCAGTAGGCAAGTTCGCTGTCGATCTGGACAACGACTTTGAGCCTTACTACATGGTCTACCCGGACAAGAAGAAGCGCGTTTCCGAACTGAAGGCGAAGCTCAAAGAAGCTGACGAACTTTACCTCGCAACCGATGCGGACCGCGAAGGCGAAGCCATCGCGTGGCACCTGCTGCAGGTCCTGAAGCCAAAGGTTCCGGTACGCCGCCTGGCATTTACCGAAATCACCAAGGAAGGCATCGCCCGCGCACTGGAAAACATGCGCGAGCTCGATACCGACCTCGTCGACGCCCAGGAAACCCGCCGTGTCCTGGACCGCCTCTATGGTTACGAAATTTCACCGGTGCTCTGGCGCAAGGTGGCTCGCGGGCTGTCCGCAGGCCGCGTGCAGTCCGTGGCAACCCGTTTGGTCGTCGAGCGCGAACGCGAACGCATGGCCTTCATCCCCGCCGGATACTGGGATGTGAAGGGCAACTTCGCCACCAGTGAAGGCGAAGGCTTCGCAGCGAAGCTCTCGGCAGTGGACGGCGCCCGTGTCGCCTCCGGCCGTGACTTCGATGACCGCGGCCAGCTGAAGACCACCCGCAATAAGCTGGCCCACCTGGATCAGGAGTCGGCCCAGTCGCTGGTGGCGAACCTGTCGGACACCGGCTTTGCGGTGACCTCCGTCGAGGACAAGCCGTACACCCGTCGTCCGGCCGCCCCTTTCACCACCTCCACGCTGCAGCAGGAAGCATCCCGCAAGCTGCGCTGGAGCTCCAAGATCACCATGCAGATCGCTCAGCGGCTGTATGAAAACGGCTACATCACCTATATGCGTACCGATTCGGTCTTCCTCTCAGGCGAGGCAGTGAATGCCGCGCGCAAGCAGGCAACCGAACTGTATGGCGCGGATTCCGTTCCAGCCAAGCCGCGCGTCTACAAGGCGAAGAACGATGCCGCGCAGGAAGCCCACGAGGCAATCCGCCCGGCCGGTGACATGTTCCGCCGCCCGAAGGACGTGCGTTCCTCGTTGTCCAAGGACGAGTACGCATTGTACGAGCTGATCTGGAAGCGCACCGTCGCCTCGCAGATGGCCGATGCCAAGGGCTTCACCGCCACCATCAAGCTGCAGGGCACCGCCAGCGATCAGCGCGTGGCCGAGTTCTCGGCCTCTGGCACCGTAATCACCTTCCGCGGTTTCCTTTCCGCCTATGAGGAGGGCAAGGACGAACAGGCCCTGGAAGCCGCGGCAGAGAATGCCGAAGCCCGCCTGCCGCAGCTGGCTGTGGGCCAGCAGCTGGCCGGCGATGAGCTGACCGCTCTAGGCCACGAAACCTCCCCGCCGGCTCGTTACACCGAAGCTTCGATCGTGGCCGAGCTGGAAAAGCGCGAGATCGGCCGCCCGTCGACCTACGCGCCAACCATCTCCACGATCATGGACCGCGGCTATGTCACCAAGCGAGGCGGCGCCCTGGTGCCGAGCTGGATCGCCTTCTCGGTGATCCGCTTGCTCGAAGAGCACTTCGCGAAGTACGTGGACTACGATTTCACCGCCCGCCTGGAAGATGATCTCGATGAGATCGCCAAGGGCCATCGTGCCCGCACCGACTGGCTGAACCTGTTCTACTTCGGCAAGGGCGCGGAGACCGAATCCGAAGGCTTGAAGCATGTGGTCGATAACCTCGGCGACATCGACGCCCGTGCGATCAACTCGATCAAGGTCACCGACGACATCACCTTGCGTGTGGGCAAGTTCGGCCCGTACCTGGAACGTGCCATCCCGGAAGGCGCCGAGGAAGGCACCGAGCCGCAGCGCGCCAACGTGCCTGAGGATCTGGCCCCGGATGAGCTGACTGCCGAAAAGGCAGAGGAGCTCTTTGCCAACTCGCAGGTCTCCGAAATGCACTTGGGCATTGATCCGGAAACCGGTCGCCAGATCGTAGCCAAGGATGGCCGCTACGGCGCCTACGTCACCGAGATCATCCCGGAGCCAACCGAAGAGGAATTGGCGGCCCAGCCGGTCGAGTACTACAAGAATGGCAAGCCGAAGCCGCCGAAGAAGCCAACCAAGGTCAAGCCGCGCACCGCGTCGCTGTTCAAGTCCATGACTGTCGAATCAGTGACCTTGGAAGATGCCCTGAAGCTGATGAGCCTGCCTCGTGTACTGGGTGCTGACGCTGACGGCGAAGAGATCACCGTGCAGAACGGCCGCTTCGGTCCGTACCTGAAGAAGGGCAGCGATTCGCGCTCGATCGAGAGCGAAGAGCAGATCTTCACGATCACCTTGGACGAAGCGCTGGCGATCTACGCGCAGCCGAAGCAGCGTGGCCGTCGTGCCGCGGTACCGCCATTGGCCGAGTTCGGAGTGGACCCGACCAGCGAGAAGAACATCGTGGTCAAGGATGGCCGCTTCGGTCCATACATCACCGACGGCGTCACCAACATCACTGTTCCGCGCACTACCTCCATGGAGGAACTGACACGCGAGCAGGCTATCGAGCTGCTGGCCGACAAACGTGCCCGCGGACCGGTGAAGCGCACGGCAAAGAAGGCGCCGGCCAAGAAGCCAGCAGCCAAGAAGACCCCGGCGAAGAAGGCTACGGCCAAGAAGACGACCGCGAAAAAGACTGACTAGTCTTTCTTGCCAGGCCTAACGAGGAGCGCACCATGAGACTCGGTGTATTGGATATCGGTTCGAATACCGTTCACCTGTTGCTCGTCGATGCATATCCGGGAGCCCGCCCGGTTCCCTATGCCTCGCACAAGCGACCCTTGTCCTTGGTGCGCTACCTCAATGAGTATGGCGCCATAACTGAAGAGGGCCAGCGCGAGCTGATCTCCTTCATCAAGGAAGCCGCCAAGTTCGCCGAAAACCACCAGGTTGAGGACTTCATGGCTTTCTGCACTTCAGCGATTCGCGAATCCTCCAACGGTGCTGCCGTCCTGGAACGCGTCGAAGTCGAGACAGGCGTGAGCTTGATGGAACTGACCGGCGAAGAAGAAGCCGGCATGACCTTCTACTCCGTACGCCGTTGGTTTGGCTGGTCTTCGGAATCCATCCTGAACCTGGATATGGGCGGAGGCTCGCTGGAGCTGGCCTTGGGCGTTGACGAGTTCCCGCAAACAGCCTTCTCCGTGCCCCTGGGTGCCGGCCGGCTGACCCGCGAATGGCTTCCTAACGACCTGCCGTCCATCAAGGAAGTCAAGGAACTGCGTACGTACGTGCGTGACGTTCTCACGGACCCGACTACCGAGCTGCGCCAGTATGGCAAGCCCACCTTGGCCACCGCTACTTCCAAGACTTTCCGCTCGCTGGCTCGCATCACCGGAGCCGCGCCGAGCACGGAAGGCCCCTATGTTAAGCGCGTGCTCAATCGTGACGCATTGAAATTGTGGACCAACCGATTGACCGCGATGAGCTGGGCTGAACGGGCAGAATTGCCCGGTGTCTCGGAGATTCGCGCCCCGCAACTGCTTGCCGGGGCGATTGTCGCTCACGAAGCGATGAATGCCTTGAAACTGAAATCTGTGCGGATTTGCCCTTGGGCGATTCGTGAAGGCTTGATGCTGCGACGTTTTGATCACGTGATGTTTGACTCTGCGACACCGCTCAGTAGTAGCGTTGGAGTTGGGGAAGTAGCTCTGGATAACGAGAAGTACAAATTTCTCGCCAAACCCAGCAGCTAACCTTCTTGGCTAAGCGGTGCCCGCACAGTGGACACGGTAACAGGAGGCAAGAGCATGGAAGACCAGAAGAGCACAATGAAGGTGCCAGTCACCCTCTCTAGCGCGTCAGTTTATCCGCTGACCGTCCATGACGCCTTCGCGATGGCCAAGGACGTGGGATACGACGGGCTGGAAGTGCTGATTACCGGCAACGCAGCCAGCCAATCTGCGACCGCGCTCAAAGCCTTGATGGACAAGTACCAACTGCCGATCATGGCCATCCACGCACCGACACTGCTGCTCACCCAGCAGGTGTGGGGCTCTGCTTGGGCCAAGATCGAACGTTCGGTCATCCTGGCCCAAGCGGTCGGCGCAAATGTGGTTGTCGCCCATCCGCCATTCAGGTGGCAGGGCTCCTACGCCGAAGAATTCGCCGAAGGCGTGCAGCGATTGGTTGAGACCACGGGGATGAAAATCGCCGTGGAAAACATGTACCCATGGCGTGCCCGGGGCCGTGAAGCGAAAATGTACCTTCCGCACTGGAACCCAGTCCCGCAGCACTACCAGCATGTGACCTGGGATTTCTCCCATGCGGCGATTGCCAATATGGATTCGCGCCAAGCCGTCGAGGACCTGGGCCAGCGACTGGCGCACGTTCATCTGTGCGATGGTTTGGATAACGGCAAAGACGAGCACCTTGTGCCAGGCCTGGGCACCCAACCGGTGGCCGAAACGCTGCAATATCTGCGTGATGCCAATTGGAGCGGAACCGTAGCGGTCGAGGTCTCCACACGCAAAGCTCGGAACACCGGGCAAAAAGAAGAATGGCTGGGAAAGACCCTAGAATTTGCCCGCCAGCACTTAACAGTCGGCAGCGACCCCAAGCCAATGACACAATAGCCATATGAGTGAAGCAACAAAGAATCTGTCCCTGTCCTTCCTCGGCGCCGGCTCCATGAACGGCGCCATCCTGCGTGGCATTATCGCCTCGGGCCATGACCCGCAGCTCATCACCGCTACCGTGCGAAGCGATAACCGCGTAGCGGAACTGCGCGAATTGGGCATCAACGTCTTGGTCAGCGAGGAAGATCCCGAAGCCAACCGCCGGGCTGCCGCCAGCGCAGACATTATCTTCCTGGGCGTGAAGCCGGTAGGCATCACCGAACTGTGCGAGGAGATTTCCGGATCGCTGGACGCGCAGAAGGTCGTTGTTTCCGTAGCCGCCGCTATCACCCTGAGCAGCATGCAGTCTCATCTGCCAGCTGGCCAGCCGGTCATCCGTTCCATGCCGAACACCCCTTTGATGGTCGGTGCCGGCGTGGTGGGAATCAGCCCGGCGGCAAGCGTGAGCGACGAGCAGACCAAGTTGGTCACCGATCTGCTCTCCGGATCCGGCGACGTGCACGTCATCGACGAAGAGCAGCAAAATGCGCTCTCGGCAATTTCCGGGTCCGGTCCGGCCTATGCTTTCTACCTGGCTGAGGCCATGGCCAATGCCGGTGTGGCCATGGGCTTGGATGAAAAGCTTTCAATCGCGCTGGCACGTGCCACTGTGGCCGGTGCCGGCAAGATGCTCTCGAACCCTGACGCGGATCCCGCGACCCTGCGCAAGGCGGTAACCAGCCCGAAGGGCACCACCGAGCAGGCTATCGCCACCTTCGATGAGCAGGGAATTCCAAAGATTATTGCTGCGGGCACGCAAGCGGCAGCCGCCCGTGCAGCGCAGCTGAGTGAAGAGCTCGGCTAGGAACGAGCATTCAATACGGCGGTGGGCGCGTATCGATTTCTGACGCGGCCGCGGCGAGTTGACGTGACGATAT
>NZ_JBHXVN010000001.1:1039449-1139431 GCF_042672105.1 Glutamicibacter sp. NPDC127525 | reverse complement strand
CAATCTGGTGGCCCTGCATTTTTTTTAAAAACCCACGGTGCCCCCCCTGGTGTTTTACGCGCGCGGCTCCCAACTAAAAAAAATCCGGGGGGGGCCCCCCACCGTTGGGGGCCCCCCCCACCGCCGTATTCACGATCCTCGTGCCCTACGGGCGTGCTGCGAAACGCTCGAGCAGGTCCACGTGCCCCGAGACGATCAGGACATCTCGGCGAGTCACCATGGTATCCGGCATGGCGTAGGTGAAATCCTCGCCCGGGGACTTCACACCAACGATCGTCACCCCGTACTTGGAGCGGACTTGGGACTGGGCCAAGGTGAAGCCCTGGGTCTCCTTCGGAGGGTACATCTTCACGATGGCGAAGCCGTCATCGAATTCGATGAAGTCGAGCATGCGGCCACCGACCAGGTGCGCGGCACGCACACCGGCATCGGCTTCCGGGTAGATGACGTGGTTGGCACCAATGCGGGTAAGAATCTTGCCATGGGAGGGCGTAATGGCCTTGACCCACAGATGCTCAATGCCCAGATCCACCAGGTTCACGGTGATCAGCACGGATGATTCGATGGAGGTACCCACGCCCACGACTGCAGAGGAGAATTCCTGGGCGCCGAGCTGGCGCAGGGCGTCAATATTGGTCGCGTCGGCCGCGACCACGTGGGTCAAGGTGCTGGCCCACTGCTGAACGAGCTCCGGGCTGCGCTCAATGGCCAGCACTTCGCGCCCCTGCTTGACCAGCGTTTCAGCGACAGATGCACCGAAGCGGCCCAGGCCGATAACCAGCACCGGGGCATTGTGGTCTATGTTCTTGTCAGCCAATGAGTGGCCTTTCTTCTGGGAGTCTGAACAGCGTATTGCGGTGGCGCATGGTCAACGCGCTGGCGAGCGTAATACTGCCGATGCGTCCGGCAAACATCAACGCGCTGAGCACATACTTGCCGGCCGGAGGCACTTCTTGCGAAACCCCGCTACTCAGGCCCACGGTAGCAAAGGCCGAGATCGACTCGAACAGGGCTCGCGAGAAGCCCACCGATTCGTCGATGGTCACGAGTGCGCCGGTAGCGACCATCACCAGCGAAGCACCCATGGCGACCACGGAGATGGCCACGCGCATGGTGCCTTGCGGAATCTGCCGGCCAAAGGCCTTCGCGTCAGTATCGCCACGGACCTCGGCCAAGATCGCCAAGAACATCACGGCAATGGTGGTGACCTTGATGCCGCCAGCAGTAGAAGCTGAACCGCCACCGGCGAACATCAATGCGTCGGTCAACAAGATGGTCACCTGGTGGATGTCGTTCTGATCCACCAGGTTGAAGCCGCCAGAACGGGTCATGGTGGAGGCGAAGAAGCCATGAATGAGCTTGTCGCTGATGGATAAGCCGCCGATGGTCTTGGGATTGGCCCATTCGAAAATCAGCCACAGGAAGGATCCGGCAAAGAGCAGGATGGTGGTGGTGAGCATGGTCAGCTTGGTGTGCAGGTTCCACTTCTTCATATTGAACTTGTGCGCCAGCAGCACCATGATCACCGGGAAACCCAAGGAACCGGTGAACACGCCGGCCATCAATGGGCCCAGGATCCACAGGTCGGTTTCGTAGGGAACCAATCCGTCGGAGTGCGGGGTGAAGCCTGCATTGTTGAAAGCCGAGACGGCATAGAAGATTCCATGCCAGATGGCGGACAGGACGCTTTCACCCAGAATGTAGAAGCGCGGGATCAGAAAGAGCGCGATGACCGCCTGCAGGCTGATCGCTGTGAGGATCACGATGCGCAGCAATGAACTTACTTCACCCAGGGCTGAGGCTCCAGAACTGTTCATCGAATTCTGCGCCATCAGCTTGGCTCGCACGCCCAGCTTGCGGGATACCGCCAGGGACATGATGGAGGCCAGGGTCAAAATGCCCAGGCCGCCCATGAACGTTGCGACCAGCATGATCAGCTGACCGGCGAATGACCAGTGCACAGCGGTGGAGACGGTCGTTAGGCCAGTAACGCAAACTGCCGACACAGCGGTGAATAATGCGTCATGCAGCGCGGTGGCTTCCCCCGTGGCCGAGGAAAACGGCGCCGCGAGCAGGGAGGTGAACAACGTGATAGCCAGCAAGAAGGCGCCAAGAGTCAAGCGCGCGGGGGAGCGCACGGTGAAGTCCGCAACTGCGATGCGAACGGTCAGCCATTTCTTGCGTCGCTGTTCGCGCATTTCAGCTGCCCGGGCGCTGGGGCCCGATGCACTGGCTGTGCTCATTTATTACTCGCCGTTTCCTGGGGAACAGTTCTTTGCCATGAGGATTTGAAGTCCTTCTAGTAATTTACGCGTTTCCACCGCTAAACGCTTGTGTTGCCCGGCTAAAGACCCGACAAGCCGCGCAAACTGCCATGAATTCATGAGTTGGGTCACTATCGGGTAGCCTGAAATCGTGTTAGATCCGCAGCATGCCCCACGGCCCACCATGGTGATGTGGGATGAAGAGTATCTGAAGTACAAATTCAGCGACTGGCATCCCATGCACCCTTCACGGCTAGAACTGACCTATCGACTCAGCGATGAGCTGGATATCTTCGATGCGCCGAACGTCACGATACAGGCTCCGGATATTGCCGACGATGCGGTCATCGGCTCCGTCCATGACCAGAGCTATATCGATCAGGTGCGGCGGGTGAGCCAGGATCCAACACTCGTTGCCGAAGAATTCGGCTTGGGCACCGAAGACGACCCGGTATTCGCCGGGATGCATGAAGCCGCCGGGCGCATTGTTGGCGGTTCGGTAGCAGCGGCCCAAGCCATCATGGACCAAGAGGTGGTCCGTGCGGTGAACTTCGCCGGCGGCATGCACCACGCCGCGAAAAGCAAGGCCAGCGGTTTCTGCATCTACAATGACGCTGCTGCCGCGATCCATCGCATGCTGGAACAGGGTGCCCAACGCGTGGTCTACATCGATGTGGACGCGCATCACGGGGATGGCACCGAGTCGATCTTCTGGGATGACGAACGCGTGCTGACCATTTCCATCCATGAATCCGGGCTGTCGCTGTTCCCCGGTACGGGATTCGCCAATGAAATTGGCGGCAAGAACGCCGAAGGCAGCGCAGTAAATGTTGCTCTGCCGGCAATGACCGGGGACTCCGGGTGGATGCGTGCCTTCCATGCGATCGTTCCGCAGCTGGTACGCGCCTTCAAGCCCGAAATCATCGTCTCCCAGCACGGTTGCGATGCGCACCGTGATGATGACATGACCAACTTGAAGCTGTCTGTTGATGCGCAACGCCAGGCGGCCCTGGACATATCCCAGTTGGCAGATGAGCTGTGCGAAGGCCGGTGGCTGGCTACCGGAGGCGGGGGATACAACGTCACCGCCGTCGTGCCGCGTACCTGGACCCATCTGACGGCTATTGTTGCCGGCAAGCCGGTGCCGTTGCGTACCTATGTTCCCGAGACCTTCCGCCGCTACGTTCTGGAAAGGTACGGCCGTGCCATGCCTTACCTCATGGGCGATGACGCCCAGCTGTGGTGGCGCAATTGGGAAGTCGGCTATGATCCGGCCGATCCGGTAGACCGAACCATCATTGCTACACGCAAGGAGATATTCCCGCTTTTCGGGCTCGATCCATGGTTCGACTAGCCTCGCATGGCTGCGGCCAACGGAGACAGAGGCGAGACCTCACAGCATTTTAGGCATGGAAATCGATTGCCAACCGTTCATATGCCGTTAGGGTTATGTGTGTGGCAATTGATGAAGTGTTTTCGGCGTTGGCTGAACCAACCCGACGAAAGATAATAGAAGCGCTCAAGAACGAGCCGAAAGCAGTGGGCACTCTGGTCACTGAACTGGAGATCTCGCAGCCGACTGTTTCCAAGCACTTGAAGGTGCTGCGCGAAGCTGAACTCGTGAGCATGGCCGCTGCCGGGCAGCGGCGCATCTACAGCATTGATACCTCAGCGCTGGAAGATCTCGTGCGCTGGTGCGCCGATTTGGTACCTGCCCAACTGGAGGGCCAGGAGCTGGCAACCACGCAGGCCGAAGCCGAGGGGCAGCTGGCAGCGGTATCGAATCCAACGGCTCAGCAGATCGGTCGGCGCGTTGGCCAAGGCCTGGAACAAGTTACTGGACGTGCGCAAGAGTTTTTCGAGAAACTTCCGCGGTTCGGGCGTCGGCGCTAGCTCTTGTCCAGTCTTCGGCGCTGCAACCGTGCAATATGGTCAATCTTTTAAGTTACGCGCGCAATCCTGTTTTATAACATGAAAATTTTGTTCAGAATGCCCAGCATGGCATTCTCGTGTGCGGGGCAGTGACGCCGGCAATGAGGCCCCTTGTGCGCCTGTGCCTGCCCCAAGTGATGAGGAGAAAAACTTGGATAAGCACTTAGCGACGATTCGCGACGAAGTCTTCCGCCGCAATCCCGGCGAAGCAGAATTCCACCAGGCCGTCACGGAAGTATTCGACAGCCTTGAAGCTGTATCGGTCAAGCATCCTGAATACGCCGAAGCCGCAATCCTGCAGCGTTTGTGCGAACCTGAACGCCAGATCATCTTCCGAGTGCCATGGGTTGACGACGAAGGCCGCGTGCAGATCAACCGCGGCTTCCGCGTTGAATTCAACTCGGCTCTGGGCCCATACAAGGGCGGTCTGCGTTTCCACCCATCGGTTTACCTTGGCATCGTCAAGTTCCTGGGCTTCGAACAGATCTTCAAGAACTCCCTGACCGGCATGCCCATCGGCGGCGGCAAGGGCGGCTCGGACTTCGACCCGCGCGGCAAGTCCGATGGCGAAGTCATGCGCTTCTGCCAGTCCTTCATGACTGAGCTCTACCGCCACATTGGCGAATACACCGACGTGCCAGCCGGCGATATCGGCGTTGGCGGCCGCGAAATCGGTTACCTCTTCGGCCAGTACAAGCGCATCACCAACCGCTACGAGTCCGGTGTGCTGACGGGCAAGGGCTTGAGCTGGGGCGGTTCCCTGGTTCGCCCGGAAGCCACCGGCTACGGCGCAGTGATCTTCACTGAAGAAATGCTCAAGACCCGCGGCCAGACTTTCGATGGCCAGCGCGTGGTCGTTTCCGGTTCGGGCAACGTGGCAATCCACGCCATCGAGAAGGCGCAGGCACTGGGAGCGAAGGTCGTTACGGCTTCCGACTCGGCCGGCTTCATCGTTGACGAGGGCGGCATCGACCTGGATCTGCTGCGTCAGATCAAGGAAGTTGAGCGCGGCCGCATCTCCGAGTATGCCGAACGCCGTGGCACCAAGAAGGTGAAGTACGTTGCCGGTGGCAGCGTCTGGGACGTTGCAGGCACCGTGGCGCTGCCCTGCGCAACCCAGAACGAATTGGGCGCTGAGGCCGCAAAGAAGATGGTTGCTGCTGGCACCATCGCAGTGGCCGAAGGCGCCAACATGCCTACTACCGCTGAAGCGACCTCGATCTTCCAGGATGCAGGGGTGCTCTTCGGCCCGGGCAAGGCAGCCAACGCTGGTGGTGTTGCTACCTCCGCTCTGGAGATGCAGCAGAACGCCAGCCGCGATGCATGGAGCTTCGAGCACACCGAGCGTCGCCTGACTGAGATCATGGTCGGCATCCACACCAGCTGTGCTGCTACTGCAGACGAGTACGGCATGCCGGGGAACTACGTCGCCGGCGCCAACATCGCGGGCTTCGTGAAGGTCGCAGACGCAATGCTCGCACAGGGCGTCATCTAATAATCTGCAGCGCTGCAATCCGCGTGAATTCATTGGGGACCCGGTGAAATCACGCGGATTGTCTCGTTCAGGCATCAAAAAATGTGATTCAGATGGTCACGTGTGTGTTTCGTGATGCAAAAGTTACAAAAGTGCGATTAGACTAGTACAAAGCGAACGTGAACCTGAACCGCCGATGTTGATCCAAAGTCGTGTAAGTTCATCTTCGCTAAATTAACGCGACGAATAAGAGATCAGCGTCAGGAGAATATCCCGCATGACGGATAAACAGAATTTTGCCGGAGCCCGTTTCATGACTGTGGCCGAAGTGGCCGACATGATGCGCGTTTCCAAAATGACCGTTTATCGGCTGATCCACGCCGGTGATTTGCCTGCTGTTCAGTTCGGTCGCTCCTATCGCGTTCCGGAAAACGCCGTGGAATCATATCTGAATGCCGCGGCCATTGATCCGCAGCACGGTACCGGTTCTTACGGTCGATAGTCCGCGCGATGGTCAGAGCATGACCGAAAAGCGGGTAATCTGTTAAGGAACGTTTAACGTCCGGTCAACCTTGTCCTTGGGCTCGCGCGCAAGCAGGCATTTGGGGTTGACGCATTTATTTAGTTTGTGAGGAACCACTATGGGCTCTGTTATCAAGAAGCGCCGCAAGCGTATGTCGAAGAAGAAGCACCGCAAATTGCTTCGTAAGACCCGCCACCAGCGTCGTAATAAGAAGTAAATCTACTTCTGAGCATTTGCCGCTTGGCAATCATCGCCACCGCTTCACAGTGAAACTGTTGAACGGTGGCGATTGCTTTATCCAAAGCCGCCCAGCGCCGGCCTAAGAGCCGGAACGGCGCAGAATGGACCGTCGCGCCGCCCAGAGCGCACCAAGCACTCCAGCGGCCTTCAGGCCTAGTTTGGCGGCTCGCTGGCCGGTGCGGAAATCGTAGACCTGCCAGCCGCGGCGCTTGGCGTAGGCGCGAAGCCGCGCATCGGGATTGATGCATACGGGGTGTCCCACAGCTTCAAGCAAGGGAACATCATTGTAGGAATCCGAGTATGCCCATGATTTCGACAGCGAGATGCCGCGAGCCTTCGCCAGGGTGCGCACCGCTTGCGCTTTTTCCGCAGCGTGCAGGATCGGGCTGGCCAGCGCTCCGGTGTAGAAACCGTCTTCGCTGGCCACTACAGTGCCCAATGCACCGGTAAGTTCGAGACGTTGCGAGATGACATTCGCCACTTCCAGGGGAGTGGCAGTGACTAGCCAGACTTCACGGCCCACCGTCCGATGCTGGCGAGCAATGGCTACCGTACCGGTCCATAGCTTGGGTTCGATGTATTCGTCATAGATCTCGTTGCCGATCTTCTCGATCTCGGACACCGGGATCCCTCGGACCATCATCAACGCACGGTCGCGAATCTGGTGAATGTCCCCTAGGTGCTCACCGCGCGCGGCGAAGCGCAACTGCTTGAGCGCGAACCAGAGGATTTCGCGGAATTGGAAGAAGCGGCGCTCATGCAGTTTCCGGGCCAGCAGATACAGCGATGCACCGCGCACAAGGGTGTTATCTACATCGAAGAAAGCGGCGACCGTGTCCGGAGCCAGGGCGGAATTCGGGCTGGGGTGATGATCGATGGAAGACATTTGATCCAGTTTATTTCATTGCCAAGTTTAAGGGCGGTTACGGCTCGTGAGATTATAGGCAGGTGAGTACTTTGAATCAGATCCAGCTGTTGGTTCGAGAAGGCTGCCACCTGTGCCAGGCCGCACGCGCAACCGTGGCCGAGGTGACTGGCCGGTTGAATATGGAGTTTTCCGAACTGGATATTGACCAGCACCCTGAATTGCTGGCCAAGCACCACGAGGAAGTGCCGGTTCTGCTGATCAACGGAGAAGTCCGCGACTTCTGGCACATCGACGCACAGCGTCTGGAACGACTACTGAGCAGCTAGCCGCTGCCGAATAAATGAAAATGCGTTGTGCTCTTCAAGAGCACCGAAAAGTGCGGGAGAACGAAGATGTCAGAGCTTGAAGCCCGGGTCCTGCCTGAGGCCACGCTGGCTCGACTGACCCAGTACTTGCGCGCGCTGAACGCCTTGGAAGCCCAGGGCCTGGAACGCACCAGTTCCGGGGTGCTGGCCAAGGAAGCTGGAGTGAACCCCTCCATCCTGCGCAAAGACCTTTCCTGGTTGGGTTCCTACGGAACCCGCGGGGTGGGCTACGTGGTCCGCGAACTGGCAGAACATATCAGCCGCACCCTCGGCCTGAACCAGGACTGGCGTGTGGCCATCCTCGGCGCCGGTAACCTGGGGCGCGCGCTCAGCGGATATGCAGGCTTCAGGACTCGTGGCTTCAACGTCAAGGCGATCCTGGATATCGACCCCGCACTGGTCGGCAGCCCGGTCGGCGAGCTGCACGTGGAAGCGATCGCGGACTTGGCCGCAGTGGTTGAACGCGAAGAAATCAACATCGCTGTTCTGGCAATTCCGGGCGATGCTGCGCAGGACCTGGTCTACGAACTGGCCGCGCTTTCGGTCCGCTCGGTGCTCTCGTTCGCACCGATGCCGCTTCGCGTACCCGCGGGCATGAACCTGCGGCGCGTTGATCTTTCCACTGAATTGCAGATCCTGGCATACCTCGCCGTTCAAGGCTGAAGCCGCGCAGACGAGAAAAGGCGTAGCCGCGTCATCCCTTGGGTGGATGGAGCGGCTACGCCTTTATTGTCCCTGCAGGGCCTCGCGAAGAGGCTCGGCCATGCGTTTAGCGGAAGCCGGCCAGGCGAGCCTGGCGGCGCTGCGCAATGTATTGCGAAGAAGGGCGCAACCAGGCGAAGACCACGCCTGCAATGCCCAACAAGATGCCCACAACGTAGACAGCGTTGATAATTCCGGCTTGAGTGTCAGCGAACATGCTGATCATTGGAACGATAGTCACCAGATTCAGCAGTGAAAGCGCACCGAGGATCGTGGCGATAATTCGCATGGCGCCCACGCCGCGGCCAACGAAGAAGCCCACCAGGAAATACAGGGCCAAGGTGATGATCATGGAGATAATCACGAAGGTCGACATCATGGAATTGACCTGGGCCATGAAGGCCTCAGGGCTTGCCATCATCTGTTCAACCAGTGGATCCTGCTCCATGCCCGGGGTGCTCTGCATCTGGTTCTGGAACTCTTCTTGCACCAGCGACCACTGCTGGCCAATCATGTTGGCCATCATGTTGGAGTTGGTCATCAGCCAGCTGGCGAGGGCACTGAAGATGCCCGCGAGCATGATCAAGCCAAAGGCGATAGCCAAGGTCCGTGGCCGCTCGGTCGGCGGCTGCACGCCGGCGTAACCTCCCTGCTGGGCATACTGGTCGTAGCCCGGTGCCTGCGGTTGCCCGTAAGGATTCGGATTCTGGCCGTACGGGTTCTGGCCGTACGGCGAGGGCTGCTGGCCGTAGGGGTTTTCGCCGTACGGGTTCTGCGATGAACCCTGGCCGGAAGGGCCCGGGTTGTAGGGCTGGCCCGGCTGGTTAGGATCGTTGTCGCTCATGATGCGTCCTTCTGGTCGAACTGTCTTATTGACTAAGCGTAGTGGCAGTCGATTGTGAGCAACCCCTCCGAAAGGATGGTTTTTCCATATGGGATTCCAATGCGTGTCCTGTGAATAGTTGACGGTGGCCACAATATGGCTAATTTGCACCGAATATTTGAGACACTGGAGGCATGCCTTTATCGACCGTCCATTTGTTGCGCCACGGGGAAGTTTTCAACCCTGACCGTATGCTCTACGGCAGGATCCCCGGCTTCGGGCTCTCGGAACTCGGATTCCAGATGGCCGATGGGGCAGGAGAATATTTTGCCAAGCGCCAAGCAGAAGGCGGCAACGTGGTGCGTCTGGTGGCCTCACCGCTCCTGCGAGCCCAGCAGACAGCCGCGCCGACCTCCAATGCTCTGGATCTGCAGGTCCACACCGACGAGCGGGTTATCGAAGCCGGCAACAAGCTGGAAGGGCTGTCCAAGGTTGCGGAGCACCTGCGTCAGCCGAAGTACTGGCCGCTGCTGGTCAACCCGCTGGAGCCTTCATGGGGCGAACCATATGCCCAGCAGGTTGCTCGCATGCGCCTGGCCATGGATGAGCACCGCAAGGCCGCCCTCGCCGAGCACGGCGAAGGAGCGGAAGTCATTATCGTCAGCCACCAGCTGCCGATCTGGGTTACGCGCCGCGCCGCCGAGAAGAAGCCGCTGTGGCACGATCCGCGCCAGCGCGAGTGCACCCTGGCTTCCATCACCAGCTTTGATTTTGAGGGAGACGAATTGGTCTCCGTGCGTTACACCGAACCGTGCCCCGAGCTGCTTGCCGGCGCGGCGAATATCCCTGGAGCCTAAAGCAAAATGACAGATCCTGTGCCTAATCCTCGCCACTTGAGCCGCCGCACCATGTTGCGTTCGCTCATGGTTGCCGCCGCCGTGGTGCCCTTGGCTGCCTGCAGCGGCAAGGAAGATGCGCTGACCGCGCAAGCAAACAGCGGCGACGGCAAGAACTACATCGCTGGCGACGGCGCCGTGGAAGAGTACGAAGTTTCCAAGCGCAGCGAACCGGTTGCCCTCAAGGCCACCACCTACCATGGCACCGATATCGACTTCACGCAGTGGCAGGGCAAGCCCGTAGTCATGAACTTCTGGTATGCCGCCTGCGCTCCGTGCCGCATCGAGGCACCGGATCTGAAGGAAATCGCTGAAGGCTTCGGCGAGAAAGTCGAATTCATTGGCGTCAACGTACGCGATGAAGCCGAAGCGGCGAAGGCCTTCGAGCGCACTTTCGAGATTCCCTATGAGTCGGTACAGGATACCTCCGGGGACATCCAGCTGGCGATGACCAAGTACGTCCCGTTGCAAGCGGTTCCATCCACCTTGGTGCTGGACCGCCAGGGCCGTGTCCGTGCCCGCGTGATCGGTGCCGTAGAGCCTGGCACCCTGAAGTCATTGATCGACTCCGCTCTGACCGAAGAGTTGTGAGCTGATCAGTGACCACTAATCCCTTTGCCGACATCGTCCTGGACGGGTCGTTGCTGCTGGCTGCCCCAGTAGCACTGCTGGCCGGGCTGGTCTCTTTCCTTTCGCCTTGCGTCCTGCCGCTGGTGCCGGGCTACCTCGGTTACGTCACCGGGTTGACTGGTGCGGATCTGAAGGAGCACCGGCGCGGCCGCGTGGTCTCCGGCGTACTGCTCTTTGTCCTGGGATTCTCCGTGGTCTTCATCGCAGCGGGCGTGCTTTTCAGCCAGGCCTCCGCGTGGCTCAGGTTCAACGGCTCCTGGGTCACCCAGGCATTGGGCCTGGTCGTGGTCTTCATGGGCATCGTGTTCATGGGCGGCTTCTCCTGGATGCAGCGTGACCGCAAGATCCACAGGAAACCGCCTGCAGGCCTGTGGGGTGCCCCGGTTCTGGGGCTGACCTTCGGCCTGGGGTGGGCACCGTGCATCGGCCCCACCTTGAGTGCGGTACTGATCATGTCCACCGGTGTGGACGCGAACGTAGGGCGTGGAACGCTCCTGACTGTGTTCTATTGCCTCGGATTGGGTTTGCCCTTCATCCTGATTGCAATGGGGTTGCAGCGCGGCATGCAGGCGCTGGCGTTCTTCCGCAAGCACCAGGTTTTCATCATGCGTTTGGGCGGGGTACTACTCATTGCCTTGGGACTGGTCATGGTGACCGGTCTGTGGGGAACATGGGTAGCAGAACTGCAAAACTGGTTTGCCAATGAAGTGAGGTTGCCAATTTAATGGCGAAACAACAACGGAATTCCAAGGGAACTGGCGACGCGCCTGCTCTGGGATTCATGGGTTCCATGCGTTGGATCTGGACCCAGCTGACATCGATGCCAACAGCCTTGTTCTTGCTGTTGCTGCTCGCCGTCGCTGCGGTACCGGGATCGATCTTCCCGCAACGCGACGCCAACCCCGAATCTGTAGCCCAGTACCTGGAACAGCACACCACCGCTGGTCCATGGCTGGATCGCTTCCAGATGTTCGAAGTGTATTCATCGGTGTGGTTCTCCGCGATCTACATCTTGCTGTTCGTCTCGCTGATTGGCTGCATCATCCCGCGTGTGAAGAAGCACGCCAAAGCCTTGCGCACCCCGCCGCCGAGGACCCCGGTGCGCCTGGAACGACTTCCCCAGTACAGCTCGCATGAAATTCTGGAAGGCGAGACGGATACGCCCGATGACCAGCAGGTCATCGAGGATTCGTTCAGGATCCTGAAGAAGCGCGGCTACCGTGTCGAGCGCCGCGAGGATGCCACCGGGGCCTCGGTTGCCGCAGAGCGCGGGTATACCCGCGAAATCGGCAACCTGCTCTTCCACATCTCGCTGATGGGCGTACTGGCTTCGGCCGCGATCGGCGGAGCCCTGGGCTACACCGGGCAGCGCGTGGTTGTCGAGGGGGAGACCTTCGTGAATTCGCTGGTGGCCTACGACTCCTTCACCCCGGGCACCGGCTTCAATGCCGATAATTTGCCGCCCTTTGCTGTGACGCTGGACAAATTCGACATCATCTTCGACCGCGAATCCGAATCGCATTTCGGACAGCCGCTGGACTTCACCGCCCACGTCAAGGTGCGCGAATCGCCCGATGCCGAGCCAGTGAAGCAGGAGCTGAAGGTCAACCATCCGCTGCGGATCAGCGGCGGTGACGTGTACCTGGTCGGCAATGGCTACGCCCCGGTGATCACCGTCAAGGATGGCAACGGCAATGTCTCCTATTCCGGCCCGGCGGTTTCCATTCCGCAGGATTCGGTCTACACCTCGATGTTCGTGCTGAAGGTTCCGGACGCCGAGCCATCGCAGCTGGGCTTCCAGGGCTTCTTGCTGCCAACCGCACTGGTGGATGAGAACGGCTTCGGCATCTCGGGCGATCCCAACGCCATCAACCCCCAGCTGCACCTGAACTCGTACTTCGGGGATCTGGGCCTTGACGACGGCAACCCGCAAAACGTGTTCGTGCTGGACACGGAGAAGATGGAACCGCTGAACAGCCGTGATTTGGATGCCGGCGGCATCATCCTCGAAGCGGGGCAGACCTACGAGCTGCCCGACGGCAAGGGCTCGATTACCTTTGACGACCTCAAGCGCTTCGTTGCATTGGACATCAATCATGACCCGGGCAAGCTGCCAATCGGCATTTTCTCAGGTCTGGCGCTGATCGGCCTTGCGGTCTCGCTGTTTACCCCGCGTCGCCGCGTCTGGGTGAAGCTGAAACAAGAAAACGGCAAGCGTAGTATCGAGTACGCACTGCTGGCACGTGGCGAGGATCCGCGTCTGGAACGCGAAGCTGCAGAACTACAGAAGATCTTTGACAAGGCTTGGCCATTGGCAAGCCAGGAGCAGAACCAAGGAGCAGTAAATGGATAACGCTGGGGCATTAGCGCCAATCAATGAAACGCTGGGTGAATACAGCCAGTTGTTCATGCTGCTGGCCGCCATGGTCTACGGAGTGGTCTTCATCATTTTCGCCTTGGACCTGGCAAAGACCAACAAGTCCATCAGCGAAATGGATTCCGAAGCGCTCAAGCGCGACGAGGAACTGCTGGTTAGCGCCGGCGGCGCCGTGGGCACCAAGCCCCGTTCGCGCCGGGGTGCCGCTGTGCGTGCCGACAACGTCGGCGAGCATATCGTGACCGACAAGATGGAGTACACGCAGTTGTCGGCCAAGCGCCCCACGGCTCGCATTGCCGTGGTGCTGATGTGGCTGGCCGCTGCCCTGCACGGCGGTGCCGTGGTTTCCCGTGCGATAGCCGCGCACCGAGTGCCCTGGGGCAACATGTACGAGTTCCTGTCCACCGGTGCATTCCTGGTGGCTCTGGTCTTCTTGCTGGTGCTGATCTTCAAGGACCTGCGCTTCATGGGATCCTTCATCTCCGGCCTGGTCACCTTGATGCTGTGCGGTGCCACCATCGGCTTCCCGACACCGGTTGGCCACCTCGTTCCTGCCCTGCAGTCGCCATGGATCGTCATTCACGTCTCCATCGCCGTCCTGGCGTCGGCACTGTTCGCCATCAGCTTCGCCATGAATGTGCTGCAGCTGGTACAGCATGCTCGCATGAACCGGCTGGCCGCTGGCCAGGACGACAAGCTGCCCTTCATGCGCGTGGTGCCAGGTGCCGGCGCATTGGAGAACTTCGCCTACCGCATCAACACCATCGGCTTCGTGATGTGGACCTTCACTGTCATCGCTGGTGCGATCTGGGCTGAGGCCGCTTGGAGCCGCTACTGGGGCTGGGATCCAAAGGAAGTCTGGTCCTTCGTGATCTGGGTTGTCTACGCAGGCTACCTGCACGCCCGTGCCACCGGTGGCTGGACGGGCCCACGCTCGGCCTGGTTGTCGATCATCGGCTTCCTGTGCGTGGTCTTCAACTTCACCATCGTGAATATCTTCTTCGACGGTCTGCACTCCTACGCCGGAGTCTAGTTCCTAAGAATCCAGCACTGCGAGCGGTTTCCCTTTAGCGGGGAGGCCGCTCGCAGTACTTTAAGCGTTCGTTGCAGGCCCTGGTACTCAAGTGCAGGGGCACAGACCGGCGCCTGCCCCCGTCCGCCCCTCCAGCGCCCGTAGAGGAAGCCCCGCGTCCCTGGCCGCCTGCAAGAGTGCCCGAAGTTTCCACGAGGCATGAAAAAGCCCAGCGGCGCTGGTACGCGTGCTGGGCTGGTTGCCGGGATCCCGGCAGTACTAGGGGGTTATTCGGTTTCAGACGAAGAGCTGTCGGTGCCTTCTGGCTTGTTCTTGCGTTCTGCACCTGGCTTCGGTTCCTTGGCCTCAGGCTTGGCTGGTTTCTCGCCATCGGCCTTCTGCACGTCTTCACGTTTAGTGAGGTCTTGCTCACGCGCTTTCGAGTCGGCTTCACGCTGTTGCTGGCGGCGCCAGACCTCCAGCTGGCGCAGGAAATCCTCATCGTCGTCCGGAGCCATGGACTTCTGCGCAGGGGTGCCATTTGACGCAACAGGGCGACCTAGGAGGAACCACAAACCGGCTCCGATTAGCGGAAGGAGGATGACGACCGCAATCCACGCAGGCTTAGGCAATGAACGAATGCTGCGGCGCTCTGCACGAGCGCATTCGATCAGGGTATAAATCGTCAAAGCAACCGAAACCACTGCGGCGAAAATCAATAAGCGGACCATGCTTCCATTCTAGTGATAATCCTGTTCACAGGTTCACCGGTAGAATTGAGACTATGCAGTTTGTGAAATATACCGTTATCCGCCTAGGCATATTCCTAGCCGTTTTCTTGGGCCTCTGGTTAGGTATGAAGTGGCCAATCTTCGTTTCCGGAATCATTGGCCTGGTCGTGGCCTTCGCGGTGGCCTACCTTTTCTTCAATAAACTTCGGCTAAAGGCGAACGAAGATATCCGCAACGCTTTCAGCAAGACCTCGGCAAACAAGACCAGGATGCAGCTAGCTGATGAAGCCGTTGAGGATGAATTCGACGAATCACAGCGCAAGCAGACCCCTGGCGCCGAGTAAATTTCCCCACGCAGGTTCACCTCGAACTGCATAGCCAGCCATTCACGCATGGCCGGCAGAACAATTAACGAGATGGGCTGGCCGGATCAATTGATCCGGCCAGCCCATCTCGTTTTTCCTTCTGCAGCGGTGGCTAGGCCAAAACCTCGATGGCGATAGCCAAGGAGAAGAGCACCGCATATACGACATTGACCATGCCGGTCTGCTTGAGCACCAGCACCAGCTTTGGCAGCTGCTGCTCGCGAAGCATCAGCAGCGATGGAGCCACTGCAGGAACGAAGGTGAGCAGGATCAGCCACATCCACGGGAAGGCGCTGGTGGCCAGCAAGGGGAGCAGGATGGCTACCGTCAGCATCAGCACGTAGCTCAAGCGGGCATTGTGTTCGCCAAGGCGCACAGCCAAGGTAATCTTTCCCACCTCTTTATCGGTAGGAATGTCTCGCACGTTATTGGCCATCAGCAGGGCGCAGCCAATCAGGCCGGTGCCGATGGCACCCCACAGCGAAGCCATGGTCAGCTGGTTGATCTGGGTGAAGGTGGTACCCAAGGTGGCGACCAAGCCGAAGAAGATGAAAACGTAAATATCGCCCAAGCCACGGTAGCCGTAGGGGTTCTTGCCGCCGGTGTAGCCCCAAGCGGCGAAGATCGCGGCGACGCCTACCAGCAGCAGCGGCCACGAGGAAGAAATGATGACCAGGACCAGACCGAAGATGGCGGCTAGCCCGAAGCAGCCGAAAGCGGCATTGCGCACGTTCTTCGGCTCGGTGAGCTTGGAACCGGTCAGGCGCAGCGGGCCGACGCGTTCGTCATCGGTGCCTCGGATGCCGTCCGAGTAGTCGTTGGAGTAGTTCACTCCGACCTGGAGCAGCAGGCCCACCAGCAGAGCCAAGACGAAACGGAACCAATGAACGGTTCCAGTTTCGCCCAGCGCGGCTGCGGTACCGATGACAACCGGGGCAATGACGATAGGCAAGGTGCGCAAACGCGCCCCAGAAACCCACTGGGAAAGTGTGGCCACTTTCTGTCCTTTCAGGGCAAGCGGAAACTCGTACCCTCTAGTTTCCCGCGATTAGGCGTGCAAGGCGAATCGAGACTAGTCGCGAACGCCTAGTTCTTCGATGACCAGTTGTCGATTGAACTTGCCATTAGGCAGCTGCGGCAAGCCAAGAGGGTAGTGGCGCACGTGCTTGGGCACCGCTTCCTTGCCCAAGGTCCGGCGCACCGCTTCGAAGGCATCGGCGGTATTGGTCGGGCCCGCATAGGCCAGGCCAACGCTGTGGCCCCATTGCGGATCGGGCACCGGGACCACGATTGCCTGCGTGAAGAATTCTTCCAGCAGCCCTTCAATCTTCGATGCCGAAAGCTTGATGCCCCCGGTATTGATCACATCATCGATGCGTCCAATGATCTTCAAGCGCTGTTTTTCAACGGTGCCCAGGTCATCGGTGACGTACCAGCGGACACCATCGCGTTCAATGAAGTGCTCGGCGGTGGCTTCGGGGGAGTTGGCGTATCCGTCGGCGAGCATGGGGCCGGCGACCCAGATGCGCCCCTCATGCGCTGCCAGCTGCACGCCGGGAAGGGCCGTGCCGTTGTAGACCAGGCCGCCGGAAGTTTCCGAGGACCCATAGGTCTGGAAAATCTTCAGCCCATGGTGTCGGGCGCTGACCAGCAGGTCCTTGCTGGCTCGCGCGCCGCCCAAGAGGATGGCGTCGAAACGCTTCAGCGCCTGCAAGGTTTCCGGCGCCGGGTTATCCAGCAGCCGGGCAAGCTGGGTTGGAACCAGCGAGGTGATCCGGCGGGAGTCGATCATTTGATTGGCGGCTTCGGTGAATGCCGTGGCCGAGAAGCTGCCCTCGGTGTCCATCACCACGGGCTTGGTGCCGGCGAACAATGAACGCGTCAGCACGCTCAGTCCCGCGACATAGTGCACCGGCAAGGCCAGCAGCCACTGGCCTTCGAAGCCGAGGAACTCGGCCGTGGCCTGCGCACTGGATGCCAACGCCGAAACGCTGAGCACCGTGCGCTTGGCCCGGCCGGTGGAACCGGAAGTCCGCACCACTGCCATGGGCTGCTCGAAACCTGGCAGGTCCTGTGGTGCCAAGTACTCGATGCGCCAGCCGTTGGGGTTGCTCTCATCGAGCAATACCTCAACGGCCGGCCCCCCGTCATTGGCCGCCGTGGCCAAGGCTGCGAGCAGTTCAGAGAGTTGTCTGTCCATATCCGGTCCTCGTTCCGTCGCGGAAGATTAGAAGCAGTAAGGGTAGTTGGACCAATCCGGGTCGCGCTTGCCCAGGAACGCGTCGCGTCCTTCTACTGCCTCATCAGTCATGTACGCCATGCGGGTGGCTTCGCCAGCGAAGACCTGCTGGCCGGCCAAGCCGTCATCGGCCAAGTTGAAAGCGAACTTCAGCATGCGGATGGCCTGCGGGGACTGGCGGGCGATGTCGGCTGCGTACTCCAGGGCCACCTCTTCGAGGCGTTCGTGCTCTACCGACTCGTTGACGGCGCCCATGCGGACCATGTCATCGGCCGAGTACTCGCGGGCAAGGAAGAAGATTTCGCGGGCGGTCTTCTGCCCGACCTGGCGGGCGAGCAATGCCGAACCGTATCCGGCATCGAAGGAACCGACGGTAGCGTCGGTCTGCTTGAACTTGCCGTTCTGCTTCGAGGCAATGGTCAGATCCGAGACCACGTGCAGCGAATGGCCGCCACCGGCAGCCCAGCCGTTGACGACGCAGAGGACAACCTTGGGCATGGTGCGCATCAGGCGCTGGACTTCCAGGATGTGCAGGCGCCCGGCACGCGCCGGGTCGATGGATTCGCGGGTCTCGCCTTCGGCATAGCGGTAGCCGTCACGGCCACGGATGCGCTGGTCGCCGCCGGAGCAGAATGCGTGTCCGCCGTCCTTTTCCGAGGGGCCATTGCCGGTCAGCAGGACAGTGGCCACGTCGCTGGTCATGCGGGCATGATCCATGGCGCGGAACAGCTCGTCCACGGTGTGCGGGCGGAAGGCGTTGCGCACCTCGGGGCGGTCGAAAGCGATGCGCACGGTCGGAAGGTCGCGCACGATGCTTCCATCCGCCGCTCGCTGGACCTGGCGATGGTAAGTGATGTCGGTGAAGTCGAATCCCTCGACCACGCGCCAGCGCGTTGGATCGAAGACATCGGAGACCTTCTCGGGCAATGCGGAATTATTCAGGCTACTCACCCTATGAATGCTAGTCGGTTTCGTCCGGAACTCTAAGAAAGGAGGAGTAGACTTTTCACGGCCCGACTCGCGGTTGCGCGTGGAATCCCCGCCCGTACGGCTTGGACCATCCAGTGAATCACCGGATTCATTTCACGATTTTTGCACGGATTCATTGAACGCGTCCGTAGGTCAGGAGTTCATCTATGCCATCTGGTCAGCATCGCCCGGCAACCCCGGAAATCAGTGCCGAGGGCTACAAGAAATCCCTGAGCCGCCGCCACGTCCAGATGATCGCGATCGGCGGAGCCATCGGTGTGGGCCTGTTCATGGGCTCCGGCGGGCGCCTGGCCTCGACCGGTCCGGCGCTGGTGCTGTCCTATCTGGTAGCTGGCGCATTGGCCTACCTGCTGATGCGGGCACTGGGCGAACTGATCATGTACCGCCAGACTTCCGGTTCCTTCGTCTCGTATGCGGCTGAGCTCTTCGGCCCCAAGGGCGCCTTCATCTCCGGATGGATGTACGTGCTGAATTGGATCATGACCGGCATTGCCGAGCTGATCGCCATCGGCCTGTACTTCCAGTATTTCTTCCCGAATGTTCCGGTAACCGTTTCCGCGTTCTGCGCGTTGCTGCTGCTGGTGGCCATCAACCTCTTCAGCGCCAAGGCTTTCGCAGAATTCGAGTTCTGGGCAGCTTGCATCAAGGTGACCGCGATCGTCCTGTTCTTGGCCGTGGGTACATACATGGTGGTGACCAACGCACAGGTGGGAGACCACACCGCGTCGGTGGCCAACCTCTTCATCGGCGATGAGAACGGCGAGGGCGGAATGTTCCCCCGTGGTTTCTTCGTCAGCATCCTGGTCCTGAACTCGGTGATCTTCGCCTATAACGCCATTGAACTGGTGGGCATTGCCGCCGGCGAGATGGAGAACCCGGAAAAGGAAGTTCCATCGGCAATCCGTGCGGTGGTCGTTCGCATCCTGGTCTTCTACGTAGGCAGCGTCTCCCTGCTGGCCATGGTGCTGCCATGGAACGAATACGAATCCGGGGTCAGCCCGTTTGTCACGGTCTTCGAGAAGATGGGCCTGGGCTGGGTTGGCAGCGCGATGAACCTGGTGGTGATTACCGCTGCGCTGTCCTCGTGCAACTCGGGCCTGTATTCCATCGGCCGCATCCTGCGCACCATGAGCGGCAATGGGCATGCTCCGCAGTGGCTCGCGAAGATGAACAAGCACTTTGTTCCCTCGACCGGCGTTATCACCGTGGGCGTGGTCTATCTTGCCGGCGTCATCCTGAACATCTGGCTCGGAGATTCCTTCGCCTTCGACCTTGCCTTGAATACCGCATCCATCGGCGTGCTGTTCACCTGGGCCTCGATTTTCGGATGCCAGCTCATGCTGCGCAAGAAAAAGGGCTCTGTTTCCTCGCTGCCCATGCCCGGGTCGCCCATTACCGGTTGGGTCGGATTGATTTCCTTGCTGGTTATCACCGTCCTGATTTCTTTCGATACCTTGACCGGGGAAAACGGCGAGGTCTTCCCGGTGGGGCTGTACACGATCGCCACAATTCCGGTGTTCGCCTTGCTGTTGTGGGGCGGATGGCATTTTGCTCGCAAGCACGCCCGGCCGGGCATTGATTTCTAGGCCGCCAGCGATTATGCGCCAGCCGCTAAAGGGAGCAGTTCAACTGATGCGCCCCCTTGGCGGCTGGATGGCTCAGGACGTTCGGTTTTCATCGCGCTGCACCGCAGCGAGGATGCCGGTGTCCAAGGCATCGGGAATCGCGGTGCCGCGCAGCGAAGCGCCGGCGGTCTCCGGCATGAACTTGATGGCGATCGCACCAATCACGCACGCTGCCATCATGTAGATGGCCGGGAAGAGCAGGAAACCGGTGGCATTGATGGCCGCTTCATTGACCATCGCGGCGGTGCCGCCGAAGACCGCCGTAGCGATGTTGTAGGTAATCGCGAATCCTGCGAAGCGCACCTGCGAAGGGAACATCGCCGGGAACGTCGCGGTAATCGTGGCCAACTGCGGAATGTAGAGCAGACCCAGCACGGCGAAGCCGACAATGGCCCAGGCGAAGGACTTGCCCATCAGCCAGAACATCGGTACTGCCAAGACGAACAGGCCAATGACTGAGGCGTACCACATTGGCTTGCGTCCGACCTTGTCCGAAAGCGAGCCCGCAAATGGAATTACGGCCATCATGGCCACCTCGCCGATCAGGATGGTGGCCAGCGAAGCGTTGGGGTCCAGCCCCAACTGGGTTTCCAGGTACGTCGGCATGTAGCTGAGCAACGTGTAGTTCACGACGTTCAGCGCAATGACCAGTCCGGTCATGGTCAGCATGGGGCGCCAGTAGGTGAACACCAGTTCCTTGAGCGACCCGCTCTGCTGGGCTTCGCCGGATTCTTCCATCTCCTGGAAGACCGGCGTGTCCTCCAATCTGCTACGCAGGTACAGGCCGATCAGGCCCATGGGCAAAGCGAGGAAGAATGGGATGCGCCAGCCGTAAGCCATCATGGCCTCCTCGCTGAGCACCACCTGCAGACCCAGCATCACGGCGGTGCCGAGGGCGAAACCGCCCAAAGTGCCGAATTCCAAGAAGGAACCGAAGAAGCCGCGTTTGCGATCCGGCGCATACTCGGCCATGAAGGTTGCCGCGCCGCCGTACTCGCCACCGGTGGAGAAGCCCTGGATCATGCGCAGCAGCACCAGCAGGATTGGCGCGGCGACGCCAATGGCTTCGAAGGTTGGCAGGATGCCGATGAGGAAGGTGGCCAGCGACATCATGATGATGGTCAAGGCCAGGATCTTCTTGCGCCCCAGCTTGTCGCCCAGCGGGCCCCAGACCAGGCCGCCAATCGGGCGGACCAGGAAGGAGAGGGCGAAGGTGGCCAAGGCCATGAAGGTGCCGCCCTCGGTGGGGAAGAAGTGGGCGGTGATGTAGGTGACGGCCACGGCATAGACACCGTAGTCGAACCACTCGGTCATGTTGCCCATGGCAGATGCCGCAGTGGCCTTGCGAACTTCTTGCCGGCCTTCTTGCGTGTTCATGTCCGGCCCGATGTCATGGTCCAGGTCGGGAGCGAAATTATGTGCATTCGAGTTGTCGTTTGGCTGGCTATGTTCCGGTTGCATTGCTGCTCCGTTGTTTTCAGCTTTCCGTCGACCGATCGCCCTAAGGCCAGATAGGAATTCATCGCCTTGGCCGCGGTCCACGATCCGGGAGTTCCCCGGAGTCGGTTAAATACCAGAGGCTATTCGAATCAATTTCTAAAATCAACCACTGACATGGAATTGATTGCCCGCAATTGCGGACAGAACGGGGGTTGGCCCGTGGCCCGGCCATGTGGTCCCGGCGGCCTGGAAATGCTCAATTGTGAAAATCCGGCGACCCGCGACTTTATTATTGAACGAATGGTCGGTAAGTTTAGGTGTTGAGGGTCACTAATCATTTTGGCATAAGGAGCACAGATGACCGAGGCATTTCTCGTAGGTGGAGCACGCACGCCGGTAGGCCGTTATGGAGGTGCGCTCAGTGCTGTGCGCCCCGATGACCTGGCCGCGCTGACTATTCGCCGAGTCATTGAAGACGCGGGCATCGATCCGGCCGACGTTGATGAAGTCATCTACGGAAACGCCAACGGCGCGGGCGAAGAGAACCGCAATGTTGCCCGCATGGCTGCGCTGCTGGCCGGCCTGCCCGTGACCGTCCCGGGCATCACGGTCAACCGCCTCTGCGCCTCGGGCATGAGCGCCATCACTATGGCCAGCCACATGATCAAGGCCGGCGCCGCGGACATCGTGATCGCCGGCGGCACCGAATCCATGTCGCGGGCACCTTGGGTCATGGAAAAGCCTTCCAAGGCCTTCGCCAAGCCGGGAGCAACCTTCGACACCTCCATCGGCTGGCGCTTCACCAACCCGCAATTCCTCTCCGGCCAGTACTCGCGCGATGGCAAAGCCACCTTCTCGATGCCGGAAACCGCCGAGGAAGTCGCCCGCGTCTACAACATCTCGCGTGAGGATTGCGACCAGTTCGCCGTCGAATCCCACGCCAAGGCCATTGCCGCCATCGAGGCCGGGCATTTCCGCGATGAAATCGTTCCGGTCACTGTCAAGGGACGCAAGGCAGAGAGCATCGTGGACACCGACGAGGGGCCACGGCCAGGGACCACCATGGATGTGCTTTCCGCCCTGCGCCCAGTAGTCAAGGGAGGAAGCGTCGTCACTGCTGGCAATGCGTCGACGCTGAACGACGGAGCGTCGGCAATCCTCGTGGTCTCCGAACGGGCCATCAAGAAGTACGGACTGGCGCCGCGCGCCCGAATCGTCGACGGGCAGGCCGCGGGCCTGGAACCAGAAATCATGGGCATGGGACCGGTCCCGGCGACCCGCAAGGTACTTGAACGCGCGGGACTGGGCATTGACCAGATCGGTGCCATGGAAATCAATGAAGCCTTCGCCAGCCAGTCCCTGGCCAGCATGCGCGAGCTGGGGGTCGATGCAGGAATCGTCAACCGCGACGGCGGCGCCATCTCGCTGGGCCATCCGCTGGGTTCCAGCGGTTCCCGCATTGTCATCACCCTGCTGGGCCGCATGGAACGGGAGCTGGCTTCCGAGCAGCGCAAGCTGGGCATTGCCACCATGTGCGTTGGCGTGGGCCAAGGCACCGCGATCTTGCTGGAAGGCGTCTAGAAGTGGGCGATTTGAACAGCGGGTTCACCACCCTCAAGCTGGCGGAAACCGATGACCGCCTCTGGGTGCGCCTGCACCGCCCAGCGGTCCGCAATGCCATTGACCAGGCCATGGTCGACGAGCTGCACACCATCTGCGATTATCTGGAGAAGAATCCCAAGATCCTGATTATGGCTGGCACCCCCGCAGAGGCAGCGAGCGAAGCGAATCCCAAGGGGCGCAAGGGCATCTTCGCTTCCGGAGCCGATATTTCCCAGTTGCGCGAACGCCGCCGGGATGACGCGCTCGCCGGGATCAACTCGGGCATCTTCGACAGGATCGCCAAGTTGCCGATGCCGGTGGTTGCGGCATTGGACGGCTTCGCCCTGGGCGGGGGCGCTGAACTGGCCTACGCCGCGGACTTCCGTATCGGCACCCCCGAGCTGCGCATGGGCAACCCGGAAACGAATCTGGGCATCATGGCCGCCGCAGGCGCCACCTGGCGGCTGAAGGAACTGGTCGGCGAGCCGCTGGCCAAGGAAATCCTGCTGGCTGGCAAGGTGCTCACCGGCGAGCAATGCCTGGCCGCCAACCTGGTGACCGAACTGCATCCGGCTGCCGAGCTGGATGCCGCCGCCGATGCACTGGCAGATCGCATAGCAGCCCAGGATCCGCTGGCGGTGCGCATCACCAAGTCCGTCTTCCATGCTCCGCGCGAAGTCCATCCGTTGATCGATACCTTGGCCCAGGGCATGCTTTTCGAGTCCCAAGCCAAATTCGACCGCATGCAAGCATTCCTAGATCGAAAGAAGAAGTAACCATGAGTGCACAAACCAGCTTCACCACCGGAGCGTTGCCGCAGCAGATGGGCGTGCTCGGCGGCGGACGCATGGGTGCCGGCATCGCCCACGCCTTCTTGACCAGCGGCAGCACCGTTCTCGTTGTTGAACGCGACGACGAGGCGGCGCAGGCGGCCTATGAGCGCGTAGCCGGATCCGTGGACAAGTCCATTGCCCGTGGCCAGATCAGCGAAAGCCGCGAAGAGCTTTTGTCCCGCTTCTCCACCAGCACCGACTACGAGCAGTTCGCCAGCGCGCAGCTGGTGGTTGAAGCCGTTCCGGAAATCTGGGACCTGAAGGTTTCTTCCCTGCAGGCCGTGGAGCAGGCACTGAACGCCGAGGCGGTGCTCGCTTCGAACACCTCGTCGCTGTCGGTCAGCGGCTTGGCCAAGGAATTGCAGCGTCCCGCGAACTTCCTGGGCTTGCACTTCTTCAACCCGGTTCCCGCCTCCACCCTGATCGAGGTCGTGATCGGCAAGCAGACCGATAAGACCCTGGTGGACGCATCGCGCGGATGGGTTCAAGCACTGGGCAAGACCGCAGTGGTGGTCAATGACGCTCCCGGGTTCGCTTCTTCCCGCTTGGGCGTGGCTATCGCCTTGGAAGCCATGCGCATGGTCGAGGACGGCGTAGCCAGTGCCGAAGACATCGATAACGCGATGGTCCTGGGATACAAGCACCCTACCGGCCCGCTGAAGACCACCGACATTGTCGGTTTGGATGTGCGCCTGGGCATTGCCCAGTACCTGCACGAGACTCTGGGGGAGCGTTTCGCTCCGCCGCAGATCCTCAAGGACCTGGTGGCCCAGGGCAAGCTCGGACGAAAGACCGGCCAGGGCTTCTACAGCTGGTAAACGGCTGAAGCCAGTTGCGACGCCCGTAGCCCGGGTCCCGGGGTCCCCGGAATGGCCGCCTAGGGGATCAGGCCCCGGCTGCGAGCGCGCAACACCACATCAAAGCGATTCGTGGCACCCAGCTTTCGCACGGCCGAGGCCAGATAGCTTCTGACGGTGCTTTCGGCTAATCCCGGATGCGTCGCAATCAAGGCGTTGCGCTTGCCCAGCGCCAGATGGGAAAGCACATCCAGCTCACGCGGCGAAAGGTTCGAGGGGCCGTCGATTGCCTGCGGCGCTGGCCCCTGCCCTGGGCGCAGCATCGTGCTGGCCGTGCTGAGCCGTGCGGCGAGCTCCGGATCCTGCACCATCCGCGCAATATCGCGCAGCTCGGTGTAGAGCGCATTGAAATCTTCTTGGCTCAATGCCATCTCCGAGGGGTGCGCGGCCTGCGGTTCGTAGGCACTGAGCACCGCCATGCGCCTCTGGGTCTCTTCATGGACCGATAGTTCCCAAGCGAGCCGGCGGGCCTCTGCTGCGGCGGCGGACAGCATTCCATCGGTCAGCTGCCGGCGGTTTCGCAGTCCGGCATAGATCAGCGCACGCACCTGGTCGTCAACCACGACCGGTACTGCCAGCAAGGCCAGTATTCCCTCGCCGCCAATTTCCCGGTCATAGCTGTGAATGATTTCCGGGGTCTCATGGTACGAATCCGTGGCAGCCAATTGACGCCGCGATAGCGCCAAGCCGCCTAGGCCCTCACCGGGCTTGACCACCAGGCCACGCAGCGAACCGGTGCGGGTTCCTGCGAAACAAGTCAGCTTCGTACCCGTGGACCGGGCGAAACCGCCAAAGGCAACTGGCAGGCCGGTGCGTGCCGCCGAAGTATTGAGCGTGCGGTCAAAAAGGGCTATTTCGTGCGAAGAATCAGTGGTCGCCGGCTACCTCCTTTAGATGGTAGTGATCCGACTCACCATCGATTTAGGATACCTGCTAAAGGCAAGTGATCGGCATCACTTGCCTGGATTGAACTGACCGCTGACACGATGGAGTATCCGCCATGACCGCACTGCTGACCCGAGAAGACCCCGTTGGAATCGCCTCACCAGCCGCACCGGCCAAGCCGGGCCTGGCTGACCCCGCGGCACTGGGATTGGGCGCCTTGCGCTGACAACCTTTGCGCTGAGCCTGTCCAACGCCGGGATCATTCCAGAAGCTGGCGCCGCCGTCCTGGCGATTGCCCTATTCTACGGTGGCTTGGTCCAGCTGATTGCTGGCGTCATCGAATTCGCGAAAGGCAATGTCTTCGGCGCCACCGCGTTCACTTCCTATGGCGCATTCTGGATGGCCTTCTGGTGGCTGGAAACCAACCCGGAGGTAGCGCAGGCGGCGGGCCCGGCGGGCCTCGGTCCATTCCTTCTGGGGTGGACCATTTTCACCGCCTACATGACGGTCGCCGCCCTGCGTACCAATGGCGTGCTGGTTGCCGTGTTCACCATGCTGACCGCGGCCTTCATCTGCCTGACTATCGGCGCCTTCACCGGCAGCACGCTGATACATGAACTCGGAGGCTGGTTGGGCCTGTTTACCGCATTCCTGGCCTAGTACGGCTCCTTTGCCATTGTCACGAACGCCACCTGGGGACGCCAGGTCCTGCCTACCTGGGCGAAGTAGGCCGCGGAAAGCTGGTCGCAGGCGCGCGCCCGCGGCGAATCATCGGGATTCGTCGCGGGCGCGCCCAGTTCTGGCTGTCCTCAGAAGAGGTAGCTCATCAGCGAGGAGAACAATTCATCGGGGTCATTGGGCAAGCCCTTGGAAGTGAACCAATCGCAAAGATTCACGCAATCACGGTGCAGGAAGTCCAAGCCGTTCGGGTTGCCGGCCAGATCTACGCACTGCGGAACATCGATTACTACCAGCCTTTCGCCGGAGACAAGAATGTTGTACGCGGAGAGGTCTCCGTGGGCGATGCCGAGCCCGGCAAATTTCTCCAGTGCTCCGGTGAGCTGGTCCCATAGCGATGGAAGGCGCGGGTCAAAGCGCGAGAGCTGCTGCAGGCGAGGCGCTGCCGCATGCTGATCGTCTGGATCGGCAATGAACTCCATGAGGATTTCGGTGCCATCTATTTGCACAGGGTAGGGAACAGGTATGCCCGCCTCGTAGCAACGGAGCAAATAGCTCCATTCGGCATTGGCCCACTGCAGAGCGGCGATCTGCTTGCCGTACGTGGAGTTGTTGCGGATAGCGCGGTTATCACGCGAACGCCGTGCGGAGCGCCCGTCGCTATAGGACTGCGAGCGGCTGAACTGCATTTGCTCGCGCGAACGATAGCGCTTTGCTGCCAGAAGGCTGCTGCGATCTTCGGTGGCACGTTCCAGCAGGAAGACATCGCCTTCCTTGCCCGTTTTCAAGATGCCCAGCTCGGTGTCGATGGCTGCGGCCTCTTCGATGAGCCAGTGCGGATACGGTTTGGGTCCGCGCAAGCTCTTCTCGATAAATGGCCATGTCGAATAACGTTGGCCGTTTGCCGGATCACCGGTCTCAGAGTCGTTCCAGACCGGCTTGTGCTTGCTGAATTTCAGTTGTTGATCGGCATCCGTGGAGGCAGTGGCGATCAGTGGCGAATTTGCGGCCTCGAGGCCAGCGGGAAAATGCATCGGAAGTAGTCCTTGGGAGAAGGGGGAAATGGCTTGTTCAGGCGGTAAGCAATCATCGTTACCCCTCCTTCAACAGACTGATTGACGTTTGCCAATGACTAGAACAATACAACAGCCGGGCAATGTGTTGCAATAGGCTTATGAGCCACAGCCTTACCTACCGCAAGCAAGCCGGGGACCTGGACTGGAGCGGAGCCGTTAATGCGCGCCACATCTGCGGAGCCTTCTACCGCATGGGCAGGCATGAGTGGCTGACGGCTGAGGGCTGGCAGCAAATGCACGCTGCTGGCGTCAATAGGGTCATCGACCTGCGCAACCCGGACGAAATCCGCCGTCGCGAGCATGACCCAGCGGTGCCCGCGGCAAGCCTCGCAGGGATCGAGCTGGTGAATCTGCCGCTGGAATCGCCAGGCAATGAGCGTTTCGAGTCGGTGGCGGTGCCGTACATGAATCACACCGGGATGTACCAGCTGGTCTGCGAGGAATTCGGCGACCACCTGCGGGCAGTGTTCGAGAGCCTCGCGACCGCGGAGCAGGGCGCGGTGGTCCACTGCTCGGCTGGACGCGACCGATCGGGATTGATAGCCACAATGCTGCTTCAGCTGGCTGGCTTGGATGGCCAGATCCTGCTCCATGATGAACTCGCGGTCAGGGGGATCAATGAGTGGCATCGCATTTCCCCTCGCAAGCACCCGTACGAGAGCTACCGCAGTGAAGAGCAACTGCGGGAAATCATTCATGGCCGAGCTGGCGAACTGGAGAATTTCCTCAGGTGGCTCGGGTCCACGCGGAGGTATTTGCTGGACCAGGGAATGAGCGAGAACGCCGTGGAGCGCCTGCGCCAGCTGGCACGCTAAGGGCCAGGGGAGCGCTGGCGAAGCAGCGAGGCGCACAAGTGTCCTCGATCACCCCTTCCTGCTATGGTTAACGGTAATACTGACCGACCGTTCAGGAAGGAATTGCGTCAATGACGACAGAACAGATCACCGTAGTACCCAGCTATATCGCGGGGAACTGGCACAGCCCAGCGGCACAAGGCGGAACCGAGGTCCGCGACGCCAATACCGGCGAAGTGCTGGTCACCGTCACCAAGGACAACTTGGATGTTGCTGGCGCCGTGGCATACGGCCGACAGACCGGCCAGCGCGAACTAGCCAAGCTCTCCTTGCATGAGCGGGCGCTCAAGCTCAAGGAACTAGCGCTGTACCTCAATGAGCGGCGCAAGGACCTGTACGAGGTTTCCTTCAAGACCGGTGCCACCAAAATCGACTCGATGGTCGACATCGACGGTGGCATTGGCGTGCTGTTCACCTTCTCTTCCAAGGGCCGGCGCGAACTGCCCAATTCCAACGTGATCCTCGATGGCCCCACCGAGCCGCTGAGCAAGGACGGTTCCTTCATTGGCACCCACATCTACACCGCGATGGCCGGCGTAGTCGTCCAGGTCAATGCCTTCAACTTCCCTGTCTGGGGGATGCTCGAGAAGTTCGCACCGGCCTTCATCGCCGGTGTGCCGACAATCGTCAAGCCGGCAACCCCCACCGGGTACCTCACCGAAGCGGCTGTGCGCATGATGCTGGACTCGGGCATCCTTCCAGAGGGTTCCCTGCAGCTGCTTTCCGGCTCTGCTCGCGACATCATGGACCACCTGGACTACCGCGATATGTTCGCCTTCACCGGATCGGCATCCACCGCAAGCAAGCTCAAGTCGCACCGCAACGTTATCGACGGAGGCGTGCGCTTCGCGGCTGAAACCGATTCCCTGAATGCAGCCATCCTCGGCCCCGACGCTGTGGAAGGCACCCCGGAATTCGAAGCTTTCGTCAAGGTTGTCGTCAATGAAATGACGTCGAAGGCCGGCCAGAAATGCACCGCCATCCGTCGCAACATCGTGCCTGCAGCACAGGTGGATGCGGTCATTTCGGCCGTTGGCAAGCGCATCGATGAACGGGTGGTCATCGGCGATCCTCGAGTTGAGGGCGTCACCATGGGTGCCCTGGCTTCGCTGGAACAGCTGGCCGATGTGCGCGGGGCCGTCGAGGACATGATCGCTGCCGGCGGCGAACTGGCCTACGGCCGCCTGGATGCCCCTGCGGTACGTGTCGCTCCCGAAAAGGACGCCGTGGCAGAAGGCGGAGCCTTCATGTCCCCAGTGGTCCTTCGCTGGAACGACGCGCGCAACCCGATGGTGCACTCGCGCGAAGCCTTCGGCCCAGTCAGTTCCGTCATCGGCTACAGCAGCGTTGACGAGGCCGTGGAACTGGCTGCCATGGGCGCCGGCTCGCTGGTCGCAACCGTGTGCACCAATGACGCCGAAGCCATGCGCGCCCTGGCCTTGGGCATCGCCGCGCACCACGGGCGCGTGCACATCCTGAACCGCGAAACCGCACGATCCACCACCGGCCACGGCTCTCCGGTTCCGCATCTGGTCCATGGCGGTCCAGGCCGGGCCGGAGGCGGCGAAGAACTGGGCGGCATCCGGTCGGTCAAGCACCACATGCAGCGCACCGCGGTGCAGGGCTCACCCAACATGATCACCGCGCTGAGCGGCGTCTGGCACACCGGTGCCCAGCAGTCCCTTGCTGGCAGCCAGCAGTTTGGCGGTAAGCCGCAGAACGTCCACCCGTTCCGCAAGTCGCTGGCTGAGCTGAAGATCGGTGACGGTTTCGTCTCGGATCTGCGTGAAGTCAGCTTGGAGAAGATCACCGAATTCGCTCACGAAACCGGCGATACCTTCTATGCGCACACCGATCAGGCCGCCGCCGAAGCCAACCCGTTCTTCCCGGGAATCGTGGCCCACGGCTACTTGCTGGTTTCCTGGGCCGCGGGACTGTTCGTGGAGCCCGCTCCGGGACCCGTCTTGGCTAACTACGGCCTTGAATCACTGCGATTCATCACCCCTGTAGCTGCCGGCGACTCGATTCGCGTCACCCTGACGGCCAAGAAAATCACCCCGCGCGTCACCGACGAATACGGCGAGGTTGCTTGGGATGCGGTGCTGCACAACCAGAACGATGAACTGGTCGCCACCTACGACGTGCTGACCTTGGTTGAAAAGACCGACTCGACCTATGCCAACTAGAACGGCTAAGTCCGGCTGACCCCTTCGCGGGAAACAAGAAATGGCGTTGGGCCACGATGAGGAAATCGTGGTCCAACGCCATTTTCGCGAAGCCTAGGAAGCGCCGTTGCTTCCGTGCTGCTTGTTCAGCTTCGCCAAGGTAGCTTCCTTGGCGGCATCCAGTGCCAGCTCGGCCTCGGAGAGCTCTGCAATGCCTTGACCGGCCTGGCCGGCGGCTGGCAGGTTGCGCCAGAGGAAGAAGCCGTACAGTGCCGCCAAGGCGATGAAGACGAACAGGCCCAGCATGCCCAGCATTGGGGAGATCAGGAAGTAGACGACCAGATCGGCAACGGCGGCCACGGCCAGCACCAGCCAGCCAGCTCGCACACCGCGGGCAACCATGACGAACGATGCGAAGATGGCCGCATCAGCGAAGTACAGCACCCAGATTTCCGGGGTTGCACTCATGAAGCCGCCATTGAAGAGGAACGGGCCGAAGCGCAAGGCGACCAGCAGGATCAGGCCCACGAGCAGGCCGAGCGCGGACCACACTGTCACCGCGGTGCTCGTGACCATGCGGGTGAACTTTCCCTTGAGCTCGTAGCGGGAGAAGCGCCAGAGGCCGAAGATTGCAATCAGCAGCAGCGGAACGGCGTAGATCAGGCCCAGCAGGTCGAACTGCATCGAAGAAATGACCGGGCCTACGAAGACACCCAGGATCAGGGTCCACCAACCCAGGTCGTTGCGGTGCGCCAGCAGTGCGGCGGAGACGAAGACGAGCAGCATGCTCGCAGCCGAGAGCAAAATCTGGACAAAGGAACTACTGCTGTCGGCGGTAGCCATGAAAAGGGTTTCTAAGATGGAATCCACAGCGCTCTTCACTTGGTTGATCGAGAATGACAGGTGCTAAAGCACCCCTTCGATGCTAACGGTGATTTCTGTGAGGACGGCAAGATTACAAGGTTGGCTGCGCCACATTGCAGCGGACGCCCAGCCCGGTTAGCGACGTCGGCTCCCGGCTGGAAGGCGGGAGCCGATATGGGGAGCCCGGACTTGGAATCAGGCGCCGCCGGTATGCAGGCCGTTGAAGAGCAGCGAAACAGCCTGGTCCTCCAACTCGGGTCCGTCGATCGGCCCGTCAGCGCGGTACCAGTCCACCACTGAGTTGATCAAGCCGAAAAGCAGCCTGGCGGTGGCCCGAGGTTCCAAGTCGGCACGCAACTTGCCATCCGACTGCGCGGCAGTCACCAATTCTGCCAGCTGGCGGTCCATTGCGCGGCGGCGTTCCAGCGCCTGGCGTTCCAGATCAGTGTTGCCACGCAGACGCAACAACAAGGTCACGTAGGAACGCTTAGCCAGCAGGATCCTGAAGGTTGCGCGCAGGAAGAATTCCAGACGCTCATCCGCGGTGCCCTCATGCGAGCGGACCTCGGCGATCACCGCCTCCAGGGGAATCAGCGCCTCATCCAACGCTAGGCGCAGCAGGTCCTCTTTCGACGGGACATGGTGGTAAATCGCGGATTTGCTGATACCCAGTCGGTCGGCGAGCTTGCCCATGGAGGTCGCGTCGTAGCCGTATTCGTTGAATGCCTCGACAGCAATGCGCAAAACGGTTTCTTGATCGTAACCAGGGCGGCCACGCTTGGCCGGACGGTTGGCAGTATCGGTAGTTTCCATGATTAGTTGATTATCCCATGTCCCGGCGGAGGCTAGTTAGCGCGCATGTCGTAGATGCGCTTGAGCTTGCCCATGGAGCGTTCCAGGGATTCCGGTTCGACAACGTCGATGGCGCAGGAAGAACCGACATGGATCTTGATCAGCTTGGCCAGTTCCTTGGCGCCGTTGGTGGCATCTTCGATGGACGCCTCGCCGCGGCGCTCCACCTTCACCGCCAGCTGGTCCATGCGATCCGGACGGGTCAGGATCAGCTGGAAGTGCGGCGACAGGGTCGGCACCTTCAGGATCAATTCCTCGATCTGGCTTGGGAACAGGTTCACGCCGCGCAGGATGATCATGTCATCGCTGCGTCCGGTGATGCGGCCCATGCGGCGGTGGCCCGGTCGGCTGGTGCCAGGCATCAGGCGGGTCAAATCGTGGGTGCGGTAGCGGATGATCGGCAGGGCCTGCTTGGTCAGCGAGGTGAAGACCAATTCACCGTGCTCGCCATCGGGCAGCACCTTGGTTTCGTCGAAGGCATCAATGATTTCCGGGCGGAAGTGGTCTTCCCAGATGTGGCTGCCATCCTTGCGTTCTCCGGATTCGCCGGCCACCCCGGGGCCCATGACCTCGGAGAGGCCGTAGATGTCGCAGGCGGTGATGTTGAACATCTCTTCCAGCTCGTGGCGCATCTCTTCGGTCCATGGTTCGGCACCGAGGACGGCCACCTTCAGCGAGGTGGACCGCGGATCAAGGCCCTTGCGCTGCATGGCATCGCCAATGGTCAACAGGTAGGTCGGCGTGCACAGGATCGCATCAGGCTCGAAGTCCTGGATCAGCGAGATCTGCTTGTCGGTCTGGCCTCCGGACATGGGGATGACCGTCGCTCCGAGGTGCTCGGCGGCGGCATGCGCACCCAGGCCGCCGGTGAACAGGCCGTAGCCGTAGGCGTTGTGGACCTTCCAGCCTGGCTTGACTCCGGCCAGGCGCAGGCAGCGGGCGCCGAGCTTGGCCCAGTCCTCCAGGTCCTTCTTGGTGTAGCCAACCACGGTGGGCTGGCCAGTGGTACCCGAGGAGGCATGGATGCGGGCGACTTCATGCTGCGGGACGGCGAACATGCCGAAAGGGTAGTTCTTGCGCAGATCTTCCTTGTCGGTGAAGGGGAACTTGGCGAGGTCGCTCAGTTCCTTCAGGTCATCAGGGTGCACGCCAACGGCATCGTACTTTGCCTTGTAGTACGGCACGTTGTTGTAGGCATGGTGCAGAGTTTCCTTCAAGCGGGTCAGCTGGATCGCTTCGATCTGCTCACGGCTCATGGTTTCTTCTGGATCAAGCGGATTCGGAAGGCTGTCGCGGTCGGTGTTCTGGGACATGCTGAAACTTTCGTGTCGAGTGGGCAGGGTGCTTAGCGGTTCTTCGGTTTCGGGACGGTGCGCGATCGTCCGCGGAACTCTGCGACGGTTTCAATTGAGCCGTCGGCCGCTGGCTGGGTCACCTTGATGTCGTAGATCCCGCTGCGGCCTTGCTGCGAGACACGGTTGCCGGTGGCAGTCAGCACTCGTCCGGGAATGGCTGGCTTGAGGAAGTTGACGTCGGCGCCGGAGGCTACCGTGATGGTCTCGTCGGAGCCTGCCTGCGGATTGCAGCTCAGTGCGAACGCAGTGTCGGCCAGAGCGAAGATCATTCCGCCGTGGCCAATGCCGAAGCCGTTGAGCATTTCCTGCCGGAGCGCCATGGTGATGACTGCGTGGCCGTCGGAGACCTCGACGACTTCGATTCCCATCCACTGGGTGGCGTAGTCATTGCGGAGAATGGCGTGCGGGACCGAATTCTCTAGCTGTGTTTCGCTCATCATCTTCCTTCGCCGAATTATTTACCGAACGATCATTAGGTAATAACATTATGTGAGCTAAGTCAAGTTATGCGGCCATATCGGCGGTACTGTTTCAGCGATGAAGCGCAGCGGATTCAGGCGGTGAAAATTCGTTGATGGACGTCAAGGATGAAAGGTTCCTTGATCCGGTTGTAGTCCATGACCAGGCCGTTCTCGCCGTCGCTTGCAGCCAATGCGCGGGCGGCTTCCCGCTTTACCGCGGCGTATGCCAAACGGTCGGCTTCATGGTGTTTCAGATGCTCGCGGAAAATCACGAGCCGCAGATACTCGGGGCTTCCTGCGCTGAAGACATGGATATTGGCCTCGGGGAGCCGCGAACCGGCAGCGGGCTTGAGCATGCGGTGGCCATACCAGCCAGGTTCACGATGCCAAAGAAGCATGCCGCTGGATTCCAGCGCCGGAACGTAGGACGCTTCCTGATCCGCGTCGGGGACCAGCAAGACGATGTCGATGATCGGCTTGGCGGGCAGGTCCGGAACGGATGTCGAGCCGGTGTGTTCAATGGCCAACGCGGTGGCCCCCAGGACACTGGCGATTCGATGGTGCAGGCGGTGGAAGTCCCTGGCCCATTGCTTCGATGGCTCGGCAATCTCTATGAGGCCGCGCATCAGCTCTCCACCCACGGCCTCGTATTCCGGATCTTCATCTGGCTGGTCGGTGAGCAGCGGGTAGAAGGGCAAGGTGCACAGGTACCGCCGGGCATCCGGCCAGCGCGGGTCGGCAGAAGACTGCGAAACAACGCAACCCAGCGAGCGGTAAAAACCCACCGCATCCTCTGCAGTGGTGGCCCAAACGTTCTTCTCATGGCAGTCGCGCAGCTCAGCGAGCAGCCTCGAGCCCAGCCCCCGGCCCTGGTGGGATGTTTCCACGGCCAGGTATTCAACGCACACCGCGTATTTGCCGCTGTGCCGGTAGGCGGCCAGTGCCGCAATATCGCCCGCGGCAGTGGCGATGGAAAGCACCTCAAGGCCTTCGCATTCATCGAGCAGCGCTTCGAGCGCCTGCTCGTTGGCAGGTTCGGCGGCCAGCACCAGCAAGCGGCGAATCGCAGGGTCGTTGCGGTAGTCGCTGATCTTGATGTGGTGCATGGCCGCCGTTCCTTTGCTACTTAGATTTCGTCGGTGCATCCCAGGGCGTCCAAGGCGAAGGCGTAGTCCCACGCGCGGGCCTTCCAGGACTCGTAACGTCCCGAAGCGCCGCCGTGACCGCCATCCATTTCGGTCTTCAGCACAATCGGGGCCTGTCCGGTACCGACTTCCCGCAGCTTGGCAACCCATTTGGCTGGCTCCACATACAGTACACGGGTGTCATTGAGCGAGGTGACCGCCGCGATCTTCGGGTAATCCTGTGCTGTGACGTTTTCGTAGGGAGTGTAGGACTTCATGTAGTCGTAGACCTCCTTGCTCTCGATCGGGTTGCCCCATTCTTCCCATTCCAGTGCCGAGAGCGGAAGCTCTGGATCCAGGATGGAGGTCAAGGCATCGACGAACGGCACCTGGGCGATGATCGCGGTATACAGCTGCGGAGCCATGTTCGCGACAGCGCCCATCAGCAGTCCGCCGGCCGAACCGCCCAGGGCGGCGATGCGCTGCGGATCGGCCCACCCGGAATCGAGCAGGTACTGTGTGGAATCAATGAAGTCGGTGAAGGTGTTCTTCTTGTGCAGCTTCTTGCCCTGCAGGTACCAGTTGCGGCCCAGCTCGCCGCCGCCGCGCACGTGGGCAATGACAAAGACCACTCCGCGATCCAGCACGCTCAAGCGAGGGATGCCGAAACCAGGATCCATGGAGGCCTCGTAGGAACCGTAGCCGTAGATCAGCACCGGCTGGGGAACCGAGGTATCCAGGTCGGCACGGCGCATGATGGTCAAGGGGATCTTGGCGCCATCGGCCGCGGTGGCCCACTCGCGGGTGGACAGGTACTTGGCAGGATCGAAGTTGTTCACCTGGGTCTGCTTGCGCAGCACCAGCGACTGGTTCTTGAGCCACAGGTCGTATACGCGGGCCGGGGTGAAGTCTGCGGTGTAGCCGATGCGGATCAACGGAGCATCCAGCTCGGCAAAGGTCGCCGAGGCAGTGAACAGCTCATCATCGAAATCCGGTTCAATGGCCGGCTGCTGGGCTTTGGTGCCCAATCCGTCCAAGGCGATCAGCTGCACGCGCTCGCAGGTATCTCGGCGCACCGAGAGCACCACGTGCGAACCGGTCAGCGCGGTGCCTTCGATCTTGACCGTGTCCTCGTGGGCCACCACGGTCTGCCAGTGCGCCGGGTCGGCGTTTTCGCCCAGCTGGTCCAGGGATGCCAGCGACACCATGTTGTTCGGTGCCTGGTGGTCGTGGGTGATCAAGGCCTGGCCGGCGCCCGGCATCAGGTCGATTCCGTGCAGCAGGCGCAAGGAGCGCGGCACCAGCAAGGTCACGGCAGCCGAAGGCTCGGCCAGATCCAGCATGCTGGTTTCAGCGTATTCGGAGTTGCCGCTGGAGATCATCAGGGTGTTGCGGTCCGGGCTCAGATCGAAGCCGAGCCACATGCCAGGATCATTTTCCTCGAAAATGATCTTGTCCTGCGTTGGGAGGGTCCCCAGCAGGTGAGCGCGAATCTGGTGTGGCCGCCAGGTTTCGTCAACCACCGTGTAGAAGACAGTTGAAGAATCGGGGGAGAAGGCCAGGCCGTAGAACACTCCTTCAATGGTGTCGCTCAGCAGCAGGCCGGTGTCCAGGTCCTTGATGAAAAGGGTGAATCGCTCATCGCCCGCATTATCGACACAGTAGGCAAGCAAGTTGCCTGCTTCATTCAACGCCATGCCGCCGAGCGAGAAGAACGGCTGCCCTTCGGCTAAGGCGTTGCCATCAAGCAGCACCTCTTCGGCAGGCAATGCAGTTTCCGCGTCGATGACCGGGGGAGTCCAGTCGGCAACAAGGTCCCCGGTGTCCGATGCCTTGACGCGGCACTGGATGGTGTAGGGCTTGCCTTCGGCCGAACGGGTGAAGTACCACCAGCCGCGGCGGCGCACTGGAACCGACAAGTCGGTTTCAACGGTGCGTGCCTTGATCTCGCTGAACAAGGCATCGCGCAGCGGCTGCTGGCTAGCGGTAATGGTGTCGGTGTACTCGTTTTCTGCGGTCAGATGCGCGATGACATCCGGGTTGGCTTTCTCCCGCAGCCACTCGTAGTTGTCGATGAAGTCATCGCCGTGGAAGCTGCGGGTGGTGGGCAGCTTTGCGGCACGCGGTGCATTGGCGGTCAACGATTCTGGAGTCATACCCCTATTCAATCCCACTGCCGTGCTATGCGGGTGCAGCTATGCTCAGCGCGGACAGAACAGCGGTTTCAAACCGATAACGATGCAAGTGCAGGCGAGTCGCGGGGTACCGGCTAGGCTTTATAAGTCCTAGGCTTGCAGGCAGAACGTATCATCTGCACCTTGGGCCATTCGCCCTTCAGTACGAGAAAGCGATACATCAGTGGAAAAGAAAAGAACAGCTGCCCCCACAGGGCGCCTGGCCCGATGGATAGCCGCGGCTGCCATCGGTTTGATGGCCTTGGTCGTCGGGGCACCCTCGGCCGTGGCCCAAGGCAGTGAAAGCGTCGAGGGCCAGACCTACGTCATCGGCACGGATACGACTTTCGCGCCCTTCGAGTTCCGCCAGAACGGCGAACTGACCGGTATCGACATGGATCTTCTGCGCGCCATTGCCGAAGACCAGGGTTTTGAAGTCGAGATCAGGTCCCTGGGCTTCAACGCCGCTTTGGCCGCCCTTTCCTCCAACCAGGTGGATGGCGTGATCGCCGGCATGTCGATTACCGACGAGCGCAAGGAGATCTACGACTTCTCCGAGCCGTACTTCGAGTCCGGCGTGCAGATGGCTGTCGCTGCCGGCAATGACGAGATCACCGGTTACGAGGACTTGGAAGGCAAGACCGTTGTCGCCAAGACCGGCGCCGAGGGCGAAAGCTATGCAAAGTCCATCGCCGAGGAATACGGCTTCCAGGTCAAGTCCTTGGACCAGTCGGCCACCATGTACGAATCGGTCAAGGCCGGTTCTGCCGTTGCCGTCTTCGACGACTACCCGGTGCTGGCCTACGGCATTGCCCAGGGCAATGGCCTGAAGACCGTCACCGACAAGGTCCCGGGCGGTTCCTATGGCTTCGCCGTGAACAAGGGCGAGAACACCGCGCTGCTGGCAGCGTTCAACGACGGCTTGGCCGAGCTGAAGGCCAACGGCGAGTACCAGCAGATTCTGGACTCCTACCTTGCCGACCCGACCGCAGCGGCGCCAAGCAACTTCTTCGACCTGCTGGTCAAGTCCATTCCCGCATTGATGACCGGTCTGTGGCACACCCTGCTGGTGACCGCGATTTCCTTCGCCATTGCCATGGCATTGGGCCTGGTCTTCGGCTTCATGAAGATCTCCGGGAACATCGTGCTGCGCGGCATCGCCACGACCTTCGTGAACATCTTCCGCGGCACCCCGTTGCTGCTCTGGGCCTTCATGTTCTACTTCGGCCTGCCGCAGCTGACCGGCTGGGAGATCAGCGTCTGGACCGCAGGCGTGCTGACGCTGTCGCTGAACGCCGGTGCCTATGTCGCCGAAATCGTTCGCGGCGGTATCCAGTCGGTGGATCCAGGGCAACTTGAAGCATCCCGTTCGCTGGGCCTGGGCTATGGCAAGTCGATGCAGAAGGTCGTGATCCCGCAGGCTTTCAAGATGATGACCCCGTCGCTGATCAACCAGTTGATCATCAGCCTGAAGGACTCCTCGTTGCTGCTGGCTATCGGCTTCACCGAGCTGCTCTACCAGGGCCAGCAGATCTACGCGGCGAACTTCCGTGTCACTGAGACCCTGCTGATCGTGGGCATTATCTACTTCATCGCCATTATGGCGCTGACCAAATTGGCAAATTATGCCGATCGGAGGTTCAACAAGTGAGCACCGTAACCGAGCAAAGCTCCAACGTGAAGATCCAGGTCAAGGACTTGCACAAGTCCTTTGGCTCCAACAATGTCCTCAAGGGCATCGACATGGATGTCCGCGAAGGCGAAGTGGTGTGCGTGATCGGCCCTTCGGGGTCCGGCAAGTCCACCTTGCTGCGTTGCCTGAACAAGCTTGAGGACATTACCTCGGGCAAGGTGGTTGTCGATGGCTTTGATGTCACCGACCCCAAGGTGGACATCAATGAGGTGCGCCGCCATGTAGGCATGGTGTTCCAGCACTTCAACCTGTTCCCGCATATGAGCGTGGCAGAGAACATCATGCTGGCGCCGGTCGAGCTCAAGAAGATGAGCAAGGCGGAAGGCCGGGAGCGCGCACTTGAGCTGCTGGAACGCGTGGGCTTGCGCGAGAAGGCCAACGCCCGTCCGGCCTCGCTCTCTGGCGGCCAGAAGCAGCGTGTGGCCATCGCCCGCGCGCTTGCCATGGCCCCGGGCATCATGCTCTTCGATGAGGCTACCAGCGCTCTTGACCCGGAGATGGTCGGCGAAGTGCTGCAGGTTATCAAGGAGCTGGCCGACACCGGCATGACCATGGTTCTGGTGACCCACGAGATGGGCTTTGCACGCGAAGTCGCTGACCGCGTGGTCTTCATGGCTGATGGTGTTGTCTGCGAGCAGGGTGCGCCCGAACAGCTGTTCGGCAACCCGCAGCAGGCGCGTACCCAGGACTTCTTGTCCAAGGTTCTCTGAGCCGTACCGCCAAGCCAGCGGAAAACCGTGCTGTCCACGACCAGATGAAACTGGTTGCGGGCAGCACGGTTTTTTCGTGACGAAGCTTACGGGACAAAAACCTTCATATGCTTGAAGGTTCAACTTATTCCCTTGTAGGGTTGGAGCAGTAGCCACACGGGATCTTCCCGTGCCCCAATCCCTAGGAGTTAAAATATGTCCGCTCTGGAAAACAACCCGGGTCTGCAGACCGCTGCGCGTACCCTGCTTCGCTTGGCCTTCGGCTTCCTCTTCCTGGCTCATGGCTGGCAGAAGTACTTCCAGTTCACCATCGAGGGCACCACTGCGGCCTTTGGCCAGATGGGCGTTCCTGCTGCCGGCTTGATTGCTCCAGTGGCGGCAACCCTGGAGATCGCCGGCGGCGCCGCGATCATCCTTGGCCTGCTGACCCGCGTCTTCGCTGGCCTGCTGGGCCTGCAGATGATTGCCGCCCTGTTCATGGTTCATGCCTCAGGTGGCGTGTTCGTGGAAAATGGCGGCTTCGAGCTTGTCCTGGCACTGGCTGCCGGCGCGCTGGCACTGCTCTTGACTGGCCCAGGCCGCATCTCGCTTGATGCGCTGATATTCAAGGGCAAGAACTCGGAAAAGGCGCTGGCTAACGCCTAATCCCCAGCTTCAAGGAAACCCCGGGAATTCTTTCCCGGGGTTTTGTTGTGCCTGGAGGGGGTTGGTGTTGACGTGATCGAGCGCACTCTGACATACTGAACGAACGGTCAGTATGTAATTTGTTTTCGATGAGGTGAACCCATGGCCCCGACCACACCGCAGGAGCCGGGACTGAGTGCCGTCCCGAGCTACGAAGAAGAGCAGTCCCAAGCGCGTTTCGACGCCTTGATCGATCAGGACTCCCGCGTCGAGCCACGCGACTGGATGCCTGAGAAGTACCGCAAGACCCTCAGCCGCCAGATCTCCCAGCACGCGCACTCCGAAATCATCGGCATGCAGCCTGAGGCCAACTGGATCACCCGCGCTCCCTCGCTGAAGCGCAAGTCCATTCTGATGGCCAAGGTGCAGGATGAAGCCGGGCACGGGCTCTACCTCTACTCGGCTGCCGAGACCCTGGGCACCACCCGCGACGAGTACAACGAGCAGCTGCTCTCCGGCAAGGCCAAGTACTCCTCGATCTTCAACTACCCTGCACGCACCTGGGCGGATATGGGTGCTATCGGCTGGCTGGTCGATGGTGCGGCCATCGCCAACCAGGTTCCGCTGTGCCGCGCCTCCTACGGCCCCTACGGCCGTGCGATGGTGCGCGTGTGCAAGGAAGAATCCTTCCACCAGCGCCAGGGCTTCGAAATCCTGCTCTCGCTCTCCCGCGGCACCGAGGTGCAGAAGAAGATGGCCCAGGACGCCATCAACCGCTTCTACGAGCCCTCGCTGATGATGTTCGGTCCGCCAGATGACCAGTCGCCGAACTCCCAGCAGTCCATGGCCTGGAAGATCAAGCGTTTCTCCAATGACGAACTGCGCCAGCGCTTCGTTGGCATGATCGCCGAGCAGGTCAAGGTCCTGGGCCTGACCCTGCCGGATCCCCAGCTGCACTTCGATGAAGAAAAGAAGCAGTGGATCCACAAGGATTTGAACTGGGATGAATTCATGGCAGTGATCAAGGGCAATGGCCCGGCCAACGCGCAGCGGCTGGAACGCCGCCGTGAAGCGCACCGCGAAGGTGCCTGGGTCCGAGAAGCCGCCGCAGCATACGCAGCAAAACAAGCACGAAGTGAGGTCGCCTAGCATGAGCCAACAGAGCAATTGGCCCCTGTGGGAAGTATTCGTCCGTTCGTCCCGGGGACTCTCGCACGTCCACGCCGGATCCCTGCATGCACCGGATCAGCAGATGGCACTGCGCAACGCCCGCGATCTGTACACCCGCCGCAATGAAGGCGTCTCGCTATGGGTCGTAAAGTCCTCGGACATCATCAGCTCCGACCCCGGTGAAAAGGATTCCTTCTTCGAATCCCCGCAGGGCAAGGACTACCGCCACGCGACCTATTACAAGGCCAGCGAGGGAGTGAAGCACCTGTGAAGCACGAAGAACTCGACGAAGCGCTCGATAGCTTCGGCGACGCGCTGGCCTCGGCCACCCGCGTCACCCCGGGCAATGCCCTGCGTCCGGAGGACATCGCCGTGGACGGCGTCAAGCCAAGCGAAGAGGTTGCGCGCTACGCGCTGACCCTGGGCGACGATGCCCTGATCCTGGCGCAGCGCATGTCGCACTGGATTTCCCGGGCTCCGGAACTGGAAGAAGATGTTGCCCTGGGCAATATCGCCCTGGATATCCTGGGCCACGCCCGCTCGTTCCTGACCTACGCCGGACTGGCCTGGGACAAGACCGAAGACGAATTGGCCTACTGGCGCGAGGAAGAAGAATTCACTTCGCTGTGGATTGTCGAACAGCCTAACGGCCACTTCGGCGTGACCATCATCCGCCAGCTGATCGTTTCGATCTTCCAGAACCTGCTCTACAAGCAGCTGGCGCAGTCCAAGGACGAAACCCTGGCCGCCATCTCGGCCAAGGCAGTCAAGGAAGTCGACTACCACCGCGACCACGCCATCCAGTGGACCATCCGCCTGGGCCTGGGGACCGAGGAATCAGCGTCCAGGATGCGCCATGCCCTGGAAATCCTCTGGCCGTACGTCGATGAGATGTTCCGCGATGAGGAAGTCCACCAGGACCTTGCGGGCATCGCCGCGCTGCCCTCCACCCTGCGCGGTGCATGGGATGAAGAAATCACTGCGGTACTGGCCGACGCCGGACTGGAGATTCCTGCAACCGGACAGGCCATGGCCTACGGACGCCGCGGCGAGCATTCGGAGCACCTGGGCTACCTGCTGGCAGAGATGCAAGTTCTCGCCCGCAAGCATCCCGGTGCCAGCTGGTAACTACGCAACATTTTTGCCCGAAAAGGGGGAAGCAGTCTTGAGCAAGACGATCGCTGGCGCCAAGGACCTGTTCGCTATCGCCTCCCAGGTGACCGACCCGGAAATTCCGGTGCTATCCATCGCGGACCTGGGAATCCTGCGCGAGGTGGACATGGCCGAGGACGGAACCGTGCAGGTAGTCATCACCCCGACCTATTCAGGTTGCCCGGCGATGGATGCCATCAATGGCGACCTGTACACCGCTTTCGCAGACGCCGGATATGAAAAGGTTGACGTCAAGCTGGTACTGAGCCCGGCGTGGTCAACGGACTGGATGACCGCGGAAGGCAAGGCCAAGCTTGAAGAGTACGGGATTGCCCCACCGACCGGCCAGGGCCACGCAGGCCGCGTCACCCTGGGCATGAGCGTGAAATGCCCGCGGTGCCACTCGCTGAACACCCGGGAGTTGGCCCGCTTCGCCTCGACTTCCTGCAAGGCGCTCTACACCTGCAAAGACTGCTTGGAACCCTTCGACTACTTCAAGGTGCTCTCATGACCGAAAAAACCACTCCCACCCGACGCCGGGCATCCTTCCATCGGCTCACCGTCTCGAACGTGCGCCGGTTGACCAAGGACTCAATTGAAGTCAGCTTCGCCATCCCTGGCGACTTGAGCGAGGAATACGACTACGTCGCAGGCCAGTACGTGGCGTTGCGCAAGGAAATCCCCAACGCCGAAGGCGAGCTGGTCGAACTGCGCCGTTCGTACTCGATCTGCGCCGCCCCGACGGGCGACGAGATCAAGGTGGCGATCAAGCGCGACCTGGGCGGCCTGTTCTCCACCTGGGCCAACGAGTCCCTGGCCGCAGGGGACCAGATCGATGTGATGAGCCCTGCCGGCGCTTTCATCTCCAAGCACAAGCTCACCCAGATCAATAACCCGTCGACCATCGACACCAAAGCGCAGGACCGTTTCGTGGCCGTCGCCGCCGGCTCGGGCATTACCCCGGTGCTGGCCATTGCCCGCACGATCCTCGAAGCCAATGAGCACACCCGCTTCGACCTGATCTACGCGAACAAGGCCGCCATGGACGTCATGTTCCTGGAGGAACTGGCCGACCTGAAGGACCGCTACACATCCCGGCTGGCACTGCACCACGTGCTCAGCCGCGAACAGCGCATTTCGCCGTTGCTTTCGGGCCGCATCGACGCCGAGAAGCTCACCACGCTGCTGACCAGCGTGGTCCAGGCACCGAATGTTGACGAGTGGTTCCTTTGCGGCCCATTCGAGCTCGTCCAGTTGGTCCGCGACCAGCTGGCCAGCTTGGACGTTCCCGCCGAGAAGGTCCGTTTCGAGCTATTCACCACCGGCGAGCCGACGAAGCCGCAAGGGCATATCGGCCGTCCCGTGGTGGCGGACGAGAATGAGGAAAGCTACGAGATCAGCTTCAACCTCGACGGCCTGAAGGGCGAGGTCAAGTCGCCGGTGCGGGCCAACGAAACCGTGCTGAACGCTGCCTTGCGCGTGCGTCCGGATGTGCCGTTCGCTTGCGCTGGCGGCGTGTGCGGCACCTGCCGTGCCAAGGTCACCTGCGGTACGGTCACCATGGCCGAGAACTACGCGCTGGAACCCGACGAAGTCGAAGCCGGCTACGTACTGACCTGCCAGTCGCACCCAACCAGCGAAAAGCTGAGCGTCGACTTCGACGCCTAGAAAGGCCAGGACGGATCCATGATCGAACTGACGATTGAAGATTCCATCGCGCGGGTGGTGCTCAACGCTCCACAGAAGATGAACTCGCTGGATGAAGCTGCCTTGGCGCAGCTCTCGGAAGCCTATGACAAAGCGGCCGCCGCCGTGGCTGCGGGCACCGTGCGCGCGCTGGTACTGACCGGCGAGGGACGCGGATTCTGCGCAGGTCGCGACATCTCCGGGGTAGATCCTGCGGACGATGACGTGATCGGCTATCTTGACGGCAAGGTCCAGCCGCTGCTGGAAAAGATGTCCAGCTTCCCTGCGCCAACCTTCGCGCTGGTGCAGGGTGCCTGCCTGGGCGTGGGATTGGGGCTGGCGATCGCTACCGACGTAGTCTACGTGGCAGAGAACGCCAAGATCGGCTCGCCGTTCGCGAACCTCGGTGCCACCTTGGACTCGGGCGGGCACTGGCTGTTCACCGAGCGTCTCGGGGCACACCGCACGCTGGATCTGATCTACACCGCCGAACTGATCTCCGGTGCTGAAGCGGTGCGTTCGGGATTGTTCTCGCGTGCGTTCGCGCCCGGGGAACTGGTGGAGCGCAGCGAAGAAATCATTGCCAAGGTAGCCCAGGGTGCAACTCAGGCATTCATCGCTTCCAAGCAGCTGGTCAAGGAAATCCGTGACCAGCGTGCGGGACTGTGGGAATCGATGCGTACCGAGAACCGGGCGCAGGCAGCCCTGTGCAACACCGCTGACTACGCCGAAGGTTTCAAGTCCTTCCAGGAGAAGCGCAAGCCGGTGTTCACCGGCCAGAAGTAGTTTCCCAGCAGACACGAGAAGAGCACCTGGAAATGGTATCCAGGTGCTCTTCTCGTATCTTCTGGTGAATCACTGCCTATCGGGTGTCGGTGTCTTCGAAGATCAGCAGGGTCTGCGTATCCAGGACCGTTGGCAAAGACTGCAATTGCTCGAAGACCACGCGGCGCAGATCCAGATTGTCCTTGGCTCGCACCAGCAGGATCACATCGAAATTGCCTCCGACCAGGCCCACATGATGCACCTCGGGAATGGACGCCAAGTGATCGCGCAGTTCGCGCCAGGAATGCTGGCGGAGTTTCAAGGTCACGTAGGCGCTGGCCTTGAGTCCTGCCTTCACCGGATCAATCACCGCCGTATAACGAGTGATCACCCCGGCATCTTGGAGCTTTGCGATACGGGAATAGGCGTGGGCACGCGATACATGCACCTTTTGTGCCACGGTGGTGACCGACTGGCGCCCGTCGCTGGTTAGCTCAGCGAGGATCGCATGGTCGACATCATCGAGTTTTAACTCCGCTTCCGCGGCCATTGGTACTCCTTGTTGACGTGTCGGACGTCTCTGTTCCAAACACAATCTATCGAAACTTTTCGTCTACGAGTATAAGGATACCAATCACAACTTTCCACGATTCCACGCCGGACTGGATACAGAATGCCACGCATACCCATAATTGATTGCAAATGATGCTTAGGTGAAGTGAGTCACAAGCAGTTGTGCTCATGGACCGAGCCAGAACCACGAAAGGTGGGAGAACATGAGCACTGAAGCGCATGCAGATCGCATCTCTGATGTCAGCAAGAAATTCGGGATTACCCCCGAAGACTACATGCTGCCAGCACGCCACATGATCAACCTGTTGAACCCGGACGGAACCCTGCGCCCAGAGGACCAGCAGGGCACTGAACCTGGCCACGAGTACCCGCTGCCAAGCCCGGCCCGGCTGCTGGAAGCCTATGCGGCTCTGGTCACCGGCCGCCGCGTCAACGACCAGAACTCCGCACTGGTCCGCCAGGGCCGCATGGCTGTCTACCCCTCCAGCCACGGGCAGGAAGCCTGCCAAATCGCAGCAGCCCTGTGCCTGGGCGAGAACGACTGGCTTTTCCCAACCTACCGCGACACGGTAGCGGTGCTGACCAAGGGCGTAGCCCCGATGGAAGTCATGACCAGCTTCCGCGGCGAATGGCACTGCGGCTATGACCCGAAGGCGTATAACTGCGCACCGATGTCCACCCCGCTCACGACCCAGCTGCTGCACGCAGTGGGTGTCGCCCACGCTGCCAAGCTGCGCGGCGAAGACACCGTAGTGGTGGCCATGTGCGGCGATGGCGCCACCAGCGAGGGCGACTTCCACGAAGCGCTGAACTTCGCCGCGGTCTTCAACCTTCCGGTGATCTTCTTCGTGCAAAACAACAAGTACGCCATCTCGGTTCCGCTCTCGCAGCAAAGTGCCGCCCCGTCCCTGGCCCACAAGGCTGTTGGCTACGGCATGGCCGGCGAGCGCGTGGATGGCAATGACCTGATGGCCTTGATGGCAATCATGACCCGTGCGGTGCGCATGGCCCGCGAAGGCAATGGCCCGCTGCTGATCGAGGCCCACACCTACCGCATGCAGGCGCACACCAACGCAGATGACGACAAGCGCTACCGCGAGGACTCCGAAGTCCAGGAATGGATCGCCAAGGATCCGGTGACCCGCATGAAGGCGTACCTGGACGATGCCGGGCTCTTGACCGATAGCACCGTCGCCAAGATCACCGCAGACGCCGAGTCGGTCGCCAAGACCCTGCGTGATGGCATGAACCAGGAAGCCAACACCGATCCACGTGAGCTGTTCGAGCACGTGTACTCGGCCAAGACCCCGCAGCTGGCTGAACAGCAAGCCATGCTCGTCGACGAACTAGACCGTGAGGAGGCCTAGGATGACTGCCACTACTTCGCGCTTGAACCCGAACGTCAGCGCTGCCACCGCACGAGCCGCAGCCAAGGCCGCCAATGAGCACCAGCCGGTGACCTTCGGCAAGGCGCTGAATACCGCCCTGGCTGATTCGCTGGTTGCCGACAACTCGGTAGTGATCTTCGGCGAGGATGTGGGAACCCTTGGCGGCGTTTTCCGCATCACCGATGGGCTGACCGCACGCTTTGGTTCCGAACGCTGCTTTGACACCCCGCTGGCCGAATCCGGCATTGTCGGCATGGCCGTGGGCATGGCCATCAACGGCATGCGCCCGGTTATCGAGATGCAGTTCGATGCATTCGCCTACCCGGCGTTCGAGCAGATCGCTTCGCATGTCGCCAAGATGCGCAACCGAACCCAGGGCAAGCTGAACCTGCCGATGGTCATCCGCATTCCGTACGCCGGCGGCGTGGGCGGCGTGGAGCACCACTGCGATTCCTCGGAAGCCTACTACGCCCACACTCCAGGGCTGAAGGTCTTCACGCCCTCGTGCGTAGAGGATGCCTACCTGATGCTGCGCGAAGCCATCGATTCGGATGATCCGGTGGTCTTCTTCGAGCCGAAGAAGCTGTACTGGTCCAAGGAGCAGGTGGACTTGGCGCAGCTGGCCGAGCAGTACGAGGCCAAGAAGAGCGCTAGGACCGAGGGCCAGGCGCGCATCGCCCGTCCGGGCAGCGATGCCACGCTGATTACCTATGGTCCAAGCGTTTCCACCGCATTGGAAGCTGCCAAGTTGGCAGCCGAGGAAGGCATCAGCCTGGAAGTTCTCGACATCCGGAGCATTGTGCCCTTCGATGACGAGACCGTCTGCGCATCGGTGCGCAAGACCGGACGCGCTATCGTGGTTGCCGAAGCCCAGGGCTTCGCCTCGGTAGCCAGTGAAATCGTGGCCCGGGTGCAGGAGCGCTGCTTCCACTCGTTGGCCGCTCCAGTGCTTCGCGTGACCGGATTCGACATTCCATACCCGGCCCCAACGCTGGAAAAGTTCCATCTTCCAAGCGCCGAACGCATTCTCGACGCGGTTGACCAGCTTCAGTGGGAGGCGTAAATGAGCATCAAGACTTTTCTCTTGCCAGACCTTGGCGAAGGCCTGACCGAAGCCGAGCTGGTGCGCTGGATGGTTGCCGCCGGTGACGTTGTCGCAGTTGACCAGCCCATAGCGGAGGTGGAAACCGCGAAGTCGCTGGTGGAGATCCCTTGCCCGTTTGAAGGCGTAGTCTCGACCCTGCATGGGGACGCCGGCCAGATGATGCTGGTGGATGAGCCTTTCATCTCCGTGAACACCGGCGGCGAAGAAGCTGAAGTGCCTGAAGCCGAACGTGCGCAGTCCTACCGCGAGGAAGAGCGTGCTGGCACCCAGGTACCTGCCGAAGAATCAGCAGAAGCCGATGAGGGTAGCGGCAACGTGCTCATTGGCTACGGCACTTCCTCTGCCCAGCGCAAGACCAGCCGTCGGCGCAAGCCGCGCGGCGGGGTAGCCGCGCCAGCGGCACAGGCACCGGCCGAAGCGGCCCGCGTGATCAACCCGCTGGTACGCAAACTGGCGCGGGATAACGCCTTGGATATCAGAACGGTTCGAGGCTCTGGTCCAGAGGGGCTGATTCTGCGCACCGACGTGGAAGCCGCCTTGTCGGCTGATGCGGGGCTGCCTGCAGCTGCGGCGGCCGCTGCCCCGGCAGCACCGACCCCGGCTTCCGCAGCCGCGGTGCCCGCTGCACCAGCCCAGGCTGGCGAGGCGGATTCGAAGACCGGCCTGCCGGTCGCATCTTCCCAGGTGCTCTCGGGCGTGCGCAAGACCATCGCCACCGCGATGAGCACTTCGCGCCGCGAGATCCCCGAGGCTACCGTGTGGGTGGATGTCGATGTCACCAAGCTGCTGAAGCTGCGATCGAAGATCAAGGAAGCCGAAGGCCAAGCTCCAAGCGTCATGGCACTGATCTCCCGTTTCGCGGTGGCCGGCTTGCGGCGCTTCCCTGAACTGAACAGCCGCATTGAGGCTGAAGCTGATGGGGGCTTGCGCCATACCCTCTTCGAGGGCGTGAACCTCGGGTTCGCAGCCCAGACCGATCGCGGCCTGGTTGTGCCAAATGTGCGCAACGCCCACAAGCTGAACGCCAAGGAACTGTCAGCCGAGTTCGCTCGACTGGCTACGGTGGCCCGCGAGGGCAAGGCCGGTGTCGCCGACCTGTCCGGCAGCACCTTCACCATCAATAACTACGGCGTGTTCAATGTTGATGGCTCCGCGGCCATCATCAACTACCCGGAAGCGGCCATTCTGGGGCTGGGGCGCATCATCGAGAAGCCGTGGGTGGTCAATGGCAAGATCAAGGTCCGATCCATCTGCGAGATGACACTGAGCTTTGACCACCGGGTCTGCGATGGCGGAACCGCTGCCGGCTTCATGCGCTATGTTGCCGACGCGATGACGGATCCAAAGACTGCGCTGGCTTCGCTCTAGCGCCTACTGTGCGCAGTGCTCGCTCTCAAGAGTGATCTTGATGCCCGTCGAACCTCACGAGGATTGACGGGCATCACCCTTTTTGCTGATATTTCATCTATGTTCGATCATTTATCAGCATGTCAAATATAGGTTGCTAGAATTGAACCAATTATTATTTCTATGATGGAAATATGTTGGGTTGCTTTCCAGCCGCTTATGACGCGGGCTAGGCAGCAGGAACAGGGGATTGAGATGTCAACAGCGGGGACCGGAATCAAGAACCGGCCATTCATCTACCTGCTGCTCCTGCTACCGACGGCCATTGTGCTGGGCGCCTACGCCCTGCTCGCCGGCAAACTGCCGGAAATGACCGCCACTCACTGGAGTTCGACCTATCCGGACGAGTTTACCCGCACCGCGGTGTTTGTTCCCGTCTGCATCGGGCTATGCATTCTTGGTGCCATCACCGGAGTGATTTCCTTGGCGCTGCGCCGCAAACCGGCACTGCTCATGGTGCTGCTCTTCGCCGGCGGGTTGCTCTCCTGGAGTGCAGCTGGCGTATTCGTCGGCTCGGCGGTGCCTACAGCGCTCGCCGAGACATCTGAAACCGCAGTGCTGGGCGGCATGATGGCTGTGCTGATTGCCTGCTCGCTGCTGGGCATTGCGCCACTGTGGGTCAGCGGCATCTACCAGCAATACACCAGGCAATCCGTTGAGGCCCGCCAGGCACGAAGTGATGCAGCGCAGGGCATCCAGCGGCCTGTTGCGGCGGGGACACCAGTCATGGCACGGCAAGAATTCAATCAAACGATGGCAGCACCGTGGTGGATGTGGCTGCTATGCCTGGTGGTGTTCGCGGCGCTTTTCATTGCTGTTGCGTTGCCGCTGCTGACCGGTGACAGCCAAGATGGCGACTGGGTGGGCTTCATCGTTGCCATGACCCTGTCGGCCGTGGCGTGCGTGTCGATTCTGGGTTTGATCTGGATTCGGGTATCGATCAGCGGTGATCGCTTCCGGGTATCATCAGCGGTCTTGGGGTTCCCGATGCGAACCATCAAAATCGACGAAATTGAATCTGCGACCAGCGAAAAGATCGTTCCCATGATGTGGGGAGGCTGGGGCTGGCGAATCATTCCAGGCGGTTCGGCCATCGTGATGAAAGAACACGAAGGCCTCGTTTTCGAACTCAAGAACAAGAAGCGTTTCGCCGTGACCATCCCGGAATCGCAGCAAGCCGCAGACCTGCTCAATGCCCGTATGGCCTGCGGGAAACAGTAGCGAATAACGTTTCTGGGCCTGCGCCCTACTTATTGAAGGTGCGCATGGGCCCGATAACCACCGAGCGCAGCACCAAGCCGGATACCAGCGAAGCGGCCACGACATGGATGATCCCCAATGCCGCGTAGACCAATTGCAGGAACTCCGGGATCTTCTGGATATGCGGGTGCGGCAGGAGGAACGAGAGCCCGATTACCGCAGCCCAGACAACCAGGCTGCCGGCCCCAACTTTCCTCGACCAGGTGCCCTTTGGCAGTTCATGGCTCAGCGGCTGGATGCGCTGGAGCACGACCGAGGCCAAGACCATCCAGAATCCGGCCACCACGAAACCAGCTGCAATGTCACTTGGACGGTGCCAACCGCAGATCAAAGTGGCCACCCCGGTCACCGTCGCGAACAACCACGCGATCGGCTGGACTACCGGACGCAGTTTCGGTGGTGAAACCAGGTACATCAGTCCCATTGCGGCGGCAGCGGCGGTGGTGTGTCCTGAGGGAAAAGAATTTCCTGTGGTGCCGAAGTTGAAATCCGGGCGGGACAAGATCTCGTGCTTGAGCAATTGCGTGCTGCCCGCTGCGGCTGCGGCCGCGATGACCGCCACGATGGCCCGCAGGAAGCGCCGGTCTCGAATCACGCGATACAGCAGGAAAACTGCCGCAATGATGCCGCAGATTGCCGGCAAGAGATTCAGGAATTCACGGATCGGATTAATCAGGTCCGTCCGGGGCCACCATTGCGACCACGCTATGAATCCAGCCTGATCGGCCCATTGCCCCACACGCTGCTGGACGAAAAATACGTATTCGAGGCAGAACAGCGAAATCAGCAACAGCAGAGCCCACCACCACCTGATATGGTGCGGGCGCGCGGATGCTGGATTGCGAGGCATATCTCTAGGGTGTCATATCCGGCACGGGGAACGGCACAGTTCAGGCATGTAACTATGCCCACCCTCGATAGGCTTAGAGCATGAGTGTTGAACTTCCGCCCCTTGAAGATCTGCTGGCAAATTCCCATGTTGTCCGGTTGCCGATGCGTGTGAAATTCCGTGGTGTCACCCAGCGTGAAGCGCTGCTGATCAACGGGCCGGAAGGTTGGGGCGAGTTCTCCGCATTTACCGAGTACGGACCGGCCGAAGCCTCACGGTGGCTAGCCGCCGGAATCGAGGCCGCTTACCAGCCGTTCCCGGAACCGTTGCGCACCAGCATTCCGGTCAACGCCACCTTGCCTGCAGTTGCGGTAAAAGATGTCGGAGCGGTTCTCGAACGCTATGACGCGCCGCACACCATCAAGATCAAAGTGGCAGAAAAAGGCCAGGGGATCGAGCAGGACCTGGCGCGTGTAGCTGAGGCCCGTCGGCTCTACCCGCAAGCAGCGCTGCGCGTGGACGCGAATATGGGATGGGATATTGCCCAGGCGGTCCCGGCCTTGAAGGCCCTGAGCGAGTACGACCTGCAATACGCGGAGCAACCAGTGCCTGGCATTACCGGGCTGGCAGAAGTCCGCGAGCAACTGCGCAACGCCGGCAACCCCTTGAAGATCGCCGCTGATGAAGCGGTGCGGAAGCACACCGACCCCTTGGAAGTCTCGCGGTTGGGCGCAGCAGATCTGATGGTCATCAAGGCCCAACCGCTGGGCGGCATCGGTGCGGTGCTGCAAATTGCCAAGCAAGCCGAACTGGATGTTGTCGTGTCCAGCGCCCTGGATACTTCGGTAGGGCTGGCCCAAGCCGCCGCCTTAGCCAGCGCGCTGCCAGAACTGCCCTATGCCTGCGGCCTTGCGACGGGCACCTTGTTCGCCGAAGACGTATGTGCCGAGCCGTTGCTGGCCACCGCTGGGTACTTGCCGGTGCGTCGCATTGAGCCGGATCACCAGAAATTGGATGGCTTGCGTCCGCAAGAGGCGCGCGTGCGCTGGTGGCTGCAACGCCTGGAGTCCTGTTATGCCGAGCTGACTAGGGGATAACCCCAGGCAAGAATCTATTTCCCCGGCGTTAACCTTTGCGTTGCATTTAGAACACTTCCAAGTGAAAACCTCAGTTCGAGTCATTCCCCTGACAATGAGCCACATACTGAGGAAGTGAGCGGATCATGAATCCAACCCGTACCCTTTTGCCAATGCTGGGCCACACCCGCGGCGGTCGTTCTGCAGCTACTTGCCACTTCAAGTGCGCCGACGCCTGCACCAAGCCAGATTGCAACACTTCGTCCAACGGCTACTTCAAGGACATTGCCGACAAATCGCTCTCCCGCCGCAGCATGCTGGGCCTGGGAGCCGTCGGTGCTTCAGCGCTGGTCATCGGCCCGCAGCTTTTCGGTGCAGCCGACGCTACCGCGGCACCACTGGTGCCAATGAAGCCGGGTAAGGGCGGGCACCTTTCATTCGATGCCATTGAGCCGGTGTCGCGTTCGGTGGATACTGTTTCCGTTCCCGAGGGCTATGACTGGAATGCCATCATCCGCTGGGGCGACCCGCTCTTCAAGAACACCGCGGAATTCGATGCTTCCAAGCAGTCCGCCCGCAAGCAGGCTGAGCAGTTCGGCTACAACTGCGACTACCTGGACATCATTGTCGACAAGTACTCGGGACGCACCGGCGTGCTGGTTGCCAACCACGAATACACCAATGAAGACATGATGTTCGACTCGGCTTGGTTCGAAGCGAACCAGGAAGAAGCCCGCAAGATCGCGATGAACGCGCATGGCTTCTCCGTGGTCGAGGTCAAGCGCAAGAAGAATGACAAGAAGTGGAGCTACGTGCAGGGCGGCGAACGCAACCGCCGCATCACCGCCAGTACTGAATTCCGGGTCGATGGCCCAGCCGCAGGCAGCGACCTGCTCAAGACCGCCGCAGATCCAACCGGTACCAAGGTTCTTGGCACCTTGAACAACTGCGCCGGAGGCACCACCCCATGGGGCACCGTACTCTCCGGTGAAGAAAACTTCGACCAGTATTTCCGCGGCAAGGGCACCGCCGAGGAATCCCGCTACGGCATTGGCACCGCCGCGACCGGCCGTGGCTGGGAAGAAAGCGACCCGCGCTTCGGCCTGCACAACGAAGGCTTCGAAAACGAAGCCAACCGTTTCGGCTGGGTAGTCGAAATCGATCCGCAGGACCCTTCGTCCACCCCGGTCAAGCACACCAACCTGGGCCGTTTCAAGCACGAGGGCGCCAACGTTCGCATTGCCAAGAACGGCAAGGTTGTTGCCTACTCCGGCGATGACTCGCGCTTCGAGTACCTGTACAAGTTCGTCTCGAAAAACACTTTCTCCAAGCACGATCGCAAGCACAATATGGGCTTGCTCTCCGAAGGCGACCTGTACGTTGCCAAGTTCGCCGGCAACTCTCCAGCAAGCGAGATCGACGGCAGCGGCGCAGTTCCGTCTGATGGTGCTTTCGACGGCATGGGAACCTGGCTGCCACTGGTGAAGAACGGCGAATCCAAGGTGGAGGGCATGGGCGTCGACGAGGTGCTGGTCTACACCCGCCAAGCAGCTGACAAGGTCGGCGCCACCAAGCTGGACCGTCCCGAAGACGTTGAGCCGAGCCCGGTATCCGGCAAGGTCTACGTGGCACTGACCAACAACACCGACCGCGGCAAGGACGGCAAGGAAGGCGCAACCGAGGTCAGCCCACGGGTACGCAACCGCGACGGCCACGTTCTGGAAATCACTGAAGCCGGCAACGACGCCACCGCCGCGAAGTTCACCTGGAACATCTTGCTGGTTGCCGGCGATCCAAATGTGAACGGATCGACCTACTTCTCCGGCTACCCAACGGACAAGGTCTCGCCGATTTCCTGCCCGGATAACCTGGCATTCGATTCCAAGGGCAACCTGTGGATCTCCACCGACGGCGCCCCTGGCACCATCGGCTACTCCGATGCACTGCACAAGGTCACCCTGACCGGCAAGGATCGCGGCCGTGTCGAGCAGTTCCTGGCCGTGCCAACCGGCGCAGAGACCTGCGGCCCGCTGATCCATGACAAGGACAACTCGGTCTTCGTCGCGGTGCAGCACCCGGGTGAAGGCGGCAGTTTTGCCAGCCCTACCTCGCTGTTCCCGGACTTCGTGAAGAACGCAGGAGGAGCCGGCAAGGGCGAGTTCTACGGCCCGCGCCCATCGGTCGTCCAGGTCTTCAAGCAAGATGCGAAGCCGGGCAAGGGCAACGGCAAGGGCAAGGGACACGACAAAGGCAAGGGTCACGACAAATAAGTCGGATTAGCCTGCAGTGCAAGGGCGTCGGCAGGATCCTCTCCGGGATCCGGCCGGCGCCCTTTGCCGTTCCAAGTCGGTTGACCGGCACGTCAAGGCATAGACTTGGATCATTGCCTTCAGCTTTGGAATCTAAGGAGTCATGCGGCGTGGGAATGCAGCAACCTGGCGAGCAACGCGCCATCACTACAGCTCGCCATGTGCTCTCCGCCCTGATCAGTGCCGGGATCAGGGATCTGGTGATTTCTCCCGGTTCGCGCAGCGCGCCCTTGGCCTATGCTGCAGCCGAGGCAGAAGCCGCGGGGATCCTGGATATCCATGTGCGCATCGACGAACGCTCCGCGGCCTTCATGGCACTGGGCCTCGCCCAAAGCACCATGCGGCCGGTCGCCCTCGCCGCCACCAGCGGCTCGGCCATCGGGCAAATGCTGCCTGCAGTAATGGAAGCCAACCACACCGCGACACCACTTCTGGTCCTTTCTGCCGACCGTCCCGATGAACTGCACGGCACCGGTGCCAGCCAGAGCACGCGCCAGAAAACCCTCTTTGGCGAGCACGTTCGCCTGGCCGCCAATGTCCCCGCTGGGACCGATCCGCAACACGAGGTCCAACGCGCTTTACTGGCCTTGGCCGGCGACCAGCACACTGCCGCAGGTCCGGTCCAATTGAATCTGCAGTTCCGGGATCCGCTCACCCCTGCACAGGACGAGAGGATCGAGAGCCAAAGCTGGACGGCAGTTGAGCCGGGGCAGTGGCAGGCACACGACCAGCTGGACAGGGCGAGCTTGCCGGTCCAGCAGCTGGAGCCACGCCGGAGCGTTGTCATCGCCGGGCATGGCGCCGGAGAAGAGGCGCAACGATTCGCCCACACTCTGGGGCTGCCATTATTTGCCGAACCATCTTCTAACGCACGCTTCTCGGCCAACGCCATTGGCCACTACCGTCCGCTGATCGCGGCAGGCATGGACCGCATTGAACGCGTGGTGCTCTTTGGCCGTCCGACATTGAGCCGCCCGGTAGGCCAGCTCCTGGCCAACCCAGCGATCGAATCGGTGATTTGGCAGCCTGCGCCAGCGGCCTGGTATGAAGCGGGACGGCGCCGCGAGACCCCGGTCAGCTCGTGGAGCGAATTGCAGGAGTTCGCCGGAACCGGTGCAAAGGGGTGGCTGGAAGCGTGGCAGCAGCTTGATGCCCAAGCTTTGGAAGTACGGCAACGCCTGAGCCGCGAATCGCTGATTAACGGGGTAGATGTTGCCGAAGCTATTTGGGATTACGCGCCGGAAGTCCTGCTGCTGGGCTCATCCAACATCGTTCGCGACTTCGACCTGGCGGCCCGACCGGCACCCGAACCAACTATGACCGTGCATGCCAACCGCGGTCTTGCCGGAATCGATGGGACCATTGCCACCGCCCTGGGCCTGGCCCGGGGAAGCAAAAAGCGGACGCTTGCGGTGATGGGAGATATTACCTTCGCCCATGACGCCAGCTCGCTGTCCTGGACCCCCGGCGAAGAGCAGCCAATGGTGGATATCGTGGTCTACAACGACGGGGGAGGAGCAATCTTCTCCACCCTGGAGCATGGTGCCGTGGATGCCTCAGGCCGGTACGCCAATGCGGTGGAACGGTTCTTTGCCACACCGCAGCAGCTGAGCCTGCCTGCGCTCGCCGAAGCCTATGGCTGGCAGTACGCCAGGGCCGCAAGCAAGGAAGAGCTCAGCGCCGTCTTGACTTCAACGCAGCCGGCGAACCTGCGCCTGATTGAAGTGCCTGCATCGCGGAGCAGCCTGCGCGCCGAGAATCTTGAATCAAATCAACAGATCGGGCAGCTAGCCTGGCCAGAGCTGTAGGGAAAAAAGAAATTCCCCTGCGTCGACCATCGGCAACGATGGGCAACGCAGGGGAATTTTTGCAGTTGAACTCAGATATCCACGTGCGTGGGATCGAGCACGCGACGCAGGAAGTCCTGGGTACGTGGCTGCTGCGGATTGCCAATGACATCCACGGCCTTGCCTTCTTCCACCACGACGCCACCGTCCATGAAGAACACGCGGTCAGCAACTTCCTTGGCGAAAGCCATCTCGTGGGTGACCACCAGCATGGTCATGCCCGCTTGGGCCAGATTCTTCATAATGGACAGGACCTCGCCCACGGTCTCCGGATCCAATGCACTGGTTGGCTCATCGAAGAGCATCAGCGTTGGTTCCATGGATAGCGCTCGGGCAATGGCCACGCGCTGCTGCTGGCCGCCGGAAAGCTGGTCGGGGTAGCGATCGCCGAAGTCGCCCAGGCCTACACGTTCCAGATTGCGCAACGCGACCTTCTGGGCGTCGGCCTTCTTGCGCTTGAGCACCTTGATAGGGGATATCGTGCAGTTCTCCAGCACGGTCAGGTGCGGGAAGAGGTTGAACTGCTGGAAGACCATGCCTACTTGCTGGCGCATCTTGTCCAGGTTCACATCGGGATCGGTGACATTGAAGCCACCGACCATAATGGTTCCTCCGTTTGGCTGCTCCAGCAAATTCACGCAACGCAGCAGAGTGGACTTGCCTGAACCGGATGGGCCGATCAGGCAGACAACCTCGCCCGGAGCAACATTCAGGTCAATGCCCTTGAGCACTTCGTTGCTACCGTAGGACTTGCGCAGTCCGGTGATTTCCACGCCCGAAGCATGGACTGAAAGTTCATTGGTGTCAGTCGACATTTTCAAGTCCTATCTATCGCTTGGTCTTGGCGGCGCGGGATTCAAACTTGCGGGCCACCAAGCTCAGCGGGATGGTGATCACCAAGTAGAATAGGCCGGCGACAACCAGCGGGGTGATGCCGGCATCGATTTGCGAAATGCCATCACGGCCAAACTTGGTCATTTCGTACTGGGCCATCGACGCACCGAGGATGAATGCCAACGAGGTGTCCTTGGTCAGCAAGATGATTTCGTTGGTCATTGGCGGCAACACGATCTTGAACGCCTGCGGAATCACGATGGTGACCATGGCACGCCACGCTGGCATGCCCAACGAACGTGCAGCTTCGGTCTGTCCCTTTGGCACCGCCTGCAGGCCTGCACGCAGGGTCTCAGCGATGTAGGCGGCCGAGACCAGGCCCAAGGCGCACATGACATTGACCGGCTGCGGCCACTGGGTTCCGAACGCCTGCGGCAAGCCGAAGCCGAAGGCCAATAGGACCAGGATGGCTGGAATACCGCGGAAGAATTCGATAAATGCAGTGGCGAACCAGCGATAGGGCGCGAAGGACGCCATTTTCATCAGGGCCAGAAGCAGACCCAGGATGAGGCCGAAGGCGAAGGAGATGATCGTGTAGAAGATCGTGTTCTTCAGACCGACCAAGATCATGCCAGGGAACATCGGTCCCAATTTGTCGAAGGAGAAGAAGGCATAAATGGCCTTGTTCCAATCAACGGCCAAGACCAGTGCGATGATCGCGATGATGAAGATGGCGATTTGAATGGTCTTGCTCATGCGGGCGCGCTGACGTGTAGTCATTGCCATGCTTGATTACCTCTCATAAAGGAAGCGGAAGCTGGACTGCCAACCTGTGGGTGCAGTCCATGCCCCCGCTTGCCTTGGAATCAGTTGATCCTCGAGAATTACTTCTCGCCGAACCACTTCACAGTCAGTTCTTCCATGGTTCCTGCATCGGCCAGCCGCTTGAGGGTGCCATTGACCAGTTCCAAGGTCTTTGGCTGCTCCTGTGGAACCGCAATGCCCAGCTGCTCGCCGGTCTTGAAGTCGGCCACGACGCTGAAGCCGTCCTTATCCTTGATCGCGTAGCCCAATACCGACTGGTTGCCCAGCAATGCATCCACTTGGCCAGCCAGAAGTGCCTGGGTTTGCAAACCGGCATCCTCGAAGCCAACGATGTTGCTCAAGCCCTGTTCCTTGGCGTACTTCTCGCCGGTGGTGGCCTGCTGGACGCCGACCTTCTTGTCCTTGGCGGATTCAAGATCCTTGATTTCAGAACCGTCAGCCGAAATCAGCACCAGATCGTCATCCATATAAGGGGTGGAGAAGTCCATCTTGGCCGAACGCTCTTCGGTGATCGATACCGAGGAGATCGCGATATCGCACTGGGTGCTGAACAGGCCGGATTCAATGGAGTCGAAGCTGGCGTCGATGACGTTCAGATCCAGTTCTGCATCCTTGGCAATCTCGGCAGCGATATCCATATCGAAGCCGACGTTCTTGCCGTCCTTGACGAATTCGAATGGTTCGTAAGGAATGTCTGAGCAAATGGTGAGTTTGCCTTCGTTGAGCGGGAAGGAACCAGCTTCGGCTTCACCTTCGGAACGGGAACCGGAACCGCAGGCGGTGAGCGCCAGCAATGCAACGGACGTGACGGCAACAGCGGAGGCGAACTTCTTCTTGAGACTACGCATAGGATCAGAACCTACTTTCGGGTTATGCGAGTGGATCAGTGCGTAGCCACAATCATAACCGGGGCAACACTAGGCTGAGATTCACCTCACACATGTCGCGTCGAGACTAAGGATTATTTATGCTCAGTGCGATCCTGGCGGCCTTGATCCGCTGCGCAGCCTGCGCCTACTCGGCTCCGAGGGCTTGGCGCATGGGACGCATCTTCGCCCATGATTCGGCTAGTTCATCCTCGGGCACCGATCCCGGAACAATGCCGCAGCCCGCGTACAGGCGCATCAGCTTTTCGTCTTCCAGGATTCCGCCACGCAGCGCGATGCCGAATTCGCCATCGCCACGGCTGTCAACCCAGCCCACGGGGCCGGCATACGGTCCGCGGTCCATGCCTTCCAGCTCGCGCAAGAGCACGCCAGCCTTCTTGGTCGGCGTGCCGCACACTGCAGCGGTCGGATGGAAAATCTCGGCAACATCCAGAGCGGTAGGCAGAACCCCGGCGGCATCGGCGCGCAACTGGGCGCGTACGTCGCTGGCCAAATGCCAAACATTGGGAAGCTGCAGAATAAAAGGTTCTTCCGGCGCGCTCATGCCGTGCGAAATGGGATTCAGGGAAGCCGTGAGCGAATCTATGGCCAGCTGGTGCTCGTTGCGCTGCTTCGGATCTTCAAAGAGGTTGCGGTGTGCGAATCCGGGGTCCTCGGCGCCAGCAGCCGCGCGGTCGAGCGTGCCAGCTAATACGCGGGCCTCGGCCAAGCCGTCGGTAACGCGCACCAGCATCTCCGGGGTAGCGCCTACCAGGCCGTCAACTGAATAGGTCCAGCAATTGCCATAGTGCTCGGTCAGCGCATCGACCACGCGGGCAAGATTGATCGGGGTGGAACTGTGCGCCAACACGTCGCGGGCCAGCACCAGCTTGGAAATTCCGCGTTCCTCGAAGCGGCCCAGCGCCTGATCCACGGCATCAAGATAGGAACCGGCGGTCAGCTGTCCGCTGGTCAGTTCAATGCTGCCCGGTTCGCCCGCCGGCAACGACGCATCGGCCATCGCGGCTTCGGCGCGGGCCAAGGCCTGCTGGTAGGTCAGCCCGTCGAGTTCCTCTGCGCTGCCGGTGATGGTAATCCAGGACTTTTCCTCATCGCGGCCAATCACCAGCTGCGGGATCACCATGCGCGATTCGAAGACGCTGGTGAAGGAGAAGGCAAAAGATCCGAAGGACACCAGGCCGCTGCCGGGGCGGGCGATCGGGTCAATGATCTGTGCCTGTTCGATGATCTGTGCCAGCCAGGCGCGGGCACGTGCAAAGCGCTCTTCGCCGTGGGTGTGCAAGCGGGCCGCAGTGCCAAAGCCAACCAGACCGTGGCCGTTGCGGGTCCAGACCAAGCTTCGGTGACGCAATGAGTCGGCAACTAGTGTTTCGGGGGCATCAAGGTATTCAAAGGTGATGCTGGTGAGAACAGGAGCCGACGGCTGATGAGCGCTGGCGCTAAGAACGGGCGAATCTGCAGACATGATAAGGCTAAGCCTACCGCGCAATGCCGGGGGAAAAGGCTTGCGGGTGTCCGTGGTCACCCCTGTGAGATCGGCCGGGTCTGGTGAGAAGTGCCGGGGGAACCCGGTAAACTCTAAAACGACCTCCTAGGTCGCTGGTACCAGACCGGTATGCCCGGTCTGGCCATGCCAGCAATGTGCAGTGGAAAGCATCGGCTAGAGTGAAGAGATGTTTGCGTGCATCTTGCAGGCAGATTGCCTTCGCATACCGCGATGGCCAACCCGATGAAAGATAAGTAAGCCGTAGAACAGTGACTGATTCGAAGAGCAACTGGACCGCAGCCGGACACGACGTGTCCGACTCGATTGAGCTGAATCCTGAAACCGCTGCATTAGCTGCGGCCATCAATCTTCCCTCGGGCTTCGCTTTGCTGGCCGAGGACCCGGACTTCGGTCCGGCTATTTCCATCGGCATGGCGAAGGTGGAGAAGCTGCTCCGCGACGCGCTGGCCAACTCCGACCCCTTGATCGACGCATCCAGCCGCCACCTCGTTGAGGCCGGAGGCAAGCGAGTGCGTCCCTTGCTGGTGCTGCTGACTTCCCTGCTCGGCGACGGCGTGAATGACGATGTCATCAAGGCCGCCGCCGTCGTGGAACTCACCCACCTGGCAACCCTGTACCACGATGACGTCATGGACTCTGCTCCAATGCGCCGCGGTGCGCCAACAGCTCACGAGGTGTGGGGCAACTCGGTGGCGATTCTCGCCGGCGACCTGATCTTCGCCCGTGCATCGGTCTTCGGATCCGAGCTGGGCCCAGAAGCAGTCATGTGGCAGTCGCGCACCTTCGAGCGCTTGTGCCTCGGACAGCTGCATGAATCCATCGGTCCGCGCGAGGGCGACGATGCCATCGAGCACCACATCCAGGTAATCAGCGACAAGACCGCGTCGCTGCTCTCCACCTCCGGAGCCTTCGGCGCCCGTTTCGGTGGCGCCCCGCAGTACATTGAGGTACTGCGCGAGTATGGCGAAAAGGTTGGCGTTGCCTTCCAGGTCGCCGATGACGTGATCGACTTGGCATCCACGGAAGCCGACTCGGGCAAGACTCCGGGCACCGATTTGCGTGAAGGCGTGCCGACCTTGCCAATTCTGCTGCTGCGCCAGGCAGCAGCCGAGGGCGACGCGCAAGCGCAGAAGGCTATCGAACTGGTTGATGCGGATCTGGCCACCGATGAAGCACTGGCGGCCGCTGTGGAAGCTGTCACCTCGCACCAGGCAATCCATGATGCATGGAAGGCCGCACGCCAGTGGGCCGATGACGCGATTGCCGTCTTGGCTCCACTGCCCGAGGGCACCGTGAAGCAGGCGCTGATTTCCTTCGCGGATGCGGTTGTTACCCGCGAAGCCTAGGCAAGCTTGAACAGACAAAACCCCGGAAGACTGCAAAGGTCTTCCGGGGTTCTGTTTTGCCCAGGGCGGCTGCCAGATCCCTGCTAGAGCTGGTCGTTGCAGTTCTGCCCGTCGTCGGTCGACGCTTTACTCCCAGGACGATTCTTGCTGGCGGTAAAGAATCTGACGGCGAGAATGACCAGGCCAATGGCCACAAGGGCCGGGATGATGTAGAAAATAATCAGTTCGTAGGTATTCGGGACCAGGGGATTCATGTGTTCATCTTATGAGGGCCCTGTCAGATGCAGTACCGCCTCAATGATGATATTTCTGTAGACCGGGAGCATGGCCGTAGTGCTGAGCGGAAAATGCCTGAGGTCTCCCATAAGTGGCAAGCCGGCCCCGGCAACGAATTCTCGTTCCCGGGGCCCGCTCGCGCCAGCGTCATGCCCTCGTGCTTATCGGACGATGTTCTCCGGGACCAGCGGCTGCGGATGCTCGGGGGAAAAGAGCGCTTGGCGCAGCTGCTGCGCTTTGCTGGCCCGATCCTGGATCGATACCCGGTGGCGCAGCTGCCGATAGAGCTCGTCATCGGCGTAGCGCGGGAAAACGTGCTGATGGTAATGCCAAACATGCTGATTGCCCGCAGGCTCATTGTGCTGCCGCGTGCTCGTGCCCTCGGGATTCCAGGCGAGCTTCATCGCCAGGGCAACGCGCTTGGTCTCCCGCATGATCGCGGCGCCGGTCTGCTCATCCAGATCGTAGAGCGCTTCCAGATGCGCGGTCGGAATGATCATCACGTGCCCGCCGTAATTACCGAACCCATCACAAGCCATGATTGCTGCCACCAGATCTGTCTGGTAGATCAGATCCGTGGGCGCGCACAAGTTGTCCTGGCTGAAAGGCTGGTCGTTGACCAGCTCGCAGAAGGGACACTGGTAGTTGGCTGGTTCATGGGAACGGTGGAGCACTAGTCCTCCAATTCGGCGGCCAGCTCTTCAAACACCCAGGTGTACATGTCCAGGGTGAATTCGCTGAAGGTGCCTTCCTCGCTGGTCCATTTTCCCTTGGCATTGCTGCGGCGGTAGACGATTGGATCCGGAACATCGAGCTGGGATGCCTTGAAGCCCCACACGAACTTCTCTTCCTCATCTTCCAGGAACAGGAGGTAGCCGTCTTCGATTTCCAGTTCTTCAGGGTCGAAGAAGTAGTGGTAGGCCTCCATGAAATCCTCATTGTTGCCCAGAGCACGATAGAACTCTTCAAGGACAAATGGAATTGAGACCTCTGACTGCGCCAGCCCTTCGCGCAATTCTTCGGCGCTCAAGCCATCGGCTTCGTTCCACTGGTCTTCCAAGTACTTGGGAACCAGGGAACAGAACTTCTCTAGAAACATGTCTGCCATGTCTTTATCCTATCGAGATTAGCCCAGCTCAAGGGCACTCAACGCGATCCAGAGCTGGACTCGGTCGCTAGTCACATTCGGGTCGTAGCCCGAGAGATCTGAAATTTGCTGGATCCGGTAGCGCACTGTGTTGCGATGCAGGCCCAAGGACTCGGCCACGGCCCCCACCGAGCCATCGCGGTTGAGGTATTCACGCAAGGTCAGCAATAGGTCAGAATCGTGGGAGGCGTCGAATTCCTGCAGCGGGCCCAGGGCTTCGATGGCCAAATCCTGCAGCGGAACATCGTGGGCGGCGAGCAGGAGCGAGGTGAGAGAAAGCTTGGTGGGTTCGTTGACCCGCTCTCCGTGGCGCAGGGACTCCAGGGCCTCGAAGTAGCTCCAGCGGATGCCGGTGGTATTCGGGTAGCGCCCGCCGTAGCCCACCCGAGCCGGAAGGCCGGCAGCGAGCAGATACTCGTCGAGGTGCTTGATGGACAGCTGCAGCTTGCTGTGCGCGACAATGATCGCCAGGCGGCCATCTATGATGGCTGAGACCTGCGAGGACAGATCGGCGGGCAGCGGCAGGGTTTGCAAGCGCTCGACCTGTGCTGGAGCCTGCACCAGGATGACCGAGTGCTCACGCTGGGTATTCAAGCCGAGTGCCCCCAGCCGGCCAGCGGCATCGGCGCCAACCAGGGCTCCAGTGGCGAGGTCCTCCAGCACCTGGCCGTTGGCCTGGCGCTGCGAGGCGCGCAGACGGGATTTATTAGCCAGTTCCAGCCCGATCAGCGACTGCGCGTAATCGACCACTGGATGGTGGACATAGGGTTCTGCAATATGCAGGGTGCACTTATCACGCAGACCCGTGGCCACCGGTCGTTCATTCCAGGAACGTGCAGGATCATAGTCCCCGCTGATCACTTCGCCGTGCAGGGTCAGCGTTACCTGGGTGCCGAGCATTCGCTCGAGTTCCTCGAGCATGCTGTCCAGATCCGAGGAAAGCAGTGTCTGGGCCAGCTTCTGGTGGGATTTCAGCAGGCTTTCAACACGCTTGAGGTGGTCGGAATTCAGTGCTTCGGCGATCAGCCGGGTAATTGCGGCAAAGGGTATCTGATAGGGCACCTCGAAGACCGGAAGCCCTACTTCGCGGGCCGCTTCAACCGTCGCTTGCGGGACTGAGGCGTGTTCCAGGCCTGTGCCGAAACCCAGGGCTACGGCATCGTTGGCCGCAAGGACTTTGACGAACTGCCGCTGTGCGGCCTTGGTCTTCTGGCGCACCCCGGTGGTCAACACGATTTCTCGCCCGGTGAGGAACTGCGACGGGTCAAGCAGCTCGGTCACCGCACCCCAGGTGATGACCATGCCATCGCGATGAGTGTGTTCAGTCAGCGGTCGAAGGTCGAGCTCGTCATGTTCCAGAAGACCGCGTAAACTAATTGCCATGTAGCCATTCTAGAGGGATGGCGAAAAGTTCCCGATTCAGCAAATTGCTCAAAATATGGACACGCGACCTCGAAAAATGACCACAATGTGAAAATTTTGCAGTAGCTTAGACACATGAGCACTCCATCTTCATCACAGGGCGCTCCACTCGCAACCGAGAAGCGTGAAACTTTCAGCTCCCGAAAGTTGTTCATCCTTTCAGCGATTGGTTCGGCCGTTGGTCTGGGAAACATCTGGCGTTTCCCTTACGTCGCCTACGAAAACGGCGGCGGCGCATTCTTGATCCCATATCTGGTCGCAATTCTCTGCGCCGGCATTCCGTTGCTGTTCCTCGACTACTCCATCGGCCACCGCTACCGCGGCTCTGCTCCGCTGGCATACCGCCGGGCCAACCGCAAGGCCGAGGCCCTGGGCTGGTGGCAGGTGCTGGTCTGCTTCATCATCGCCATCTACTACGCGGCCATCATTGCGTGGGCCGCGATGTACTGCTGGTTCTCGGTCACCAAGGCGTGGGATAAGAACCCGGACGGGGCTGCCGGATTCTTCATGGGCGACTTCCTGCAGGTCGCGGACGATGTCACCGTCGGGTTCGACTTCGTCGGCAGCGTCTTCTTCCCGATGCTGTGCGTTTGGCTGATCGCCATCGTGATCATGGTTGCCGGCGTGAACAAGGGCATTTCGCGGGCCAACGCGATCTTCATGCCTTTGCTGATCGTGATGTTCCTGATCCTCGTTATCCAGTCGGTCTTCCTGCCAGGTGCTGTGGACGGCTTGAATACCTTCTTCACGCCGAACTTCGAGGCGCTGTCGAATCCTTCGGTGTGGGCAGCGGCATTCGGCCATATCTTCTTCTCGCTGTCGGTGGCCTTCGGCATCATGGTGACCTACTCGTCCTACATGAAGCGCAAGAGCGACCTCACCGGTTCGGGCTACGTTGTAGCTTTCGCCAACTCCAGCTTCGAGCTGCTCGCCGGCATCGGCGTCTTCGCGGCTCTGGGGTTCATGGCGTACAACGCCGGCAGCTCCGTCGACGAAGTGGCAACCAGCGGAATCGGCCTGGCCTTCATCGCCTTCCCGACCATCGTTTCGCAGGCTCCCTTGGGCGGCGTCATCGGCGTGCTGTTCTTCGGTTCGCTGGTCTTTGCCGGCATTACCTCGTTGATCTCGATCCTCGAGGTGATTGTTGCGGCTTTCCAGGACAAGCTGGGCTGGAAGCGCCAGTCGGCCACCCTGGTTGTTGTCGTTCCAGTGGCATTGATCTCCATGATCTTGTTCCCAACCACCACTGGATTGTATTTGCTGGACACCATGGATGCGTTCGTGAACCAGTTCGGCATTCTCGCTTGCGCACTGGTGATCGTGATCGTCTTCGGTGCAGGCCTGGGCATGCTGCCTAAGCTGGCCAAGCACTTGAACCGCCACAGCTCCATCAAGCTGGGTACCGGCTGGATGGTCCTGGTCGGCGGCGTGGGCCCAGCTGTCTTGGGCTACATGCTGATCAATGAAATCCAGACCAAGCTTGCAACTCCCTATGAGGACTACCCTGTTTGGTTCCTCGGGATCTTCGGTTGGGGCATGGCCGGGGCATTGATTGTCGGCGCGGTCCTGCTGTCCCTGGTCCCTTGGAGCAAGAAGTCCAAGAAAAGCGACCCCGAGTTCGATCAGCATCGTGCGAACGTCGAGGCAGAAGAAGTCCCTGAAGTGTCCAGGAAGGAATACTAGCCATGAGTCCTATAGCGATTGTCTTCATGATTATCTCCATGCTGACCATTTGGGGAGGCCTGGCCATCGCCTTGATCAGCCTGAATCGCCATCCTGAAAAGCACGATGACGATGTGATCGAGCCTGCTGGCTCGGCAGGCAATTAGAACCTGTAGACTGCATCAAGATTGAAGGCCTCTTGGCTTCAAGTTCCGGCTTGAAGCGAAGAGGCCTTTTCCTGTGCAGATGCACTATGCGACACGAAATGTGTTGTGCCGATCCGCGTAGTCGCTTGGAGCTCAGGAGAATACTCTCTAGTTATAGAGAAAACTGGGCCAGAGAGCTCACTCATAAGTTCTGGAAGGACAAGCACATGGACGTTACCTACCGCATTGAACAGAAGCGCACGATCAATGGTCCGTTCCCCGGCCCGAAGTCGCAGGAACTGGCCGCACGCCGAGCCAAGGCAGTTGCTGCCGGTGTAGCTTCCAGCCTGCCTGTGTACGCGGCCGAGGTTGATGGCGGCATCATTGTCGATGTCGATGGCAACCAGCTCATCGACCTGGGCTCCGGCATCGCCGTCACGACCATTGGCGCCTCGAATCAGGCAGTAGCCAAAGCCGTCGCCGAACAGGCCGCGCGCTTCACCCACACCTGCTTCATGGTCGCTCCGTACGAGAACTACATCGAGCTGGCCGAGAAGCTGGCTGCCATCACTCCGGGCAACTTCGAGAAGCGTGCAGTCTTCTTCAACTCCGGTGCCGAAGCGGTAGAGAACGCCATCAAGGTAGCCCGCATTGCCACCGGCCGCCAGGCAGTCGTCGCCTTCGACCACGCCTACCACGGCCGCACCAACCTCACCATGGGCTTGACCGCCAAGGCCGCCCCATACAAGCGCGGCTTCGGCCCACTGGCACCGGAGATCTACCGCATGCCAATGAGCTACCCATACCGCGAAGAGAACCCGAACATCTTCGGCAAGGAAGCAGCCGAGCGCGCGATCCTGGCCATGGAGAAGCAGATCGGCGGCGACCAGATCGCTGCGATCATCATCGAGCCGATCCAGGGCGAGGGCGGCTTCATCGTTCCGGCCACCGGCTTCCTGCCGCGCATCGCCGAATGGGCCAAGGAAAACGGCATTGTCTTCGTTGCTGACGAAGTCCAGGCAGGCTTCGCACGCTCCGGTGCTTGGTTCGCCTCGGACATCGAAGGCATTGAGCCTGACATCATCACCTTGGCCAAGGGCATCGCCGGCGGCATGCCGCTGTCTGGCATTATCGGCCGTGCCGACCTGCTGGACTCGGTGCACGGTGGCGGTCTGGGCGGCACCTACGGCGGCAACCCGGTTGCTGTGGCCGCGGCACTGGAATCCATCAAGTTCATGGAAGAGCAGGACTTGGCGGGCCGCGCCCGCGAGATCGAAGAGAAGTTCTTCACCCGCTTCGGTGCGCTGCAGAAGGACATCAAGGAACTGGGCGACATCCGTGGCCGCGGCGGCATGGTTGCAATGGAATTCGTCAAGGCTGGTGGCAAGGAGCCGGATGCCGAGCTGACCAAGGCCATCGCAACCGAATGCCTGGCCCAGGGCGTCTTGATCCTCACCTGCGGCACCTACGGCAACGTGGTTCGCCTCTTGCCGCCGCTGGTGATCGGCGACGAGCTGCTCGAAGATGCGTTCAACGTACTGGAAGACGCAATCCGCAAGGCTGTTGCCTAAGTAGCTCAAAACAGGCCCTAAACGGCGAATGCCTCGAACCTCCCGCGGGAGATTCGAGGCATTCGCCGTATCGGCGGTGAGTGCAACCGGGCGTTCAGACCAACTTTTTCGGTTCCGGCATGGAGCCAATGCGTGGAGTTCGCATCATGTCCACGAGCACGAAGAGCACCGCAACCCATACCAAGGCGAAACCAACCCAGCGTTCGAATGGCATGTGCTCGCCAAAGACCAGCAGGCCCAGGATGAACTGCAAGAGCGGGGCGAGGAATTGCAATGAGCCCAAGGTGCTCAAAGGCAGGCGGCGAGCCGCGCCCCCGAAGAGCAAGAGCGGAACGGCGGTGATGATGCCGCTCGCTGCCAAAAGCGAGAGGCCAGGAACATCAGCCGAGAACAGCGCAGACTTCCCGTCAGCGGCCAGCCAGACCAGATAGCCGATGGCCAACGGGGTCAGCCAGACGGTTTCGATGGTCAAGGACCCCAGCGCAGTTCCGCTTTGGCCCACTTTGTTCTTCACCAGGCCATAGAAGCCAAAGGAGAAAGCCAAACCGAGGGAAATCCAAGGGACCTGTCCCAAGCCGATCGTCAAGACGAGTACAGCAACGGTGGCTATGGCAACAGCGATCCATTGCAGCCGACGCAATTTTTCTTTCAGGACGACAACACCCAGAAGAATCGCCACAATCGGGTTGATGAAGTAGCCCAGCGAGGCTTCCAGCACATGTCCGGTCAAGACCGCCAGTGCATAGAGAGTCCAGTTAGCTGCAATCAGAAGACTAGCCAGTCCCAACTGCCAGATGGTCTTGGAATCCTTGAACATCGCAAGGAACTGCTTGACCTGGCGCGTGAACGCCAGCAGCAGCAGGCAGAAAACCAGCGAGAAGATCACGCGAACGCCAACGAACTCGAAGGCCGAGATGTCAGGCAGCAACAGGAAGTAAGCCGGGAGCATGCCCCAAATCAGGTACGCGGCGGTGCCTTGGATCAGTCCGTAGCTATGTTCTGAACGGATCGGTTTAGCGGTACTTACGGACATGCAGGGCGCACACTTTCAGAAACAAAATGGATCAAGGGAGCGGCCCACCGGGAAACAAGTTGTGGAACCGCATCTTAAAACTACAACGTTCCCGCCGTCTGGATATTCCCCTGGGCCGGCGGTGCCTGCCATTCCACATGGCACTGTGATATTTTCACCGGAACATAAATGGAATTCCAGTCGTTGACTAGACTAGAGAACACCAACTTGGTTTGCTTCATTGAGGGAGTGCATCGCCGTGCATGGACATAACAACGGACTCAAAACCGCCTTTTTGATGGGCGGAATGTTTGCCCTGCTGCTGGCCATTGGCTCGCTGATATCCGCGGGCACCGGCCGTTCAATGTTCATTTGGATATTTGCCTTGATCGGCCTCGGAACTACTGCCTACAGCTATTGGAATAGCGACAAGCTGGCTCTGCGCTCGATGCACGCCTACCCGGTCAGCGAAGCGGAACAGCCGGGAATGTACCGAATCGTGCGTGAGCTGTCGATGAACGCGCAGCAGCCGATGCCGCGACTGTACGTTTCGCCAACCACTTCGCCGAACGCCTTTGCCACCGGCCGCAACCCGCAGAATTCGGCGGTGTGCTGCACCGAAGGCATCCTGCAGTTGCTGAACGAACGCGAATTGCGCGGGGTGCTGGGCCACGAGCTGATGCATGTCTACAACCGGGACATCCTCACTTCTTCGGTCGCCGCCGCGGTTGCGGGTGTCATCACCTCCGTTGCCCAGTTCCTGATGTTCTTCGGCGGCGGCAACAGCAATGACAACCGCGGGGTGAATCCGATCGCCTTGATTGCCCTTTCCCTGCTGGCGCCACTGGCAGCGTCGATCATCCAGATGGCCGTGAGCCGCACCCGCGAATATGATGCAGACGAGGACGGAGCCAAGCTGACCAATGATCCGCTGGCTTTGGCGAGCGCGCTTCGGAAACTGGAATCGGGGATTACGCAGGCTCCGCTGGCTTCCAATGACCAGAAGCTGGTCAACAGCTCGCACCTGATGATCGCCAATCCATTCGGCTCGCGCCTCAAGCGCATGTTCTCCACTCACCCGCCAATGGAGGATCGCATCGCACGGCTTGAAGCGATGGCTGGCGGACGCGGATACTAAGTGCAAAGCGGCTCCTGGGCTAAAGGCCGCATCTCATATGGAGATGCGGCCTTTAGCTTGTTTCGGGCCTTTCCCGTTGAACTGTTAGTTATCTACCCTCCTACTAAAGGATGAGGCGAAGATCTTTGTCTGTCCTAGTCAAGCAAAGATAGGCTGATCGTAGCGGCACCGAAGAGAAGACTCTCTGCCGTCTGATGATGGAGCAAGGAGCAAGGAGCAAGGAGCAAGGATGCGAGACGACGACGCGGCCCTTCTGCCCAGGCTTGGGGATGCCATATCCGGTCAACTGGCCACCGGAACGGTCAAAGGATTGGCTTGCCTGCTTGTGGCCTGGATTTGCTCATCATGGATCGCCCTCGACACTGCTTTCGGCACATTCGCTATCGCGCTGGCGATCTCGTATCTCCTCTCGGAAATCCTCGGCGCCATCATCGTTCGACCGATTGTCCTGAAAGAACGCCGTCCCAACCCCGGGGGAGTGCTGTACGTCGTCCTTCCATTCGTGGTGTCCATCATGGTCAGCTTTGCTGCGTCCTATGCGGTTACCAGCTCATTGCGTGACAGCAGTTTTGTGACAGTGCTCGTTGCCGCATGCAACGCCGCTGAGATCCTCTGGATCAAACCATGGGTGCCGGGCCCTTCGCCGGAAGAAATGGCCGCGAAGTTCCATGAATTCAAAGCCATGACCAAGGACCACTTCGCTGATGATGTTGCTGATATCAAGCGGCGGGCCAGGGAAAGGACTCGTGAACAGTACTACGCGAGGAAAGCCCGCGAAGAAGCAAAGTGGCTGAAGAGGCAGAAACGCGACGAGGATGAGCGCTGATCCTTCCCGGGTCCATGCTCCAGTGGTGCGCAGAATAGCAGCGAGGGCTGCTTCCCATGATGAATGGGAAACAGCCCTCGCTGTGTATCACGTGATTTCTAACGCTGGGTCAGTCCTAGCGGAAGTTCACGAACTGCAGATCCGCTTCTTCGAAGTCGCGCAGCAGAGCCATGGTGGCCTGCAGGTCATCGCGGGACTTGGAAGAGACGCGCAGCTCGTCACCCTGAATGGTTGACTTGATGCCCTTAGGCGCCTCATCGCGAATCAGCTTGTTGATCTTCTTGGCGACATCCTGGGCAATGCCCTCCTTGATGCTTGCCTCGATGCGGTATTCCTTGCCGGATGCAAATGGCTCGCCGGCATCCAATGACTTCAGGGAAATGCCGCGCTTGACCAGCTTGGACTGGAAAACATCCAGTACTGCGTTGACGCGCTCTTCCGAGTTGGCCTTCATCAGGATTTTCTCGCCGCTGAAATCAACTTCAGCGCCAACGCCCTTGAAGTCGTAGCGCTGGGCAATTTCCTTCTGGGCCTGGTTCATCGCGTTGGCGACTTCCTGGCTATCAACCTTGCTTACGACGTCGAATGTGGAATCACTAGCCATGTGAATACTCCTAGTTGAAACGGGTCTGATTCGCTTCATAGCCTACCGGTTTTGCCCCCTGGATTTGGGGTGTGATCAGGCTTACAGCAAAAATGCCCCTCTCGATTTCACAACATCGAAAAACTCCTGTAGAGTTATTTCTCGTTCCGACAAGAGCAAATGTTCTTGAAGCGAACGTACTCGGCAGATTACCCGAGTGGCCAAAGGGGGCTGACTGTAAATCAGCTGGCAACGCCTTCACTGGTTCGAATCCAGTATCTGCCACAAAATAACTCCCGGATCCCAGGATCCGGGAGTTTTTTGCATGCGGAAGGAATGCACGGCAACCCGGATCTTTCCTATTCCCGGTTCCGAACAAGATCACCTTTCTACGTATTTCAAATAAGGATCGGCTACCGTATAACCATGGCAACGAAAAATGTGAGCGAAGACGACTTCGCGAAGTTGATTGAAGACAACGACATCGTCCTCGTGGACTTCTGGGCCGACTGGTGCGGGCCGTGCAAGCAGTTTGCACCGGTTTACGACCAGACCTCGGACAAGTTCAGCGACGTCGTTTTTGCCAAGGTGGATACCGAAGCTGAGCAGGGCCTGGCACGTGCAGCTAACGTGACCTCGATTCCTACCATCATGGCGTTCCGCGAACAGGTCCTCGTATTCTCGCAGGCTGGTGCGTTGAACCAGACCCAGCTCGAAGATCTCGTCACCGCGGTCAAGGGCATTGACATGAGCGAAGTGCACAAACAGATCGCCGAGGAAGCCGCGCAGGCTGATTCCTAAGAACCATTAGAGGCTTCGGGCTCCTTACCTCCGCCGGTGATCCAGCGGTGCGTAACGGGGCCCGAAGCTTTGTTTTTTCTGCCCCGAAAGCACCAGCAAGCGCACTACGCGTTGACGGTGCGGGGCGTATGGCGCCAATAGCTCCAGCATCTGCCCATCGCTGATTCGGGAACCGGTAAGCACCTGGCCCACGAAATCAGCCAGATGGAAATCTCCCACCGAAATATGGTCACTGGATCCGTGGGAGCGCTGCAGGGTTTCGGCAATTGTCCAGGGACCAATGCCCGGCACCGAACCCAAGGCGGCTTCCAAGGTGCCCGGAGCCTTGGCGGTGGGCCGTGCATGGTCCATTGGCTTCTCGGCCCACCACTGCAAACTGCCGGCAACCTGCAGCAGGCGTGCCATGGTGTTAGCCCGCTGTCCTTCAACGCGCGCCTTTTGCCAGTCCCAGCGCCTCATCGAGGCTAGCTTTTGCGGTCCGGGGAAAATCATCAGGCCCTCGGGAGCCGGACCCGGAGCCCGCTGTCCCAAATGGCGGATCAGCCAGCGCCAGGAATAATTCGCTTCAATCCCGGTCACCCGCTGTTCCAAGATCGCCCCGGCGGCGTGCTCAAAGATCCTGCCGGTGCTGGGCAGAACGAAGTCCGGATGCAACGAGCGGGTGCGCGCGATAATTTCGGGGAACTGCCCTTCTTTGATCCTCGCGTCGAAATCGCTCCAGTCATCGAGCGCCCCTAGAAGGTTCGGCGCTGAGCCGATGGCCCAGTGGGCTCCGGGACCCCATGCTCGAAACGTTGCCGGGGCGGTGGGCGCGGGCTTGCTGATTTGCAGCGTGGCATCTCCGAACGGTGTTCCAAAGGCCAGCCATGCTTCGCTCTGGGACAGGCGGATGGTCGGATCTCCCAGTCCCCGGCGCAGGATTCCCAAAGTCTTGAGCAAGGACACGGGGCGGTGCGGATCGTAATCGGCGCTCAACGGCTTCTCCATGAATCGCATCCTATAGCCTCGTGCCTGCAGTAGCTTGCGGCAGGCTTGCCTAGCACTGATGAAAAGTGCCCGTCCACTGCGTGACGTTTCGCTACGTGCCGGAACGACATGTATGACAACCGCCGGTAAAGTTCTTGACATGAAGTATGCGTCCACAGTCCTAGATCTGATCGGCAATACCCCTTTGGTGAAGCTCAATCGAGTCACCGAGGGGATCAAAGCCACTGTATTGGTGAAGCTTGAATACTTGAATCCGGGTGGTTCCATCAAGGACCGCATCGCATTGAAGATGGTCGAGCGCGCCGAAGAATCCGGCCAGCTCAAGCCCGGCGGAACCATCGTGGAACCAACCAGCGGCAACACCGGTGTCGGCTTGGCCATGGTGGGCCAGCTCAAGGGCTACAACACCATCTTCGTCACCCCGGATAAGGTCGGCGAGGAAAAGCGCGATGTACTGCGCGCCTACGGTGCCAAGGTAGTAGTCACCCCAACCGCGGTGGCCCCGGATTCCCCTCAGTCCTACTACGGCGTATCGGACCGCCTGGTTACCGAGATCGACGGCGCCTACAAGCCCGACCAGTTCTCCAACCCGGCAGCACCTGACAGCCACTTCGAAACCACCGGACCGGAAATCTGGAACGACACCGACGGCAAGCTGACGCATGCGGTCATCAGCGCAGGAACCGGCGGCACCATCACCGGCACCGGACGCTACCTCAAGCAGGTTTCCGCCGGCCGCGCCTCGGGCCCGGTCAAGATCATTGCCGCTGACCCGGATGGCTCGGTCTACTCCGGTGGCACCGGACGCCCGTACTTCGTCGAGGGCGTCGGCGAAGACATGTGGCCAGGGAACTACGACCCATCCGTGCCGGATGCCGTGGAACCAGTCACCGACGCTGAGGCTTTTGAAATGACCCGCCGGTTGGCCAAGGAAGAAGGCCTGCTGCTGGGCGGTTCTTCGGGCATGGCAGTGGTCGCCGCGCTGCGTGCAGCCAAGGACCTGGGCGAAGACGACGTAGTTGTCGTGATCGCCCCGGATGGCGGTCGCGGCTACCTGGCCAAGATCTTCAACGACCAGTGGATGCTGGACCAGGGCTTCACCACCGATGAATACTCCGCCTTGGACTTCATCGGCGCGGCACTTGCCAAGCAGGGCACCACCACGGTGGCTTTGGATACCACCCTGGCCGAAGCGGCCAAGGCACTGCGCGAGCAGGGCGATGACGCACTGGTCGTGTCCACTTCGCCGCTGCCAGCGCGTATCGGCGAGATCCGCGGTGTCATTGGCGCGGGGGACATCACCGACGCACTGCTGGCTGGCGCAGAACCAACCAGTACGCTGGCAGACCTGGGCGACTTGGCCAAGCCATTCATCGGCACCGCAGACACCCCGGAACATGCACAGGAACTGCTCAAGAGCCACCCGGCCGTACTGCTGACCAAGGGCGGCGAAGTGATCGCCGCGGCTACCGCAGCCGATCTCTTGGCCTACTCCACCCGCTAGAGACAACACCTCAAAGGATTGATATCGATGACTGAAAACCACCAGGGAGCAAACACCCGCTTTGTCCATGCGGGCCAGGAATTCGAACCGGTCACCGGCGCGGTAGTTCCGCCGCTGCACTTCTCCTCGACCTACGCGCAGGACGGCATTGGCGGCCTGCGCAACGGCTACGAGTACGGCCGCGGCACCAACCCGACCCGCGACGCGCTGCAGGCGCAGCTGGCCGGCGCAGAATTCGGCACCCACGCCTTCTCCTTCGGCTCCGGCCTGGCCGCCGAGGACTCGCTGATCCGTGCGATCCTGCGTCCGGGCGATCACATTGTGCTGGGCAACGACGCCTACGGTGGAACCTTCCGCCTGATTGACCGCGTGCTGGGCGACTGGGGCATCGGCAACACCCCGGTGAACATGGCTGACGAAGCAGCCCTGGCTGCCGCTATCGAAAAGAACAAGGCCAAGCTGGTGTGGGTTGAAACCCCTTCGAACCCGATGATGACCATCACCGACATCGCCAAGGTCGCTGAAATCGCCCATGCTGCCGGCGCATTGCTGGTCGTGGACAACACCTTCGCCAGCCCATTCCTGCAGCAGCCGCTGACCCTGGGTGCTGACATCGTGGTCCACTCGACCACCAAGTACATCGGCGGCCACTCCGATGTGGTGGGCGGTGCGGTGATCGTCAAGGATGCGCAGCTGGCAGAAAAGATCGGCTTCATCCAGTTCGCTGTGGGTGCCGTCTCGGGCCCGATGGACGCCTTCTTGACCACCCGCGGCCTGAAGACCCTGGGCGTTCGCATGCGCGCCCACTCGGAGAACGCCGCACAGGTTGCCGGGTGGCTGCGTGAGCGCAGCGAAGTCGAGCGCGTGCTCTACCCGGGCTTCGAAGACCACCCGGGCCACGAGATTGCCAAGAAGCAGATGTCAGGCTTCGGCGGCATGGTGTCCGTCCAGTTCACCGGCGGAGAATCGGCGGCCCGCAAGATTGCCGAGAGCACCAAGCTATTCACCTTGGCAGAATCCCTGGGCGGCATCGAATCGCTGATGAACTACCCGTCGGAGATGACCCACGCTTCGGTGAAGGGTACCGAGCTGGCGGTTCCGGTGAACCTGTTGCGCCTGTCCGTTGGCATCGAGGACCCTGCGGATTTGATTGAAGACCTGGAGAAGGCCTTCGCCAACCTGTGAGAACCAAGCGCAAAGGACCTGGGTTCCGCTGCCCGCAAAGGGCAACGGAACCCAGGTCCTTGGTGCTTTGAACGAAGTTCCGGGTCGGCTACCGGCGGCGCTTGGCCGGTTTGGGGTCGACGATCTTGAAATACCTGTTGCTCGCTGGCATCCACATCAAGGCCACGCTGAACATGATGATGGCCGCCAGCAGCGAATAGCGGCCGAATCGCAGCAACAGCGGCAGCGCGGTAATCAGGCCCAACCAGGACAGCTGGGCGCGCGCGGCCCGATCTCCGGTGAATAAGCGGTAACCCAGCACACAGCAGGCAAGGCCGGCAGCGGCGAAAAAGATCATCAGCGCAATGGCTCCGAAATCCAGCGCGGAATCCTGGATATGCTCGTAAGCCAGGAAGCCTCCGAAGCCGAGAAAAAGCACTCCGGCTAGGAGCCATAGCATTTGGGCGATGAACAATCCGCCTGGGGTGGGCTCATCTGGACGTCGCGGAAAAAGTGGTTTCTTCACGTTCTCAACCCTACGTGCTTCGGTGCGGTGCCCGATCTCACACGCTCTCGACACTGACAATAGTGGCCTGTTCAAGCTAGCATTAAGTGTTCGCGAACATCAGGGTATCCCTCTCGCATCCAGCCCAATTTTTGAGGCCGGAGCCTTCTCGTGTTGTATTTTCCGCAAAGTGTGTGCGGGTCTTTATGTCATAGGGGAGCGCTTGATGAGCGTGACTTGTATCTGACTGTGCAGCCTATACGTCGTTTCTTTGGGGACGGCCAAGGCCTATCCCCTAACGAATGAGGTAATTCTTCGTGTCTTCTGACATGCCCGTAAACACCGACGACAACCAGACCCCGGAAGAGCCAACCGTGCTCTTCTCCGAACTTGGCCTGGATGCCCGCGTGCTTGCATCGCTTGCCGACCTTGGCTACGAAAAGCCATCGCCAATCCAGGCAGCGACCATTCCACTGCTTCTCGAAGGCCGCGACGTTGTCGGCCTGGCCCAGACCGGTACCGGCAAGACCGCTGCTTTCGCGCTTCCTGCCCTGTCCCGCATGGCAGAGCTGGCTGACACCAATGGTCCAGCCAAGACCCCGCAGATCCTGGTTCTGGCTCCAACCCGCGAGCTGGCCCTCCAGGTCGCCGAAGCCTTCACTTCCTACGCCAAGTACCTGCCGAACTTCACCGTTCTGCCAGTGTACGGCGGCTCGCCATACGGCCCGCAGCTCAACGGCTTGCGCCGTGGCGCCCAGGTAGTCGTTGGTACCCCAGGTCGCGTTATCGACCACATCAACAAGGGTTCCTTGGACCTGTCGAACCTGCAGTACGTTGTCCTTGATGAGGCCGACGAAATGCTGCGCATGGGCTTCGCCGAGGAGGTCGACAAGATCTTGGAAGCTACCCCAGAGGACAAGCAGGTTGCCCTGTTCTCGGCAACCATGCCACGCACCATCCGCCGCATCGCTTCGGAATACCTGCGCAACCCGCAGGAAGTTGCCGTGAAGTCCAAGCAGTCCACCGGCACCAACATCACCCAGCGCTACCTGCAGGTCATGGGCGCCCACAAGCTGGACGCCATGACCCGCATCCTGGAATCCGAGTCGTTCGAAGGCGTTATCACCTTCGTCCGCACCAAGATGGCTACCGAGGACCTGGCCGACAAGCTGAAGGCCCGCGGCTTCACCGCGGCTGCCATCAACGGCGACATCCCTCAGCAGCAGCGTGAGCGCACCGTTGAGAACCTGCGCTCGGGCAAGATCGACATCCTGGTTGCTACCGACGTGGCAGCTCGTGGCTTGGACGTTGAGCGCATTTCGCACGTTATCAACTTCGACATCCCGCATGACACCGAGTCCTACGTGCACCGCATTGGCCGTACCGGCCGTGCCGGCCGCTCGGGCGACGCGATCCTGTTCATGACCCCGCGCGAGAAGTACTTGCTGCGTGCCATCGAGAAGGCTACCCGCCAGCCGGTGACCCAGATGCAGCTGCCTTCGCTGGATTCGGTCAACGACCGTCGTATCCAGAAGTTCACCGATCGCATCGACAAGACCATCAGCGGCCAGGACTTGACCACCTTCCGCGAAATCGTGGAGAAGTTCGCTTCCGAGCACGAAGACCTGGACCAGCTGGAAATCGCAGCTGCACTGGCTCTGATGGCCCAGGGCGGCCGCCCGCTGCTGATGACCGAACCAGTCATGTCCCCTTCGAAGAAGGCGCGCATGGATCGCCCAGAGCGCGGCGAGCGTGGCGACCGCGGTGACCGTGGCGATCGCGGTCCACGTGCCCGCAAGACCGCTGCCGAGGGCAACGCCATGTACCGTCTGGCCGTTGGCCGCCGCAACCGCGTGCAGCCGGGCTCGATCGTTGGCGCACTGGCCAACGAGGGTGGCTTCGATTCTTCGGAAATCGGCGGCATCGAGATCCGTTCGGACCACACCCTGGTCGAGTTGCCAGCAGAGCTGAGCAAGGACCAGTGGCGTGCACTGTCCAAGACCCGCATCGGCGGCGAGGCCATCGAGCTTGAGCTCGACAATGGCCGCAGCCCACGTCGCGACGACGAAGGCGACCGCGGTGGCTTCCGTGGCGGCCGTGGTGGCGGCTTCGGCGGCGGACGCAGCGGCGGCCGTGGCGGTTTCGGTGGCGGACGCAGTGGCGGACGTGGCGGTTTCGGCGGCGGCGGACGCGGCGGCAAGGATCGCTTCAGCGATTCGGGCCGCAGCGGTGGACGTCGCGACTACTAAGCCAGTCGCACGCAGCTGAACAGCATTGAATAACGCCCTTGGGGCAAGCCGAAAGCTTGCCCCAAGGGCGTTTTTCGTGCGCCGCAGGCTATTTACGGAGCAGGAGTTCCCACCGGGATCCCGTCCCCGAGATAGACCGTGCCGCCGCTTTCCAGGAACTGCCTGCTTTTCTGCGCCATCCCGGCCAATGCGGCCTGCGCCTCGGCCGAGCCGTACTCGTCGCGGATATCCTGGGAGATGCGCATGGAGCAGAACTTCGGCCCGCACATGGAGCAGAAGTGGGCGGTCTTGGCCGGCTCGGCCGGCAAGGTCTCATCATGGAATTCCTGTGCGGTGACCGGGTCAAGGGACAACGCGAACTGGTCATTCCAGCGGAATTCGAAGCGCGCCTTGCTCAGCGCATCATCCCGCGCTGTGGCACCCGGGTGGCCCTTGGCCAGATCGGCGGCGTGCGCAGCGATCTTGTAGGTGATCACCCCGGTCTTCACATCATCCCGGTTGGGCAGTCCCAGATGCTCCTTGGGGGTGACGTAGCAGAGCATCGCGGTCCCGTACCGTGCGATCTCCGTGGCGCCAATGGCGCTGGTGATGTGGTCGTAGCCCGGGGCGATGTCGGTGACCAGCGGGCCCAGGGTATAGAACGGCGCCCCGTCGCACAGCTGCTGCTGGCGTTCCACATTCTCGCGCACCAGATGGAACGGGATATGCCCCGGGCCTTCGACCATCACCTGCACATCGTACTTCCAGGCGCGCTTGGTCAGCTCGGCCAGGGTGTCCAGCTCGGCGAACTGGGCGGCGTCGTTCGCATCTGCGATGGAGCCCGGGCGCAGCCCGTCGCCCAGCGAGAAGGCCACGTCGTACTGCGCGAAGATCTCGCACAGCTGATCGAAGTGGGTGTACAGGAAATTCTCCTGGTGGTGCGCCAAGCACCAGCCGGCCATGATGGACCCGCCACGCGAGACCATGCCGGTGACCCGGTTGGCGGTCAGCGGGATGTAGCGCAGCAGCACCCCGGCGTGGATGGTCATGTAGTCCACGCCCTGCTCGCACTGCTCAATGACGGTGTCGCGGAAGATCTCCCAGGTCAGTTCGTTGGCTTCGCCGTTGACCTTCTCCAACGCCTGGTAGATCGGCACGGTGCCGATGGGGACCGGGGAGTTGCGGATGATCCACTCGCGGGTGGTGTGGATGTCATCTCCGGTGGACAGGTCCATTACCGTGTCCGCGCCCCATTTGGCCGCCCACTGGAGCTTGGAGACTTCTTCTGCGATGGAGCTGGTCACCGCCGAGTTGCCGATATTCGCATTGATCTTGACCAGGAACGCCTTGCCGATGATCATCGGCTCGGATTCCGGGTGGTTGATGTTCGCCGGGATGATGGCTCGCCCGGCCGCGAGCTCGCTGCGCACCAGCTCGACATCGCATTCCTCGCGCAGGGCCACATAGCGCATTTCCGGGGTGATGATCCCGGCACGCGCATAGTGCATCTGCGTCACGCGGGCTCCGCCAACGGCCCGCAGTGGCGGGGCTGAGCGTCCGGCCCATTCCGCGCTGGCCGTGCCGCGGCGGACCGCTGAGCGTCCGTCGTCGTGCAGGTTGCGTTCGCGGCCTGCATAGGTTTCCACGTCCCCGCGTTCCAGGATCCACCGCTCGCGGAAGGGTTGCAGGCCTTGGGTGGGCTCGCTTCCCGGTCCGCTGGTGCGATATACCGCCAGCGGCTCGTTGGGCTGTCCATTGGGGGAGTCTGCCAATTGGATCTGCGTGACGGGAACAGAAATTCCCGCAGATTCACGGTAGGCAAGGGTGTGGGCAGGGTGCTGTTCAATTTGTTCCACTGGGGAAACTCACTTCCTTCGCCGGCATTACCCGGACAGGTTCAACGGTCGCGGACGGCGATAGCCCGATCTCAGCCCTTGCCAGGGCACCCGTGTGGTCGCGAACAACTTAGCACGCTTGCGAGGAGAAAACGCAAACCCAGTGGTCAGGGCCTGACATCAAGGAAGTGGGAAGGGCCGGCTGTGGCGGGCCAGGATGCTTTTCATTGGCCGGAGACTCTTGCCGGGGGCACCTGGAATCCGGGGCGCAAGACGCGGCCGATAGCCGGTGCTGCAGCTTGGGGTGCGCCTTGGGCCATGCTCGCAGTGGCTACACGGCATCTGCGGGATAAACGAAAAGAGAGGCAATCTGGAACCAGATTGCCTCTCTTATTTCGAGCCCCCTGCCGGAATCGATCCGGCGACCTCGTTCTTACCAAGAACGCGCTCTACCACTGAGCTAAGGGGGCAACAGGTAAATACTTTACACAGGTTTTTGAGGTTTGCAAAATCCGTCGGGAATTTGTTGCTGAGGTCACAATATTCCTACTCAAGACCGGAATGGGCGGCAAAGAGCTGTTGCCTTCCTGGCGGTTTCCAGCACCCCGGTTCACGGCCCGGGATCCAGCTGCCGGGCACCGGAGCCGTGCCTGGGCGCCTAGGTGGATCGGGTGTTGCCCAAGTGCCGCTCGGTCAGGGGTTCTGGAGTGGGAAAGGGTGTCAGCGTTCCGAAGTTCCAAGCGGGGTAATTCGATGCTTGGCCACCGGGGATGATCCGCGGGATTCTATCCTGCGCGTCATGGCAAATCCGCGATTGACCGCGAGGAGCACTCTCGTGAGCATCGTCACCAGGGCACTTTTTGTCCCACCCTTCGTCCCCGGGGTAGCGAGTAAGAGGATAAATAGTCATTGACTAGTGGTTTTACAGAATTCTCCGGGTCTTTTCCGGGGTGATCCGCCGATTTTTCTTTGCCGGGAAATCCGTGTAGAGTATTTACTCGTTGCCCCCTTAGCTCAGTGGTAGAGCGCGTTCTTGGTAAGAACGAGGTCGCCGGATCGATTCCGGCAGGGGGCTCTGAGTGAGAAGCATTCTTGGCTTCTACTGGATTGCTTCTCACTTGTGGCGGCGTAGCTCAGCTGGTTAGAGCGCACGACTCATAATCGTGAGGTCCCGGGATCGAGTCCCGGCGCCGCTACCAAATCAAAGATCCTCGGCCTCGGCCGAGGATCTTTTTTGGTTTCCGGCCCCGAAGCAGCATTGTCCTTCGAGGGCATGAACGGCTAGTGATCCAAGTCCTTCTCCTGGTTCCCGTCCTTGGCTTGCTGAGCCAGCGACAGCAGCCCCTGGATCGCTGTCGTATCGAAATCCGCCTCTTGGCTCGGTGCCTGATTGGCATCATGGCCGTGGACTTCGGTATGCAAGCGCTGCATCTGCATGTCGAGTTTCGTCGCCATGGCCGCCGCGTCGGCAAGCTCTTGCACTAGATGTTCTGGAACTTCGCCCTCGTACTTGTAGAAGATCTTATGTTCCAGGCTTGCCCAGAAATCCTGGGCAATGGTACGGATCTGCAGCTCCACCACGACATCGACCGGGCCATCGGATAAGTAGACCGGGATCTGCACGATCGCATGGACACTTTTATAGCCGTTGGGCTTCGGGTTCTTGATGTAGTCCTTGATTTGGAGGACCTTCAGGTCATTCTGCGAGGTTAGCGTGTTCAGAACCTTGTAGATGTCCTTGACGAAACTGCAGGTAATGCGCACGCCGGCAATGTCGCTGATGTTCTCGCGAATGGCAGGCAGGGACGGGGAGATGTTCCGGCGGGAGACCTTGCGCATGATGCTCTCCGGAGTTTTCACCCGGGAAGTGACGTGCTCAATTGGATTGTAATTGTGCAAATACAAGAACTCTTCACGCAAGATCGAGACCTTGGTCAGCACCTCGTCCACCGCAAACTGGTACTCCATCATGAAACGCTGGAAATCATGGCGGAAAGCCTGCGTCAATCGCTGCAGCTCGGCCGGCGAAGGGGCGGTCTCGGCAGCTGCGATGGCCACTGCACGAGTCTTGTCATCAAATGGGACAGAAATCCTGGATCACCTCAGCAGATTATGGCCCGGCCCGCGGTACGGTTCCGGTGCAGTTCCAGCCTAAGGGCTTCTCCTAGGAATTAGGCCAGAACGAATCGGGAATTCGTCCAGCAAACTTTCGGGCTGCAGGCGCCGGCCAACCTGCCTTGCAGGAGCTAGCCATGTCCGGTGAACTATCGTTGAAGAGGTAACTTCGAGGAAGGCATCGATGGAATTCGCCAGCGACCACCGGCAGCTCTGCCACGGCATCAGCTTCTCAGAGCATGAACGCGCCCCCATGCTCCGGCTTAGGCAAGCGGAAAAATGGAGCACCGAATATCTGGAAGCCAACCGTTCCCTAAGCTTGCGCATCGGCGAACTGAAATTCTGCCTGGGCTACATCACGATGAACAGCGATGGCTCTCGCAACACCTTGCCTTGCCCGAAGAACAAAGCGCTGCGTACCGGAACCCAGTGCGAACGCTGCCGCCGGCTGGATCATTCGAAGTTCATGCATCATTTCCACAAGACCGGCGAAGCCCCGGAAGGCATGCGCAAGTACCTGGAGCAGCCGCACTTCTTGTATGTCGCAAGCTTCGCCCATGGGGCGACCAAAGTCGGTACCACCTCAACCCAGAGCAAATGGACTCGCTTGGCGCAGCAGGGAGCGGTCATTGCCCGCTATATTGCCCGCGCCGCTGATGGAGCCGCTATTCGAGTGCTCGAAGACCTTGTCACTGAACACGTGGGCCTGAGCCAGCAAGTCCGGCAGAAGTCCAAGATCAAGGGACTGGCCAGCTGGGAACTGGACTACGCCCAGCTGGACCAGATCAACTCCGAAGCGGCAAGCCGGGCCCGGTCCTTCCTTGGCGCCCAGCGGGGCTTGGAAACCTACGGCGTGCAGCTGCGCGACGAGCTGTGGGAACAACCGGCCTTCGCCCGCCCGGTAGTAGACGCCTGGGATACCCATGCGCTGCATGCCTGGAATACCGCGCTGGGCGGGAACACCGTGAATCTGCGCATCCGCGGCGTGCTGGGGCAAAGCATCCTCGCAGACAGCGGCGAAGGCACCACCGTGCGCCTGCTGGATGCCGCCGAGCTGAAGACCCGCGAGGTCGCCATCGTGGAGAACTGCGCAGATTTCAGGGAAGAGCAATCCGCCCTGTTCTGAATCAGGCCCAGCGTTGTCGGGGGAGTCACGGGGAAATGCCCCGGCCACAATGAGCGGACACAGCCGGAGCTGAACTAGACTTGAACCATGACCAACACTCCTTGGGAATCAGCCTCACCACGCTATAAGAAGCTCGTCTTCGCTGCCATGGGCATCATGGGCGCAGGCATCATCTTGGCCATCATCGGCGCCAACATTCCATCGCTGCCAACGGTCTACACAGCAATCGGCATCATGGTCATCGGCATGCTCTGCCACATCGCCGGACTGGTTGTCCGCGCCAGGGATGCGCGCCAGTGGCGCATTGCCAATGGCCTGGCGGCCCCTCGAGCCAAGAAGCGCCCGGCGGACGGGCAGGACTAGGGCTCCGCAAGAATTCCACCGTGTGACCGCTTGGCTGCGCCCGGGTCCCGTATCCGGCGGCAGCCTCGCCTGGCCACTTCCAACAACGTTCAGGAGAATCCATGGGCATCAACCCCGACCTGGTAGGGCGCATCTACCCTGCCGGCGAGTCCTACCAGGTAGGCCGCGAAAAGATCCGCGAATTCGCCAAGGCCACCAAGGCCGCCAACCAGGCGCACTACGATGTGCAGGCCGCTCGCGAGCTGGGCTATAGCGATGTCGTTGCCCCTCCGACCTTCGCGATCATCATCGCCCAGCGCGCTGACGCGCAGCTGATTGCCGACCCGGCCAGCGGCATCGACTTCTCCCGCGTGGTGCACGCCGACCAGCGCTTCACCCATCACCGTCCAATCGTTGCCGGCGATGAACTGCTTGCCGAGCTCTACGTGGACCAGGTCCGTGAAATGGGTGCCGGTGCCATGATCACCACCCGCGCGGAAATAACCACCGTGGCCGGCGAGAAGATCGCAACCACCGTTTCATCGCTACTGGTACGAGCTGAGGACTAAGCATGATTGAATTCGAAAGCCTCGAAAAGGGCCAGGTCATTGGCTCGCACACGGTGCAGGTCAACCGCGCGGACCTCGTCCGCTATGCAGGTGCCTCGGGCGACTTCAACCCGATTCACTGGAATGAGCGCTTCGCCAAGGAAGTGGAACTGCCATCGGTGATCGCCCACGGCATGTTCACCATGGGATCGGTCATCGACCTGGTCTCCCAGTGGGTCGGCAACCCGGGAGCCATCATCGACTACCAGACCCGCTTCACCAAGCCGGTAGTCGTCGAAGATCCCAAAGGAACCAACCCGGCGAATCACGAAGGTACCACCATTTCGGTGGAGGGCAAGGTCGGCGCCTTGGACTCCGAAGCCCGCACCGCACGCATCGATTTGGCAGTCTCGGCCCATGACAGCAAGGTACTGCTCAAGTGCCAAGCCGTGGTGCAGCTCTAGGCATGCAACTTCCCGGTGAAGCGCAGAGGCCTGTAACCCAGTGGCGCAACGCGCTGATGGCCGCCTACCTGGCCAGCGGCCTGCTGATCTCGGCCCTGGTTTCGCGCTTGCCCGCAGTGCGTGATGCCCTGCAGCTGGACCACGCCAGCGTTGGACTGCTGCTGCTGTGCATGAGTGCAGGATCCTTCCTGTCCGTCTCGGTCTCAGGACAACTGGTTCTGCGCCTTGGGGCCACCCGCGTCATGCGCATCGCCGCGACAATAGCCGGCTGTTCACTCATTCTTGTAGGCGTGGGCGCAGGAATCTTTGGCAGCGCCCTGATCTGCGGCATCTTCCTCTTCGCCCAGGGCCTGGGGACCGCATCATGGAATGTCGCCTCCAATGTCCAAGGCGCGGCCATGGAACGCGCCTTGGGCAAGAGCATCATGCCCGCCCTGCACGGTTTCTTCTCCATCGGCACCGTGATCGGTGCCGGCGCTGGTGCGCTAGGTGCCCGACTGCAGATCCCGTTGCAGTACCACTACGGCTTCATGGGCCTGGTTATCGTCTTCACCGTGCTCTACAGTGCCCGATTCTACGGAGAAGACTACAGCCGGACCCCGCGCACCAGCAGCGGGACCTCGCTGAAGAAGGCCTGGACCGAACCGCAGACCGTCCTCTTGGGCGTTCTGGTTCTGGGCATGGCCCTGGCTGAAGGCGCAGCCGGCGACTGGGTGGCCATGGCACTGGTGGATGGATACCACACGAAGGAAGGCGTGGGAGCCATCGGCTACGGCGTCTTCGTTACCGCCATGACCCTGACCCGGCTGCTGTCCGGCGATCTGATCTTGCGCCTGGGCCGCGTCGTCATGATCCGGGCCAGCGCCATCAGCGCCCTGGTCGGGGTACTGCTCTTCGCCTTTGGCAACAACCTGCCGCTGGCCTTCGTGGCCTTGGCCATCTGGGGCATGGGCGTGGCCCTGACCTTCCCGCTGGCCATGAGCGCGGCATCGGATGATCCTGTTCATGCCGCGACCCGCGTCTCGGTAGTGTCCACCATCGGCTACGGCGCCTTCCTCGGTGGCCCGCCGCTTTTGGGACTGCTGGCTGAAGTCATCGGCCTGCTCCCTGCTTTGGGTTCCATTTCCATCCTGGTGGTCGTGGCCTTCTGCTTGTCCTCCAATGCCGCCGGAAACCGTACCGGCGGCGCAGGCAAAGCGTAGAACGCCGGCCGGCCGCACCTATTCGTTCCCATACGGAAAGTAAACTGAAGCAATGCTGAAGAATCTGACCACGACCCACGTTGGTGGGCCAGCCCAGCAATTGGTGACCGCTACCAGCGAAGCTGAACTGGCTCAAGCCGTTGCGGCAGCAGACACCGCAGGGCACGACGTTCTGCTCATTGGCGGGGGTTCCAACCTGGTGATCTCCGACGAGGGGTACCCGGGCGTCGCAGTACAGATCGCCACCCGCGGACTGCACCTGGACGAGCAGCCTAATGGCAAGGTGCTGCTGCGCGCTGCCGCCGGCGAGAACTGGGACACGACCGTTGAATACAGCCTGGCTGAGGGCCTGAGCGGACTGGAAGCGCTCTCGGGCATCCCCGGGTGCACCGGTGCCACTCCGGTGCAGAACGTCGGGGCCTACGGGGCAGACATTTCCCAGACCCTGGCGTGGGTGCGTGCCTACGACCGCCAGAGCAACCAGGTACTCAAGCTGGATAACTCCGAGCTTGGTTTCGCCTACCGCGATTCGGTCATCAAGCGCACGAGCACCAACGGATCCCCACGCTACGTGGTCCTGGAAGTGGCCTTCCTGCTGACCCGTGAAAATGAATCGGCTCCTATCCGCTATGCAGAGCTGGCCCGCCGGCTCGGAGTCGAAGCTGGCGAACGCGCCGACGCACTCGAAGTGCGCCAGACCGTTCTGGACTTGCGTCGTTCCAAGGGCATGGTCTTTGATGCCAGGGATGCCGACTCGCACTCCACGGGTTCCTTCTTCACCAACCCCATCGTTGAATCCAGCGTCATGGGCAAGCTTCCCGAGAACGCTCCGAGCTACCCGGCGGAACAAGCTGGCTTCCTCAAGCTGTCCGCCGCGTGGCTCATCGACCAGGCCGGTTTCGGCAAGGGCTACGGCTTGGAGGGGACCGAGGGGTTCGCGCTCGCTGGCGGCCGAGCGTCCCTGTCCACCAAGCACACACTGGCCATCACCAACCGCGGGGAAGCCACCGCCCAGGACATTGTGGCCATTGCGCGGGCAGTTCGCGCCGGCGTGCAGCAGCGTTTTGGCATTGAACTGGTCAATGAGCCGCTGCTGATCGGCCTAGCTCTCTAAGCGAGCAGCATGCCAGCCATCGCCGGAACACGGGAGGAAAACAAGGGTGCACTTGTCATTGCGAAAGCTCGCGCTGGAGGATATCGACCTGCTGGAAGCGAACTTCCAATCCGTGCAGGGCGCCGGTGAAGCCCAGTGGTTCGGCTTCTGGGATACGAACAAGCTGCGCGCCCGTGTCGGCCAGGACCAGTTGATCGGCAACGCCGATGGCGCGCTGGCGGTCTGCTTGGGGGAGCAGGTAATCGGCAAAGTCGATTGGTTCACCGTTTCGTCGTGGGGCCGGGCCAACACCTCGGCCTGCTGGGAAGTCGCTATCGGCATCTTTGCCCAGTACCGCGGCCAGGGCCATGGCACGCAGGCGCAGAAGATGCTCGTCGACTACTTGTTCACCCACTACCCCCGTCATCGGATCCAGGCTACGACAACCGCAGAAAATGCGGCTGAGCAGAAGTGCCTGGAGAAGCTGGGGTTCACCCGCGAGGGTGTCATCCGCCAAGCGCAGTGGCGCGCCGGTGCGTGGCATGACCAGCTGATCTATTCAGTACTCCGGGATGAGTGGGCCCACTAGAGCTCATCCGCAGGGGAAATGGCCAAGCCCAGAACAGAAATTTCTGTTCTGGGCTTGGCCATGGCTTTGCCTCGGAGGTGCCTAGAGGCGGCCCTGGGCGATAGCGAGCATGCGGCGCAGCGGCTCGGCAGCGCCCCACAGCAGCTGGTCTCCAACGGTGAAGGCCGAGATGTACTCAGGACCCATTTCCAGCTTGCGGATACGGCCGACCGGGATATCCAAGGTACCGGACGCCGCGACCGGAGTCAGCTGGTCCATGGTGGCTTCCTTCTCGTTGGGAACGACCTTGGCCCACTGGTTGTCTGCTGAGAGCAGCGACTCGATTTCGGAGACTGGCAGGTCTTCCTTCAGCTTCAGCGTCAGTGCCTGCGAGTGCGAGCGCATGGCACCGATGCGGACGCACAGGCCGTCCATGAAGATCTGCTTGTCGCCGGGGGTCTGCAGGATCTTGTTGGTCTCGACGCCTGCCTTCCACTCTTCGCGGGACTGGCCGTTGCCCAAATCAGCGTCGATCCATGGGATCAGCGAGCCGCCCAGTGGTACGCCGAATTGCGCGGCATCCAGGTTTCCGCGCTGGGTTTCCAGGACCTTGCGGTCGATTTCCAGGATGGCGCTGGCTGGATCGGCCAACTCGCTGCCCACCGACGCATTGATGTCGCCGAACTGGGTGAGCAGTTCGCGCATATGGCGTGCGCCGCCGCCGGAAGCGGCCTGGTAGGTCATCGCGGTGCCCCACTCGACCAAGTTGTTCTTGAATAGCCCGCCCAAGCCCATGAGCATGCACGAGACGGTGCAGTTGCCGCCGATGTAGTCCTTGACGCCAGAGGCCAGGGATTCATCGATCACGGCTCGGTTGACCGGGTCCAAAACGATGACCGAATCATCATTCATGCGCAGCGAGGACGCCGCATCGATCCACAGGCCGTCCCAGCCGGACTTGCGAAGCTCGGTGTGGACCTTGGTCGTGTAGTCCCCGCCCTGGGCAGTGACGATGATCGGCAACTTGGACAGCGTTTCAATATCGAACGCGTCCTGCAGCGGCCCAGCACCCTCAGCGAATGCCGGGGCGTTGCCGCCGGCATTGGAAGTCGAGAAAAATACCGGGTCAATCTGGACGAAATCGCCCTCGTCGAGCATGCGCTGCATCAGCACGGAACCAACCATGCCTCGGTAACCTACAAAACCAACAGATGAAGTCATGTCTCCATGGTAGGGGCGTTTATCCGGCAGAGCCCGGTTCGTTACACCAGTTAAAGCAGAATCACACCCAAGCCCCAGCAGGGTTCAGGCGTGACTCGGTGCAGCGAAAGTTTTACTTTTCCTCAAGCAGCAGCTTGCGGTTCTTGATCGCCCACATGGCGGAGAAGATAAAGATCTGCGTCGGGACCAGCAGCATGATCAGGCCGAATACCTTGTGGCCGCCGAGAACCATGAAGAAGCCGAGTACGGCCACCACCAAGGCCAGCAGCGGGAAGAGCATGTATCCGAGAATGAAGAGTGCTTCGGGGTGCTGCTTGAGCTCTCCGATGTATTTTTTCATGGTCGTTCTAATCCTTTTGGCGAAGCCAGGTTTCAAAGCGGTAGCGGGTACCGGTGGAGGAAGTGTGCCAGTGGGCCGCTTCCGAATCTAGGGACGGATCGGATGCGCCCAGAGCGAAGCCAGCGGTGAGCTTCGGTGCGGAGGTATCTCCAGCAGGGGAGGCATCGAGCTTGGTAATCACCGCGACGTCCAGCAGCGCCAGTGCCTGGGCATAGACCTTTCCGCCGCCAATGATCCATACTTCTTCGCCGCCGGCGCTGCGCTGTGCCAACGCGATGGCTTCTTCCAAGCTGGAGACGGGGAGTGCGCCATCCTTGCGCAGCTGCGCGTGGGCATCAGCCTGCGTGGTCAGCACGATGTTGGTGCGTCCTGGCAATGGACGGAACTTCGCCGGGAAGGAATTCCATGTGGCACGACCCATGATCACTGGATGGCCAGCGGTCGTGCGCTTGAAATGGGCCAGGTCCTCGGGAACGTGCCATGGCATGGCGCCGTCAGCGCCAATAATGCCGTTCTCGGCTTGGGCCCAAATGGCGCCAACCAGCGGTTCAACGTCGTGTGCGTGGCGAGGCTTGGGAGTCATACCGCTACGGCTCCCTTGATCGTCGGGTGGTGCTGGTAGTCATTGATGCTGAAATCTTCCAGCGTGTAGTCGAAGATCGACTCGGGCTTGGAATTGAAGCTGAGCGTCGGGTATGGGTAGGGATCGCGGGAGAGCTGCTCCTTGACCTGTTCCAAGTGGTTGGTGTAGATATGCACGTCGCCACCAGTCCAGATGAACTCGCCTGGCTCCAGATCGAGCTGGTGGGCAAGCATGCGCGTGAGCAGTGCGTAGGAAGCGATGTTGAACGGTACGCCCAGGAACATGTCTGCACTGCGCTGGTAGAGCTGGCAGGAGAGCTTGCCCTCGGCCACGTAGAACTGGAAGAACACGTGGCATGGAGGCAACGCCATATTCTGGATCTCTGCGACATTCCACGCCGAGACGATGTGGCGGCGGGAGTCCGGATTGTTCCGCAGCGAGTCGACCAGCTGGGAGATCTGGTCAATGTGGCCGCCATCGGGAGTTGGCCAGCTGCGCCACTGGACACCATAGACCGGTCCGAGTTCGCCGGCTTCGTCAGCCCATTCATTCCAGATGCGCACGCCCTGGTCCTGCAGCCACTTCACATTAGATTCGCCGCGCAGGAACCACAAGAGTTCTGCTGCCACGGATTTGAAGTGCACGCGTTTGGTGGTGACCAGCGGGAAAGAATCCTTCAGATCGAAGCGGATCTGGCGGCCGAATACCGACAGCGTTCCAGTTCCGGTGCGGTCTTCCTTGGAGGCGCCGTTCTCCAGCACGTCTCGAAGCAGATCTTCATAAGGGGTTGCGATTGGAGTCGTCATCTTACCTGTCGTGCTGGTGGTCGGCGCTGGCATATTCACACGTCCCAGTTTAGATCAAACGGAAAGCTCCTGGAACTAAGCGCATTGATGATGCTGCTCGCACTCGTGCCTAGCTCGCAGCCACCATGTCGTTATACTCCGGGTAGCGGCGCAGGTAGTCCTGGACGTAGCTGCACTCCGGAATGATCTTCAGCCCCTTGTCGCGGAACTTGTCCAGAACCAAGGTCACCAGCGCGCGAGCGTATCCGCGACGGCCGAATTCCTCATTGACTATGGTGTGCTGGATGGTGGCGATGCCATCTTCTTCGTAGTAGCCGAGGAAACCGATAAAAGTGGAACCGTGCCACAGCGAATAGCGGCCGCGGCTGGCATCGTGATCCAAACGCAGTCCATGGTGCACAATCTTCTCGACTGGCTGGTTCGGTTGCTGGGCAGTCATGGCATTACCTCATTCTTGGCTGTGACGTGTCTCCTATTCATAGTCTTATCCCTAATCGGAGGCAGATGCAACGGCTGGTGCCACGCCCTGAGAGAACACTGAAGCCCGGCATGCAATGCCGGGCTTCAGCCGCATCAGGCTAATCGTGGTACGGCGTATGAATCTCAAAGGAGACAATTCGCGGGCTGCCGGATTGGACCTGCTGCGCAACGATCAGGGACCCCGGTTCCAAATAGGGATCCTGGTCCGGCAGGGCCATGGCCAGTTCGTCAGTGGAGTTCTGGGCAAGAACCTCCAACACGAAGGGCAGCACCGGGCGATGGGTGCAAATCACCTGGGAACGGTACTTGTCGAAGAGTTTTTGCACGGCCTTGCGTGCCCGCTCCGGATTGCGTGTCGCCGCATGTTCGGTCAGGGCTTTAATGCTCTTGAGCTTCAAGGCGTGCAAGGCGGCATAGGGAGTGATCGTCTGGACGCACCGCATCCACGGGGAAGAGGCCACGTGCATCGGCTTCCATGCTTCGAGCATCCGGGAAACTGCCTGCGCCTGGCGTCGCCCCGTCGCCGCCAGCGGGCGGTCTCCTTCGGCACGAGTCCAGTTGCCACGAGGCTTGGCCTTGGCATGGCGGACAATGAGCACCGGGTGCGTATCGAGCACGCCGGCTTCATAGGCCAGGACCAGATCGGACAGCGGCTGGTTGTCCGTGGCAATGGACAGCATTTTGGCAGCCTTCTTGGGACTGGTCCAAAGAGCCTCGTCGCATTCCGCGCCATCAGGCTCAATTACCGTCTGCGCATCGGTCTTGGCTGCCCAATAGTAGACAACCTTGGTTTTCTGACCCACGGAGTAGGCGGTGGCTGAAAGCGGGATGCCCAAGGTGATGCGCAACCCGATTTCCTCGCGGACCTCGCGCAGCGCACACTCGGCGATGGATTCACCCTGATCGAGTTTGCCCTTGGGCCAGGACCAGTCATCGTACTTTGGGCGGTGGATCAGGAGAACTTGGAGTTTGCCGTCCTTCACGCGCCAGGGGATTGCCCCGGCGGCCACGATGTCGTATTCGCCAAGGCGGATTTCCTCGGCATCTGCAGAACGGATGATGTCACGAGCCCTGGTGCGGGTATCGCGCAGCTCTGGTTCGGTCACTAGCTATTACGTCCACTGTTTCGTCGGCGGGCATGTTCTTCAACTAACCAGAATTGGACGTCCGAGAGCGCCTTGCCATCCTCGTCCTGGTAATGGCGAATCCAGTCGCCATCGGAGTTCAGGTGCCACGAAGCGGTCTTGTCGTCCATGTAGCGGGCCAGCAGGGTGATCATGCGATCAATGTCCTCCTGGTTGCGCAGCGAGACCAGGGCTTCCACGCGACGATCCAGGTTGCGGTGCATCATGTCGGCGGAGCCGATGTACACCAGTGGATCTCCGCCGTTTTCAAACATGAACACGCGGCTGTGCTCAAGGAACCGGCCCAAGATGGAACGTACTTCGATGTTCTCGCTCAGTCCCGGCACTCCCGGGCGCAGGGCGCAGATGCCGCGAACGATGACTTCCACCTTGACCCTTGCCTGGCTGGCCCGGTACAGCGCATCGATGATGGCTTCATCCACGATGGAATTGACCTTGATGACGACCTTTGCCGGCTTGCCGGCCGCGGCGTTGACTATCTCCTTCTCGATATGCGCCAGCAAGCCGGTGCGTACCGAGCGCGGAGCAACCAGCAGGCGGTTGTAGGTCGAGCGCGGGGCGTAGCCCGAAAGCTGGTTGAACAGCTTGGAGATATCCTCGCCAACTTCGTCGTCGCAGGTGAGCAGGCCGAAGTCTTCGTAATACCGCGCGGTGCGCGGGTGGTAGTTGCCGGTGCCGATGTGGCAATAGCGGCGCAGCTTGTCGCCTTCGCGGCGAACCACCAAGGAGAGCTTGGAGTGGGTTTTCAGGCCCACGATGCCGTAGACCACGTGCACGCCCGCCTGTTCCAGCTTGCGCGCCCAAGAGATGTTGGCCTGCTCGTCGAAGCGGGCCTTGATTTCTACCAGGGCCAGAACCTGCTTGCCAGCTTCGGCCGCATCAATCAGCGCATCGACGATGGGCGAGTCGCCGCTGGTGCGGTACAGGGTCTGCTTGATGGCCATGACCTTCGGATCAGCTGCGGCCTGTTCCAGGAAGGCCTGCACGCTGGTGGAGAAGGAATCATAGGGATGGTGAAGCAGGATGTCGCGGCGCCGAACGGCCGCGAACACATTGGCGGCTTTGGCAGTTTCTGATTCGTTCAGGTAGTTCGAGGTATGGCCAACATGCTTGGTGTAGTGAAGCTCTGAACGGTCCAGCGACGCGATAACGCCCAAACCGCGCAGGTCCAATGGGGTGGGAAGCTTGAAAACCTCGTCCTCTTCAACACCGAGCTCGCGGGTGAGCAGCTCCATGATTTCAGGGTTGATGTCATTGGCGACTTCCAGGCGAACGGGAGGACCGAAGCGGCGGCGCAGCAATTCCTTCTCCAGCGCCTGCAACAGGTTCTCTGCATCGTCCTCTTCAACTTCCAGGTCCTCGTTGCGGGTGACACGGAAGAAGTGGTGCTCGACGATTTCCATCCCCGGGAACAACAGCTCCAGGTGCACCGCAATAAGTGCTTCGAGCGGGATGAACCGGGCCGTGCGCAACGAAGAGTGCGCCGCGCGGGTGCCGTCGATGCTGATCAGGCGGGCGATGGTGTCTGGCACCTTCAAGCGGGCAAAGAGTTCCTTGCCGGTCAGCGGGTTGCGGACCACCACAGCCAGATTCAGCGACAGCCCGGAGATGTACGGGAATGGGTGAGCAGGGTCAACCGCCAGCGGAGTGAGTACCGGGAATACCTGGGAAACAAACCACTTGGAAAGCAGGTCACGCTCGGATGCCGAGAGGTCTTCCCAGGTGGTGATGCGGATACCCTGCTCGGCCAAATCGGGGTATACCGAGTCGGCGAAGACTTTGGCATGGCGGGTCTGCAGCGCGTGGGCCGAGGATAGCAGCAACTCCAACTGGTCTATAGGGTTCATTCCGTTAGCCGCCGGCACCGCCAGTCCAGCGTGGATGCGGCGCTTCAGCCCGGCAACGCGCACCATGAAGAACTCATCAAGGTTCGAGGCGAAGATGGACAGGAAGTTCACCCGTTCAAGCAAGGGCAGATCGGTGTCTTCGGCCAGCTCCAGAACGCGGGCGTTGAAATGCAGCCAGCTGAGCTCACGGTCAAGGAAACGCTCATTTTTGAATCCGCCATCAGGATGCAGATCCGGTAGCGAATCTGCTGGCTCTATACGATCTTCATTGACCTTCGAGGAAGGAACATCACGTAGCTGAGTACCAGTTTCCTTGGGGTAGCTATTCATCGGCTGAACTCACTTCTTTCCTGCAAGTGGACGCTAAAGACACCGCTGGCGGCAGTCGCGATAAATCAGGGACTGCCGGTACCCCTAGTCTATCTTCTGCGGACCGTACATAATGTCCGCATCCCAAAGTGTGAAGCCCAGCGAGCGGTAGAGCTTAACTGCAGCTTCATTATCGGCATCCACGTACAAGATCACCGCATCGACGCCCAGTTCCAGCAGGTAGTTGATGCCGGTGGTGGTCAAGGAACGGCCCAGGCCTAGTCCCTGCGCCTCGGGAACGACGCCGACAACGTAAACCTCGCCGGTGGGGCGGACCGCGTCTGCGGTAGCAGGATGGATCTTGGTCCAGTGGTAGGCGAGCAGATTCTCCTCCGCGTCAAAGGCCAAGAAGAAGCCGGATGGGTCGAACCAGTCCTCGGACATGCGCGCTTCGAGGTCATTGAGGGTCAGCGAACCTTGCTCGGGATGATGCACGAAGGACTTGGCGTTAGCTTCCAGCCATTGCGGCTCGTCCTCGCCAACACGGAAGGTGCGGACCGTAATCCGGCGATCAATCGCAGGCTCTTCAAGGTAATCGGTGCCTTCGCGGCGCATCCGGAACAGCTCGCGTACGCGGTCCAGGCCCACACCTGCGGCCAGCTTCTTGGCCGCATCGTGGTCGCCGTGCGCCCACGCCTGGATCTTCGAGAGATCCAGCAGCTCACCGAGCTTGCCCAGCAGGGCCCGGCCAATGCCAGCGCGGCGATGCTCGGGGTGGACTACCAGTTCCAGGACCCAAGGCTGATCCGGGGATTCCCGAACCGCGATGGCAACGCCGGCCAACGTCGACTCCGCGCCTTCGCCGGCTTCAGCCAGCAGGGCAAGCAGATTCTGGCTAGGCTCATCGGCTGCCAATGCCACCAGGGTCTGGTCGCTCAACGGCGGGTTGCCATCGGCTTTCTGCGCATCGAGGGCTAGCTGGCGCACGTCGGATAGCGCCCGTTCATCAAGCTCACCGGGGACGTGCTGGATGGAAACAGTGTTCTGTGGCAGTTCGCTCATGCATTTCACGATAGTCGTAAAATGTGCGAAGTGGGTAGGAGTTATCTGAAAGTTATGATTCGGTGTGAAAGCGGTAGCCGACGTTGCGCACCGTTCCGATGAGCTGTTCATGATCGGTGCCGAGTTTCGCGCGCAAACGTCGCACATGCACGTCTACGGTACGGGTGCCTCCGTAGTAGTCGTATCCCCACACTTCATGCAGCAGCTGTTCGCGGGTGAAGACTCGGCCGGGGAACTGTGCCAGGTACTTGAGCAGTTCGAACTCTTTGTATGTCAGGTCCAGCATGCGGTTATCGATACGGGCGGTGTAGCTCAACTCATCGATGCGCAGGCCCGAAGTGCTTTCAGCGGCCACCGGTGCGGGGGCGGGAACCGTGGCTCCGGAGAGCATCAGGCGGATGCGTGCATCAAGCTCGGCAGGGATGGCGGAAGGCAACAGGAAATCAGTCGCAAACCAATCCGAGTTCAAAATGCCCAGTGCGCCTTCGCTGACAACCAACAGCAAGGGCAGATTCAAATTGGCGTGCAATAACTGCGCCAGGGAGCGCGCCGGAATGAGATCTGTACGGGCATCGAGGATGACCGCATCGCACTCAGGGATTTGGCTCAGCGACTCCGTTGTTGCAGGGAAGAAAGAAATCTCGTGCAATAACAGTTCGAGTGCCGGAAGAACTTCAGCGGCATTTTCGGCATGATTACTTAATAGCAGTAGGTGAGCCAATCGGTCTTCCTCCTGCCAGATAGTTGCGAAAAAATCACTTTTACGTGTCACAGTATAAGGAATGAATCAGTTGAAGCACGCATGTGAACACGCAAGTGCGGACACATTACCGTCAGGAATCAGAATTTGAGAATCAAGGTTTTATTCAGTGGACTCGTTGCAGCGGCACTGCTTGTCGTTGTTGCAAGTCTGGATTCGATGAGCTGGCTGATGGGTGTGCTCACCGCGGTCTTGCAGCTGATTTTCGCCTATACCTGGCCACGAATGGTCCGCTCCGATGCGCCATGGCCGATCACCATCATCTTGGCGTTGTGCTCTTTGGCGGCTACGGCTTCGACCATGTTCATGCCAGGCGGGTCGGTGATGTCACATAGTGTCGAAGCAATCGCCGTTGGCGTGCTTCTGGTATTTATCAGCCAGGTATTGCGCGGGGCAGAAGCCGAAGGCCGGCTGGCCGGTGTGGTTTCTGGCGTGACCGGCATAGTTCTGGGCGTGCTGGGTTCCGCCTGGGCCGCTAGTGCTTATGTGCCCTACGGCTTTGGGCTGGCCGTCACAACCGTGGTCGCTCTGCTTGGGGCTGGTGCGGTTGCCGTTACCCGCCTGCCAAACCGGATGACCATGATCCTGGCGCCTGTGGTCGCTGCCGCATTGGGCGCGGCCTCCAGCGCGCTGCCAATCGATATGCTCTGGTACCAAGGGGCGACCCTGGGACTGCTGACCGGCTTGCTGGTGGGTTCATTACGGGCATTGGCCTTGGTCAGCCGCAGCGTACGAAACATGAGTGGAATCCTTGGCCTTGCCTGCGCCATCTTGCTGATGAGCGGTGCGGTCAGCTGGTACGCGATGGAAGTGCTGGCTTTCATTTAGCGGTGAGCGGTTCAAATATGATGCTAGCTGCGTCACGCGTGTCGAAGTTCTCCTGCCTCCCGCGCTAAGATGAAGCCATGAATGAAAATTACCTTGCAATCGAAATTTTCTTCCAGGCACTTGTAGTGATCGCCGGTCTCGGAATGGCTGGGTTCGCAGGCTTGGTAGTGAAGCGCCTCTTCCAGGGCCAGAAGTAGAAACAGCGCACACAACAACGTGTGCGCTGTTTTCATTTCATCACTAACTGACTTAGGAGCGAGTAGTCCATGGCTTTTGACCTACCTACGGACCTCACCCCGGAACTTGTACCTTTCGCATGGCTCATCGGCACCTGGGAAGGTGCTGGCCGTCTTGGCGAAGGCGAAGCCGAGGACGAGTTTTTCTGGCAGCAAGTCACCTTCCGTGACGTTGGCGGGCCGTACCTTGAATACCGCAGTGAAGCCTGGCTGACCGAAGCCGATGGCACGAAGCTGCGGATCCTAGCCGTTGAAACCGGCTTCTGGTCCTTGGACCGTGAACAGCAGGAAGCCGATGCCGGTCCTGGCATGGAGCCCGGTGACATCTTCCCGGTACTGCGTTCGGCCGACGATGTGCAGAAGCTGCATACCGAAGACGGCTTCAAGATCCAGGCGCAAATTGTCCGACCAGACGGCATCTCAGAGTTGTATTACGGCCTGATTAATGGACCACGCATTCAGCTGGCCACCGAGAGCTTGCTGCGCAGCAAGAACGCCCAAGCTTACGCGTCCTCAACCCGGATCTACGGTCTGGTCAATGGCGAGCTGTTCTGGCGCTGGGATGTTTCCAAGGGCAATATGGATCTTCAAGCGCACGCCTCGGCGGCGCTCAAGCGTGTCACCTCGGAAGGCACGGTGCACTAATCATGGCCACTGAATACCGTTCGGTCCTGCTGGACCGTGCTGCTGCAGTGGAAGCTGGCGGCGTAGATGCCGGCGTCGCAGCCCACTACGGCGCTCCTACCCGCGAAGCTCGCAAACTCGCTGAGGGCCAGGCAATTGCCGATCTGAGCCACTTCGATGTCGTGGAGATCCGCGGCGAAGACCGCCAGAGTTGGCTCGATACGCTCAGCAGCCAGCGCATTTCCAGCCTGAAGCCAGGAGACAGCACCCAGACGCTGCTGCTTTCGGTTCAAGGACGCATTGAGCACGAAATGAAGGTGCTGGCCACCGCAGATCGCTTGCTGCTGATCGTTGAACCTGGTGCCGGAGCAGCGTTGGCGCAGTTCCTGAACTCAATGCGCTTCATGCTGCGCGTTGAGGTCAATGATCTTTCCGAGAGCTATGGCGTATTGGCGGCTACCCGCAAGATTGGCACTGCCGGGAGCCTGGTCTGGGAGAACCCATGGCCCGGAATCACCGACGGTGGTTGGGCCTATTCCCGTGAGGATCACCCGGGCAAGGAACGTCCGTGGTTCTTGCATATCGTGGAGTTGGAGCAGCTTGCCGTCGCAGTAGCTGACGAAGAGCTGTCAGGCATGATGGCTGTCGAGGCCTTGCGTATCGCCGCGTGGGAGCCGCGCTTCGGTGCCGAGATAGACGACAAGACCATTCCCCACGAGTTGGATTGGCTGCGTACCGCGGTGCACATGGACAAGGGCTGCTATAAAGGCCAGGAAACAATTGCCCGGGTGCACAACATCGGCCACCCGCCTCGTCGCATGGTTTTCTTGGACCTCGACGGTTCCATGCACACGCTGCCTGCCACCGGCGCCGAAGTGAAGCTGGGGGAGCGCACGGTTGGCCGGATCACTTCCGCGACTTTGCACTATGAAGCCGGGCCAATCGCCTTGGCCGTGGTCAAGCGCAACGTTGACCCGGAAGCGGTTCTGTCCGTGGTGGACGCCGAAACGAGCTACCCGGCAACGCAGGAAGTCATTGTGGCGACCGACGCCGGCCAGGTCGCTGGGCGCTTTACCGGGTTCCTGAGAACCCCGCCGCAAGGCTAAAGGCCAAAGAGAAGGGCGGGGGGGGGGGGTTTGTGGTTAACCCAAGACACACAACCCCCCGGGGTGTGTAGATGGGGGCCGGGGCCGAACGCGCCGCGCGA
>NZ_JBHXVN010000001.1:647992-1039439 GCF_042672105.1 Glutamicibacter sp. NPDC127525 | reverse complement strand
CCGGGTGGGTCGCCGTTGTGCGTGTACCACCCCCACCCCCCTCCCTACAACAACCAATCGCCTGGGGGTGGGGGTTCTTGCACCTTAACACAAAACCCCCCCCACGCCCTTGGTGTATCTCCAGGCCTAGCCGAAGAGCACGGCGGCCTCTTCGTAGCGTTCCATGGGGACACGCTTGAGGTTGTTCAGTGCGGCACGCAGCGGTACGCGCAGCACCTTGGTGCCGTGCAACGCCACCATGGTGCCCCACGCCTCGGCATGGATGGAATCCACCGCAGCCATTCCCAAACGGGTGGCCAGGACACGGTCAAAAGCGGTGGGGACGCCGCCGCGCTGAATATGTCCCAGCACGGTTGCACGCGTTTCGATGCCGGTACGTTCCTCAATGACCGGGGCGAGCATCTCCCCGATGCCGCCAAGGCGGGCGCGTCCGAAGGAATCGAGACCACGTACCGAGAACGCTTCTTCCATGCCTTCTGGCACAAAGCCTTCGGCCACAACCACCAACGGGGCGCGTCCGCGCTCATGGGCTTCGTTCACCCACTGGCAGATCTGCTCCATGGTGGTGGAAACCTCCGGGATGAGCACCGCGTGCGCACCGGATGCCATCCCCGCGTGCAGTGCAATCCAGCCTACGTGGCGGCCCATTACCTCGGCCACCATGCAGCGGTGGTGGGAATCGCCGGTGGTGCGCAGGCGGTCAATGGCTTCGACCGCAATCTGGTTAGCGGTATCGAAACCGAAGGTGTAATCCGTGGCGTCCAAGTCATTATCGATGGTCTTGGGAACGCCAACGATAGGAAGGCCGGCTTCGCATAGGCGCTGGGCGCCAGCTAAGGTGCCTTCCCCGCCGATGGCAATCAGCGCATCGATGCTATTGGATTTGAGAACCTTGGAAATGTTCTCCGCGCCACCAAGTTCCCCTTCAAACGCATTGGTGCGTGAGGTGCCCAAAATGGTGCCGCCTTGCTTGGCGATGCCACGCACAGCGGTTCGCGGAAGGTCGAAGAAGTCGCCTTCCTTGACGCCGCGCCAGCCGTCGCGGAAACCGACGAATTCGTCGTCGTAGCTTTTGATGCCATTCAGTACCGCACCGCGGATGACGGCGTTCAGACCGGGGCAGTCGCCGCCTGAGGTCATGATTCCAATGCGCATTGGCCCTCGCTTAGTAATGGGAAAGCCTTGTGCGACAGCTGGAGCGTGCAGGCCCCGTGATAACGCTGTAACAGCAAAGAGTTCCATTCGGATTTCAGTCAATATCCGCGCGCCATTGAGCATCTACTCTGCGTGCCATTGTACGTGCTTAAAGCCACTAGGGCGAGTCTCATGTCACGGAAGTGCACGAGCCTCGCCCTAGCCGGATAGCGATGCCAAGCATCGTTCCCGAGCAGGCCAGCCGGGAACGGTATTTAGAATTTGCGAAGCCAGTTCTGCAAGATGATGGTGTTGTCCTGCGCTGGGATCAGGATCCACGCCAGGATATATGCGGCAACACCCATTACCGGAAGCAAGAACGAAAGCAGTAGGGCGATACGCACCAAGGTGACATCCCACCCGAACTTGTCGGCGATGCCCCCGGCGACGCCACCGGCCAATCGGCCTGGCCCGCGACGAAGCGGCATGGAACGAAGCGAGTTGAAGAATGCGTCCATCAGAGAACTCCTAATTGTTGGAAAAGCTTGGAGGGCTTAGAGATTGGGGTCGGTGGGAACCGGTGGTTCGGCTTCGGATTTGCGGGCCTTGCCGGCCGATGCCAATCCGGAGAAGATCATGGCTACGCCGGCCAAGGCGACGATAGCGATGAAGAACAGCGGCATGTCAAAGCTCCACTGCAAGACCAGACGGCTGAGCGATGCCAGGGCGACAACGATCAGAATCAGGCCGAAGACCAAGGTTCCGGTAGGGAATTTCCTAGCGGGAGTAGAAGAAGTATTCATGGGGCTCAGTCCTTAGAAATCCGTGTTGCTGGGGTTCAGGATGCTGGGATCATCCACGGTCGTGGAGAACGAGGAAAAAACTCCGTCTACTTCAATGGTCAGCATTGGTGCATTTCCCGGCAAGGACCGCCGGTCCTGCGGCAGTTCCATATCCATTCCGGAAAGGAATGCGCCGTCGGTCTCGATCTTCACCGGAACATTCTCCGGCAGCAGCAGATCCATTCTGGAGAAGACCGAATCGATCTCCACCGTGGTGGGTTTGGTGATACTGCCCAGATGGGTCAGGTCAACCGTTGAGCTGCTGAAAACAGCGCTGTATTGGCTGTCGCTGCCGGTAGCCGATCGAACGAACCCGCGGGCAGATTCCTCGAAAGACGTAGCAGAGAAGATCACCGTCAGGACCAGCAATGGAATGGCCAAACCCAACAGGCCTCCACTGGTTCGCCCGGAGAGGGCCGCTAAGACAATGGTGATGCCAACAAGCAACAGGCCGCAAGCCAAAGCCACGGTCCAGCCCGAACCAGGCAAGGCCACGATATCCAGGTAGTCGGCCAGCATGACCACGGCGACCACCAGCACGGTAACGCCGAAGACGGTGGTGCCAAGCCAACCCGGAATCGGGCGGCTGATCGGCTTGCGATTAGCCTTGGCACTGTAGGCCTTCGTATATGCGGGATCCGGCGAATAGCTATTTTCGTATTGGCCCGCTGGGCCAGAATCACCTGAATTCATGGGGTGCTCCTTCATCGGCGCATCCGGGTAGTTCGTCCCGAACCCGCTAGCTACGCTCGCATTGAAACTCTGGGTGCCGTCCTCACGCCAAGGATGCTCCAACGCGGTGCTCTTCTCGGCAGCCCTTGGCGAGGCAGCAGAGCTGTCACCGGTCGCTGCCGGATTGCGAGCTTGGTCCGGACGCGCAAACCGGGTGTTCTTCCTGCTTAAGATAATGAATGCGATAGCCGCAACAATAGCCAGGGGCCACAGGACCGGTGCCAGCGAATCCAAGAACCAGGGAGCAGGGAAGATGCCCAGCGCAAAGATGATCACCGCGCCAGTCATGCCGCTGGTCCAGTTCCGGTTCACGGCACTTTCCAGATGCATTTTGCCTCCCGCATCAGGAAGCAACGCCCAAGCCAGTCCATAGAGCACCATGCCCAAGCCGCCTAGGACACCGAGCACCACGAAGATGCCGCGGATCAGCACTACATCGACCTTGAAATAATCGGCGACACCAGTTGCAACGCCACCGAGCCACTGCGAGTCCTGGCGAGTGATCGGTGATTTGCGCAGCTGGTCGTAAAAGCCGCGACGACGTTGAGAGCCTTCGTTGTTCATAGTCCAATGTTCTCGTGTGGCAGGGGTCCCGCGCTATGAGGGGATACCCTGAACTTCCCCTAGGGGTGCCCCTAGATCCGGTGATCAACCGGGAAGAAACGACAAGAACGTGCTTGACTTAGAACTATGGAAAGTCCTGAACGGCGTTTGATGGTGCGCAGCGAGAACCGGCTAATCGCCGGCGTCTGCGGCGGCCTCGCGGAGCACCTCGGCATCCCGCTGGGGTACGTGCGTATTGGGTTCCTGGGATTGTCCGCACTGGGCGGCATCGGCATTCTGCTCTACGCGTGGCTTTGGGTATTCGTCCCGAGCGCCGAAGAGGCGCACGCTGACGAGCTTCGCTCCTGGGGCACCAGATCACGCAGCCTTGCTGAAGAAATGAACCGGGTGCAGCAAGGCATCTTCCGTCCACGCGAAGGTTGGGAAAGGAACTCCACCTGGCGTGACACGCTGATCGGTGCGGGCCTGCTGGCGCTCGCCGTCTTGGCTTATGGACAGTGGACCGGCTGGAATATCCGCTGGGATCTGATCTGGCCTACCTTGGGCGTGATTGCCGGTATTGTGCTGGCTTGGATCCAGTTCGATGAAGGTATCACCGAGCACAAGAAGCGCCCGTCATTGCCTTTCCTGCTGCGCCTGGCTTTTGGCCTGGTCCTGGTCATCGGCGGACTGCTGGCCCTGCTGGGCAATACTGTCGGAGCCGCAGACCTGCTCGGCGGCTTGTGGGCGGCCTTGGCGATCATTGTCGGCGCAGTCGTGGTGTTGCTTCCCTGGGGCACTCGGCTGTGGCGCGATTTCATCGCTGAACGGAGCTCGCGCCAGGCGGCGGCCCAACGTGCAGAGTTCGCGGCCCACCTGCACGACTCGGTCTTGCAGACCTTGGCAGTGATTCAAAAACGCAGTGAAGACCCAGCGGCGGTGAGAACCTTGGCACGTGTCCAAGAGCGTGAACTGCGCCAATGGCTGTACGGCAACCATGACCTTGATGATGAAGATGTAATCGTTGAGATCCAGCACGAGGCAAGCCACATCGAACAGCTGCTACTGCGTGATGTAGAAGTCATATCCGTAGGCAATGCTCAGGGCTTTGCCGGGCAGCAGGCACTGGTGGCCGCTAGCCGCGAGGCGATGATGAACGCAGCGAAGCATGCCGAGGGCAAGATTTCGGTATTCATCGAATGCTCGGCCGAACAAGTAGAAGTGTATGTGCGTGACCGCGGCACCGGTTTCGAAGTAGATGGAATACCGGCGGACCGGCACGGCGTCAGGGAATCAATCATTGGCCGCATGGAACGCGCAGGCGGCATGGCGCATATCCGGAGCGGTGAATCCGGAACTGAGGTGCAGCTGAGCATGCCACTGAACATGGAGGAAGAATAGAAACATGAACGCTGAGAACACCACCGAGAACTACCGTGTAGTGCTGGTGGATGACCACGCCATCTTCCGTTCCGGTTTACGTGCCGATTTGGCCCAGGACATCCAGATTGTCGGGGAAGCTGGCACCGTGGAGGGAGCCATCGAGGTGATCACCGAACAGCAACCGGATGTGGTGCTCCTGGATGTGCACCTGCCCGGTGGCCGCGGCGGGGGCGGGGCCGAAGTGCTTAAGGGGTGCACCGGGCTGCTGGGATCCACGCGTTTCCTGGCATTGAGCGTTTCCGACGCAGCACAGGACGTAGTGACGGTCATCCGTTCCGGTGCTCGCGGGTATGTCACCAAGAGCATTTCCGGGGCCGAAATTTCCGATGCAGTACGTCGCGTGGCCGGGGGAGATGCCGTGTTCTCGCCACGCTTGGCCGGGTTCGTCCTGGACGCCTTTGGCAGCAGCGGTCCGGTGGCAGAAATCGATGAGGAGCTGGATTTGCTCTCTGACCGCGAATTGCAAGTCATGCGTTTGATTGCCCGGGGATATAGCTATAAGGAAGTAGCCAAGGAACTGTTCATCTCGGTAAAGACCGTGGAATCGCATGTGTCCAATGTGCTGCGCAAGCTCCAGCTATCCAACCGCCACGAACTTACCCGTTGGGCTGTGGACCGCAAGATCCTCTAAACGGCACTGCGGCAAAAGCACAGAAGCCGGGCAGTCCATCATGGACTGCCCGGCTTCTTTGGCGGCGCTGTTTTTCTACTTGGCTTCGCCCAGCAGCTTGGCCATCCGTGCGACGCCTTCTTCGAGGTCAGCATCACCCAGTGCATATGACATGCGGATATAGCCGGAAGGGCCGAATGCTTCACCTGGAACGACGGCAACTTCTGCCTGTTCCAGGATGAAAGCAGCAAGTTCTGCACTGGTGTTGTTCACTACGCCGCGGATTTCGCGACCCAGCAGGCCTCGAACATCCGAATACGCGTAGAACGCGCCTTCCGGAGTAGGGCAGTGCAGGCCGTCAATCGCGTTCAGTGATTCGACGATGGCCAAGCGGCGACGGTTGAAGGCAACCTTCATGTCGTTCACGGCATCCAGCGGCCCGGCAACAGCAGCCAGGGCGGCTCGCTGCGATACGTTGGAAACGTTCGAGGTGGCGTGGGACTGCAGGTTGGTGGCGGCCTTGATGACATCCAGCGGACCTGCCATCCAACCCACGCGCCAGCCGGTCATTGCGTAGGTCTTTGCCACGCCGTTGAGGACGACAACTCGGTCTTCGAGCTCTGGGACCAAGGTCGCGATGGAGCTGAAAGTTGCATCGCCGTAGGTCAAGTGCTCGTAGATCTCATCGGTAACAACCCACAGCCCCTTGGAAGCAGCCCACTGGCCGATCTCGCGGACCTGCTCCGGGGTGTATACGGCACCGGTGGGGTTCGAAGGAGAAACGAACAGCAGCACCTTGGTGCGTTCGGTCAGTACGGATTCGAGCTGTTCGACGGTAACCTTGTAGCCCTGCTCCGGGCCGGCAAAGACCGATACGGCCTTGCCTCCGGCGAGCTGGATGGCTTCGGGATAGGTGGTCCAGTACGGAGCCGGAACGATGACCTCGTCACCTGGATCAAGCAGGGTTGCGAAGGTGTTGTACACCGCCTGCTTGCCGCCATTGGTGACCAGAACCTGATTGGCCTTGAGCTCGTAGCCCGAATCGCGCATGGTTTTGGCGGCGATTGCTTCGCGCAGCTCGGGAAGGCCGGCTGCAGGGGAGTAGCGGTGGTTCTTTGGATCCTGGGCCGCCTTGACTGCTGCTTCGACAATGTAGCCAGGGGTTGGGAAGTCGGGTTCACCGGCACCGAAACCGATTACTGGTCGACCTGCTGCTTTAAGAGCCTTCGCCTTGGCATCTACTGCGAGAGTCGCGGATTCGGAAATTGCGCCGATGCGGCGAGAAATGCGAGACATTGGGGATTCGTCCTGAAGTCTATGGGGACAGCTGTTACACCTCAGTTTAGTTCGCAACCTTGCACTTCAGCATCACAATTTTGAAAATGACACAATAAGGTGCGCAACGGGGCGCGGGAATGCGTTCTGCGCCACACTGGAGGTTGTCAGTTCGACATTTCCGATTTCGTTGCGTAAAGTTATTTCTCGTTGCCGAGACATCGCAACGGACGAAGCTGAATGTTTTATCCGCTAAGATGTTCTAGGTTGGAGCGGTAAAAAGCTCCGAAGGGTAGTGGCGCAATTGGTAGCGCAGCGGTCTCCAAAACCGCAGGTTGCAGGTTCGAGTCCTGTCTGCCCTGCGCAATAGCGATTTATCGCTTAGCGAATTATCTCATCACGGTGTGTTGCAGTCGAATAGACTATGGCACACCGTGATTGTTTCAACTGGCCAAATTTTTGAAACGAGGAAGAACATGACCGAATCTGCTCTCAGCTCCGGTAAGGGTGGACAGAAGTTGGGTTTCTTTGCCCGGATCTTCTTGTTTTTCCGCCAGGTAATCGCAGAACTTAAGAAGGTCGTCACCCCGACCCGCAGTGAACTAGTGAATTATTTCCTGGTTGTTGTCGGTTTCGTGGTCGTGGTGATGCTGATCGTGACGGCCCTGGACTTCGTCTTTGGGCAGGGTTCGATCCTCCTGTTCACCAACAAGGTCGAACAGTAATTTTGTTGCCTCGGAGGTATGATTACCCCGAGGCAATTTAGTGTCATTCAGTCAAAGAAAGCAGGAGCTGCAGTGTCCGACAAGGAACTCGAACCGCAGATTAATGACGAGGTCGAAAACGAGTTCGTTGAAGCCGCCGGCGATCAGGTTGAGCCAGCTGTAGAAGCTGACGTCGACCCAACCGAAGCACCAGCACAGGACGCTGAAGACGCTCAGGTAATCGAAGGCGCAGCTGAAGAAGCTGAAGGCGAAGACAACGAAGCTGAAGAAGCCGAGGGCGAAGACAACGTAGCCAAGCTCAAGGAAGAATTCCGCGCTAAGCTCCGTCGTCTTCCAGGTGACTGGTTTGTCATTCACACCTACGCTGGTTACGAAAACCGCGTGAAGGTCAATCTTGAGACCCGTATCCAGACCCAGGACATGGATGAGTTCATCTTCGATATCCAGGTTCCAATGGAAGAGGTCGTCGAGGTCAAGAACACTCAGCGCAAGATCGTTCGCCGCGTGCGCATCCCGGGCTATGTCCTGGTCCGCATGGAGCTGACTGACGCGTCGTGGGGTGTTGTTCGACACACTCCAGGTGTCACTGGATTCGTTGGCAACGCCCACGATCCAAACCCACTGAGCCTTGACGAAGTGTTCTCCATGCTTGAGCACACCATCGTTGATCCAGTAGAGCAGCCATCGGCGTCCAAGCCAGGCCGTGCTCCAATTACTGAGGTCACCGTGGACTTCGAAGTCGGCGAATCGGTTATCGTCAATGACGGACCGTTCGAAACGATGCCCGCAACCATCTCGGAGATCAAGCTGGATGCCGCACAGCTGGTCGTACTGGTTTCGATCTTCGAACGTGAAACCCCAGTGACCCTGAACTTCAACCAGGTCACCAAGATCCAGTAGTATTAAGTCTTCGTGCCCCGCATCGGTCGCTTATCGATGCGAGGGTACGCTTGGCTGTCGCGCCACGATAGCCAGATCCCCGTGCCACGCTCCTGTGCCACGGGAAACGCAAGAGTAAGAAGGACCCGACATGGCCCCAAAGAAAAAGGTCACCGGACTCATCAAGCTGCAGATCCAGGCAGGTGCTGCTAACCCAGCTCCTCCAATCGGTCCAGCCCTTGGTCAGCACGGCGTCAACATCATGGAATTCTGCAAGGCTTACAACGCAGCGACCGAGTCGCAGCGCGGTAACGTTGTTCCAGTTGAGATCACCGTATACGAAGACCGTTCGTTCACTTTCATCACCAAGACTCCTCCTGCAGCTGAGCTGATCAAGAAGGCAGCTGGCATTGCAAAGGGTTCGGGTGTTCCGCACACCGACAAGGTTGCTAACCTGACCCAGGCTCAGGTTGAGGAAATCGCCACCACCAAGATGGCTGACCTGAACGCAAATGACCTGGCTGCTGCAGCCAAGATCATCGCCGGCACCGCCCGCTCCATGGGCGTGACCGTAGAAGGCTAATCCCGCCTTCCGCTGTTCACACGCTGGATAGCACTCAAGAATTCAATCTAAGGCGAAACGGTCATCCGATCGATTCGCCCGTGGCAGGACCCCGCGCGGTCCATATGACCACGACTGCATAAGGAGAAAACGCAGATGGCAAAGCGCAGCAAAGCATACGTAGCCGCCGCGGCTAAGATCGATGCCGACAACAACGTCTACGCTCCAGCCGAGGCAATTGCCCTGGCTAAGGAGACCGCAGGCGATAAGACCAACTCGACCGTTGAGGTTGCTTTCCGCCTGGGTGTTGACCCACGTAAGGCTGACCAGATGGTTCGCGGTACCGTAAACCTTCCACACGGCACCGGCAAGACCGCCCGCGTGGTTGTTTTCGCTAACGGTGACAAGGCAGAAGCAGCTCGCGAAGCTGGCGCCGACTTCGTTGGCTCGGACGACCTGATCGAAAAGATCCAGGGCGGCTGGACCGACTTCGACGCAGCAGTTGCAACCCCTGACCTGATGGGCAAGGTTGGCCGCTTGGGTAAGGTACTGGGTCCTCGTAACCTGATGCCAAACCCTAAGACCGGCACCGTGACCATGGATGTGGCCAAGGCTGTAACCGACATCAAGGGCGGCAAGATCGACTTCCGCGTCGACAAGCACTCGAACCTGCACTTCATCATTGGCAAGGTTTCGTTCGACGCAAAGCAGCTGACCGAGAACTACGCAGCAGCTCTGGAAGAGGTTATGCGCCTGAAGCCTTCGGCTTCGAAGGGTCGCTACATCTCGAAGGCAACCATCGCTACCACCTTCGGTCCAGGTATTCCTGTTGACGCGAACGTAACCCGCGTTGAGGCCTAAGTCTAGTAGCTAACTAGCTTGAGGGAGCATGCCGATAATCGGCATGCTCCCTTCCTTTTTAAGCGAGGAATCTGCGCGATGGCCACGGCTGCTGGAAAGCGTATTCATGTTTCGTACCAGCCTGTAGCCGATGATAAGCTTTGACTACCGAGTATCTCGGTCATCCGCGTATGGATCCCCCAAGGCCCTACGCGGATGAGATACGAAAGTTTCCCCAAAACTTTTGTATCGGCGGGACTTACTACTAGCGTTCCCCAAGCGTTGGTAAATGAGTCCCGCCATTCTAATTTAATTCCCCTAGTGACCAGGATCATGAGATTGGCTCCGGCTTCGATTTGCTGTGGGCTGGAGTGCTCCTATAAACTAGAAATACCGAAGACCGTCGGTCGAGCATTTGGTTTCCAACTGCTCCTAAAGATCCGCAAGGATGACCAACGCAGGTTACATAGATTTTTTGACTTTGAATAAGTTGAAACGCCCTGTGCTCCTGCGCGGGGCTATTTTTATGGCCTCGCCGGTTTTGAAACGGTACCGAACAAATCCCCGGAAGGAGTGTTATGGCAACCCCAAGCAAGACTGCAGCGATTGAAGAAATCACCGCGGAATTCAATGATTCGTCGGCGGCTGTCTTGACCGAATACCGTGGGCTTACCGTTGCACAGCTCAAGGATCTGCGCCGCTCGCTTGGTCAGGAGACCAAGTACGCAGTCGTAAAGAACACCTTGACCGCAATCGCAGCGAAGAACGCTGGCATCGATGCTTTCGATGAACAGCTTTCTGGTCCAACCGCAATCGCCTTCATTAAGGGCGATGCAGTTGCTGCCGCTAAGAGCCTCACGGAATTCGCCAAGACTAACGAAAAGCTGGTCATCAAGACCGGTTGGTTCGAAGGTAAGGCACTGGACCAGAGCGGCATCGCTGCTTTGGCTGCGCTGGAATCCCGCGAAACTCAGCTCGCCCGCGTTGCAGCAGTGCTGCTGGCTCCAGCTTCCGCTGCTGCCCGCGCTGTCGAAGCTCTGCGTGCAAAGCTCGACGAGAACGGTGGCGAAGCTGCCGAGGAAGCTCCGGCAGAAGCCTAAGCTTTCGAGTTCTCTCGCAACGTAAACCCAAATTCATCGGCCCTCAAGGCCAAAAACCGAAAGGACGCCCACCATGGCGAAGCTCAGCAACGAAGAGCTGCTTTCCGCATTCAAGGAAATGACCATCATCGAACTGTCCGAGTTCGTTAAGGAATTCGAAGAGACCTTCGACGTAACCGCTGCTGCTGTTGCAGTTGCTGGTCCAGCTGCAGGCGGCGAAGCTGCTGCTGAAGAGCAGACCGAATTCGACGTAGTCCTCGAGTCGGCCGGCGACAAGAAGATCGCAGTTATCAAGGAAGTTCGCGCACTGACTTCCCTGGGCCTGAAGGAAGCTAAGGAGCTCGTTGACGCTGCTCCAAAGGCTCTGCTTGAGGGTGTTGCAAAGGACGCTGCCGAGAAGGCTAAGGAAGCTCTGGAAGCTGCCGGCGCTACCGTCACCGTTAAGTAAGTACAGCGGTCACTCGCAACTTATTGCCAAAGGTCCACAGACGAAAGTCTGTGGGCCTTTGGTCGTTAAGCTGGGAAGTCCATAGCAATTGTTTTATAACGTTTCTATTAACAGCGTTTATTCAAGTTCATTGTTTACAGTGAAAATGTGTCAAAAACCGTAGCTACCCAGAACCAGAAACCAGCACCGCGGCTAGGGCTCCTAGACGCATTGAGGATTACAGCTGCGCTAATTGTCGTCCTGTACCACTACACCGCATGGGGACATGATCACTGGGGGAGGCAGGCCGCAGAGTTCTGGCCAGTACTCTCCGAATTCACCCGTTACGGACAGCTGGGTGTACAGCTATTCTTCCTCATCTCGGGCTTCGTTATCCTGATGTCCCTCCAGGGAAAGAACGTCATTGGTTTCATCGGCTCGCGTGTGGGCCGCCTCTACCCGGCCTACTGGCTCGCGGTACTCGCAGCAACAGTACTCTCGCTTGGGATCTGGCCTTCCGGCAACGAGGGACGCTCGGCCAGTGATATTCTGCCCAACCTGAGCATGATGCAGGCTGGATTCGGCGTCACCGATATGGACGGTGTCTATTGGACACTTTGGGTCGAGTTGCGTTTCTACGTGTTGCTCGCAGCGCTCTTGTCCATGGGCTTCGTGAAGAACAAGCACATCCTCTTGCTCTCTGCCATTTGGCCCGCTCTGGGCCTGTATCTGCATTTCACAAGCTTGGACAAGCTGCAGGAATGGATTGCCGGGCAGTATGCGGCCCTGTTCGCAGCCGGCATGGTGCTCTTCTTGATCTATCAAAGCGGCCACAGCATTCTGCGGTGGTCCATGGTCGCAGGCAATACTGCCATCGCCGCATTTTTCACCGGCATCAAGGGGCGCAGTGACGCGGACTTGCTCTCCGGGATGGATATCCCGGCCTGGCATTTCCAGCTGCTGACCGTCCTGTGCGTAGCTCTGCTGGCGGTGTGCACCCTGACTCCGCTCAAGAACGTCCAGGGCAAATGGCTGGCTGTGGCCGGTTCATTGACTTACCCGCTGTACCTCGTGCACCAGTTGTGGGGTTGGTGGCTAATCAACCAGCTGCACGGTTTCGTGAACAAGTACGTGCTGCTGGCCGGTTTGCTGGTGCTGATGCTAGGAATTGCCTACCTGGTGGCACGCTTCGTCGAGCAGCCGCTTGGTCTGCCGCTGCGCAACGCGACGATCAAGGGATTGACCGAGTCGCAGGCCTGGGCCAAGAAGGCATTGGCTAAGCCAGGGCTGGTTATTCCGGAGTCGAAATATCAGCAATCGTGGCATCAAATCCGCTAACCAAATCCTTGGCGCGAACCAGCAGTCCATGGGCTCGGTCCCCGCTGCCCAGTCCTATCTGTTCCGATACGGGCTCTTCGAAGACGCTGGCATCGATGTAGACAGGCAGTACCGTGTGCGAGCCAAAAGGCGTAATGGTTCCGCTCTCGTAGTGCGTGACATCCCAAGCGATATCTGAAGATGGCAGGGAGAGCTTATTGACGCCCATGACTCCGCGCAGCTTCGCCCAGTCCAGTTTCCGCCCGCCGGGGATCAGCGCGAAGACAAAGGTGCCGTCTGTGCGTTTGATAACCAGCGTCTTGAGCAAGGCCGAGGCCGAGATTCCCAAGGCGTCCGCAGCCTCTTCCAGCGAGCGGACCTTGTCGCGCGGCACAATCTCGATTGGGATGTTCCGGCGCGAGGCGTCCAGGGTAACTCGGGTCAGTGCTTCATCTGACTGCAGCTTATTCACTTCGTCTCCTAACCGTGGATGTTTGCTCGATCATAGCTAGTGGCGAAAGAAGAAGCCACCGGACACACGAGGTCGCAAAGGCTTATATCTGCTGGGGGAGCGTGTAGCTTCAAGCCTCCCGGATACCCGGAAAAAAATCTCCAAGAACGTTCGCCATGCGGCTGAAGCGGAGAAAAATTGGGGTTTCTGATGCCTGCTGAGGAGAATGTGACAGAAAGCATAACGTTGCCTGATGCCCGGAATCCGGAGACTGCGTTCAGCGGGCCAAGACCTTTGGCAATTCGCAAGAATCCGCGAAAACAAGGGTATCAGTTGGGAAAATGCATGCACTTTTCGGTGCGCGGTACGACCGGGTTGCGCGCTGGCGCGGTGCTTGGAAACCTGAGTGGCAGCCCGCGCGAAAGTGGGGGCGAAAACTATAGCACGAATTTCTGCACCGAGTATCGACAACCGGATTTTCCTCCGGTAGAGTAGAAATTTGCGCCTTGCTGTTTGCGCGCGCGGCCTTCATATAGCGGTGGGTTCGTGCGGACGAAAAAAGAGGAACTGTCCTATGGCAGGAACCTTAGCACGGTAAGCGTTCGGAAACCTGACGGTCTTTGGAAGGATCCATCTTGGTCGCCTCGAGCAACCCTAACAACCAAACCGCTAGTTCGGCTCGCGATGCTGCATACGCTGGCCGACTTTCTTTTGCAAAGATTCACGAACCCCTTGAAGTGCCTAACCTGCTGGCATTGCAGACCGAGAGCTTTGACCGCCTCGTCGGCAACCAGAACTGGGTAGAGCGCCTGGCCAAGGCAGAAGCCGCTGGTGACTTCAGCGTGCCCAACACCTCGGGCCTGGCAGAAATCTTCGAGGAAATCTCCCCAATCGAGGACTTCCAGGACACCATGTCCTTGAGCTTCTCGGATCCGGAGTTCGCTGATCCTAAGTACTCGATCGCAGAGTGCAAGGACCGCGACGCCACCTACGCGGCACCGCTGTATGTCAAGGCCGAATTCATGAATAATGAAACCGGCGAAATCAAGCAGCAGACCGTGTTCATGGGCGATTTCCCGCTGATGAGCGAAAAGGGCACCTTCATCATCAACGGCACCGAGCGTGTCGTTGTGTCCCAGCTGGTTCGCTCCCCAGGTGCGTACTTCGAGTCCACGCCGGACAAGACCAGTGACAAGACGATCTTCTCGGCACGTATCATCCCATCGCGTGGTGCATGGTTCGAGCTGGAAATCGACAAGCGCGACCAGATCGGCGTACGCCTTGATCGCAAGCGCAAGCAGTCGGTCACCGTCTTGCTCAAGGCCCTTGGCTGGAGCGAAGAGCAGATCCTGTCCGAGTTCGGCCAGTACGATTCGATGCGCGCAACCTTGGAAAAGGACAGCATCAAGGATCAGAACGAAGCCTTGCTGGACATCTACCGCAAGCTGCGTCCAGGCGAGCCTCCTACGGTTGAGGCCGCCCAGGCACTGCTGAAGAACATGTACTTCGAGCCTAAGCGCTACGACCTGGCCAAGGTTGGCCGCTACAAGATCAACCGCAAGCTGGGCGTGGAGACTCCGGTCAACGCCGAGAACGCTTCGGTGCTCTCGCTGGACGACCTGGTAGCGATGATCCGCTACCTCGTTGCGCTGCACGCAGGCGAGAAGACTGTTCAGGGCACCCGCAAGGGCGAGATCGTTGACGTTCCTGTCAACGTCGACGACATCGACCACTTCGGCAACCGCCGCATCCGCGCCGTGGGCGAACTGATCGAGAACCAGGTCCGCACCGGCCTGTCCCGCATGGAGCGTGTTGTGCGCGAGCGCATGACCACCCAGGACGTCGAGGCGATCACCCCGCAGACCCTGATCAACATCCGCCCTGTTGTGGCTGCCATCAAGGAGTTCTTCGGAACCTCGCAGCTTTCGCAGTTCATGGACCAGAACAACCCGCTGGCCGGCCTGACCCACAAGCGCCGCTTGTCGGCTCTGGGCCCAGGCGGCCTGTCCCGTGACCGCGCAGGCATGGAAGTACGAGACGTCCACCCGTCCCACTACGGACGCATGTGCCCAATTGAAACCCCTGAAGGCCCGAACATCGGCCTGATCGGTTCGTTGGCTACCTACGGACGCATCAACTCCTTCGGCTTCATCGAAACCCCGTACCGCCGCGTCGCCAATGGCGTCGTGTCCAACGAGGTCGACTACCTGACCGCCGATGACGAGCTGCAGCACTACATCGCACAGGCCAACGCGCCACTGGATGAGAACGGCCGCTTCGTTGAAGAGACCGTTCTGGTTCGCGAAAAGGGCGGTGGCGGCGAGCCTGTTATCGTCGACTCCGATGAAGTGACCTTCATGGACGTTTCGCCGCGCCAGATGGTTTCGGTGGCAACCGCGCTGATTCCATTCCTCGAGCACGACGATGCCAACCGCGCACTGATGGGCGCCAACATGCAGCGCCAGGCTGTGCCGCTGCTGAAGTCCGAGCGTCCGCTGGTGGGTACCGGCATGGAGAAGTTCGCCGCGGTTGACGCCGGCGACTCCGTTGTCGCCGCCAAGCCAGGCGTGGTCACCGAGGTATCTGCTGACCTGGTTGTCGTCATGAACGATGACGGCACCGAGTCGATGTACCCGATCATGAAGTTCGCCCGCTCGAACCAGGGCAACGCCTACAACCAGCGCGTTCGCGTGTCCGAAGGCGACCGCCTGGAATACCAGTCGATCATCGCTGACGGTCCTTCGACCGACTCCGGCGAGCTCTCGCTGGGCAAGAACCTGCTCGTGGCATTCATGTCCTGGGAAGGCTACAACTACGAGGATGCGATCATCCTCTCCCAGCGCATGATCTTCGACGACGTGCTCACCTCGATTCACATCGAAGAGCACGAAGTCGATGCCCGCGACACCAAGCTCGGTGCCGAGGAAATCACCCGCGACATCCCGAATGTCTCGGAAGACATCCTCTCCCAGCTCGATGACCGCGGCATCGTCTACATCGGTGCCGAGGTCGAGGCCGGCGACGTGCTGGTAGGCCGTGTCACCCCTAAGGGCGAGACCGAACTGACCCCGGAAGAGCGCCTGCTGCGTGCCATCTTCGGTGAGAAGTCGCGCGAAGTGCGCGACACCTCGCTGAAGGTTCCGCACGGCGAGTCCGGCACCGTCATTGGTGTTCGCATCTTCGACCGCGACAACGACGATGACCTTTCCCCTGGTGTCAACCAGCTGGTCCGCGTCTACGTTGCCCAGAAGCGCAAGATCTCGATCGGCGACAAGCTCGCAGGTCGCCACGGTAACAAGGGTGTCATCTCGCGCATCATGCCGCTGGAAGACATGCCATTCCTGGAAGACGGCACCCCGCTGGATGTCATCCTGAACCCGCTAGGTGTGCCAGGTCGTATGAACGTCGGCCAGGTTATGGAAATCCACCTGGGTTGGGCTGCCAAGCAGGGCTGGAAGATCGAAGGCGAGCCTGAATGGGTCCGCGATCTGCCGAACCTGCCACGCGAGTCCGGTTCCACCACCGTGGCAACCCCGGTCTTCGATGGCGCTTCCGAAGAGGAAATCCGCGGCATCCTGGATTCGACCAGCAAGACCCGTGACGGTGTGCGCCTGATTGGCAACTCCGGCAAGGCGAAGCTGTTCGACGGCCGCTCCGGCGACCCGCTGCCGGATCCGGTTTCCGTGGGCTACATGTACATCTTGAAGCTCCACCACCTGGTGGACGACAAGATCCACGCCCGTTCCACCGGTCCATACTCCATGATCACCCAGCAGCCACTGGGCGGTAAGGCCCAGTTCGGTGGCCAGCGCTTCGGCGAGATGGAAGTTTGGGCACTGGAAGCATACGGTGCCGCTTACACGCTGCAGGAAATCCTGACCATCAAGTCGGATGATATCCACGGCCGCGTGAAGGTCTACGAAGCTATCGTCAAGGGCGAGAACGTTCCAGAGCCTGGTGTTCCAGAATCGTTCAAGGTGCTCATCAAGGAAATGCAGTCGCTGTGCTTGAACGTCGAGGTACTCGGTACCGACGGCAACACTATCGAAATGCGTGAGTCGGACGAGGAATCGTTCCGCGCCGCTGAAGAGCTGGGCATCGACCTTTCACGGTCGGAGCCGAACTCCGTAGAGGAAGTGTAATCTGGCGCCCTGCCTGCAGGACCTGCAGGCAGCGGCGGCAAATTCCCACCCTCATTCGTATCGACTTCAGACACCACAGAAGAGAGAAAAGGACCATATGTCCAGCGATTCCTCATTCGGCCTCATGCGAATCAACCTTGCCACCGCGGATGAAATCCGTGGATGGAGCTACGGCGAGGTCAAGAAGCCGGAAACCATTAACTACCGCACCCTGAAGCCGGAGAAGGACGGTCTTTTCTGCGAAAAGATCTTCGGCCCTTCCCGCGACTGGGAATGCTACTGCGGCAAGTACAAGCGCGTGCGCTTCAAGGGCATCATCTGCGAGCGTTGCGGCGTCGAGGTGACCCGCGCGAACGTACGCCGTGAGCGCATGGGCCACATCGAGCTGGCAGCTCCTGTGACCCACATCTGGTACTTCAAGGGCGTTCCATCGCGCTTGGGCTACCTGCTCGATCTGGCTCCGAAGGACCTCGAAAAGGTCATCTACTTCGCTGCCTACATGATCACCGGTGTCGACGAAGCACGCCGCCACGCCGAAATGCCTAACCTGCAGGCCCAGCACGACCTGGAACTGCGCAACCTTGCGAACAACTCGGAAGCTGACAAGAAGGCTGTTGCAGCCGACCTGGAAGCCGAGCTGGAGCGCATGGAAGCTGACGGCGCCAAGAATGCCGAGCTGAACAAGGCCCGCACCTTGGCCGAGAAGACTGTTCTGCAGATCGACAAGCGCGCCAAGGCCGAAGCCGAGCGCCTGCGTGCGGTCTGGGAGCGCTTCAAGAACCTGAAGGTCGCCGACCTCGAAGGCGACGAAGGCCTGTACCGCACCATGCGTGAGAAGTACGGACTGTTCTTCGAAGGCTCCATGGGTGCAGAAGCTATCCAGAAGCGCCTTGAGAACTTCGATCTGGCGGCTGAAGCTGAAGAGCTGAAGACCATCATCGAAAACGGCAAGGGCCAGAAGAAGGCTCGTGCGCTCAAGCGTCTGAAGGTCGTCAACGCGTTCCTTGTCAACGGCAACTCGCCTAAGGGCATGGTCCTTGACGCCGTTCCGGTGATCCCGCCAGAACTGCGCCCGATGGTCCAGCTCGACGGTGGCCGTTTCGCTACCTCGGATCTGAACGACCTGTACCGCCGCGTGATCAACCGCAACAACCGCCTCAAGCGCCTGCTTGATCTCGGTGCGCCAGAGATCATCGTGAACAACGAAAAGCGCATGATGCAGGAAGCTGTTGACTCGCTGTTCGATAACGGCCGTCGTGGCCGTCCGGTGACCGGGCCAGGCAACCGCCCGCTGAAGTCCCTGAGCGACATGCTCAAGGGCAAGCAGGGTCGTTTCCGCCAGAACCTGCTGGGCAAGCGCGTTGACTACTCGGGCCGTTCGGTCATCGTTGTCGGCCCGCAGCTGAAGCTGCACCAGTGCGGTCTGCCAAAGCAGATGGCCCTGGAGCTGTTCAAGCCTTTCGTGATGAAGCGCCTGGTTGACCTCAACCACGCACAGAACATCAAGTCGGCTAAGCGCATGGTCGAGCGTTACCGCCCGCAGGTTTGGGATGTTCTCGAAGAGATCATCACCGAGCACCCGGTACTGCTCAACCGTGCACCTACCCTGCACCGCTTGGGTATCCAGGCCTTCGAACCACAGCTGATCGAAGGCAAGGCCCTGCAGCTGCACCCATTGGTTTGCGGCGCGTTCAACGCTGACTTCGACGGTGACCAGATGGCAGTCCACCTGCCGCTGAGCCCAGAAGCACAGGCTGAAGCCCGTATCTTGATGCTGTCCTCGCACAACATCTTGAAGCCTTCCGATGGCCGCCCAGTGGCACAGCCTTCGCAGGATATGATCATCGGCTTGCACCACTTGACCACCAAGCGTGCAACCGAAAAGGGCGCCGGCCGCGTGTTCGCTACCGTATCCGAGGCCATCATGGCCAAGGATCTGGGCGAACTGCACCTGAACGCACCGATCAAGGTCCGCGTGGAGAACTTCGTTCCTTCCGCAGACCAGCCAGCCCCTGAGGGCTGGGAGCCAGGTACCCCGGCATTGCTGGATACCTCGCTTGGCCAGGTGCTGTTCAACGACACCCTGCCTGCGGACTACCCATGGGTAGCCACCGTAGCGGGCAAGGATGCGCTCTCGGAGATCGTCAACGATCTGGCAGAGCGCTACCCGAAGATCATTGCCGCAGCTACCCTGGATAACCTGAAGGACGCCGGTTTCTACTGGTCGACCCGCTCGGGTGTCACCGTGGCGATCTCGGACATTACCTCGAACATGGATAAGGCAGCCATCTTGGCTCCTTACGAGGTAAAGGCCGCCAAGGTCCAGGCTTCCTACGACAAGGGCCTGATTGCAGATACCGAGCGCCGCCAGGACCTGATCGACATCTGGACCAAGGCTACCGACGAGGTTGCCGAGGCAATGAAGAACGGCATGGAAGAGCTGAACACCATTAACCGAATGGTGACTTCCAAGGCTCGTGGTAACTACCTGCAATTGCGTCAGATCGCGGGTATCCGTGGTCTGGTGTCCAACCCTAAGGGTGAAATTATTCCTCGCCCGATCAAGTCTTCCTACCGTGAAGGCCTGTCGGTTCTGGAGTACTTCATCGCGACCCACGGTGCCCGTAAGGGCCTGGCGGATACCGCGCTGAAGACCGCTAACTCGGGTTACCTGACCCGTCGTCTGGTGGACGTTTCGCAGGATGTTATCGTTCGCGAAGAGGACTGCGGCACCAAGCGCGGCTTGACCGTTGCCATTGCAGATAACTCTGCCGGCATCCGCGTCAAGCACGAGACCGTGGAGAACTCGGCGTACACCCGTACGCTGGCTACCGACGTCAAGAACACTGAAGGCACCGTGCTGGCTACCGCCGGTTCGGATGTCGGCGACGTGCTGATCGACGAGCTGTACGCTGCAGGCGTGGATGAAATCCGCGTTCGCTCCGTGCTGACCTGCGACTCGGCTGTTGGAACCTGTGCTCTGTGCTACGGCCGTTCGCTGGCCAGCGGCAAGACCGTGGACATCGGCGAGGCTGTTGGCATTATCGCCGCGCAGTCCATCGGCGAGCCTGGTACCCAGCTGACCATGCGTACCTTCCACACCGGTGGTGTAGCGTCGGCTGACGATATCACCCAGGGTCTGCCTCGTATCCAGGAACTGTTCGAAGCCCGTACCCCTAAGGGTGTGGCTCCGATGTCCGAGGTTGCCGGTCGCGTGTCGATCGAAGACGACGAGAAGCAGCTGCGTGTTGTAGTTACTCCAGACAACGGCGACGAGAAGCAGGCCTACCCGGTTCTGCGTCGTGCTCGCCTGTTGGTTGAAGAGGGCGAAAGCATCGTTGCCGGTACCCAGCTCACCAGCGGTACCTTGGATCCGAAGCAGGTTCTTCGAGTCCTCGGCCCACGTGAGGCACAGAAGTTCCTGGTCCGCGAGGTCCAGGATGTGTACCAGTCCCAGGGTGTGGGCATCCACGATAAGCACGTGGAAGTCATCGTCCGCCAGATGCTGCGCCGCGTCACTGTCATCGAGTCGGGCGAGACCGACTTGCTGCCAGGCGAGTTGGCCGATCGTTCGCGCTTCACCGCGGCGAACCGCAAGGCTGTCTCGGAAGGCAAGCGTCCAGCTGCCGGCCGTGACGAGCTGATGGGCATCACCAAGGCATCGCTGGCCACCGATTCGTGGCTGTCGGCTGCTTCCTTCCAGGAAACCACTCGCGTCCTGACCCAGGCTGCGATGGAAGGCAAGGAAGATCCACTGCGCGGTCTGAAGGAAAACGTGATCATCGGTAAGCTGATCCCGGCCGGTACCGGTCTGGATCGCTACACCCAGGTCAACGTCGAGCCAACCGATGAAGCAAAGGCAACTTTGTTCACCGGCACCTCGGCCTTCTCCTCGGGCCTGTACGACGATGCGCTGGAAGGCGGGCTGTCGCCTGAATTCCGTGCCATCTCGATGGACGACTACGACCACGGCTCGGACTTCCGCTAAACCGGGAGCACTGTCACCGTAAGGTAGTTTGACCCAATGCCTGCCCGCACACTGTGCGGGCAGGCATTGGGCGTTTAACCGCCACAGTTCCCAGTGGTCTGCGTTCCGGGGCCTGCGCGCAACACGGGGTGAAAATAGTAGTCGATAAATCCACTGGGAGATTTAGGAACTAGTATTCGCCTTGATGCGGATCCGCTGGCAAGCCGGCAGCGGACATCCGCGGATTCAGGTGGTTTTCATCTGGCGGTCCCGTGGCGTTCAGCTGGGGTCGATATCGTGGTCACTACCCAAACCGTCTCGATGGCGGCGGGGGCCAAGAGTGGCCTGGTCGGTGAGATAGCTTACTGTACATGGTGGCTCGGTGGATTAATGCTAGACTGAGATCAATTGTTTTATGTGTGGCAAAATGGACTCCGTCCGGGTTGCGGGTAGGTTGCGCAACGAATGCCACACTTTCGCACGCCTAGGGACTTTTGATTCTGAGTGCGCGGTAAAGCAAGCAGCTAGCTACATTGCGAAGCGCTAAAACTTTTCTAGGCTTAGGCGTTTTCGTCGTGTTGCCGAAGAACTTAGACAATGGAAGGACACGAAAGTGCCTACTATTCAGCAGCTGGTCCGCAAGGGCCGCTCGCCTAAGGTCGTCAAGACCAAGGCCCCTGCCCTTAAGGGCAACCCAATGCGCCGTGGCGTGTGCACCCGTGTGTACACCACCACCCCGAAGAAGCCAAACTCGGCTCTGCGTAAGGTCGCACGTGTGCGCCTTGCCGGTGGCGTCGAAGTGACCGCTTACATTCCAGGTGTCGGACACAACCTGCAGGAACACTCCATCGTGCTCGTTCGCGGTGGTCGTGTAAAGGACCTTCCAGGTGTTCGCTACAAGATTGTTCGTGGTGCTCTGGATACCCAGGGTGTGAAGGATCGTAAGCAGGCTCGTTCCCGCTACGGTGCAAAGAAGGATGGTAAGTAATGCCTCGTAAGGGTCCGGCGCCAAAGCGCCCACTAGTTTCTGATCCAGTCTTCGAATCCCCATTGGTCACCCAGCTGATCAACAAGGTTCTCGTAGACGGCAAGAAGTCCACTGCAGAGCGCATTGTTTACGGTGCACTCGAAGGTGCCGCAGCAAAGTCCGGCGCCGACGCTGTTTCGACCCTCAAGAAGGCTATGGACAACATCCGTCCAGCCCTCGAGGTTCGTTCCCGCCGCGTCGGTGGCGCTACCTACCAGGTTCCTGTTGAGGTCAAGCCAGGCCGTGCAACCGCACTGGCTCTGCGCTGGCTGGTTGGCTACTCGAAGGCTCGCCGCGAGAAGACCATGATCGAGCGTTTGATGAACGAGATCCTGGACGCATCGAACGGTCTGGGTGCCGCTGTGAAGCGTCGCGAAGACACTCACAAGATGGCCGAGTCCAACAAGGCCTTCGCACACTACCGCTGGTAAGAACCGCTCGGAAAAGCTGGGCATCAACCGATGCCCAGCAATTCCGGCCTCACCTTATAGGGAGACAACGTGGCACAGGACGTGCTTACTGACCTTAACAAGGTCCGCAATATCGGCATCATGGCTCACATCGATGCCGGTAAGACCACTACTACTGAGCGCATCCTTTTCTACACGGGTGTGAACCACAAGCTCGGTGAAACCCACGACGGTGCTTCGACCACCGACTGGATGGAACAGGAAAAAGAGCGCGGTATCACCATTACCTCCGCTGCTGTTACCTGCTTCTGGAACAAGAACCAGATCAACATCATCGACACCCCGGGCCACGTTGACTTCACCGTTGAGGTGGAGCGCTCGCTGCGCGTGCTCGATGGCGCCGTTGCCGTCTTCGATGGCAAGGAAGGCGTTGAGCCTCAGTCCGAGACCGTTTGGCGCCAGGCTGACAAGTACGACGTTCCACGTATCTGCTTCGTCAACAAGATGGACAAGCTGGGCGCTGACTTCTACTTCACCGTAGATACCATCATCCAGCGCCTTGGTGCCAAGCCGCTGGTTATGCAGCTGCCAATCGGCTCCGAGTCCGAGTTCACCGGTGTCGTTGACCTGCTGTCCATGAAGGCATTCGTTTGGGAAGGCGACTCCAAGGGTGACGTCACCATGGGCGCTGCTTACGAAACCCGCGAAATCCCTGCCGACTTGGTTGAGCGTGCTGAAGAGTACCGCGCCAAGCTGGTTGAAGATGTCGCTGAGGCATCCGAAGAGCTCATGGAGAAGTACCTCGAAGGTGAAGAAATCTCCGTTGAGGAACTCAAGGCTGGCATCCGCAAGCTGACCGTGAACTCGGAAGCTTACCCAGTATTCTGTGGTTCGGCCTTCAAGAACCGCGGCGTTCAGCCAATGCTGGATGCAGTCATCGACTTCCTGCCGAACCCACTGGACGTTGGCGCCACCATCGGTCACGATCCGAAGGACGAAGAAGTTGAGCTGACCCGCGAGCCTTCGGAGGACGCACCGTTCTCGGCACTTGCGTTCAAGATCGCCGCTCACCCGTTCTTCGGCCAGTTGAACTTCATCCGCGTTTACTCCGGCAAGGCAGAGTCCGGCGCACAGCTGCTGAACTCCACCAAGGGCAAGAAGGAACGCGTAGGCAAGCTCTTCCAGATGCACTCCAACAAGGAGAATCCGGTAGACGAGATCCACGCAGGTCACATCTACGCTGTGATCGGCCTGAAGGCCACCACCACCGGTGACACCCTATGTGATCCAGCCCACCCAATCGTTCTCGAATCGATGAGCTTCCCGGATCCAGTGATCTCTGTGGCCATCGAACCAAAGACCAAGGGTGACCAGGAAAAGCTGTCGACCGCTATCCAGAAGCTGTCGGCGGAAGATCCAACCTTCACCGTGTCCCTGAACGAAGACACCGGCCAGACCGTCATTGGCGGTATGGGTGAGCTTCACCTGGACATTCTGGTTGACCGCATGAAGCGCGAATTCCGTGTGGAAGCAAACGTTGGCAAGCCACAGGTTGCATACCGCGAAACCATCAAGAAGGCTGTGGAGAAGGTTGACTTCACCCACAAGAAGCAGACCGGTGGTTCGGGTCAGTTCGCCAAGGTCCAGGTCTCGTTCGAGCCTCTGGAAGTTGTTGACGGCGTCACCTACGAGTTCAAGAACGCCGTGACCGGTGGTCGTGTTCCTCGTGAGTACATCCCATCCGTTGACGCTGGTATCCAGGACGCAATGCAGTACGGTATCCTCGCAGGCTACCCACTGGTCGGTGTCAAGGCTACCCTCATCGATGGTGCTTACCACGATGTCGACTCCTCGGAAATGGCCTTCAAGATCGCTGGTTCGCAGGTATTCAAGGAAGGCGCACGCCGCGCTAACCCTGTTTTGCTTGAACCGCTGATGGCTGTTGAAGTCCGTACCCCGGAAGAGTACATGGGCGACGTTATCGGCGACCTGAACTCCCGTCGTGGTTCGATCAGCGAGATGTCCGACGCTGCTGGCGTCAAGGTCATCCGCGCTGGTGTGCCACTGTCGGAAATGTTCGGTTACATTGGTGACCTGCGTTCGAAGACCCAGGGTCGCGCAGTTTACTCGATGACCTTCGACAGCTACTCTGAGGTCCCGAAGGCAGTTGCCGACGAGATCATCCAGAAGTCCCGCGGCGAGTAATCGTCTCGGTATAAAAACCTGGCCGTGACCCCCTTAGCGGGGAAGTGGCCGATCGCGGGCCGGTTCCGTTGAAAAACGGAGCCGGCACCGCAAACGGCCAACGAGGGATTTGCATCACAATGCAGGCCCCGCAGAGGACCGGAATTTCCTAAATTATCCAAGCCCCCAGTAGACTATTTCTAGTTCGTTTGCGAACCGCGCAGACGAAGAATGTCTTCTGTAAATGTTTCTAGGAGGAACTTGTGGCAAAGGCAAAGTTCGAGCGCAACAAGCCGCACGTCAACATTGGTACCATCGGTCACGTTGACCACGGTAAGACCACTCTGACCGCGGCAATCTCCAAGGTTCTGGCTGACAAGTACCCAGACCTGAACGAACAGCGCGACTTCGCTAACATCGACTCGGCACCGGAAGAGCGCCAGCGCGGTATTACCATCAACATCTCGCACATCGAGTACCAGACCGAGAAGCGCCACTACGCACACGTAGACGCTCCAGGTCACGCTGACTATGTCAAGAACATGATCACCGGTGCTGCTCAGATGGACGGCGCAATCCTCGTTGTTGCCGCTACCGATGGCCCGATGGCTCAGACCCGCGAGCACGTTCTGCTGGCCCGCCAGGTTGGTGTTCCAACCCTGATGGTTGCACTGAACAAGTCGGACATGGTTGATGACGAAGAGCTGCTCGAGCTCGTGGAGATGGAAGTTCGCGAACTTCTGTCCTCGCAGGGCTTCGATGGCGATGACGCTCCAGTGATCCGCGTTTCGGGCCTGAAGGCTCTGGAAGGCGACGCAAAGTGGGTTGCAGCTATCGAGGAACTGATGGATGCAGCTGACAGCTTCATTCCAGACCCAGTTCGCGACCGCGACAAGCCATTCCTGATGCCAATTGAAGACGTCTTCACCATCACCGGCCGCGGTACCGTTGTTACCGGTCGCGCCGAGCGTGGCACCCTGGCTATCAACTCGGAAGTTGAGATTGTTGGCATCCGCCCAATCCAGAAGACTACCGTTACCGGTATCGAGATGTTCCACAAGCAGCTCGACGAAGCATGGGCTGGCGAGAACTGTGGTCTGCTGCTTCGCGGTCTGAAGCGCGACGATGTTGAGCGTGGCCAGGTTATCGTAGCCCCAGGCTCGATCACCCCACACACCAACTTCGAAGCTAACGTCTACATCCTGTCGAAGGACGAAGGCGGACGTCACAACCCGTTCTACTCGAACTACCGTCCGCAGTTCTACTTCCGCACCACCGACGTAACCGGCGTTATCACCCTCCCAGAGGGCACCGAAATGGTTATGCCTGGCGACAACACCGAAATGTCGGTTGAGCTGATCCAGCCAATCGCCATGGAAGAGGGCCTCGGCTTCGCAATTCGCGAAGGCGGCCGCACCGTTGGTTCGGGCAAGGTAACCACCATCACCAAGTAGTCTCTACTTGATGAGGTAGTTCCCTAGTGAACTGAAAAGAATCCCCCAGCACTTTTGTGCTGGGGGATTTTTTTCGTTAAATACGAGCCCCTGCTAGTGAATATATCTAGAAGGTGGTCTAATTGGAGGGCGCGACAATTCGCTAAGTGGGGGAGTGGCATCAATGATGGGCTGGATCATCGTTTCTATCATCTTGGTTCTGTTGGCTTTCGGCCTCGGCCGGCGCCAGGGGAGTCGGGATAAATCGCAAAGCCAGCAGCAGCTTGATGCGCTGGGCGAAGCGTGGCAGCAAGGCTACGACGAGGCAGTGAAGTACCTGGGGCAACCCGGGCCGCCGGGTGCCTCGGCACCGGCTGCTGCCCAAGCGCCGGGGGTCCCCGCACAGCCGCTCGAAGCGCAGCCTGCAAGCCGCAAAGATGCAGCGCCGGCCGCATCGATGGCACCTTCCAGCCAGCCATACCTCCAGCCAGCGGCGGCCGGTGCTGCCCCCGCGTACCGCGCGCCGCTCCCCACGGCCACCCTCCAGCCTGCTGCACCGGTTAAGCCAATCAAAGTGCTCACCAAACGCGAGCGCGAACTGCGCAACATCAACATCACGCTGTACGTCGCGGCCCTGATGATCGTTGCCGCCGGCGCACTCTTCCTGAGCTTCGCGCTTCCGCCACTGTCAAAGCTCATCGCCTTGTTCCTGCTGTCTGCCGCTTTCTACGGCGGAGGCCTGGTCACCTTCGCAGTGAAACCGTCCTTGCGTCCGGCAGGAGCCGCCTTTGCCGGCACCGGGCTGGCTTTGTTGCCGCTGTGCGCCATCGCTACCTACAGCACGGTGAACATATCCGGCCCGGCGACCTGGCTGGTTTTCTCAGCCATCGGCACATTAGCCGTGGGCTACGCAACACTGACGTTCAAGTCCCGTGTTCTGGCGTGGGTTGCCGTGCTGATTCTGGTCAGCACCGCCATGGCCGGCGCGGCCGCGATGCAGCGTGGCGTCCTGTACTACATGCTGATCCTGCTGGTGCTCTCTATTGCGCTGATGCTCTTGGCGGTACGCAGCGAAAGGATCCGCCACTCAATCTTCTTCCGGGCCCTGCACGGCACCGCGCAGCTGCTGCCTGCGTTTGTCTTTGCGCTCTCGGTGATCCTCTTGGAGATGCTCGCCAGCCGGGATTTGTTCTGGATCTTCGCGTTGCTCACCGCCCAGTTGCTGCTCAGCGTCAGGCTGTTGCCCAACCTGCGGCTGCTGCGCACCTACGCTGCCCGCGCTGCTTTCATGGCGATGCTCGTGGCCGGCTGCAACTACCTCGGTTTCTCCGCAACGAGCAGCTGGCTGGTGCTCGCCTTCGCCTTCGGGCTCCAAGCCGTAGCGGTATTGCTCTGCTCCACCGGCTACCAGCAGAGGCTGGGATTGGCGCGCAGGCACCTGCAAAGTGAACGTGCGGTGCTGTGGTGCTTAGCGGTGACTTCGGTGATCGGCGCGTTTCTCTACGCGCAGGGCTTCGAGGCCTTCGTGCTCTGCTACATCGCGGTTCCCATCTTCATGGCGCTGGGCATTCCCGGCTTGCTGCGCAGCGCCAAGCTGGAAGTTGGAGTCATCGCGGTTCTTCCCCTGGTGGCGCTGGTCGATATGCAGAACCACAGTTGGCGCCCGCTGGTGGTATTCGCCCTGGCTCTGCTCGGGCTTTCGCTGGCTCAGCGCAACGCCCGGAACCTGCGCAGGGAAATGACGCTCCATGCGCGCTGGGTCCTTACCCTGGTTGGCGCAGGCGTGCTCGGTGCTGCGCTTGATGAGCTCACGGCTGGGGACTACGGAAATCCTGACGGCTCAGCCCCGTTGATTGCGGTGCTCTTCGTGCTGTTCATCTTGTGGGCGGCGAATCTGGCGAGCCGTGCCGTGCTGGATTCCGGCATGGTGCAGGGGCACCGGCTGGGACGTGTGGGCGCTTCGGGTTTACTTGGCGTGGTGCTGCTCTTCAGCCTGCGCCTGCTGTCAACCGCTGGCGACTATTCCTACGCCAGCGAAAGCACCGTGGTGTTCCTGGGCATCGGCGGGCTGGCGTGGTTCATCACTGGCCTTGTGCTCGCAGTTGGCCTGGTCATTGCCTCGGGTCGACGGCTTCGCGATATTCCTGCACAGCGCCCCGCGCTGGAACAGCCGATCAACGTCGCTGCGGCCTGCCTGCTGATGGGGCTTTATGCGCTCAGCTTCGGCAAGGAGATCTGGCCGCTGGCAATCCTCATCGGGGCGGCAACCTTGGGCTATTTCATCTGGAGCTTGCGCCGCAGCACCAATACGCGGTGGAAGATCCTCTATGCAGCGTTGGCCCAAGTGCTCTTCAGTTCCATGGTGTGGTGGATTGCCTACAGCATGGAATTCGACATCCACGGCCGGTTCTGCCTGCTGCTGGTTTCGATAGCCGTCCCGCAGCTGCTCCGCTTGCTGGCTAGCATCCGCGACGGCAAAGCACTGCGCCGGGAATTGCGCTGGATGGCAGTGGGACTGCTGGCTGGCATTCCACTGGCGGCGCTGGCCTACGGGCAGTTCGCGGGCGGCATGGATCGGGGAACGATCCTCTTGGCCTGCTTATTCTTCGGGCTGCACGGGCTGGCCGCGTTCAAGGCCGAGACCAGCTTGACGGTGGCCAAGCGACAGCTCTATCTATTTGCCCCGATCCTGGCACTGATCCTGCTGATCAGCATTCCGGCACTGGCCATGGAAGATGCGACCGGATGGGTCCGCTCTACGTGGTGGAGTTCCCAGGTTGCTTGCGCCATGCTGCTGGCCCTGAGCCTGGCGGCACTCGTGCTTGAATGGCGGTTGCGCGCCAACAAGTCGTACTCGATAGCCCTGGGCCTGGCCATCTTCCTTCCGGCGGCGTGGGCCGCCGCGTGGCAGGCGGGGTCGTGGTGGGCAGTGGGTGCGCACCTGCTGCTGGCCCTCGGCTTCATCCTGCTGGTGCACACGCGCAAGAGCGCCTGGTACGCGGCCGGAGCCGCCATCATGCTGTGCGTCGCTATCCTGCGTGCAGTCTTCGAGGTGCGGCAAGCCGGTGGGGCAGTGGTGCTAGCACCGATGGATGCCGCATGGGCGCTGGTTGGCGCGGGCCTCGCGCTGTACCTGCTGGCAATCTTCCATGGGCTAATGAAGGACCCAATTCCCGGCTATCCGGAATTCGGCTACCTCCATGCCGATCCGCCCGGCAGCGCCTCGCGCTTGTATTTCGCGGCAATGCTCCTGGCCCTGTTGCTGGCCGGTGGCATCGCCCATCTGGATGGCGGTGCGATTTGGCAGGTGGCCGGCGGAGCGCTGCTGGTCTTCGGCGTTGCGGTGCTGGTGCGGCTCTTTGAACTTCCGCGGCGGATGGTGACCTACGCAGTGGACGGCTTCATCCTCCTGGGCGCGCTGCTGGCGCTGGGCAGCTATGCCCAGATCCTTGGCACACCGCGGGCCAGCAACTTGGCGGCCTACGCCTGCATTGTTGCAGTAGTGCTGGTCGCGTGGCGCAATATCAGGGCCAACGCGCGATTGGAGAGGGCATACCTGCTGGCCGCCTCGGTGGCCGGCAGCCTGGCCTTGCTCGCCGCACTGGTCCAATCCAATGGTGTTGCGCAGGCGATCGGCCTGGTCTTCTTCGGTGGATTGGTGGCCTGGGGCTTGAAGCTGGGGGAGCGGTTGTTCATTTGGTGGGGTGCGGCGGCTATCACCTTGTCCGTCTTGTGGTTCCTGCGCGATTTGGCATTCCTCTGGCTGGTGGTCATTGGCTTGGGGCTGATTGCGGCCGCGGTCTTCAAGCTGGTGAAGGTCGACAAGCAGAATTCGCTGCCGGTGAGGCCGCAAAACCCTGTTGATCCACCGATCCCCGCGGGGCAGGAGCCGTCCGGGCAGGACGGGCCACGCGAGGTGTGAGGTCAAGATCACGGGCGCGGATAGGCATAAAAGATTTGCGCGATCGTTGCCGACCTGTCAGACTAGATAAGTTGCTTCAATGCAACCCGGTCCCCATTTATGGGGTAACCGGTCTGGTTTGAACGACCGGGATCGACTCTCACGCAGGATAATGCCTGGGGTTCGGGATCGATACGACTGCTTCAAACTATAAGGCCCTTCGATAAAGTGAAAACTTTGTGGGAGTGTTGTGACTGAAAATTTCACGACACGCCCGAGCGCGGGGGTCGGAGCCTCCTGCGGGTGAGGAACCCGGATCTGATCCGGATTCAGCCGCAGAGCAAGGCGTGCCGGTCTGCAAGGACCCGTATATAGGCACAGAAACTTTAGATAGTGCTAACAGAAAGAGGCATGACGCCATGGCGGGACAGAAAATCCGCATCCGGCTGAAGTCGTATGACCACGAGGTCATTGACGTTTCGGCCCGGAAGATCGTTGAGACGGTCACGCGCGCAGGCGCAACCGTAGTCGGCCCAGTGCCGCTGCCAACGGAGAAGAACGTGTACTGCGTTATCCGTTCGCCACACAAGTACAAGGACAGCCGTGAGCACTTCGAAATGCGCACGCACAAGCGTCTGATCGACATCGTCGATCCGACCCCGAAGGCTGTTGATTCGCTGATGCGTCTCGACCTGCCAGCGGATGTCAACATCGAAATCAAGCTTTAAGGGGAGGTGGCGAGAAAACTATGACCGCAACCCGTAATTTCAAGGGCCTGCTGGGCACGAAGCTCGGCATGACCCAGGTTTGGGATTCGAACAACAACCTGATCCCTGTCACCGTCGTGCAGGCTGATAGCAACGTTGTCACCAAGCTCATCAACGAAGAGCGCGATGGCTACACCGCAGTTCAGATCGGCTACGGCCAGATCGATCCTCGCAAGGTCACCAAGCCACTGGCTGGTCACTTCGAGGCTGCTGGCGTCACCCCACGTCGCCACTTGGTAGAACTGCGCACTGCAGACGCTGCCGAGTACACCGCAGGCCAGGAACTTTCCGTAGAGGTCTTCGAAGCCGGCCAGAAGGTCGACGTCGTAGGCACCTCGAAGGGTAAGGGCTTCGCCGGCGTTATGAAGCGTCACAACTTCCACGGTGTTGGCGCATCGCACGGTGCTCACAAGAACCACCGTAAGCCAGGTTCCATCGGCGGCGCATCGACCCCAGGTCGCGTTTTCCGTGGACAGAAGATGGCTGGTCGCATGGGTGCTGAGCGTGTTACCACTCAGAACCTGACCATTCACGCTATCGACGCTGAGAAGAACCTCCTGCTGATCAAGGGTGCCGTTCCAGGCGCCCGCGGCCGCGTCGTTCTCGTACGCAACGCCGTGAAGGGAGCATAAGTAAATGACTAAGGCACTTAACGTCGAACTGCCTGCAGAGATCTTCGACGTACAGACCAACGTCCCGCTGCTGCACCAGGTTGTCGTTGCACAGCTTGCTGCTGCCCGCCAGGGTACCCACAAGACCAAGGACCGCTCCGAGGTTTCGGGTGCAGGTCGCAAGCCGTTCAAGCAGAAGGGTACCGGCCGCGCCCGTCAGGGTTCGATCCGTGCTCCGCACATGACCGGCGGTGGCATTGTCCACGGTCCAACCCCACGTGATTACTCGCAGCGTACCCCGAAGAAGATGAAGGCTGCTGCACTGCGCGGCGCCCTGTCTGATCGCGCACGCTTCGATCGCGTTCACGTGATTGAGAACTTGGTTGCTGGCGAAACGCCTTCGACCAAGGATGCTCTGGCTACCTTGCGTTCGCTCACCGAGCGCAAGAACCTGCTTGTCGTCATCGATCGCGCCAACGATGTTGCAGCCCTTTCGGTTCGCAACCTCGTCAATGTGCACGTTCTGTACGTCGACCAGCTGAACACCTACGATGTTCTGGTTTCGGATGACGTAGTCTTCACCAAGGCTGCCTTCGATGCCCTGGTCCAGAAGGAGGAAGCCAAGTGAGCGCGTTCTCAAAGGCTCCACACGACGTGGTCATCGCACCTGTCGTATCGGAAAAGAGCTACGGTCTGATCGATCAAGGTCAGTACACCTTCGAGGTGGCACCAAGCTCCAACAAGTCGGAAATCAAGTACGCCGTTGAAGCGATCTTCAACGTCAAGGTTGACTCCGTAAACACCATCAACCGAGCTGGTAAGCGCAAGCGCACCCGCTTCGGGTGGGGATCGCGCAAGAGCACCAAGCGCGCCATCATCACCTTGAAGGACGGCTCGATTGACATCTTCGGCGGTCCGCTTTCCTAAGCGGAGACCACTTTAACGAGGAATATTAATAATGGGAATTCGTAAGTACAAGCCGACTACCCCGGGCCTTCGCGGCTCGTCGGTAGCCGACTTCGCAGAAATCACCCGATCGACTCCGGAAAAGTCGTTGGTTCGTCCCCTGACCAAGTCAGGCGGCCGTAACAACACCGGTAAGATCACCACCCGTCACAAGGGTGGCGGACACAAGCGCGCCTACCGTGTTATCGACTTCCGTCGTCACGACAAGGACGGCGTTCCGGCAAAGGTCGCTCACATCGAGTACGACCCGAACCGTACCGCTCGTATCGCACTGCTCCACTACGTGGACGGCACCAAGCGCTACATCATCGCACCGAACAACCTCAAGCAGGGTGACCCAATTGAGGCCGGCGCAAGCGCCGACATCAAGCCAGGCAACAACCTGCCACTGCGTAACATCCCGGTTGGTACCGTGATTCACGCTGTTGAGCTTCGCCCAGGCGGCGGCGCTAAGATGGCTCGTTCCGCTGGTGCATCGATCCAGCTGGTAGCCCGTGAGGGCCGCTACGCCCAGCTGCGTTTGCCTTCGGGTGAAATCCGCAACGTTGATGTGCGCTGCCGCGCAACCATCGGCGAAGTTGGCAACGCTGAGCAGATCAACATCAACTGGGGCAAGGCCGGCCGTATGCGCTGGAAGGGCGTACGCCCAACCGTTCGCGGTGTTGTCATGAACCCAGTTGACCACCCACATGGTGGCGGTGAGGGCAAGACCTCCGGTGGTCGTCACCCGGTCAACCCTAACGGTAAGCGTGAGGGACGCACCCGTCGTCCAAACAAGGAAAGCGACAAGCTCATTGTGCGTCGCCGCAAGACCGGCAAGAACAAGCGATAGGAGCCTGGAAACATGCCACGCAGCCTGAAGAAAGGCCCCTTCGTCGATCAGCACCTGTTCCTAAAGGTCGTTGCTGAAAACGATAAGGGCACCAAGAACGTCATCAAGACGTGGTCCCGCCGTTCGATGATCATCCCGGACATGCTGGGACACACCATCGCCGTACACGACGGTCGCAAGCACATTCCTGTGTTCGTAACCGAATCGATGGTTGGACACAAGCTCGGAGAGTTTGCCCCAACCCGTACGTTCCGTGGCCACGTGAAGGACGACAAGAAGGGCAAGCGCCGCTAGGCCCCGCAAGGGTACTAGTATCGCTTAGCACTTCTTCGATAGACGAGAGAAGGATAGCAATGGAAGCCAAGGCAATTGCGCGTCACATCCGCGTAACGCCTATGAAGGCCCGGCGCGTCGTCAACCTTGTTCGTGGTCTGCAGACCAACGAAGCACTGGCCATCTTGAAGTTTGCCCCACAGGCAGCTTCGGAGCCGGTATACAAGGTTGTCGCATCGGCAGTGGCTAACGCCCGTGCCGCCGCGGACCGCGCAGGTGAAGCATTCAATGAGGACGAGCTGTTTATCAGCGAAGCGTTTGTTGACGAAGGTCCGACCATGAAGCGGTTCCAGCCGCGTGCACAGGGTCGCGCATTCCAGATCAAGAAGCGCACCAGCCACGTGACTGTGGTTGTTTCAACCACGCAGAAGGGTGGGGAGAACTAAATGGGACAGAAGATTAACCCGAACGGTTTCCGTCTCGGCATCACCACCGATCACGTTTCCCACTGGTTCGCTGATTCCAGCAAGCCAGGCCAGCGTTACGCTGACTACGTGAAGGAAGATGTCCAGATCCGCGCCCTGCTGTCTAACGGCATGGATCGCGCTGGCATCGCCCGCGTCGAGATCGAGCGTACCCGTGACCGCGTACGTGTGGATATCCACACTGCACGTCCAGGTATCGTCATTGGTCGTCGCGGCGCAGAAGCTGACCGTATTCGTGGCGAGCTGGAAAAGCTCACCAAGAAGCAGGTTCAGCTGAACATCCTCGAGGTCAAGAACCCTGACATGGAGGCCATGCTGGTCGCCCAGGGCATCGCCGAGCAGCTTGCTTCCCGCGTGGCTTTCCGCCGTGCGATGAAGAAGGCAATGCAGTCGGCAATGCGCGCTGGTGCCAAGGGCATCCGCGTTCAGTGCTCCGGTCGACTTGGCGGCGCAGAAATGTCCCGCAAGGAGTTCTACCGCGAAGGCCGTGTGCCACTGCACACCCTGCGCGCGAACATCGACTTCGGCAAGTTCGAAGCCAAGACCACCTTCGGCCGTATCGGCGTGAAGGTCTGGATCTACAAGGGTGACGTAACCGCCAAGGAACTGGCTGCACAGCAGGCTGCTGCTCCAGCTCGTGGCGGCCGCGGTGGCGGCAACGACCGTCCACGTGGCGGCGAACGCCGTCGTCGTAACGATCGCAAGGGCGCTGCAGCTCCGGCTGCGGAAGGAGGACAGGCTTAAATGCTTATCCCACGTCGTGTGAAGTTCCGCAAGCAGCACCACCCAAAGCGTTCGGGTGCTGCCAAGGGCGGTACCACCGTTGCTTTCGGTGAGTACGGCATTCAGGCGTTGACCCCGGCTTACGTGACTAACCGTCAGATCGAAGCCGCTCGTATCGCCATGACCCGTTACATCAAGCGTGGCGGTAAGGTCTGGATCAACATCTACCCAGACCGTCCGCTTACCAAGAAGCCTGCCGAAACCCGCATGGGTTCCGGTAAGGGTTCGCCGGAGTGGTGGGTCGCCAACGTAAAGCCAGGACGAGTCATGTTTGAACTCGGTGGCGTCAGTGAAGAGGTAGCTAAAGAGGCATTGCGTCTTGCAATCCACAAGCTGCCAATGAAGGCACGCATCGTGCGTCGTGAAGGTGGTGAATAGGGATGTCTATCGGCTCGAAAGACCTTAGCATTGAGTCCCTGGACGGCTTCGATACCGCTCGTTTGAACGAGGAATTGAAGAAGGCCAAGGCAGAACTGTTCAACCTGCGTTTCCAGTCGGCTACCGGCCAGCTGGATTCCCACGGGAACCTGAAGACCATCAAGCGCGATATTGCACGCATTTACACTGTGCTGCGCGAGCGCGAGCTGGGCATTCGTCAGGATGTCGTTGTTCCGGTTGAAGAAACCAAGAAGGATTCCAAGTAATGAGCGAGAAGGAGAACGGTGTGGATAACGCTACCGAGCGTAACGACCGCAAGACCCTCCGTGGTTACGTGGTATCTGACAAGATGCAGAAGACCATCGTCGTAGACGTTGAGGACCGTGTTAAGCACGCCCTTTACGGCAAGGTCATGCGTCGCAACAAGAACGTGAAGGCTCACGACGAGAACAACGACGCCGGCATCGGCGACTTGGTTGTCATCGCTGAGACCCGCCCGCTGTCTGCTGACAAGCGCTGGCGTCTCGTTGAGATCGTGGAGAAGGCTAAGTAAGCTTTCGCTTCGATTTCACGGATCTCGTGATTGAAGAATGCCCCGAACACTTCGCAAGAAGAGTTCGGGGCATTTCTGTCGTAAAAAGCAGTGAATAAAATGCCACACTGGACTATGGAACAGATCAGGAAACTGCGTCCCGCTGGCCTTGTCAACTCCCCAGCTTTCAGCCACGTAGCCATCGTCCCGCCGGGTGCCACGACTATCTATGTTGGCGGGCAGAACGCTGTAGACGGCACAGGGCAGCTGATCGGAGCCGGGGATGCCGCAACGCAGGCGACCAGGGCACTGGGAAACGCCAAGCTCGCACTGGCGGCGGCCAGCGCGGGATTCCAGGATGTTGTGCAGTGGAACGTGCTGCTGGTGGAAGGAACCGACGTCATCAGCGTCTATGGAGCCATAGGCGAACAGTTGGCAGCCACTGAACCACCCCTGGTGTCTGCAGCCTTCGTCGCGAAGCTCGGTGTGCCAGGTGCGCTGGTTGAAATCAGTGCCGTGGCGGCAGTACCGCCAGACTAGGTCCGGCCCTTTCGATAGGTAACAGGGGAGTAGCCCAAGACTTTGCGGAAGTCTGCCGCTAGATGGGCTTGATCCGCATACCCCATTTCCGCTGCGATGCCAGCGATAGAAACTGCAGTGTCCTCGCGCAGCCGATGAGCAGCCTCTTGCAAACGGTACCGCCGAATCACCGCCAGCGGAGCCAGTCCCAAATACCTTTCCGAAATCCGTTGCAGACTACGTGTACTGAGCGACAAGCGATGGGCCAGTTGGGAGACCCTTACGATTCCGCGCTCCGCCGCGACGGTGTCGAGCAGCTTATTAGCTTGGAGGCCAGAACTTGTGGCTGCTGGAAGGTGAGCGGTGAGCCACGAACCGAAGAGCTCAGCACAGGTCGAACCGGAGTCCCCGTGGCCGGGTTGAGCCTTCACCCTTGTTATCGAGGCCAGCAGCCCAGGTGCGCTGAACTGGATTTCCTGGTCCAGCAACTCTGCGGGGGACACGTTGAGAGCCTGCGCAGCCGCTGGGCGCAACAAGGCGGAGACTGCCCAACTGCTCCCGGACAGGTCGCGGTGCGAAGCGCCGCTGGCCGGGCCGGAAAGCGTAACGCCTCCTGGCTCAATAACCAGATTCATTTGCGGAAAGGGCAGGAGTTCTTGCCGTGAGGTACGTCCGGGCGCGATGTTCCAATCCACCAGCCAAAACCAGGAGACCAATTCCTGCAGTCCTGGACCGGGGGAGAATCGCTCGATTGCCGATAGCCGGGCAGGATAGAGAACGCCTCGCGGATCCGGTGCTGATTCCATGGCCTCTACCACCCGTGCAGGTTGTCGCATATCTACAAGAACCAGCGTGCCACACAGACTTAGCCTAGGGACATGGAAAATCAAGATGAAGTCACGCAAGGTGTGACGGGAATGCATACAACTGCCGGTGTCCCTCATGGATTCACCAGTCTGACGCCATTCTTGACTGTGCCCAACGCAAGGGCAGCGCTGGGATTCTATGAAGAAGTATTCGGTGCGACAATGGTAGATTCCACCGAAATGGGAGGCGTTGTCGTGCATGCAGAAATTGCATTCGGCAATGGCCGTTTGCAGATCGGGGAACCTTCGCCGGCCTACGGACTAGTCAGCCCGCCAGCTTCGCCGAATGCCTGCTATTCCTTGGGTTTCTACTGCGAAAACGCAGATGAGGTGGTGGCCAGGGCCGAGGCTGCCGGTTCCAGTATCCGAGAACCACTGGGCAACTTCGTCTCGGGTGACCGCTTCGCTTCGATTCTGGATCCCTTCGGTGTGCGCTGGTCCATCATGTCCAGGGTGGAAGACCTGTCGCTGGAAGAGAGCGCCCAGCGCGTCGCGCAGTGGGCCTCGCAGCAGTCATGAAGAAGCCAAGGGCAGTCGCAATCGCATCGAGCCGCTATCGTACCTAGGCGGAAGTGTCCTTGCCGGAATTATCATCCGCTTCGAATAGGCTCGGATGATGATGACGATGACGCGTGCCCGAAAACCTTCCCTGGGATGGCCTATGGGTACGCTTCTTGTTGCTTCCCTAGCTATTGGCATACTCCCGTATCTGGGTTTCCCCGGTGCAGGATTGATTCCCAAGCTTCAGGCATTCCAGCCATATCTGTTGCTCTTCCCGGCAGTGGTTCTGGTTATCGGGCTACTGCGCAAGCAATGGCTCATCAGCGGGTTCGTGCTGGTGTTCCTGCTTTGCGGTACACTGCCCAGCGTGCAATGGAGCTCTCCCGCTGGCCAGACCGGAAACGGCAGCTCCGAGCTGGTTCTCCTATCGTTCAATGCCCTGAAGGCAGGAGCGAATCCGGCGCAGCTCGCTGAACTGATCAGGGACACGGATCCGCAGATTCTCGTCCTTGTTGAAACCAGCGAACCAATGCACCAGCAACTCGCAGGGCTGGACGCGCTGGATGAATTTGGCTATCGGAGCCAAGACGCACCCGCCGGGGGAGAACGGGATACCGTGATTTTCTCAAAGTACCCATTGCAGGAACGCTCCACCGATCTGGATTCAGCGGACACCGGTTGGTACTCCTTGCCGGTTGCCGATGTGCAGGCACCCGGTGGGATCGTGCGGGTGGCCGGCATCCATGTCTATCCGCCGGTTGGCGATGCGCAACGATGGAGCCAGGGCTTGGAAGCAGTCATCGACTGGTCGAATCAGCAGCGGGATCATCCCGTTATCCTTGCTGGCGACTTCAACTCAGTTCGCTCCCATCCAGGATTCCGTGCCCTGGGACACGGGTATGCGCAGGCTGATGGAGTCTGGCCCCGCGCGACCTGGCCAGCCGGCCGGAGCTTCCCGCCATTGATCGGCATTGACCATATCGTGGCGAAGGGCCTGTCCATCACGGGCTCTTCTTCTCACATCATCGACGGCTCGGATCATCTTGCGGTGAGCGCCACGGTCGAATTCCGTCGCTGAGCAATGATTCCTGCCGGTGACGGCCGGATGCTGGAGCTGCCCAGGGCTGACCGAAAAATAATTTCACTTTTGGCGATTCAGCCGCTTTTTATCCACGGCGGCGCATGGGCTACCTCGAATGGCACTCTGATGCCGCCGCAAGCGACCAGTTGCCCAACTGGATGGCAGCACCAAAACCCCGAAATTCAGCGAATCTGCGGTGTCCAAGGTGTGACGAACGACGCTCGCTTTTCTCTTACCACACCATTTCGGATTCGCGCCACTCTAGGCTAGACTTAAGAATCTGTGCGCATCATGCCCGGGGACTATCCACCTTCGACATAATGCAGTGCGGTCCAAATCCGTTTGGCCGCGCAAGTGCAGCCTCGATATTTTACGCCTCGGCCCTGCCGGCATTTGGGATCAGCATTCGGTGCGCCCGCGCCAGTGGGGGTAAGCGATACGTATCGTGGAGACCATATCCGTTCCGCAAGGCTCATTCATGAGAACCAGCGAGACGACAGGAGTAAGAAGTGATTCAGCAGGAGTCGCGACTTAAGGTTGCCGATAACACTGGTGCTAAGGAAATCCTTACCATTCGTGTTCTTGGTGGCTCGAAGCGTCGCTACGCAAGCATTGGCGACACCATTGTCGCTACCGTCAAGGATGCAATTCCTGGCGGCAACGTAAAGAAGGGCGACGTCGTAAAGGCAGTCGTCGTTCGCACCAAGAAGGAAATCCGTCGTGCAGACGGTTCCTACATCAAGTTCGACGAGAACGCTGCAGTTATCCTCAAGGGTGACGCTGCCGATCCTCGTGGTACTCGTATTTTCGGCCCAGTGGGCCGCGAGCTTCGTGACAAGAAGTTCATGAAGATCGTTTCGCTGGCTCCGGAGGTGCTGTAACCATGGGCGCAAAGATCAAGAAGGGTGACCTGGTTCAGGTCATCGCTGGCAAGGAACGTGGCTTGCAGGGCAAGGTCCTGAAGGTCATTACCGAGTCCAACCGCGTGCTGGTCGAAGGCGTTAACCGCGTCACCAAGCACACCAAGGCAGGTCAGACCGAATCCGGTTCGACCACCGGCGGCATCGAGGTTGTCGAGGCTCCAGTGCACGTTTCCAACGTTGCAGTGGTTGACCCAGAGACCAAGAAGCCAACCCGCGTCGGCTTCCGCGAGGAAACCGTAGAAAAGAACGGCGTGTCCAAGACTGTACGCGTTCGTTACGCCAAGGCTTCCGGAAAGGATCTGTAATGACTGAAGCAGCCACCAAGATCCAGCCACGTCTGAAGGCTAAGTACGCAGCTGACATCCGCCCTGCCCTGCAGGAGCAGTTCAACTACGCCAACCCAATGCAGGTACCATCCCTGACCAAGGTTGTCGTGAACATGGGTGTTGGCGAAGCAGCCAAGGACTCGAAGCTCATTGAAGGCGCCGTACGCGACCTGACCGCAATTACCGGTCAGAAGCCAGTGGTTACCAAGGCCCGCAAGTCGATCGCACAGTTCAAGCTGCGCGAAGGCATGCCAATCGGTACCCACACCACCCTGCGTAACGATCGCATGTGGGAATTCGTCGACCGCCTGATCACCCTGGCACTGCCTCGTATCCGCGACTTCCGCGGCTTGAGCGACCGCCAGTTCGATGGCAATGGCAACTACACTTTCGGTCTGACCGAACAGTCGATGTTCCATGAAATCGATGTGGACAAGGTTGACCGCGTACGTGGTATGGACATCACTGTCGTTACCACCGCCAAGACTGATGACGAAGGCCGTGCCTTGCTTAAGGCTCTGGGCTTCCCATTCAAGACCAACAACTAATCTCACTACGTTACAGGTCCGCTAAGGAAACCGTAACGAGGAAGGGCTGAAGCCCACATGTCTATGACAGATCCAGTCGCAGATATGCTGACTCGTCTGCGCAACGCCAACTCGGCTTACCACGACACTGTGTCGATGCCGTCGAGCAAGCTGAAAGTGCGCATTGCTAACATCCTCAAGGAACAGGGCTACATCGCCTCGTTCGAGGAAGTAGCAGCAGAAGTCGGCAAGACTCTGACTATCACTTTGAAGTACGGCCCATCGCGCGAGCGTTCGATCGCTGGCGTACGCCGTATCTCCAAGCCAGGTCTTCGCGTTTACGCAAAGTCCACCAACCTGCCTCACGTGCTCGGTGGTCTTGGTATCGCTATCCTGTCCACCTCCTCCGGTCTGCTTACTGACCGTCAGGCTGCAAAGAAGGGCGTGGGTGGGGAAGTCCTCGCCTACGTCTGGTAACGGGAAAGGGGAAACATACAATGTCACGTATTGGACGTCTTCCGATTTCCGTACCTGCCAACGTTGAGTTGAACGTCGACGGCCAGCTGGTCGCCGTCAAGGGTCCTAAGGGTGAACTTTCGATCACCGTTAAGGCTCCAATCACCGTTGCCAAGGACGAGAACACTGTTACCGTCAGCCGCCCGAACGACTCCCGCGAGGCTCGTTCGCTGCACGGTCTGACCCGTACCTTGATCAGCAACATGATCACTGGTGTAACCGATGGTTACGAGAAGAAGCTCGAAATCCACGGTACCGGTTACCGCGTACAGGCTAAGGGTGCCGAGCTGGAGCTTGCTCTGGGCTACTCGCACCCAGTGAAGGTTGCTGCCGTTGAGGGCATCACCTTCTCGGTCGAGGGCAACAACAAGATCACCGTTGCCGGTATCGACAAGCAGCACGTCGGTGAAGTTGCCGCTAACATCCGCAAGCTGCGCAAGACCGAGCCTTACAAGGGCAAGGGCATTCGCTACGCTGGCGAGATCATCCGCCGCAAGGTCGGAAAGGCTGGTAAGTAATCATGGCTATCGGAATCAAGGGCAAGAGCAAGTCCGCTCAGCGCGGTCGTCGTCATCAGCGTTTGCGCAAGCACATCGTTGGTACCTCCGTTCGTCCACGCCTGGTTGTCAACCGCTCGGCTCGTCACATCTTCGTACAGATCGTAGACGACTCGCAGGGTATCACCCTGGCCAGCGCATCGACCATGGAAGCAGATCTTCGCGCAAGCGATGCCGACAAGACCGCAAAGTCCAAGCGCATTGGTGAGCTCGTTGCAGAGCGCGCCAAGGCTGCTGGCATCGAAGCAGTTGTCTTCGACCGCGGTGGCAACAAGTACCACGGTCGCGTGGCTGCTGTTGCTGACGGCGCACGTGAAGGTGGGCTGGCACTGTGAGCGAAGCAACTAACAAGAAGGAAACTCAGGTGTCTGAAGCTACTGAAGCAGTCGAGACTGCATCGGCTCCCGCTACCGAGAACGCAGGATCCCGTCGCGGCGAAGGCCGCGGTCGTGGTGAAGGCCGTGGACGTGGCGAAGGCCGCGGTCGTGGTCGTGACCAGAAGGATAGCCGCAACGAAGACAAGGACAAGTTCCTTGAGCGCGTTGTAGCTATCAACCGCGTCTCCAAGGTCGTCAAGGGTGGTCGTCGCTTCAGCTTCACCGCACTTGTGGTCGTTGGCGACGGCAACGGTATGGTCGGCGTTGGCTACGGTAAGGCCAAGGAAGTTCCTGCTGCTATCGCAAAGGGCGTAGAAGAGGCCAAGAAGTCCTTCTTCCGCGTTCCACGCGTTGGCACCACCATTCCACACCTGGTCAAGGGTGAGGCCGCCGCTGGCGTTGTCTTGCTCCGTCCAGCAGCTCCTGGTACCGGTGTTATCGCCGGTGGCCCAGTGCGCGCCGTGTTGGAGTGCGCAGGCATCCACGACATCCTGTCGAAGTCGATGGGTTCGCAGAACCAGATCAACATCGTTCAGGGCACCATTGCTGCACTGAAGGCTCTGGAAGAGCCTGAAGCTGTTGCAGCTCGCCGCGGTCTTCCGCTGGACGAGGTTGCACCAGCAGCAATGCTGCGTCACATCCAGGCCCAGAAGGCAGGTGCTTAATCAATGGCTAAGAACATTGTTCCAAGCGATGCCAAGCTGGCAATCACCCAGGTCAAGTCCATCATTGGTGGAAACCAGAGCCAGCGCGACGTTGTTCGCTCGCTGGGTCTGAAGCGCATCGGTCACACCGTTGTTCGCACCGCCGATCCTGTGACTGTTGGCATGGTCAACAAGGTCCCACACCTGCTGAAGGTCGAGGAGGCGAAGTAGAGATGGCTGAAGAAAAAGCACTTAAGGTTCACCACCTGCGCCCAGCTGAGGGTGCCAAGACCGCTAAGACCCGCGTGGGTCGCGGTGAGGGCTCCAAGGGTAAGACCGCAGGTCGCGGTACCAAGGGTACCAAGGCTCGTTACCAGGTGAAGGCAGGCTTCGCAGGTGGTCAGCTTCCGCTGCACATGCGTCTGCCAAAGCTGCGCGGCTTCAAGAACCCATTCCGCGTCGAGTTCCAGGTTGTAAACCTGGACAAGATCTCGGAACTGTTCCCAGAAGGTGGCGAAGTCACCGTCGAGGCACTGGTTGCCAAGGGCGCCGTTCGCAAGAACCAGCCTGTCAAGGTGCTGGGCACCGGCGACATCACGGTTAAGGTTGACGTGAAGGTTAACGCCTTCTCGACTTCCGCTTCCGAGAAGATCGCTGCTGCTGGCGGCTCGGCAAACACCCTCTAATACAGGGTCAAGCCTTTGAATGGTCCCGGTTCGCGTTGAGCAATCAACGTGAACCGGGACTTTCTTTTTCTCTCGGCGAAACATTCTAAGATTTCTTATAATTGCTTGGCTGATTAGTCGGTTTAGGATCATTCCTGCAAACATTTGTGTGCATTTCGTGTGGCGCATTTGGCAGGATTGCCTAACAGACCGCTAGAATCGTTAGGTCTGGGAAGAATCTCTTCCTCAGGCTCAAGCACTTACTTCAGGAGGACGCTTGTTCAGCGCCATAGCCCGAGTTTTTCGGACGCCTGATCTGCGCAACAAGTTGCTGTTCACGCTTGGGATCATTGCGATCTATCGTGTCGGTGTATTCATTCCCGCTCCGGGCATTGATTACAGCAACGTTCAGCAGTGTCTGGCAATGGGTGAAACCACCGGTGGACTTTATTCATTCGTGAACCTGTTCAGCGGCGGCGCCCTGTTGCAGGTCTCGGTTTTCGCAATGGGAATCATGCCGTACATTACTGCGGCAATTATCGTCCAGTTGCTGCGTGTGGTGATCCCGCACTTCGAGGCCCTGCACAAGGAAGGCCAGGCCGGCCAGGCCAAGATGACGCAATACACGCGTTACCTGACCATCGCCTTGGCACTGCTTCAGGGAACCACCTTGGTCACCCTGGCCCGTACCGGCAGCCTGTTCCCAAGCTGCACCCTTCCGCTGGTCCCGGATGACTCGTTGATTGTCATCCTGCTGATGATCATCACCCTTACCGCAGGCACCGGCCTGATCATGTGGATGGGCGAGTTGATCACCGAGCGCGGCATCGGCAACGGCATGTCCATCCTGATCTTCATCTCCATCGCTTCGGGCTTCCCATCCTCGATGGGCGCCATCTTCCAGGCGCAGGGCATCATGACCTTCATTGGCGTGCTGCTGGTGGGCTTGTTGATTGTAGCCCTGGTGGTCTTCGTCGAGCAGTCCCAGCGACGTGTTCCGGTGCAGTACGCCAAGCGCACCGTGGGACGCCGCACCGTGGGCGGCACCTCCACCTATATTCCATTGAAGCTGAATATGGCGAACGTGATCCCAGTGATCTTCGCCAGCTCCATCCTGGCTTTGCCGCAGATGATCGTTCAGTTCAACCAGAACGATGACGGCACCTTGCCCCAGTGGGCGATGTGGCTGCAGGAGCACTCGGCAACTTCATCGCCGTGGTACATGCTGGTGTACACCTTGATGATCATCGGCTTCACCTACTTCTATGTTGCGATTACCTTCAACCCTGAAGAGGTCGCCGACAACATGAAGAAGTACGGCGGATTCATTCCGGGCATTCGTGCTGGTCGTCCGACCGCCGATTACCTGCAGTACGTGATTTCCCGTATTACCTTCCCGGGCGCGTTGTACCTTGCGTTCGTTGCGTTGATCCCGCTGATTGCCTTCGTGCTGTTCAACGCTGACCAAAGCTTCCCATTTGGCGGTACATCGATCCTGATTATGGTTGGTGTGGGTTTGGAAACCGTCAAGCAAATCAATGCTCAAATGCAGCAACGGAACTATGAAGGGCTTCTGCGATGAGTCGACTGCTTATTATTGGACCACCCGGTGCCGGCAAAGGCACCCAGGCCGTAAAGATCTCCGAGCGCTTGGACATTGTCGCCATCTCGACCGGCGACATCTTCCGTGCCAACGTCAAGGGCGGAACCCCGCTGGGTCTCGAAGCCAGCAAGTACATTGACAACGGAGACTTTGTCCCTGATTCGGTCACCAACAACATGGTTGAAGACCGCCTGAACCAGGACGACGTCGCCAAGGGCTTCCTGCTCGATGGCTACCCGCGCACCAGTGCGCAGGTGGACGCGCTGGATGCGATGCTGGCCAACAAGGGCATCGCCCTGGACGCAGTGCTGCAGCTGACCGCTGATGACGACGAGCTGGTAGCCCGTCTGCTGAAGCGTGCGCAGATCGAAGGCCGCGCCGATGACACCGAAGAGGTCATCCGCCACCGCCTGGGCCTGTACAACGACGAGACCCGCGTCGTTGTGGAGCGCTACGAGGAACGCGGCATCGTGCGCAAGGTCGACGGCCTGGGCGCTATCGACGAAGTCACCGAGCGTGTTCTTGCAGCGTTGAACGTCAACGCCTAGACACAAGCGTTACAACGCGCAGGGACCGTGCAGCAACAATGGATGTTGCAGCCCGGTCCCTGCGCACTTTTTGCATTGATGGACCTTGCGGTTGCCGGCAGCGGCACACGGCAAGGACATCACACTTTGAGGCAGGGGAATCACATTGGCTTTAGGACAGCCGAAAATCGAGTACAAATCCAACTCCGAGATCCTGAAGATGCGCCAGGCCGGATTGGTGCTGGCTGAAGCGCTGGACGAAGCCGTTGCGATGGCTCGGCCCGGGGTGCGGACCGAAGAGATCAACCAGGCCTTTGGCAAGGTGCTCGAACGCCACAACGCGACCAGCAACTTCCTTGGCTACCATGGCTTCCCAGCGAACATCTGCGCTTCGGTCAATCACGAGGTAGTCCACGGCTTCCCATCGGACTACGAGCTGAGGGACGGCGACGTGCTGAAGATCGATGGCGGCGCCATCATCGACGGCTGGCACTCCGACTCGGCACGCACCGTGCTGGTGGGCGAGAACATCGACCCAGCTGACCAGCGCCTGAGCGACATCACCGAGCAGGCCATGTGGGCCGGCATCGCCGCGGCGGCCAACGCACGCTTCATCGGCCAGATCGGCCAGGCCATCGATGACTTCGTCACCAGCCAGCCAGGCGACGAGCTGGGCATCCTCGAGGATTACTGCGGCCATGGCATCGGTTCGCAGATGCACATGGCACCGGATGTGCTGAACTACAACTCGGGGCACCGCGGCCCACGCATCAAGCCGGGCATGTGCTTGGCCATCGAGCCAATGCTGGTTCGCGGTGGCATCGAAACCTCCGTGCTGGAAGACGACTGGACTGTTGTCACCAACGACAAGTCCAACGCCTCGCAGTGGGAGCACACCGTGGCATTCCACATGGGCGGCATCTGGGTATTGACCGCGCACGATGGGGGAGCGGCCGGACTGGCCCCATTCGGCGTGACCCCATCGCCGATCCAGGGCTAGCACCAGCCTGGAAATCATCGGATCCAGTACGCCACATGGCTGTGGCGTGCTGGATCTAACATTTTAAATGTCAATGAACGATTGGCACTGTGTGGACTAATGCCGTATCGTTGTTTGTTGGTTCCTGATTTAATTGCGCCTAAAACCCTCGGGTTTTCGGTACAGGGATCAAGGACCAGAACCAATTACTTGTTGGTGGAAATTGCCAACAAAAAAAGTTAGCGGGGAAAATGGGCAAGAAGGAAGGCGTCATCCAGGTAGAGGGCACCGTCTCGGAAGCACTGCCGAACGCGATGTTCCGCGTGGAGCTGCCGAATGGACACGTAGTGCTCGCCACTATCTCGGGTAAGATGCGTCAGCACTACATTCGAATCCTCCCAGAGGACCGAGTGCAGGTTGAAATGAGCCCATACGACCTCAACCGAGGTCGCATCGTTTACCGCTACAAGTAAATCTGCAGAATCCAAGACTTTCCCAGCGTGCGCAGCGCAATCTTGTGCTACGGCCGCTGAATGATGTTCTTGGGCAAAGCTTTTTACTGCTCCACATTTAACTGCAACCGCAAAAGGACAAAGCCTTGAAGGTTAACCCTAGCGTGAAGCCGATCTGCGACAAGTGCAAGGTGATCCGTCGTAACGGCGTGGTCATGGTGATCTGCGAGAACCCACGCCACAAGCAGCGTCAGGGCTAATTCCGTTTTTACGGGATTCCCACGCGTAGTCAATTAGGCAGTATCAGCTAGGACGAAAGTCCTGGTGTACCCCCGGATTCGGAGGCCGGGGCCGTGAGCAATCACGGAAGGTACTGCTCCAGACCTCCGTTCGTTGAAAGGTAGCCACTTGGCTCGTTTAGCAGGCGTGGACATTCCACGCGAGAAGCGCGTAATTATCGCGCTGACTTACATCTACGGCGTGGGCAAGACCCGTGCAGAAGAGACCATCGCAGCGACCGGCATCAGCCCGGACACTCGCGTCAAGGATCTCACCGATGACCAGCTCGTGCAGCTGCGCGACTTCGTCGAAGGCACCTACAAGGTTGAAGGTGACCTGCGCCGTGAGGTTCAGGCTGACATTCGCCGCAAGGTTGAGATCGGATCCTACGAAGGTATTCGTCACCGTAAGGGCCTGCCGGTCCGCGGTCAGCGCACCAAGACCAACGCACGTACCCGTAAGGGCCCGAAGCGTACCGTCGCAGGTAAGAAGAAGACTCGCTAAATCTTAGCGATCTAGTTCAAATACTTTTTTCGTAGGAGAAGAAATGCCCCCAAAGACTCGTGGAGCGGTACGTAAGCCGCGTCGCAAGGACAAAAAGAATATTGCGCAGGGACAGGCGCATATCAAGAGCACCTTCAACAACACCATCGTATCGATCACCGATCCGACTGGCGCTGTTATCTCGTGGGCTTCGGCCGGCGAGGTAGGCATGAAGGGTTCGCGCAAGTCGACCCCATACGCTGCCCAGATGGCTGCTGAGTCCGCTGCAAAGCGCGCTCAGGAGCACGGCATGCGCAAGGTTGACGTTTTCGTCAAGGGCCCAGGCTCGGGACGCGAAACCGCGATCCGTTCGCTGCAGGCTGCTGGCCTTGAGGTTGGATCCATCCAGGATGTTTCCCCAAGCGCTCACAACGGTTGCCGCCCATCGAAGCGTCCCCGCGTCTAATTGATTCGCTAGGCTTAGCCTAAGAAGTCACCGAAGCATTCACTCGTGGGTGCTCCGGTGACTGTCTTGGACTTATTAGCCTGCAAAAAGACGAACGGCCACCTCAGGCTACCGTCGTTTCCACCCCCGTGAGGCGTCATATAGCGGACGCTCGCTGAAAGGAAATGTAAGTGCTCATTACGCAGCGCCCAACCCTGACCGAAGAAGTAGTTGCCGAAAACCGCTCCCGGTTCGTTATCGAACCACTGGAGCCAGGCTTTGGCTACACCCTTGGTAACTCGCTCCGCCGTACCCTGCTCTCTTCGATTCCTGGTGCTTCTGTCACCAGTGTTCGAATTGACGGTGTACTGCATGAGTTCACCACCGTAGCCGGTGTCAAGGAAGATGTCACCGAACTGGTCTTGAACATCAAGAACCTGTCAGTATCTTCCGAGCACGACGAGCCAGTCGTTGCCTACCTGCGCAAGCAGGGCCCGGGCATCGTTACTGCAGCGGACATCACCCCTCCAGCAGGTGTGGAGTTCCACAACCCTGATCTGCACATCGCCACCCTCAACGCCAATGGCAAGTTCGACATGGAACTGACCATTGAGCGCGGCCGTGGCTATGTGTCTGCCGCTCAGAACAAGAACATTGATGGCGAGATCGGTCGAATCCCAGTTGATTCGATCTACTCCCCAGTGTTGAAGGTGACCTTCCGCGTGGAAGCAACCCGTGTCGAGCAGCGCACCGACTTCGATCGTTTGATCGTTGACGTGGAGACCAAGGAATCGATCACCCCGCGCGATGCAGTTGCATCCGCAGGTACCACCCTGGTTGAGCTGTTCGGTTTGTTCCGCGAACTGAACACTCAGGCTGAAGGTATCGAAATCGGTCCATCGCCAACCGATGCAGCTATGGCTGCTGACATGGCGCTGCCGATCGAGGATCTGGAACTCACCGTTCGTTCGTACAACTGCTTGAAGCGTGAGGGCATCCACTCTGTGGGTGAACTCGTAACCCGCTCCGAGGCCGACTTGATGGACATCCGCAACTTCGGTGCGAAGTCCATTGACGAAGTCAAGGCCAAGCTGGTTGAACTGGGTCTGGCCCTGAAGGATTCCCCTCCAGGCTTCGATCTGGCCGCTCGTAGCGCCATCGACGATGGCGACGAATACGACGAAGGTCTGTAAGACCCGCGTCTAGCGACACACTACTTCATCCGACTGAACGAAATATTCGTCCAGTACGGGTTATTCATCTAGGAGAACCACAATGCCTACCCCTACCAAGGGTCCGCGTCTCGGCGGCAGTGCAGCACATGAGCGATTGATTTTCGCTAACATGTCGGCACAGCTCTTCGAGAACAAGAAGATCACCACCACCCTGACCCGTGCCAAGCGTCTGCGTCCACACGCAGAGCGCCTGATCACCTTCGCTAAGCGCGGAGACCTGGCTTCGCGTCGCCGCGTCCAGGCCGTCATCGCTTCGCGTTCGCGCACCAACAAGTCGATCGTTCACGAACTGTTCGAGAACATCGCACCAGCAATGGCAAACCGCGAGGGTGGCTACACCCGCATCACCAAGATCGGTAACCGCAAGGGCGACAACGCTCCTATGGCTGTTATCGAGCTCGTGATGGAGCCAGTTTCGCCAAAGCAGGCTGTCGTCAAGGAAGCCACCAAGGCTACCGAGAAGGCTGCTGAGACCGAAGAGGCCTAAGCCCCTTCGAGCTAATGCTCTCTCGCCTGCAAAGGCGAAAAAGATTCCCGTTGGATCCGCAAGGAACCAACGGGAATCTTTTTTTATGCCTGTTTGCGTGAAGACGCGGGTGATCTTGCCCGTCAGTTGGAGGGCAGGGGCATCCGCATCTTGGAATTGCCTAGCTGAACGAATCCATGTCCGGGCAAGCCGTATTCAGGTATTCGGTAGCCTCGGAAGCCTCAGCCGTATCCAGTTCGGCGATCTTCTGCGAAATTTCCATCATGTTGCTGCTGTTGCCCTCAGCCATCAGGCCAGCCATTTTCTTGGTCTGCTCCGATGCCGCATTCAAGGACGTGGCAAGCTTGTTGTCCTTCGTGTTCTCAGCGGCTTCGCCCAGGATGGAATCAAACTCGTTCATGATCTCGGCATAAGCCGATGTATCGCCAGCCAAGAGCTCAGCGCTGGAGTCCTCCGCCTTCTTCTGCAGTCCGCGTTCAGCCACCTGGTCGTTGATGTAAACGCAGGTTTCCTCGGTGGACAGTTTGCCTGCACTGCAACCAGTGAGCATGACAGATGCAAGGGTGAGCGCAGCGGCAGATGCCGCGAACTTTTTCAACATGGAGATCCTTAGACGATGATGATCCGATGGCCCAGCACGTGAGGCACCGATAAGTACCTGTTTATTCTATAATCAGGAGTTATTGCAGGCAGTGTATGACATGAGCGGATCGGCAAGCAGCGGTTTCCTAAGAAGCGGACGGATCAGGTTCAGAAGCGGAAGCTGGGCACGTTTCACGCACATAGTCGGTGTATCGATCTTGCAGTCCGCCCTCGGCTGCCTCAACGTCTGACGCGAGCGTTGGATCGTCAAAGGAGCGATTGGCAATGAGGTCAATGAAGTCTTGGTAGTTTTCGATTTCGGACCGCAATGCAGTGCGCAAGTGCCTATTGCCAGTTTGCTCGGAGACTTCCCGGTAGATGCCGATGGCTGTTTCCAAAGCCTCAATCGCAGGTTGTGAATTCTGCGCAAGAATTCCCATATATGCCAGCGCCCACTTTTCCTCGATGAAATGCTCTACGGCCAGTTCATTAATGAGGGCGCATGATTGCTTTGTGCTCAGCTGTCCCGAACTGCAACCACTTAAGCAGAGCGGGACAGCAGCGGATATCGCGATAAAGCTAACTGCATTCCTGAACATGGCGAGACCTTAGAACGTTGCTAGTGAACCAGCCGCCTGCGCGGCAGGTCCGTGGAATGCACATAGGCTACTCCCGGCAGCAGCTCTCGTTTTGGCGCCTGTGGATAACGGCGTGAAGGCGGGCACTTGATTCGACGGTTGCACGTCTGCTTACGCATAATTGAATACATGAGTACTCAGCCAGAAAGCATCGATCCAATGGGCACCACCGCATTGGGGGCCACTGCAGCACCAGCATGGATCCGCATGCGCATGGTGCTCGGATACGACGGTGCCGCCTATAGCGGTTGGGCTCGCCAGCCCAATGTCTTGGGCGTGCAGCAGCTGGTTGAAGAGGCCCTGGAAATGATGATCCGGCGCCGCGTGCGCGTGGTTGTTGCCGGACGCACCGATGCAGGTGTGCATGCCCGCCACCAGGTGGTGCACTTCGATTTGACCGAGGAAGAATACGCGGGACTGCCACGCAAGGCGCCCTTGGCTCCCGGTCCTGCGCTCGTACGCCGCATCAACGGCATCCTTGGCCGTCAAGATGGTGCCGTTTGGGTGCATGAAGCCGAACGCGCACCAGAAGGCTTCGATGCCCGCTTCTCCGCGCTGGCCCGCCGCTACTCCTACCGGATTGCCGATGGGCAGCAGCGCTGGGATCCACTGACCCGGCACCTGACCACGTGGCACCGTGAAGAGCTGGATGTCGAGGCGATGAATCGCGAGGCGCAAAGCGTGCTGGGCCGCCACGACTTCTTGACCTACTGCAAGCCCCGTCCGCATGCCACGACCATTCGTACCCTGCAGGAATTCACCTTCACCCGTGGAGCCGACGGCTTGGTACTGGCCCATTTGAAGGCCGATGCCTTCTGCCACAACATGGTCCGTGCGCTAATCGGTGCCGCGATGATGGTGGGGGACGGGCGTGAGCAACCGGGGTTCCTGGCCCAGCGGCTGGAACAGATGGTCCGCGACTCCAAGACCAAGCTTTCGCACCCGCGGGCCCTGGTCCTCGAAGAGGTCTACTACCCAGAGGTTGAAGAACTGGCGGAACGAGCACTCCTGACCCGCGCACGGCGAACCGAAGCTGAGGTTGACGAAGCCTGCATGGAAAGCTGATTAGCCGATAATCCCCGGGATCTTAAGGGTGTTGTTGCTCACGACGTACATGCTTTTTTGGCCGGAAACACTTTAATCCGCTAAACTTTTATGAGTTGTGTATGTCCACGTTCGACACTACACGCCCAAGCGTGACGGCTTAGTTGCATAGTCGCTGGTCTGCTGGGTGTGCGAACAATATATGGACGGCCGGTTATCATCAGTCCTCACCTGGCGTACTGGTCTAAACACAAGAACAACACGACAGTGCCTGTCACTGGGGGATCTCACCGCCTTCAGCCAAGCGACTGTTTGACCAGAAACGAATCAACGTAAGGCAATTACTGTGCGTACGTACACCCCAAAGCCGGCTGACCAGACTCGTCAGTGGTTTGTCATTGACGCCACCGACGTAGTACTCGGCCGTCTCGCCGTCCAGGCCGCAACCCTGCTGCGCGGCAAGCACAAGCCAACCTATGCTGCACACATGGACATGGGCGACCATGTCATCATCATCAATGCAGACAAGGTTGCACTGACCGGTAAGAAGCTGCTGAACAAGCGCGCTTACCGCCACTCCGGTTTCCCAGGTGGCCTGAAGAGCATCAACTACGCAGACCTGCTGGAAAAGAACCCAGTACTGGCTGTTGAGAAGGCCATCAAGGGCATGCTGCCTAAGAACAAGCTTTCCGATGCCCAGCTGTCGAAGCTGAAGGTCTACCGCGGCGCCGAGCACCCACACGCTGCTCAGTCGCCAAAGGCACTGGAAATCACCCAGGTCGCTCAGTAGTCCTGGCCCCGAGAAGAAATACTTAATAGGAGATTATCGTGGCTCAGAACGCTGAAGAAACCACTGAATTCGAAGGCGAGACCCCTTCGACTTACACCACCGAGACCTCTGCTTCGGCTGTAGTTGCCGAAACCGAGCGCGCTCCGCTTACCGTTCCAGGTGCAGCAGTTGGCCGTCGCAAGCAGGCTATCGCCCGCGTTCGCCTGGTACCAGGCACCGGCAAGTGGACCGTTAACGGTCGCACCCTGGAGAACTTCTTCCCTAACAAGCTGCACCAGCAGGACGTCAACGAGCCTTTCAAGATCCTTGGTCTTGAGGGTGCTTACGACGTTATCGCTCGTATCAACGGTGGCGGCATTTCCGGCCAGGCCGGTGCACTGCGTTTGGGTATCGCTCGCTCGCTGAACGAGATCGATCGCGATGCAAACCGCGCCACCCTGAAGAAGGCTGGCTACTTGACTCGTGACGCACGCGTCATCGAGCGCAAGAAGGCTGGTCTGAAGAAGGCACGTAAGGCTTCGCAGTTCTCGAAGCGCTAAACCTTGCTTCAAGGTCTTTCCAAAGGCCCTGGCATCCTGCAAAGGACGCCGGGGCCTTTGGCCTTTTAACGCCGAAGACTGCAAGATCCCAGTAATCTTTTCTCATCTCACTGCCAATGCGGGACTTTAAGCCGTATAAATCAATGCAGAGGGCATATGATTGAAGGCGATGGCAAGGTTATTTGGGACCGATGGGGTCCGAGGAAAAGCAAACGAACTGTTAACTCCCGAGCTCGCGCTGGAACTGGCGCAGGCGGCATCGGTGGTGCTGGGCTTGAGCCAGCCAGAGGACGGCTACAAGCCGGTCGCTGTGGTTGCCAAGGACCCGCGCATCAGTGGTGACTTCCTGTCTGCCGCAATTGAGGCCGGCCTGGCCGCCTCCGGCGTAGACGTCATGGATGCCGGCACGCTGCCGACTCCTGCGGCGGCATTCCTGGTAGGGGACCTGAACGCCGATTTCGGTGTCATGATCTCCGCCTCGCACAACGCGGCTCCGGATAACGGTATTAAGTTCTTAGCCCGTGGCGGCAAGAAGCTGGACGATGCGCTGGAAGATGCCATCGAAGCCTGCTTGAAGATGCCAAAGCCACGCCCAACCGGCGGTGAGGTAGGTCGAGTCTCGCGTTTCGCCGACGCTGAGGACCGCTACATCATGCACCTGCTGCAGGCCCTGCCCAACCGGCTGGATGGCATGAAGGTAGTTCTGGACTGCGCCCACGGCGCTGCTTCGGGCTGCTCCCCAGAGGTGTTCAAGGCTGCCGGCGCCGAGATCGTCGTGATTGGCGCAGATCCAGACGGCATCAACATCAATGACGGCTACGGCTCCACCCACCTGGAGAAGCTGCAGGCCGCTGTGCTGGAGCACGGCGCGGACCTGGGCATCGCGCACGACGGCGACGCTGACCGCTGTCTTGCAGTAGACCATGAAGGCACCGTCGTCGACGGTGACCAGATCATGGCCGTCATGGCACTGGACATGAAGGACCGCGGCGAACTCAAGGACAACACCCTGGTTGCCACCGTGATGAGCAACCTCGGCCTGACCCTGGCCATGGAAGCAGCAGGCATCACTGTTAAGCAGACCGGCGTGGGTGACCGCTACGTGCTCGAAGGCATGCGCGAAGGCGATTACTCCCTGGGTGGCGAGCAATCCGGCCACGTGATCTTCTCCAAGCACGCCACCACCGGCGACGGCGTGCTGACCGGCCTGATGATTGCGGCCCGCGTGAAGGCTACCGGCAAGACCCTGAAGGAACTTGCTGCCGTGCTGACCGTCCTGCCACAGGTCCTGATCAACGTACGCGGCGTAGACAAGGCCAGCGTTCCAGAATGCGAACCGCTGCAGCGGGCAATTGCCGCTGCTGAGGCACGCTTGGGCACCACCGGCCGTGTGCTGCTGCGTCCATCGGGGACCGAGCCAGTAGTTCGCGTCATGGTCGAGGCAGCTACCCACGAGCAGGCCCAGGCCGAAGCCGAAGCCCTGGCAGGATCGGTCAAGGAGCATCTGGCCCTCTAGGCCCAGTGGCTTCCCAGCAACCAACACGTAAATATCAAGAAAAATCACACCCCCGCAGCGCGTTCCACGCCGGAACACGCTGCGGGGGTGTGGCATGCTAACTAATAGAAACTGATATCGGTTCGCGTTCTCGGAGAGAAGGACTTTCGTGACTTTACGCATCAGCGTGATCGGCACCGGCTACCTCGGTGCAACCCATGCCGCCTGCATGGCTGAACTGGGCTATGAAGTCATTGGACTGGACGTAGACAAAGCCAAGCTGGAAGCACTGGCCGCTGGCGTTCTGCCCTTCCACGAGCCAGGCCTGCCAGAACTGCTGCGCAAGCATGTGGCCTCCGGACGCCTGCGCTTCACCGACAGCTACGCAGAAGTCGCTGCCGGCGCGGATATCCACTTCATCACCGTGGGCACCCCGCAGCGCGCCGACTCGCAATCCGCAGACATGTCCTACGTAGACGGTGCCGTGGATTCGCTGCTGGAGCACATCACCGGCGAAGCGCTGATTGTCGGCAAGTCCACCGTGCCGGTAGGCACCGCACGCCGGCTGAGCGAGACAATTGCCCAAGACGCCAAGAACGGAAGCAGCATCGCGCTGGCATGGAATCCGGAGTTCCTTCGAGAAGGCTTCGCCGTCCAGGATACCCTGCGCCCCGATCGCCTGGTCTACGGCCTGGAGCATGAACGCGGACTGGAACTGCTGCGCAAAGTCTATGCACCGATCCTTGCCTTGGATACTCCGGAGATCGCCACGGACCTGGAGACTGCAGAACTGGTCAAGGTTGCAGCCAACGCCTTCCTGGCTACCAAGATTTCTTTCATCAACGCCTTTGCCGAGGTGACTGAAACCGTAGGCGGCGACATCAAGGTCCTTGCCGACGCCATTGGCCACGATAAGCGCATTGGACGCCGCTTCCTGAACGCTGGAGTGGGCTTCGGCGGCGGTTGCCTGCCCAAGGACATTCGAGCCCTCCAAGCACGCGTCAGCGAACTTGGCCTGAGCCAGACCATGGGCTTCTTGGCTGAAGTCGACCAGATCAATTTGCGCCGCCGTGACCGCGTGGTCTCGCTGGCCTCGCACATGCTGGGCAATGAGCTGGCAGGCAAGCATGTTTGCGTACTTGGCGTGACCTTCAAGCCGAACAGCGATGATGTGCGGGACTCGCCAGCACTGGATATCGCCGTCCGCCTGTACAACGAGGGCGCTGAAGTCTCGGTCTACGACCCAGAAGGCAACGCCAACGCTGCCGGCCGCTTCCCGCGCTTGAACTACGTTGATTCCTTCAAGGAAGCGGCGAAGGATGCGGACCTGACCTTGGTGCTGACCGAATGGAATGAATTCCGCGAACTGAATCCGTCGGATCTGGAAGACGTAGTGGCCAACAAGCAGCTGATTGACGGGCGCAACGTCCTGGACCGCCCTGAATGGCGGAATCAGGGCTGGACTGTTACCGGTCCGGGTGAATACTTCGAGCTGGGCAACATGGCTCCGGCAACTACCTCGATTCCGGTACAGGCTTCCTGAAGCTAGCTGCGGTACGCGACCGCAACTGCAAGAGAGGGGGAGCCGCATGGCATACACTGTGGTCACCGGCGGTGGTCGTGGCTTAGGAGCCGCGATTGCGGTGCGTCTAGCCACCGACCGCAACTTGATCATCGGCTACAGGCAGGATGAGAAATCGGCGCAGGCAGTGGCAGATAAAGTCCGTGAGCTCGGCGCTATTTGCCATGTCCTGCAGATCGACTGCGCCAATGAAGAATCAGTGGCAAGGTTCTTCGCCCGAGTGAAGGACATTGGTGAACTTGAAGGACTGGTAAACAACGCGGGATCAGCGACGGCCATCGGAAATCTGGCAGACAACGAGTTGACCGATATCGCCGCGGATCTGAACGTGAATCTTCTGGGCCCAATTACCTGCATTAAATATGCGCTGCCCCTGCTCCAGTCACATGGCGGTGGTGCAATCGTGAACATTTCATCGGTGGCGGCTGAATCCGGAAGCCCCTTCACGTACGTGCATTACGCTGCAGCCAAGGCCGGAGTAGAAGCCTTGACAGTGGGACTGTCCAAGGAACTGGCTAAGGACGGCATCCGAGTGAATGCGGTTAGCCCGGGAACGCTTTGGACTGAATTCCATAAGGATCCACAGCGCCCTGCGCAAATCGCCGAGACGATCCCGATGGGACGCGCAGGCAAGCCGACAGAAGTAGCCGGTGCGGTGGCTTGGCTATTGTCTAGCGAAGCCGCCTACACCACCGGCAGCGTTCTCAAAGTTTCTGGCGGCCTCTAGAGGGACCCAGAGCCTAGAAGCCGAACTGCTTCATGACCTTAGGCAGGTTCTCGATCAGGCGCGAAGCATTGACAGTTCCCTCTGAAGCGGTCACCCGGCCCAGGTGGCCATGAATGTAAGCGGCACACGCGGTCAGTTCCATCATGCGGCGGTTAGGCACGGTTCGCAGGCCTTCGGTGCCCGTGAGCGAGCTGTCGGAGAGCATGTAGCCCAGGATGCCGGTCAGGACATCGCCGCTGCCTGCAGTGGCCAATTCTGGTGCCGAGTGGCTCACCATCAGGCTGTCGCCATTGGGGGCCACAATGTAGCTGGTTGGTCCCTTGAGCAGGACCACGGCGTTGTATGCCAGGGCGGCCCACCGGGTCCAGCGAATCGGGTCTTGGGAAATCTCATCGGGAGTGATCTTCACTCCAGCGCGGCTGAGCAGCATGCGCAGTTCCTTGGCATGAGGCGTCAGCACGCGAGGCTGCTCGCTTGGGCCGGCAGGAACGACTTCCAATCCGGACGCGTCAATTACGGCCGGCTGCGGGCTGGCAAAGACATCAGCGATGGCGCCAGTCGGGGGAGTGCGTCCATCCAAGCCCGGGCCAATGGCCCAAGCCTTGATCTTGGCGCCCTTGCCGTGAATCTGACGGCGGGAGGAAGACAGCGCTTCCTTGATCTGCTCATCATCCAGTGGCACGGACTCCGGCACGGCGACGGCCATGAGCGGCTGAATGGATTCTGGCACGTGGGTGCGAAGCAATCCGACGCCGCAGGCTACAGCGGCCTTGGCGGTCAGCTGAGCAGCTCCGGGATAAAGGCCGGAACCGGCGATGAGTCCCAGGACTCCACGCTGGTACTTGTGCCGTCCGGCATCCCGCCAAGAGCGGTGCTGGTCCAGCAGCTCGCGAGTGGCCACCTCGTCCACAAGCTGCGTTCCAGCTTGGACGGAAGAAAAGTCGAATTCGAGATCTGCCACGGTAATGTCACCGGTAACCAGCGGTCCGTCTACAGACAGAAGACCGGATTTCATGGCACCGAAAGTTACCGTGCGTTCTGCGCGAAGAACAGAGTCCTGCGCAACGCCCGTTTCAGGATCCAGGCCTGAAGGAATATCGCATGCCAGCACCCGTGCGCCAGCAGGAAGCTTCGGCAAATCAGAGCCGGCACGGTATCCAAGGCCGTAGATGGCGTCAATAATGAGCGAGGCATTAGCTAATTCGCCTTGACCGTCGGAGAGGTCCAGCACGGTACCGCCGGCAGCTTGATATGCTGCAGCACCTTCGGCATGGATCTGTTCGTGGCACTGCAGAGCCAGAGTGGAAATCTTCTGCAGTTGGAGCTCTGCCAGTGCATACAAGCCATCTCCACCGTTGTTGCCCGGGCCGATAAGCGCCACCACGAAAGCCGGATCGGCGCTGGAATTCTCGGTCAGCATGGCGACTGCCGTTGAAGCCAAATGGGCGGCTGCTTGCTTCATTAAGCTGGTCTCGCCCCGCTTGGAGTTCTCCTGGGCTTCAACCGCACGAATTTGCGCAACACTGTAGACAGGAATCATAAGACAAACAATACTCAAGGCACCTGTGCGATGCCCTATTTAATGAGATGCGTGTCGTTATTCTTTCGTCGTGGCGTTGGTGCCTAGCGTTCTGCAACCACCATTGCGATAGCCATATCTCCATCGTGGGACATGGTCAGATGCCATGATTTGATGCCACGCAGCTCGCTGGCAGCGGCCACTGAACCAGTGTTGTGAACCTGGGGATCACCGGCTTCATCTTTGCGGATAGTGCAGTCCTGCCAGTTCATGCCCGCAGGAGCTCCCAGTGCCTTGGCGATGGCTTCCTTGGCCGCGAAGCGGGCCGCCAGGGATCGCAGGGGCAGGCCCCGCTCTTCTTCGGTGAAGAGCCGTTCACGCAAGCGTGGAGTCTTCTCGAGCTGGCGGCCAAAACGCGGCACATCAACGATGTCCACTCCAATTCCTGCAATCATGCCTATCAGTTTATCCAGTGCTTGCAGGGCATAAAAATTGCGGGCATTCTCGGAAAGGGAATGCCCGCAATTCTGGTGCTCGGTGGATTACTCCACGGTCACCGACTTGGCCAAGTTGCGTGGCTGGTCGACATCGAAGCCCTTGGCGGATGCCAGTTCGCAAGCGAAGATTTGCAGTGGCACGGTGGCCAGCAGAGGCATCAGCAGGGTTGGGGTTTCTGGCACGTAGAAGACCCACTCGGAGAAGTCCTTGACCGCAGCATCGCCATCTTCGGCAATAACCAGGGTCTTAGCGCCACGGGCGCGCACTTCCTGGATATTGGAGACAACCTTGGAGTGCAGCGAGTCGCGACCACGAGGGGAAGGAACTACGACGAACACTGGCTGGCCATCGTCGATCAGGGCGATAGGGCCGTGCTTCAGCTCGCCAGCGGCGAAGCCTTCAGCATGGATGTAGGCGATTTCCTTGAGCTTCAAGGCGCCTTCCATTGCTACCGGGTAGCCTACGTGGCGGCCCAGGAACAGCACGGAGTTGGCATCTGACATGTTGCGTGCCAGATCCTTGATCTCTTCCGCGCGGTCCAGGACGTCCTGGATCTTGGAAGGGATCTTGCCCAGGTCGGCAAGGATGTCCTTGATCTGGCCCTGGAACAGGTTGCCGCGCAGCTGCGCCAGGTACAGGCCCAGCAGGTAGGTTGCGGTGATCTGTGCCAGGAATGCCTTGGTGGAAGCCACAGCAATTTCCGGACCAGCGTGGGTGTACAGCACCGCATCCGATTCGCGTGGGATGGTCGATCCGTTGGTGTTGCAGATCGACATGGTCTTGGCGCCCTGCTCCTTGGCGTAACGCACAGCCATCAAGGTGTCCATGGTTTCGCCGGACTGGGAGATCGAAACGATCAGGGTCTTTTCGTCCACGATTGGCTCGCGGTAGCGGAACTCGTGGGAGAGCTCAACTTCTACCGGGATACGGCACCACGACTCGATAGCGTACTTGGCCACGGAGCCGGCATATGCCGAGGTGCCGCAAGCAAGAACAACAATCTTGGAGATTTCGGCCAGTTCCTCTGGAGCGATACGCAGTTCGTCCAGGGTCAGTCGGCCATCAGCGTCCGAGCGGCCCAGCAGGGTGTCGGCAACAGCTGCAGGCTGGTCGAAGATTTCCTTCTCCATGAAGGATGGGAAGCCGCCCTTTTCAGCGCTGGCTGCATCCCAGTCAACGGTGAATTCCTTGCCTTCGGCCGGGTTGCCGTCGAAGTCGGTGATGGAATGGTTATCCGGGGTGATGGTTACGATCTGGTCCTGGCCCAGTTCTACGGCGCGACGGGTGAAGTCGATGAAGCCGGAGACATCCGAACCCAGGAATTTTTCGCCATCGCCCAGACCGAGAACCAGAGGGGAGTTGCGGCGAGCCGCAACGACAACACCTGGGTGGTCCTGGTGAACTGCCAAGAGGGTGAAAGCACCTTCGAGCTGCTGAACAGCAAGCTGCATGGCGCGGGTCAAATCGCCTTCGGCCTCGGAGCTGTAGAGCTTGCCCAGCAGAGCTGCGGCAACCTCGGTATCGGTATCCGAAAGGAATTCAACGCCCTCGGCTGCCAAGCCGGCCTTGATGCCGGCGAAGTTTTCAATAATTCCGTTGTGGATCATGGCAAGTTTGCCACCATCGGCCAGGTGTGGGTGAGCGTTCTGATCGCTCGGACCACCGTGGGTTGCCCAACGAGTATGCCCAATGCCGGTCATCGACTTAGGCAATGGGGACTCGGCAATTTCATTTTCCAGATTGACCAGCTTGCCGGCCTTCTTACGAGAATGAATGGCGCCATCGGCAACAACAGCGACACCAGCCGAGTCGTAGCCGCGGTATTCCAACCGACGCAAACCTTCAATTAGAACGTCGAGGGCGCCATGATCGGCGACCTGGCTCGAGGTTCCTGCATATCCAACAATTCCGCACATGGGAAAAATCCTACCGGTTCAATGCCCATCGATGGGAATAATCGTGTCGGAGCACTCAAAATTACCTATGTCTTAGATCACCAGTCGGCCGTTTTTTGACTAATCCAAATGCCTTGTTGATGTTGTTAATTGGGATGTGGAGCATATTCTTGGCAGAATTTACCCTCGTGGAACCACACGGAACACTTGAAACGCCTATCTCGCCTTTCGTTGAACTGGAGCGCGAGACATGGGCGCGCCTGTCCAATCAAATGGAACAGCCGCTGAATTATTCGGACATTGAGCGGCTACGCGGCCTCGGCGACCAGCTGGACTTGCAAGAGGTCCGGGACGTCTACCTGCCACTGAGCCGCCTGCTGTCGCTTTATGTCGAGGGTGCCGGCGCGACGCATCAGGCAACCACTACCTTCTTGGGCGAGCAGACCAGCCGCACGCCTTTTGTCATCGGCGTCGCCGGCTCGGTTGCCGTGGGAAAGTCCACAACTGCCCGTGTTCTGCAGGAAATGCTGCGCCGCTGGCCGCATACGCCTGATGTCCAGCTCATAACCACTGATGGCTTCTTGTACCCGAATGCCGAGCTTGAGCGCCGCGGGATCATGCACCGCAAAGGGTTCCCCGAATCCTATGACCGGCGGGCGCTGCTGCGCTTTGTCTCGGCGGTAAAGTCTGGTGCCCCAGAAGTAAGTGCTCCGGTCTACTCGCACCTGACCTACGACATCATCCCGGGGGAGCGCAACGTAATCCGCTCACCGCAGGTATTGATTGTCGAGGGACTGAACGTATTGCAGCCTGCTCGAACCCGTTCCGATGGGACCGTGGGCCTGGCCCTGAGCGACTTCTTCGACTTCTCCGTCTACGTGGATGCGCGTACCGCGGATATCGAAGAGTGGTACATCAAGCGGTTCATGCGTCTGCGCTCCGGTGCCTTCTCCGACCCTGCCAGCTATTTCCACCGCTATGCCCAGCTCACTGATGTCGAGGCACGGGAAACTGCTCACGGTATCTGGAAGCGCATTAACGAGCCGAACCTCAGGGAAAACGTCTTGCCTACGCGTGGGCGGGCGCAATTAGTACTGCGCAAGGCGGCGGATCACTCGGTGCGCAGGATGCTATTGAGGAAAATCTAGGCTTCTTCAGCTGATATTTAAGCAAACGATTTCTGTGAGTTTGCCGAACTATTGCAGATCGGAGCCCAAATTCGTAGTCGTGCTGTGATTTTCCTGTGTATGCTCTAACCATGCTAAAAGGTTTCCGCGATTTTATTATGAAGGGCAACGTTGTCGATCTGGCCGTTGCTGTTGTTATCGGCGCTGCCTTCGGCGCCGTAGTCACCGCCTTGGTCGATAATGTGCTGATGCCATTGATCGCCGCCCTGGTTGGATCTCCAAACTTCGACAGCTTCTTGTTGCTAACCATTGACGGCGTTGACATCAAGTTCGGTGTCTTCCTGACTGCACTGGTCAACTTCCTGTTGATTGCTGCAGCTGTCTACTTCGCGCTGGTTCTGCCAATGACCAAGCTCAACGAGCGACTGGCTGCACGCCGCGCTGCCGGTGCAGAAGAGCCAGAGGAAGAAGTAGATCCACAGCTGGAGCTGCTCGCCCAGATCCGCGACGAGCTGAAGACTCTGCGCTAAGCCCTGACAAATATCCGTCTCCAAGGGGCGGACCCAAGCAACACAGTTGCTTGGGTCCGCCCCTTCCGACTTTAACTCGCGCTATGTGCCGAACTGCGCACGGGTGGACAAGGCAAGCGGAACCGAAAAGTGCGAAGATGATTAGGTGAACTCTGAAGCGCTTGAAGAAAGCAACCTGACAAACAGCACCAGCGGTGCACAGGCTATCGGATTTGAACGTCGTGCAGTCATTGACTTGTCGGCCATCCGCAACAACGTCAAGCAGATTTCTGATGTTGTAGCCCCAGCTGCAGTTATGGCCGTCGTCAAAGCAGACGCCTACGGCCATGGAGCTATCCCCGTAGCCAAGGCCGCCTTGGAGGGCGGCGCCCGCTGGATCGGGTGCGCCCATGCCACGGAAGCTCTCGCCCTGCGTGAAGCGGGCATCGATGCTCCCATGATGGCCTGGCTGCACACCGAGGACACCCCATTCGAGGCCGCCATTGATGCCGGTCTTGATCTGGGAGTCTCAGGCTGGGAACTTGAATACGTTGCCGCCGCAGCACGTGCCGTGCAGACACCGGCACGTATCCACATCAAGGTGGACACAGGACTTGGCCGCAATGGCTCCACTATGGATGCCCTGCCTGATCTGTTGAACCGCGCCAGCGACTTCCAAGAAGAAGGACTGCTGCGCGTAGTTGGCATCTTCTCCCACCTCGCGGTCGCAGATGAGCCAGAGCGGCCCGAAACGGACGAGCAGCTGGAAATCTTCAACAAGGCCATAGAACTGGTAGAAGCATCCGGCTTCGATCTTGAAGTGCGCCATATCGCCAATACGCCGGGTATCCTTTCGCGACCTGATTCGCACCACGACATGGTGCGCTTGGGGTTGGGCCTGTATGGCCTGAGCCCCTTTGAAACCGACTCGCCAGAAAGTTTCGGCCTGCGTCCAGCCATGACAGTGAAGACCCGCGTGGCTAACGTCAAGAAGGTCCATCCGGGGCAGGGCGTGTCCTACGGCCTGAATTACAAGACTGAAGCGGAGACCTACCTCGGGCTGATCCCCATGGGCTATGCAGACGGTTTGCCGCGCATCGCAACAGGTGCGCCGGTAACAGTTAACGGACGCACCTACCCGGTACGCGGACGCATCGCCATGGACCAGTGCGTCATTGATCTGGGCGCGGACATCAAGCCTGAGGACTTCCTCGGCGCCGAGGCGATTATCTTCGGTAAAGGCGGGCAGTCGGTGAACACTTGGGCCTATGCGGCGAACACCATCAACTACGAAGTGGTAACCCGCATTTCTCCGCGCGTGCCCCGCTACTACATCGAAGGCAGCTGGGGTGAAGCCGGTGAGTAACCCGGTGCGGGAATTCTCCTGCCAACTAGATGACCTCACTGTTACCGAAGCGCTGGGGGAAGCTCTTGGTACCCAGCTCAAAGCCGGAGACTTGGTGATTCTTACAGGGGCCTTGGGCGCTGGTAAGACGACTCTGACTCAGTCGCTGGGCGTGGGACTGAATGTACGCGAGGGAATCATCTCGCCTACATTCGTTTTGGCCCGCCAGCACCCGGCGCTAGGCGATGGCCCCGGACTGATCCACGTGGATGCCTACCGCTTGAAGGGCCACGACGACGTGGACACCCTGGATCTCGAATCAACGCTGGCTGATTCAGTCACCGTTGTGGAGTGGGGGCTGGGCAAGGTGGAACATCTCACGGACTCGCGTCTGGAAATCCAGCTGGACCGCGAAGCCCTGGCCGCACCGAGTGCCAACCCGTGGGAAGAATCGGAGGAAGAGCTGGACGAGCCGCGGTTGTTCAGCCTGAAGGGGATCGGCCCGCGCTGGGACGAGGACACCTTTGCCCAGTTGAAAGACACTTTGCTGTCTGCAGTAACTGCGCAGCACACGGAAGAGAAGCATGCCTAACTACTTAGCTATCGACACCTCCGCCAACGCATCGGTGGCACTGGTTGACAAAGCCACCTGTTCAGTTGTCGACCAGCGGGTTTCATCCAAGGGGAACGACCAGACCGAAACCCTGTCGGCATACGTCAAGGAACTCTTGGACGCTCATGGACAGAAAGGCCAAGACCTCGCCGGCATTATTGTCGGCGTAGGCCCAGGCCCATTCACTGGCCTGCGCGTGGGACTGGTTGCCGCACGAACCTTCGGCTTCGTATGGCAAATCCCCGTGTACGGTGTGATGTCATTGCACGCGCTCGCCGAACAGGCGCTTGACTCAAGTCAGGTTCCGGCTGAATTCGTTGTGGCTTCCGATGCACGTCGCAAGGAAGTGTACTGGGCTCGATATGACCAAGACGGCACCATGGTGGATGGCCCGCACGTTTCCGCAGCTTCAGCGCTTCCGGCATTGCCGGTCTACGGCGTTGGTGCCGGGATCTACGCTGAACAACTTGAAGAGGCAGGCTCCCAGCCAATGCCTGAGTCCTTTGAATGGATTGCAAACGCCGGCCATCTTGCCCGCCGTGGCATGAATGAACTGGCAGCGGGCAAGGATCTTTCTGATACTTCGCCACAGTACCTGCGTGAATCCGACGCGCAGGTTCCGGCATTCATGAAGCAGACCAAATCATGAGTGAAGCAAATCAGATCACTTTGCGCCGCATGGCCGCAGAAGATCTGCCGGCTGTCCACGAGCTGGAACAGCAGCTGTTTCCAGAAGACGCGTGGCCGCTGGCAGGTTTTGAATCCGAGCTAGCTCAGAGTGATACCCGCACCTACTGGGTCTATGCGGACGCTGGTCGAGTTGTCGGCTATGCCGGCCTCTGCGTGGTCTTGCCGATTGCCGATGTGCAAACTATTGCCATGCACCCGGACTACCAAGGGCGAGGCTTGGGACGCAAGCTTTTGGCATTGCTCATCCAGACCGCAGGCGAGAAGAATGCATTGGATGTGATGCTCGAAGTTCGCTTTGATAACCCCGGTGCCATTGGTCTGTATGAATCCATGGGATTCACTACCATTCACCGTCGCAAGGGCTACTACAAGGGCGGGGTAGACGCGCTTATTATGAGACTGCCGCTGGATGTCCAGCAAGGACAAGAGGAAGAACGCAACGCATGAGCAACACAGAACCCGTAGTACTGGGCATCGAGTCTTCCTGCGATGAAACCGGCGTGGGCATCGTGCGCGGCAATAGGCTGCTTGCTAACGCTGTCTCCAGTTCCATGGATGAGCACGTACGCTTTGGAGGAGTGATTCCAGAGATCGCAGCGCGTGCACACCTGGAAGCCTTTGTGCCCACCCTGCAGTCAGCTCTGGACACCGCGGAACTGACTCTTGATGACATTGACGCCATTGCCGTGACCAGCGGTCCAGGCCTGGCCGGTGCTCTGATGGTTGGAGTTTCGGCAGCCAAGGCTCTGGCGTTGGCTACAGGGAAGCCGTTGTACGGGATCAACCACTTGGTTGCTCACGTAGGTGTTGGCGTTCTCGAAGGAACCGTATTGCCGCCAACTTTCGGGGCACTGCTGGTCTCAGGGGGGCACACCGAAATCTTGAAGGTCACTTCGCTGACTAACGACGTGCAGCTGTTGGGCTCCACGATTGATGATGCAGCCGGTGAAGCCTATGACAAGACTGCTCGTTTGCTGGGTCTCGGGTATCCAGGTGGTCCGGCTATCGACAAGGCGGCTAAGGATGGAGACCGAAAGGCATTCCGATTCCCTCGCGGCTTGTCGCTGCCGAAGTTCGTGGGCAGTGCCGAGAATCCTGGCAAGCACCGCAACAACTTCTCGTTCTCAGGACTGAAGACTGCTGTAGCCCGCTGCGTCGAGCACTTCGAGGCCAACGGAGAAGAAATTCCTGTCGCTGATATTGCTGCGTCATTCCAGGAAGCAGTCGTTGACGTGATCACGTCGAAGGCAGTCCGGGCGATGCAGGAACAGGGACTGAAGACTCTGCTTCTGGGCGGGGGAGTGGCGGCGAATACTCGACTGCGTGAACTTCTGGCGGCCCGATGTGCTTCTGCGGGCATAGCCTTGGTGGTTCCTCCGTTTAGCTTGTGCACGGACAACGGCGGAATGGTTGCAGCTCTCGGCGCGCAGCTGGTTGCTGATGGCGTTTCTCCGTCTGGGCTGGAATTCGCAACCGACTCTTCGCAGCCGGTAACGAACATCGTTTTGAATTCTCGAAGCTAGACACCTGGGCAACCTCAGTTTGGGGCCACCACGTACAGGCGGTGGACCCCAAACTAATTTCTAGGGTTGTCCATCCTAATCGGCATTCGTAGTCAAGATCTGTCGGTCCAAGACTAAACAAAACTCCTAACGGGGTCATGAGCCACTGAGTGGAAAAGCGAACAGCAAGACCTCTTGCACCTATGTACGTCTATGTGTCTCAGGGTAATGATTCGTCATAGCATCACGTTGCGAAGGCTTCCTAGCCCGATCTTGCAAACCAGTCGCAAGAAGAAAACGAACTATCTCGTCCGGGGCATCCACCTCTAGCTAGGCATTGATTGCCTTTTGCGTCCTTCTCCCGAGGTGTAGGTGATCTTGTCAATAGTCTCGGGAAGACTTGGCGATGAACTGAAATCTATCGGTCCATTTGCAATCGCTTCACGTTGTAACTGCTCGTGTGGTTCGGCGTGCACATGATCGATTCGACGGCATTGATTTGGTCGTCGTCGCTGATTCCGGTGTCTTCGAATAGCTCGTTGATCTGCTTAATCTGTCCGTCGAAAGTGCGTAGGGTCGTCTCCCGCACAACGCCCGAATCGGCTGCAGTCACCTCTCGATTCCCTTGCCTTGCCCACCCACTAGCTCCAGGTCCTGTGCTTCTTGCACCTCAGGGCATAGTGGGTGAGCGCCGCATCGGAAAGGTCCAAGCTGTTGCCGGTGGCTGTGGTCTGCAGTGCCTTGGCCAGTAGCTTCAGGTAGATCGCGAATTTCTCGATTCGGGTGCTGCCGTAGTCGATGACCTGCGAGAAGAAGTCGTAGGACTTGTTGAAGGCGCCCGCGGTTTTGCGGAATTCGACTGGTTGTTCCGGTTCCAGAGTGTTGTTATCCTGCGTGGCATTCCTGCGGCGGTCGTGGAATACGTCGATGGGAGGTTGCAGGTGTGAGTCCGAGCCCTTGTGGTTGTGTTGGGCTACCCACTTCATGGCGACCTGGTCCACGTCCTTGTCGCTGTAGCTCCCTATCGAGTCCGGTTTCATGATCATGTCGAAGATGATGCCGGGTTGGATTCCTCGTGGATGGAGGCGTCTTCGTAGAAGGTCTGGAACGCTTTACAAATACGCCAGCCATGGTTTCCAGCTGTTCGATAATTTGCCGTTACCAGTTTCGCTGCGGTAAAAAAGTCTGGGCAAGACGAAATCGCTCATTCGTCGGTCGGTTTCGTCTTGCTCAGAACTTGTCTTGGCTATGGAAGCGGCAGTGGCCCTTCGATCGGTTGTCCCTGAGTACCCATGTCGATACCCAGATCCTTGGCGAACACGGTGCGGGTTCCGGCGTAAACGCTGTTCTTGTTCTCGTCGAGTTCGAAGACCCGGGCGCCGCGTAGGTGATGGTTCTCGGTCCCACCGAGGCCGTAGGTGCCGAAACCGGTACCTGGACCGTAGCCGAGCTCGATGCCGTAGTAGTCACCCATGTAGGTGTTGATGTGGTCGTGGCCGCAGTACACGCCCCGGACATCTCCGCGTTCCTGCAGCGCGGCGAACATGCCGGAATTGAATGCGCCGGTGTAGACGCCCTCGTTCTTCACTCCGACGATAGAGTGCTTCTTGATGGCCTTCTCGTGGTCAGCGTCGTTCGAGGTGAACTGGGCGCCGTACCACATGTGGTTGTGCTCCCACAGTGGTATGTGGAAGAACATTAGCGACTGAACCTTGCCGTAGCGGTTTTCGGTGGCTATGGAAGCCTCGCGATACCAAGCGATCTGCTCGGGACGGATCCAGTCGTAGGACATGAGGCCCTCGAAGTCCTGGCCGCCAACAGTCTTTGGAGCGTAGCGGTTCGAATCAAGCAGCCAGATGCCAAAGACAGGTTTGGCGCTCTTCGAGGAAGCGATCAGCAACTGGGAATTCGATTCGCCAACAATCTTGTCATTCTTCGAGTTGGCATTGAACTCATAGCCTCGGATGAAGTTCAGGATCTTTGCCTCGTCCATGCCTGTGCCATTGGGCATTGAATCTTCATCGTGATTGCCGAAGGTAAGTGCCCAAGGGATACCGCGGGACTCCATCGGCTGCACGACGTTGTTGATAGCCTGCTTGACTTCGGTAACTGTTTGAGAGGAGCCATTGATTACATCGCCGTTGATCAGGGCGAAGCCGGGCTTCTCGGCATCCAGAACCTTCTCCATCAGCTCAATGGTGCGACGATCGGTGCGCGGTCCATCCTGGGTGTCATTGAACTGAACGATCTTGAACTTGCCATCTGCCGCGAATTTCAGTTTTGGCCTGGGAGCCGTTCCCGGATTCTCAGCCGGTGCTGGGGATGCAGTGGCGCTGTTGGCGGCGAAGAGTCCGGTGATAGCGGCTGCGGTGCCGGCAACCAATATCCCGCGACGTGGAACAGAAGACGATGTTTTCATGGAGACCTTTCAAAATGATTCTGTGATTCGCCGTGTAATTATCGTGGCGACAATGTTTAGATCGTAGGAATCCAGAGTGACGAAATGATGAAATTAAGTCATCGACAATAGGTGTGCAACATAAATAAACCCAATGCAGAAGTTGCGCATTTTTGACATTCCTTACTCAAACGAGAGCGGGGTGGGATGTCGTCGAATTCGACAACATCCCACCCCGCTTCGCCTAATAGTCAGCTATGAGTTCATGGCAGCTTTTGAATGACGCATGAACGGGTCACCATCTACCTGCTGATCATCTTTTTTGAGAGCGAAGAATCCGTAGATCCCAGCTAATAGCACAACTAGAGAAATCACGATGAAGGTCTGCTGGTAGCCCATACGGTCATGGAGCGCACCGAGGGGAGTGGACAGAATGACGTTGCCAATCTGTGCCGATACTTGGAACCCAACCATGTATAGGGTTGCCGACAGTGCCGGATTGAAGTGCAGCGTGAAGTAACGGAAGATCGGCAAGATGAATAGCGGTGTCTCAATGGCATGCAACATCTTGATTGCCGAGACCAGCACCGGATCGTCAACCAGAGCGCAGCCGATGATGCGGACAAACATGATGGCCACTCCCAGTAGCAATGCTGAACGAATGCCTATCCGGCGCATGACCAGGGGGATGATGCCAAGCATGGCCGCTTCAACGAACACCTGAACTGAGTTCAAGATTCCGTATACCCGCTGTCCGGTCTCGGGTGATTCAAATAGGCCGGTGTAGAACTCGGGGAACATCTGCTGGTCGAAGACGGTATAGAACGTCCAAGAGAGCATGACGAACAAGATGATCAGCCAGAGACTCGGCAGACGGAATAGCCTGAACATCTCACGAATTGTCGGTGTAGTTGCGGGGGAAAGAATTTTCCTGCCGGAACCGGCGGCGATCACTGGCTGACTATTGGTACGGCCCAGCACCAGCAGCAGGAGATGGGCCAGGCCCAGAACGGACCCGATCCAGAAGTTCAGCATGGGGTTGATAGTGAACAGGAAGCCGGCCGCCAATGCGACCAGAGCGTAGCCAAAGGACCCCCACATGCGGGCCTGCCCGTATTCAAAGTTGAAACGGCGGCTGTAGCGTTCGGTCAAGGCTTCAAATAGCCCAACTCCGGCTAGGAAACCAGTTGACAAGACAATGGCGCCAATGAGCACGCCGGCCATGAACTGGGACTGCAATAGTGGCTGGTAGACCCACGTGCAGAATGGCCCGATCAGGGCGGTCACCGAGGCAAGAATGGTGGCCAGATGCTTTCTGTCGCCAAGCCGATCCTGAATGGCCCCGTAGGCAAACATCAGGATCAGCGTTGCCAGGGAGTTTACCGAGTAGAGCGTGCCGACCTGTGCCCCGGTGAGTCCTAGACCTGCTGATTCGCTGGTGAGCCAGATCTGGAAGAAGGACCACCAGATGCCCCACGATGCGAAGAACAGGAGCATCGAGAAGGAACTCTGGAGGTAAATAGGATTTTTGTAAGTAGTCGTAATGCCAGCCATCTTTGTCCTGGATTCTTTCGTGAACGCTGCGAAGCGTAGTTACTGAGCGATTGCGAGGGAGAAGTCTTTAATCCACGGGGGATTGGCTCCGGCTTGTGCCACTGTCAGTGCAGCTGACGTTAAGGCCTGACGAAGTGCCTCTTCAACATCTTGAGACTTAGCCGTTGCGCCGTGACGAAGAGCTTGAGCGAATTCTGGATTAGCCAGCACTCCAAAGAGCAGCCCGGACATGAAGGCGTCCCCGGCACCTATGGTGTCCACAAGATTGGTGGGAGAGGCAGCGACATCAAATTGCCGTCCCGAGGAAAGCGCCACGCAACCATCGCCGCCCTGAGTCATCACTGCCAAGGCTGGGCCGAGGCTGGCTACGTGCTTCAGAACCTCCCATGGCTCTAGGCCTGGGTATAGCCACTGACCATCAACGTCGCTGAGCTTCACGATGTGGCTCAGGCCCATCAGCAGCTCAATGCGTTGCAAAGCCGAGTCCCTGTCCTTGACAAGATCCGGACGGAGGTTAGGGTCATAGCTTCGAAGTGAATCGTCTGATGCATTCTTGAAAGCATCGACAATGATTTGACCCGAGGGTTCAATCCAAGCAGCGATGGAACCGGTGTGCAGTAATTCGCTGGAATCATCAGCGGGGACAGCAGGAATCTGCTGGTGGATGTCGAAGGTGTAACGAGCATTGAAGTGCTCATCCATCACTACCTGGGCTACGGACGTGGGATGCCCAGTTACTGAGCCGGCGGCAACATGCACTCCCGCCTGATCCAGGTGCTCCGCAATTTGAATGCCGTAGGAATCCTGACCGAATTCCGTATAGAACTGAACATCATGTCCCAGCCGGGCAAGCCCGACGGCGACATTCAGCGGTGATCCGCCAGGATGCGCAGTTTCTTCAACAACGTCGACGAGGGATTCGCCCATTACGCTAATGCGGCTCATGCCTTGGGCTCCAGTGCGTTATCAGAGAGTTCTTGAACTTTGAAAGACGCATTCGCACCAGTTGCGACGCGCAAGGTCGCGTAGGCCAGCGCTGCCTCACCGGTGAGCTGATCCGTAAGGGAACGTCGACCACCAGCAGCTAGGATTTCGATAGATCCGTGATCCACGAGAACTTTCACATCTAGTTCATCCGAACCAGCGGGCAGAGGCATGCGCTGGTTGGAGGCGTAGAGCTCGTGGTCTACCTTGCCTGCTTCGCGGCGGTGCTGAATCAATTCGGATTCAACGGTGAGTTCGCTGATAAGAGTGTCATCGGCGCGGAATAAGGAAAGGACTGCTGGTTCGGTTGGGCTGGTAGCAAACGTCAGTTCAACCAGAGCGGGGGAGCCCAGCTCAATACGATTTTCGCCAGCGTTGGCCTTGCTTGATGCAACGTCGGCTTTTGGCAATCCGAGAATGCGCTGGCGAATGTCAAACTTGCCGTTGGAGTCTTTCACCAAATCCAGCCGGCGTGCGGCGCTCATGGATCCGCGCCATCCGTCGTGGGGGAGCTCGCGGGCGTAGTCCCAGTTGCTCATCCAGGCAATGAGAGTTTGCTCGTCTAGTGGCAAGCCGTGGAAGCTGACACCTGCATAGAAGTCGCGTCCCCAGTCAAGCCAGTCGCCCTGCTTCAAGGATTCGTATCCGAAGCTATCCCAAGTTTCCTGAGTCTCATCAGGAGTGAAGGTGGTGCCGTTGAATTCACCAATGAAGTACTGGGTACCTGAGCCGCCGGCCACGCCGCCTGGGTTCAGCGAAACAATTAGAACCCACTTCAGCTGGTCTGTGCCGGCAACTGGTAGCTGGAATAGATCTGGGCATTCCCAGATTCCGGCAACAGCAGCCTGGGGTCCGAAGCTGGAGAGCTCGGTCCAGTCCTTGAGGTTCTCAGAACGGTAGATCATCACTCGGCGATCAATGGCTTCAACAGCAACCATGACCCAGAAGGAACCCTGCTCGGATTCGTATCGGATGACCTTTGGGTCGCGGAAGTCCTTGGACCCTCGATCCAGAACTGGATTCTGCCCGTATTTGGTGAAAGTGATTCCACCATCCAGCGAGTAGGCGATGGCTTGGGACTGGTTGGTCTCATCCTTGGCTGCCGCGGTGTAGATGGCAACGACCGGCGCAACCGTGCCGTCGCCGAAGCCGCTGGTATTTTCGTGGTCCACCACGATGGAGCCGGAGAAGATATCAGCCATGTCGCCGTGCAGAATCGCGATAGGAAGTTCTTCCCAGTTCACCAGATCGGTGCTGACCGCGTGGCCCCAAGACATAAATCCGTGGCCTACGCCGTGAGGATTGTGCTGGAAGTACAGGTGGTATTGCTTTCCGTCAAAGAACAATCCATTGGGGTCATTGATCCAGTTTTTCTTCGCAGTGAAATGTAGCTGTGGTCGCTTCACCGCGACCTGTTGAGTTTCGGGCAACGCTGCCATCCTTCGATATGAGTTGGCTAAATGGATTTAGCACAAGACTCTAACAGCGTGGCCGAATCACTGCAATAGGCTAGGGTCGAATAATTGCATTCGAACTGTCTCAAGAGGGAAATGTGGAATCGCCTAAAGCCAAGCGGATAACAATTGCTGACGTTTCAGAAGCTTCGGGGATGTCCAAGGCTGCCGTCAGCATGATCCTGAACAATAAGCCGGGCACGCGACTGTCCGCCGAAGCCACGGAACGAGTGCGCGCGGCCGCCAAGAAACTGGGTTACCGGCCAAATGCGGCAGCCCAATCCTTGCGAAGCGGGAAGACGCGCACCCTGGGGTTCATCTCTGATCAAGTTACCGTGACTCGTTTTGCTTCCGAAATGATCACCGGCATCCTGCGCGCAGCGGAAGAGCGAGACCATACGGTGCTCATTGCTGAGACCTTCGGCAAGCCAGAGCAAATGGCTGAAGCAATAACGCAGATGACCCACCGGGACGTTGACGGGCTGATTCTTGGGTTCATGGATTCTCGCCAACGTGATTTGAAGATCCCGAAAACTGGATTGCCCACCGTGCTGGTCAACGGCATTGACGACAGCCCTTGCGTCGCAGTGCTTCCCAATGAGATGGATTCGGGGGCTAAAGCCGTGCAGAGGGTTATCGAATCCGGGGCGAAGAGTGTTGCGGTCATCGGTGAACTTGAAAACGCCGAAAAGGATCCGCGAACCTATCCAAGTATCTCTCGCCGCTTCGGCTCCCTGCGCAGAGCCTTGGCGGAATCAAACCTCGAAGTACTGGGCCACTGGGTGCTCGACGACTGGAACCCCACCGACGGATATGAAGCAACAATCCGGATGCTAGCCGACGGGTACAACCCTGACGCCATCATTTGCGCCAATGACCGCGTGGCCATGGGTGTCTTCCAAGCGCTCGCCGAAAATGGCCTGAAGCCAGGAACGGACCTGTCCGTGCTGTCTTTCGATGACGAGATCATTGCCAGCTACCTTCGCCCGCAATTGACCTCTATTCGACTTCCATATGAGGGGATGGGTGCTCTGGCCGTTGAGCTTCTGCTCGATGGAAAGCTGGAGCCCGGGGAGCATCAGATCGACATGCCGCTCATCGAGCGCGAGTCCATGAAATCCCGCTGACTCGCGGGCACAACCGAGCTGGCCGGTTCCGCGAACCTGATTTCCACGATTTCCTTTGTGTCCACCAGTGCCATTTCGGGGAATGGCTGCCATGCTTCGGGGTGCTGATTACGCCTCTGCCCTGTGGCATCGTGTCCCATTTGCCCTACTCAGCTGAATGAAGCAAGGGATTCCCATGTCTTGGATCCATGGCCTTGACGGTCAGGAGTCGATCCTGTCAATGATTTTCACTGCCGCAAAACTTCTTCCTTGACAGCCGTAAGTGATGTAGGTTACCTTATTTCACAGCGTAGTAACGCGCGTTACTGAATCGTGTTAGCAAACCCTTGGCACGACGCGAAACGCACTGATCTCGAAGGGGAGGAGGGGCATGTCTCAGCAGTCAGTGACCATGGCCGACGTTGCCAAAGCAGCCGGGGTGAGCCGAACAACCGTCTCATTCGTACTCAACGGCCGGATGGAATCAAGCATCCCCGAAACCACAAGAGAACGAATCAACCAAACGGCGCGCGAACTGGGCTACCGCCCCAACGCAGCCGCACGAACCTTGGCCAGCAAACGCAGCTCCTGGTTCGGGCTGGTGACCGAAATTGCCACCTCGCCCTTTGCCACTGACGTGATCAAGGGAGCGCAGCAGGCAGCATGGAAAGACGGCAACTTCCTCCTTATCGCACCCAGCGACGATGATCCAGGCATGGATAACCTCGCCGTTGAGAAGTTGCTTGAACAGCAGGTTGGCGGATTGATCATCGCGACTTCCTGGCACCGCCAAATCACGGTGCCGGAAAATGCAAAATCAGTTCCCTGCGTACTGGTCAACTGCTTCGATGCCGGCGGCCAATTGCCATCAATTGTTCCGGATGAATTCGGAGGCGGATACGCTGCCGCTGAAATCCTGGCCAAGGCCGGGCACACCAGCATCGGGCACATCACTCTCAAAACAGGAATTCCTGCGCAAATCGGACGCCAAGCCGGTATGAAGCAGGCCCTGCGCGATCACGGAATTGAATTCGATGATTCCCGGATCGTGCCTGGTGATGGAACTGCCGACAGCGGGTACCACGGTACGCAAACGCTGCTAAGCCAACTGGATCCGCCTACCGCAATTTTTTGCGGAAATGACCGGATCGCCATGGGCGCCTATGACGCAATCAAGGAACGCGGATTGCAGGTGGGAAAAGACATTTCAATCGTCGGATTCGATGATCAGGAAATTCTGGCACCGCATATGCGGCCAAAGCTGACAACCATTGCCTTGCCCTTCGAAGAACTGGGCATGGCGGGGGTGTCCCTATTGAATCAAATGGTAGAGGGCTCGCCGATCGAGAATCGCCAAATTACCATCGGCTGCCCCCCACGCATTCGTTCGTCTGTGGCCATGCACGGCCGCAGATGAACTTCCCCTCCGCTACACATCACATGAATGGATGAGGAACTTCAATGATAATCAAATACTTACGTCGCGCGCACCTCGCCGTGGCCGCGACCGCTGTGGCCGGCACCCTCGCCTTGAGCGGATGCGTCGCATCGAATCCAGGCGGAACTGAAGGGGGCGACGGATCAGCCAACGCCGCGTTCCTGACCATTCCGCGCGAGGACATGGGAACCTTCTCAAAAAACTTCAACCCCTTCTCGCCCAATGCTGCGCCAATGACCGGGCAGTCCATTTACGAATCCATGCTGGTCTACAACCCGGCAGGCGGCGACACCGTGCCTTGGCTGGCCACGGAGTGGAGTGCAGGCAAAGACGGAAAGTCGCTGGCCTTCAATCTGCGTCCGGGCGTTAAATTCTCCGATGGCACCCCGCTGACGTCCAAGGACGTCAAGCTCTCAGTTGAACTGCAAAAGGAACTGCTCGGCGGCTATGACTACCTGAAGTCCATCAAGACTCTCGATGACTCGACCATCGAGTTCCACTTCAAGCAGGCATTCACCCCGGCCCTCTACGAACTGGGCCAGCAGGTGATTGTTCCGGCCCACATCTGGTCCAAGTTCGACAAGCCCGGAAATGAAGAGAACCCGAAACCGGTAGGCACCGGACCATACACCGAAGTAGCCAATTTCCAGGCGCAGTCCTTCGAATTGGGCAAGAACCCATACTATTGGCAACCCGAGAAGCAGAATATCGGCGGCATCCGCATGCTCGCTTTCGCCGGCAACGACGGAGCCAACCTCGCCGCCATCTCCGGCGATGTTGACTGGACGCAAACCTACATGCCGGATATCCAATCGACCTACGTGGACAAGGATCCGGAGCACCGTCATTTCTGGTTCCCGACCACTGGCGCCGAAATCAACTGGCAGCTGAACACTACCAAGAAAGAATTCTCGGATGTTCGCGTACGCAAGGCGTTGAGCATGGCCGTAGACCGCGAACAGGTTGTCAAGGTCGGCATGTCCGACTACGCCAAACCAGCGGACTGCACCGGACTGTCCGGCAACTATGACAAGTGGCGCGACGCTGCGGTCGTCGAACAGTGCGACTGGACCACGCGGGATGTGGAAGGCGCAAAGAAGCTTCTTGATGAAGCAGGCTTCAAGGAGAATGCACAGGGGCAGCGCACCACCGCCGCTGGCAAGCCATTCACCTTCGATATCTCCGTGGGTTCAACCTCCTCGGATTGGCTTTCGGTAGCGAATATCATCGCCCAAAACCTCCAGGACGTGGGCATCAAGGCCACTGTTGATTCGCCGGATTGGGCCGCGGTGACCGCAAGCTACGAAACCGGTGAATTCGACACCGGAATCGTTTGGACCGCTAACGCTCCGACTCCTTACCAGTACTACCTCAACCTCATGGGCAGCCAGAACGTCAAGCCCGTGGGCAAGCAGACCTTTGACAACTACCACCGGTTCAGCGATAAAAAAGCAGATGAGCTGTTGAACAAGTTCGTGGCTGCCGGCGATGAGGGAGAACAGAAGCAGATCGTTAACGACCTGCAGGCTCGCTACAGCGAACTGGCACCGGTAGTACCGCTATTCGCCGGCCCGGAATGGGGTGCCTACACCACTGAGAACTTCGTGGGTTGGCCAACCGAAGATAACCCGTATGCCACGTTGAGCAACCGGGCCCCGACCACCGTTCTGGTGCTCACCAGCCTGGAACCAGCGAACTAGCAACATTTTCCCTTCGCAGCGGGCGGATACCGTCCGCCCGCTGCGTTGCGATCCTTAGCCAAGGACACACAACATGAGTTTCCTCCTACGGCGCTTGGGCTTTTATCTCCTAGCCTTCTGGGCGTCAATCACCCTGAATTTCCTTCTACCGCGGCTGATGCCAGGCGATCCCGTCACCCGCATGCTGTCCCGCTCGCAGCAACGGCTTGAGCCACAACAAGTCGAAGCACTTCGAACCCTGATGGGAGTGGACGGCGGCCCCATCATCCCCGAATACTTTGGCTATCTTGGCCGTGTCTTGACCGGCGACTTTGGGATGTCGATTTCCCGTTTCCCCACTCCAGTCTCCGAGGTCATCGCCTCGCAGCTGCCGTGGACCTTGCTGCTGGGACTGACTTCATTGATTTTCGCCGTGATCCTCGGAAACCTCCTGGGCATCCTTGCCGCCTGGCGCCGTGGCGGCTTCTTGGACTCGGTTGCTCCACCGCTGCTGGTGTTCATCGGTTCTTTCCCGTATTTCTGGCTAGCCATGGGGGCCTTGTACATCTTCGGCATCAACATGGGCGTCGCCCCGATGCGCCATGCCTTCTCCGTAGGCCTGGTTCCCGGATTCAATCTCGAATTCATCCTGGACGTTGCAGCGCACCTGGTCCTGCCCGCGCTGACCATCGTGCTGGTTTCCCTGGGCGGCTGGATGCTGGGCATGCGCAACACCATGATTGCCACCAACTCCGAAGACTACATTTTGATGGCCGAGGCCAAGGGGCTGCGACCGCACCGCATCATGCTGAACTACGCGGCACGCAACGCGATGCTGCCATCGGTCACCAGCATGGGCATGAGCATCGGCTTCATCGTCGGCGGCGCACTGCTGACCGAAGTGGTATTCGCCTACCCAGGCGTCGGCTACCAGCTGCTCGGCGCTGTCCAAGGCCTTGACTACCCGCTGATGCAGGGCATGTTCCTGACCATTACTGCCGCGGTGCTGATAGCCAACTTCCTCGTAGACCTTGTCTACGTCCGACTCGACCCTCGCGTGCGGAAAGGCTGATCGCCATGACCCAGAATGCTACAGATCCACAGACTCTGGCTGCCTCGCAACCAGCGGAGGAAAGCGGCTCCGCTCGTGCCAGAGTCAGTGCTACCCGGTTGCTGCGGACTTTGCTCCGCAACGGCAAGGCCGTGGCTGGGCTCAGCATCCTGCTTGCCTTTATCATCCTGGCCTTGCTTGCCCCGGCGCTCTTCCCCGGGGATCCGTCGCGGATTACCTCGGCCGGTGCCAGCGCACCAAGCATGGAGCATTGGCTGGGTACCACCAGCAAGGGCCAAGACGTTTTGGGGCTGACCCTGTGGGGTGCCCGCTCGTCGCTCTTCGTCGGCTTCGCCGCCGGCATCCTCTCCACCATTGTCGGCGTGCTGGTCGGGTTGAGCGGGGCCTACTTCGGCCGCGGCCTGGACGAGGTGCTCTCCCTGGTTACCAACGTCTTCCTGCTGGTGCCCGGCCTGCCGTTGCTGGTGATCCTGGCGGCATTCATGCCGCCTGGTCTTGGCACGGTGATCGTGGTGCTGATGATTACCGGATGGGCAGGCAGCGCACGCGTCATGCGTTCCCAGGCCATGTCCATCCGCGGAAAAGACTATGTTGCCGCGGCTTTGGTATCGGGCGAGCGCCCGCTGCGCATCATGGTCCGCGAAATGCTCCCCAATATGGCCTCGGTCGTCATGACCACGCTGCTTGGCTGCATCATCGGCTCCATCGGCGCACAGGCTGGGCTTGAATTCCTGGGCTTGGGCGACGTGAACACCATCTCCTGGGGTACCAACCTGTTCTGGGCGACCAGCGACGGATCGCTGATGCTGGGCCAATGGTGGATTTTCGTGCCATCGGGCCTGGCCATCGCCTTGGTCGCCTTCGCCTTGGCCCTGTGCAACTACGCGGTGGATGAAATCACCAATCCGCGCCTGCGCCGCCCGAAGCATGCAACGAGAAGCACCGCGGCGACTACCGTGGTGCGAAAGGAAGAAAAATGAGCGTCCCGGTATTGGAAGTCCAGGACCTGACCGTCGAGTACGTCAGCGACGAGAGAGCTGTGCGCGGCGCTGACCGGGTCAGCTTCGCCATCCACTCCGGTGAAATCTTCGGTTTGGCGGGGGAGTCCGGCTGCGGCAAGTCCACCATTGCCAACTCGATCATGCGCTTGCTGAAAGATCCTGCGCGGATCACCCACGGCAAGATCCTCTTTGAAGGCCAAGATGTGCTGGGCATGGACGAAGCGGAACTGCGCGCCTGGCGCTGGAACAACGTCGCCATGGTATTCCAGTCGGCGATGAACTCATTGAACCCGGTCACTCGAATTGGCGAGCAGTTTGTCGACGTGATCCGCACGCACCGTGGCGGCACCCGTGCTGCCGCGGTGCAGCGCGCCGAAGAGCTGCTCACCATGGTGCGCATCGATCCGGCGCGATTGCGGGCCTATCCGCACCAGCTTTCAGGCGGACAGCGCCAGCGCATTGTCATTGCCATGGCCTGTGCGCTGAACCCGCGGTTGCTGATCCTGGATGAGCCCACCACGGCGCTGGACGTAGTGGTTCAGCAAGAAATCCTGGAGCAGATCAGGGAACTGCAAAGCGAACTCGGATTCGCCATCCTGTTCATCACCCATGACATGTCGCTGATGCTTGAGCTCTCCGATCGCATTGGCATCATGTACGGCGGGCGCATCGTGGAGCTGGCACCGGCGCCGTCGTTGCGCCATGGTTCGAAGCACCCCTATACGCAGGCGCTGCTCGGAGCGTTCCCGCCCCTGCACGGACCGAAAGTCAAGCTCACCGGCTTGGCCGAAGGCACCAGATTCACCAACATCAAGGACCTTAGGCAGGTAGGCGAAGGCCATTGGGTCGCCCCGACCCAAGCCCCGGTCCTCACTCAAGGAGAACTGCCATGACCTCGACAGCTGCCAAGCACGCCTCTATGGTGCCAGTGGTGCGTATCCGTTCGCTGAGCAAATCTTTCACCAGCACCGCACTGTTCCGTCGCACGAAGGTTCCGGCCCTGAGGGGTATCGACCTGGAGCTGCACCGCGGTGAAATCGTGGCGCTGGTGGGCGAATCAGGTTCCGGTAAATCGACGTTGGCCCGCTGCTTGGCATTGCTTGAGGTACCGGATTCCGGGGAAATGCTGGTCAATGGAAAGGACATATCCGGGCTCAAGGGATCAGCGGCCCGGAACTACCGCAGCGAAGTGCAAATGGTGTTCCAAGACCCTTTCGGTTCGTTGAACCCGGCCTTCCGAGTGGAGCACATCCTGGAACGCGCCTTGGCGCTGCACCAGCCAAGCATCAAGTCCAAGCGCGCAGAAATGGCCAAGCTGGTGTCCACCGTCGGGCTGAGCCCGGATGTGTTGTCCTCATTCCCGCACGAGCTCTCCGGCGGACAGCGCCAGCGCATTGCAATCGCCCGCGTGCTGGCAGCCAAGCCGAAAGTCATCCTGGCCGATGAGCCGACCTCCATGCTGGATGTCTCGGTGCGGATCGGCGTGCTGAATCTGTTGCACAAGCTGCGCGATGAGCATGGGATCTGCATCCTCTATGTCACCCACGACTTGGCATCCGCCCGCTATCTCTCGGACCGGATCGCGGTACTTAACGAGGGGCGAATAGTCGAGTCGGGCGAGTCCGTGCAGCTGCTGGACAATCCCCGGCATCCATACACCCGGCTGCTGGTGGGCGCGGTACCCGACCCGGACCGCGACAGCAGCCAGGATGCGTCGAAGCGCGCGGCCCTGCGTGAACAGATCCACCGCTGGTCGGCCAGCACCACCCTGAAAAAGCACATGATCGATGAATCACGCCAGCACTGGGTGCTGGCCGGCGAAAGCGAAATGAATTGAATCTGGATATGAATGCCGCCTACGGCAGCGCCTCCCGGAGAAATGTTGTCAAAACCCTGGCTGCAGCCACCGCTTTGGGGCTGGCCGGGGTTGGCCCAGATGCAGCCCATGCCGCTCCCGCAGGCAGCTCCAAGACCAAGAGGGGCGTTTCCCCGGCCATGAGCTACCGTCCCACCTACCACTTCAGCGTCCCCGACAATTGGAAGAACGACCCGCAGCGTCCGGTGTATCTTGATGGCGAATACCTGTACTACTACCTCTACAACGAGGACTACATTCTCGGCGGCAATGGGACCAGCTGGCGCATGGCGAGCACCACTGACCACGTCAATTTCACTGACCGCGGCGTAGCTATCAGCAAGCATGAGAGCCCCAACGGGGACTGCTGGTCCGGATCAATTGTCATCGACCAGCAAAACACCGCAGGATACGGGAAGGGCACGCTGATTGCTTTGGTCACCCAAGCCCCCAATGGCGTGCAGGCCCAGTACCTCTGGTACTCCACCGACAAGGGACGCAGCTTCAAACCCGGAGGGACCGAACCGGTTCTGGCCAACCCGGGCACCGATGCCTTCCGAGACCCGAAGGTGATCTGGCATGAGCAGAGCTCTCAGTGGGTCCTGCTCAATGCCGAGGGAGACCGCATCGGAATCTATGCTTCGGCGGATCTGAAGCAGTGGACGAGAACCAGCGAATTCGTGCGCACCACTCTGGGCATTCTTGAATGCCCAGATCTCTTCCAGATCCAGGCTTCGGATGGTTCCAGGCATTGGGTGCTGGGAACCAGCGCTAACGGCAAGCCCCGCGATTTGCCCGCTACCTACGCCTACTGGATTGGCGACTTCGACGGAAAGGCCTTCACTGCTTCTCAGGCCGAGCCGCAATGGCTGGATTGGGGCTTCGACTTCTACGGCGCGGTGACCTATCCGGACCACCACGCCGATGGCAGCGAAAATCCCGGAATGCGCCGCGCCATTGGCTGGAACAACTTCTGGGATTATCCGCATAATGCTCCGAGCATGGCCACCGATGGCTACAACGGAGACGACATGATTGTGCGCGAGGTGCGGATGGTTGCCGGACCGAATGGCAATTACCTCGCTTCTGTTCCGGTGGCGCAGCTGGACAGGCTAGCCCGTGCAACCACCAAGTTCGGCAGCCCTGTGGTTTCGGGGGAGAAGATTCTCCCGTTCTCCAGCAGTGCTTATGTGCTGCAGTGCGAATTGCAGTGGGACCCGGCCAACCCGCCGGAAAACATCGGTTTCGAGCTGTGCCGGGCCGTATCCGGAACGCGCCATGTGGCAACCGGGCTCTATTTGGCCGGCGGGTTCGCCTATGTGAATCGCAAGCCGGGCTTCCATCCGGGGGATAAGGGCGAATCCAAGAGCCCATTGGAGGTACCGAGCGGGAAACTCGACGTGCGCATCCTGGTGGATCGCTCTAGCGTCGAGGTGTTCTTCGGCGACGGGCGGCTCGTCCACTCTCATCGCGTGTTCCCGCTGTCCACTGATGCCGGGATCAAGCTCTTTGTCTCCGGCGGGAAAGCGTCATACAAGAATCTCACGGCGCGCGAGCTGGGCTTCGCATAGGAGGCTGGCTGCTGCCAGGATCCAGGAAGCCCGAGGGTGGCTTGGGGTAAATCGGGTCGCGGGCCATCCTGCGGTGCTTGCCAAGTGCACGACGTAGCCGGAGTTCGGCCCCGAGCAGCAGTACTTGGCGGACAGAAGCGGGCACGCCGCGAGGTTCTGGTGCGCTGGATCACAGGATTCGCCGCGTGAAACATCAAACGTCTAATGTTTAAACGTGATCGACAACGCATCAGAATCCGCGGCCCCGCCTCCTGCCAGCAAAGCCGCCAAGCATCCCTGGCGGGCAAGCGCACTGGCAGTTGCGGCGGTGATCCTCGTCGGGCTGAACCTGCGCATGGGTATTGCCTCGGCATCTCCGCTCTTCCATGACCTGCAGGAGATGATGGGGTACGGCACGTTCATCGCTTCGCTGCTGCCGACGATCCCAGTTTTGTGCTTTGCCGTGGCTGGCGCGGCAACGAGCTTGGTGATCGGCAGGACCGGACTGGAACTGGGCATCGCCCTGTCCTTGCTGCTGCTCACCGCTGGGCTGGCCTTGCGCATTGTCGATTCAACTTGGGCCTTGCTGGCCGGCACCGTGGTAGGCATGTGCGGCTTGGCCATCTGCAATGTGGCCATGCCCTCATTTATTCGAGAGCACCACGGGAACCGCGCCGCGTCGATGACCGCGGCCTACACGACCACCATGTCCATCGGCGCGACGCTGGCCTCCGCAATCAGCGTCCCGCTGGCGGTGAAGGCGGGTTCGCCGACGACGGCATTGGCTTTGTGGGCGATTCCCGCCGGCCTGGCTTTGCTGGTCTTTGTGCCGCTGTCCATCTCCGGGAAGCGTTCCGCTGTTCAGAAGGGCACGCATGTTTCTCCATGGCCGCTACTGGCCACGCGCAAGGGCTTGCTGTTCACCACTGTTTTCGGCATCCAGTCGCTGCTGGTCTATACCGTGGTCAGCTGGTTGCCGCATATCCTCATTTCGCGCGGGCTGGAGCCAGTTGATGCCGGCTTGATGCTGGGCATCGTGCAGGGAGTCAGCATCCCGGCAGTCATGATCATGCTCTGGATGGCTTCGAAGCCGGCGCTGCTGCGCAGTGCCTTCGTGCTGACTACCAGCTGCTCGGTACTCGGTTTTATCGCTCTGCTGCTCTTGCCGGTAGAACTGTCCTTGATCAGCTCGGTCTTCATTGGCCTGGGCTTCGGGGTGTTCCCGCTGGTGATGCTCATGCTCAGCCGCAGTGGCGGCAGCGCAGAAGAAACGACAGCAATGTCCACGGTGGCCCAATCTGTCGGCTACCTGATTGCAGCCATTGGACCCTTCGCCCTGGGGCTCATGCAGGGCGCATTGGGATCTTGGACGGTTGGCTTGGTGATCATCCTCGCCTTCGCTGTGGTGCAGCTTCTGTTCTGCTACAAGCTGGGCGGCCTGCGTACCGAAGCCGATTCGCATCCGTTGATCGAAGTGGACGGCTCGGCTGAAGCGGAGCGGCCATGAGCAAGACCCCATTGCGTCCGCCCTTGTCCGAAGAGGTTGTGGCGAAGCTGCAGAGCGCCGTAGCGAAGGGCCGCTGGAAGGTGGGGGACCGCGTTCCGGCTGAACCCGAGCTGATGGCGGAAATGGGCGTCTCCCGCGGGACCTTGCGCGAAGCCATCAAGGCGCTGGCCAGCACGGGGATCTTCGAGGTCCGCCGTGGAGATGGCACCTACGTGCGCGCGACCAGCGAGATCAGCGGCACCGCCCAACGGGTGTACCGAGACCACTCCGACCAGGACGTGCTCCAGGTGCGATTCGCCCTGGATACCCAGTCGGCCCGGCTCGCTGCCAAAGCCGCTGATGCAAAAGTAGTCGAACAGTTGCGCGCGTTGCTGGGCCAGCGAAGCGAAGCATGGGGAAACCGGGATTATCCTGCGTGGGCGAAAGCCGACTGGAAATTCCATCTGGAAGTGGCGCGGGCTTCCCGTGTTCCGCTGATGCATGAGATCTATGAGAGCTTCGGGGATGTTTTCCACGGAACCAAGATGGTCCAGAGGCTTTCCGACGGATTCGATGGCTGCCTGCACGAGGGCCACGAATCACTGGTAGACGCAATCGAAGCAGGCGATCCCGAAGCAGCAGCTCGAACTGTTATCAAGAATCTTGATTACTGCATGAGCTGGATGCCTTAATTCCTGACTTCGAGGGCGCTGCCCGGACTAAACAGCCTTCATGCGCCGGACGTTTTCCTGCACCACTGCCTTGAAGTCCCCGCCCGAAGCCGCAAAGGTATTGCGCTGCAACTGGTATTCCGCCCCGCGTTCGATCAAACGGATTATGCCCTGCAGTTCCTCGGCGCATCCCAGCTGCTCGGCAATCGGTGCCAGGCGCTTGACCTCTGAGCGCAGGTGGTCGGTCACCAGCATCTCGTCGCCTTGGGCGTTGAGGATGATGATGGCATCCAGCCCGTAGCGGGCGGCGCGCCACTTGTTCTCCACTCGGAACCAGGCCGGCATAACAGGAATCTTGTAGCCGGCTTCGATGGATAGCGACATGTCGTGCACCAGGCACTGGGTCAGTGCGGTAAAAGCGGCAATGTCATCCAGAGAGCTCACGCCATCGCAGATGCGCATTTCCACGGTGCCCAAACGAGGTACCGGACGCACATCCCAGCGGATCTCGGAGACATCATCAATAACCCCGGTATGCAGCATGTCTGCAACGTGGGATTCGTATTCGGACCATGAATCGAAGTGGAAGGGGATCCCGGCAGCTGGCAGCTGCTGGAACATCAGCGAACGCTGCGAAGCGTAGCCGGTGTCTTCCCCGCCCCAGTACGGGGAGGAGGCGCTGAGTGCTTGGAAATGCGGCTGGTAGTTGATCAAACCGTCAGTGATTGGAAGCGCTTTTTCGCGATCGTCCAAGCCCACGTGCACGTGCACGCCGTAGATCACCATCTGGCGGCCCCACCACTGGGTGCGGTCAATCAGCTTGGCATAGCGGTCCTTGTCCGTCACCGGCTGCAAGGTCGGCGCGGCAAAAGGATGGGAGCCCGCGGAATACAGGTCCACGCCGTGGTTTCCGGCGACCTCGTTGAGCATGCGCACGTTGGTGCGCAGTTCCTCAGCCGCGTCTGCCACGTTGGTATGGACACCGGTGACCACCTCCACGGTATTCATCAACAATTCCGGCTTCACTGTCGGATGCTCATCTTCGTGGTCAAGACCGGCCTCATCCTTGAGCTGGTCAAGGATACTCTCGGCAACCGAGCACAAGTCCGCACTTTCGCGATTGACCAAGGCGATTTCCCATTCGACACCGATAGTGGATTGGGAAGAGTGGGCGAACTCGATTTTCTGCACGGCGCTCCTATTGATGACGTCTCGGACGGAATGCTCCGGAGCCGAACAAAGTGGATGGAGCGTCCACCGATTCCTCGATGTTTCTCCATACTCATTGTATGTATTGCGCCGCTCCTGCCGGGACAATGCTCCGGTGGGACCTGCGTCACCCCAGACTAGTGCGGGATGACCTCGAAAGCTACGCGTTTGTCGCCGAGGCGAGCCAGGATCAGCGTTGCCTTGTTCTTGGCGCTCTTGGGGGAGCCTGCCAGCAAAATGCGGCGCAATTCTTCGGGCGTGACGTCGACTCCGCGCTTCTTGATATCCAATGTGCCGATGCCGTTGGATTTCACCCAGCTGCGCAGCTTCTTCACGTTGTAGTCATGCACTGCCATGACTTTGTATCCGCGGGCAAACGGCGTGGAAATCTGCTGGTTATGGGTGAAGTAGGCGATGTGCTCATCGAGCAGGTGGCCGCCAGTGCGCTCCAGCAAGGTCGAGATCAGGTGGGAACGGATCACTGCGCCATCGGGTTCGTAGATGTGCGCTTCCAATTCGCCTACCGGGGCTGGCTGATCATTTGCCGCGGCAGCTGCACTGGCCAACTCGTGGGCGCCGTCCTTGTCGATGACCAGCGCGGCACGGGCGATGTCCTTGCGCTTGAGCTTGCCGAACCAGAGGCAGGCCTCGATGACCGAGCCGTGGTCCGAAATCCAGACAGCCTCGGCGTTCGCCGGAATCGCTTCATGGGGCAGGCCCGGACCGAGTTTCACTCCGACGTCCAGCCCGGAGTCCACCAGCTTCTCCACGAAAGACAGGGGCGGGGAAAACGCCTCGGGGTCGAAGAGTCGGCGGGTGCTTCCCTTCACGTCGGTACGCCGGGCTGGATCCAGCCAGACGCCGTCAATCCCGGTCAGATCGGTGTCCTCGGCGCTGCCGTGGATCACGGTGGCATTGTCGAAGGGCATCAGGTTCAAGGTTGTGGCTGCCGCGGTGGTTTCATCCAGCTCTACTGCGGTGACCTGCAGGCCAGCGCTGGCCAGCGCAATGGAGTCGGTGCCGATGCCGCATCCGAGGTCTGCGACGTGGGTGGAACCGGCATTGGTGTAGCGGCGGGCATGCAGCCCGGCGATGGTCAGGCGCGTGGCCTGCTCCAGTCCGGCCGGGGTCAAGATCAACGAGTCTGCAAAGGGGCCGAATTTCACCCTCGCCCGGAAACGCAGCTCGGCCTGCGCCATGACGGCGCGAACCACCTGGGCGTCGTGGCCTTCCTTGCGCAGCTTCTCATTCAGCGACCAAGCAGCATCCTTGGTGGCCACCATGGACGGGTCGATGGTGGAAAGCAGCTTCCAGCCGTCTTCCGAAAGCAGGGCGGCGAATTGTTCATTGAGCGTAGAGTCATTTGAAGCCTGGGCCATGATCCAAGACTATCGTTGATGCGTCTTGGAACAGACTGGCCCTCTCGGTGTGCCCAGCCCGCAGGGCCAGTGATCTATGTGACAAAAACGCGTCACATTCAGAATTCACAGAATCGCCAAGCGGGCTTCGCCAAGCTCCGGGATCCGGCCGCCCAGCAGTTGCGCCAAGAGCAGTTCGAAGCCGGGAGATGTGAAGCCCTGAAACGAAAAGACTAAGTATCGCTATCTCATAGGCATTGATTTCGTTAGAGAGAGTAATGCTTGTTGCTAATTGGATCATCTGGCTAACGAGTAGCCCTATCGCTGTTTTACAGTTCTCCGCCACTAGGAAGCGGTTCGCTGGACCAAGTCGCCCCGCTTGCTGCGAGCGGCTGCATGTCCTCCGCAAGACCTGAAGTGATCCACGTCGCATTCCCCTGTGGAACTGGTGTTGTATGGCACCTGTGATGAAACCTATGCAGCGAACGACAGTGACGTCGACAACCGGTCCAAAGGCCGTGGATCCCGCACCCCTGGTGCAGAACCAGCTCAAGCGCGGCATGAGCAGCCGCCACCTGCAGATGATCGCCATTGGCGGTTCCATCGGCACCGGGCTGTTCGTGGCCTCCGGCGGCACTATTGCCCAGGCGGGTCCCGGCGGCGCGCTGCTGGCCTACGCCGCGGTGGGTCTCATGGTGTACCTGCTCATGCAGTCCCTGGGCGAGATGACCGCGAAGATCCCGGTGGCCGGATCCTTCCAGACCTTCGCTACCCGCTTCGTTTCCCCCTCCTTCGGCTTCGCCATCGGCTGGAACTACTGGTTCAACTGGGCCATCACTGTTGCAGCGGAACTGGTGGCCGCTGGCATCGTGATGAGCTTCTGGTTGCCTGATGTCCCCGGTTGGGTCTGGGCCGGCTCTTTCCTGGTGGCCTTGACCGCCTTGAATGCTTTGTCCGCCAAGGCCTTCGGCGAAGGCGAGTTCTGGCTGGCCATGATCAAGGTGGTCACCGTCATCGCCTTCCTGGCCGCCGGCGTTCTGATGATCTTCGGGGTGCTCGGCGCGCACACCGATCCGCTGGCCAACTGGCGCGAAGGCAAGGATGTCTTCCATGGCGGCTGGCTGTCCATCGTCTCGGTCTTCATGATTGCCGGATTCTCCTTCCAGGGCACCGAGCTGGTGGGTGTCGCCGCAGGCGAAGCCAAGGATCCGCGCCGCGAAGTGCCCAAGGCCATCCGCCGGGTGTTCTGGCGCATCATGCTCTTCTACATCGGTGCCATCTTCATCATCGGCTGCCTGATTCCGTTCACCGACCCGAGCCTGCTGGCCAGCGGCGAAGCCGACGTGGCTTCCTCGCCCTTCACCCTGGTCTTCGAGCGGGCCGGCATCGCTTTTGCCGCTGCTGCCATGAACGCGGTCATTCTCACCGCCATCCTCTCGGCTGGCAACTCGGGGCTCTACGCCTCAACCCGCATGCTCTACTCCATGGCCCACGATGGCAAGGCTCCGAAGATCTTCGGGCGCACCAACTCCAGCGGCGTGCCGATCATGGCTCTGCTGGCCACCGCTGCGGTAGGCCTCTTCGGGTTCCTCACCGCCCTGGTGGGCCAGGGTGCGGCCTATACCTGGCTGCTGAATGTCTCGGGGCTGTGCGGGTTCATCGTCTGGGTGGGTATTGCCGTATCCCACTACCGCTTCCGCCGCGGTTATCTCGCCCAGGGCTACAGCGTGAAGGACCTGCCCTACTTGGCCCCGCTCTTCCCGCTAGGACCCATCGTGGCCTTCCTGATGCTGATTGCCGTGATCGTCGGTCAGAACTACCAAGCGGTGCTGGCCGGCCACGGGCTGGAAGTGCTCTCGGCCTATATCGGGCTGCCGCTGTTCCTCGGACTGTGGCTGGTGCACCGCATGGTGACCAAGTCCAAGATGGTCAAGCTCACCGAGATGGATCTGGACGCTCCGGAGGATATCGAAGAGTCCGCGGCTGTGCGCTCTGCGCGAACCGGTGTGAAGAAGTAGGGCAATGATTAGCACTCGCCTTGACCGAGTGCTAAAGCTCGTCCTAAAGTCATGTGTGGGTGTCACGATGGAAGTTGCATCTGCAGCTTGCAGCGTTACACACCGCCTGACTGGATACCACCAACTGGCACCGCGACGACGGTTGGTCCAATGCCATAGGGCGCACCCCTACAACCATTGGTTCATACACGAAAAGGAGAGACCATGTCTGTCTCCATCAAGCCGCTCGAAGACCGCATTGTCATCAAGCAGGTCGAAGCCGTAACCACCACCGCTTCGGGCCTGGTCATCCCAGACTCCGCTAAGGAAAAACCACAGGAAGGCGCCGTAGTCGCCGTAGGCCCAGGCCGCATCGATGACAACGGCAACCGCATTCCCCTGGACGTTGCAGAAGGCGACGTAGTCCTGTACTCGAAGTACGGCGGAACCGAGGTCAAGGTCGGCAACGAAGAGTACCTGGTGCTCTCGGCTCGCGACGTACTGGCAGTCGTCGTAAAGTAACGCCAACCTCTCTAAAGTTTCAGGAGAAAATGCATGGCTAAGCAGCTAGCATTCAACGAGGAAGCGCGACGCGCCCTCGAAGCGGGCATTGATAAGCTCGCAAACACGGTGAAGGTCACCCTCGGCCCACTCGGCCGCAATGTGGTGCTTGCCAAGACCTGGGGCGCCCCGACCATCACCAATGACGGTGTCACCATTGCGCGTGAGATCGATCTGGAAGATCCATACGAGAACCTTGGCGCGCAGCTGGCCAAGGAAGTAGCCACCAAGACCAATGACGTAGCAGGCGACGGCACCACCACCGCCACCGTGCTCGCTCAGGCCCTGGTCAAGGAAGGCCTGAAGAACGTCGCCGCAGGCGCCGCTCCGGGCGATGTCCGCAAGGGCATTGAACTGGCTGTGGAGATCGTTTCGGACGCATTGGCCGCTAACGCCGTTGCCGTAGAGGACAAGGTTGCTAACGTAGCCGCGATCTCCGCGCAGTCGGATGAAATCGGCGAATTGCTGGCCAAGGCCTTCAAGACCGTGGGCACCGATGGCGTGATCACCATCGAGGAGTCCTCGACTACCGCTACCGAGCTGGTCCTGACCGAAGGCATGCAGTTCGACAAGGGCTACCTCTCGCCACAGTTCATCACCGACCAGGAGCGCCAGGAAGTTGTCCTGGAAGACGCACTGATCCTGATCAACCCAGCCAAGATCTCCACCGTGGCAGAATTCCTGCCACTGCTGGAAAAGGTCCTGGAAGCGAAGAAGCCGCTGCTGATCATCGCCGAGGATGTCGAGGGCGAAGCCCTTTCCACCCTGGTGGTCAACAAGCTGCGCGGCCTGCTGAACGTGGTAGCCGTCAAGGCTCCAGGCTTCGGCGACCGCCGCAAGGCAATGATGCAGGATCTGGCTATCCTCACCGGTGCCCAGGTTGTCTCCCCGGAACTGGGCCTGTCCCTGGACCAGGTTGGCACCGAGGTACTCGGCTCGGCACGCCGCGTGACCATCACCAAGGATTCCACCACCATCGTTGATGGCGCTGGCACCGAGGAAGATGTCGCAGAGCGCGTAGCCCAGCTGAAGGCTGAGCTGAACCGCACCGATTCGGAGTGGGACCGCGAGAAGCTGTCCGAGCGCCTGGCCAAGCTGTCCGGCGGCATCGGCGTGATCAAGGTGGGCGCTTCCACCGAGGTCGAGCTGAAGGAACGCAAGCACCGCATCGAGGATGCTGTGTCCTCCACCCGTGCTGCCCTGGAAGAGGGCATCGTTGCCGGCGGCGGTACCGCCCTGGTCGACGCGCTGGCTTCGCTGGATACCGATGCCCGCATCGCAGCCACCGAAGGCGACGTAGCAGCAGGCGTTGCGATTGTCCGCCGCGCGCTGGTGCAGCCGCTCTTCTGGATCGCTACCAACGCCGGCTTCGACGGTGCGGTAGTTGCTTCCAAGGTGGCAGAGTCCCCAGCCAACGAAGGCTTCAACGCCAAGACCGGTGTCTACGAGAACTTGCTGCACGCAGGCGTCATCGACCCAGTCAAGGTAACCCGCTCGGCACTGCGCAACGCAGCATCGATCGCGGCCTTGGTTCTGACCACCGAGACCTTGGTGGCAGAGAAGGCTGAAGAAGCTGAAGAGGCGCACGGCCACTAGGGTTTAGCCCGTCACCGAAGCATTGCTTCGTGAGCGAAAGCCGCCGTTGGATCCAGGATTTATCTCCTGGATCCAGCGGCGGCTTTTTGTTCTCAGAAAACGATCCACCCGGGGTGACCCAGCTCATTGACACGATAAATGAGTGCGCTCATAATTGAACTCAGTCAAAGATTGATGCCCATTTCATATCCGTACAGGAGATCTTCCATGCACGCGTTCGTTCTCGAAAACTACAAGGGTGCCCTGGTGCAGGCCGAGGTCGCTGAACCTGAGTTGGGGGAGCGGGAGGTGCTTATCGAGATTGCGGCCGCTGGCGTCAACCAGCTTGACGAGAAGATCCGCGCAGGCGAATTCAAGGCAATCCTGCCCTACAAGATGCCGCTGGTTCTCGGCCACGACGTCGCAGGGACCGTGATCGGGCTCGGCTCAGGAGTCCGCGGCTTTACGGTAGGGGACCAGATTTTTGCCCGCCCTCGAGATCATCGGATCGGAGCTTTCGCCCAGCGCATTGCCGTGAATGAAATGGATATTGCGAAGGCGCCTGTCTCCATCGACCTGGTGCAAGCGGCCTCGCTGCCCCTGGTTGCACTGACTGCGTGGCAGGCACTAGTTGAGCGGGGAAATCTGCAGCCGGGGCAGCGAGTACTCATCCACGCTGGCGCTGGCGGCGTCGGAACCATCGCCATCCAGCTGGCCAAGCACCTGGGCGCTTACGTCGCGACAACAGCCTCGGCGACGAACGCCGAATTCTTGCAGGAGCTCGGAGCCGATGAAGTCATCGACTACAAGACCGAGGATTTCCAGGTAAGTATCTCGGGCTATGACCTGGTGCTTGACAGCCTGGGCGGCGAAACGCTTGCCAAGTCGCTGGGAGTCCTGCGCCCTGGAGGGAAGGTCATCGGCATCTCGGGTCCGCCGACTCCGGCATTCGCCAAGGAAGCAGGGCTGAATCCGGTGATGGGCTTGGCGGTCCGCGCGCTAAGCCGGTCAGTTCTCAAGAAGGCCAAGAAGCTGGGTGTCGGGTACGAGTTCCTCTTCATGAAGCCCAGCGGCCAGCAGCTGCGAGGCATTGCCGAACTGGTGGACTCTGGGGTCCTGACGCCCGTGGTGGGCCAGGTCCTCGGTTTTGCGCAAACTGCAGAGGCCCTTGAATCGATGGAGGCTGGTGGCCGGCGCGGCAAGACCGTCATCTCCATGCAGCAGAAGTAAAGCGAGCGCGTTCGCCTGGGCGGTGGGCGCGCTTTGCTCGTCAGTGGGGGAGGATTGCAGCAATCTGAGCGCGGATGCCCCGGGCGACTTCAGCTGTGGCCAGTGCCGGGTCCGCAGCAGTAGCCATCGCCAGGAACTGGATGGAAGTGATGGCCCGCGCAATCCTGGCTGCCTCCGGCGCCTCCAGATTCCTATGCGTGCCCAGGAGCTCGGCAATCGCCTGTTCGGTCAACGCCGCTATGCGCAGGGCTTCGGCATGATGCGGTTCCGCCGAATCGCCAAAAACCATTTCGCGCAGATAAAAGCGCCCGTTGTCGACATGCTTCCGATTGCAGTCGATGATCGGTACCAAAAGGGCCATGGTTGCCTCCAGCGCGGTCTTTGCTGATTTGGAGGCCTCGATGCCTTGCTCCAAGGAGCGTTCGTAGCGGTGGTTCTGCACCATGAGCAGCAGCTCGGATTTGGACTTGGCGTAGAGGAAAAGGGTTCCGGTTCCGATATCCGCCGCGTCGGCGATCTGCTGCGTGGTGACCTCATCGACACCGTGTGCCGCGAAGAGTTCGCTGGCCGCGGAGATGATCCGTTCAAGCTTCGCCTGCTTGTTGCGTTCGCGTCGTCCTGGCATAGGAGTTGAAGACGTCACCCGGGAGCCCCTCGGCTAGAACTGATCAGAGTTATTCATGAGTCTAATCAAGAAAGCTGTTGTTTCAGAATGCGCGGATTGACTTCGCTCACCTGGCCAAGCAACAATTTGCCGCCGTGCCGACGATGGCTGGGCGGCAAACCGCCGTGGAACTTTGCGCCAGTTCTCGAATTTCGACAGCTAATCCTGAGCAGGTCAGGCCAATACGGTCAATCTATATACGCTGCTTTACAGCGGCAGCAGCGTCAACTCGCACGGTGTGGCCATGGCGAATTGATAAGATGGTTGGTTGTCTGACGTGAATCAAGTAGAAAACGCCGAGGACAATTACCTGTCCCCGAAGAAAGCGCAGCCAGTGAGCCATACCTTGGATCAGTCTCGGACAAGCACCCAGCGTGCCGGTTTCCGAGTTGATTTGCAGGGACTTCGCGCCCTCGCAGTCCTGCTGGTGATGTGCTATCACATCTGGTTCTCCCGGGTCTCCGGCGGTGTGGACATCTTCTTGATGCTCTCCGCCTTCTTCCTCACTTCTTCCACCGCACGGCGCATCGCCCGCGGGCAGCGCCCGCCTCTGCTCGACGGCTGGCTGCATCGATTCTCGCGCCTGATACCGCAAGCGGCGGTAGTCATCATTGGCGTGGTCATCGCGGCATGGATCATCCTGCCTAGTACGCGCTGGCTGGAGCTGATCGACCAGTCCAATGCCGCGCTGTTCTACTGGCAGAACTGGTACCTCTCGGATCACCAGGTGGACTACTACGCCTTCAACACTGCCGCCGCCTCGCCGCTGCAGCACTTCTGGTCCCTGTCTGTCCAGGGACAGATCTTCATCATCTGGCCGCTGGTTCTTGCCGGCAGCGCACTGCTCTGGAAGAAGTTCTTCTCCCGGCACAGCTTCGCCGCCGTAGCAGGCGGCGCCTTCGGAGCCATCTTCCTCGGCTCGCTCGCGTATTCCATTCACATCACCGCCACCAACCAGCAGGTGGCCTACTTCCACACGGGCGCGCGCCTATGGGAATTCGCCCTCGGCTCGCTGCTCGCCTTGGCATTGCCGTGGCTCTCCAGCCTGCCCGAGAAGATCCGCCGCATCGGAGGCTGGGCCGGCCTGGCCACCGTCATAGGCAGTGGCGCCGTACTGGATGTGCAGGGGCAGTTCCCGGGCTTCATGGCTTTGGTGCCCACGGTCGCCGCCGCCTTGGTGATCTCGGCTCCGGCACCGCGCAGCTGGGCCAACCCGTCGGGCCTGCTTTCCTTGCCCCCGCTGGTAAAGCTGGGCGACCTGTCCTACGGCATGTACCTGTGGCACTGGCCGTTGCTGGTCTTCTACCTTGAGGTCTCCGGGAACGAGAAGGCTTCCTTCGCTGCCGGCAGTGTCTTGATTCTTGCCTCGATCCTCGCTTCGTGGGCCACCACCAAGTTCGTCGAGAAACCGGCCATCGCCTGGCAAGCCAGTGCCAGCTTCTCGCGCCTGATTCCGCAAACCGGGTTCAAGCTCATTGCCCAGTTTGCCGTGGTCGCTGTGGGGCTTGGCGTAGCCAGCCTTCCGGTGATGGCCTGGGAGAACAACGTCGAGCACCGCAGGGCCATGGCCGCGGCGCAGACCGCCACCGACAACCCCGGGGCCAACGCCGAAGATGACTGGGATCCGTCACCTGCGGCTTTGACCCTGCCGCTGGCGACCGAACTGGATAGCGAATGGCAGACTCCCGGCGATGTCTGCGAAGGGGCGAACGCTCCAGATGACGAGCGCATCCACTTCTGCGAGCAGGGCGGCACTTTCGACGGGGGAGCGCCGGACCTGGTACTGCTGGGCGATTCGCACATGCAGCACTGGTCCGCGGCGGCTTCGGCAATGATCGAGGAAGCTGGCGGCAGCTGGATCCTGGTGTACGAACCGGGTTGCCGCTACGGCTCCGATGCTGACCGCGTGGAAGAAGCCTGCTCCGGTTTCCAGGACGCGGCGCAGGAATACGTAGCGGATCTGGCTCCGCAGATGGTGCTGACCACGGCCAGCAAGACCGTAGCGGACCCTGATGACATGCTTCGCAGCCCGGGGGAGCAGGAGATCCTGGTGGACAACTACGCCGAGATGATCCAGCCGCTGCTCGATGCCGGAAGCCGGGTCATCGCGATGCGCGATACCCCGCGCTATACCTACTCCATTCCGGAATGCGTGGATTCGAACAAGGGACTTCCTGCCAACTGCGATGGTTCGGCCGGCTACGCCTTGAACAGCGTGAATCCAGTGGAGCAATTCCTGGATTCCAATGATTATGACGACCAGGTTGTTTCCCTGGACATGACGGGGTTGCTCTGCCCCGAGGGGGTCTGCAAAGCTGTCATTGGCAACGTCTTGACGTACCTGGATGATTCGCACCTGTCCAAGACCTTCGTGCTCAGTGCCAAGCGCCAGTTCGCTTCTTCTTTCAAGGAAGCAACAAACTGGGAATAAATCACCCCTGATGCGGGATGGGGCATGAGGTTGAACACAGTGCGCCACGAAGGAATAACCGGAACGCCAAAAGAGCTCTACCATTTAATCAACCTCCGCTGTCGCCCCGAAAGGTTCCCCCGTGACTGAGTTCAACCCCTTTGCCTTTGAAGGACTCACCTACGACGACGTTCTGCTGTTGCCTGGCCCGACGGATGTGATTCCTTCGGAGGCGGACACCACCACCCGCTTCACCAAGCGCATCAACATCCAGGTGCCCATCAGCTCCGCTGCAATGGACACGGTGACCGAAGCACCCATGGCAATCGCGCTGGCACGCCAGGGCGGTATCGGCGTGATCCACCGCAACCTTTCCATTGAGTCCCAGGCCAAGCAGGTTGACCAGGTTAAGCGCAGCGAGTCGGGCATGATCACCGACCCAGTCACTGTGCACCCGGGTGCCACCTTGGCTGAATGGGATGAGCTGTGCGCTCAGTACCGCGTCTCCGGTCTGCCAGTGGTAGATGAGAACCGCAAGCTGTTGGGCATCATCACCAACCGCGACACCCGCTTTGTTCCTCGCGAACGCTACATGACCACCAAGGTCTACGAAGTGATGACCGGCATGCCGCTGGTGACCGCTCATGACGGTGTAGCTCCAGAGAAGGTAATCGAGCTCCTGTCCAAGAACCGCATCGAGAAGCTTCCACTCATCGATAACGACGGCAAGCTCACCGGCTTGATCACCGTCAAGGACTTCGACAAGGCCGAGCAGTACCCTCTGGCGACCAAGGACGACGAAGGCCGTCTGCGTGTTGCAGCTGCTGTTGGATTCTTCGGCGAAGGCTACGAGCGTGCCATGACCCTGATCGACGCCGGCGTTGACGCACTGGTTGTCGACACCGCCAATGGCCACTCGCAGGGCGTGCTGGAGATGATTGCACGCCTGAAGAAGGATCCAGCGGCTGCGCACGTGGACATCATCGGCGGCCAGGCAGCCACCTATGACGGTGCCAAGGCACTGATCGATGCTGGCGCTGACGCCATCAAGGTCGGCGTTGGCCCGGGCTCCATCTGCACCACCCGCATCGTTGCCGGCGTGGGCGTTCCCCAGGTTACCGCTATCTACGAAGCAGCCAAGGCCGCCATTCCAGCTGGCGTTCCATTGATCGCTGACGGCGGCCTGCAGCACTCGGGCGATATCGGCAAGGCCCTGGTGGCTGGCGCCGACTCGGTCATGCTCGGCTCCCTGCTGGCAGGTACCGCTGAGTCCCCAGGCGATCTGGTCTTCATGGGCGGCAAGCAGTTCAAGGCCTACCGCGGCATGGGCTCGCTGGGCGCAATGGAAACCCGTGGCAAGAACACCTCGTACTCCAAGGACCGCTACTTCCAGGCTGACGCGCCATCGAACGAGAAGCTGATCCCTGAAGGCATCGAAGGCCAGGTCCCTTACCGCGGCCCGCTGTCGGCTGTCACCCACCAGCTCGTGGGCGGCCTGCGCCAGACCATGTTCTACGTTGGCGGACGCACCGTTCCCGAGCTGAAGGCACGCGGCAAGTTCGTCCGCATCACCGCAGCAGGCCTGAAGGAATCGCACCCGCACGACATCATGATGACCGTTGAGGCACCGAACTACCGTTCGCGCTAAGGCTCATCTGATGCGGAAAACCCCATCACCACTGGCGCATTGCCAGAGGCGATGGGGTTTTTCGCATCTCTGCTAGCTGATTCAGGAGGCCAGCCAGCCACCGTCGACGTTGAGCATCTGTCCAGTGATGTACCGGGATGCTTCCGAAAGCAAGAAAACCACCGGTCCGGCAAAGTCATCAGTGTGCCCCAGCCTATTCATCGGGATCCGTGAGAGGATTCGTTCTCTGTCTGCCGGTTTGGCCAGGAGATCTGAAGTGAGCTGCGTTTGGACGTATCCGGGAGCAATGCCGTTCACGCGGATGCCTTGTTGCGACCATTCCCGGGACAGCGCGCGGACAGCTCCGAGTACGGCTGACTTCGACATGACGTATGGTGCGACATTGGGCAGCCCAATGGTGCTTGCCAGGGAGCAGAGGAAGACGTGGCTTCCGACCGCGCTGCCGCGGGAGATCTCCCGCCGCGCGATCTCGGTGCTGAGGAACAGAGGGGCTTCGGCATTGACCTTCTGTACCCATCGCCATTCCTCAGGATCCAAATCGATGGCCTGCTTGCGCAGCTGCACACCCGCAGCATGGATCACGGAATCAACCGGACCGTTGCCTTCGGCAAGGTCTACAAGTTCATTGGCTTTGCCGGTTTGCGCTACATCCCAGGTATAGGTGTGCAGGCGTTGCCCATCGAGTCCGGCAAGCTGCCGTGTTTGCTCCAGTTGGGACTCCGTGCGGGACACTGCGCTGACACGTGCGCCAGCTTTGACGGCTGCCAGTGCCATAGCCTGCCCGATGCCGCGGCCAGCTCCGGTCACTAAAACGTGACGGTTGGCCAGTGAAAACTGTTCAAGACTCATGGGAATTCCTTGTTTGCGTGCTCGTTAGAAAATATAGGTGGGCAACAGCAAGATGAAGAGGAATACCGCACCGCTGATGACCAATGAAACAAAGGTGTACTTCAAGATGGATCTCACTCCGAGCCCCGCGATCGCCAAGATCGGCAATGCGAAGAACGGCTGGATCATGTTGGTCCAGGTGTCGCCGTAACCGATTGCCATGATGATCAAGGCGGGATCCGTGCCCAAGGCGTTGGCCGCTTCGATGAAAATCGGTCCCTGAATGGCGAATTGGCCGCCACCACTGGGCACGAAGATGTTTACCAAGCCGGCGGCGAGGAAGGCGACAATCGGCAATGAGTTCGCGTTGGACATCGAGATGAACGCATCGCTGAGCACGGTGATCAGTCCCGTCGTTGTCACGATCCCCAGGATGCCGGCGTACAGCGGATACTGCAGCAGCACTTCGCCGGTGACTGTCGAAGCGTTCTTGATCAGCCCGGCCAACGCTACAGGGGAGTCAACCAGCAAGAGGATGATCGCGAGCATCGACCAGTTCACGATGTCGAAGGTCAAAACGAAGCCCAGGCGCATGAAGTGCCCGACGATAAAGACGCTGAGCAGTAGTCCCAGTCCGGTCGTGACGTAGCGCTTGGATTCAATCCAATCTGCCGGGCTTTCCGGTTTCCCAGCTTGACGGGCCTCCGTCTGGGAATCCGGGTTGCTGAGCGGGATCTCCAGGATCTCCTCGTCGGTCTTAGGTCGGGACATCACCATGCCGATGACCAGCGCGGGAATCATGATGAGCAGGCCAGTCATATTCCACCAGCTGAAGACCGTTTCCGTGACCGGGACCGGAGCACCCAGGAATTCCTCGATGAAGCTGCCAGGAGTGGCCGAAGTCAGCGGGGCTGCCCCTGAATATCCCATATGGTAGGGAATAAAGCCGGTGTAGGCGGCAGCGACCAACAAAGGGAAGTGGACTTTGATGCCGCGTTCGCGGCAGCTGGTGGCGATACCCTTGGCCAGAATCGCTCCGACGATTAGTCCCAGGCTCCACTGGGCCCAGGACACCAAGCAGGTCAGCAGGGTGACCCAGGCGTAGGCCTGCACCGCGTTCTTTGGAATGCTTGATACTTTCGACAGCACCCCCTGGACCTGGCGGGTATGGGCCAGTGCATGCCCGAAGAGCAGGGCCAGGCACATCTGCGTGATGAAGGCCAGTAGCCCTGTCAATCCTTCGCCCCAAGCATTCACCACGGCGACCGGAGACGAGTCGGTCATCGTCAAGGCCATGAGCATCACGATCAACGTCAGCAGGACGGCGAATACCATTGCTGAGGGCATCCATCGTTCGACAAGACGAGTCACAGGCTTCATTGCGGTTGTGAGCATCGTGCACCTCCAAGAGTAGGCCGATCAATTTGCTGGAGAGGAATATGACTGCCGTCACATCCTTTCGAGGACGCTACTAGTGCGGTTCGGCATTAAGCAATCGTAAGTGGCTAGGCGTCCTATCTCCGGTTGCACCCGGTGCTTCAGGTGCATGAATAAGGTGATTCAGAAGATTTAGCTTTTGAAGCTTAATGTTGCTTAACGTATTTCCATGCCATGTAATGGTGATCACAAGCATTCGCAGGTTCTTATCCGATTTCACCAATGGAGGTGCGCGTTGACCACCCAGTCGCATTTATCGCTTCGACCAGCGCGTGTCTCTGCTGCTGCTGTTGCCCGAGCTGCAGGGGTCTCTTCTGCAACGGTCAGCTACATCATGAACGGTCGACCCGGTGCCTCGCCTGAGACCCGGCGCCATGTGCTGAAGGTGGCGAACGAACTTGGCTACCGTCCCGCCAACCATGGGCAGCAGCAGGACCCGCTTCTGACCCGCGTGGTCGGCCTAGTGCTGCCGAACATCGTGAACCAGATGTATACGATCTGGGCACAGCACATCATCAATGCCACCGCCGCGGCCGGGTTCGATGTCTTTGTCGCAACAACGGGGGACGACCCCGAGGCGCTGGATCAAGTTGCTCGTACCCTGGCTGCCCGGAATGTTGATGGCGTCATTATCGCCGCTGCAATCAAGGAAGATTCGCGTTCTCTGAGGACCTTTCGCCAGAAACGAATTCCCTATGTCTGCCTGTCGCGCAATTCCGAGCATCTGCCTGGTGATTTCGTCGGGATCGATGACGACGCGGCTGCGGGGGAACTCATGTCCCACGTTCTGGATCACGGCTATTCGGAGGTGGCCACTGTCATCGGGCCGCGTTCCTCTACTGCGTCTTTGTTGCGCGAACAGGCTTTTGTCCGGGTTGCCCAACAAAGGGGTGTCCGGGTTGCGGGAGAACGCCTGATCAGTACCAAGCTCAGTTCGGAAGGCGGGCAGCTGGCCGCCAAAAGATTGTTCAGCTCGGCGCATCCGCCACGGGCTGTGGTCTGCGGATCGGATGAAATTGCCATTGGTGTCATGGAGCATGCGCTGTCGCTGGGCCTGCGCATTCCACAGGATGTCGCGATCGTCGGCTGTGACGGACTCAGGCACAGCCGCTCGAAAATCATCGGGCTGACAACAATTGTCCAGCCGGTGAAAGACATGGCGGAAAGGTCCTTCGAGCTACTCCTGGAACAGATCGTCGAGCCGCGGAACACCTACAAGCACACGATCTGCGAGCACAGCCTCCATATCGGTAGGACTTGCGGGTGCCCTGCTACAGGGCGAATGCCTGCCCTCTAGCTCACCACTAGACATTCTCAAAGCCAAGGGCCTGGTGCCCTCTACTCGTCATGCCTGCATGCGGAAGGAACTGACCGTGCAAACTACCAACGCGACACGTCGGATGCGCTCACCGGAAATGCTCAACAAGCTGATTTTCCGGCGCATCATGCCGCTGCTGATCGCAGCCTATGTCATGGCTTTCATTGATCGCACGAATATCGGCATGGCCAAAGACCGGTTGGAAATCGATCTGGGTATCTCGGCTACAGCGTACGGCGTGGGTGCCGGGCTGTTCTTCTTGACCTACGCGCTTTCGGAGATTCCCTCAAACCTGATCATGCACAAGGTCGGCGCACGGTTCTGGATCATGAGGATCATGATCACTTGGGGAATCCTGTCTGCCTGCATGGCACTGGTCCAGGGGGAGTGGTCCTTCTATATCCTGCGCATGCTGCTGGGCATCGCTGAGGCGGGCCTATTCCCGGGAGTCATCTACTTCATCACCCAGTGGTTTGTCGTCAAAGACCGCGCCCGGGCCAACGGACTCTTCTTGCTCGGCGTAGCCCTGGCGAACGTCATCGGGGCGCCGCTGAGCGGCCTGCTGCTGACTATGGACGGCGTTGGCGGGTTGCACGGATGGCAGTGGATGTTCATCATCGAGGGGTTGCCAGCGTGCTTCTTGGCTATCGCAGTTTGGAAACTCCTGCCCAACAAGCCCACCGAAGCTAAATTCCTCACCCAGGCCGAGGCCGAGGACTTGGAAGCGCGAATCGCGGCTGAGGAAATCGCCGGCGCGCAGGCTGCTGGAAATTCCAAGCTTCTCCATGTTCTCAAGGACAAGCAGATCCTGTTGGTCGTTGCGATCTACTTCTCCCACCAGATCGCAGTCTACGCATTGAGCTTCTTCTTGCCTTCGATCATCGGTACATACGGAGAGCTATCCACCATCCAGATCGGCTTGCTCACCTCGATACCGTGGGTCTTCTCTGCCGCAGGCGCCTTGCTGATCCCCAAGCTTGCCACCAATGGCTCGCGATCGCGGATCGTTGCCAGCGCAACCATGACCGGCATCGTTGCCGGGTTCACCCTCGGTGCGCTTGGCGGACCGGTGCTCGGACTGATCGGCTTCTCGCTAGCCGCGTTCAACTTCTTCGCGTTGCAGCCGATCCTGTTCACCTACCCGGCAACCCGCCTTTCCGGTGCGACTCTGGCTGGCGGCATTGCTTTCGTGAACACCGTCGGGCTGTTCGGCGGATTCCTTGGTCCCTACATCATGGGGCTGATGGAAGAAGCTACTGGAAGCAAGATGTCGGGCCTCTGGTTCATTGTCGCGATCTGCGCCGTTGGCGCACTGCTCACTCTCAAGCTCAAGCAAGGCACCGAGGATCCCGCTAAAGCCGCTGTGTCCGGCCACTAGGCATCTAACTAAGGAGCAACGAACTCTAATGAATACCCATAACATGAAAATGGACTTTGACGGACTCCGGGTTCTCGTCACGGCTGGAGCTGCGGGCATCGGCCTGGCGATCGCTCAAGAGTTCAGGAACCATGGCGCACAAGTCTTCGTTACGGATATCAATCCTGAAGCAGTGCGTGCCGCCGCGTCGGCGGGTTTTGCCGCCTCCGTGAGCGACGTGTCGGATGAAGATCAGGTACGTGGATTGCCCGATCAGATCCAGCAGTCTCTAGGGGGACTGGACGTCCTGGTGAACAATGCCGGAATCGCCGGTCCTACCGGGCCTATCGAGACTCTTGAATCCGAAGATTGGATGACGACTTTCGATATTAATGTCCACGGACAATTCTTCTGCATCAAGCACTTGCTCCCGTTGCTGCGCCAGTCCACCCGCGGATCCATCATCAACTTGTCCTCGGCCGCTGGCCGTCTGGGCATGGCAGGTCGCAGTCCGTACTCGGCATCGAAATGGGCAGTGATCGGGCTGACCAAGACGCTTGCCATCGAGCTCGGCGGTGAAGGAATCAGGGTCAATGCCATCTGCCCGGGGGCAGTCAATGGCCCGCGCATCCAATCCGTCATCGAGGCGAAGGCGCGAATGCTCCAGCGTCCGGTGGACGAAGTCTCCGATCTGTACCACGCGCAGTCATCGCTCAACAAGCTGGTCGAGGCCGAGGACATCGCCAATATGGCGGTGTTCCTGGCCAGCCCGATGGCACTTCGGATCAACGGCCAGGCCATGGCAGTCGATGGCAACACCGAGAAACTGTACTAGGAAGGCGTATTGTGAAAAACAAGCGAAAAGTCATCATTACCAGCGCTGTCACCGGCGCTATCCATACCCCCAGCATGTCGCCGCACCTGCCGGTGAGCGCCGATGAGATTGCCGAAGCTGCGCTTGGCGCCGCCAAGGCTGGCGCGGCCATAGTCCACATGCACGCGCGTGATCCCAAGGACGGCCGCCCATCTCAGGATCCCAAGCATTTCGAACCGATCTTGGAGAAGCTCAAGAACGGCACCGACGCCATCGTCAACATCACCACCGGTGGCTCCCCGCATATGACCGTCGAAGAACGCATGCTTCCGGTGGCAACCTTCGAACCTGAACTCGCTTCGCTCAATATGGGATCAATGAACTTCGGACTGTATCCCATGCTGGACCGGTTCACGGAGTTCGAACACGATTGGGAACGAGAAGGCCTGGAAAATTCACGGGATCTGGTCTTCAAGAACACCTTTGCCGATATCCAGAGGATCCTGGAAATCGGTAACGCCAATGACACCCGGTTCGAATTCGAATGCTACGACATTTCCCACCTAAATAACCTGAGTCACTTCCACCAGCGCGGGCTGGCCCGTGGCCCGCTTTTCGTGCAGTCGGTTTTCGGTCTGCTCGGCGGCATCGGGGCGCATCCGGAAGACTTGATGCATATGCGCCGCACGGCTGACCGCCTGCTGGGAGAGAACTACGAATGGTCCATCCTCGGTGCAGGCAAGAACCAGATGCCGTTAGCTACCATTGGAGCGGCCATGGGATCGCATGTACGTGTTGGGCTGGAAGATTCCTTGTGGATCGGACCGGGGCAGCTCGCCGCTTCCAATGCCGAGCAAGTGACCCGTATCCGGACCATACTGGAAGCACTGAATTTCGAGGTCGCGACTCCCGAGGAAGCCCGGGAGATGCTGGAGCTCAAGGGGCGCGACAAAGTCGGTTTCTAGGCGCCAAATGCCTTCGGCCTGAATAGCAGCACAAAATCAAACAGACTCGAGGCTCCATCTGTCCTGCCCCATGCAGGCATAGATGGAGCCTTGTTTTGTCCTAGTCCCAGTTTGACGCCGCGCATTGGCGCGCGCCGTGGCGTATCCAATCCCACTAGAACATCGCGGGACTCGCTCGCCGCGGACACGTAGACTTGTTCGATGGCGGCGCTTCCCTGCGCGTGCGGGAAACCTCGCGCCAATGCGCCGGTGACGGAAGGACAATCAGTACATGGGCCAGCCAGCCAACCTGAAGAAGCAAACCCGACAGCGTATGGAACGCACGGGGGAGAGCTACACCACCGCGCGCAAGAACATCTTGGCCGGCAAGCCTGAAAGCCCTCGGGCCGCTCGCGCTGCCGCCGCACGCGACTACGCCAAGGAAGCACGCGAAAAGGCCAAGGCGCAGGAGCAGAAAGGCAAGAACGCTCCGGCTGCTTCGCCAGCTGACGAACTGCCTGAGTACCCAGCGCCAAAAGATGTCATCCAGTACGATGCTGCGCTCTGGCACCGAGTCCTAGTCCAAGCTGGCGTCACCAACAAGCACACCGGCGAACCGCTGAGCCAGGCATTGCTCGCTGGCCTTGCCGGCGGTATCGGCTTCATGGCTTTTACCCATGAAGGCGGCGAAGAGACTGCAGTAACCTTGGTGACCCGCCACAACCCGGAACCCTATACACAGAACCTGCTGGCTCGTTGCGGTGCTCCGGTGACCGAACGTACCACCAGCTCAGCCGAACGCGCTGTCGAATACATGGACGCTGCCCTGGACGCAGGCCGCACCGTGGTGGTTCGCGTGGCAATCAGCGCGCTGCCATGGATTGACGGCAACACGGTTGATGAGGCCGAGACCCTGGATCTCGTCGTCGTTGGCGAGCACAAGAAAGACCTGATGGTAGATGACGGTTCAGGTGCGCTGAACCTTATTAGCCCCAAGGAACTGGCCATCGCCCGTGCGATGCGCAAGAAGGAAAAGCACTGGCAGGCATGGATCCCGTCCTCGCGCTCGCCGAAGGCCGAGACCCTGGCCGCCAATGCCGTCGAGGCGATTGGGGAAACCACCGCTCGCCTGCTGGGCACCAGCGAGCTTTCCGGGGTTCCAGTGCACTTTGCCAAGAACTTCGGCATTACCGGCATGCGCACCTTGGCCACGCGACTGCGCGATAACGAGTCCAAGACCGGTTGGTCCCAGATCTTCGCAAGCCAGCAAGCGCTGGCCAACGGCTTGGACCAGCTCGCAGGTTTCTTCTCCGACACGCGTTTCAGCGGCGAGGGCGCGTTGCGCGGCCTGTACGCGGAGTTCCTTTCGGAAGCGGCGGAACTTCCAGGCTTGGCGGCGCTGGCAGCTCACGTAGATGCTTACCAGCAGCTCACCACCCAGTGGGATGCGTTCGCGGACCTGATTGATCCAGAGACCGAGTTCGCCAAGCGTGCTGAGCACTTCGCCGTATTGGCTGACGCGATTGAGCGCATTGCCGATTATGAAGAGCAAGCCGCCACCTCCTTGGCCGTGACCGCCAAGAAGCTTGCATCCAAGGCAGCCAGGTAAACCTAGCTCAACATAGGCCCTGCCATCCGGTGATCTTACTCACCGGATGGCAGGGCATTGTTGTCCCGGTGTGCCACTTGCGGCCCCATGCACCAGAGCCAGCGCAGAAACATCGCCTAAAGCCAATGCGCTATCAAAAGCGGGATTATCCGGGAATCTTGATAACCTAGTTAGGTGAGTAACGAGATTGAGATCGGCCGCGGCAAGCGGGCAACTAAGGCATATTCCCTGGACGACGTAGCGATCGTACCGAATCGCCGTACCCGTGATCCGAAGGACGTATCGGTGTCCTGGCAGATCGACGCCTTCCAGTTCGACACCCCTATCCTGGGCGCACCAATGGATTCGGTGACCTCCCCGTCTACTGCAATCGCCTTGGGCAAGCTCGGCGGCCTGGGCGTGCTGAACCTCGAAGGCCTGTGGACCCGCTACGAGGACCCGGAAGCAGTGCTGGCTGAAATTGCCAGCCTGAAGTCCGAGGCGGCAACCCGCAACGACCCGAAGATCACCGCAAAGCTGCAGGAACTGTACTCGGCTCCCATCCAGCCTGAGCTGATCACCTCGCGCATCTCCGAGATCCGCGACTCCGGCGTTGTCGTTGCAGGCTCGTTGACCCCGCAGCGCACCCAGGAGCACTACAAGACCGTTGTCGCTGCCGGCGTGGACATCTTCGTCATCCGCGGCACCACCGTTTCGGCTGAGCACGTCTCGAAGACCACCGAACCGCTGAACCTCAAGCAGTTCATCTACGAACTCGATGTCCCAGTGATCGTGGGCGGCGCAGCAGGATACACCCCGGCCATGCACCTGATGCGCACCGGTGCAGCCGGCGTGCTCGTTGGCTTCGGTGGCGGCGCGTCCTCCACCACCCGCCGCACCCTGGGCATCCACGCACCGATGGCTACTGCCATCGCCGACGTTGCAGCCGCACGCCGCGACTACATCGAAGAGTCCGGCGGACGCTATGTCCACGTCATCGCCGATGGCGGCATGGGGAACTCCGGCGACATCGTCAAGGCCATCGCCATGGGCGCCGACGCAGTGATGCTCGGTACCGCACTGGCCCGTGCCGATGAAGCACCAGGCGCCGGCTACCACTGGGGCATGGAAGCAGTTCACGAGGCCAGCCCACGTGGCGACCGCGCCAAGGTCGGCACCGTCGGCTCGCTGGAGAAGGTCCTGCACGGCCCATCGCACGAGACCAACGGCACCTCGAACCTGGTTGGCGCACTGCGCCGCTCGATGGCCACCACCGGCTACTCGACCCTCAAGGAATTCCAGCGCGTCGACGTCGTGCTGTCCCCGTACGAATCCGATCGCTTCTAGCGGATCCTGATCTGGCCCTGCTCTTCTTTCGAAGGGTGGGGCCAGTGTCGTTTAAGCGCTTGGTCTCAACGAATGAATAAGCAAGTTGGTTCCACCAGCGGAAAATAAGGCAACAGGGCTAATCTCACGCCATCGCATTTCGAGTTCTACGCCAAATAGAAGTACCGTTAGAGTGTGCTTAAAACCGCTCTGAAGCCCAAATGGATCGGCGCCCTCTTTGCCGCGCTAGCTCTCGCCACCGGATTCGTTCTCTTGTCCGGATGGCAGTTCGGCGCCTCCGAAACCGAGCCGCCGGTCAAGATCGACAAGACCGAGAAGCCGGTCGCGCTGATCGAGCATCAGGAAGTCGGCAAGGAGCTGCTGGGCATCAAGGCAGACCAGATCGTCACCATGGAGGGCGAATTCGTCCCCGGCACCGATCAGCTGATTGCGCCTCGGCTTAATGGCGATCAGCGCGGTGTCTGGGTCATCACCCAATTCAAGGTCGAGGGCGCGGCCCAGGACGCCGGTATTGCGGTGGTACGCGGCTGGCAGCCTGAAGCAACCAAGCCAGCTCCGGCACCTGAAGGCGAACTGGAGATCACCGGGCGCCTGCTGCCTAGCGAAGGCCCGGAATTCCGCGAAGACCTGCGCAGCGCAACGGTGCCAACTCTCGCCTCGGCACAGCTGGCGAACATCTGGGATTCGGTCCTCTTTGAAGGATTCGTCACGGCCCACGAAATCACCACTGCCAAGGGCGAGACCGTAGCGCAGCCGGGCCTGGAAATTGTCGACGTCGGTCCGCAGCCCCAGGAAGCGCAGATCAACTGGCTGAACGTTTTCTACGGCTTGGAATGGGTCCTCTTCGCAGGGTTCGCCATCTTCCTCTGGTACCGCATGGTGCGCGATGATTACCAGCGGGATCTTGACGAGATTGCTGAGCTCGCTGCCGAAACACATATCAAGGGCGGCAACGCCACCCAAGCTGGAAACAGCAACGAATAGCATTTCACGCACACCGCACTTCTTACCGAAATCGGAAGGAATCACTAACGATGTCCAGCACCACCCCGGCACCGAAGCCCCGGAAATTCGGCGGCACCCCTAAGCAGATCCGTGCAGCCGCAACCTTCTACAAGGTCTTCGCCTACATCACCGGCGTGATGCTGCTGCTGCTCGTGCTGGAAATGATTTTCAAGTACTTCTGGTCCCTGGAACTCTTCGTGGGTGGCACCTTGGTAGATGGCACCTCCAACGCCGTCGGCATGTACAACCGCGCCGAGGTGGCCGGGGGACTGAACCTCTCGCTGGGCATCCTGATCGCCCACGGCTGGCTATACGTGGTGTACCTCTTTGCCGACTTCCGCCTGTGGACCTTGATGCGCTGGCCATTCATGCGCTTCATTACGATCGCGCTCGGCGGCGTCGTTCCGTTCCTTTCCTTCTGGACCGAAGCCAAGGTGCACGCAGAAGTAGACCGCGAGCTGGCCGCGCATCCAAAGGCCGCCAAGCGCTACTGACACGTGGCCGCATTCATTGCCAAAGGGCAGATCCGTTCATCGAAAATGAACAGATCTGCCCTTTGCCTTTGCCAAAAATCCACTAGGTGACGCTGATGACATCACCTTGGCTGTTTCGCGCGCAGTGAACCGCGTAGACTGTAACGGTGACTACTGCTCCCCTCAATCCAGAACATAAGCCGGTTCTGGTCGTCGACTACGGGGCCCAATACGCGCAGCTTATCGCTCGCCGCGTACGTGAGGCCCGTGTGTACTCGGAGATCGTTCCGCACACCCTGTCCACCGAAGCCATCCTGGCCAAGAACCCTGCAGCGATCATCCTCTCCGGTGGTCCTTCCAGCGTTTACGCCGATGGCGCCCCTTCCGTCGGGGCTGACCTGTTTGAAGCCGGCGTGCCGGTCTTGGGCATCTGCTACGGCTTCCAGGCCATGGCTAACGCCTTGGGCGGTACCGTGGCCGAAACCGGCCTGCGCGAGTACGGCCGCACCGCAACCAACTTTGAGGGCGATGCCCGCTCCATCCTGGCAGGCGCCGCTCAGGCCCCTACCGTCTGGATGAGCCACGGCGACTCCGTCTCCAAGGCCCCAGAAGGCTTCGAAGTGCTGGCCACCACCGCTGGTGCTCCGGTTGCCGCTTTCGCAAATGAAGCAAAGCGACTGTACGGCGTGCAGTGGCACCCAGAGGTGAAGCACTGCGAGTTCGGCCAGGATGTCCTGGAGAATTTCCTGTACAACGGTGCTGGCCTGAAGGGCGACTGGACCGCTGACAACATCGCTGACGAGCAGATCGAGCGCATCCGCGCCCAGGTCGGCACCGGCAAGGCCATCTGCGGCCTGTCCGGCGGCGTGGACTCCGCTGTTGCAGCTGCCCTGGTGCAGCGCGCCATTGGCGACCAGCTCACCTGCGTGTTCGTCAACCACGGCCTGCTGCGCGAAGGCGAAGCCGAGCAGGTTGAGAAGGACTTCGTAGCTTCCACCGGCGCCAAGCTGTACATTGCCGACGAGCGCGAGCGCTTCCTGACTGCTTTGGACGGTGTCACCGACCCGGAGACCAAGCGCAAGATCATTGGCCGCGAATTCATTCGCGCCTTCGAAGCAGCGGAAGCGGCGATCATCGCCGAGGCCGCTTCCGAGGGCGAGCCAGTGAAGTTCCTGGTCCAGGGCACCTTGTACCCGGACATCGTCGAATCCGGCGGTGGCGAAGGCACCTCGAACATCAAGAGCCACCACAACGTGGGCGGCTTGCCAGAGGACCTGGACTTCGAGCTGGTTGAACCACTGCGCACCCTGTTCAAGGACGAGGTCCGTGCAGTGGGCCGCGAGCTCGGCTTGCCTGAGGAAATCGTTGGCCGCCAGCCATTCCCTGGCCCAGGCCTGGGCATCCGCATCATCGGTGCCGTCAACGAAGATCGCCTGTCCATCCTGCGCAAGGCTGACGCGATCGCTCGCGCCGAGCTGACTGCTGCAGGACTGGATGACGAAGTTTGGCAGATGCCAGTAGTGCTGCTCGCTGACGTACGCTCGGTAGGCGTACAGGGCGATCACCGCACCTACGGCCACCCAATCGTGCTGCGTCCGGTTTCCTCCGAGGATGCCATGACCGCTGACTGGTCGCACCTGCCATACGATCTGCTCTCGAAGATCTCCAACCGCATCACCAACGAGGTAGATGGGGTGAACCGCGTGGTGCTGGACGTTACTTCCAAGCCACCTGGAACCATCGAGTGGGAGTAAATGCCCAAGACTGCTAATTCACTGCGCTTTGGCGGGTGAATGGGAAGCGGATCCGGTACGCCGGTTCCGCTTCCCGCAGTTAAAACGTGTTTCGCGCACCGGTTCTGCACGGTGCGTGCACTACGTTAGAAAGAGGCGTATCTGCACCTGTGGTGCGCCCGAATGTGGTCGGTTCAGTGAAGGGAATGACTGTCGTGACTAGTGGACAGAATGCTGCCGCCGAGCGTGTAGCTGCCTGGGTGAAATCCCTGGGACAGAGTGCCGGGGCGGATACCACCCTGCGATTTGCTCCGTCGACCTCCAATAGCATCGACATAACCCATGCCAATCCATCGGGATTGGCCCAGTTCCTTGCCGGACGGCGTACCCGCCTGTCCACGCTGCTGCACGATGCGGACCAGTACGCTACCGCGCGCCGCACTGCCCGTGCGCTCTCGGCCAAGATCAATGAACTGTGGGAAGAACGCGGCATCGACGTCGGCTACCTGGCCGCCGGTGTCGCCAACTGGCGCGCGGTCCACGATGGCAAGAGCGAGCCTGTCTCGGCTCCCATCATGCTCGGCCGCATCACACTGACCAAGCACGTTGATGCTGACGACTACGACCTGCAGCTGGTCGGCCGCGCCACCGTATCCCCGGCCTTCGTGCGCCAATTCGAAGCCGACCACAACGCCAAGGTCGATGTCGCCGCGGTGGACGCCGAAGCGTACTCCATCGCCCGTTTCGACCCGGTCCGCGGAATGGATGCCCTGCGCCACCAGATGTCCGAGGTTCCCGGCGTAGTGGTGGGCCACCGCCTGCTGCTCTCCACCTTCTCCGAGCTGATGGACCCAGCTGACCCGGCCAAGCTCAATGGGTCCCACCCGGTCATCGAGGCGCTAATTCGTCACGACTCCGCGGAAAAGCAGGCTGGGAACAGCCAAAGCAGCAAGACCTCCGAAGCGCTGGCCAACCTGGTCGCTTCCAAGCCGGGCGCTTCCAAAACCGAGGGCTCAAAGCCTGAAGAAGCCAAGGACGAGTCTGCCGCTGAAAAGAAGCAGGACGAAGAGCAGCCTGAAGCGCAGGCCGCCGATGCCAAGGGCCATGAAGCTGCCGGCTCCCGCCTGAGCCGCGTGAAGAACATTCTCAAGGAAACCGCGCGCTCGCGTAAGCAGAGCCTTGCCTCCGAAGGATCTTCTGCCCGCAAGGTCCACACCGGAACCACCACCATTGCCAAGTCTTCTGATGACCGTGATCCGGAAGATGAACTGTTCTTGCTGGACGCGGATGAGTCCCAGTCCAAGATGCTTGACTACATCGCTGCCGGTGAATCGGTGGCCATCAACGCCGCTGCCGGTACCGGTGCTACCCAGACCGCGCTGAACGCAGCCGCGCTGCTGGCCGCCCAGGGCAAGCGAGTACTGGTGGTTGCGGAACAGCGTTCTGCCGCCGAAGAATTCGTGACCCGCTTCAACGAGCACCTGGATGCAGGCAGCATGCTGCTGGAACCCAACGAGGATCCAGAAGCGCTGCGCGCGATGATGACCAAGGCAATTCTGCGCAACGAACGCGCTGCCGAGCCGCAGCTGGGCTCCATGTTCAAGCGCCTGCGCGAATCCCGCCACGCACTGCACGAGCACGTGAAGTCGCTGCACTCGGTGCGCAGCCGTTGGGGTTGCTCGCCATACCAGGCAATGCAGGAACTGGCACGTCTCTCCGCACTGGAACCAGCGCCATCCACCACCGTGCGCCTGAAGCGTTCGGTGCTGGATTCCATGGGCCAGCGCGGACATGTTGCCGCACAGCTCAAGCGCGCAGCGCAGCTTGGCGCCTTCTCCAAGATGCACACCACCAGCCCATGGCATGGTGCACCGCTGCGCAACACCGAAGCCACCGAAAAGGCCTTGAACCTGGCCAGCGGGCTGGGCCGCGACCTGCCCATCCTGCATGAGCACATGCTGCAGATCGCCGAGCGTTCGCAGATCCGCCTGGAAGAAAGCTACGACAAGTGGGGAGACCAGCTGCAGTTGCTGGTCGCCGTCCGCGGATCGCTGGACAAGTTCGAGGCCGACATCTTCGAGGGCGACATCGATGATTTGATCGCCGCTACCGCAACCAGCGCATGGCGCCGCGAGCACGGCGTGGAGATGGGCTCCATTGTCCGTTCCCGGCTGCGCAAGATTGCCAAGGAATACGTCCGCCCGGGCATGCACGTAGCTGACCTGCAGTCCGCTCTGCAGGCGGTGGCGGTCCAGCGCGATGCCTGGCGAGCCATTGCCACCAGCCAGCGCAACCCGCAGGTCCCAGGCGGCCTGCTGGATGTTGAAGCCGGATACCACGACGCCGGTGCCCGCATCGACAAGCTGGCCGAAATGCTGCCGTCCTCCCTGGGCTCGCGCCTGCGCGAAATGCCCATCAAGGAGCTGCTCTCGGTGATTGCAGCGCTGGTCGAGCGCCGCGAGGACCTGGGCGAGCTGCCCGAGCGCACGTTGATCTCCGAGCAGCTGGCTGAAGCCGGGCTGGGCGACCTGCTCGATGACTTCGCCGAACGCGAGATCGACGCCGACCAGGTAGACAGCGAATTGGAGCTTGCCTGGTGGCAGTCCGTGCTGGATGCCATGATCTCCGGTGACGACTTCCTGGCCATGAATGACGGCTCCAAGCTGGAGAAGATCGAGGCTGACTACCGACTGGCTGACGGCGCGCACATCGCTGCCGGCCCGCAGCGCATCCGCTGGGCGCTGACTCGCAACTGGAAGGCAGCGCTGGCTGACCACCGAGCCGGTTCCCGCGCGCTGCGCGAGATGCTCAAGGGCGGAACCCCGAGCATTGCCGGGCTGCTGGATCTTGGAGCACCGCTGGCCAATTCGCTGACCCCGGTCATCGTCTCGGCTCCGCTGCTGCTGGGCAGCGCCCTGCCGGAGGACACGAAGTTCGATGCGGTCATCCTGCTGGAAGCCAACTACCTCACCCTGCGTGAAGTCCTGGATGCGATCCGCCGCTCCGGCCAGGTCATTGCCATTGGCGATGAAATGCTGGGCGGTCCGAAGCGCTTCGAGGTCTCCGTAGACCCGACCGCACGAGTTCGCGAGCAGAGCGTGGACCGTTCCGCGCTGGAAGCCCTGAACAAGGTCCTGGTGACCGGTTCGCTGTCCACCGTGTACCGCGGCATTGACGAAGGCCTGGTGGAACAGCTGTCCGCCACCTACTACGATTCGGCGCTCTCGCGCCTGCCAATGGCGGTGAACCTCACCGGCGACTCCTCGCTGCTGCGCGGCGAATACGTGCCAGATGCCACCGGCTCACTGTCCAGCAGCGAAGACGGTGTGCAGACCACCGCAGCAGAAGTGGCGCGCGTGGTGGATCTGGTCTTCGGCCACTTCAAGAACCACGGGGGCGAATCGCTGGCAGTCATTGCCTCGAACCGCAGCCATGCCTCGGCCATCGCCGAAGCGATCCGTGTCCAGCTGCCAAACCACAAGTACGCGATGGAGCACCTGCGCTCCAAGCGCGAACCATTCGTGGTGACCACCATGGACCGGCTGATCGGCCTGCGCCGGGACTCGGTCATCTTCGCCTGGGGCTACGGACGTACTCCGCACGGCAAGACCCTGCACGAATTCGGTGCACTGTCCCGCGAGGGCGGCGAACAGCTGTTCGTCGCCGCCATGACCCGATCGCGGACCCGCATGACCTTGGTGTCCAGCCTGTTGCCCGAAGACGTGGACCTGAACCGCGTCTACCGTGGTGCCCGACAGTTCTTCGAACTGTTCGGACGCGTGCAGGCAGGGGATTCCGGAGTCAGCTCGATGCGCAATCCGCGCTTCGATCCATTGGTCTCCGATCTGGCCCGCCGCCTGCGCGAAAGCGGTGCCATCGTTTCCGAGGACTACCGCGGTGTGCTGGACCTGTCGGCTCACGCCTACGACTCTGCGCACAGCGGCATCCGCCCATTGGCTGTGGTCTACGACGGCACCGAGCACTATGCCGGACTGACCGTGCGTGAACGCAGCCGACTGCGCCCGGAATTCTTCGAGAAGCACGGCTGGCGCTATGTTCCGCTGTGGACCATTGACGTCTTCACCGATCCGGGTGCTGTCACCGATCGCCTGGCCCATGCACTGGGGTTGAAAAAGCCTGCGGCCCCAGCCCAGGCTTCGACCCGTACCGGTGTGGCCGCCGCTCGGCCGGTGTCTGCCCGTGAAGTCACCACCGAGGCGGAAACGCCGAAGGAAAAGTCCAATCTGCTCAAGTCCGCCAAGGCGCGACTGGAACCAAAGGCCGAGACCAAGCAGGAAGCGCCAGCTGCTGAAAGCGGTGCCAAAGCTGAAGCTGGCGACGCACCTGCAAAGGACAGCGCGGATAAGCCGCTGACTCCAGCCCCTGTCCCGGCTACCAGCAAGAACGAGGATCCGGAGCCAAAGAAGTAATGACTTCTGAGCAAGAACCAACGCGCGGCCGCCGCAAGCGGCCGCGCGTTGTCGCACCCCCGCAGCATCTGACTGCTCGCGTTGAACTCACCGGCAGCTACGCGCCAGTGCCGCATTCAGACTCCGTGAACCGGGCACTAGCCGGCCACCAGCCCGCCGAGACTTCTGCTGCGGCGATGGCGTCCCGCGCCAAACAGCCGGCCGCCGATCCGCTGTCCGAGTTGCTGGCCAAAGACCAGGACCCGAGAAACTGGGGCGACGCCAAGGAAGACCTGGCTGAAATGATGAAGCGCGAGAAGCCGCCGCACTGGGGCTGATCTCCTAATTCACCAAGACGGCTGAAACCTTGCCGCGCGATACTGCCCCGGCCAGATCATCCGAGAGGCTGCTGGCAGCCGCGACCACCACAATTCCTTCACCGGTCGGAGCCGCGCCGCTGAGCATGCCGAATTCGGAGCTGCTGGCATTATCCGGAACCCAGAGCACCGGCACCGCCTTGGCGATGGTCTGCGAGCTGATGTCCTTTTCAAAGCCATCTCCGGTGGTCAATACGATATCCACCAGTTGCCCTGGATGGAGCAGCGTCACGGTGGCAGGATCGCTCAAGCGCAAGGGAACGGCCACGGTGCCTTCCGGCGAACCGGTCAAAAGTTGTGGCCCCACCAAGGAATAGTTGCGCAGCACCGTTCCGGCAGTCAGTGCCACGGCTGCCCGTTGCCCCGAGATGGCATCGATGCTTTCAAAGACTTCGGCATCTTCCGGGGCAAGCCGCACCGTTTGCACCGTCAGCTGGTTGGCGGATATGCGGGACCCGGCAGGAATGTCGCTCAGCGCCACCACGACCTCGCGCTGCGCTAATTGCCCGGAGGAAAACACATTGAGCACGCCCGCCAAGGCCAGCAGCGCGCAGGCGATGGCCAAAGGCTTCCGGTAGCGGCGCAACAACTCATTGCGGTTGCGCACGGGACGGATCTTCGGCTTGGGAATCACCGGGGGCCGGGAGGCAGCATGCGGTCTGGAGAAGAAGCTCATAACCCCATGCAACCTTCAGGTCCAGCGGCACACTGCGAGCTGCCCGCGAGCTGTGTGTAAATCAGATGATCTGATGCACCTGCTGCGGAGTGAACACCAAGTCCACGGGTTGGTCATGCTCATCGATCTGGAAGGAACCGGCCGGAACATACTCGTGCTCATAAACCACGGCCGCCACACGGACCGGCGCATCGTCGATCAAGGGCAGGAAGCGATCGTAGTAGCCACCGCCTTGGCCTAAACGCAGCCCGTTCGAATCGATGGACAGCGCAGGCATGATCAGCGTATTGATCTCGTCAAAGAGCTCTGTGCCCATCCGCTTGCCCACCGGCTCCATCACCGGGGCCAAGGTACTTGGCTGGAATTCCATGCCGGGGGAGTACTCAACCCACGAGAGCGCGTACTCCGGTTCGCACACCGGCAGGTAGACTTCAATGCCTTCCTTGGCCAAAGCATCCAAGAGCGCCTCGGTGGACGGTTCATCCGGACCCGAGCAATAGGCCGCGACCTTCTGGACGACACCGGTGCTCTGGCTCAGATAGCCAATCACCGTGTGCGCCAGATCCAGTCCGAACTGCTCACGCTTGCTCGGATCAAGTGCCCTGCGCCAAGTGCGCACAGCGGCACGCGCGGCCTTCTTGCCGGCGCCAGAATTCAGATCAGCGGTGGGATTCATGCCTACAGCTTACGTGCAAGAAACGAAACGCTGCCTGCTAGCGCTGTTGCCAGCTGCAAGCATGACGAAGTAATACGATGTGCACATGTTCTTCTCTCGTCGAGCAAAGCGCCTGGTTCCGGATCTGGCCTCGGAACGGCTGTTGTTGCGCCAACTGACTGCCAGTGACGAAGCCGAGTGGATCAATCTGCGCTACGCCAATTCCAAATGGCTCAAGCCATGGGATCCCACCAGTCCCTTGGGCCCGCCAGAAGCCATGACTTTTCGCGAGATGCTCAGGGCCAAGGATGAATCAGCAGTTGACGGCAGCGGATTCACCTGGGCCTTGGCTCTTCCCCAGCTGCACAAGGGGCGCCCGCCATTAATCGGGCAGGTTTCCGTGGCGTCGGTGCAATATGGTGCCGCGCGCACAGCGTCCATCGGCTACTGGCTGGATCGCAACCATGCCGGCTTCGGCCTGATGCCCGAAGCCTGCGCCTTGGTCATAGACCATTGCTTCGAGCAACTGCAGCTGCACCGCCTGGAAATCAACATCCGTCCGGAGAATTCGGCCAGCCTGCGGGTGGTGGACAAGCTCGGGTTCCGCGATGAAGGGCTGCGCAAAGGCTATCTGCACATCGATGGGCAGTGGCGGGATCACCGCACCTTTGCGTTGACCCGTGAAGAGGTGGAAACGACGCTGCTCGAACGCATCTACGAATACTGAGGCGGATTTCGTGCTATTTCGTTCAATCGAGCTCTGATATGAGAGAACTGCATTGAAAACATGCAGACACGCCAAGGGATGTGCATGAGCGCGCACCCAAGGTTGCATAGTGTTGATTCGAAGGAACCATATTTAGTTCCACGAGGATTTGACCGACTCAATCGGTGATGGAGGACCCACATGGCTGGCACGTCACAGAGCGCTTCGCAGGAAAGTGCTGCGACCAAACTCAAGATTCGTGTGCGCTATGGCCGGTTGTCCGTCGCGCTCGTCGGTGCCTTGGCAGTCCTCGCGACCGTCTTCGGTCTCATTCTGGCTCCTTTCACTGCTCTGACCTTCGGCACCGTAGGCCTGTTCGCGCTGATTGCTGTAGCATCCTTCGCCACCCTGCGCGGGCTGGCTGTCCGCGACCGCAACCGCAAGCTGCTCGAGCACCTCGAAGCCACCCGGCAGCAGGCGCTGCGGACTCCCGCTTTTGACGACGCGGCTAACCAGGTCATCTCGCGCAAGCATGAGGATGACGAGGTCTTCGACGCTCGCCCGGGTTCGTCCCGCCGCGCTCCAGCGATTACCGCTGAAGAGCTGCGCGCCGAAGCGCTGCGAGTTGCTCACGGCTATGGCGGCGTAAAGCAGCCAGGTACTTGGGAACCAACGCACGTGCCCAAGCCAACTTACGTGGAAGCCAGCGAGCGCATCGCCAAGACCGCGGAGCTGGCAGCTGAACAGGGTGCCAAGCGGACCCACAAGGCAGCACTGCCGGTGGAAGAACCGCTGCGTCCGAGCAAACAGATCAGCCTGAAGGCATCGGAAGATGCAAAGCGCCTGGCCACCGAAGTTTCGGCCGAAGAGCGCGCAGCGGTCGCTTCGGTAGTTGCCAAGCGTACCGAGAGCGCACCAGCTGCCAAGGAAACCGTTGCAGCGCCATCCCCCGCACCGGAAGCCGCACCCGTGGCTGCCGCGGGTACCAAGCCTCGCCTGAACCTGGACGCGGTCATGCAGCGCCGCCGCGCATAAGCATTCCAAGCACAAAGACTTGTGGCCCGGACCTCGCGAGGTCCAGGCCACAAGTCGCTTAAGCGCTGCTAGCTGATCATGTCATCGAATGGCAGCGGGCCGCGGTTGCCGCGGTGGTGCGCGAAGACCAAGGTGGTTTCGGTATGGCCCACCGACTCGTCGGTGGCGAGGTTGTCCAGCACCCAGTCACGCAGTGCATCGGTGGAACCGACCGCGATATGCAGCAGGTAATCGGTGCCGCCGGAAACATGGAACATGGACAGCACCTCGGGCAGCTGCGGGATGCGTGCCACGAAAGCGTCAATCTTCTCGCGGTCGTGGGCGCGCAGCTTGACCGAGATCAGTGCCTGCACGGTACGGCCTACAGCGCCCAGCGATACCTCGGCGTGGTAGCCGGTGAGGATGCCGCGCTCGACCAGCGAACGGGTGCGCAACAGTGCGGTGGATGGAGCGATGCCCGCACGCTGTGCGAGGGTCGCATTGGAGATACGTGCATTAGCGACCAATTCGTCGATGATGATTCGATCGATTTCGTCCAGATCGACGTTTGATGAAAGCTCTGATTGCTGGGCCATAAGAATATTTCATCATATTCGCGAGATATCAGTGGGATCTTTGGCAGAAAAATCAGTGTATGCCGTCCGCGTACGAGTAAATAATCGGTGAACAAACGGATATATTGGGGATATGACACGTCGTTCTGAGCACACCGGTGAATCCTTTGATACCAGGCTGGCGGCCTATTGCTTGGTGGAACACGAAGGAAAGGTACTGCTTACGCTCTGGGATATGCGTCATCGCGATCCACGCTTCACCCCGCGCTGGTCCCTTCCCGGCGGCGGCATCGACTTGGGGGAGCCTATCGAAGAAGGCGCGCGCCGTGAAGTCTATGAAGAGACCGGCTACGCGGTGGGCGAGCTGGGGCTCCTGGATGTCAGCACGGGAGTTATTCCCGGTTCCAAGCGCTACTCGGGCGAAGGCCATGCCATGCAAACGGTGGCGGTCACCTATCGGGCCAAACTGACCGGTGGAGAACTGCGCCACGAAGTCAACGGTTCTACCAGCCAGGCCGCCTGGTTTACCCGCGAGGAGATTGCCAAGCTGAACTGCATTGAACGCGTTGAGAGCATCTTGCGACTGACCGCACCCGGCAAGTAGCGACGGATCGCCGCTGGCCTGCCCTAGAATCAATAGGGACATGAACTTGCGAAATACCATCACCGTTGGCGCACTCAGCGCAACCCTGCTGCTAACCCTGTCTGCTTGCACCGAAGAGGCAACGCCGACGGCCGAGCCAAGCAAGGCCATCACCTTGCAGATTGCTGCCGGTTCTCAACCTGCAGACCAGGCCTTGGTCCATGTCTATGCCAATGCGCTGAAAGCCGAAGGCTATAAGGTGTCGTTGAACAAGCCCAGTGCTGATCCTTACCAGCAGGTGGTCGACGGAAAAGCCGATTTGGCGGTGGACCAAGCGGCCAAGGCGCTGCCCCTGGTTGCTGACCCGGCGGCCATCACTGGTGAAGATCAATTGCTGAGCGTCGAGGAATCCAAGAACCTGCGCAGCGCCATCAATGACGCTGAGGGGGAGCTCTCTGCCTTGGAACTCAGCCCAGCTGATGCGGGAAAGGTCTTGGTCATGAGCCAGGCCCAGGCAACCTTGCACAAGGTCGATTCGGTGGAAACCCTGATTGCGGCTTGCACAGATCTGACGATCATTAGCGATGAAGCCAACGCCGCATCCTTGAAGGCATCATTGGAGGACGCTGGCTGCGGGAAGCCGAAGGTCGTGGCTGAGGAGCCGGCGAAACTGGCCAGCAAGCTGCGTGCCTCGGTGGACAGCGCAGTGGCGCTCGGGTCGGGAGATGCCGTCATGTCAGATGAAGGCTTCTACAGTATTCCGGGAAGCGCCGCCTTCTTCAACGCCGAGCAGTACATGGTGCTGGCCAACGGCGACGTGGATGACAAGGCCCGGGCAGAACTGGACAAGGTCACCGGCGAATTCTCGCAGCAGTCCCTCGTGGACCTGAACCGGATGGTCAGCCAGGCCGACGGACTGAGCCCAGAGCAAGCGGCCACCCGTTGGGAATGGATCATCGAAGAGTAGGCCCCAGCCAGCTCTCCCAGGATTTCGACCGCTGACCATAGCGGTCGAGTAACAAGGTGTGTCGATCGCACCTGACGTGAGAAAGTGTAACCATGGCAGAATTCAAACAATCAACGAAACTGCACAACGTCCTCTACGACATCCGCGGCCCGCTGCTTGAGCACGCCACGCGCATGGAGTCCGAAGGACACCGCATCCTGAAGCTGAACATCGGCAATCCCGCGCCGTTCGGCTTCGAGGCGCCCGACGCGGTGCTCGTTGACATGATTCGCAACCTGCCTAACGCCCAAGGATACTCCGACTCCCGCGGCATTCTCTCGGCACGTACCGCCGTCTCGCAGTACTACCAGACCCGTGGCATCCAGACCATTGGCGTGGATGACGTCTACCTGGGCAACGGTGTCTCCGAGCTGATCACCCTCTCGTTGAATGCGCTGCTGAATAACGGCGACGAGATCCTGATTCCCGCCCCTGACTACCCGCTGTGGACCGCTTCGGTTTCGCTGGCCGGCGGCACCCCGGTGCATTACATGAATACCGAGGAAGAAGGCTGGCTTCCAGATCTTCAGGACATGGAAGCGAAGATCACTGATCGCACCAAGGGCATCGTGATCATCAACCCCAATAACCCGACCGGTGCGGTGTACCCCAAGGAAACCCTGGAGGGAATCCTCGAGCTGGCGCGCAAGCACAACCTGATTGTGTTCTCGGACGAGATCTACGAAAAGATCCTCTACGAAGACGCCGTGCACATCAACACCGCTTCGTTGGCAGATGACGTGCTGATACTGACCTTCTCCGGCCTGTCCAAGGCCTACCGCGTGTGCGGCTTCCGTGCTGGGTGGATGGCTATTTCCGGTCCCAAGCACCAGGCCGGCGACTACATCGAGGGCATCAACCTGCTGACCAACATGCGCCTGTGCGCCAATGTGCCGGCGCAGCACGCAATCCAGACCGCCTTGGGCGGCTACCAGTCGATCAATGACTTGATCCTGCCTGGCGGACGCCTGCTTGAACAGCGCGATGCGGCCTACAACCTGCTCAGCGCGATTCCTGGCGTGAGCGTCCAGAAGGCCAAGGGCGCGCTCTACATGTTCCCGAAGCTGGATCCCGAGGTCTACCCGATCCACAACGATGAGACCTTCGCCCTTGAGCTGCTCAAGGCGCAGAAGATCCTGATCTCCCAGGGCACTGCCTTCAACTGGATCCGTCCGGACCACTTCCGTTTGGTCACCTTGCCCAACGTGCGCGACCTGACTGATGCGGTTGGACGCATCGGACAGTTCTTGGAGGACTGGCGCGCTCGCGCATAAGCTGCCCGGATGCGGAACCGGCCCAGAATCACCCACGTGATTCTGGGCCGGTTGTGCGTTAAGGCGGCCACCGGGGAATGCGGCCCCCGGAACTTCAGGGATATCGCCTGCCAGCGACTGCGATCGGAGAATTTGGTGTCCTGGGGAGTTGGCGTATCGGCCCGTTGCCGGCGCTTTCGCGGGGCTCAGCGATGCTGAGCATCGAGCCGTGATGGGTGCTTCGCCGTTGACGAATACCGCTTCTCACGGCGCACGCAGTGGCAGTAGGCTGGCAACAACGAATCGCATCACTTCGACACACGCGTGAGGACTTAATGATGAGCGCCTACCCTGCCAACCTGTTAGAAGCGCTACGTGCAGAACCGGGCGTGAAGCTTTCAGAGCGCGCAACCAAGGATGCTGATTGGTGGCCCGGGGACGCCCCGCAGGATAAGAAGGCCGCCGAGAAGCGCATGGAGCAGCTGGCTGAGCTGCTCTCGGATCTGCAAGAGAGGCTCTTCGCCGCCTCGGTAGCTGGCGGACAAGGCCCAGCAGTCCTGCTCATTTTGCAGGGAATGGATACGTCCGGCAAGGGAGGGACTGTTCGCCACGTCCTTGGCATGCTGGATCCGCAGGGCGTCAAGCACCATGCCTTCAAGGCGCCAACCGAGGAAGAAGCAGCCCATGACTTCCTCTGGCGCATCACCAAGCAATTGCCCGCCGGGGGACTAGTGGGAGTCTTTGACCGTTCCCACTATGAAGACGTTCTGGTCGCCAAGGTGAAGGGCTTCGCCACCCCGGAGGCGGTCGAGTCCCGCTACGGGAAAATAGTCGACTTCGAGAAGCAGCTGATCGAGCAGGGCATCCACCCGATCAAGGTGATGCTGCACATCAGCCGAGAAGAACAATTCGAGCGCCTCTCGGCACGCCTGGAGCGTGCCGACAAGCATTGGAAGTACTCGCCGGGCGATGTCGATGATCGCCTGCTGTGGGATGACTTCCAGTCCGCCTACGAGGTGGCGATTAACCGCACCGATAACCAGGGCGCACCATGGCATATCGTTCCCGCTGACCAGAAGTGGAAGGCCCGTTTGTGCGTCGCCGAGCTGCTGCTGGCTACCCTGGAGCGCGTCGCTCCGGACTGGCCCGTTGCCACCTTCGATGTGGAGCAGGAGAAGGCCCGGCTGGCGGCCGCGAAGTAGGCCCGGGTGAGGACAGGCTATTCGCCGGCGGCCTGCTCATGGTTGGCGCGGGCCTGCTCCAGGCGCTGAGAGACACCGTTGAGCCAGTTCTCGCAGTGGGCTGCCAGTGCTTCGCCACGCTCCCACAACGCCAGCGAGGCTTCCAGCGCAACTCCGCCGGTCTCGAGCTGGTTGACCACGGCCAGCAGTTCTTCGCGAGCCTGCTCGTAGGAAAGCTTGGCAATGTCTTCAGGGATTTGTGCAGTCATGATTACTCCAAATTGGTATTCGTGGTGATTAGCTTGCGTTGTCGCCGGCAGGGAGGGATTCAAGGGTTCGTGCAACCAGCTGCCCGGAAGCCACCCGGATGAGCACCTTGCTGTCTGCTGGCGCCTGGGCTGCCTCGCGCACGATGCTTCCGTCCTCCAGCTGGGTGACCGAATAGCCGCGGTCCAGGGTCTGCTGCGGGGACAGGGCACGCATCTGGTTCTTCAGATGGTTGATCTCGTCGTTGGCGCGCATCACGCGGTGGCGCAGCAGATCCGTCGAGCGCTGCTTCCAGCGCTCCAGGTCTTCGGCGCGGGAAGTGACCATCACCTGCGGGTTGGCCAGCACCGGGCGTTCGCGCACCGAGGCCAGCAGCTGGGCTTCGCGCTGGAGAAGATTGTTGATGGAACGGTCCAAGCGGTTGCGGGCGATTTCCAACCCGGCGAATTCTTCTTGCAGGTCCGGGACAATGCGCTTGGCTGCATCGGTGGGGGTCGACGCGCGAAGATCGGCCACATCGTCCAGGATCGGGCGGTCCGCTTCGTGGCCGATGGCCGAAACCACCGGCGTCTGGGCTGCGAAGACCGCACGCACCAGATCCTCATTGGAGAAGGGCAAGAGGTCTTCCAGGGCCCCGCCGCCACGGGCGATGACGATGACGTCGATGTCCGGGTCCGCATCCAGCTGCTGCAGGGCTGCGATGACCTGGTTGGCGGCATCCATTCCCTGCACGGCGGTATTGATGACCTTGAACTGCACCGATGGCCAGCGCAGGCTGGCGTTCCGCAACACGTCCTTCTCCGCGTCCGAATCACGCCCGGTAATCAGGCCGATGCGGTGGGGAAGAACCGGCAGCGGGCGCTTGTGCTCAGGGGAGAAGAGGCCTTCTGCTCCCAGCGCCTGGCGCAATCGTTCCAGGCGCACCAGCAGCTCGCCCAAGCCTACCGGGCGCAGGTCCGTGGCATTCAAGGAAAGCCGGCCGGTTTTCGCGTAGAAGCTCGGCTTCACCTGGGCCACCACGCGGGAGCCCACCTGCGGGGTGGCATCCAGCTTGCGCATCGTCGAGGCCCAAATGGTCACCGAGAAAGAGAAATCCGCATCGACATCGCGCAGGGTGAGGTAGGCGTGTCCGTTGCGCACATTGGCTTCCAGCAGCTGGCCTTCAACCCAAACCACCGGAGAGTTCTCGATATGGATTTTCAGCTTCTCCGAGAGCAGCCGCAGCGGCCAAGGATTGTCCGCTGTGGTCTGCCCGGCGGTCGCCGGCAAACTGGCGGGGGCTTGGGGATCCATCGGTGCCGCTCCTTGGAAAGTCGAATCTCTGGTGCATCTGTGAGACTACCGCATGGCACCGACGCCTGGCCGGATCCCCGGGGGCTGGGGCAAGGCCGCGGCAGGTGGAGCGCAGGTATCGCAATGGGCGATTTTCATACTCGATTGGCCCCGCAAGACCCGGGGAAACGGGGTTTTCCAACGATTGGGACAAGCCTGCCTGCGGGCATTGCGAGGGGCAATGTGCGGGTGGACACTATTGAGCATTGGGGAAGCACTTCAGAAGGATGCAGGGCCATGCGTGGGGCATTGGGGAATAAGAATATTGCGCGTTCTGGGTGGACTTGGGTGGCAGCGCTCAGCTTGCTGGCCGGTTCCATTCCGCTCTCCGCCGCGGCCCCGATGCCCGTGCTGGCGGCTGCGGCAGTGCCGGCCGCAACGGTGGACGTTGCCAGTGCCATATCCATCGACTTGCCGGTCCGGGTGCGCACCACGGCGGATCTGAATATGCGCACCGGCGCCTCGACCAGTTACCGGATCCTGGTGCAGATACCCACGGGGACCTCGGTTCCTGTATCCGGGCGTGCCTCCAACGGCTGGTACAAGGTCAGCTACAACGGGTACACCGGGTACGTCAGCGGCTACTACGTGGTCGCCGCTTCGGTGCGCACGCTCGATGACCTGAATCTGCGCACCGGCACATCCACCAGCTACCGGGTCCTGCTGAGCATCCCGAAAGGGAAGACGGTTCCCGCCTACGCCCGCGCCTCCAACGGATGGTACAAGGCCAGTTACGGAGGGTACACCGGCTGGGTCAGCGGCAGCTACGTGACCACCTATCCGAAGCCGCCCTCCGCCCCGCAGTCCACCGGTCCCAACCGGACATCGAGGGTGGTGCTCACCTTCGATGACTGCCCGCGCACGCTGAGCGCCTTCACCTCGGTGATGGATTACGCCGCCAGCAGCAACATCGGCCTTGTGATCGCTCCCACCGGCGATTGCCTCGGCTCGTTCAAGTCGCGCTACGGCGTGGACCTGGCCGCACTGGCCCGGGCCAAGGGCCAATGGGTGATCAACCATTCGATCAGCCACCCGGATCTGCGCCCGCTGTCCTGCCAGCAGGCCGGTGCGCAACTGGGCGGTTCCGGAGTGCACACGAATTTCGGGCGCCCGCCTTTTGGAGCCATCGACGGTTCGGTGCGTTGCGGCTACGACAGCCGCGGGATGGCCATCTGGACCTGGTCCCGCGACACCCGCGACTGGGACGTGAAATCCAAGTCGATCACCATCTCGCGGGCCTCGGCCGCGGTGCCCGGGGACACCGTGCTGATGCACATGCAGTGGTACGGCTTCTCGCCCGATGCGCTGCGCCAGATCAAGGCGAACCTCGGCGCCCGCTCGGTGGGCGTGTGCCGGGCCTACCACGGGTCCGATGGCACCGGCGCGGTGGTGCGCACCCCGGTGCTGCTGCCCAGTTCGCTGCCCTGCTGAACCGGCAAGCACCCTTCGGAGGCAGATCTCACAGTCCCCGGAGGGTGGCGCGCATCATATGAGCATGGGCTAACTTGCATGCACTTCGTAGACTAGAGGTATGGCTACTTCCACTTCCACTACGGTCTCGCTGTCAATGCCTCGGATCCCGCGGGTGCGCCGCACCCCGGCCGAGATTGCAGCTGCCTCCCCAACGGTCACCGAGCGCAAGGTCCTGCTGGCCGCTCCTCGCGGCTACTGCGCAGGCGTGGACCGGGCAGTGGTTGCCGTTGAAAAGGCGCTGGAGCACTACGGTCCTCCGGTGTACGTGCGCAAGCAGATCGTGCACAACCTGCACGTGGTCTCCGAGCTGGAATCCCGCGGAGCGATTTTCGTCGAGGAGAACGAGGAAGTGCCCGAGGGCGCCCTAGTGGTCTTCTCCGCCCACGGCGTCTCCCCGGCCGTGGTGCAGTCCGCGGCGGACCGCAACCTGCAGACCATCGATGCCACCTGCCCGCTGGTCACCAAGGTGCACCGCGAAGCCGTGCGCTTCGCCAAGAACGACTACGAGATCCTGCTGATCGGCCACGAAGGCCATGAAGAGGTCGAGGGCACCTACGGCGAAGCCCCGGAGGTCACCACCATCGTGAACAACCCCGAGGAAGCCGACACCGTCCAGGTGAAGAACCCGGACAAGCTGATCTGGCTCTCGCAGACCACCCTGAGCGTGGACGAGACCATGGAAACCGTGCGCCGGCTGCGCGAGCGCTTCCCGAACCTGCAGGATCCACCCAGCGATGACATCTGCTACGCAACCACCAACCGCCAGGCCGCGATCAAGAACATTGCGCCGCAGTCGGATCTGGTGATCGTGGTCGGTTCGGCGAACTCCTCGAACTCGGTGCGCCTGGTCGAGGTGGCACTGGACCACGGGGCAAAGGCTTCCTACCGCGTGGACTTCGCCAACGAAGTGGACGAGGCCTGGTTCGAGGGCGTCTCCACCGTCGGCGTGACCTCCGGTGCCTCGGTGCCAGAGGTGCTGGTCCGCGAAGTCGTGGCGCTGCTGGCAGAGTACGGCTTCACCGACGTTTCCGAGGTCACCACCGCGCAGGAAGACATCATCTTCTCGCTGCCCAAGGAAATCCGCGGAAAGCTCAAGGAAGCCGGGGACGAGGAACGTGCCCTGGGCGGACACGCCCGCCCGCAGGCCTGATTTCTCCATAAGAATTCAAGCGCCAGTACACCATTGCGCGCTCATCACTAGTAAAAGGTAGAATTTCCTCCCGTGGCTCTTACTATCGGAATCGTCGGACTGCCAAACGTCGGCAAGTCCACCATGTTCAACGCGCTGACCCGTGCCCAGGTGCTGGCAGCCAACTACCCGTTCGCAACCATCGAACCCAATGTGGGTGTCGTGCCGTTGCCTGACTCGCGGCTGAAGGTGCTCGCCGGAATCTTCAATTCCGAGCGCATCCTGCCTGCGACCGTCTCCTTCGTGGATATCGCCGGCATCGTCAAGGGCGCTTCGGAAGGCGAAGGCCTGGGCAATAAGTTCCTGGCGACAATCCGCGAAGCTGATGCGATCTGCCAGGTCACCCGCGCATTCGTGAATGACGACGTGATACATGTGAACGGCAAGGTGGACCCGGCCTCGGATATCGAGACCATCGCTACCGAGCTGATCCTCGCGGACCTGCAGACCATCGAGAACCAGCTGCCTCGCCTGGAAAAGGAACTGCGCACCAAGAAGATCGAGAAGTCGTTCCTGGACGCAGTGCTCAACGCGCAGAAGGTGCTCGAAGAAGGCATCACCTTGTTCGCCGCCGCGAAGACCAAGGGCGTGGACCTTGAAGAGCTCGCGCCGATGCAGCTGATGACCACCAAGCCATTCATCTACGTGTTCAACACCGATGAGGCTGGCCTGGCCGATACCGAGATGCAGGCCAAGCTCTCCGAGCTGGTTGCCCCTGCCGAGGCGATCTTCCTGGATGCCCAGTTCGAATCCGAACTGGCTGAACTGGAAGAAGACGAAGCGGCCGAAATGATGGAAGATGCCGGCATCGTCGAGTCCGGCCTGGGCAAGCTGGCCCGCGTCGGCTTCGACACCCTGGGCCTGCAGACCTACCTGACCGCTGGCCCGAAGGAAACCCGCGCATGGACCATCGCCAAGGGCGCCACCGCGCCTGAGGCAGCCGGTGTCATCCACACCGACTTCCAGCGCGGCTTCATCAAGGCCGAGGTCATCGGCTTCGAAGACCTCGTTGCCGCTGGTTCGGTGGCTAATGCCAAGTCTGCGGGCAAGGCCCGCATCGAAGGCAAGGAATACATCATGAAGGACGGCGACGTCGTGGAGTTCCGCTTCAACGTGTAGTCGCGTTCCGCTTCAATGTCCCGCTCGAGTGCCCGGATCTCCCTGTGGAGATCCGGGCACTTGATCTATGTGCGACCAGCAGGCGAGTCGCCGTGCCAGGGACTAGCGAAATGTTCGGCTGATCGCGCTGCCGGTCTGGAACAGGGTGATCCACACCAGGAACTTCTGGACTGGACGCAGCGGCCATGCGACAAGTCCTCGCCACCCTTGGCGTCGCGACCAGGACCTGCTGATCCGCAGCTGTGTGCCACCGGTCGCGTTCGCCAAGGTGAATTCAGCCAGAATCGAATTACCCTGCGCGACGTCGGGATAGCCAAAGCTCCATGCGATCCTGTCCGGTTGGTGAATTGCGATGAGCTCAACACTGCGTCGACGAAACTGAGGCTTGATCTTCACAGGTTTGCCGTCTGGATAGATTGCGGGTGCCGTGCCCTCCCAGACCGTACCCGGCATCGCTTCTTGACCGGTCTGGTCGAGGGTGCCGATGCTCGGTTCCCACTCGGGGATACGTGCGGGATCTGTGAGGAACGCCCACACTTCGTCCAGTGGTGCGGATACGAAAGTCTCAATCGTTCCCGTGGTCCGCCCCTTCACTTTCGTTGCAAAGGGCATGGACTTCATAGAGGGCGAGTCGGCCCGATCGAGGCGTTCGATGAGCGCATCGGATGTTGTGCCAAGGCGGCCGAGGATATCCGTGATCAGGCCGCTGGGCTCTCCGACGAGTTCCCGGAGAACGGCGGCAGCGTCGCCCGACTTGCCTTTGCTGCTGGATTTCGCGATGAGGTCCCGAGCGGGACGAGTCCACTCGTACCCATCCGTCTCATGGAACACGATGCGCCCGGCCTCGGGGAACGACGCCTCGATGCCGAGTGAAGCCAGCTGTGCATCACGTTGGTCCTCGACGGCGAGACGGGCGCTGTCAATGTCGATACCCAGCTCGCGCAGTGCGCGGCCGGCAGACTGGTCGTTGATGACCAATGCGAGGAACAGGTGGTCGATGTCGGCTTCGCGGAGCCCGAGCCGGGATGCTTCCTCCATGGCGGCCAGGGAAAGCGATTGGCTGGTCTGAGCGGCGCGGACGAGTTTGTTCATCTGTTCCTCCTGGGTGTCGAGATCGCGGGGTCAATTCTTTTGGAGTGCTTCTTGTGGGCAGCTTGTCGCGTCACTCCGAGCGCGTCGGCGATCTCCTGCCAACTCATGCCCGAACGCAACGCGGCCTCGACCTGCCGAAGTTCCAAGGTGTCCGCAAGCACGCGCAAGGACGCTACGGCCCGCAATCCCGCTTTCGGGTCGCTGGTATCGGCTGCTACTGTTGCGATCCGCGGAGACTCCATGTCGTCAACCTATGTTGCTAAGTGGCCGGATGTCAACCTGGGTTGCCTATTTGCTCGGCGAGTTTGGTGTTCGCAGGGCCAAGAGAGGGTCGACGCTTCGGGGATTCGCCGGGTACTGAGAGGTTGGTAAGAGCGGCGACGTGGTGGAGTTTAGATTTTCGAACTAGAGTGCGGACTTGAGGACAGCCCAGAAGCGCGCTTCCGGGCCTGTCGAGCCCGGACGCTCTTCAAGCATCAGCCTGAGCGCGGTTGAGCCCCATGGAGACATACGCGGAGAACCCCGCTCGCTTCGCGAACTTGATGCGTCGCCGCTGTGTCTCGGTGAAGCCGAGCTTGGCGTACAGCCCGAGGGCGGGGGTGTTGGTGTCCTTGATGTCGCGCAGCACGAACTTGTCGGAGGGCAGTTCCAGGAGCCGGCGCATCAGCGCAGTGGCTACGCCTTTGCCCTGATGCTGCGGCGCTGTCGTGACGAACGCAATCTCCGTCAGACCGGTGCGGGCACCGTCATAGGCCCCCATGAATCGACTGCGGATGATCCGATAGCTGATCATGCCGTGTATTGGACCGAGCACGCGCTGGAGCTCGCGCCGATCCGGCTCGAAGCACTCCTGCTCGCCTTCGGTGACGACCGCGACCGCGGCGGGCTCGCCGTCGACGAGCGCGACGTGGAAGCGCTCCAGGATGAGCATCGGGGCGAACGCGTCGGCAAGCACACCGGGGTCCTTGGAGAAGAACGCGAAATCCTCGGCGAACCCTTGCGTGAGAACTTCAGCGATCCTGTGCCGATACCCCTCACCCAGTTCGTCTGCGCGCGCGACTTCGATCTTCATCGGGGTCCTCCTGTGAACATTCGTAGGATCAGCTCGACATCGGGCTCCGCAAATCCCTCCCGAAGAGCAACGTGCATCGTCGTTATACCGGCAAGCATGGCGAAGTAGTGAGAAGTCATTCGGGTTGGGTCTCCCGCGGTGATTTGGCCTGCGGCCTGGCCTCGACTGATGAGCAAGGCGAAGGCCCGCCAGAGCGTCCCCTGCGTTGCGGCCAGTCGCGCCGCAGTCCCCTCAGGAGTGTCCGTCGAGAAGCCCTGGTTGATCACCATGTAGAACTCGGCCGCGCCGTTGTTCGCTGCGAGGTCTGCCACGTATACCTCGGTGAAGGATCGGATCATGGAGAGCGGATCCCCTTCGGTCGAGAGCTGAACGGCGACAGCCTCGAGCCCGCGTGAGGCCTGATCGATTAGTTCATCGAACAGTCCTTCCTTGCTCGCATAGTGCCGGTAGATCGACCCAGTGCTGATTCCCGCCTCGACGGCGATCTGACGCATGTTCGTGGCCGCGAAACCACGGTGCGCGAAGACCCGGACGGCGGCCGTCTCCACAGCAGCGCGTGTGGCTGAACGCAACGCTTCATTCTGTTCCGTTGTCCGCGGCACGAAGATCCTTTCAATGAATTTCTGTTCATTTTATGCTTCGATCGCAGACGGCACAACTCTGTGCTCTTCCTGGGCTGGTGCCCGCGAGGTGCCAGGTGGTCGGTGGATTGATTCGTGGCACCGGTTCGGCACCCAGCGGTTGGTAGTGCCGGAACTCGGTGGAGTTCCGCTTCAACGTGCAATTCTCATGTCTCAATCGCCCTCGATTTCTTTTGGAGCCGGGGGTGATTTTTTGCCTCGTGCCATTGATTCATCACGAAGTGGCGCCGGAAGGAAAGCTCCTCCACATTAGCGATGCCGTTCAAGGTGCATGGGCCTTTTCCCTTATGGGGCAACGCCGCAAGCAGGCTGAGGAACCAGGCCCCGCGTTGCGGCGATTTAACCGACGGTCTGGGAGCCGGATCCGCGCGGCAATCCGGACGAACTCCGCCCTGCGCTCTAGAGCTCTTACTTGGGTGGAGCCCGGAAGCGCGATTAGGGACCTGTTGAGTTCATGGGCACTCAAGTATCGGCCTGAGCTCCCTGCGGCCACTGCCCGCGGCGCGCAAGGAGCTGCCCTGCCGATCATGCCCCGCAGAGGACGGGATTCTCCGGCACCTTGTGCGTGCGGAAGTCAGGCGCGATCCATCGCGTCGATGTATCGCGTCAGCGCGTCGCGGTTCTGCTGGAGCAGGACGATGCGCTCGGCCAGCTTGTCGCGCTGTTCGACGAGCATCGCGCGCAGTTCGGGATCGGGATCGGCAACTATCGTGCTGCCAACGTCGTTCAGGCACGGGAGCATGTCGCGGATGATCCGGCTGGGGACCCCTGAGTCGAGCAGCCTGCGGATTTTCAGCACGCGCTCCACGAGATATTCGTCGTAATCGCGGTACCCGTTCTCCAGCCGCAGCGGCGTGATGAGTCCCTGCTCCTCGTAGTACCGGAGCATGCGCGTGGGCACCCCAGTTCGATTGGCCAGCTCGCCGATCCGCATTCCAGTTCTCCTTCACATCCATGTCAAGGATACGGGTCGGAACCGCCTCCCGGCCACGGCAGCTCTCCGCGAATCCGCCCGCAGGCTGCGCAGTCTGCCATGGTGCCAGAGTCCGCGGACCTGCAGGCACGGTAATTTGACCTTTACATGGATGTCAATGTTCGATGATGGTTCCATGAACAAGGAACAACGCAAGATGATTCTCGGCTTGGCGCTGACTGACGGCTACGGCACCCTGCCCGGTGCCTGGCGCGCACCGCACGTCGACCCCGGAAACTACTCGAAGGTCGAGGAGAACATTCGCTACGCCCAAGCCGCCGAGCGCGGTGGCTTCTCGTTCGTATTCACGCCCGACTTCCCGGCCGTGCGGGGCAGCCTCGAGCATTCGACCGTCAGCAACATCATGGATCCGCTCATGGAGGCGGCCGCGATCTCGCAAGCGACGAACAGCATCGGTTTCGTGCTCACGGGGTCCACGACGTTCCAGGAACCGTTCAACACGGCCCGGCAGTTCAAGACGCTGGACATCATGAGCCGTGGCCGCGCCGGCTGGAACGCCGTCACGACGAGCGACCAGCTCGTCGCGTCGAACTACGGAAAGCCCGTCGCGGACCGGGCCGAGCGATACCAGCGCGCCCATGAATCGATCCAGATCGTGCAGTCGCTCTGGGGCAGCTGGGAGATGGATGCCTGGATCAAGGACCAGGAATCGGGCCGCTTCATCGACCCCGCGAAGCTGCAGCCGATCAACCTCAGCGGCGAGTACGTCGCATCCCGCGGGCCGCTCGCGTTGCCGCCGTCGGAGCAAGGCCAGCCCGTCGTCTTCACCTCGGGAGGACCGAGCCCGCATCTGCTCGAGCTGGCGGGGCGCTATGCGAGCGGCTTCATCACGGAGGTGTGGACGATCGACGAGGCTCGCGCTGCGCGCAGGGCGCTGCGCCGGGCCGCCGAGGAAGCTGGCCGCAACCCTGATGACGTGAAGTTCATCGTCGGCATCATGACCACAGTGTCCCCAACGGTGCGTGAAGGGCTCGACCGGCGCCTGTCGATGTCAGGCGAGGTCATGGAGGCGCGCCTGCCGCACCTCAGCGCGATGATCGGTGTCCCGATCCTGTCCGAGCGCATCGACAAGCCGCTCACGCCCGAGCAGCTGGCCAGCGCTCACGCCTCGCCGCAGGACCCGCGCTCCGGGATCGCGCTCAAGGTGGCGCGCGAGGGGTGGTCGCCGCGCGACATCCTCGCGCACGGCGTGATCGACTACCATCCCGTGACCGTGGGGCCGGGAAGGGTGCACGCTGATCACCTGCAGGAATGGTTCGAGGCCGGTGCCGCCGACGGCTTCTGGCTGTCGCCCGATGTCTATGAGGACGGGGTTGACGCGTTCGTCGACGAGGTCGTGCCGATCCTGCGCGAACGCGGCCTCTATCCCGAGGACTACGTGGGCTCCACATTGCGCGAGAACCTCGGCGTCCCCGGCCAGTACGGACTCGGCGAATGGCTGAAGTGATCACGCCTGATCGGATGCCTGCGAACTCGCTCGTGCTGGTGCCGCTGGTCGCGCCGCTCGTCTGATTGCGGGTCGCAAGAGCAGAGGTTGGCCTGTGCCGGAGCCTCGTGGAGTCCAAGGATAATGTATAGTCGCGTTCCACGCTGACTACTGGATGAGCTGCGCCAGACAGAGGGCAGGATCCGCGCATTGGTGCGGGACACGGGCAAGGGAAATATGGCAGGAGACAGGAATCCATATCGCACGCATACCCCTGATACTTGAAGCAGTTACCGGAATCCAAAAGGAGGCCTGTCTTTGACGCGAGCAGACGATTCGAGCGAAGCACCGATACTTGAAACTGCGCTGGAGATTGTTGCGCACGCAGAACTGGCAGAACAAGATGCCGCGGAGCTTCGCAGACTGTTCGATGCCGAGTACCTGCGGGATGCCGGCATCTGGGATCCGGATCTGCCATATGGCTATGCCCCGCATGATTTCCACATCATGGCCCGGTGCAAAGGCGAGGTTGTCGGCCATGTCGGGTGGGCGCGACGCACGATCGGTGTGGGAGGCCGCGGCCTTGTCGTTGCAGGTGTGGGTGGAGTGCTGGTTTCCGAGCGCGCGCGGGGCCGCGGCCTAGGCGGGATCCTGATGAATCTCGTGGCTTCATCGATGGTTGATGCCGGCGGTATTGCGTTCGGCTATCTCGGTTGTCGCGAGGAGGTGGCCGCTTTCTACAGCTCGTGCGGATGGACTCGGATTTCCGCTGCCGAGCGTTCGATTAGCCGTGGAGGCCACGCAATTTACGACCCGCCGGGCCAACCTCTGCTTATTTTGCCCATCGAGTCCCAGCTTGCTTCCTGGCCAGAAGGTGAAGTCGACCTTCGCGGGCGGGCGTGGTGACGCCCAAGCGATATCCTACGCAGGCTATGACCGGGCTTGGCGATAGCCCGGGCTATTTTTCACGGTCGATGTTGTATATCCCCACAGCTCAACATACCGTTGGAAGAAAAAGGATCGAGCGCTAGGGAAGTGGAGGCAGATCGAATGAGGAAACTTCCCAAGGTAGCCTGGCTACGAGTCTCGGTGTACCTTGGCATCTCGATTTTGGGGCTGGCCTTGTTCCTTGCGTGCTATTGCATGATTTCCGGCCGGTCGCTCGCCGAGGCTCTTGGCAGCTTCTGGATCGCGATAGCAATTGCTCTTGCTACATCCGCTATCACTGCGGTACGCGACCAACGGCAAGACACTGGAACCGAGTATTCCGAGCCGGAACTATAGCCCCTGCCTTTCGGCTGGTTCAGTTGGAAGGCTTAGTTGCGATGCCGTCGAGCCACAGAACATCTGATTCGTCATTGTGCTTGCCTCCGGATCCAACGTGCTTGCTAGCGATAGTCGGTCCCTTTTGAATGACATGGACCATCGCCATGCCGTGGCCCCGGCCCAGCTGGTAGTCCTCCTTGAGCCATGCCAGAATCTCTGCTGCTTTGACCCCTTCTTGGCTAAGGCCTTTCTCACGGGCGATCTCGATCAACTGGCGAGCAGTGAGCCCGGTCTTCATTTCTATGGTGTCCAGATAGGCTTGAAATGACATGGAGAAACCTCTCGAAGGCATGAATAGGTGCCTCGAATACTAGACCTAATCCCACGCCGCGCATAGAAGTAGTAGCCGGAGGATGCCACGCGGCTAGCGCACGAGAACCACGGTGTGCTCCACGACTGGCATCCTTGCGGCCTTCCGCGTCTAATCGCCACCAGTGATGGCGCCCTGATCAGCAGCAACCAGACTGGTTGAAATGACCCGCAGGCAAGTAAAGACGCATGCCTCGGGACAGTGGAGAACGGCTGCCCGCAAGTGCTGAAGCCTAGTTCCGTCAGCTGAATTCCAACGTGTAATTCTCCGCCGTTGGCAGGTGCCCGGGATCGTCTTCAAACGGCATGTAATCGACTGAATGCAGGTATCCGGCAACAACCCAGAGATCCAGATGCCCCAGCTCCTTGCCATCTTTTGAAACGAGAACAGTGGAGAATGGGCCACCACCATGCCGGACGCTTTGGCAATCGAGTTTGCTTGTGAAGGAAATCGAGAAGCACTCGCATTCTTTGAACTGGTAGCCGCCCCAACGCGCAAACTTCAGTTGCTGTCGAGCCTTTGCTGATTCAGCATCTGTGCCGCTGCAGAGCAAGGCCAGCAGCTCTAGTTCAGCAGGTCGAAGTTCTCCGCCTGGGACTCGCTTAGGTCGGTTATCCATGGGGACAGCCTATATTGCCCTGTGACTAGGAATTGCATCGCTACGTTCCTAGAGCAGCAGCATCGAAGAAGCTACCTCGGAGATCGCCGAAGACGGAATGGCAGTTGAAGCGTTTTCAAGGACGAGCAAGGAAGCGTTCGGGATTTCTTCGGCTAGCACTATGCCGTTGCCGACGGGGAAAAACGGATCCTTTGCACCGTGAACCACCAAGGTGGGGATATCGAGCTCGGACAGCCGCTCGCGCCAGCGCGGAGTGCAGTCCAGCTTGGAAAAGACGATCCCGATCTGGTTTGCCAGATGGGCTTCGGGCTCTGCGCTGGCCGTACGGTCCCAGATGCGGGAGGCCAAGTCCATGGCAACTTCTGGATCATTGCCTAGAATTTGCGAACCCTCGGCGGAGAATTGGGCAACGGCCGCGCGGTCTGCCCAATCCGGCATAGGGCGGGACAACAGCTTGCCCATGGTTGCCTGGTCATGATCTGGCAAATCTTTGTCTACCGGACCGGGAGCTACTGGTCGTGTGCCTATCAGCGTCAGGGCGCCAAATGATTTGGGATGATCCAGCGCCGCAATCTGCGCGATCATGCCGCTGACTCCGATACCGGCTACATGCGCTGGACGGTTATCCAGTAATCTGGCCAGCGCTGCGGCATCCGAGGCCAGATCGCGCAGGTTGTAATCGGGTTTCATCGGGTTCCCGGCCGTTGATTCACCGCAATCCCGCAGGTCGTAGCGAACCACATGGCGCCCGCCAGCGGCCAGAGCCTGGCACAGGGCATCTGGCCAAGCAAGCATGGTGGTTCCGCCGATGAGGAGAACCAATGGATCACTTTTGCTGCCGAAGGATTCGGCACCGAGCTCCACACCGTTGGCTTCAACCGTTCCCATGCGCGACCTGCCTTTGCTATCAGAATCCAAGGATGGCTTGCCTGCCGTCCTGGGGTCAATAGGAATCGGAGTTCTAGAAGAGCGGCCAGGGCACGGCGGGCATCTGCCCCCTATGAGCAGGGAAGTGCCCTTCGCTGCACAGGGTAGCGCAGCGCTCGGCGAGCGCCGCGATTTCTTCATCGTCTAGCAGGTTGGTCAGTTCTTGGCCAAGTTCTGCGTGCAGGGCTTCGCTGACCGTCCGGAGGCCGGCCAGTTCTTCTTCACCCAGCGGTTGGCCAACCCAACCCCAAAGCACGGTGCGCAGCTTGTGCTCTGCGTTGAAGCAGAGCCCATGATCGACTCCGTAGCGGTGGCCACCGGGCATGGCTAGAACGTGGTCGCCCTTGCGGTCTGCGTTGTTGACCAGTGCATCGAAGACCGCCATGCGCCGCAGCGCAGGTGTATCCTCGTGGATCAACGTCATCTGCCGCCCCGATTCATCCTGCCCATGCAGAATGGTCTTCCAACCGCCAGCTGGCACCATGTCCGCGGCTACGATGTCTACTGGGTGCTGTCCTCGATCAACTTCTTGCCATAGCTGCACCATGCCTTCGCCAAACTGCCCTTCGCGCAGCCAAGTGCGCGGGACGAGGTTCCAGCCCAGGGCTTCAGATACGAGGAAGGCGGCAACTTCGCGGTATGCGAGGGTGCCTTGGGGAAAATCCCAGAGGGGTTTCTCGCCAGCAATGGGCTTGTAGACCACGCTGTTCTCGCCGATGCTGCCCAGGAAAGTTGCGTTGGAGGCGGTGGTGATGCGGCCGGTGAGTTCCAGCTGCGCGGTCAGCAGATCGGGAGAGCTCATTCGCCGTTCTCATCTTTGCAAGTGTGCCCATCCGGATCAATCGGATAACCGCAGTTGGCGCACATAGGCCGCCCAGCAGCCACGATCTCGTGGGTGCGCATGGCGAAAGCGCGTGCAGTGCCTACGGGCATGCGCACGCGCAGGAGCGCGCCCGGTCCATCTGGATCAAAGTCGGCTTCATCTTCTTCGTTCAAGGAGAAGGCTTCCAGAACTACCTGCGCTACGGTGGCATCCCATCCGAGATTCATGGAACCCACCCGGAAGGACTCGTTGACTTCTTCCAGCGGATCGTTGTCAACCAGTTCCACCGGAGTATGTTCGGGAACGCTGAAGGGGTTGCCCTTGACGGTGGAGAGCTGATCGAGAATCTCGTCAATCATCTCGGCAACCACCGCGGCTTGCTGTTTTTCCAAGGCGATGCTGGACAGTTCCTTGCCGGCTCTTGCCTGGAGGTAGAAGGTGCGGGACCCGGGCTCGCCGATGGTGCCAATGACAATGCGGTCTGGCCAATTGAATTCGTTGACTGTTGCCGTCATTTCGCTCTCCTTAGTGTCCTGCTCCGCCGCCGACTGGGGCGTCGGTTGTCTTGATTCCTGGGGCTAGCCAGGAGAGGTCTCCGGCGTCGGTGTTGATGGAATACACGCGAGGCGCACCGGTCCCGTAGTGCACAATTGATGCGGAAGCCGGGCCCACATTCAGTCGCTGGAACAGATCCAAATGCATTCCCAGCGCGTCAGCCAGTATCGATTTGATGATATCGCCATGGCTGAAGGCTGCCCATACTGCTCCGGCACCATGTTCGGCCTCGATGGCCGCGTCATGGCGCCTGATGGCTGCTACTGCCCGGGATTGCATTCCGGCCATGGATTCGCCATCCGGGAAGGTCACCGAGGACGGAGCTGACTGCACTGTTTTCCAGAGGTCTTCGGCGGCCAAGTCCTGCAGCGTGCGGCCTTGCCACTGGCCGTAGTCGCATTCCGAGAGTTCGGGTTCAATCAGCAATTGCTCCGCTGGGCTTTGCCGTTGCATGGCGAACTCCGCCGTCTGCACACAGCGTTCCAGCGGGCTTGAGACAACGCCAGCCAAGGGGAGCGCTGCTAGGCGTTCGGCGGTACGAATCGCCTGTTCTTCGCCGGTTTGGTCGAGGAATACTGAGGGGGTGCGTCCGGCCAGTACGCCGGTGGCGTTGGCGGTAGTGCGTCCGTGCCGCACAAGGATTACTGTGGCCATGAACCCAGCCTAGTCATGGAGATGGTGGCAAGCGACTCCTGGGCTGAAAACAGGTCCGGGGCTTCGAAGAGCCCGGCAGGTTCTGGAGGTGCGGTACCTTCACCCGTTGCACCCTTGCTGCAACGCGAGGGCCAGGGCTGATCATTGGTTCGCCGAGCGAACGCTATGGCTCGATGAGCGCCGGGCGAGGTGTGAGTTCAGTCCTCATAACAGCGCCTTTGCTCGTACCGGCTCACGGCATCGGGGTACCATGAAAGTTGGCCAATTCGGGGCGGCAGCTCCCGGAAGTCCCTTGCAAATGACTCGTCGAAAGCGGCGACGCCATGATCCACCACTGGATGTGGTCTTATAAACGGAGTGATAATTCTTGTCTGGAGTCCTCCAGCAGCCAGCGTCAGAACAGCGGTCTGATTCCAAGACACGCACCATCTATGTCGACGGCGAGCATGCTGGCCGGCGGATCGAGAAGTTCCTCCGGGTCCAGCTCAAGACGGTGCCCGCCGGGCAGCTTTTCCGGCTGATGCGCAAAGGGCAACTGCGTGTCAACGGCAAGAAAGTCCAGGAAGGCTACCGGCTAGCCGTAAACGACCAGATCACGCTGCCGGCGCTATATGCAGAACAGGGCGTGGCACCAGCCTTCGATGTCCCGGCACCCTTGCTCAAGCGGCTACGCAACTGCGTCCTGCACGAAGACCAGGACGTCCTGGTGATTGACAAGCCTGCCGGCGTCGCCGTGCACCGGGGAACCGATGTTCCTGCGGGGGTTATCGAAGCTTTCCGCCAGTTGCGCCCCGAGCTGCCGGACCTGGAATTGAGCCACCGGCTGGATCGCGATACTTCCGGGCTGCTGGTGTTGGCGAAGACCCCGAGCATGCTGCGCTACCTGCATGAGATGTTTCGGGAGAGCGAAGAGGAGATAGAACGCCACTACCTTGCGCTCGTTGCCGGGCATTGGAGCTACAAGACCGAATCGATCCACTCGCCGCTGCTGCGCCGTGCCGACAAGGTCGTGGTTGATCCGAACGGGCAGCGAGCCGAAACCCATGTCACCGTGAAGCAGCGCGTAGGCCAGCGCGCCACCATTCTGGATGTGCAGCTGATGACCGGACGCAAGCACCAGATCCGGGTCCACCTGCAAAGCGAAGGCCATCCGATTGCAGGAGACGACCGGTATGGCTTCGCGAAGTTCAACCGCCGCGTCGAACAGCTTGGGGGTCGCGGGCTGTTCCTGCATGCGACTAAGCTGGTGATTCCCAAGCCCGATGGCCAGGAACTGGTGATCGAGGCACCCATGCCGCAGCGCTGGAAGCAGTTGCTGAAGGCGGGGCTATAGCCCAAGCAAGGCTGGCGGGAGGGGAAAAGATGGCTGAAGGACCCTGGAAGCACGTTGCCGAGGGAGTATTCCAGCGCAGATATGATCCGTTGGATATTACCGTGGGAGCGGTGCTCGGCGGGCAAGGCGTGGCGATCATCGATACCCGCAACAACGCACCCGAAGCACAAGAAATCCTTGACGAAGCCACAACGCAATTCGGACTGCCGATCGTTGCCGTGATCAACACCCACGCGCATTATGACCACACCTTCGGCAACCAGCTCTTTGCCCAGCGGGGAATCCCGATTTACGGCCATCACCGGATCCCCGCGCACTTCGAGCAGTTCGAGAAGCCCCGGCTTGAAATGGTGCAGCGCTCGCCGGAACTCGAACCTGAAATGAATTGGGGCGGTGTAACGCTGACGCCGCCTAGCCACTTGCTGGCCGAACCCTGCACGGCAAATCTAGGCGGACGGGAAGTTGAACTGATCCCGCTGGGTGCCGGGCATACCGACACCGACCTTGCGATCCATATTCCTGATGCCAAGGCATGGTTCCTTGGCGACATCATCGAGCAGTCTGGTCCACCGATGTTCGGCTCGGGCGCCTATCCGATGAAGTGGCCTGTGGTGCTCCAATCCCTGCTAGCGCGCATCCAGCCGGGAGACGTCATTGTTCCAGGCCATGGAGAGCCCGTCGACCGGGAATTCGTCGTTCGGCAAATGCACTGCTTCGAGCTGCTCGCCGCGACCCTGGGTTCGGCTCATGAGAAGGGTGCGGCAATCAAGGACATTGCGTTCCCTGCAGAGCTGCAAGAACTGTGGCCTGCCGATTTCCTTCTCGAAGCTGCCAAGGATGCCTACGCGCAGCTGCCGGGTAACGCGAAGGAACCAGGAAAGCGCGGCGCATGAAGCCAGAGCACGAAATGACCTCATGGCCGGCACTCGACTGAGGGCAGCGGCGGAATGGGCGAAATGTCAGTATTCGTTCTTGATCACGAAGTACGAGCCGCGGATGGTCCCTGCAAGCTTGGACTTCTGGCGAGCGAACTTGAACTTCCCTTCCAGCTCGCTGGGCACAGCCATGCCATCGGAAAGCTTGAAGCCCACGGCGCGCTTCTCGCCGGGATCCAGGCCGTAGAGAACATTGATGGACAAGCCGGACGCGTAGAAGACGTAGGCGCGCTTGGCGCCATCCGCCTCGAACACAGCTGCCTGCAATGGCTTCGATGCGATGTGCAAGTCGCGTTCCTGCGCCAGAATCGTGTGCACCCAAGCTATGGCTTCCCTTGCGTCGTCTGCTTGCTCCACGGCAAAGTCGTGGTTGAACTTGTTCTTCAGATAGCGCGCTTCGTTGGCGCGCAAGCCTGCCAGCGCGTCAGCAACAGGCGAAGTCTCAAGACCGTGGGTGGATATGTCTTTGAAATCGACAAGGTATGGCATGGGCATCCCTTCGGGCGTTGGCCCCGTGGATTCGGTAATTCGTTGTTATCGTACTCCGCGAAACTAGCCGAAGGCACTGAATCCGGTCAGGTCCCTGCCGAGGATCAATGCCTGCACAGACTCGGTTCCCTCATAGGTATGCAAGGCTTCGATATCGCCGAAATGGCGAATCACGTGATTTTCCAGCAAGATTCCATTGCCGCCGAGCAGGTCGCGGGCGGTGGCTGCCACCCGGCGGGCAGCCCGGGTGTTGTGGTACTTCAGCAGCGAAGCTTGCGTGTCTTTCAACCGGCCGGCAGCCTGGGCGCCGGCCACGGCCACGCACTGCAACTGCATATTGGTGATTTCGGCGAGCATTTGCGCCAGCCGTTCCTGCACCATCTGGTGCGCGCCCAGGGGTTTGCCGAACTGCGTGCGCTGCTTGGCGTACTGCAGGGCCGCTTCGAAGACGAACTGGGCATGGCCTAGCGCCGACCAGCCAACATTCACCCGGGTTTCAACCAGTGCCCGCGAGACATCCTTGAATGCGCCGGCCCCGGTGAGCCTGGCGGATTCAGGAACGCGAACGTCCGTGAGCCGGATCTCTGCCTGTTCGATCGCGCGAAGCACGCCCTTGCCGCGCACAGGGGAAGCCTCGTAGCCAGGGGCCTGCTGGTCGAGAATGAACCCCTTGACCCGGGAGTCGGCGACGTCGCGTGCCCACACAATGGTGATGCCTCCGGCGGCTCCATTGCCGATCCATTTCTTATGGCCATTGATGATCCAGTGATCCCCGTCGCGCCGGGCACTGGAATCCAGGCCAACAGAGTCCGAGCCATGATGCGGCTCGCTGAGGGCGAAACCACCGAGCAGCTCACCGGAGGCCACGGGTTCCAGATACTTCTCCTGCTGTTCGGGGCTGCCGAAGAATTTCAGGCTGCGCAGCACCAGGCCGCCCTGCACCGCGGCGGCCGCGGCCATCGAACCGTCTGCGCGCGAAAGCTCCATGGCCACTAGGCCCGCGGCCAGCGGGGAGAAGTGGGCGTGGCCTGGAATCTCAAGACCGTCGGTGAACAAATCGAGTTCGCCCATGCGGCGAACCAGATCCAGCGGATAATGCGCGTTCTCCCAATGCTGGTTGATGCTGGGCAGGATCTCTACTCCGTAGTGCCGGGCGCGGGCCCAATGCTTGCGATCCTCGTCGGTGGCAGCATCGAAAGCGGATAGATAATCGATGTCCAAAGCCGAGGCCAGGTCGTAGGGTGCCCATGGGTCCCGGGTCAATGGGTGCCGCCCGAAGTCTTGTTGCGTTCGGCACGCAGCTGGCGCTTGAGCAATTTGCCCGATTGGTTGCGGGGCAGCTGTGCGGCAAAGTCCACCCGCTTGGGAACCTTGTAGTGCGCCAGCTTGGACTTGACGTGCTCGCGCACCTCTTCGGCGGTGAGCGTGGCGCCGGCCTTGAGCACAATGACCGCGGTCACCGCCTCGATCCAGCGTTCATCATCGATGCCCACCACCGCGACTTCCGCAATTTCGGGCAATTCGTAGATGCAGTCCTCCACTTCGCGCGGGGCTACCAGCACCCCACCGGTATTGATGACGTCCTTGATGCGATCCACCACCTGGATGTAGCCGCCCTGGTCCTTGACCACTTGGTCCCCGGAGCGGAACCAGCCGTCGGCAAATGCCTGCTCGGTTTCCGCCGGCTTGTTCCAGTAGCCGCTCATGACCTGTGCAGAACGGTATTGGATCTCTCCGGGCTCACCGGCATCGGCGAGCTTCCCCTCGGCGGTCATCACGCGCGCTTCGATGAAGAACACCGGGCGGCCGCAGGACGCGGGGCGTGCATCGTGCTCCTCGGGGCGCAGCACCGTGCACAACGGGCCGAGCTCGGACTGGCCAAAGCAGTTGTAGAACCCGATCTGCGGATAGCGGTCGCGCAAGCGGGCCAGCACGGTTACCGGCATGATCGAGGCACCGTACTGCGCCTTGGCCAGCGAGCCCAGGTCGCGGGTGTCCAGATCCGGGTGATTGCTCAGAGGCACCCAGACGGTGGGCGCCAAGAACAGCGAGCCGATGCGTTCGGATTCGACGCGTTCCAGGATTTCGCCGATATCGGGTTTGGCGAGCAAGCGGATGCTGGCACCCAATGACAGATAGGGAAGCAGGAACACGTGCATGGCCGCCGAGTGGTAGAGCGGCATCGCGATCAGGGGCCGGTCCGTGCCCTCCAGATCCAGGGCGATAATGGCTGAGACGTACTGGGCCACCAGCGCCGAATGGGTCATCATTGCGCCCTTGGGTGCCGAGGTGGTTCCGGAGGTATAGAGCAGCTGGGCCAGATCCGTGCCGGCCACCGCAGCTCCAGGCGGCGCGGCCTCCACGCTTTCATCCATCGCCGTTTCCAGCACGCTGGTGCTGTTTCCGGTTCCGGGCAGCAGCGGCCAAACATCCTTGACTGCCTGCAGGCCGCCGGCATCGCGCAGTTCCTGGACCAGTTCGAGGCGGGACTCATCGGCGATGACCAGTGCGGCCCCGGAATCGTGCAGCAGGTAGCGCAACTCGTCGCCCCTGAGTGCGAAGTTCACCGGCACGTGGACCAACCCGGCACTGGCGCAGGCGAGGAACAAGATGGCATAGGCGTCGCTGTTCGCTGCATAGGCAGCAACTCGCGAACCGGCCGGCAGGCCTGCCTGCCGCAACCGGGCAGTCACCCGATTCACCCCGTCGGCCAGCTGGCTGTAGGTCCAGTTCCGTTCCCCGAAGGCCAGAGCATTGTCCGCGGGGCAGCGGGCCACCGAGCGGCGCAGCAGCGCGCCCATGGTGTTCTGGTCATCGGAATTCATCGCCGAGGTGGCTCGCAATGCACTCATGGTAGTTTCCTTTGCGGCGGGTGCGGGTAGCTAGAGGCGTTCGATGATGGTGACGTTGGCTTGGCCGCCGCCCTCGCACATGGTCTGCAGGCCGAAGCGGGTATCGCTGCGTTCCAGCTCATGGAGCAAGGAGGTCATCAGCCGTGCACCGGTGGCACCGATGGGGTGGCCCAGGGCGATGGCGCCGCCATTGACGTTGACCTTGGACATGTCGGCGCCGGTTTCCTGCTGCCAGGCAAGCACTACCGCGGCGAAGGCCTCATTGATTTCAATGCGGTCCATGTCTTCGATGCCCATCCCGGCGCGTGCCAGGGCATGCTTGGTGGCGCGGATCGGGGCCGAAAGCATCATGACCGGGTCATCGCCTCGGGCCGAGATGTGGTGGATGCGGGCGCGGGGTTTCAGCCCATAGCGTTTGACCGCGGCCTCGGAAGCAATGAGCAGCATCGCGGCGCCGTCAGACATCTGCGATGCTGTGGCTGCCGTATGCGCGCCGCCTTCGGCAATCGGTGCCAATGACTGCATCTTGGCACGGTCCACGGGGCGTGGCCCCTCATCTGCAGCCAGGGAATCCAAAGCAAGGATCTCGCGGTCGAAGTATCCTTGCGCCTGGGCGTTCAATGCCCGCTCATGGGAGGCCGCAGCGAAGTCCTCTAGCTGGGTGCGGGTGAGGCTCCAGCGTTCTGCCATCATCTCTGCGCCGCGGAACTGCGAGATTTCCTGCTCGCCGTAGCGGGACGCCCACAGCGTGGAGCCGGTGTAGGGATCGGGGAAGCCGAAGTCCTTGGCGGCGGAGTTGGAATAGGACAGGGGAATGCTCGACATGGACTGGACGCCACCGGCAACCACGAGGTCGCTGCTTCCGCTCATGACTGCTTGGGCCGCGTAGGAGATCGCCTGCTGCCCGGAGCCGCACTGGCGTTCTACCGTTGTCCCGGGGACGTGTTCGGAAAGGCCGGCGGCCAACCATGCGTTGCGGGCGATGTCCATGGCCTGGGGTCCCAGCTGGTCGATGCAGCCGAGGATGATCTCGTCGTATTGCTCGGAATCAATGTTGTTGCGGTTCACCAGTTCGGCCAGCGGCGCGGCGGCGAGGTCCAGCGGATGCATATGCGCCAGAGACTTTCCCCGGCGTCCGACAGGTGTACGCAGCGCATCGATGATGTAGGCCTCGGGCATGGGCTCCTCCAGGAAGTTTTTGACAGGAAACGTCTGCTGAACCAACAATGCCCAATTCATCAACGGTTGTCTAGGTCACAATTGCCACGCTTGGCTTGGGAAAATGCCACTAGCTCCAAATTCGCTACCGATAGGCGCGGCTTGGCTGGAGAATATGCTCCAGAATGGAAAACGGATGCGCGGGCGAAGCGAGCCGGGAAATTGCCTGCGACCGGATTAGCGCCCAGTCCAGGTTCAGCGACCCCAACCCGGACCTGCTAAACGTCGCCGAGTCACGGGCACAAGACCGTCTGATCGTTTTTGCTTCGGGAAGCCTGCAACCATTGCCGGGACTCATCCGGCCTCCGCTGGACCTGCGGTGCCCAAGGCCGCGGTCAACTCGTGGCGTGATTCCGGGTGCTGCCAGGTGGAGACAGGGCATAGAAGGCAGCCAATTCGGTTCCGCGCTTTGCCAAGGCTGGAGTCCTGGAAGGTCAAAGCAGGAGCGCGGTGCCCTCGGTGTTGGCGCGAGTACTCGGCGTGGTGTCCGGCGAATTGAACACGCCTGATGGAAGTACTTGCCAATGGGCGGGCTGCACCTAGGCAATGCAAGAATTGATGGAGCACACTGCACCTCGACGGAAATTTTGAGAACGGAACAGGCCCAAGTGAGCTTCGCTGACTACGATCCACGAATCATTGCGCTCTACGATACGGATAATCCCGACGGACCGGATCATGACTATTACCGTGCCTTAGCGGCTGAAACCAAAGCGCACCGGATTCTGGATCTCGGCTCCGGCACCGGCCTTTTGACGGTTACGCTTGCCATTGCGCAAAGAACTGTCGTTGGAGTTGACCCCTCACCGGTAATGATGGACTACGCCAGACAACGGCCCAACGCTGAGCGAGTCACATGGATTGACGGCGACGCTTCGGCAATCGACGGCGGGCCCTTTGACCTGATGGTGATGACCGGCAACGTAGCCCAGCACATCCCGGATCCGCAGTGGGCGCAAACCCTGAAACAACTCCGCGCTGCCGCGGCGACCGGGGCCGTGCTGGCCTTTGAAAGCAGGAACCCGTCGACTCGCGCCTGGGAGCAATGGAATGACGAAGAAACCGCAACCCGGGACACGCAATTCGGTCCGCTGACCGAGTGGAGCGATGCGGAAGAAACCAGTGCGGGACTCGTGCGCTTGACATCCTATGCCAAGATTGAGCACTCGCAGGAAGTACTGGTCGAAAAGCTGGACCTGGCTTTCCGCAGCGCCGAGCAGATCAGTGCAGATCTAGTTGCCGCAGGGTTCAAAGTTCGCGCAATTTGGGGTGACTGGCAGAAGAACCGCTTCAACGGAGAACAACCCCTGATGATCTTCGAAGCGGAAGCGATCAGGAAAGTGGCCGGGGAGACTGCTCATGGATAGGCAACCTTCCAAGTTGCCGGTTACCGTGCTTTCCATCGAGCATTCAGCTTGCCTGCAACGGCTGATGGAAAGCAACCCGGGATATTCGCAACGTGTCACCGGTGCCGGGCCTGCATCCGATGCCGCAATTCAGGCATTGAGCGCCCTGCCGCCGAAGGCGCAATCCGAGCAGAAAATTGATCTTGGCCTATGGGAAGGCGAAGAACTGGCCGGATTCGCGGATCTGATCGTCGGCTGGCCCAGACCAGATACGGTCCACATCGGATTGCTCATGGTCGATGGTGCCAGGCACGGACGGGGCCTGGGGAAGCAGATCCATGAAGCGGTGCTCGATGTGATCCAGGATCATCTGTTGATCACCGCCTGCCGGATTTCGATAGTCGATGCCAATGCTGCTGAAGTTGAACCGTTCTGGAAGAGCCTTGGTTATGCGCCGACCGGAGAAATCAGCACCTACGCGGTGGGGGACAAGCAGTCATGGGCGCGCACGTGGTCGCGCCCGATCACCAGCATGAGGAAGGAGAACCTTGATGAGTAGGTCCCCGGACAACATTTTGCTGCACCTTCCAGCAGAGCAGGAGCAGCAAGTACAGGAGGTCTTTGCCCAGTTGGAGATGCGCGGCTTCCCCGCGCAACACCAGACTCCGCATATCACCATTACCTTTTCGCCCAGCATGAGCGAGGTCGTGACGCAGCGGGCGGCAGAATTACTGCCTGCGCTCATCCCCGCGAGCTTCCAACGGGTGGGCACTATTGTCTTTGGCACGAAGCGCAAGCAGACGGTTGCGTGGCTGCTGGAAACCACGGATGCCTTGGAAATGGCAGCCCGGGAAATCAGCGCGCTGAATCCCGATGGGCGGGGACCGCGGTGGACCCCGCACCTGACCATGGGGTTGCGGCTGCCACGCGAAATTGTTCCCGACTATATCCGGGCACTTGAAGAGCTGGCCTCAACGCAGCTCAGGGAACTGACTGCCTGCCGGGCAGCCTTGTGGAAGCCGCGAATACCCGAACTGACGCTCCTGGCCGGAGCAATGCAGCAGGAAAACCGCGACTAGCTGGCCGATGCAGCTTGCTCTTTGGCAGAAGCACGCATGATGCGCAGATAGCCGAACCCGACAAATAAATGCAGTACCGTACCGGCAGTCAAAATGGCTACGCCCGGTGTTGCCAGCACCGAAAAATCGGGGATCCTGCCACACGCCACGCAGGCCAGCCCCAGCATCATGATGGCGGTGCGGATCTTTCCCGGCCACGTGGAAGCCGGCGGGGAGCCCAGGCGCAAGAAGAAATAGGTGCACAGCAGGATCAGGTCGGTGATGAAAATGGCCACGCCAACCCATAAGGGGATCGCCCCATTGGCCACCAGGGCGATCGCGATAGCCACGATGCCCAAACGATCAGCTATGGGATCCAGCAGGACGCCCAGATGCGAAACCTGATTGAACTTGCGGGCAATAAACCCGTCAACCCAGTCGCTCAGGCCGAAGGCGAGAAGCAGAACCGCTGTCAGTGTCGGTTCGGTATCGGCCAGCAAATAGCCGACGATGGGAACCACCAGGAGAAAGCGAATAATCGTGATGGCGTTCGGAATCGTCGCCCACTCATGTTTGCGTACCGCGCGCGTTTCCACTGCTTTCCCCTTTCCCTTAGTTGAACGATGACGCACTGCGTCGCAATATACAAGGGTGCGGGGCATCTGGCCTGCAAATATGATCCGTCCAGCGTACTGGTGCAGGGAGATTGTTAACGAACTGCGGGGGCCGTCCCGAAGGACGACCCCCGCAGCCAAAGCTAAAGGGCAGGGTGCAGAATTAGCCCTGCTCAAGGAGCTGGAAGCTTACGCCACCCTGCTCATCCACCGCCGCGTCGAGTACTTTGCCCTCCAAAGCGTCGGCAATCGCTTCATCCACGTAGACTGGGCTGCCTTCGGAAGCCACGACGCCGTCGGTGCTTTCGGGAGCGGGGACAATCTGCAGGCCGAAAGCGGCATCTTCCGGGTGGGTGCTGTCTGCCTGCATGATGCGCAGACCAGCGGTTTCTTCCTCGGCCTGGTTGGTGACGATCGCGGTCACGATCGATGCTGCTTGGTCGGTCAGTGCGAGCACGAGGCTCTCCTTCCGGTTGAGGACATACCAAGTTCAGGGCATGTGGGTGCCACGATTCCAAAAAACGCAACGAATCTCAACACCGCTTAACAGCTGCGCAACATGCTTGGACTTGAACCCCGCCAGCCCGATAGGGTGCGCCCCAACACATAGACTGGCGTTGCCCTGCAAAGGAGAAATAATGTGCGACGCTCAGGCAGCCAGCGGCAGGAGTGCCGCTGGGCACGGAATACGCTTGGCTGATTTTCAACCGCAGGACTTGCCTGCAATCCATGCCTTTGCCGCTGACCCAGTGGTGTGCCACTACTCGACATGGGGACCCAACCAACTGGCCGACACCCGGGAATTTCTCGCCGATGCACTGCTCGGGCAACCGCATAGGGTCTTGCAGGCGGTCATGCTCGGTGATGTTCTCATCGGTTCGGCTTCGGTGTGGGTCACCGACCGGAAAGCCAAGGCAGGGGAGATCGGCTACACCCTGAATCGAGAATACTGGGGAAACGGATACGCCACCGAAACTGCTGGACTCCTGCTCCGTCGGGGATTCGAGGATCTTGGTTTGGAACGGATCAGTGCAACCTGCGATGCGAGAAACGCAGCTTCCATCCGAGTCCTTGAAAAGACCGGATTCAAGCTGGAAGGACGCCGGGTTGAAGATCCAGACAGCGACGCCGCACGGGCTGAAACCCTGATCTTCAATATTGGCCGAACCTAGCCCTGGGCAGTCTCCTTGCAGGTATATTGGCAGCAACAGCGACGAAGAGGGACCAGATGAGACTCCATCACGTTCAGTTGCCGATGCCACGCGGCCAGGAAGCTGAAGCCCGCCGGTTCTACGGTGAAGCCCTGGGGCTAATCGAAGTCCCCAAGCCGCCTTCCCTTGCCGGCAGGGGAGGTTGCTGGTTCCGCGCTTTCAAAGCAGATGCCGTTGTGGCGGAAATCCATCTGGGCATAGACGATGCATTCATTCCAGCCAAGAAAGCGCATCCTGGAATGGTCTGCGACTCGGTAGAGGAGTGGGAAACCCTCGCTGGCCGTATCGATTCCATGGGCTATGAACTGTCTTGGGCAGAGCGCGAAACCTTTGAAGGATATCTGCGGTTCCATGCCCGCGACGGGTTCGGGAATCGTCTGGAAATCATGACCCCATCTAGCTAGCGCAAGTACTATCCGGTCAGGAGCCATCGTGGAACAATCCAGCTTTGCAGCAACCAGGGACCATCCCGTGCCAGGCGACGTTGCGCGGTTGCTTGCCACCGTTCCTGAATGGTTTGGCCAACCTGAATCAAACGCAGAGTACATCCAGTCCGCGCGGACCAAGGAAACCTGGACCGTTCGCAATGCCCAAGGCGCAGTGCTCGGTGTGCTCTTGGCAGAACGGCACTACCACCACTCCGTTGAGATCCATCTGATGGTGGTCGACCGTGGATACCACGGCGGTGGAATCGGTTCGGCTTTGTGCGCAGCCATTGAAGCCGAGGCGCTCGCCGGCGGAGTGCAGCTCTTGCAGGTCAAGACCCTGGGTCCTTCGCACCCGGATGCCGGCTACGCGAAAACTCGGCGATTCTATGAAAAGCAGGGCTTCCTTCCCCTGGAGGAAACTAGCCTCTGGGGAGCTGGGACGCCCTGCTTGATCATGGTTAAACCGCTACCTGGCAAGTAGCAATAGGATTGAAATGATGCCTGGTTCCAGCGCTCATGCCGAATCCTGGGAGTTCATCTTCCAGTTGTTTCCATCGTGGACTCCGAGCCGTAGACTGGGTAGATTCCGTCACGACTCTAGGAGATATCCTTGACTGAAATTTCAGCTCTCGCCCAGAACCTCGCCAAGCAGCACGCCTCAGGTGAACTGCTGGTCATGCCAACCGTGTGGGATGCATTCAGCGCCAACATCGCGGCATCCGCTGGCTTCGCCTCGCTGACTGTCGGAAGCCACCCCGTCGCCGATGCCTTGGGCAGTGAAGATGGCGAGAAGATGGACTTCGCAGACTATCTGGCCGCGGTTCAGCGAATCACCAGCAGTGTCGATGTGCCGGTCAGCGCTGACGTTGAATCCGGCTACGGCCTGGATCCGAAGGAACTCTTCGAACGCGTTGCGGCAGCGGGCGCTGTCGGCGTGAATATCGAAGATGTTCTCCACCGTGAAGGCGGCCGTGTCCGTGAACGCCAGGAGCATGCGGACTACATTAACGGCGTCCGCCAAGCAGCAGATGCAGCAGGCATCGAATTCGTGATCAACGGACGCACCGATGCAGTGAAGCTGGCCGATAAGTTCGCAGACCCGCTGGGCGAGGCAATCGAGCGCATCAAGCTGATGGAGCAGGCTGGTGCGCGTAGCGTGTATCCGGTGGCCCTGGCCAATGCCGATCAGGTTGCGCAGGTCGTGCGAGCAGTCAGCATTCCGGTGAACGTGACGGCCCACCCAGTCAACGCGCACCCCGCCGGTGACCTCGCAGCCTTGCGTGAGCTAGGGGTTCGTCGCGTGAGCTTCGGACCGCTGTGGCAAATGTGGTTGGCGGAGATGTCCGGCAAGCAGCTCGGAGCTTGGCTCTAAGCCTTCCCCGGATAAGGCAGTGCGCGCCAGGCGGGCGACGGCCGCACGCGGGTTGCATCAAGGAACGGCAACCCGGGCACAGCCCGGCACCTCATAGGACATTTGTGTTCTGTGAATAGTTGGAAAATCTGCCGCCAGGGCATTTCGCCTTGGCGGCAGGCTCCGGCATTGCCGGGACTGGCCCGCACCAAACGGGTGTCAAGGGCCCCTGGCTTTCCGCAGCCGAACTAATTGCTGATGCCGTAGGCCTTGCTGATGCTCTGGTTGCTTTGAAGTGTTTCGAGCATGAACGCGGCAAGATCATCACGCGTAATGCTTCCACCCAGCCGGCCTGGTTCACCAACTTGCAGTGCGGTCCACTTGCCGAGGGCAGGCTTGCTGCCCAATCCGGTGGGGCGCACAATGCTCCAATCCAAGCCAGAATCTTCCACTAGCTTTTCCTGCTCGGTGTGGTCGGCCAAAGGCTTGGCCAATAGCATTTTGGAGATGAGACCGATGACGCCGGGAAGTTGCGAACCGGAGTTTCCGGCGCCCAGGGAAGACTGGATCAGCAGGCGCTGGGGACCGTTCGCCTGCATCGCGTGGATAACACTGCGTGTCACGCTGGTGCGGGCATTTTTCTTTCCCTTGCTGCCACCCACGGTGATAGCTACGGCGTCGGCGCCGGCAATCGCCTGCACCGCGAATTCAGGATCAGAGGCATCGCCGTTGAGCTGATTTATTTGCCCATGCGCGGTGCGGGAACCGCTTCGCGAGACGACGGTAACTTCATGGGATGCCTGGCGAGCGAGTTCAGCCAGCGCAGCGCCGGTTCCGCTGTTGCCACCGATAATAACGAGTTTCATGAGTTCTTTCCTTGAAGCGTGAAGGCATCAGGTGCCCCGCACTATTCTCCCGCAATACGGTTGAGAGTTTTCATCAGTTTCTTGAAGGTGCGCTGGCCACTCTCCGACAGGCACACGAGGGTGATGCCGTAGCGGTCTTTGCGTTCCTTTGACAGGTGGATTAGTTCACGATTTTCCAGATCCTTGAGGATCTTTGAAAGGTCGGCGGTGGACAGCCCCGTGGCTGCTTGGAGTCCAGCGAAATCCGCCTGTTCTACTTGGCTCAGATGCGCCAGCGTAACGAATCTTTTGGGCGCCAGAAGCAAGGGATCAAGTTCTTGGTAATTCATGGAGCTCAGCGCCGAATTAACAGGAAGAGATAGTAGCCAAGCCACAGCATCGGTGCGAAGCCTCCCAGCAGCAGCGCTTCAGGCCAAGGTGCGGTTTCATGATGGACGATGCTTCGCCAAATAGGCAGGAGCAACCAGGTGGCAAAAATGGCCAGGATCGTGCGGGCACCGGGATAACGCGGTTCATTGATGCGGCGCTGCCGCGCAGCGAACCAGTGATTCGCTGACAAAAAGGCAATAATTGCTGGCGCTATGGAGATCCAACCGTATCCGGACAGTGCCAGTAGTCCTGCCGCCAATGATGCGGCAACAACCAAGATCGCTATCGCGTGATCGACGGCCTTGAGTTCGCGGCGGGGGCGGTGGGGGACCGAGCCCAGCAGTTGCTGCGCCTTGCCGGGCGATAGCGGGGTGGATGAACTGGAATCTTGGCTCATGCCTCAATCTTTGCAACTAGTTGCAATATTCGCAAGTAGTATTTTGTTTCAATTCCTTATCTGTTCATGCTTTTTATGATCGGACGGTTGAGGAACTGCTATTCTCGGACGGAGCCAGCTAAACCACCCACGGCACCGAGGCACGTCAACATGAATGCTTTTTCTGCTCGATCTGAAACAGCGATGGATCACCGTCGGAGTGCATTCGCGTGGCGACCTGAAGCCGATACGCTCATTGCCTTGGCCACGTTGCTGGCGTTTTCCCTGTGCTACTACGCGGGGACCGCGATTGATAGCCTTTTTCTCTGGCTCGGCATTTTGGTCTTCGGAACCTTTGTCCCTCTCTGGACGGTGCTGCACCGGCGCCGAGAGACTCTTGCAGGGGTGGGGATCACGAGAAAACTCCTGCTGGCATCCCTCGCTATTTCCCTGGTGCTGGGTGCCGGGTCCGCCTACCAGCTGGTCACCTTGGCCAACGCCAGTGGCGCCGATATCGCAAGCCATCTGGCGGCGAACTTCTTGGTCTTGTGGGAACCGTTCTTTGTCTTTGGATGGTTGTATCTGCGGTGGGAACGCGCTTTCGGATGGTTGCCAGCTATTGCGCTGACTGGCCTCGGCTTCATGGTTCAGCACCTCGGTTCGGTTCCGGTGGCAGCTGCAGCAGGATTCGGTGTTTTCGCGATCTTGTTCGCGATTGCCTTTGCCATGATGCGCAACCTCGCGGTGTTGTGGCCGCTATTCTACCCAGTAGCCAGTGGAATCGGGACCTTGCAGGCTGGGTATTCGATGGGATGGGGCGATGCCGGCATCTCGGCTATCGTACTGGTGCTCCAGCTGGTGATCTTCTGGTGGATCGCCAAGAGGGCCAAAAGCCTGCCTGCAGCCTAGCCCAAGGCGCCAGCGGCATAGGCAGCCTGCCCGACATGGACCGAGGCGTCGTCAATGATCGATACCAAGCGCACCCCACGGGTAACCGCCGGGTCCCAGCTTCGATCAATGATTTCGTCGAGTTCGTCCTCGCGCAGTCTTGAGGCGTAGCCGCCGAGCGCGGAAAAGCACGCCTCCAAATAGTCCAGGAGCAGCTGCTGGTCGTTGACGATGATCGAGCGAGCCTGCTCGGCGCTGTGCCCGAAGCCCATCGAATCGCCGAGCTCGCCCAAATTGAAGCGGTCCCGGAACTGCTCCCAGAGTTCAGGCTGACCGCTCAGCGCCGAGAGCTGGATATCTGCTTCGCGCCCTGAATGCCAGAGAAGCCATGCAATGGAGTTGGGGTGGTTGCCCGGGTGCGCGTTGAGCTGTTCATTGCCCAGCTGCGGAAGCGCGCGTGCCGCGTCAATTGTCCGCTGGGCCAAGTCTGACAGGAGCTCGGAGACTTTCATGATTCCTCGTTCTTCCCGCGATGCCAGTCGCAGGATTCGTTATCGGCAATGAATTCGGCGGCGAGATAGGTGGCAACGGCGGCAGTGTTGTCGCTGGCAGTGCATACCAAGGCGCTGGATGCTCCCATGGATCGCAGTTCTGCAGCGGCCGCCAGGCTGATCGCCGTGCCGTACCCCTGGCCGCGGGATGCCGGATGCACCGCGATGGGCTCCAGCAGCCCTGGCCGTCCGGGACCAGCAGACCAGACCGCTGCGACAGCCAGCGGGTTCATGTCGCTGTCATAGGCGGTCAGGCATTGCCCGTGGGCATAGATGGGAGTACTGGCCATGGTATGCCAGCGCTGCACCGCACGCGCCAAGTCTTCTGCTGAGAAATCGGCGCCGCGAAAGGCATTGAGGTGGACTTCCATCCATTGGCTGGCTTGGGCGGAATCGACCCGCCGAAAGGTAAGCTCCGGCAGATGCACCGGAGTGTCCAGCGAACGGCGCAAGGGAGTCCATGCTTCGCCCGGAACCCACCCGTTGGCCTGCAGGACCTGGCCCAAGGCCGTCGCGCCGCGGGCTTCGATGCTGGCGGATGAGGAAGGGAAGATCCGCTGTTGCGGCGAGAGGAGGTCGGTGTGGATCTGCTCGGCCAGCGGCTGGATGCCGACGTAGTCCGGATGCAGGGCCATTCGCATGAGATCCGGGCCATCGAGCAGGCCAATGGCATAAATCGATTCGCGATCCGCCCAGACCCGCAGGCTTTGCGCCGTGATTTCCAGACCCCGCATTGCGTACCAGCCCACATCCCCGGGATGCAGCTGCAGGGGCAGGCCATCGCGTTGCCAGCTGGCGAGCTCATCGACGAGGTCGGCAACCCGCGCCGCGGCGGGGGTAAGCATTCTAAGGCCCATTGGCCCATTCAAGCACTGGGCCTGCCATGGGACAAGGGTTCGCGGCAGGCAGCGGGCCAGCAGCATCCGCCGGATGCTGCTGGCCCGCTGCCTATGGGCGTGCAAGTTGCATCGGACTACAGGTCGGCGGTGGCCTTCCACGCCGAATGCACGGCACCGTGGATGTAGTTGACCGCACTGGCATCGCCGATGACATCGACGCTGAATCCGGCACCGCGCAGCTGATCGGCTACCGGCGCGGCACTGGTGGTGCCATCGGCGTAGATGACCATGTCGGCCGGGGCGCTGAACTGCTCTTCGCCTTCGGTCCATTCCACGGTCTTCTCGGTGATGCGGGTGACCGAGACATTGCGGTGGATCTTGACGCCATGCGCGAGATTCTCCTTGACGGCGGTCCAGCGGCGCGGCATGGCCAGCGGCAAGCCCAGCTGCTGGCTCTCATGGACCAGAGTGACGTTGCGGCCGCGCTCGGCCAGGAACTCGGCCAGTTCCAGTCCCACCAGCGAGCCGCCGATGACTACAACGTCCTTGCCCATCGGCAGCCAGAACTTGGTGAACTGGCGGACGAATTCCGGGGACTTGGTCAAGCCCGAGAGCCGTCCGAGCTTGCCCATGGTGCTCAGCACCAGTCCGGCTTCCTCGGCTGTAGCGGTACCCAGCATCATGGCGCGCAGGGTGTCGCCGGTCTGCACGTTGGGCAGGTCGCCGCCTGGCATGTCCGGCTTCGGGCGCACGGCGCCGGTAGCGACAATGACGTGGTCGGGGTTCAGCCCGCGGATGGTTTCCGCGGTGGCTGGGGTATTGAGCTTCACCGCAACCCGCAGGCGCTTGAGCTCGGATTTCAACCAGCGCAGCAGGCGCTCGTTATCCGGGGTGGTCATGGTGGAGAACCACATGGTTCCGCCCAAGCGGTCGGCCTTGTCGACGATGGTCACCCGGTGCCCGCGCTCGGTGAGCACGCGTGCGCTCTCCATGCCCGCAGGGCCCGCGCCAACGACAACCACATGCTTCGAGGCGCTTGCCGGCTTCAACGGCAGCAGCTTCTCGTTACCCAGTGCCGGGTTCACTGCGCAGAACGGGGTGTCATCGAAGAAGTTCTCCGCCACGCACAGGTAGCAATTGATGCATGGGCGCACCTGGTCAAGCTTTCCGTCGCGCAGCTTGTTGGGAAGCTCCGGGTCGGCCAGCAGCTGGCGTCCCATGGCAGCGAAGTCCACCTTGTTCTGGGCGATCGCCTTCTCGGAAATGTCCGGGAGCATGCGGCCCACGGCGATCACCGGAATGGAAACATGCTTCTTGATCTCTGCGGCATTCTCCAGGTAGGCCCCGACCTTGTTCGGCAGCGGCCCGTCGGTGAAGTTGTCGAAGGGGTTGCGTCCCCAACCGGTCACGTGGATGCCGTCAGCGCCTGCGGCTTCGAACATCTTGGACGCCTCGATGGATTCGGCAAGGCTCAACGCGCCTTCCTGGCCGTATTCCTCTCCGGCTACGCGCACCAGGATCGCCAAGGAATCTCCCACGCGTTCCTTGACGGCGGCGATGACCTGGCAGGCCAGGCGGGCACGGTTCTCCAGCGAGCCGCCGTACTGGTCGGTGCGCAGATTATCGCGCTGGTTAAGGAAGACGCCAAGGATGTATCCGTGCGCCGCATGGATCTCGATGGCGTCTGCTCCGCCCTTGGCTACGCGTTCTGCCGCGTCGGCCCATGCGGCGATCAGCCAGTCGATGTCCTCTTGGGCCATCTCGTGGTAGCTGGCTTGCTTGCCCTTGGTGGCAGCACCCATCTTCGCGAGTTCCTCGGGGGTGCAATCGGCCAGCGCGCTCATGGAGTAGCTGTAGTCCGGCTTGTTCGGCGCCATGACTGGACGTCCGTTGGCGGTGTCTACGCGCGCTACCTTGCCATGGTGGGTGGACTGGATGCACAGCTTGGAGCCTGCAGCGTGGATGGCGTCGGCTAGTGCCTTGATGCCCGGGATGTACTTGTCGTCTGACAGTCCCGGTTCCTTCATCGAGGCCGCTCCGTAAGGGAAGGCGATAGCGCATGCGCCGGTGATGACAACTCCGGCTCCGCCGGCGGCACGCGCGACATAGTGGTCGATTTCCGACTGCTCGATTTCACCGCCTTCGGAAACGTTCATGTCCATCGCGGGAAGGACAATGCGGTTGGCGGTGCTCATAGGCCCGATCCGGCCTTCTGACATCAGGTGGGGAAAATCCGTGTTGCTCATGGCAACATAATACCGGCGGAAAATGCCCCAATTTCCGCCAGGAGGATCTTGGAATTGGATTTAATGCCACTAAAATAAACGACTTGTTCAAATTCAGGCATGCCATCATACTATTAGAAAATGTCATTGCAACTAATTCTAGCGGAAATCCTGCGAAAAGAATTCCTGTTTCCATTGCCTAAGTCAACGATAATCAATTTCCATATGCGGATATTATTGGCCGGTTCAACGAATGCGCGAAGTGACCGGCATCACCCCAGCGGTAGGCTGGAAGCATGTACTGGGAAAATATCGTCTTCGATGCCGAGAGCCCGAAACAGCAAGGGGAATTCTGGGAGACCCTGCTCAAATGCCAGATGCTGACCGATAACGCCGACGGCTATGAAACCCGGCTGCAGCTGGCCGGACCGAGATACCTGGATTTGTGCTTCCCCGCTGTCCGGAACCCGGACCGTGCTCAACAGCGCGTGCACCTGATCCTCGGATCCGGCACCCATTTCAGCGAACGCCTTGGCGATCGGCACCGGGATGCCATGGAGTCCAGGCTCGATGCCGCAGGCAACGAATTTCTGCTCCGTGCCCACGACCAGGACGCAAGCGGCTTGGTGCTTGAAGCCCTGCAACTGGCCTGCGTTGACCCGGCCGGAGATGCAGAATTCTGGAAGCAGCTGCTGGGATGGGACATCGTTGTGCGGTCTCCAGCGGTTCTGGCTCATCCATCAGGCGCGGGCCCGCGGCTGGTCCTTGTCCGGGAAGCTTCACCCAAGACTGCGGGGAAGAATGCGATCCATCTGGACCTGCGTCTCGAACAGGCCGAGAGCATGGAGGACGCGTTGGGAATCATCTGCGCATTGGGCGGCAAGGAACTGGACCGTCCGTGGGGTACGCTGCCATGGCGGGTATTCCAGGACCGCTCGGGCAATGAATTCTGCGTCCTGGCCCCGTCGGCTTCCAACCGGTGACGGATCCGGCAACGCCCCGAGGCCGTTAAACGCAATTATCGGCACTACCCAAGGAAGAAAGTGCAACCACACCTAGGCAATGAGCACACCGTTGCGGTGATCCCGGGGCAGTCACGCCGCGGGATCGCGGCTCTGGCGCTCCTGCTCGCAACTGCCACCCATTTGCTGGCACAACTGTTCTGGCCTTCGGGGCTGCTGGCGGACGCCACGCAGATCCTGCTGATGCCGCTGTTGGCAGGAACGGTTCTCGCCCTCACCACCTCGCCGCGTGGCACACTGATCCGGCTGGTGCTCATAGCCCTTTTCTTCTCCTGGGTCGGTGACACCTTGCCCCGGTTCATGGACGGCGATTCTGCATTCCTGGCCATGGTTAGCGCATTCCTGGTTGCGCAGTTCTTCTACATCGCCGCTCTGGCAAGATACTGGAAATCTTCGATACTGCGCCATTGGAGGATGCCGCTTCCTTATCTTGCCGCATTTGCCCTGCTGCTGGTCCTCTGCTCACCCGGTGCGGGAGTGCTGCTCGCCCCGGTGATCATCTATGGCTCGGCATTGATGATGATGGCCATCCTCAGTACCGGGCTGGGTCCGATCGCAGGCTTCGGCGGCGCAATATTCTTCCTCTCCGATTCCTTGATCGCGCTGCGCTCATTTGCGGATATCGATGTCCCCGGAATGGGATTCTGGATTATGCTCACCTACGTAGCTGGCCAATGGATGATCAGCTACGCTGCGAGCCAGCGCGAGGCACAGGAGAAGAGCACGGTGAAATGCGAGTAGCCCCAAAGAGCAGGATCCCGTTGTTCATGGTGCATGGCAACGGGGTAGACCACCGTATCCTCAAGCCGCTGGAAGCAGAGCTGGCCAACGCGCAGATCTTCGACTTGCACTACGTCGACTTGCCCGGCTTCGGAACCTGTCCACCGCTAGGGAACCCCGGGGGACTGCCAGAACTTGCAAACTGGTTGGAGGAACTGATCAGGCAAACCGCGGGAGAGGGGCCGTTCGCACTGCTGGGCAACTCTCTTGGCGCCTTGCTCTGCCAGGAGATGGCCGACAGGTTTCCCGGCCAGGCCCAAGGACTATTCCTCCTGGCCCCAGTGGTCTTTCCCGATGCCTCGCGGCGCACTGTGCCCGAAGCGCAGGTAGTCGTAGAGGATCCCGGGCTGCTGGCCCGGATAGATCCCCGCCAAGCACAGCAATTCTCCGATATTGCCGTGGTGCAATCGCAGCAGGCGTGGCAGAGCTTCGCGCAGTGGGTGCTGCCCGGGCTGGACTGCGCGAACTTGCGCTCCATGGCCAAGCTATCCAAGCGCTACTTCCTGGATCCTCTGCCCGTGGAGCGTAAACGCCAGCTGGATATTCCGGTAACCATCCTGTGCGGGAAACAAGACCACATCACCGGATACCGGGATCCCGAGCAGCTATCGCGCCGGTACCCCTCGATGAGGATCCGCGTGCTTGATTCTGCAGGGCATAACGTGCACCTTGAGCAGCCCGAGCAGGCCGCGGCCGAATTGCGGGACTGGGCCCACCGCACGGGCCGCATGAACGAGCCGGCTTGAGCCGGGGAAAAACCGCATGCTGGTGTGCCGCAACGATCCATAAAAACTTGAGGAATCGCTGGCACCCGGCTACATTTCGAATCAGCAAGTACGGATTCGCTTGAGCATGAAGGAATATGGCATGGAAGAGACTCTCCTGCTGCGCGAGCTGTCGAGCGTGGATGAAGTGCCTGACCTGCTCGACATTTGGCGCAGTTCGGTGGAACGCCGGGGAGACTTCCTCTCGGCTGCTGATATTGATGCGGTGGCCGTCGCCCTGGAAGCTGTCTATAGCCAATCGGTCTCAGTCAGGATTGCCCAGCATGGTCGACGCATTGTTGGCTTTGCGGCATGGAGCAGTACACGCATCGAACTGCTCTGGGTGAGGCACACTGATCGCCAGAAGGGTGTGGGCCGCATCCTGCTGGATGAAATCATCGCCAGCATTCCCGGGATCAGCGTTCATCTCGATTGCCAGCGCCAGCCTGCCATTGCGTTCTTTGGCGACTGCGGATTCGTGCCTGTGCCCGGGGAATCTGCATCGTCGCCGCAACGAGTCGTATTGCGCCACGTGTAGTCTTCAGCCTGGATCGTGGCACGATAGTTTCATGAGTGAAAATAGCCGTGAGATCCGTGAAGTCAGCATCGAACGCGTCGAGGCACGCAAGTACAGGGCCACTAGCCTCGAATCGGGAGCCAGCCTAGAATTCGGCCAGGGCGAAGGATTGCTAACCCCGGTGGAGTTGCTGCTTGCTGCCATCGCAGGATGTTCCGCAATTGATGTTGATGTGGCGACCACCAGGAGAAGCGAGCCTGAGAAATTCGAAGTCAAAGCGGGCGGCTACAAGGTCTCTGAGAACTCGGCGAGCCGGATGGAGGACATCCATCTTGGTTTCGATTTGAAGTTCCCCGATACCGAGGAAGGCCGCAAGGCAGCCAGCATGGTGGAGCGCATCGTCAAGCTTTCGCATGACAAATACTGCACCGTCTCCCGCACCGTTGAACTGGGCGCTTCCGTGCGGAGCGAAGTCATCAACTAGGTAGCGGGACTTCCGGCAATTCCCGGATGAATAAAGGTCAATGGCTGAATCCGCAATAGCTTCCATGGCAATTCACGGGTTTGGACGCAACCGCGAACTTTCTAACATTGCGTGGATCAGTTGTCGGCAAGGTCTTATTGTTCGGAATTCGTTGAATACATCGGGATATAGTCAGCTTTTCGCAATTCGAGCTGTGAAAGTCCAATGATTCAAGCTGGGAGCATGGGTCTTTGCCCTAGTCAGCGGAGAACCTTCATCGTAGGGTCGGACTGTCCCTACGTTGAAGGAGCAGCAATGCAGTCTGAGAACGTTTTAGGCAATATCGACTGGGCGTCGATGCTACAAAAGGTTGGCATCGCGCTAATCATCCTCATCATTACGTGGCTAGTTGCACGCATAATTCGTTGGGCTGCCGCCAAACTGGTGAACAGGGTGAAGTTCCTGCAAAAGCAGGGCAATGACGGAGAACAAATAGGCCAATCCCTGGGCAAGGTCGCGGGGTTGATTGTCTGGCTCTTCGGCCTCGTGGCAATCCTGCAGGTCTTCGCTCTATCCGAAGTGCTATCGCCGGTGCAGGGCATGCTCGGCGGCGTCATGGCCTTCATCCCCAACCTCATCGGTGCGGGCTTCATCTTCTTCATTGGCTACGTCATCGCGAATATCGTTCGCCAGCTGCTGAGGACCGGTTTGGGAACTGTCGATTTTAGCGGACTGGTCCGCAAGGTCACCCCAGGCAACGAACCAGTAGATGAAGTTCAGTCTCGCGAATCCCAAGCGAAGATCGTTGACATCATTGCCAACATCGTCTTCGCCTTGATCCTGCTAGTCGTCGCAATATCAGCCCTGCAGGTTCTGGGCATCGCGGCAATTTCGGTACCTGCCCAGCAGATGCTGCAGCTGGTCTTCACCGCAATCCCGCAGGTCATCATGGCCTTGGCGCTCTTGGCCGTGGGTATCCTGATTGCCAAGTTCGTCGGGCAGCTACTTGAATCCACCCTCCACGGCGTGGGTACCGACACTGTTGTTGCCCAGTGGGGCGTAGTTCCCGAGGGCAAGAGCGCTTCGGGAATCATCGCTGGCATCGTCAAGATTGCTATCGTGCTGTTCTTCGGTGTGATGGCGGCCCAGATGCTGAACTTCCCAGCGATCACCAATATCCTCAATGAGATCCTGGCCTTGGGCGGCAAGATCCTCTTCGGCGCAGCAATTATCGCCGCAGGTTTCGTCATCGCCAATGTGATTGGCCGCTTCTTGGGTGACACTACTGCTTCGAAGATCATCCGCTACACGGCAATTGCGCTGTTCGTGGCGATGGGCCTGAAGTACATGGGTATCGCCGATTCGATCATCAACATGGCCTTCGGCGCAATCGTCATTGGCGCAGCATTGGCAGCGGCTCTGGCCTTTGGCCTCGGCGGTCGTGATGCTGCGGCCCGCACGCTGAAAAAGATGGAGGCCCAACAGGCCACCAATGGCCCGGACTCGACGCCACCGGCATCGAACCCAGGCATCTAACCACGCATCACAAAACCTGAGGGACAGATAAGAAGTCGCGGAATCCAAAACCGGATTCCGCGACTTTTTTGATGCCCGCCAAGCTACTGCTGCGTGCCCCACGGCAAGGGCATGACCGCAGAGCCGCCATCGGTACGCAACCGCGCGTAGGTGTGCACATCGATGCGTTCTCCGGCAACCAGGAATTTGCCCCGCTCGACACCTTCGTGCAGGAAGCCGTTGCTTTCTGCCACATGCTTCGACCCGGGATTATTTGCCCGCAAGCCCAGCTCCAAGCGGTACAGTCCCAGCTCGTCGAACAGGTAATCCACCAAGGTTGCCACGGCGCGGGTGGCCAGCGACCGGCCCCGGTAATTCTGGTTCATCCAATACCAAATCCACGCGTTCCGATTGGCCGGGTCGACCGTACCGCACACCAGTCCCACCAGCCGATCCCGATATGCGACGGCCATCGCCTGCTGGCGTTCCCCGGCCTCCAGCAGTGCGCGCACATACGACTCAGCCTTTTGCGGGGAATCGGCGTCGCCTTGGCGCAACATGTCGGGGTTCGAGGAGAATGCCTCGAAGACCGCTTCGGCATCCGAAAGGCGCAGCCGGCGCACCGTGAATTCACCGTCGGCATGCACGGTTTCCTTCGGTCCTGCAGATGGCTGCGGATGAGCGGCGGCCGTGCCCTGGTGGAAGAGCAGCTGCCAGCGGCCCTGCTCATGGATCCACAGTGAACTGCGTTCGCTGGGGGAACCGGCGAGCAGCTTCCAGCGCAGCAGCACCAGCTGGTCTGAAAGCTGGAGAGCCACCGGGCTTTCGACTTTCAACGCCCCGGCATCCCGTGCCGGCTCCCGGGCCAGCTGGGCAATGATGGCCTCGCGATCATAGACTCGCCCGCTGGCTCCCACCTCGGCGAACCGAGGATGCAAGCGCCGCTGCAATTGCTCCTGGCTATGGCGTTGGCTGGATTCCAAGAGTTCTTGCTCCAACGAGATGATGGTGCTGGATAGCGCAGAACCTTGGGGAAGCACGATAGGGAAGTCATGGAATGCCATGTCAGCAAGTACATCACAGAAGATGACGGAACTGCGTTCAATGAAGTTCGACTTTATGAGCTGCATCATGCTTATAATCGCTGTAATCCGCGGGAGCCTGAATCGACCAGGCTGAGAGGGCACCGAGCCGACCGCTACACCTGATGCGGGTCATGCCGCCGTAGGAAGGAAGCGTGCCCTTGTGCATGTCAACATTGTTGGCGCCGGGATAATCGGCCTGGCCGTCGCGTTCGAGCTGGAATCACGCGCACACACCGTCACCCTCATCGATCCGGCACCCGGCCAAGGTGCAAGCTACGCGGCAGCAGGAATGCTGGCCCCGGCAGCTGAAACGGTCTGGGGCAATGGCCCGTTGCACCAGCTGCTTGCCGCCTCGAATGCCGCCTATCCGCAGTTCATCGAGCGCATCGCATCGGCCACCGGGCAACGCCCGGACTACTTGCAGAACTCCACGCTCGTTGTCGCCGCAGAGCCTGCGGACCGCGAAGCCCTGCACGAGCTGGCCGAACTGCAGATATCCCTCGGCCTGTCAGCGCAAAAGCTGCTGCCCAGCCAAGCCAGCAAGCTCGAACCAGCCTTGGCCGCCAATATTGCTGGCGCGGTCCTGTGCCAAGATGACCACCAGGTCGACCCTCGATCCATCGTCAAGATCCTGTTGGAGCATCTGCGTCCGCACCTGGTCGAGGAACGGGCGCAGGCACTGGTGACCGACGGGAAGCGGACCACCGCTGTGCGGACCGCATCGGGCCGAATCCTCGAAGCGGAGCAGACCATCGTGGCCACCGGTCTTGGCACCCTCGATGGCTTGAACGAACTTCCGCTGCGCCCGGTCTACGGGGACATCCTCCGGATCCAGGGACCAGCAGGCCCGCCGCTCATCACCCGCACCATCCGCGGCATCGTGCACCGGAAACAGGTGTATCTGGTGCCGAGAAGGGACGGTAGCCTCGTCCTTGGCGCCAGCGTCCGTGAAGACCGGCAACAAGCGGTGAACATTGGCGCGATGCACCTGCTGTTGGACAACGCGAGAAAGCTTGTCCCCGGCATCAGCGACTGCACGCTGAACGAAGCAACGGCCCGGGCACGTCCCGCCACGCCAGATGACCGGCCGCTGCTGGGACGCCTTGATCCAGGGCTGCTGCTCTGCACCGGGTACTCCCGGCACGGCGTGCTGCTGGCTCCGCTGGGCGCAACGCTCACTGCGGATCTCGCCCACGGCCACCAATCCCACCCCTTGCACCAGGCTGTGGATCCCCACCGCTTTGCCAACGCAACCTAGACCGCTCACCGAACGGAGCAGCAACCATGACAAGCATCGGCATCAATTTCAATTCACGGCAACTGAACCTGGACGAAGGAACCACCCTTCGCGAATTCATCAGCACGCAAATCGGCAAGGAACTGGACGCCAACTCGGTGGCCGCTGACGGCAGCAAGCTCGGAGTTGCCGCCGCCGTCAATGGCGCTGTCGTTCCACGCAGCGCCTGGAATAGCTACCTGCTGGCCGAAGGGCACAGCATTGAACTCGTTACCGCGGCCCAGGGAGGCTAGGCATGGAAACGCGCAACATCACCGAGCTGGACATCCACAGCGACCCATTCCAGATCGCCGGACGCTCCTTGTCCTCGCGCCTGATCCTCGGCACCGGGGGAGCGAGTTCGCTGACCACCCTGGAAAGCGCCCTGCAGGCCTCCGGAACGGAGCTGACCACCGTGGCCATCCGCCACTTTTCGGCGGCCGGCGCAGGCAACGTGTATGAACTGCTGCAGCGCAACAACGTGATTGCGCTGCCCAACACCGCTGGATGCTTCACCGCCCGCGATGCGATCCTCACCGCGCACCTGGCCCGTGAAGCTCTGGAAACCAATTGGATCAAGCTCGAAGTCATTGCCGATGAGCACACGCTGCTGCCGGACCCGCTGGAACTGCATGCGGCCACCGAGCAACTAGTGGCCGACGAGTTCCAGGTTTTCGCCTACACCAATGATGATCCGGCACTTGCCCAGCGCCTGCAGGACGCCGGGGTTGCGGCAATCATGCCGGCCGGAGCACCGATCGGCTCGGGCCTGGGGATCCTGAATCCGCACAATATTTCCACCATCGTCTCGCGCGCGCAGGTACCGGTGATCCTTGACGCCGGGGTGGGCACCGCCTCGGATGCGGCCCTGGCCATGGAGCTCGGTTGCGACGCGGTGCTGCTGGCCAGCGCGGTGACCCGGGCGCACAACGCGCCGCTCATGGCCAGGGCCATGAAGGATGCTGTGCGTGCCGGGCGCGCCGCGCGGCTCGCTGGCCGGATCCCGCGCCGCGATACCGCACTGGCCTCATCGCCGGCCGAAGGCATGATGCAAACCCTGGTCGGTGACTTCTCGTGAGCCGGGAAGCCCTGGTCGCACCCGGCGCGGAGCTGGAACCGGAAGAGCTGGCGCGCTACTCCCGGCACTTGTCCCTGCCCGGGGTGGGAGAAGAAGGGCAACGCCGCATCGCCAACGCCAAGGTGCTGGTTATCGGAGCCGGGGGCCTGGGCAGTCCCATTGCCAGCTACCTGGTCGCTGCGGGAATCGGCACCCTCGGGGTCATCGACGATGACACCGTCGAGCTGTCCAATCTGCAACGACAAACCATGCACCGGCAACAGGATGCAGGGCGCTTGAAAGTGGATTCGGTGCGGCGGATGGCCCACGAGCAGAACCGGAACGTCCAGATCATCACCGTGGATGAAAAGCTGGATGAATCCAACGCCGTGGCACTTTTCAGTGAATATGACTTGGTCATCGACGGCAGCGACAACTTTGCCACGCGGTACCTGTCCAATGATGCCGCGGAAATCACCGGCACCCCGCTGGTGTGGGGAACCCTCTTCCAGTTCTCCGGGCAGGTGTCCGTCTTCGATCCGCGCACCGGCCCGATGCTGCGTGATCTTTTTCCGGAAATCCCCGACGCGGACTCCGTGCCCAGCTGCGCCGAAGGAGGAGTCTTCGGCGCACTGTGCGGCGTTATCGGTTCGGTGATGTGCGCCGAAGCCCTGAAGCTCATTACCGGAATCGGGACCACCCTGAGCGGCAAGCTCTGGCTCTATGATGCGCTGGAAGCCACTGTGCGGACCCTCGAATTCGCCAGGGATCCGCAACGTGAGCCGGTGACCGGGCTGGGGGAGTACCAGCCGGTTTCCTGCGCTGCCGAAGGGCATGTCCCGGAGCTCACGGTTCAGCAGCTAGCGGAGCTGGAAACGGAAGAACCGGTATTGCTGGTGGATGTGCGCGAATCCTGGGAACGCGACATCATAGCGATCCCGCACAGCCAGCACCTTCCGCTCGCGCAGCTCAAAGAACGGGGACTGGGAAAGCTCGCGCACAGCGCTTCGGCGGTCGTATTCGTGTGCAAAACCGGTGCCCGTTCGCAGCAGGCAGCGCGGATCACCATGTCCGGTCGGGATGCAGGCATTGCCGTCTACAGCCTCAGCGGCGGAACCGTGGAATGGGCCAGGCAAGTGCGGGGCCAGCAGGTGGCCTACTAGGGCTCAGGCGCATCTTTGGCGCGCAATTCACCGGTGGGAAGTGGAGGCGCTCTGGCATACTGGCGCTATGACGTTGGGAAAGACGCTGGAGATCCGTGAATTGGAAAGCCAGGACGAACAGCAGGCAATCGACGCCCACCACTTGATGCTTCGCGAAGACTTCGAGTTCTTGCCGACTTGGTCTGCAGCCGAGGACTGGGAGGACTATATCTACCGGATGAAGGCAGGGCGCCGAGGCGAGCACATTCCAGAAGGCTGGGTTCGCTCGGCGCTGTTCGCCGCCTTTGACGAGGGGGACCTGGTGGGCCGGGTTTCCGTCAGATATGAAATCAACGAGAGCCTTTTTCAGGTCGGCGGACATATCGGCTATGGTGTAGTTCCCGAGTATCGTCGCCGTGGTGTGGCACAGGAACTGTGCAAATTCGGGTTGCAGGAACTTCGCGAATCAGGAATTGAACATGCGCTGGTTACCTGTGATTCCGATAACATCGGTTCAAAATCCACCATAGAAAAATGCGGCGGCTTGCTTGACGCTGAACTCCCGGAAATTGAAGTCAACTTTGGGCCTAGCAAGCTGCGTTTTTGGATGCCAACGCGGTTAATCCGCTGAATTCTTTGCGACAGATACATGAAATTCCTGTATGTTCTGACACAGATCAACAGACTATGAGTCTCGAGCGCGTAAACTGGATTGTTGGGTCGACTTTGGCCCCGACTCCACAGACCCAAATTTTCGAGCGGAAGTGAGCCTTCACGCATGTCAGCAAACACCATTACTCGCGATGAACTTCGCAATGTAGCCATCGTTGCGCACGTTGACCACGGCAAGACCACCCTCGTCAACGCCATGCTCCAGCAGACTGGCGCATTCGACAGCCATGGTGAAACCGAAGATCGCGTGATGGACTCAGGTGAGCTGGAACGCGAGAAGGGCATCACCATTCTTGCTAAGAACACCACCGTGTTCTACAACGGCCCAGCAGCCGAGGGCAAGAAGATGACCATCAACGTCATTGACACCCCAGGCCACGCCGACTTCGGTGGCGAGGTGGAACGCGGCCTGTCCATGGTTGACGGCGTGGTTCTGCTCGTTGACGCATCCGAGGGCCCGCTCCCGCAGACCCGCTTCGTGCTGCGCAAGGCATTGAGCGCCAACCTGCCAGTGATCATCGTGGTCAACAAGACCGACCGTCCCGACTCCCGCATCGATGGCGTCATCTCCGACTCCATGGACCTGCTGCTGGGCTTGGCTTCGGACTTGGCTGACGAAGCTCCGGATCTGGATCTGGACGCAATCTTGAACGTTCCTGTCGTCTTCGCCTCGGGCAAGGCCGGCTACGCTTCGATGAACCAGCCTGGCGATGGCACCCTGCCGGACAACGAAGATCTTGAGCCACTGTTCGAGACCATCATCAAGCACGTTCCTGCACCGACCTACACCGAAGGTGAAGTCCTGCAGGCCCACGTCACCAACCTTGACGCTTCGCCATTCCTTGGCCGCCTGGCGCTGCTGCGCATGATCAACGGCACCTTGCGCAAGGGCCAGCAGGTTAACTGGGCCCGCCAGGATGGCACCATGAAGCAGGTCAAGATCACCGAACTGCTGGCCACCCAGGGCTTGACCCGCGTTCCAGCTGACGAAGCTGGTCCAGGCGAGATCGTTGCAGTTGCCGGTATCGAAGACATCATGATCGGCGAGACCCTCACCGACCTTGAGAACCCTAAGCCACTGCCACTGATCACCGTTGATCCACCTGCGATCTCGATGACCATCGGTATCAACACCTCGCCACTGGCTGGCAAGGTCAAGGGCGCCAAGGTCACCGCACGACAGGTCAAGGATCGCCTGGACAAGGAACTGATCGGCAACGTTTCGCTGAACATCCTGCCTACCGAGCGTCCAGATGCTTGGGAAGTCCAGGGCCGTGGCGAATTGGCACTGGCCATCCTCGTTGAGCAGATGCGCCGTGAAGGCTTCGAGCTGACCGTTGGCAAGCCACAGGTTGTTACCAAGATGGTTGACGGCAAGGTTCACGAGCCAATGGAACGCATGACCATCGACGTGCCTGAAGAGTACCTGGGTGCTATCACCCAGCTGATGGCATCGCGCAAGGGCCGCATGACCGACATGGCTAACCACGGCACCGGCTGGGTTCGCATGGAATTCATGGTTCCAGCACGTGGCCTGATCGGCTTCCGTACCCGCTTCATGACCGAAACCCGCGGCGCCGGCATTGCTGCTTCGCTGGCTGAAGGCTACGAGCCATGGGCAGGCCCAATCGAATACCGCATCAACGGTTCGATCGTTGCCGACCGTTCAGGCGTTGTGACTCCATTCGCGATGATCAACCTGCAGGAGCGCATGAACTTCTTCGTGAAGCCAACCGAAGAGGTTTACGAGGGCATGATCGTCGGCGAGAACTCCCGCGCCGACGACATGGACGTGAACATCACCAAGGAAAAGAAGCTCACCAACATGCGTGCTGCTTCCTCGGACTCGTTCGAGAACCTGACCCCACCACGTAACTTGACCTTGGAAGAGTCGCTCGAATTCGCTCGCGAAGACGAGTGCGTTGAGGTTACCCCGGAAGCCATCCGCATCCGCAAGGTTCTGCTGAACGCCAACGACCGTGCCAAGGCTACCCGTGCACGCGCTCGCTCCTAATAAGCGCAAATCCCTCGGCAGCAACTTCTCCGCGCTCTGGCGCGGTGTTGTTGCCGCCGTGGCAGCAGGATTATTCGGGACCGCAATCCACGCCTCCATCAGCTATGTCGGAAACGACATCCCGCTGGTTTGGGGTGTGGGTCTGGCCTGGCTCCTGCTCGGAGTTCTGGTGTACTGGGCTGCGGTTTCTTCATCGAAGCTGTGGGCCGGTGCGCTGGGGTTCATCGGTTGCTATGTGACCGTTGGCCTGATTTCCTATGTGGGCGATGACCAGCTGATCTTGGGCATGGAGTACTACAAGTACCTGCCCGGGCCAACGCTGGCCTCGGCCTTGTGGATGTATGGAATGGTTATTCCATCCGTGATTGCCCTGCTGTGCTCCTTGCGAGTGCTGCGCAAGCAACAACGCCAGAACTGAAAACAGAAGGAGCACTTCCCAACGGGAAGAGCTCCTTCTGTGTTTAATTAGGCGAAAAGCAGGCTACTGGTCTTTGCGCGCATTGCCGGTGATATCCAGGTGGTGGGCCAAGAACAACGAGGTGGCAACGCCATCTGGATCCGGATCTCGCATCGCGTAGTCCTCAATCACAGCGCGCAGCCGGCTCATGAGATCCTTCTGGCTTTCCTCATTGAGCTTCAGGCCCAAACGAATTACCTGTATCTCCTGGGGATCAAGTCCCTCGATTTCCTGCAGGAAGGTGTCCACCAGCATGGGGGCCGCGTCGGGAATGCGCGTGCCCCAGGACTGCTTGGTGCTGCGGTAGGGCACTTCTTTGGCGCCACGGTTGCCTCGGCGTGATTCTTCTGCCGCGAGGTAACCGTTGCTGACCAGGGTTCGCACGTGATGCAAGGAGGTGGCGGGATTCAAATCGAGAATGTCCGCAATTTCCTTGTTCGTTCGTGACTCATGCAGGCACAAGCGCAAGATGCGAAGCCTCAGCGGGGAGCTGAGGGCTCGTGCTCGCGATTGGACAAGTTTATCGGAGGGCATGGAAACAGCATACGCGAAAAGCGCTGAGTGATTGGCAGTTTCAAATCACATGTCGTCCCAAGCGGTATGGGTGTGCCCGCGGCAGCAACACCTGGAAGCAGGAAAATTGCACGGCTTGCAGGCTGCTACTCGGTGCGAGGGGCACGGGGCCTGCGGCGCGCCGGAGCCGGCGGTACCCGCTTGGCGTGAGTGATCGCCGCGCGGGGGATGCATACCAGTTCAGCCCGGGTTTGGATGCTCACCGATTCCTCCGTCACTTCCTGCAGCTCGCCCAGTGCATCGGAAAAATGCTCACCGGCCCGGCCGTCGGCCAAGCGGTAGCGGACAACAAGCCGTTCACCGGGCGTCACATCACTGAAATTAAGCATTTGGAAGCGTCATCTTTTCGTAAGAAGAATTCATCTGGACCCCGGGAAGCTGAAATGTGAATGGTCGATTACGTCACAGCGAGCCAATGGGCGGTCCGATGCATGGGTATCAGGACTAGACTGTAGTTTGAGCTGGTAAAGGATTCAAAGAGCATCTGAGGAAACCACTAGCTCCTGTTGAAACCACCCAGTGCAAGGAAAGGTCTCGGCCCTCGTGACTTACATCATCGCTCAGCCGTGCGTCGACGTTAAAGACAAGGCGTGCGTCGAAGAGTGCCCGGTAGATTGTATCTATGAAGGTGAGCGCTCGCTCTACATTCACCCGGATGAATGCGTTGACTGCGGCGCCTGCGAACCTGTCTGCCCCGTTGAAGCCATCTACTACGAAGATGACGTGCCGGATGAATGGGCCGACTATTACAAGGCAAACGTCGACTTTTTCGACGAACTTGGATCCCCGGGCGGCGCCGCTAAAATTGGTAACACCGGCACTGACCACCCACTGATCAGCGCCTTGCCACCACAGAACCAAGGCTAGGTTTTCACTTTTATGCTTGAGCTCCCCGATTACCCCTGGAACCAGCTCGCCCCATACCGCGAGCAAGCATCCACGCATCCGGGGGGAGTCGTGGACCTGTCGATCGGCACGCCGATCGATGGCACGCCGCAACTGATCCAGCAGGCGCTGGCCGAGGCGGCGAACTCGCACGGATACCCGACCACGCACGGCACCATTGAAGTTCGCGAGGCCATCGTCGACTGGTTCGCCCGTCGCCGCAATGTCACCGGTTTGAGCACCGATGATGTCATGCCAACGGTCGGTTCCAAGGAAATGGTGGCATGGCTGCCGCTGTTCCTGGGCCTGGGTGCCGGCGACATCGTGGTCCGTCCAGAGATCGCCTACCCCACCTATGACATCGGCGCCCAGCTGGTTGGCGCGACCCCCATCGCCACCGACGACCTTTCGGATTTGACTGCTGAGCAGCGTGAACGCGTGAAGCTCATCTGGGTCAACTCGCCAGGCAACCCGACCGGCAAGGTCCGTGCTACTGCCGAGCTGGCAAGCATCGTGGCCCAGGCGCGTGAGATGGGTGCCGTCGTGGCCTCCGATGAGTGCTACGCCGAACTGGGATGGGATGAATACGAGGGCCAGGTGCCAAGCATCCTGGACCCGGCGGTCAACGGAGGAAACCTCGATGACCTGTTCGCCCTGTACTCGCTGTCCAAGCAGTCGAACCTCGCCGGATACCGCGCCGCTTTCGTTGCCGGCGCCCCGAACCTGATGCCAACTCTGGTCAACAGTCGAAAGCATGCGGGCATGATCGTGCCCGGTCCAATCCAGCACGCCATGGTGGTGGCATTGAATGACGACGAGCATGTTGCGGCGCAGCGCGAGCTGTACCGGGCACGCCGGGCCATGCTGCGGCCAGCGCTGGAGAACTTCGGCTTGGCCATCGATGATTCGGTGGCAGGACTGTACCTGTGGTGCACCGCTGGGCGGCCAAGCTTCGAAACCATCGGGGCGCTGGCGGAACTGGGCATCGTTGCCGGTCCTGGCGTCTTCTACGGCACCGCGGGGGAACGCCATGTACGCGTGGCCTTGACCGCCTCCGATGAGCGGATCGCGGCTGCCGTTGAACGGTTGAATTCTTCCGCCAACCGGTGAAGATGACACCCTAATTAGCTTGAATGGGTCAAATCGCGGTATGTTCTACGGTGACGACTGACCTTTCGGAACTACACGCTTTCCGGTTAGGAGATGCAATGACAGATACCACATCTGCACAGCTACACTTTGGAGAATCCAACCTCGAGCTGCCAGTAATTCAGGCAGCAGAGGGCAATGACGGATTTGGCGTAGCCCCACTTTTGAAGACTACCGGGAACGTGACCTACGATCCCGGCTTCATGAACACCGCGGCTACCAAGTCCGCGATTACCTACATCGACGGCGACGCGGGCATCCTGCGCTACCGCGGTTACCCAATCGAGCAGCTGGCCGAGAAGTCCAGCTTCATCGAGGTAACCTACCTGCTGATCTACGGCGAACTGCCGACTGCTGATCAGCTGGCCGAGTTCGACAATTCGCTGCGCCGCCATACCCTGCTGCACGAAGAGCTCAAGGGCTTCTTCGGCGGCTTCCCGCGCGACGCGCACCCGATGCCGGTCTTGTCCTCGGCTGTTTCGGCCCTGTCGACCTGGTACCAGGATTCGCTGGATCCGAAGGATGACGCACAGGTTGAGCGTTCGACCCTGCGCCTGCTGGCAAAGCTGCCGGTATTGGCTGCGTACGCGCACAAGAAGTCCATCGGCCAGGCATTGCTGTACCCGGACAACTCGATGAACATGGTCGAGAACTTCCTGCGCCTGTGCTTCGGCACCGCTGCCGAGCCTTACCTTGCGGATCCGGATGTGGTCAAGGCCCTCGACTTGCTGCTGATCCTGCACGCTGACCACGAGCAGAACTGCTCCACCTCCACCGTGCGCCTGGTCGGTTCCTCCGAAGCCAACATGTTCGCTTCGGTTTCTGCAGGTATCCATGCACTGTCCGGCCCAGCCCACGGCGGCGCCAACGAAGCCGTGCTGAAGATGCTGCGCGAGATCCAGTCCTCCGGCATCTCCCCAGAAGACTTCATGCAGAAGGTCAAGAACAAGGAAGACGGCGTACGCCTGATGGGCTTCGGCCACCGTGTGTACAAGAACTACGATCCACGCGCCAAGATCATCAAGAAGACCGCTCACGACCTGCTGGCAAAGCAGGGCAAGAACGAGCTGCTTGAGATCGCGATGAAGCTGGAAGAGACTGCGCTGAATGATGAGTACTTCATCTCGCGCAAGCTCTACCCGAACGTGGACTTCTACACCGGCTTGATCTACACCGCAATGGGCTTCCCGGAGAAGATGTTCACCGTGCTGTTCGCCATCGGCCGTCTGCCAGGCTGGATCGCACAGTGGCGCGAAATGATCAAGGACCCAGAGCTGAAGATCGGCCGCCCACGCCAGCTGTACATGGGTGAAACCGCTCGCGACTATCCCGGCTACCAGGCCTAGGGCGAGTTTCCGGATCCCGGCGGCAGGACCTGTCTTCCCACGCAAGTGGGGCGACAGGTCCTTCCCTGTTTTAAGCGGTACTTCGGGAGTATCCTATGAGGCAGAGGGAACGACAAGTGTGCCGAAGAGTCAGGTGGTATGCATGTACCAACGTCGTGGAAATAATTGGTCGCTAGCCATAAATACCAATCAGAATATGCTGATGGCGTTGTACCTGCGCGAACTGTCAGGCGTCCACCCCGCGGAGGCCGGACCCAATAGCCGGCTGGCTTCCAATATCAAGAACCGCAACAAGATCGACGACTCGCATGGACAGCTCAAGCAGGAATGGAGCTCCTGGTGGGATTCGCTGACCGCAATAGCGCCGGCCAAGGAGCCGGCGGCCAGCGATGCACTGATTGAACGGCTTCAAGACGACGGCTACCCGGCCCTGGCCCGGCTGGCCCGCGCGCACTACGGCCAGGCCACGGTTTTTGCCCAGCAGCATGCCCAGGACTTTGCAGAAAACAGTGGCAAGTACGTGCCGCACCGCATGGATGAGCTGGAAAGAATCCTCATCGACCACGGGGTGGAGCACGGCATGCAATCCACCCGCCAGGAAATCCAGCTCATTGACGTGCCCCTGGACGAGCCCAGGGCATGGCTGACCGGCACGGCTACCATCGTTGCCAGTACGTCGCTGCTACGCGACTCCAAGGCCTTCCACGGCTTCATCCAGCCGATGGTGACCATCATCTTCCCCGGCGGATAGCCGAGCAATAAAAAACTGGCAGATCACTTCCGTGATCTGCCAGTTGGATTGCAGGGCAAGAACTAGTTGGCGTGCAGTGCGCTGTTCAGCTCTACGGTCTGGCCGGCGCGCGGCAACGCCTCAACGGCGCCGGTGATCGAATTGCGACGGAAGAGCAGGTTCGGCACGCCGGAAAGCTCCAGCGCCTTGACCTGCTTCTCGCCCAGAACCACTCGGGTGCCGGCAGTCACGTACAGGCCAGCTTCCACTACCGAGTCGTCACCGATGGAAATGCCTACACCGGCGTTGGCGCCCAGCAGTACGCGTTCGCCAATGACAATGCGCTCCTTGCCGCCACCGGAGAGGGTGCCCATGATCGAGGCGCCGCCACCGACATCCGAACCATCGCCGACAACGACCGAAGCGGACACGCGGCCTTCCACCATCGAAGTGCCCAAGGTGCCGGCGTTGAAATTGACGAATCCTTCATGCATGACGGTGGTGCCTTCGGCCAGGTGTGCGCCGAGGCGCACGCGGCCAGCGTCGGCAATGCGCACGCCGGCTGGGACCACGTAGTCGACCATGCGCGGGAACTTGTCCACGCCGTACACGGTGACCGCTCCACGGGCGCGCAGCTTCAAGCGCGTCACCTCGAAGCCCTCTACCTGGCAAGGCCCGAAGTTGGTCCACACGACATTGGCGAGGTGGCCGAAGATGCCGTCGAGGTTGATGCTGTTCGGCTGGACCAGACGGTGCGAGAGCAGGTGCAGGCGCAGCCACACATCGGCGGTGTCAGCTGGTGCTACATCAAGATTAATGGTCAGTGAAACGACCTTCTGGGTGGTGCCGCGGGCTGCATCGTCCTGCGCGGCGGCAGCGAGTTCACCGGAGAGCCCTTCAGCCTTGGCGAGTTCGCCCAAGACTGGAGCCGGGTACCAAACATCAAGGATCGTTCCATCGGATGCGACCGTTGCCAGGCCATGGGCTGAGGCTAAACGGACAGATGATTCGCTGGATGTCACAGATTCTGAAGTCATACACTGATCGTATCTTTGTTGCCCGGAGTAACGTTGATAAATGACAAAAAAGTGAAGCTAGAGACTCAGGACGTAGCCAGCCGTGAACGAATTGGACCTGCAGCAAGACGTTGCCCTGCTTACCGAGCAGATCATGAACATTGAATCCGTTTCCGGCAACGAGCAAGAGCTGGCCGACAAGGTGCACCAGGCGCTGCGGAAGCAGGCGCACCTTGATGTGCACCGGGACCAGGACGCCATCGTAGCGCGCACCAACTTCGGCCGCGAACGCCGCGTCGTGCTGGCCGGGCACCTCGATACCGTGCCTTTGCCGCGCACCGAGGGCGCCAAGGGCACCGTGCCCGCAGAAGTCATCGACGGGGTGCTCTATGGCCGTGGTGCCACGGACATGAAAGGCGGGGTCGCCGTGCAGCTTGCGCTGGCTGCAGAACTGACCGAGGCCAAATACGATATCACCTACGTCTTCTACGACCACGAGGAAGTAGAAGCAGCCAAATCCGGTCTGGGCCGCCTGGCCAAGAACAGCCCGGAACTCTTGGAGGCCGACTTCGCGATCCTGCTGGAACCGACCGACGGCACCGTCGAAGGCGGCTGCAACGGAACCAGCCGCTTCGTCATCCGCACCCGCGGCAAGGCAGCCCACTCGGGACGTGCATGGATGGGGCATAACGCGATCCACGATGCGGGGGAGATCCTGCAGCGCTTGGCTGCCTACCAGCCCCGGACCATCACCGTTGAGGGCTTGGACTACCGTGAAGGCATGAACGCGGTCCGTGTTGCCGGCGGCATTGCCGGCAACGTGATTCCCGATTACTGCGAGGTGGAAGTGAACTACCGCTTCGCTCCGGACAAGACACTGGCCCAAGCTGAAGCCGTGGTCCTTGAGCTTTTCGACGGCTTCGACATTGAACGCACCGATGGCGCTGATGGCGCCAAACCCGGTTTGGACCAGGAGATCGCCGCAGACCTGATCAAGGTACTGGGCCAGGAACCGAAGCCGAAGTACGGATGGACCGATGTTTCCCGCTTCTCCGCCCTGGGCATCTCTGCCGTGAACTTCGGCCCGGGCGATGCGCTGCTGGCGCACAGCGATGATGAGCATGTGCCGCAGCAGGCCATCCGCGATTGCCTGCAGACCCTGCGTACTTGGTTGGGCTAGCGAGGCTGGGATGATCAGCCTTTGAAGAGACAAAAAATCTCCGTACCGCGCGAATCATGCGGTACGGAGATTTTTTTGTTTCAGCTGCTAGGCCTTGGGATCGGAAGGATCCTGTGGCGCTGGCACGTCGAGGCCGGCTGGGGCGCCGACTATGGCTGCGGCCGGGCCGGCCGGGGCATTCTTCTCCTTCTTCACCCGGCTGCTCAGCCGGCGCGAGACAATCACGGCAATCTTGCTCAAGGTGAAGTTGATGATGATGAAGATGGCTGCCGCCACAATCAGCGCCTGCAGGACGTTGCCGTTAGGCGAGGAGTAGGTGCGGGCGAAGAACAGCAACTCGTTGAAGCTGATGATGTAGCCCAAAGCCGAGTCCTTCAAGATCACAACGAACTGGCCGATCAACGCCGGCAGCATGGCGACCAGCGCCTGCGGAATCTCGATGTGGCGCAGCGACATGCCACGGGTCAGGCCGATCGCTATGCCTGCCTCGCGCTGTCCCTTGGGCAGATTGTGAACGCCGGAACGGACCAGCTCCGCAACGACCGAGCCGTTGTAGAAGATCAGCGCCGCGACCACGGCCCACATCGCCGTATCACCTGACAGCTGCAGGGAACGGGAGAAGAAGACGTTGAAGAACACGATCATCAGCAGCACTGGTACCGCGCGGAAGAATTCGACAATCACGGTGGAGATTCCGTTGATCAGCTTATTCTGCGCCAAGCGGCCGACACCGAAGATCAGGCCGAAGATCACCGAGCCGATGATGCCCAGGACTGCTGCCTTGGTGGTGTTCCACAAGCCCGGAAGCAGGTAGTTCTTCCAGGTGCTGCCTTCGATGAAGTCATCCCATTGCGAAGGCTGCATCTGGTCCTTGGCGGCCAGGCCGAGGACGATCCACGCCACGATGCCCAAGGCAATCAAGGCGCCGACTATGTTTACCGCCAAGATGCGGCGGCGGGCCTTTGGCCCGGGAGTATCAAAAAGAATCGACGCGCTCATCGTGCCACCGCCAGTTTCTTAGAAGCCCAAGTAGTCAACAGGCCCACCGGAATGACGATGATCACGAAGCCCACTGCGAAGGTCAAGAAGATCGGGATCACGATATCTGCGCGGAACTCAATCATGGTCTTCATGACCGAGGAGGATTCCGTGGCAACCGAACCGACCGCTGCGACGGTGGAGTTCTTGATCAAGGCGATCAAGGTGTTGCCCAAGGGGACAATCGCGCCGCGGAAGGCCTGCGGCAGAATCACCAAGCGCGCTGCGGGCAAGAAGCTCAGGCCGATGGCACGAGCAGCTTCTGCCTGTCCCAGGGGAACCGTGTTCACGCCCGAGCGGATCGCTTCGCACACGAACGCCGCGTGGTAAACCGCAAGGCCAAGGACGGCGAGGCGGAAGAAGTTTCCCTGGAAATCGCTGCTGAGCACGAATCCGAGCTGGCCGTAGAGGGCCAGCACGCAGAACAGGATGATGATGGTCAGCGGGGTATTGCGAATCAGGTTAACGTAGCTGGTGCCCAGGGCCTGGAAGCTCCCCACGGGGGAGATGCGCAGCAAGGCCAAGATGGTGCCCAGCACGAGGGCGCCTATGGCAGCCCAGAAAGTTAGTTGGATATTGACCCAGAAAGCTCCGGGAATGTCGTACTCAGTGAATATGGATAAGTAATTCTCCACTGCAAGCCTCTGTCTCGATGGCCGGAAAACCGGCCAAGCGGCTATGGGTCCGGTACCTGCATTAGCTGGTACCTGGGAAACGCAGATTGCAGATGGGGGCCAAACACGCTGCGTTTGGCCCCCATCGCATCAGATGCTGCTAGGCGCAGGAATCCGAAAGGGTTGGCGGGTTGGTTTCAGCGTTCGGCTTGTAACCGGTGCCTTCGGTGTTCTTGTCCAGGGCCTTCTGCCACTCGCCGGACTCGATCATCTTGGTGATTGCCGCATTGATGTCGCCGCACTTGTCGGTGCCATCAGGCAGGCCCACGCCGTAGTTCTCTTCGGTGAATGGCGCGCCGACAACCTTGAACTTGCCCTTGTAGGCAGGCTGCGCAGCCAGGCCGGCAAGGATGATGTCATCGGTGGTAACCGCGTCAATGGTGCCGCCACTCATCTGGGTGGTGCACTCTGCATAGCCCGGAAGTTCCTGCAGGTTGGTGTTCTGGGCGTAGTTGTCCTTGACCTTCTGGGCCGAGGTGGAACCGGTGACCGAGCACAGGTTCTTGCCATCGAGGTCTTCTGGGCCGGCGATATCCGAGTCGGATGGAACCAGCAGGTCCTGGCCGGCGACAAAGTATGGACCAGCGAAGTCGACAACCTTGTTGCGCTCATCGGTGATCGAGTAGGTTGCGAAGATCATGTCAACCTGGTTGTTCTGCAGCATGGTCTCGCGGTTGGCCGACGGTGCCGAAATGAATTCGATCTTGTCCTCGGTGTAGCCCAGTTCGCTGGCTACGTACTTGGCGACGTCAACGTCGAAACCGGTGTAGTTATCGCCGTCCTTGAAGCCGAGTCCCGGCTGGTCGTACTTGATGCCGATGCGGATCTTGTCGCCGTCGGCTTCGCTGTCGCCGGAGCCGCCACATGAAGTCAGGGCCAGGGCTGCGACGGCGGCCATTGCGGCTACAGTGCCGAAACGAGTCTTGCGCATTGTTCCTCCTATTGGATGCGTGATGATGAAATTAGTGGTTGGTGATCAACTTGCCAAGGAAATCCTTGGCACGGTCGGATTTGGGATTGGTGAAGAATTCCTCAGGAGTGGCCTGCTCGACGATCTGGCCGTCGGCCATGAAGATCACGCGGTCCGCCGCCTTGCGGGCGAAGCCCATCTCGTGGGTGACCACGAGCATGGTCATGCCTTCCTTGGCAAGACCCACCATGGTGTCCAGGACCTCGTTGATCATTTCCGGGTCCAGGGCACTGGTTGGCTCGTCGAAAAGCATCACCTTCGGCTTCATGGCCAGTGCGCGGGCGATCGCCACACGCTGCTGCTGGCCGCCAGAAAGCTGTGCGGGCAGTTTGCCGGCCTGATTGGCCACGCCCACACGCTCCAGCAGCTGCATCGCCAATTTCTTGGCCTCATCCTTCTTCATGCCCTTGACCTTCATCGGACCGAGGGTCACGTTCTCCAAGATCGACTTGTGGGCAAAGAGGTTGAAGGACTGGAAGACCATGCCGACATCGGCCCGGAGATTGGCCAGTGCCTTGCCCTCTTCGGGAAGGGTCTTGCCATCAATCTTGATGGTGCCTTCGTCGATGGTTTCCAGTCGGTTGATGGCGCGGCACAGCGTGGACTTGCCCGAGCCCGACGGGCCGAGGATCACAACGACCTCGCCCTTGGTCACTTCGAGATTGATGCCGTTGAGCACATGCAGCGCACCGTAGTGCTTATTGACCCCAGTCAGCTGGACGATAGGGCCTTCAGAAGAAGCTTGAGCCTGATGATCGCTTTTCATGTTGTAGACATTACTTGATGTGACGGCGACTACGCGACCCGTCGACCATGTCACACCTAGTTGTTATCAAACTGTTCTCCAATCCGCGGTAGGTCACATCCGAAGATGCGCAGGAGTAACCGATAGAGTGAAGCTATGGTTCATCAGCGTAAGAGTGAAGAAAATGCCCGGGTCGGGCAAAAGCGCCACATCGAAGCGAGCTGGCCAGGAAAGCAACCGGAAGATCAGCTTGACCACCATCTTCTGGAAAGCCCGCAGGTCGATGTCACGCATAGCGACGTGTGGCGCGTGTTGCGAATCCAATCGGAATTCGTCTCCGGCTTTGGAAATATGGCCGGCACCGGTCCTGCCATCGCGGTTTTCGGTTCCGCGCGCACGGATCCAGGCAGCCCGTACTATGCGATGGCCCAGCGTGTCGGCAGCCGCTTGGCCGAGGAAGGCATCACTACCATCACCGGTGGCGGCCCCGGCGCCATGGAAGCGGCCAACAAGGGAGCTGCTGACAAGGACGGCGTTTCCGTAGGCCTAGGCATTGAGCTGCCTTTTGAAACCGGACTGAATGCCTGGGTCAACAAGGGCCTGAACTTCCGCTACTTCTTCGTGCGCAAGACGATGTTCGTGAAGTACTCGCAGGGCTTCATCGTGCTCCCCGGGGGTTTTGGCACCCTGGACGAACTGTTCGAAGCATTGACCTTGGTCCAGACCAAGAAGATCACCAGCTTCCCGATTGTGCTTGTGGGCACCGAATACTGGGGCGGCCTGGTGGACTGGATGACCAAGACGCTCGTTGCTGAAGGCACCATTTCGCCCGGTGATCTGGACTTGTTCACTATCACCGATGATCCTGATGAAGCGGTGGATCTGGTGCTGCGTGCGCATAAAGAAAACCTGAAGGTCGGCGACCTGGCGAAGGGGCAGTAGGCGATGCCGTTCCTCCTTGTTGCCATCGCAGTATTGCTGGTGGGTGCTGTTGCGCTGCTGCTGTCCAGCCAGCGGAAGAATGTACCGGCAGGTCGCCACTTCGAATCCACTGGGGAGCCCATCACGGGATTGGTAGAGCACCAGGCTTCGTTGCCGCCGGTGCTGCTGGCCAAGAATCCGCGCGCTGAAGATGTGGAGAAAGTTCGCTTCTCCTTGGGCTTGCGCGGTTACCGCTGCGACCAGGTGGATGAGGTGCTCGATGTCCTCGCGGCAGAAATTACCGAGCTGGAGAATACGGTTCGTGACCTTGAGTCACGGCGTGTGATTAGCGACACGGGCGAAAATTAGTAATAATAAAAGATAAGTGTCCCAACTCAGCAGGGAATCCTTGCTGAGGATGGACTAGGCATTCGGTTGTATGCACGGCAAGCGCCAGTGCATGCGTTAGCCACAGACGAAGGGAACAGCTTAATGGCTGCTATGAAGCCACGCACCGGTGATGGACCAATGGAAGTCGCTAAGGAAGGCCGCAGCCTCATCTTGCGCCTGCCAATCGACGGAGGCGGACGACTGGTAGTCGAGTTGAACAACGACGAGGCAACCGAATTGCGTGAGTGCCTGCTCAAGGTAACTGAGTAAGCTTGCCCAAGTTCTAGCTTTGGCCGCACGGGTTGCTCGTGCGGCAATCGAGGACCGACAGAAATGTCGGTCCTTAGTCTTTCCCGAAATCAGCGGCTAGAGGCGGGTCGCGGCCTTGGCAGGAAGGACAGTGGCCACAAACAGGCCCTGCTCGGTAGGGAACAGGTGGGTCTGCAAGCGCGGGTCCTCGCGCAGCATGCGCAGCGCATCTCGGGTCGTGACGGTGGAGGGGCGGCGAACCGCGGGCTTGGCTAGGCGGTGCTCGTCGTAGGCGTTGTTCACTATGATCACTCCGCCGATTCCGACCAGCCGCTTGGCCTCGGCCACGTACTCGAGCAGCAGCTCAGCGCCGGCGTCGATGAGTACCAGGTCGTAGGCGTGGTCGGCCAAGCGCGAGAGCACGTTCTCTGCGCGCTCGTTGATAATGCGGGCGCGGGCCGTCGGGATGCCTGAATCGCGCAGGCCCTGGCGCATCGCGTTGGCGTGCTCCAGATCCGATTCAATCGCGGTCAACGTCATGGCGTTGCCCATGACCTCGAGCATCGCCAGCGATGCGACACCCACACCGGATCCGATCTCCACGATATTGCGCGGCTGGCGCAGGGTGCAGAGCATCTGCAGCATCGAGCGGCCGGCCTGATCGATGCAACGCACGCCCAGGTCTTCCGCACGTTCGCGAACCGGGGCGACATGCTCTGGTTCGTTGACGTGGTTCTGGGTATAGGTCCAGCTCGCGGAGAGTTCTGGATTCATCGATGGCATCGGCGGAGGTCCTCAAGGGTTGAATTGGCGGGGCCAGTTCCCATCGTACCTACGTCGTTACCTGAAGTTGTTGAACTTGGAGGTTCTCGCGCAGGGTATTCTTAGCTTCAGCTCAGCTTCCCATTTCATACTTGGAGTGTGAACAATGCACGAAGTGAAACAGTTTCTTCTACGGTGACTGCCGAAACCACGACTCCGACATGGGATCAGATGGTCCAAGAACATGGGCAACGGGTCTTCCGTTTGTCCTACCGTTTGACTGGTAACCGCCAAGATGCCGAGGACCTCTCGCAGGAGGCATTCGTTCGCGCATTCAAAGCCTTGGAAAATTACACCCCCGGAACCATGGGCGGGTGGCTGCACCGCATTACCACCAACCTGTTCCTGGACCAGGCTCGGCGCAAGAGCAAGATCCGCTTCGACCGTTTCGCCGAGGGATCCGAAGACCGGATGCCCGGTACCGCGGTAACCCCGGAACGCTATTTCGAATTCAACAACTTGGATGTCGACGTGCAAGAAGCCCTGCGTGCGTTGTCGCCGGAGTTCCGTGCCGCTATTGTCCTGTGCGATATGGAAGGCTTCTCCTACGAGGAAGTCTCACGCATCCTGGATGTCAAGCTCGGGACCGTGCGTTCTCGCATCCACCGTGGCCGCGCCATGCTTCGTGATGCGCTCGCTCACCGCAATCCAGCCAACCGCCCTGCAAAGACCATGTCGTTGCCGCGCATCCCGCGAGGCTTGCGCGCCGCCAGCTAACCCCGTTCATCGCGTGTTCACCGTTGGCGTGGCGCGGTGACTTCGTTAGTGGCACTGGAACAAGGTAATCTTCTTACGTGGATCTTTTTGGTATTAATGGTGGCGAGTTTATCGTTCTCGCCGTGCTGGCGGTCGTTATTCTGGGCCCCGAAAAGCTTCCTGAGTACGCCAAAAAGCTAGCGAACCTGGTCAAGGAAGTGCGGCGCATGGCCAATGGCGCCAAGGAGCAGCTGCGCGAGGAAGTAGGCGACGAGGTTGCCGACATCGACTGGAAGAAGCTGGACCCGCGCCAGTATGATCCACGTCGAATCATCAAGGAGGCGCTTGTCGATGAATTCGACGACGCCGTGAATGCCGCAAAGGGTTCTCCAGCCAAGACCGTGGCCCCAGCACCGGTGCGCACCGCGGTCCCTTCGGCTACCGCGCAGCAGCTGCAGCTGGGCGCCAACGAATCGGCCCCCTTCGACTCAGAAGCCACCTAGGCCCAGAAGTCCTCAGAAAGACATCGGCAGCGATCGCCCGGCAAGCCCGCGCGGTCGCTGTTCCAATTTCCCGGCCAATTCACGCATCGCTGCCGCGGCCGGTGCCCCCGGGGTGCTGAGCACTACCGGCTGGCCCTGATCCGAACCCACGCGTACGGACTCTTCCAGCGGAATCTGGGCCAGCATCCCAACAGGGTAGCCCAGCTGCTGGCTCAGCGATTCGCTGAGCTTGGCACCGCCACCGGAACCGAAGACCTCCATGCGCGACCCGTCGGGCAGCTGCAGGAAGCTCATGTTCTCAACCACCCCGATCACCTTCTGATGGGTCTGCAAGGCGATGGTGCCGGCGCGTTCGGCAACCTCGGTAGCCGTGGACTGCGGAGTCGTGACCACCAGCAGCTCGCTATTGGGCAGCAGCTGGGACACGGAGATGGCCATGTCCCCGGTGCCTGGCGGCAGGTCCAGCAACAAGTAGTCCAGGTCCCCGAAGTAGACATCCGAGAGGAACTGCTCCAGGGCCCGATGCAGCATCGGGCCGCGCCAGATCACCGGCTGGTTGGAATCCAGGAACATGCCAATGGAAATGACCTTCACTCCGTGCGCCACCGGCGGCAGGATCATGTCATCAACCCGGGTGGGGTTCTGCGAAATACCCATCAGCGAGGGAATGGAGAAACCATGGACATCGGCGTCGATCAGGCCGACCTTCAAGCCCTGGGAGGCTAGCTGGCAGGCCAGATTCGCGGTAATCGACGACTTGCCCACGCCGCCCTTGCCGCTGGCCACAGCGATCACCCGGGTCAGGGAAGCAGGATCGGAGAACGGGGTGCGGCGGCTGGCCAGTGACTCGCGCAGCTCCGCGCGCTGCTGCGGATCCATGACGCCCAGGCTCACCTCAACGCGCTGCACCGCTGCTACGGTCAGCAGGGCCGCGGTGGCCTCTTCCTCGATGGTGGAGCGCATCGGGCAACCGGCGATGGTCAGCAAGATCTTGACCTTGGCGGTGCCATCGGCCAGGACAGCTGATTCCACCATGCCCAATTCGGTGATCGGCCGGCGAAGCTCCGGGTCGTTGACCTTTGCGAGGGCGGCTAGGAGTTCTGGCGTGGTGCTCAATGCTTATTTGCTCTTCCGGTACTGGCCCTGCTGGGGCTTGACGGTTTCGATCATCCCGGTTTGCGGGTGCGAATTCTTATTGCCGCCCTTTTTCTTCGCGCGCAGGTGCAGCTCTTCGCCATCAGAGGTTTCCAGCAGCTCTTCAAGCACATTGCGCAGTTCGGAACGCACGTAGTCGCGGGTGGCAACATCGCGCAGTGCCAAGCGCAGGGAAGCCAGCTCGCGGGTCAGGTACTCGGTGTCGTACAGATTGCGTTCAGCACGGGCGCGGTCCTCGGTCAGCGAGACGCGGTCGCGGTCATCCTGGCGGTTCTGCGCCAGCAGGAGCAGCGGAGCCGCGTAGGAGGCCTGCAAGGAGAGCATCAAGGTCAGCGCGGTGAAGCCGATGGTGGCATCGTCAAAACGCCAATTGATCGGGGCGACCGAGTTCCAGATCAGCCAGAAGGCGCAGAACACCGTCATGTACAGCAGGAAGGTCGGGGTGCCCATGAAGCGGGCGAACTTCTCCGTGGCCGAACCAAAGAGGTCGGGGTTCGGGGAGAACCGGGGCCAGAAGCGTTGTCGTGCTGCAAGCGGGGTATCCAGGCCGTTACTCTTGCGCTGCTCAGCCATAGCTGGAACTCCTTTGCTGCTGATGGGTGGGTGGGGCGTTGGCTAGTCTTGGGAACGCCAGTCATCCGGGAGGATGTGGTCCAGCACGTCATCCACGGTGATGGCCCCTACAAGCCGGCCTTCCTTGTTGGTCACGCCTACGCTGGTGAGGTTGTAGGTGGCCAAATGGCGAACCACTTCGGTGATATTGGCCAGATCCGACATGGGCTCCAGCTCCGTATCAAGGATATCGCCCAGCGGCTCCGGGGGAGCGGCACGCAGCAGCGCCTGGATGTGGACTTGGCCCAGGTAGCGTCCCGTGGGCGTCTCCAGCGGCGGGCGCACCACATATACGGTCGAAGCAAGCGCCGGGCTCAATTCCTCCAGGCGCACCGAGGCCAGGGCTTCAGCGACCGTGGATTCAGGGGTGAGAATCACCGGAACCGGGGTCATGATCGACCCGGCGGTACCTTCCGGGTAGGCGAGCAAGCGGCGGACATCCTTGGCCTCTTCCTCGTTCATCAGATCCAGCAGCTGGTGCTTGGTCTCTTCGCTGACTTCAGCCAGAAGGTCGGCCGCGTCATCCGGGTCCATTTCCTCAAGCACGTCCGCGGCACGTTCCAGGCCCAGGGCGGAAAGGATCTCCACCTGCTCGCGGTCCGGAAGTTCCTGGAGCACGTCGGCCAGGCGCTCATCTTGCAGATGGGCCGCGATTTCCAGGCGGCGCTTCTCATTCATTTCATGCAGGGCGTCAGCAAAGTCGGCAGGCTTCATCTCATCGTGGGCGGCCACGAAGGTGTCAGCGGACTGCGGTTCATTCTTCGAACCGTGGCTGACCTCGTCCCAGGAGACCAGCACCTTGTTGCGGCGGCGCGAACGCAGTCCCAGCAAATTGGCCGTCGGTTCTCCACGCTGGACATAGTATTCGTTGATTTCCCAGTCCCCGCGACGGGTCTGCGCCAAACCGATGTCCTCGATGACACCGCGACCGGAACCATCAACGAAGGTGATGGTGCGGTCGAACATTTCGGCGACAACCAGAATTTCCTGGCCGCGCTGCTGGAAGCGGCGCATGTTCACCAGGCCGTTGCAGATCACCTGGTTGGCTTCCATGGACTGGATGCGGGTCATCGGAACGAACACCCGCCGTTTGCCGGGGACCTCGACGACCAAGCCCACGCAGGCGGCGGGTTTCTTGGGGCCGCGGGAGACCACCACGACATCGCGCAAGCGGCCTAAGCGGTCGCCCAAGGGGTCAAAGACATCAAGCCCGAGCAGCCGGGCGACGAAGATTTTAGACACTTGTGCGCTCACCCTCCTAGACTATCGCGTTTCAGCCCCGTTCCCGGTGTGCAAAGCCACAGGGCCAGTGCTGTTTCTTTCACCCTCAGCGATAGTTGCTTCACAACTAGGCAGGCTCACAGTAAACCTGTGCACAATATAGTTATGACCTCGCCTCATGGAGTAAATTCGATTAGCACCAGCGGCCTGCCGCGCGGAGAACTGCTTGGACGTTACACCAGCTATCTCGACGCGCAGAAGCTCGTGGATTACCTGGCCGATAATGATTTCCCGGTCGCCGCGGTAAGCATCGTCGGCAATGACGTACGCACCGTGGAGCGAGTCACCGCGAAACTTTCCTACCCGCGCGTGGCGCTGGCTGGCGCGGCCCAGGGCGGCATGATGGGCCTGTTTGTCGGCCTGCTCCTGACCCTCTTCGGCGGTGGCGGCAACGGGCTGTACCAGATTCTCTCCGCCATCGGCCTGGGCATGGCTATTTGGATGATCGCCGGCGTGATCAGCTATTCGACCCGTCGCGGCAAGCGCGATTTCGCGTCCTCCAGCCAGTTCGTGGCCACCAGCTTTGACGTGGTGGTGGATTTCGAGCATGCGCAGTCGGCCCGCATCCTGGCCTCCAAGCTGCCCATGCGTCCGCAGCAGGCACCTGCGCAACCAGTTGCCCAAGCCCCGCAGCAGCAGCCTGCCGCAGCTGCCGCACCGTCGGCCCAGGCGGCCGCCGCAGTACCGGCCACGCCTGCGCAGCCGGCCGCCGAGGAAGAGCGCAGCTCGCAGTTCCCCGACCTGCCCGATGGGCGTCCCCGCTATGGCGTCCGCGTCAACGAAGCCAAGCCAGCTGCGCCAGTTGCGCCGGTCGAGCAGCCAGCCAAGGACGAAGCGCAAGCACCGGCCGCCGAGGCCAAGGACACGCAGGACCTGTCGCAGGTAGAGCCGCGAGTGGATACTTCGCAGCAGCCTCAGGCCCCGGTCCAGGAACCAGCGCCTCGCAAGGATCCTGAAGCATAGGGACCAGCTAGGCCAAAGAAAGGCATGGGCGCAGTTACCTCGGTAACTGCGCCCATGCCTTTCGCTGGTTAACGCTGCGGGACGAATTAGCCGCGCAACTTAGCCATCCACGCTTCAACTTCCTCAGGCTTGCGTGGCAGGGCAACGCTCAAGTTCTCGGCGCCATCGGCGGTGACCAGGATGTCATCCTCGATGCGCACGCCCAGGCCGCGGTACTCCTCGGGGATCGCCAGATCCTCGTCCTTGAAGTAGAGTCCGGGCTCGATGGTGAAGACCATGCCCTCCTCCAGCTCGGCATCCAGGTACAGCTCGGCGCGTGCCTGGGCGCAGTCGTGCACGTCCAGACCGAGATGGTGGCTGGTGCCATGCGGCATCCAGCGGCGGTGATGCTGCCCCTCTGGATCCATGGCTTCTTCCACAGATACCGGCAAGATGCCCCACTCGGAGAGCCGCTCAGCCAAAACGCGGGTAGCCACCAGATGCAGGTCGCGGAACTTCAGGCCCGGCTTGGCCGCAGCGAAGGCGGCATCGGCGGCATCCAGCACGGCCTGGTAGACCTTGCGCTGCACCTCGGTGTACTTGCCGGACACCGGCAGCGAGCGGGTGATGTCTGCGGTGTACAGGGATTCGGCCTCGACACCTGCATCCAGCAGCAGCACCTCGCCCTGCTTGACGGTTCCGGTGTTGCGGATCCAGTGCAAGATGGTGGCGTTGTTGCCCGAGGCGGCGATGGTGTCGTAGCCCAGCTCGTTGCCTTCAAGCCGGGCGCGGGCGAAGAACGCGCCTTCGACAACGCGTTCGCCGCGTTCGTGCGCGACGGCCTTGTCCAGGTTGCGCACCACGTCTTCGAAGCCGTTGATGGTCGCGGCAACCGACTTGCGCAGTTCGGCGATTTCGTACGCGTCCTTGACCAGGCGAAGCTCGGAAACGAACTCGGCCAGCTCGGTATCCAGGGCATCGCTGGCTTCCAGGTCCTGGCCGGTGTTGATGCGCGAGGTATCCACCAGCGCCTCGATGTTCAGATCCACCTCGCGCACCAGACGGATGCGGATGCCGCCCAGGGCCTGCGGGCCGGAATTCTTGGTGATCGCGATTTCCAGCTGTTCCAACGAATCGGTGGGCATCCCGGTGCGCGCCGACAGCGAGGACAGGGTTGGGCGCGGGCCCACCCAGAATTCGCCGGAACGCGAATTCAAATAGAAATCGGTGGTGTCGCGGCCGGCCATCGGCGCGAAATACAGGGTGGAAACGTGGTTGGAGCCGTGCTCGCCCACGCCGTCATCGGTCGGTTCCATGACCAGTACGGCATCGGGCTCGTGGTCGACGCCCAGGCCGGTCAGGTGGGCGAACGCAGAATGAGGGCGGAAACGGTAGTCCGTGTCGTTGGAGCGGACCTTGAGCGGGCCTGCCGGAATGACGATGCGCTCACCGGGGAAATTCTCCGAGAGCTTGGCACGGCGAGCGGCTGCGTAGCTGGCAGCGGCATCTTGTTCTGGCAGATCAGAAGTGTCTTGCGCCCACGAGGAGGCCATGAAGTCCTGGAATGCCTTGGACGTTGGACGCTGGGAACGGTTGTTCACGCGGTCTTCCAACGGCTGATCAGTGCTTGGTGCAGATGAATCTTGATTGGTCATGTTCCAAGTGTGTCACCATCAGCTGTATCCCAGCAAAGAATCAGCGCAGGGGATAACCTAGGCATATGCGAATCGACCTGCACACCCACTCCAATGTGTCCGACGGAACTGAAACTCCGGCCGAGCTCATGCGCGCCGCTTCGGTTGCGGGCCTGGATGTCGTGGCGTTGACAGATCATGACCAGACCACCGGTTGGGCCGAAGCCGCGGCGCAAGCCGGGAAGCTGGGACTGGGATTCATACCGGGCATGGAAATCACCTGCCAGGATACCCACGGCATCAGCGTGCATCTGCTCAGCTACCTGCATGACCCCACCTACCAGCCGCTGCTCGATGAGCTGGATATTGCGCTGAACTCGCGGATCGTTCGTGCCCGCCGCATTGTCGACCTGCTGGCCGAGGACTATCCGATCAGCTGGGATCTGGTGGGGGAGCATTGCCTGCCGGGTTCAACCGTGGGCCGCCCGCATATTGCCGATGCGCTGGTGACTGCGGGGGTGGTGGATAACCGCAATGAAGCGTTCGCCAACATCCTCTCCTCGCGTTCGCGCTACTACGTTTCGCATCCAGCGGTGAATCCTGCCACTGCGGTGCAATTGGTGCGGGAAGCCGGTGGCGTTCCGGTGTTCGCGCATCCCAAGGCCTCTGCGCGCGGACGGGTAGTTCCCGATTCCACCTTCTACGAGATGATCGATGCCGGGCTAGCGGGGGTCGAAACGCACCACCGGGACAATACCGCCGAGGGGAAGGCCTGGTTGCTCAAGCTGGCCGCCGATCGCGATCTGATTGTCACCGGATCTTCCGACTACCACGGCACCGGAAAGCTGAACCGGCTCGGCGAGAATCTCACCGAGCCGGAAATGCTGCATAGGATTATTGCCCAGGGGACCGGAACTCAGGCCTCGATATAGCTGGTGCTTCCAGGCAAACGAGCCTTCATCACCTCGATGGCCTCGGGGTTCTGGTCAATCAGCACGTATTGGCGTCCCAGCTTCGCGGACACCGCACCGGTGGTGCCTGAGCCGGCAAAGAAGTCCAGCACCCAGTCGCCGGGGCGCGACGACGCGGCCACAATCCGGCGCAGCACGCCTTCGGGCTTCTGCGTCGGGTAGCCGGTCTTTTCCTTGCCGGTCGGCGAGACGATGGTGTGCCACCAGACATCGGTCGGCAACTTGCCCAGGGCGCGCTTCTCCGGGGTGACCAGGCCGGGAGCCATATACGGCTCGCGGTCCACCTCAGCCGAATCGAAGTGGTACTTCTTCGGATCCTTCACGTAGACCAGGATGGTGTCGTGCTTGGCCGGCCAGCGGCTCTTGGCGCGGGCACCATAGTCGTAGGCCCAGATCAGTTCGTTCAGGAAGCAGTCCCGGCCGAAAATCCCATCGAGCAGCACCTTCACGTAGTGCACCTCGCGGTAATCGAGGTGCACATAGAGCGTGCCGTCCTCGGCCAGCAGGCGGTGGGCCTCGCGTAGCCGCGGCTCGATGAAGCTGAGGTAGTCGTCGAAGGTATCGTGATACGAACGGGCGATCCCCAGCTCGGTGTTGTACTCGCGTCCCTTGAATCCGGTGCGGTCGCCTTCGCCTTCGGCAGCGCGAACCATGGTGCGCTGGGCACGGGTCTGCTTGCGCCCGGTGTTGAACGGCGGGTCCACATAGATCAAGGTGAAGCTTTGATCGGGCAGGGTGCCAAGGATGGAGAGGTTATCACCGTGATACACGGTATTACCCGAGGCTGGAACGACGGACGCCGGGGCATCCTGCGTTCCAGCGTCGGGCAAAGCTGGTTCTTCGGGTAGAGCGAGCACCGCTGGTGTGGGTTCCTTTCGGAAAAGTTGGCTGACCGGTTGGACTGGGGATTAGTCCTGGCCGCCTGCTTCGGTGCTGCGGGTGCGGCGGCGCGGACGGCGTCGGCGGGCAGCGGATGCGCCCTCGGTCGCCTCCTGCTCCCCGCCGGAAGCATGGGTTTCGCGGTGGCGCTCGTTTTCGCGTGCCGGACGGTCCTGTTTGCCCTTGGAGTGGCCGTGGCGTGCGCCCTCCTGCTCGGCGCCGGAGTCCTGCGCACCGCGCTGCTGGGTCTGCTCGCCGTTCACGGTGCGGGTGCGGGTACGCGAATTGCTGCGGCGGCGCGGGGTGCGCGCCGAATCCTCGCGGCGTGGCGAGCCATCGCCCTCAGCTGCCGCGGTCTTCTTGGCACGCTGCAAGCGGCCCTTGGTGCCCTTGGGGATTCCCAAGTCGGCGAAGAAATGCGGCGAGGACGAGTAGGTCTCTACCGGCTCGGGAACGTTCAGGCCCAGCGCCTTGTTGATCAGCGACCAGCGGGGCACCGAATCCCAGTCCACGAACGTGACCGCGATACCGGTGTTGCCGGCACGGCCGGTACGGCCTACGCGGTGCAGATAGGTGTTCTCATCATCCGGGCACTGCAGGTTGACCACGTGGGTGACGTCATCCACGTCGATGCCGCGGGCCGCGACATCGGTAGCTACCAGGATGTCGACCTTGCCGGCGCGGAAGGCCTTCAAGGCCTGCTCGCGGGCGCCCTGGCCCAGATCGCCGTGCAGCGAACCGGCGTTGAAGCCGCGGTCCACCAGCTCATCGGACAGCTTGGCAGCCGAGCGCTTGGTCTGGGTGAAGATGATGGTCTTGCCGCGGCCTTCGGCCTGCAGCAGGCGGGCCACCATCTCGTCCTTGTCCATGTTGTGCGCGCGGTAGACCAGCTGGCGGATGTTGCGCTTGGTCAGCGAGTCATCATCACCGGGATCCTGGGCGCGGATGTGGGTGGGACGGGTCATGTAGCGGCGGGCCATGGTGATCACGGCGCCGGGCATGGTGGCCGAGAACAGCATCGCCTGGCGTACCGGCGGCAACGCGGCCAGAATGCGCTCGACATCGGGCAGGAAGCCCAGGTCCAGCATCTCGTCGGCCTCGTCCAGTACCACGGTGCGAACCTGCTTGAGGTTCAGCACGCGCTGGCGGTTCAGGTCGATCAAGCGGCCCGGGGTGCCGACAATCACGTCGGTGCCGGCCTTCAGGGCATTGATCTGCTCTTCGTAGGGACGGCCGCCGTAGATGGTGGTGATCGAGATGTTCGAGTGCTTCGATGCCTGGGCCAGGTCGGCGCCGACCTGGATGGCCAGCTCGCGGGTCGGGGCCACGATCAGTGCCTGCGGGGCACCGGGGAATTCAAGATCCCCGTAGCCCTTGTCGCCTTCGCGGATCACGCGCTGCAGGGCAGGGATGCCAAAGCCCAGGGTCTTGCCGGTGCCGGTCTTGGCCTGGCCGATGATGTCGTTGCCGCCCAGGGCAACTGGCAGGGTCAGGGCCTGGATGGGGAACGGGTACTCGATCCCGGCTTCCGAAAGCGAAGCAACGATGTCTTCGCGAACCTTCAAATCGGCAAAGCTCTGCTTGATCGGCTCTGCGATGGTTGGCTCATTGTCTTGTGGTTCGGCCACTGGGGCCGAAAGCGTCGTGTCAGTCACGATGTCTTTGTTCTCGTTTCATGTGGGCACGGTACCTGCTCCATTCCGGCTTGCAACAAGCCAGGAGCATGCGGATACCGCACGAATCCAGCGGAGCCGATCGCTACTTTCACGTTAGGTGGCTTGGTCAAGCACCTGCGGGATGGCGGCCGCTGGGAAGTCGCCATAAAACTGTTTCATCTATCAGCCCATTGCGATCGGGCATCCTATTTACTAATAGGCCAAGCATAGCCGGTTTTGCCCGGAAACCCGGGTTTAGGAGTCTCAGGCCACGATTTCGAAGCTGATCTTGCGGGCCACGGGATCAGCTTGGACCAGCTTTACGCGCACCAAGGTGCCCGGCTGGGCGGAACCGGAAAACTCTCCGGTGACCGGTTCATCGGCCAGCTGCAGTACTCCGGGACGAATCTTTCCATCTTCCTTTTGCTCGGCTGACTTCAGCACGATGGCTTGGAATTCTTCCCCGACACGTGTTTTGAGCACATAGGCTTCGAGCAGGTCGACGGCCGCATTGTTCACCCGGTTGGCGGCAATGCTGCTGGTACGCATCAGCCCGGGCAGCTCTTCCAGGGCCGAGGCGAGCTGCTCGGGGATCGGTTGGCCGGTGGAAAGCAGGTGGCAGGTGAGCAGCACGAAGCGGTCCACGAGCCGGCGCAGCGGCGCGGTGGTGTGCGCGTAGGGTGCCGCCAGTGCCGCTTGGATCAGTTCCTCTTCGGGCTGCCCGGCTATGACCCGGTAGTCCGCACCGCGGAACAGCGCAGCGGCACGATGCATGATCACCAGTTGCTTCGGGTCGCTGACATCCAATGCATGCAGGTACTGCCCATAGCTTTGCGTTGCGTCCCACGGCGTGCCCAGCAACTGGGTCTGGGTGCGGAATTCCTGCTGGTCCGCTTCATCCGGTGCGGGCATGGTGCGCAGGATGCCCACACCGGCCTCGAGCATGATGCGGGCTGCGGCTATGCCGGTGAGCAGGGAAATCTGCGCGTTGTGCCCTTCCAGGGGCAGCGGGGTGCGGCTGACCAGCTTGTAGCCGTCGCCTGCTTCTTCAATTTCCTGGTCCGGCAGGTTCAATGAGGCGCCGCCGCGCAGTTGCTCCTGCAGCAGGCGCGCAGCACCGATTTCGGCGAGCAATTCCAGCTGCTCATCGGGTTCCCCCGAATCCAGCCGGGCCTGGGCGGAGGCGTAGTCGAGCTGGGCGCGGGAACGGATGCGCGCGCGGTTCAGCTGGACCTCGCCCAGGGCGCCATCGGCATCCAGGGAAATTTTCCAGTGGAAGGCCGGCCGGTCCTGGTCTGGCAGCAGCGAGCCCTGGTCTTCGGAAATCAGGGGCGGGTGCAAGGTGATCTTGCGGTGCGGCAGGTAATAGGTCTGACCGCGTTGGCGGGCCACCTGGTCCAGCTGGCTGCCCAAGGTCACGAACGCGGGAACGTCCGCGATCGCATAGTGCACGGTATAGCCCTGGCCGTTTCGTTCAAGGAACATCGCCTGGTCGAGATCGGTGGCGCCGAGCGGGTCAATGGTGAAGAACGGGATGCCGGTGGCGTCTTCTTCGGGGTGCTGGACCTGGGCTACCGCCAGTTCCGCGGCTTTCAGGGTTTGCTCGTCGAAGGGTGCCGGCACCTCGAACTCTGCTTCAAGGCCGAGCAGTAGCTGGGCCAGCGAGTTGGCGGGAACCGGGCGGGGGCTGCGGATTCTTCGTTCAGTCACCCCTTAGCAATACCATGACTCGGTGAGTCAAATCACCATTTGGGCGAAGAAATAGCCGGTTTCGCTTCTAAGCGAAACCGGCCACCAGCTGCCAAGGCGATGCCTCGGCGCGCAACAAGCTCTACTGTGCGAAGCCGACGCGGCGGACTTCTTCCGGGCCAACCTCAACGTAAGCGATGCCAGCAGCAGGCACCAGGACCTCGCGGCCCTTTGGATCCTTCAGTGCCAGAACGGTGCCGTCGGCGATCGCCTTCGAGACCAGCTCATTGACTTCGGCGTTGCTGAGCTCGGATTCAAGTACAACTTCGCGGGCTACATTCTGAATGCCAATGCGGATTTCCATGATTGTCGCAGATCCTCTCGAACGAAATAGGTGTCCCGTATGGGGCCTCTGAACACTAATTTAGCTAGTTTTCTTTCGGGAACTGCGAAATTCCGCGCCAAGCTAAACGGGAGATGAGATCCACGGCGGCATTCTGGTCCACCGAGGAGCTGCTGGTGGCCCAGTAACGCGCCGAAACCTGGGAGAGGCCTGCCAGGGCACGGCCTGCCAGCAGGCCTTCCTCCTCGCTCATGTCGGTATCTTCGACCACGACGCGGGCGATGGAGGAAGCCAGCGAACTGTTGAACTGCTCGATGCGATGGGCGATCAGCGGGTCCGAGAGCACATCGGATTCGAAGATCAGGCGGTACGCCTGGGATTCGCCCTTGATGTAGCTGTAGTAGGTGTTGATGGTGGCGAAGACGCGCTCGCGATTGTCGCTGGTGGAGCGGATCGCTTCATCCAGCTGACGGCTGAAGTCGGCCAGGTGCGAATCCAGCAAGGCGAGGTAGAGTTCGCGTTTGCCGGGGAAATGCTGGTAGAGCACCGGTTTGGAAACCAGGGCGACTTCAGCGATTTCGTCCATGGACGCACCATGGTACCCATGGGCCACGAAAACCTGGTGCGCTGCCTGCAGCAGCTGGCGACGACGCGCTTCACGGGGCATCCGTTGCGGGCGGGTGCCTTTGATATTTTCGAGTTCCGTCATGTCGAATGGGGCCTTTCCAGCTGCAGAGTGATCAGCTCCCAAGTCATCAAAGGAATTCTCGGGTGGATAATCTACTTGGAAGTAGTATTCCATGCTTCTGTGCGGAAAGTGGAAATATGCTGGGGGAAATCAGGTTTTCTACGCTGATTTGGCTTCCGGGGCGGCTGGACAGTTGCCCAGGGCCTGCGTAGTCTCCGATTTCCCGGGCTCCGGCTGCGAGAGCTCCAAGCCGTAGAGGGTTTCCAGGGCCGAGACGTATTCGCCGGTGCGGCCTTCGCCTGCCAGTTCGCGGGCACGCACGGTAGGCACATGCAAAAGCTGGCGCACCATGCGGCGCATGGCCAGCTCGACTTCCTCGGCCGCGGCGCTGCAGCCGTGCTGGGCACGGACCTTCGCGATCTCGGCATCCAGAACGGCTTTGGTGTGCTGGCGCAGCGCGACAATCGCGAAGTCGGCCTCGCGTTCACGCTGAGCGGCGGCAAATTCTGCGGTGGCGTTCTTGACGATGCGGCTAGCCGCGTGAACGGCCATGGCCTGCTCGGTCGGGGCGGCCATGCGCACCGATTCCAAGGTAATCAGTTCAACATCGGGCAGTTCGACCATGGTCGGATCGAAGTCGTGGGTGAGCGCCATGTCGATGGCGATCAGCGGGTGCTTCTTCACGCGCAGCGCTTCAAGCTCTGCACGGGCCAACTGGTGACCGCCGCCGGAGCAGCCAACGATGATGTCAGCTTCGCGCAGGGCCTGCGGCAGCAATTCGTCGCTGAGCGGGAAACCGCCGCGCTTCGCGGTGAAATCTGCGGCGCGCCCGGAATGCGAGTAAACCGAAATGCGCTGGACGCCGCGTTCCTTGAGCAACGCCATGGTGGCGCCAGCGTAGGAACCGGTGCCAAAGAGCACAACATCCTGCTCGGACCAGTCGCGGCCTTCAGTGGCCAGTTCTTCGGCCAGATCGAGGGCCACCGAAACCACGGACTTGCCCTGGGTGCCAAGGTCGGTATTCGAACCGACATCCTTGGCCGCGCGGGTGGCGTTCTGGAACAGGCGGGTGAGGTTGCTGGTTGTGGTCTTCTCTTGCTGCGCCTGGGTCAGTGCTCGACGCACCTGGCCAGCGATTTCGCGTTCGCCGACAACGGCCGAGTCCAGTCCGGCGCCTACGGAGAAGAGGTGCTCAACTACCGGGTCGCCTTCCAGCGTGGTGAGACGGCGGGCCAGGAATTCGGGGGAGAGGTCGGTGCTTGCTGCCAGCTCGTTGACCAGATGTTCTGCTGCGTCCTCCACGTGGTCCACGTCTGCGTAGACTTCGAAGCGGTTGCAGGTGGCCAGCACGACGGCGCCATTGATAGCCGCCGAACCGTTAACGGAGGCAGCTGCCAGCCCGTCGGCCGAAGCACTGATTTGTGCGACGGTCTCCAGATCGAGCTGGGAATGCGATGCGACAAGAGATAAGAAAACCACAGTGACCCCAGAATAGGCCGGAAAATACCGGCAGACAACGCAGGTGTGCCTAAATCCGCATGGTTCCAAGGGGTTAGTTTGCTCACCTTCCCCTGCGGGCGAACGCAGTAAATGGGCTTTTAATCTGAAGAGTTGGCAGAATTGGGGCATGACCCTGTCGCAGAACCATCCGTTGATTGATGGACGTACCCAAGATTCCGCTTTGATCCACGCTTTGACCGGCAAGAAGCCGTCGCATCACCCGGTGTGGTTCATGCGCCAGGCTGGCCGTTCGCTGCCTGAATACCTGAAGCTGCGTGAAGGAGTGAGCATGCTCGACTCCTGCCTTGACCCTGCCATGGCCAGCGAGATCACCTTGCAGCCGGTGCGCCGCCACAAGGTGGACGCCGGCATCTTCTTCTCGGACATCGTCATCCCGCTGCGCCTTGCAGGCATTGGCGTGGACATCGTGCCAGGCGTTGGCCCGGTGCTGGACACCCCGATTCGCACCAGGGAGCAGGTAGCTGCCCTTCCGGAGCTGACGGACGAGTCGCTGGAACCCATCCGCGAAGCCGTGCGCTTGACCGTGGCCGAGCTGGGCAAGACCCCGCTGATCGGTTTCGCCGGTGCGCCATTCACCGTGGCCGCCTACATGGTCGAGGGCAAGCCAAGCCGCGACCACCTGGGCCCGCGCACCATGATGCACACCGACCCGGATGTCTGGGACGGACTGATGACCTGGGCTGCCGACGCCTCGGGCAAGTTCCTGCGGGCGCAGGTTGAAGCCGGCGCCTCGGCCGCGCAGCTCTTCGACTCCTGGGCTGGTTCGCTCTCGCTTCCGGACTACCAGAAGCACGTCGCCCCGTACTCGGTGAAGTCCCTGGACTACGTCCGCGACCTGGGCGTGCCGTTGATCCACTTCGGAACCGGCACCGGCGAACTGCTCACCGCCATGCGCGATGCTGGCGTGGATACCGTGGGCGTGGATTACCGCATCCCGCTGGAAACCGCGATTGAACGCTTGGGCCAGGACGTTTCGGTCCAGGGCAACATCGACCCGGCGTTGCTCGATGCCCCGTGGGAAGTCCTCGAGGCGCACGTGCGCGAAGTGGTTGCAGCAGGCAAGAAGGCCCGCGGACATGTGGTGAACCTGGGCCATGGCGTTCCGCCAACCACCGACCCAACCGTGTTGACCCGTGTGGTGGAGCTCATTCACTCGCTGTAATTCAACAGGTCTAAGCTAGGTTTAACGCTGTGTTCCAACTGGCCCTCGAGGCCATGGGCAGGGAACAGGGCATCGGCATATTGTGAAGGTAGAAGGTGCTAGGCACGTGAGCAAGGAACAGCGCAATCTGCGCGCAGGGGATTCAGCTGAAGCCACCGGCGCGTCCAAACCGCGACGCGATATTGCCAACGATGCCGCAGCGCATGCCTTGCGCCTGCTGGAAAAGGTGCGCAGCGCCAGCGAAGCACGCCTAGCGAAGAGCGAATCGGCCGATCAGGCCCAGAAACCATTGGCCCCGCATGCGGTGGTGATCGGTGGCGGCATCGCCGGCCTGGTCGCTGCCCGTGAACTTCGCCAGACCGGACACGAAGTGACCGTGCTGGAAGCAACCGCGAACTTCGGTGGCTGCGTGCGCACCACCGAAGTTGCCGGCATGGAGATTGATGCTGGCGCGGAATCCTTCGCCCTGCGTGGCGGCATTGTTTCCTCCTACCTCGACGAGCTGGATCTAGGCGGGCAGATCGCCAGGACCTCCGGAGAGCGGGCCTGGCTCATCCAGGGGGAAGAGCAGGAAATTCATGCTCACCAGATGCCTGCCACCGCAATGCTGGGCATCCCGGGCAATGTGCGCACCGACGAGGTGCGCGGCATCATTGGCCGACCGGCCACCGTGCGTGCCGCAGCGGATCTGATCACGCCCATGAACAAGAAGTGGGCCACGGAGAACCTGACCATCGCTGAAGTGGTCCGTTCCCGCATGGGACAGGCGGTACTGGACCAGCTGGTGGCCCCGGTCATCAACGGCGTCTATTCCACCGACCCTGCCAAGATTTCCATTGACGCCGCCGCGCCTGGCCTGCGCCAAGCCATGCAGGAGACCGGTTCGCTGGCCCGCGCCGTCACCCGGCTGCAGGCTTCGGCTCCGGCTGGTTCCCGTGTGGCTGGCCTCAACGGCGGCATGTACACCATGGTCGAAGCCCTGGTGTCCCAGCTGGAGCAGGCTGGCGTTGCGCTGGTGCGCAATTCGCCGGTGACCTCCTTGCGCCACGATGCGCAGTCGCCAACTCCGTATGCAGTCACGACCTTGGGCCATGAACTGCTCGCTGACCGGGTAGTTCTCGCGACGCCGGCCGAGCCGGCACTGGACCTGCTGAACCCCCTGCTGGCACCAGAAGAGCGGATCGCCGGCGAAAGCGGTGCCAATGCCATTGCCTTGGCGATCCTGGTGGTCGATAAGCCGGAACTCGATGATGCCCCGCGCGGATCGGGTGTGCTGGTCTCCAGGAACGCCCCGCTGACGGCCAAGGCGCTGACCCATTCCACGGCCAAGTGGCCCTGGCTCGCCGCAGAGACCGGCCCTGGCACCCACGTACTGCGACTGTCCTTTGGACGAATCGGCGAACATGAGCAACTTGTCGAATCCGGAGATGATTCAGCTCTCATCGACCAGGCAATCAAAGATGCTTCAAAGATTCTCGGTGTTCAATTGCATCTTGATGATGTCTTGGGAAGCACCGTTTCACGCTTCAGCGACATGGTTCCGCTGCAGGGCCAGGCCGCTACCACGCGCCGCGCGCAACTGCAGCGCAGCCTGTCGGGCTTCGAAGGGCTCGATGTGGTTGGCGCATGGATTGCCGGCACCGGACTGGCGCGAGTTATCGCCCAAGCCCGCAGTGCCGTCGCGATCAGCGCCCGCTAACCGCACCCGGGCCAACTATCCTGGACTTTTGTCCGAAACCAGATCAAGGAGAATATCAAGTGAGCAACGCACCGGAGCATAATTCCCCAGTAATTCGTGAACGCGAAAATGCAGGAGAAAACCCGACGTTCTTCTACACTCTCTGGACCATTTTCAAGCGTTCGGAAATTGTCGAGCGTTCCGAGGCTGCTGCCGCTGAATTCGATGCGCTGGTCGCCGAGCTGGCCGCCGAAGGCGCCACCGTGCGCGGCATCTACGACGTTTCGGCCATGCGCGAGGACGCTGACGTGATGTTCTGGGTGCACGGGCCATCGGCCCAGCTGCTGCAGGCATCGATGCGCAAGATCCGCCGTTCGGCCCTGCTGGCCGGCACCGAAATCGTTTACTCCACCATGGCCGTGCACCGTGAAGCGGAATTCGCCAAGGACCACTCGCCAGCGTTCGCGCGCGGCCTGGATCCGAAGGAATGGATGACCGTTTACCCATTCGTCCGCTCCACCGAGTGGTACACCCTGGATCCGGCGGCCCGCGGCAAGATGCTGCGCGACCACGGCATCCTGGGCCGCGAATTCCCGAACGTGCTGGCCAACACCGTAGCGGCCTTCTCCTTCGGCGACTACGAATGGCAGATCTGCCTCGAAGCCGACGACATGATCGATCTCGTCGACATGATGCGCCACCTGCGCTACACCGAAGCTCGCCACCATGTGCGTGAGGAGACTCCGTTCTACACCGGCCGCCGCATCTCGGCAGCTGAAGCGCTAGAGGTACTGAAGTGAGCCAGGCCTTTGACCCCCGCGAGGGATATGACCGCAACGGCCAGATGATTCCCAAGTCCTACGATGCCATCTTGCTGGCATCCTTCGGCGGACCGGAAGGGCAGGATGATGTCATCCCGTTCCTGCGCAAGGTCACCGAGGGCCGCGGCATCCCTGACGAGCGCCTGGAAGAAGTTGCGGTGCACTACCGCAAGAACGGCGGCGTCTCGCCAATCAACGCGCAGAACCGTGCACTGAAGGCCGCGCTGGAGGCAGAGCTGGCTACCCGCGGCATCGACCTGCCCATTTACTGGGGCAACCGCAACTGGCACCCGTTTATCGACGACACCCTCAAGCAGCTGGCTGCCGACGGCCACCGCAAGGTGCTGCTTATGGGCACCGGCGCCTACTCCGGCTACTCGGCCTGCCGCCAGTACCGCGAGGATGCGGGCATGGGCCTAGTCAACACCGGGCTGGACGGTGTGGTGGAAGTGGACAAGCTGCGCCAGTTCTTCGACACTCCTGCCTTCGTGACGCCCTTTGCGCAGTCCTTGCGTTCCTCGCTGGCCAATGTGCGTGCGCAGCTGGCCGAAGCGGGCAAGGAAGACGGGGCGATCAAGATCGTCTTCGTCACCCACTCCATTCCGATGGCCGACGCCGAGGCCGCAGGACCCGAAGGTATCCGGGCCGCAGGCTACGGGAATCTCTACACCAGCCAGCACCAGGCGGTGGCCAACTACATCCTGTCCCAGGTGGAGGAGGCCAAGGGCCTGGAGCACAGCCTGGTCTACCAGTCCCGCTCCGGGGCACCGCATGTGCCATGGCTGGAACCGGATATCAACGACGCGCTGGAAGAGGATGCCGCAGCCGGTGTCGCCGGCGTCGTGGTCGTGCCCATCGGCTTCATCTCGGACCACATGGAAGTCATGTGGGATCTGGATACCGAAGCCAAGGACAGCTGCGCCCAACTGGGCCTGGCCTTTGACCGCGTCGCCACCCCGGGCACCCACCAGGCGTTCATCTCCGGACTGGTGGACTTGGTCGAAGAACGCCTGGCCGGCCCCGATGGCAAGGCCCTGCGCGCCGGCCGCACCTCGGTTCTCGAATGCGGCCCATGGTTTGATGTCTGCCGTCCGGGCTGCTGCGAGAAGCGCGCCCTGGACGGAACCTTGCGCCCGACCATCGGCGCAGTCGATTCAGAAGTTGGTGTACCCCAGCCATGACCGAAGCATTTCGCGTAGGAACGCGCGGCAGCGCGCTGGCGACCACCCAGACCGGATGGGCCGCGCAGAAGCTGGCCGGGATTTCCGGGTTGGCCGCGCAGACCGTGCTGGTCAAGACCGAAGGCGATGTGGTGACCGGCTCGCTGGCCACCCTCGGAGGCACCGGCGTCTTCGCCGCCGCGCTGCGCCAGCACCTGCTCGATTCCGGCTGCGACCTGGCCGTGCACTCGCTCAAGGACCTGCCCACTGCGCAGCCCGAGGGCCTGGTCCTGGCCTCGATCCCGCCGCGCGAGGATGTCCGCGATGCCCTGTGCTCGCGCGACTCGCTGGGCTTGGACCAGCTGCCCCAGGGTGCGAAGATCGGTACCGGTTCGCCGCGCCGTGCAGCCCAGCTGCTGGCCTACCGCAGCGACTTCGAGATTGTCGATATCCGCGGCAACGTCCCCACCCGCTTAGGCCGGGTCAAGGGTGTCGGGAAGACGCTGGATGATGGCAGCGTGGGCCGCGGCACCCAGGGTGACCTGGACGCGGTGATCCTGGCAGCTGCCGGGATGCGCCGCCTGGGCTTGGACAAGCACATCACCGAGTACCTGGATCCCTCCATCATGCTGCCCGCCCCGGGCCAGGGCGCCTTGGCGCTGGAAACCCGTACCGCGGGCACCGGCCACGGCGCATTGGATGCGGCTCTGGCGCAGTTCGATGATGCCGCCACCCGCATGCAGGTGGAGGCCGAACGTGCGCTGCTCTCCGAATTGGAAGCCGGCTGTGCTGCCCCGATTGGCGCCTTGGCCCATATCGAGGGCGATGAGCTGGTCCTCGAAGCGGTGGCCTGCAACCCCGATGGCTCGCAGACCATGCGCCGCAGTGCGCGGATCTCCTGCAGCACGGCGGATGCAGCACAGCAGCTGGGCCGTTCGCTGGCGCAGTCGATGATCGCTGATGGCGCTGCCGTAGTTGCCGGGCTGGCCTAGTTCCGGACCATGGCTTATCAAGCACTGATCCTGCGCAACCCGGCACGTGCCGCGGCCACCGTGCAGGAATTCGATCGGCTGGGCATCACCTCGTGGTGCGCCCAGCTGATCGAAACTGTTTGGCCCGCCGACCGCAGCGCATTGCAGCGCATGGCCAGCGATCTGGTCGCCGGAGACTACTCCTGGCTGGTCTTCACCTCGGTGAATACCGTCAAGGTGGTGCAGCAGGTGCTGGCTGGAGCGCTCCTGCCGGAGCAGCTGCGTCTGGCCTCGGTTGGAGAGAAGTCCACCGAGGCCATCAAGCGGCACTTGGGCCGCAGCGTGGACTTCGAAGCTGAAGAGCAATCGGCTGCCGGCATGCTTGCGGCATGGATCCCTGAGCCGGGTGCCAGGATCTGCTATCCGCACGGCGATCTGGCCAGCTCCACGCTGGCTGATGGGCTGAGCAAATACCCGGTGCAGGTCAACGAATTCATTGCCTATGAAACCGTGGATGCCCCGGCGCCCGGCACCCCGGTCTCTGAGCCGGAAGCGGCAGCCGGACTCAACGTCCTACCGGCGAACCGGATCGGTGACAGACTGGAAGAACAGGATTTGGTGGTCTTCTCGGCGCCCAGCGTGGTCCGCCGCTTCGTGCAGCTGGCAGGGACGCAGCTGCCCGGGAAGCTGCAGACCATCGCGATTGGCCATCCAACGGCCCGGGCTATGGAGCGTGCCGGGCTGCCGGTGCATGCCGTGGCCTCCGCTCCCACCCCGCAGGGCCTGGCCCGTGCGGCCCAAGATTTGCTCCGGCACCGGTAACTCCGGGACCGGAAGTGTGCACAACGGAATAAGAAGTTATGAGAACTGGAGAAAGAGGAGCCATGGGTTTCCCTCAGCATCGCCCGCGCCGGTTGCGGCAGAATCCTGCCATCCGCCGCCTGGTGGCAGAAAATGAGCTTTCGGCACGCCAACTGATCTTGCCTGCCTTCGTGCGCGAGGGACTGGTCGAACCCAACGAGATCACCTCCATGCCGGGGGTCTACCAGCACACCATGGACTCGCTGAAGGCTGCCGCGGCGTACGCGGCCGAGCTGGGGCTGGGTGGCATCATGCTCTTTGGCATCCCGGAAGTACGCGACGAGAACGGCTCGGCCGGTCTGGACCCGCAGGGCATCTTGAACCGCGGCATTGCCGCGGTGCGCGCCGAGGTAGGCGATGAACTGGTGGTCATGTCCGATGTCTGTCTGGATGAATTCACCTCGCACGGCCATTGCGGCGTGCTCGATGCCCAGGGCAACGTGGATAACGATGCCACCTTGGAAATCTACGGTCAGATGGCCGTGGCCCAGGCCGAAGCCGGCGCCCACATGCTGGGCCCGTCGGGCATGATGGACGGCCAGATCGGTGTCATCCGCCAGGCACTGGATGCTGCCGGGCGCCAGGATGTCTCCATCCTCGCCTACAGCGCCAAGTACGCCAGCGCTTTCTACGGCCCGTTCCGCGAGGCAGTGGACTCCCAGCTGGTGGGGGACCGCCGCACCTACCAGATGGATTCGGCCAACCGCAGCGAAGCGGTGCTGGAAGCTGAACTGGATATTGCCGAAGGCGCGGACATGATCATGGTCAAGCCGGCCATGAGCTACCTGGATATCGTGCGCGATATTGCCGATATTTCCCCAGTTCCAGTCTCCGCCTACCAGATTTCCGGCGAGTACTCGATGATCGAGGCCGCCGCCGCCAACGGCTGGATTGACCGCAAGGCGTCCGTGCTTGAATCGCTGCTGTCGATCAAGCGCTCCGGTGCCCAGCAGATCCTCACCTACTATGCAGCCGAAGTTGCCGGCTGGCTCAAGGAAGGCAAGTAATAACATGTCGAACTCTGAAAAGCTTTTCGCCGAAGCCCGCGAAGTCATGCCAGGTGGCGTGAACTCCCCGGTGCGCGCCTTCGGTTCGGTCGGCGGTGTTCCTCCATTCATGGTCGGTGCCAAGGGCGCATACCTGACCGACGCCGACGGCAAGGAGTATGTCGACCTGGTGTGCTCATGGGGTCCGGCACTGCTGGGCCACGCCCACCCGGAGATCCAGGCTGCCGTGCACGCGGCCGTGGACCGCGGTTTGTCCTTCGGCGCATCCACTCCGGATGAGGCCAAGCTCGGCGCGCTGATCAAGTCCCGCATGGGCGGGGTGGAACGCGTGCGCATGGTCTCCACCGGCACCGAAGCCACCATGACCGCCGTCCGCCTGGCCCGCGGCTACACCGGCCGTGACCTTGTCATCAAGTTCTCCGGCTGCTACCACGGCCACCTCGATGGCCTGCTGGCCGACGCCGGCTCGGGTGTTGCCACCCTGGCCTTGCCAGATTCCGCCGGCGTGACCGCTGCCACGGCAGCAGAGACCTTGGTGCTGCCCTATAACGACCGCGCCGCCATCGAGGCGGCCTTCGCCGAGCACGGTGCGAATATCGCTGCGGTGATTACCGAATCTGCTCCGTGCAACATGGGTGTCGTAGTTCCAGAGGACGGATTCAACAAGTTCCTGAAGGAAACTACCGCCAAGCACGGCGCGCTGCTGATCCTCGACGAGGTCCTCACCGGCTTCCGCGCTTCCTCATCGGGCTACTGGGGCCTGACCGGCAAGGAAGAGGGCTGGAACGCAGACCTCTACACCTTCGGCAAGGTCATCGGCGGCGGTTTGCCCACCGCGGCCCTGGGCGGACGCGCTGAGGTCATGGACTACCTGGCACCATTGGGTCCGGTCTACCAGGCAGGCACGCTGTCGGGCAACCCGGTAGCGATGGCTGCCGGCATCGCCCAGCTGACCCACGCGACCGAGGACGTCTACGCGCACCTGGCCAAGCAGTCCGAGGCGCTGCAGGGTGCCATCACCGAATCCTTCAATGCTGCTGGCCTGGACCACTCGATCCAGCGCGCCGGTACCTTGTTCTCGGTAGCTTTCGGCACCTCCGAAAGGGGAGTGCGCAACTACGCTGACGCGCAGGGGCAGGAAGCCTTCCGCTATGCACCGTTCTTCCACTCGATGCTGGACTCCGGGGTGTACCTGCCGCCAAGCGTCTTCGAAGCATGGTTCGTCTCGGCGGCCCATGATGATGCCGCAATGGAGAAGATCTTCGCGGCCCTCCCAGCAGCTGCCCGGGCCGCTGCGGCCGCCACGGCCTAATTGCAGGCTCCCGAGGGCAACAGCCAGGGCCAGGCAGGCACCGTGAGGTGCTTGCCTGGCCCTGGCTCATTTAAGCCTGGAAAGACGGTGGGAAACGGAACTGCCCGAGTTCCGTATACGGAACTCGGGCAGTCAAGGTTCAAGCGTTCGGGAATGCCCCGTGGCTGGAAACCGGATTAGAAAGCGGCGATAACGCTGCCGTCGGTCCAGGTCTTCTCGATGTAATCGCGGACCTCATCGGAGTGCAACAGCTCTTCGAGCTTCGCAACAGCCGGGGTCTCTTCGCCGTCGCGCCAGGTCAGGAAGTTGGCGTTGGGGTTGTTCGCGCCCGACTCCTGGGCAAGCATCTCTGCTTTGTCCAGCTTGGCCTGGACGATGTAGTTGCCGTTGATGACCGCCAAGCCGATGGAATCATCGGACTTGTAGTACTGGACGACCTGCTCGGCGTTGGCGTCAGTGATTTCGAGGTTCAGCGGGTTCTTGTCCGCGTTGCCGTTGACGGTCAGCAGGGAATCATCATCGCTGAGGTTCTGCAGCAGCCCTGCTTCTTCCAGGACGCGCATGCCGCGGATCTGATTCACCGGGTCGTTGTTCAGCAGTACCTTGGTGCCTTCTGCGACGTCCTTGGCGTCCTTGAACTTCTTCGAGAAGACGGTCATTGGCTCCACATGAACGCCAGCGCCGTGCGCGAACTCGTAGCCCTTTTCCTTCATCTCGGTAGCCAGGTAGGCCTCGGTCTGGAAGTAGTTGGCATCCAGCGAGCCGTCGGCAAGTCCGGTGTTCGGGGTGACGTAGTCATCGATCTCCATGACTTCCAAGTCGATGCCGGCTTCCTTCGCCAAGTTCTCATCGATGAAGTTCAGGATGTCTGCCTGTGGGACCGGGCTGGCGCCTACCTTGATAACCGTAGGGTTTGCCGGATCCAGGGTCGCTGCAGCATCAGCAGTTGGTTCGCTGCTGCCGCAAGCAGTCAGGGCGAATGCGGTGGCAACACCGGTGATGGCGAGTGCGAGTTTCTTGCGCATAACTTGTCTTTCCTTAGGTAGAGCCGTGAGGCACGATGCGAGTGGATTTGCCGTGTCCTCAGCGGTTCCACGGCTCCGCCGGATAGACCGGCGGAAGTTTTGACTAGCGGTGATCGACCTTGCGGGCGATCGCATCACCGATGACCTGCACCAGCTGGACCATGATCACGATAATCACGATGGTCGCAAGCATGATGGGCATGTTGTAGCGGACGTAGCCGTAGTTGTAGGCCAGACGACCCAAACCGCCACCGCCTACCAAGCCAGCCATCGCGGAGTAGCCGATCAAGGTCACCAGAGTGGTGGTGACGGCCGAAATGATGCCGGGCATGGCTTCAGGCACCAGGACCTTGCGAATGGTTTGCAGCTTGGTGGAACCCATCACCAGCGCGGCATCGACCTTGCCAGCGGAAACATCGCGCAAGGCGGTTTCCACCAGGCGGGCGAAAAATGGGACCGTGCCGATGGTCAAAGAGACCGAGGCAGCGATCGGGCCCAGCGCGGTGCCGATGAGCATCGCGGCGAACGGAATCAGGGCGACCATTAAGATGGCGAACGGGACGGAACGGGTGATGTTCACGATCACCGTGGAGAGAATCGCGTTTAGCCAGCGGACCGGCGCCAGTCCGCCTTTGCCAGTGACATGCAGCAAGATACCCAGCAGCAGTCCGATGATCACGGTGATCACACCTGAGATCAAGACCATCTGCAGGGTTTCGACGGTCGCTTGGCCTACGGCCTTGAGTACGGTGGGGGTGAAGAAATCCATTGCTTACTTGGCTCCCTTCACGGTTACGGCGATGCCGGTGGACTTCAGGTGGTTCACGATTGCATCCAGATCCGCGTCGGGAGCCAGCTGCAGGCGCAAGTGCGCGTACTGCTGGTTGCCAAGCTGCTCGACCGAACCAGCCAAGACATTGACATCGGTATTGAACAAGCGGGCAATGGAAGAGATGACAGGCTGGGTCGCCTGGCCGCCGGTGTAGAGCAGGTCCAGGATCGGTCCTTCGCCCTCGATGCGTGGTGCGTCGCCCGGAAGCGGGAGCAACGTGGAAGCCAAAGTGCCTTCGGCGTTGGTGATGACCTGTTCGATATTGCCGTGCTCCACGATCTTGCCGCCTTCCAGCAGCGAAACGGAATCGCAGGCTTGCTTCACGACGTGCATTTCGTGGGTAATGATCAGCACGGTGATGTTCAACCGATCGCGCAGCTTCTTGACCAAATCGAGGATTTCATCGGTGGTCTTCGGATCCAAGGCACTGGTCGGCTCATCACAGAGCAGGACATCCGGATCGGTGGCCAGCGCCCGGGCGATACCAACGCGCTGGCGCTGGCCACCGGAAAGCTGGGATGGGTACCCTTTGGCGAACCTGGTCAGGCCCACGAGCTCCAGGAGTTCAGCGACCTTGGCATCAATTTCGGCTTTGGGCATGCCACCAAGCTCCAGCGGGTATGCCACATTCTGCTCGGTGGTGCGCGAGTCGAAGAGGTTCGCGTGCTGGAAAACCATGCCAATTCGACGTCGCGCATTCCGTAACTCGTCGGTGCTGACGTTGGTCAGCTCCTTGCCGTTAACGGCAACGGTTCCGGATGTGGGCTGGTCGAGCAAGGTCAAGCAACGGACGAGAGTGGATTTACCCGCTCCGGAATGTCCGACGATGCCATGAATTTTCCCGGTAGGGACTTCAAGGCTGACACCATCAAGGGCAACAACATCCTTGCCGTCTTGCTGGTAGACCTTGCGCAGGTCACTGACTGTGATCACTAGGCGTGTTCCTTCAGATTCTCAAAGGGTGTAGAGAGTACCCTCCATTGAATCATCATCGAACAAAATCGCCCGAATCAAGGGGAAATTACAGTCAAGATTCTTAGTATGAGGCCTTAATGGGGGAGCCTTCGAATATAATTTGTTGATTTGTGACAGAAAATGAACGATTGGCTTCCGCATGGTGGTCGCGAGGCCTGTTGACCCCATGTGAAACGGGGCACAAGAAGCTGATTATTTCAATCTTTACGACTCGGTGATAGGCCAAGCGCCGTCGACAACAGCTTCAGGCTTCGTCTTGCGCAAGTATTTCTGGAAACTTTCTGCCTGTTCTTTCGCCCAACCGATCTGCCAGCCGTGCAGCACCATCGGATCTACTTGCAACTGCGGATAGCGTTCGCCCAGCTGGCGAGCGACCTCGACGCAGGCAACTGCATCGGCCAACGAGGTGTGCGCATTTTCGAGGACTACACCGTAGAACTCGCAAGCCGCCGCAAGGGTGCGCTTCCCCTTGCGGAACTTGTCAACCTGCTTGTCGATGATGAACGGATCGATCACATTGCCCGGGAAAAACGGCTCAAGGTCGTAGCGAACGGCTTCGCTGTAGAGCACTGAGAAATCGTACGAAGCATTAAAAGCAACGATTGGCGCTTGCTCCGAGGCGAACTTCAGCAAATTCAAGATCTCCTGAACGGACTGTTTCGCCGGGGCACCGTCGGCGCGGGCTTTCTCGGTGGAGATTCCGTGAACTGCGGCCGCGGCCTCTGGAATCTCGACCCCGGGGTTTACCAGCCACTCGCGGTTGTTCACCACTTTGCCATCGGCATCCAGCAAGACAACCGATGCCGTAACGATGCGTGCAGTATTGGTATCAACACCAGTGGTTTCCAAATCAAAGCCAATTGCCAGGCCCTTGTGCCATTCAGTCATGGATATAACGCTACAGCCAAGGCGGGACAGGACGGCCCTGCGAATTGCGTGTTGTGGAGTCCTGCAAGCTAATTGGCAGAATAGGGCTATGACATCTGACGCAGCCGAAAAGCCCCTGGACTATTCAGAGGCGGTGCATCGCCTCGCAGCACTCGTCCCGGCAGGGGCGGTGCTCAGCTACAAGGACGTGGCAGAACTTCTCGGAAGCGGGGGAGCACGCCAAACGGGCAAGGCGATGGCAAGCGCGCCGGAAGGGACACCATGGTGGCGGATTATCCGCTCCAACGGTTCCATGGCCGATGCGCTTGCCGAAGCAGCAGAACGGCACTGGATCGCAGAAGAACTGGCAGCACCTGGCCGTCACGTGAACATGAATAGATACCGCTGGAACCCCAACGACTGGGCGTGGGAAAAAATTGACGCGCTGCGTACGGCGCTGGGCAACCCCAAAATGTCCGAGATGGATGATCAACTATGAGTATGGAAGAGACCCGAAGCCAGCCCCGCGAAGAAGCCACCTCGGTCCTTGGCCACTTGCATTCGGTGGAAAGCCCGGTCCTGGTCACTGGGGCTCCGGGTACCGGCAAGACCCATCTGCTCATCGACACCGCGGTGGCGCACCTTGACGCCGGGCTCGATCCGCAGGCCCTCTTGATCATCGGGCCAACTCGACTGACCGCTGCCTCGATCCGTGATGAGCTCAGCCGCCGAGCAGAACGGACTTTCACCGAACCGGTGGTTCGCACCTGGTCGGCTTATGCCTTTGACTTGATCCGCCGTGCCCGCGTTGAAGGACTCTTGCCCCAGCTCGAACGCATTCCCCGCTTGCTCTCCGGTCCGGAACAGGACACCCTCATCGGCCACCTGCTGGAAGGCCATGCCGAAGGCCTCACCGAAGGACCGCAGTGGCCAAGCGAACTGGCGCTGGCAGTAGGGACTCGCGGCTTCCGCAAGGAAATCCGCGAGTTCTTCGACCGTGTTTCAGAGCTGGGATTGGAACCTGCAGACATCGCTGACCTCGGCCAGCAAGCCAACCGCCCCGAATGGCACGCTGCTGCGCTGTTCTACCAGGAATACCGCGACCTGCTGGACTTGGGCAGCGCCGAAGCCTTCGACCCGGCAGGGCTGATTACCCGGGCGGCACAAATTCTGGAAGACAATGAAGCGTTCCTGCACGCAGAACAGGACCGGTTGGCCCTGATCCTCGTGGATGACCTGCAAGAAGCCACCCTGTCGCAGCACCGCCTCCTGGCTCTGCTCGGCAAGGACCGCGCCATGGTCGCTTTCGCTGCACCCGACAGCGTAGTTCAGGGATTCCGCGGTGCCCGCACCGATGAATTGCATCGTTTCGCACAGAATTACGCGAGTGCTGGCGAAGCGACCTGCCTCGAACTGACCCACGGCTATCGAATGTCTGGACAGATCACCGAGGCATGGAAACGGATCGTCAGCCGCGTGCCGCTGGCTGCAGGCTTGCGCGGACGAGCTATTGAGCCGTTGAACGTGCCGGAACACGAACTGTGCCAGGCACTGGTATTCGAGAATTCCACCTTGGAAGAACGTTTCATTGCCCAGCGGATAGTGCATCTGAACCTCTACGAGAACCGCAGCCTCGCTGAAATTGCGATTGTGGTGCGCAACGGTTCACAGGTGCGCTCCTTCAGCCGTTTTCTTGAAGGCCAGGGAATCGGCGTGCAGGTGCCGCCGGCCGAAATTCCATTGAAGGATGAAGGTGCGGTCCGTCCGCTGCTTGACCTGTTGAACTTGGCGTTCAGCGATTCTGTCACCGATGACCCGCTCCTGATGCAGAACCTGCTGCTGTCGCGTTATGGGATGAGCACTGCCTTGGAAATCCGCCGGATCCGCCAGCTCTTGCGCCAGCAGGAAGCCGCAGCCGGCGGACGCCGCTCCAGCCAGGAGTTGCTTGAATCCTGCCTGCGTGAACCGGCAATGGCCGAGAAATTGGGCAAGCCGGGTTACGGATTGAACCGGCTGCTGAAGATGTACTCCGCGCTGCAAGACGAACTGGCCAGCGGAACCGCTACACCGGAAACAGCGCTCTGGGTGATGTGGGAGGCCTCGGGCCGGGCAAAGGCCTGGCGCGAAGAGGCCCTGGGCACCGGCACTGCCGCCCGCCGCGCAGATCATGACCTGGATGCTGTCCTGTCGCTTTTCCAAGCCGCAGAACGTTTTGTGGATCAGCTTCCCGGCGCCAGCGTCCAGCAGTTCATCGAGCACATCTTGCAGCAGGAATTGCCCATGGACTCCTTGGCAACCCGTGCTGCCGGTGGGCAAACCGTCACGGTTCTCACTACCGCTGCCGCTGCCGGAAAGCAATGGCCAGTGGTCTTTATCCCCGGGCTGCAAGAAGGCTCCTGGCCCAACCTCCGGCTCCGTGGCGAGCTGCTCGGTTCCAATGCGCTCGCCGACGCCGCGGAGCATGGCATTGAATTCCTGGCCACCCGAACGCCAACGCATCTGGTACGCCAAATCCGCAACGACGAATTGCGCAGCTTCAGCAATGCCGTCTCCCGTGCTGGAGACCAGCTGATTTGCACGGCGGTCGATAACGAAGACAGCCAGCCTTCCTCTTTCCTGGATCTGGTCGAGCCACCGGGGCCAGAAGGCAGGGAACCAACCGCGGTTCCGCGCATCCGTTCGCTTCCAACCTTGGTGGCAGAGCTGCGCAGCACCGCCGAGAGAGCCAGGGCCGCCGGCCTTGGGGCAGCGCCAGCGCCGGACGATGTGGAAGCAGCTAACCTGTACCAGGACGCCACCCACGTGCTTGGACGCCTGGCTCAGGCAGAGCGCCCGGTGCGAGGAGCGCATCCAAGTTCCTGGTGGGGGTTGCGCGAACTGACTACCCATGAACCGGTTATCCCGGAAGACCAGCCTCGGCGGGTGTCACCGTCGAAGGTGGAAACCCTGGTGAAATCGCCGCTGAACTGGTTTGTGCAAAGCGCTGGTGGAACCGCTGCCCGCGATTTCGCGGCCTCCTTGGGTACGCTGATCCACTCCATCGCCGAAGAGCATCCCGATGCAAGCGGAAGCGAATACCAGCAGATCCTGGAGCAACGCTGGCCAGAGCTGGAAAAACTGGAGAACTGGGAAGGTCAAAGGGACTTCGACCGTGCCAATAGCATGCTCAAGAAGTTCGCCGCCTACTGCGTCACCATGCGCCAAGAAGGACGCGAACTGGTGGCTCGCGAGATGCCGTTCCAGATCGAGGTCCCGGCCCCTGACGGCACGCATATCCAGCTTCGCGGAATTATCGACCGCGTCGAAGCTGACGCCAACGGCAAGGTGAGGGTCGTTGACCTGAAAACCGGTTCCACTGCGCCATCCAAGGACGCAACCTTGGAACACCCGCAGCTAGGCGTCTACCAAACCGCAATCCAGCTCGGCGCGTTGCAAGATCACGAGGAAACTGCAGGACTCCCGGATGAGCCAGCCGGCGCATCCTTGGTCTACGTCGGTACCAGCACCAAGGGCGCCTCGGTCCGTGAACAACCATCAATTGGTGAAGGGGACTGGGCCCGCGCGCTCATCTTCGAAGCTGCCTCGCTGATGGGAAACAGTGAATTCATCACCCGGCACGTTTCGGGAGCCGCAGGGATCCTCGGCAACTGCACGCTGCCTGAAATCTGCCCTTTGTGCGCCCAAGGACGACAGGTCACCGAACCATGAGCAATATCAGATTCACTCCAGAAGAACTCTCCGCAGCCCTGGGCGAGCAGTTTCCGCCCACCGCGCAGCAGGCTGAGATAGTCGCTGCGCCATTGGAACCGATGCTGGTCATCGCCGGCGCCGGCTCGGGCAAGACCAAAACCATGGCGGATAAAGTCGTCTGGCTGGTAGCCAACCAGCTGGTCCGGCCGGAAGAGATTCTCGGGGTGACCTTTACCCGCAAGGCAGCGGGAGAGCTTTCCGTGCGTATCCGTGCCAAGATCGCGCAGCTTGTGGCCACCGGTCTGCTCAGCCCAGAAGAAACCCGGGACTTCCTTGACCCTGCGGTATCCACCTACCACTCCTACGCCAACACCCTGGTCCAAGACCATGGGCTGCGGCTTGGCCTTGAAGAAGACAGTGCCTTGTTGGGCGCGGCCCAATCATGGCAGGTGGCCCACTCGGTGCTGGAAAGATACACCGGCAACTACGAGCACCTGAACAGTGCCACCAGCACACTGATTGATGCCATCGTTTCCTTCAGTTCGGAAGCATCCGAGCACTTGGTCACCGCACCTGAGGCCCATCAGTGGATTGATGACCTGGTGGCACGCCTGCGCACCTTGCCGATGGACGCAGAGAAGCCCAAGAAAACTACCCAAGCAGCCCTCAAGCTCATCGACAAGCTGGCTTCACGTGCCACCATCGCTGAGTTGGCTGAAGAGTACGCCCGGGAAAAGAAGCGCCTCGGGGTGATGGACTACGGCGACTTGGTGGCCCACGCAGCGCGTATCGCCCAGGAGGTGCCGGCAGCTGCGCTCGCCGAACGGGCTAGCCACAAGGTGGTGCTGCTGGATGAATTCCAGGACACCTCGCACGCGCAGATGGTGCTCTTCTCTCAACTCTATGGCGAAGGCCATCCGGTCACCGCGGTGGGTGACCCTAACCAATCCATCTACGGATTCCGCGGGGCTAGTGCCGGTCAGCTGTTCCGATTCCCAGAAGTCTTCCCGATTGTTCGGGACACAGGCCGGGACGTCGCCCACGTGAAGCACCTGACCATCGCATGGCGCAATACCGTCAACGTGCTCGCGGCAGCGAATAGCATCACTGCCGGCGGGCCGCAGCATCAAGGCCCGGTCTCGGTCAAGCCCTTGGATTCCTCGGCGCATGCCAAGCCAGGTCGTGTGGTGCTCAACCGTTGCGCAACGGTTCGCGACGAGGCAGACGCCATAGCCGACATGATTGTTGCCGAGAATAGGGCATCTTCCGAGCCGAAGACCAGTGCGGTGCTCTCGCGAAATCGTACCCAGTTGAGCATCATGGGCGAGGTGCTCGCTGAGCGGGGCATCAAATACCAGCTCGTGGGACTATCCGGATTGCTGAGCACCCCTGAGCTCACCGACCTGGTCTCGTACCTGCACGTGCTGGTTGACCCGCTGCGCTCCGACAAGCTCATGCGCTTATTGGCTGGAGCGCGCTGGCGGCTGGGTGCCGCAGACCTGATGGCCTTCGCCGATTGGTCCCGCCAGCTGGAACGGCGGCGAGCCCGCGGGCTGCAGCCAGACCCGGCAGAAAGCGAAGAGGCGCAGAGCCCCGAAGAAGCAGTGACCGAGGCGGCCCGCGCCGAACTCAATGATGCGGCCAGCCTCGTCGAAGCACTGGACTTCCTGCCCAGGGAAGGGTGGACCAGCAATGACGGCAGGACCATTAGCGCAGCGGGCTACGAGCGCTTGGCGGCCCTGCGCGATGAACTCGCCGGCCTGCGGCTGCTGGCCAATGACGACCTTGAAACGCTGATTCGCGAGACCGAACGCGCCATGAACCTGGACATCGAGGTGGCTGCCCGTCCGTGGATATCTCGAGACAAGGCGCGAGCCAACCTCGATGCCTTCGCCGATGTGGTACGCGAATACTGCCGCAATGCGCCACGCGTTGAACTGTCCGGCTTCTTGATGTGGCTGGAACAGGCCGCCGAAAAGGAAAAGGGACTACCGCTGCCAAGCGAAGATGCTGACCCCGCGGCAGTCCAATTGCTGACGGTTCACGCGTCCAAGGGATTGGAATGGGACATCGTGGCGGTGATGACCTTGAACGACGGGGTGTTCCCGGGTTCCAAATCCGACCGGTGGACCAGCGGTGACAAAGCGCTGCCCTGGGAAATCCGTGGCGACGCCCGCGACCTGCCCCAATGGGACACCGAACAGCCGGCCTTGAAGGAACTGCTGGAAGCCGAATCGGTCTTCAAGGACCAGGTAGAGGACCACCACATTGCCGAAGAGCGTCGCCTGGCCTATGTTGCGGTGACCCGCGCCAAGTCATTGCTGATTTGCAGTAGCAGCGTCTGGACGAGCACCCGTACCAAGCCAACCGAGCCATCAGAATTCTTCACCTGTTTGCTTCCGCTGGCCGAAGGCGAGGAACCCCAGGCGGAGATCGGGGTCTGGGTGAAGGACGAAGAAGCGCCGGAACAAAACCCGAGCACTTTGACGCCCCTTGAAGCGCTGTGGCCGTACGATCCATTGGAAGGCCCCGTCGTCACGGGGGGAGTGCAAAAGACTCCATACCCGTATTCACGGCGCAATGTCATTGCGGAAGTGGCGAAGGATCTCGAATCCGTTCCAACAGATCATGAGCCGCTGACCAGCTTCGGGAGGCAGTGGGCTGAAGAAGCCGAGAAACTTCTAGGCCAGCGCGAGTTCTTGGCTGGCCGTGAGCGCAGCATCGAGGCACCAGAGCATGTGCGTGCTTCATTGTTTGTCGAGCTGGCCGAGGACCCGGTTGGGGTACTGGAAAACCTTCGACGCCCGGTGCCGCGTCGACCGGGGCTCGCTGCACGGCGCGGTACCGCGTTCCATGCCTGGATTGAAGAGTTCTACGAGAAGACGTCAATGCTTGATCTGGGAGACCTGCAGGATCCGGCAGATGGCTATCTTGATGAGGCGCTGGACCTTGAATCCATGAAGGAAGCGTTCCTATGCAGCGAATGGTCCAAGCTGCAGCCGGCCTATGTCGAGGTTCCATTGGAGACCCGTGTGGGTCCGGTGGCTGTGCGTGGCCGCATTGATGCCGTCTTCCGGATGGACGACGGTACGTGGCTGATGCTGGACTGGAAAACCGGTCGAGTTCCTAGCGGCAAGGATCTGAAGAGCAAGCTGGTCCAGCTCGCGGTGTATCGTCTGGGCTGGTCACGCCTGCACGGAATCCCGCTAGAGGAGATCAAGGCCGCCTTCTACTATGTGGCGGCGGGCATTACGATCCACGCGGAGTATCTCTCCGATGAGCAAGAACTGGAACAGATGATCAGCAGCGCGTTTGAACAGCTCGAAGGCTAGCCGCTCAGGACGCTGGGAAGTCTTTACTTCTCGGCGTCCTCAACAGGCTTGTTGTTCTTTTCAGCAGGCTCAGCCGTGCTCATTGGCCGTGCGGCAGCTGACTCGGCCTCCGCTGCATCACTATCGTGTTCGGCGGCCTTGGAGGCGGGTTCATCCTTCGCAGGCGAACTGTTCTTGGCATCAGCCTGAACAGCATCAGATTTTGGCTGGTCACCAGACTCCTCTGGCGCGGCCTGGACATTGGACGCTGTGCTTCGGGGTGTTGCGGAGTTCGGCGATTCCGCTGCCAGGGGAGTGACCTTGTCGGTGTTAATGCTTGGCGCGGCGACGGCGGCCGGCTTTTCCGGAGCCTTCTGGGCCGGTGCTTCTGGCTGGGGAGCCAAAGGGCGCGGAGCTTCCACGACCGACAATGGCTGGCCACCGTACTCCGCGATGTTCTGGTCCAATTCGCGTAGCATCTCTTCGGCCTCGGCGATGCGCTCGTAGTCCTTGGAATCCAAAGACTTCACCAGCCACTGCGCCAGCGCGAATTCGGCGGCCAGCGCGGCGCGACGCATGATGTGCGGATCCGCAGCCTTGCCGCGGGCTTCGACATAGGCGGTGAAAACGCGCTCGCTGAAGCTCTGGTCTTCTATGGCCGAAAGCCAAGCGAAGTCATCAGCGGGATCACCGACGTGCAAATCTGTCCAGCCCTTGACTGCAGTGATGCTGGAATGGGAAATCTGCAGCTGCTCTTCATCGAAGTCGCCGTGAACTACGGCAGCGTTGAAACGCCACAGCGCCACGTCCTCCATGGCGTGTTCCCAACGGCGCAGTAAACCGCTTGGCACCTTGCCCGTAGCCGCGGCTGTATCCAGTTCGTTGAGTTTGCGCTGTCGAATCTCGTCGGCAGTGTAGGTCGGCAGGCCTGCCACTTCAACAGCTTCATCTGGGATCTGGTGGATGGCAGCCATGCATTGGCCCAGCGACTTGGCCAGGTTGCTGCCGACATCAACCAATTCATCGAGGGTCGGAACGTGTCCGGGCATATCCTTGTAGACAAAGGTGCGCAGTGGGCCCTGGCGCACGGTGCCGGCTACGGCAGGCAAGGAAAACGGCAGTGAAGCGCGGACCTTGGCGGAGAAAGCGCGCAAGGCCGAAAGCTCTGCTTCCAGACGCATGCTTGCCTCGTCATGCCGAGGTGAACGAACGCGCCAGCGATGCTTGAGTGCGTCGACGATCAATGCTGAGTCAAAATCTTCTGCATCGTCGGACAGCGCCGCGAAGCCTACCGGAGTCAATCCGGGGACGGCGGCGGTGGCAATTGCGGCGAGTTCCATGGCAGTGCGTTTCACAAGTTCCACCGTATGCGAGATTCCCTTTTCTATCGTTGAATGACGCACGGAATATGGCGGGATTCACCGGCAACATTCAGAGTTGCGACGAATCTCATTGATCAACAGCTATCCACATTGAGCAAGCATCAAGATTCTGGAGCGCTATGTGCATTAGGTTAGAGGTATGGCTCTGGCAGAAACTTATCGAACCCCACTTACCGGACTTCACTTCGGACAGTCTCTGATTGAGCGCCCACTGACCGAAAAGCAAGACCCGATGCTTTTGCCTGGCCTATTTAAGCAGCGCAGCACCAAGGTGCTGCTGATCAGTGGTGGTGGCGCGGCAACTATCGGCTCTGATCTCTTCTTTCTCAACGGCACGGACTACCTCGCAAAAGACTCCGAGCGCCAGGTGTACCTGGGGCGTGCATCAGGCACGGAATACGTTCTGGCTCTCGTTGATGCCGAGGACTATGCCTCCAGCGGCATCGAGCGCTGGACGACGCTACGTGAAGGCTTCAACCTGCTCAATGAACTGCATGCAGAACTCTTCGTTGAAGCGCAGGCGATCGCCAATTGGATCCGTTCAGAGAAATTCTGCCCACGCTGCGGTTCACCCGTTAGGGCTGCCACCTTCGGGTGGGGCCAGCGTTGCGTGAACAATGACCACGAGCTTTTTCCACGTACCGACCCGGCAATCATTGCCTCGGTGATCGACAGCCAAGATCGATTGCTGCTCGGATCCAACGCCACCTTCAAGCACCGGATGTACTCGGTGCTTGCAGGATTCGTCGAAGCAGGGGAGTCCCTAGAGTCTGCTGTGCGCCGCGAGATCTTTGAAGAATCCGGTGTGCGTATTGGAGAGGTCGCCTACCGCGGTTCCCAGCCCTGGCCAATGCCGCGATCGCTGATGCTCGGTTTCGCTGCTGAAGCCTTGAGCGAAGAGCTGGTTCCGGATGGTGCAGAAATCATGGACCTTCGCTGGTTCACACGAGCCGAACTGCGTGAAGCTCTGGAATCAGGAACAATAGATATACCGCGCGGAGTCTCGATAGCCCACGCATTGATCCGTACCTGGTACGGCGAACCCCTTCCGGAGGCCCTGAGCAAGTGACCGAATACGACAATCCGCCAGCAGACAATTTGCTGGCGGGACTGGATGCTGAACAGCGGCAAGCAGCTGAAACCCTCAGCGGTCCACTGTGTATTCTGGCGGGCGCAGGAACCGGCAAGACCAGAGCAATTACCCACCGGATCGCCCACGGCGTGCATACTGGCATCTACAACCCGACCAGTGTTCTCGCGCTGACTTTCACCACGCGTGCAGCTGCGGAGATGCGTACCCGCTTGCGTCAGCTCGGCGCACCCGGCGTGCAGACGCGTACCTTCCACGCAGCTGCCTTGCGCCAGCTGCAGTACTTCTGGCCGCAGGCCGTTGGCGGTACCCTGCCGAACTTGGTAGAACACAAGGCCCCGCTCATTGCGGAGGCGGCGCGTCGCCTGCGCATTTCCAGCGACCGCGCCATGGTCCGTGATCTGGCTGCGGAAATCGAATGGGCCAAGGTCTCCATGCATACCCCGGAAAGCTACGCCAAGATTGCGTCTTCCCGAGAACTGCCCAACGGTCTCGAAGCAGTGAGCATGGCCCGCATCTTCCAAACCTACGAAGAGCTCAAAGATGACCGCGGAGTTATCGACTTTGAAGACGTACTGCTGCTGACCATTGCAATTCTTGAAGACAATGAAAAAGTCGCAGCCAGTGTACGCCAGCAGTACCGCCACTTCGTCGTCGACGAGTACCAGGACGTTTCGCCGTTGCAGCAACGGCTCCTGGATCTCTGGCTTGGCCAGCGCAACGAACTGTGCGTGGTGGGCGATGCCTCCCAGACCATCTATTCTTTCACCGGTGCACGCCCAGACTTCTTGCTGAACTTCGGCACACGGTTTCCGGAAGCAAAGGTCGTGAAGCTGGTACGCGATTACCGCTCCACTCCTGAAGTCGTGAACCTGGCGAATAAGGTGCTTGCTAATCGGCGCATTGAATCCCAAGTCCCTGACCGTAACGTGACCTGGCCCGAACCACTGGAACTCATCGCGCAACGCGATCACGGTCCGGCCCCTGAATTCTTTGAAGCGACGGATGACGAAAATGAAGCCGAGGAAGTCGCCCAGCGCATCAAGCAGCTGCTCAAAAACGGCCAGGACATCTCCGAGATTGCCATCTTGTACCGCACTAACGGGCAGTCCCAGGCTTTTGAGCAAGCACTGACGGCGTATTCCATCCCCTACGTAATGCGTGGTGCCGAGCGGTTCTTCTCCCGTCGCGAAGTCAAGGAAGGGATGCTGGCCTTGCGGGCCGGCTTGAGCGTCGCCGCAGATACTCCGGTTGCGCAGATGGTGCGCGATGTGCTCTCCTCGCACGGCTACTCGGCGAATGCCCCAAGCGGCGGCACTGGTGCGGTGCGCCAGCGTTGGGAATCGATGTCGGCACTGGTTCGCCTGGCCGACGAAGTCGTTGCGCTTAAAAAAGAACAAGACATTGATGCCACATTGCACGATGTGGTCAAGGAATTGGAAGACCGCGCAGCGATCCAGCACGCGCCAACTCTGGATGGCGTCACCTTGGCATCATTCCACGCAGCCAAGGGGCTGGAATGGGATGCTGTATTCCTGGTTGGATTGAACGAAGGCCTGGTCCCGATCTCCTATGCCAAGGACCAAGCGGGCTTCGATGAAGAACGGCGGCTGCTGTACGTGGGTATTACCCGCGCACGGAAGCACCTGTACCTGTCCTGGTCGCTGGCAAGGACCCCGGGCGGACGCGCGCACCGATACCCATCACGATTCCTCGATGGAATTAAATCGGTACGCCAAGCCAGCAGCAGGCAGCAGACCACCTACCGCAAACGCGAACAGAAAATCACGCCCGCAGTCTGCATGACCTGTGGATCCTTCTTGACCAGTGCAAAAGAGCGAAAGCTCAAACGTTGCGCCTCGTGCCCTGCTGCCTATGATGAAGCGTTGTTTGAGACTTTGCGTGAATGGCGATCGGAGGTTGCCCAATCCAACGCGGTCCCGGCATTCGTCATATTCACCGATGCAACCCTCATGTCCATCGCGGAGCACCAGCCGGATTCAATCCAGGGATTGTCGAAGATTCCCGGGGTGGGACGTAGCAAGCTTGAACGATATGGCGAGGCGGTGCTTGCGGTCGTTGACGAGCGCCGCGCATAGGGTTCTCCACAAGTTGGCGAATTGGTCCGAAGCTGTTCAGGCTAGGACGTAGCTTAGAGATCACGTAGTGAGCGGACAGGAAGGTCCCCGGCCGCTGCCATAGATGAGGAAAGAGGCGCAATGCAATGCCAGCTTTTCCAAACACCGTCGACTTCGTCGCGCCGGATGAGATTCCAGTGCGGGTTCTCCGCTCGGCCAAGCGCAAGAAGACCATTTCCTCCCAGTGGCGCGATAACCGGCTGATTATCCAAGTCCCTGCAGCGCTGGACGAAAAAACGGAACGCGCTTTCGTTGATGAGATGATCTCGAAGTATCGCAAGGGACGCCAAGCGCGTACCGCGGGTCATACCGATGATGCGCTGGAGCGCCGAGCGGCATCTCTTGACCATCAGTACTTCGCCGGCGAAGCCGCGCCGCAATCCGTGCGTTGGGTAGCCAACCAAAATAAGCGTTGGGGTTCGGCTTCATATCGGCAGCGCAGCATCCGCTTATCGGTCACGTTGCAGCATATGCCCAGCTGGGTGCAGGACTATGTTCTAGTCCACGAGCTTGCGCATCTGGTGGTCCCGCGGGCCGGCCACGGACCTAGGTTCCAGGCTTTGCTGAACCGGTTCGAACGCCGAGCGCAGGCGGATATTTTCTTGGAGGCATTCCACGCAGGCTACAACGCTCACGCCAAGGAATTGGGCCGGGCCCAGGATGAACTTTCGGGTTTCGGCCATGACGAGGAACAGTAGCTCAATGCACGAAGGAGGGATGTGCACTCGTGCACATCCCTCCTTCGAGGTTTCGATCTAATCAGTTCTTCGGATCCTCTGGATTCCCTGAACCGTCATCGCCTTCGGCTTCGGGTTCAGCGTTGTCGAAGCCGCCGTCCAGAAGCTTACCCAGTGCTGCGTCAAAGTCGTCGAACTCGGTCGCGGCAACTTCACGGCGATGCGTGAAGCCCTTGGGATCGGTGAGGTCTTCCGCGGTAGGCATCAGATCTGGGTGATCCCATACGGCATCACGGCCCTCGATTCCACGTTCGTCGTACAAGTGCTCCCACAGGGCAGCCGCTTCGCGCAGCTTGCGTGGGCGCAATTCAAGGCCAACCAGAGATGCGAAGGCAGTCTCAGCTGGGCCACCCGAAGCTCGGCGGCGACGCATCGTCTCGCGCAGGTGACCAGCAAATGGAAGGTTCTGGGCGGCCAAGGAGACCACATGATCAACCCAGCCCTCGATCAATGCCAACGTCAGTTCTAGGTTTTCTAGAGCCTTCTCCTGAGCGGGGGTGCGCTGCGGGGTGAACAATCCTTCACCCAGCATCGACTGCAGCGCTTCAGGGTTGGACGGATCGATACCGCGTACTGCTTCTTCAATGCGCGACATGTCGATATGGATGCCCCGAGCATAGGATTCCACGGCACCAATCAACTTGGAGCTTAGCCAAGGGACCCGGTTGAACAATCGTGCGTGTGCGTTCTCCCGCAGAATCACATACAGCAGGACTTCCTGCTCTGGGATTTCAAGGCCATCGCCGAACTTGCTGACGTTGGCCGCGATAATGCCTGGAGTGGTTCCTGCCAAAGGCAGGCCGATATCGGTGCCGCCAAGCACATCGGTTGCCAAGCCGCCCAGTGCAGTGCCCAGCTGCATGCCGAACATGCTGGCTCCGAGATTGCGGAACATGCCATCGGAATTGCCGAGCATGCCCTTCATCTCTTCGGGGATCTGATCCTTCATCGCGGTGGTGATTGCGTTAGCTACCGACTCGGCAACAGGCTCGGTGACCTGCTTCCAGGTGGCCAGGGTCTTGTCATACCATCGTTTACGAGTCCATGCCTCGGTCGAGCGGCCGTTCGACTCGAACACCGTAGCGTTGTTCAGCCACAGTTCAGAAAGGTTTGACGCATCGCTGATGGCGTTGTTGCGCGCGTCCGATACCGCCGGATCATCGCTGGCATATGCCTGCAAAGCGGTGTCGGATGCAAGCTTCCAGTTCACCGGACCGGAAGACGCGTTATTGCTCATCATCGCGGACATCATGGCCTGGGCCTGCTGCATCATTTTCTGCATCGCAGCCGGATCGCCTTGAGCACCAAGGGCATCACGAAGCTGCGGCGGGAGGTCATTCGGGTCGAATCCGCCACCGAAGAGCTGACCAAACATTGCAGAAAATGGGTCCTGCGGATTGTTTTCGTCGTCATCGCCGTTAGGGCGGTTATTCGGGGGGTTCTGTGCCATGCCTTTAAAACTACCGCGAGTAGCTGATAGTTCCCATGAATCTGGGCTTCAGTTCGCTTTCGGCACATCGAATACGCCTTGATGCTGATGCTTTTAAACCCAGGGCTTCAGTAGGCTAAGGGTGGGGATGTCTGCAAGGACGGATCCGCGTATTTTTTGACAGTTGGCGGGAGCAGGATCAGTGCACGTACAGGAACCACAAGACTCGACTTTGGAGCCAGGCGATTCCAGCCGCACTCCGCGAGGTTCCAAAACCATGAAACGCACCAGCTCCGGCGTCGTTGCGCTCCTCCTGATCGGCGTCATGATGTTTCTCCCGACGAATTTCATGATCCGGTCGCCTGGCCCAGTGTTTAACACTCTTGGCGAGGACAACGGGCACGATGTGGTCTCCATCAAGGGAGCCCAGTCATACCCTTCGGAGAGCGTCTTGGATCTGTTGACCATTTACGTCCAGGGTGGCGGGCAGAACCGAATCACCATACCTGTCGTACTTGAAGCATTGGTCAATTCGGCCAAGGATCTAGTTCCTGAAGAAACCATCATTTCTCGTGGTGTCTCTTCGGAAGAGAAGAATGAACAAAATGATTTCATGATGACTTCATCGCAGGACTTGGCTGTGGCAGCGGCTTTGGCCGAGCTGGATCAGGGCTTTACCGAGTGGCTTACGGTCGCTGAGTTCTCCACCGGCACGAATGAAAAAGTGCTTGAGCCCAAGGATCGCCTTCTGAAATTCGAAGGAGAGCAGATCACTTCGCTGGAACAGCTGAAGGAAGAACTGAATTCCCGCGGTGCAGAACCAGCAATCTTGACCGTTGGCAGACCGGATAAGCATGGCGTCTACAGCGACGTAGATGTCACTGTGAACACCAAGGAAGCCGAGAATGGCGAACGCCAGTTGGGTGTCTTCCTGGGCAACGAATACGAGTTCCCTATCGATGTGAGCTTCGGGTTGGAAAATGTTGGCGGTCCCAGCGCCGGCATGATGTTTGCCTTGGCGATCATTGACCGCCTGACGGAAGGCTCATTGGCGGGAGACCACCACATCGCAGGTACCGGTGAGATTTCAGCCGATGGCAAGGTCGGTCCAATCGGTGGAATCGCCCAGAAGATGGTGGCGGCGAAGAATGCCGGAGCAACCGTCTTCTTGGCCCCAGCCGACAACTGCGCTGAAGCCATAGGGCGTATTCCTGCCGGACTGGATGTCATCAAGGTTGCAACCCTGTCAGAAGCTCGCCAGGCATTGGAGAAGATCGCCGCAGGTGAAGACCCGGCGACTTTCACGACATGCGAATAGATTTAGCCGGGCATCAAGGGAAGAATGTGATGCAAGGAAACCAGTCTCGTACACAACGCCCGTACAAGAATTAGGTACACGAGTTCTCTTGTTGGGAACAACGGGAAGAACCCAAAGTAAGGAATAGATAGTGTCTTTCGGATCGGATAGTCCGTTCGGGGGTCCGCCGCGGCCCCAAGAACCACAACGACCTTCCAACCCTTCGGGCAAGAAAGCCTCGCCGCTGACCCTGACCATCTTCGCGGTGGTCATTCTCGTCGCAGTCTTCGTTTTCTTGTCGAATTTCTACGCTGATATCCTCTGGTTCAACCAGCTGGGTTTCTCCGAGGTCTACTGGACTGAGCGGATCTCCAAATTAGTGATCTTCCTGATCGCTTTGGTGCTGATGGCGGTTCCAATGTGGTTCTCGATGCGCAGTGCCTACAAGCACCGCCCTGTCTATGCGCCAAACTCGACCCGACCTGATTCCATGTCGCGCTACCAGGCCCAGCTGGAACCAGTCCGCCGATTCCTGATGGTTGGCATTCCATTGGTGATCGGCATTTTCGCTGCCGTTGCCGTGGCCGGACAGTGGCAGACCATCTTGCTGTTCTTCAACCAGGTCGGTTTCGGTAGCACTGACCCCCAGTTCAACATGGATCTGGGCTTCTTCGTTTTCTCCCTTCCATTCATCGCACTGGTCAACGGCTTCCTGATCTCGGTCGTGCTGCTCAGCGGCGTGGCTGGTCTGCTGACCCACTACCTCTACGGCGGAATCCGCGTTGAAGAGCGTGGCGGCATAACCGTTGGCAAGGCCGCTCGGGTGCACACCGCAGTTGTTGTCGGAGTCTTCTTGATCTTCCAGGCTGTGAACTTCTGGATCGGCCAGTACGAGACCCTCACCGACCAGTCCGGCCGTGTCGCCGGTGCACTGTACAAGGATGTCCACGCTGTCATCCCTGCACAGATGATTCTGGCCATTGTGGCAGTCCTTATCGCCATCACCTTCGTGATTGCGGCAATCAACGGTCGCTGGCGTTTGCCATTGATCGGCACCGCCATGCTGGTAGCAACGATGATCGTTGCCAGCGGCGTCTACCCGTTCCTGATCCAGCAGTACAAGGTGGTCCCTTCCCAAAGGGCGTTGGAGAGCGACTATATTGAGCGCAACATCGAAATGACGCGCTTGGCTTTCGGTCTCGACGATGTCGAAGTTACTGACTACGATGCGAAGATCTCGACTGAGAAGAATGCGCTGGCCGAGGAAACCTCAACCACCGCGAATATCCGCCTGCTGGATCCAAACCTGGTTTCGGCTGCTTTCGCGCAGCTGCAGCAGTTCCGCGGCTACTACACCTTCGCCGAGACCCTTAACGTCGACCGTTACGAGATCGACGGCAAGGTGGAAGATACCGTTATTGCGGCCCGTGAAGTGAACGTGGACCCAACCGACACGTGGGTGAACCAGCACATCAACTACACCCATGGCTACGGCCTGGTGGCTGCCTACGGTAACCGCGTGGCTGCCGGTGGTCGTCCGGACTTCATGCTCGGTGGCATCCCGACCTCCGGTGATTTGATTACCGACGAGGATTACGAGCCGCGGATCTACTTCGGTGAGAATTCTCCGTCCTACTCCATTGTCGGCGGGCCGGATGAGGGATGGACCGACCAGGAACTTGACCGTCCAGGTACCGGTGGCGAGAACCAAGACACCCGCTATACCTTCCAGGGCGATGGCGGTCCGAACGTTGGCAACATGTTCAACCGCTTGGTCTACGCACTGAAGTTCGCCTCCACTGACCTCTTGCTCTCACAGAACGTCAATAGCGAATCGCAGATCCTCTACGATCGTGATCCTCGCGATCGCGTGAGCAAGGTTGCTCCGTACCTGACGCTGGATTCCCAGGCTTACCCTGCCATCATTGATGGCCGCGTGCAGTGGATCATCGATGGCTACACCACCTCCAACGACTTCCCGTATTCGCAGCAGCAGCAATTGGACTCGGCAGTGACCGACTCGCTGACTAATGCGCAGGACCTGTCTTTGACCGGCCGCGTGAACTACCTGCGCAACTCGGTGAAGGCCACCGTCGACGCCTATGACGGAACGGTCAAGCTTTACGCCTGGGACACCGAAGACCCGATCCTGCAGTCCTGGCAGAAGGTCTTCCCTACGGCATTGAACCCGTTGGATGACATGTCGGCTGAGTTGATGGAGCACGTACGTTACCCTGAGGACATGTTCAAGGTGCAGCGCGAAGTGCTAACCACCTACCACGTGGACAACCCGGACGCGTTCTACGAGTCCAACGACGCGTGGGCTGTGCCGGATGATCCGACCTCATCCGCCGCTGGCGTGAAGCAGCCGCCATACTTCATGTCCTTGAAGATGCCGACCCAGGATGAAGCGTCGTTCTCGCTGACCTCGACGTTTATCCCTGCTGCCGCGGCCAACGGCCAGCAGCGCAACGTGCTCTTCGGCTTCCTTTCGGCCAACGCCGATGCCGGCTCCGAACCTGGGGCGAAGGCCGAAGACTACGGCAAGCTGCGCCTGCTCGAGCTGCCACGAGATACTGCGGTTCCTGGCCCAGGCCAAGCACAGCAGAACTTCGATACCAACACACGCGTGACCACTGAATTGAACCTGCTGCGTCAGGGTGCTTCGGAGGTCAAGAACGGCAACCTGCTGTCGCTGCCAGTTGGCGGAGGTATCCTCTACGTTCAGCCGGTCTACGTTCAGTCCTCGGGACAGACCAGCTACCCGACCTTGCGTAAGGTCCTGGTTTCCTTCGGCGACAAGGTTGGCTTCGCCGATACCTTGGCTGAAGCACTGGATGAGGTCTTCGGCGGTGAGTCCGGTGCAGTGACTGGTGAGACCGAAGGCGTTACGCCAGAGGATGATCCAAAGGGCGAGAAGGAACCAACCAAGACTGATACCCAGAAGCTCTCCGAAGCTCTGGCTGATGCGAATGAAGCCATCAAGAATGGCCAGGAAGCGCTGGCCAAGAGTGACTTCGGAGCCTACGGCGAATCGCAGAAGCAGTTGGAGGATGCCTTGACCCGCGCGATGGACGCAGATGCGGCCATCAACGGCACCGAGGTTGACGGGGATGTGAAACTGGACGACGGACAAAATCAGGACGCAGCCCAATCGCCAGCACCCCAGGACGGTGCTGAAGGCTAAGCACTAGCATCAGCTGACCGATTTGCTTTCACTCCGCGATGATGCAAGAATTATCTAGTCATCGCGGGGTGGAGCAGTTCGGTAGCTCGCCGGGCTCATAACCCGGAGGTCGCAAGTTCAAATCTTGCCCCCGCCACGAATGGCAAAATGGAGATCCTAACGGATCTCCATTTTGCGTTAATCTGCAAGTTGCCCGTTGCCGGATCAGTACCCGTGAATTGATGCGGGAACTGCCGTCAACCCATGTACGGGAAGGGGGCGGTCGCCGGCATATGTGTAAGTTGGGGCCGAAGGCTGACGCAGTTCCAGGCCTACCGCAGGGCCCCGGGCGCTGGAAGGCCCGAGAATCTTCCCCTGAGCGGGCTAGGGTGATCGCAGCAGACTCTCAGGCACCTTGTGGCGACGGGCTACCCGCCGGAGTGTGCAATCATGCGGCGGAAGACCCCTGGGGTCTTTGAAACCCGGGTAACGCCGGGCCAAGGCATCTGGATATAACCAAAGGATAATTCGGATCAGGTCGGACATTTAGGCGTAGTGCGATTAAGGACACTCTTTTCGATTCGCTATTGAGTTCACCAGTTGGTAATGTTGTATTTACCGACGCGGGGTGGAGCAGTTCGGTAGCTCGCCGGGCTCATAACCCGGAGGTCAGAGGTTCAAATCCTCTCCCCGCCACGAAAGTGGAAACGGAGATCCGGAAGGGTCTCCGTTTTTGGTTTAACCGGACTTCTCAGGCCTGCGCCAATGGGCGACCGTGGCGTTTATTTTGGGCTATAGGCAATAAAGTGTGTCTGACCCGGGCGTGTTCCCGGGCCAGACAACCTTAAAACCCTGCTCTAGTAGATATTCCTCATCCACTCACTGCGAATGAATTGCCCATCCTCAGTGCTGGCGCCAGTGCCATAAAGCTCCGGGCCGATTGGTGCTTCATCAACTATGTGCTGCGCCTTCTTCTTCGCTTCGGGAGTGTAATGCTCCGGGCGCAACAGTGTCCGCAAGGCCGGGTGGTTCCCGTCATCCGCATGCGTCCAGCAGAACCACTCGCACGCCCGCCGGCGATGCTCAATGGGCATCCCTCGGTGATAGAAAATCATGGCCCGGATGCCGGAGTTCACCGCACCTTCAATCATGTTCGTCGTCGCGTTGATCCCCAAGCCGTTCAGATCTGTATCCAGGTAGGTGAACAGGTGCCCGCGTCGCAGGGCGTTGTTCATGGACTCGTAGGCGCTGCGTAGCCGATCGTGGGTGTACCACCACTTGCGGTTGCGTCGCAGGCCCCGCGGCCAGGCACCGGACCAGTCAGCAGCGTAGGTGCGTTCATTGATCAGCTCGTGGTTTTCGGCATGCCACGCAGCGAAGGCGGCAATCCATTCTGCTGCGGCTTCCTGCGTCTGGATTTTCGTGAGTTTCAGGCTCAATCGACGTAATGACTTCCCTGCAGGCAAACGCGGATTCAGGGTCAGGTAGGTGCGCACGTTGCGCTGGATATGCACCAAGCAGCGTTGAATTTTCACGTTCGGCCAGAACTCTTTGAGCGCTTTCATCAGGCCTGATCCGCCGTCGGTCACCACGACTTTTGGTTCGGGGAAATGCTGCAGCAACACGGTCCAGGCCTCGGCTTTTTCGCGGTCGCACCACTGCCATCCGATGACACGTCCGTGAGCGATGGCGATCAGCAGGCACCAGCCGTGGCGCAGATAGATGCCGTCGACTTGGATCTCGTCGAAGACTTCGCCGGTGTGATGCAGGTAGGGGTGCACGTTCCAGCACCAAGCGGTCTGATGCCGGAAGGTGCGGCCGGTTCCGCCGCCGAATTCGGCTTGGGAATGTTTGCTCATCAGCCAGGTGACGAAGCCGGTGAGTTGGTTGCGGGCGGTGGTGTCTTCGCGTTTGAAAACGGTGCTGGCATTGCAGGTGATGCAGCGCCAGCGCTGGGTTCCTTTGGAGGTGGTTCCGTTTTTCTTCAGTCGGGAATGACAGATAATACAAGTATGGGATTGTCCAGTAAGCTTCACACTTATGGATTCAATACCCATGTGAACCTTGATCCTGCCCCGGCTGTCCGGGGCAGGATCAGGTTTTCAGACACACTTTATTGCCTATAGCCCTTTATTTTTATTCAAGCTCGCCGGATGGGTCTGAAAAGCTTTCCCTTCATCCGGGGGAGAGCCTGTGCAGAGTTGGGCGGTTGCCCCCGCTTCGCGAGCCGGGGGTGTCCTGGTGATGCAATGCACTATCCCAGGATTGGCCAAGTCATTCACTGATTGGTAATGTTGTATTTACCGACGCGGGGTGGAGCAGTTCGGTAGCTCGCCGGGCTCATAACCCGGAGGTCAGAGGTTCAAATCCTCTCCCCGCCACGAAAGTGGAAACGGAGATCCGGAAGGGTCTCCGTTTTTGGTTTAATTGGATTTCTCAGGACGGCGCCAACGGGTGAGCGTGGCCAAGCGCCAGTAGGCACATGATCGACTTCCCGATGGGGGAGCAACTAATATGTCCGCATTCACTGGGCCGAGGCGGACAGGCAGCGGACCCATGGCGTTGATTTTGTTTCGAGCCCGCCGGATGGTCCTGAAAAGCTTTCCCTTGACCCTGTGGAGATGCCGTGGGGAGTGGGGCGATTTCCCCGCTTCATGAGCCAGGGGTCTCTTGGTGACGCAATGCACTATCCCAGGATTGGCCAAGTCATTCACTGATTGGTAATGTTGTATTTACCGACGCGGGGTGGAGCAGTTCGGTAGCTCGCCGGGCTCATAACCCGGAGGTCAGAGGTTCAAATCCTCTCCCCGCCACGAAAGTGGAAGCGGAGATCCGGAAGGGTCTCCGCTTTTGGTTTAAGCATTAAAGAAGTTGGCTGGCAATGCTTTCGCACTGCCAGCCAATTGACACAGTTCAGAGAGCAGAAAGTTTAGCTCTCCAAAGCATCGGTTTGTTTGGCCTTCAGAGCGGCCAGACGGGCTTCCACCTCGGTCTGCTCACCCAGATCTTCCAGAGACTCGAACTGGGAGTCCAGGCTTGATGCCTGCAATTCTGCAGCACCGCGAACGCGGGCTTCTTCGCGACGAACCTTTTCTTCGAAGCGACCAATTTCGCTGGACGGATCCATGATGTTCACGGACTTGATGGCTTCATTGACCTGGTTTTGAGCGTGTGCCGACTTGGAACGGGCGACCAGCTCGTCGCGCTTGCTTGCCAGTTCGGTACGCTTTTCCTTCATCATGTTCAAGCCGCTTTTGAGCTTGTCCACGATCTCGCGTTGCGAAGCGATCGTCGGCTCGGCGGTCTTCATCTCGGACTCGGCCTGCATCTGGCGCTGGATGGCGACCTTAGCCAAGTTGTCGAACTTCGAGGCATCATCGGCATTGCCTGCAACACGGAACTCTTCTGCCTTGTTGGATGCTGCCAGAGCCTTGTTGCCCCACTCGGAAGCTGCCTGCTCGTCTTCGCGGAAGTCGTCTTCCAGCATGCGCAAGTTGCCGATGGTCTGGGCAATCGCCTGCTCTGCTTCAGCAATATTGTCGTTGTAGTCGCGCACCATCTGATCCATCATTTTCTGGGGATCTTCAGCTGAGTCGAGCATTGCATTGATATTGGCCTTGGCCAACTGGGAAATGCGTCCGAAGATTGACTGCTTGATCATGGTTGGACCTTTCTGTCCGTCAAGAAAACACTATGAACTTGAAACCTTCTGGTGAAACTGGTCCGGCAAGCTAGAAGTTGCCGCCTCCTCCGCCTCCGAAGTCACCTCCTCCAAAGCCGCCTCCGCCGCCGCCGAAGCCACCGAAGCCGCCCCCGCCAAAGAAACCTCCACCGTCGCCGCCATCGGAATGACCGCCATGGCCTCCGCCGCCGAGGATGGTATTGATCAGGATGCCTCCGAGCATCGCGCCACCGATGCCATCAAACATCCCGCCCCCGCGGCCACGGCCGTAGTTCCCGTAACCGCGCGAGTCGCCGAAGCCGTCGAATCCGCTGACGTCGCTTTCGGCCATCTGCGCAGCTTGGTCAGCTAGCTGAATGGCACGCTGTGCGGAACCTACAGCACGCAGCGGATCGCTGCCAGAAAGCGAGCGCGCCTCATCGAAGGTGCGCTGCGCCTCAGCAAGGCGGGTTCGAGCTGAAGAGCGGACGCCGCCGCGACGGGCACGGATGTAATCGTCGGTACCGCTGATGCGCGACGCTGCGGTGTGCAGCAACGAATCCAGTTGTGCACGGGCTGATTGTTCCTGCTGAGCCTGGTTACGCGTACTTGAAAGAGCTTCTGAAAGCGGGCGAACGGACTCATCGAGCTGGGTGATCAAAGCCAGCGGGTTGTATTTGCCGCTGCTCAGTGCTTGCTTGGTATTCGCCAGAGTGCTTTCGACACCGGCCGCGGCGCTGGAAAGGCGGGGATTTGCTCCGTTGCCAACGAAGGCGTTCGCTTGAGCCAGGTCGCGTTCGGCCAGCGCGATTGCGGACTTCAAGTCTTGCTGGGCCTGCCCCAAGGCTTCGCCAGCCTTGTTGATGGCCTTGAGCAGCACATCGGCCTGGTCGTGGGCTTCTTCCGCATTCTGGATCAAGATCGCGGCATTGGATCGGTCAGTGGCCAGTTTCTCTGATGCCTGCTTCAAGGCGGAAGAAGCAAAGGTCAGGCGCTCGGCGGCCTGGTCGGCGTTGTCCTTGATCTGCGATACTGCGCTGGCGTCATATTGGCCGGCAAGGCGTTCCAAGTCTGCCACGCGGGCCGACAGCCTCTGGTTGAGCGGTTCCTGGTTCGCCGATACCTCAGTAATGCGATCCTCGGCATTCTGCTCCAGCTGGCGCAATTGCTTGAACTCGTCAGCATGGGCCTGCAGGGAACTGTTGACCTTCTTGCAACGGTCGATGATTTCATTCAACCATGAACGCTGATCTTGCTCGGTATCGGGGATATCGTCATCCAACTGCTGCTGCAGGCGGAAAGATTCAGTCAGGTGGTTCTTGGCTTGTTCAATATCCTCCACATAGACCTGGACAGCCTGCTTGCCGTATTGTGCTTCGGCGAAGCCCAATTCTTGCTGCGAAGAACGGATCGAGTCATCTGCAGCCACCAGCAATTGGTCTGCCTGCAAACGGAGCTTGTCCAGGGGGACCAGCTGCTGCTGCGGAGCAGGGGCGCCGTACTGTCCTGGGTGTTGGCCTTGGCTCTGGCCGAGCTGCGCGGTCTTCTTCTTGCTGCGCCGTGAAAGGAAAAGGAACCCAACCACAGCAACGGCACCAATGGCCAGGACGACGGTTAGGAAACCTCCGCCAGAGGATGAACCATCTGGGCTGTCCCCACCTTCAACGCTGCGCATGCCAGCGATGGCCCCCTCGACTGCACCGGCCCAGTTTTTCTCACTGAGTGCCGGGCTGATTTGGCTGCTGTAGATTTCAGTATCGGCTTTGGCAATCGGACCGCCTTCGGCGCCAGCAAAATATGCTTGGCGGGTCTCGGTTGCCACCACCAGGATGGAGTCAGCGCTGCCCAAACCCTTTTGGTTGGCAACTTCGGCGGCCCATTGATCAGCCTGGCCTGGGTTGGAGAACTCGTCGACGAATATCGCAAACAGGTTTAGTCCGGTATTGCTGCGAAGTTCCTTAATTTCGGATTCCAAACGCGCTTCGTCGGAGCCGAGCACGCCTGAAGAATCGACGACGAAGTCGCCAGGTGGAATCGTTACAGGCGATTCAGCCATCGCAGGTGCCGATAAGCCGAAAGAGGCTACCGTTGCCAATACTGCTCCAGCAATGAGCCGTCGAGCTTTCATACGCATGTCTTGTTCCCCACCTGAAATGCATCAGTCAATCTAAAATCGGGAGAATCCCGATCTGGTGATCCCCGAGATTGGGTTCACACTTATGATTGATTCTATTTGCCCTAATGAACAACGTCTACGACATTCAGCTGGCAGAATAGTTAACTCACAGCCGGTGCTCAGACACCACAATTCGATGCCACAGACCAGAGTTGGATAATAGAACTCAAGAGATTCGACAGTTCGAAAGAGGCAAGCCATGAGCCAGACACCGAATGAGCCACGTGGGAACGATGCGGGCGATTCAGCAGAGCCAATTAACGACACCAATAACGACCCAATTGCTTCGGCCGAACCTACGGTGCGCTACCCGCGAGTGAATCAGGCTCCAAGCGCCAGCGAGAATCCAACCAGCGTTTACCCCGCGCCGTCCGTTGACAGAACGCAGAACGCGGCCCACTCCCACGGACAGCATTCCGACGCCCAGCAAGTCCAGAACGGCTCTCCCTACGGTTCCCCTTACGGCCCTCCGTCCAACGAGCCTGCGAATTACCCGATCCCGCCCGAGAAGCCTTCCAAGGACAAGAAGTCCTTCTCTGGCAGCACGCTCATCGCCGGAATGATTGCCGCGGCCTTGGTAGGTGGCGTCACTGCCGCTGGCACGACCTACCTGATGAATGACGACGCGGGGTCTTCCTCGGTGAGCAGTTCGCCGCGTGAGGGCGTGGTGATCAACAACCCGGACAAGGTCACCGAAGTCACCGCCGCTGCCGCCAAGGCAAGCCCAAGCGTGGTGACCATCGAGGTTTCCGGCAACGGTTCTGGCGGTTCCGGATCGGGCATCGTCATGGACGACAAGGGCAATATTCTGACCAACACCCACGTGGTTACCCTGGGTGGCGAAGTTGCCAATCCCAAAATTTCGGTCCAGATGAACGACGGTTCGGTGCATAGTGCCACCGTGGTAGGCACAGATCCTCTATCGGACCTGGCAGTCATCAATATCCAGGCCGACGGCCTGGTGCCTGCCGCCGTGGGTTCCTCGGCCGAGCTGAATGTCGGGGATACCGCTGTCGCCATCGGCGCACCGCTGGGTCTAAGCGGCACCGTCACCGACGGCATCATTTCCACCTTGAACCGCACCATCTCCATCGCTTCTTCGGCCGTTCCGAAGGAAAGCGACCAGAGCGAGAGCGGGGATGGCAACCAATTCAACTTCCAATTCCCGGGACAGGAACAAGAGCAGCAGCGTTCAAGCGGTTCGATCTACGTAAACGTCATCCAGACTGACGCGGCGATCAACCACGGCAATTCCGGCGGCGCATTGGTCAACGCCAATGGTGAAATCATTGGTGTCAACGTTGCTATTGCCTCGGCAGGCAACAGTGAAGAAGGCGGATCGATTGGCGTTGGCTTCGCGATCCCTATCGACTACGCAAAGCGTGTTGCCCAGGAACTGATCGATAACGGCGTGGCTACCCACGGTCTGCTCGGAGCCACGGTGACCCCGCAGGGCGCAGCTGGATCGAACCAGCAGAACGCTTCGGCGTTCTCGGTGGGTGCCCGCGTTGTTGAAATTAGCCCTGACTCGGCAGCTGATAAGGCCGGTCTGAAGTCCGGTGACGTGATCACCGGCGTCAACGGCCGTGCAGTCCAGGACTCGCAGACCGTGACCGCGGCCATCCGCGAGATTCCAGCCGGGGGAGAAGTGGAAATCAGCTACCTTCGCAATGGCAAGGAACAGACCGCAACAGCAACTGTCGGAGCGCTGTCAAATAACTAAACAAATCGTCATGATGACGCTGTGAAACAAGTAACGCGGGCTGGTGATCGACTAGCCCGCGTCACTTGTTGATCTGAGAGCGATAAACACCCAGTGAACTGCATTGTGTCGATACGATAGACACTGAAGGAATTAGCCTGCCCCGGTGCCCCGCACCGGTGCGGGCATCGAAGCTCGTAGGAAGGCGCGAATGAGCGAGGAAAGCACCACTCCACTGAAAATAGTGGTCCTGGTCAAACACGTCCCAGATGTTCAATTTGACCGTCATATCGATTCGGGAACGCTGCGCCTTGACCGTGCAGAATCAGTACTCTCCGAACTTGACGAATACGCCGTGGAAGCTGCTGTTTCCATCGTGGAAGCCAACGGCGGATTCGCCGCCGGGCATGAAGTCATCGCCGCGACCATGGGCGGCAAGGGATCGGGCAACTCCGTCAAGAAGGCCCTGCAGATGGGTGCCAGCTCAGGGCTGCATCTGAACGATGACGCCTTGGCCGGTTCCGACACCATTGCCACGTCGAAAGCGCTTGCGGCGCTGGTTGAGCATGCCGGCAACGTGGACCTGGTTATTACCGGGATGTCCTCGACCGACGCTGAAACCTCGGTTGTTCCAGCCCAGCTCGCAGAACGGCTGGGCTTTGCGCAGCTGACTCACGCGCTGGCCGTTGAGTTCGATGCCGCACAGCGTGAACTGGCCATTAAGCGCGATCACCTGGACCGCACTTTGACCCTGAAGGCGAACCTGCCGGCAGTGCTCTCGGTCACCGACCAGGCCAACGAGCCGCGCTACCCGAATTTCAAGGCAATCATGGCTGCCAAGAAGAAGACTGTCACCGAGCTGGACCTGGCCGCTATCGGCCTGGATGCAGCCGCGGTCGGCGCCCTCGGCTCGAACACCGAAGTTATCGCAGCTGAAGCCCGCCCTGCGCGCCAAGCCGGAACGGTCATCAACGACAGCGGCCAGGCAGGTATCGCCTTGGTTGATTTCTTGGCCGAACAGAAGCTGATCTAAGGAATATTGAACATGCCTTCAGCACTAGTATTTTTCACTGAGCTTTCCGCGGCTCCCTCCAAAGGCCAGCGCGAACTGCTGACCCTGGTCTCTGGTTTCGAGAACCCGGCCGTGGCCGTTGCCAACCAAGTCAGCGACGAAGCCCAGCAGGTTCTCGCTTCCTATGGCGTGGTGAAGCTATTCACCGCTTCCGGCGATGCCCCAGTTTTCGGCCAGCACGAAATTTCCGTGCTTGACGCAGCCGTGCAGGCTACTGCCGCCAAATTGGTCTTGCTTGCTAATGACAATTTCAGCCGTGAGCTCGGTGCCCGTTTGGCTGTGCGCCGCAACGGTGCGATTATCACCGACGTCATTGGCATCAGCGGGGATCTTGTAGCTACCAAGGATGAACTGGCAGGAAGCTACAGCGTTCAGGCCAGGGCAACCAACGGCACCCTGTTTGCCACCTTGAAGCCGAACAGCATCGAAGACGCGCCAGCGGCCTCCAGCACCGCCTTGGCAGTTGAGGAATTGGCTTTGGAGAACTCCAACGATGCCAAGGTCCGGATTGCTGCGGCGGAGGCGAAAGGCGCAAGTGATCGACCTGCCCTGACCGAAGCGCGCGTCGTGGTTGCTGGTGGTCGTGGTGTCAACGGAGACTTTGGCCCGGTTGAAGACCTTGCCGATGCCCTGGGAGCTGCCGTGGGCGCTTCTCGTGCAGCTACCGATGCCGGCTGGATCTCGCACGATGCGCAGATCGGCCAGACCGGTGCCACCGTCGCACCGCAGCTGTACATCTCTGCCGGCATCTCGGGAGCGATACAGCAGAAGGCCGGAATGCAGACCAGCAAGTTCATCATCGCGATCAACAAGGATGTCGACGCCCCGGTGTTCGAGATCGCAGACCTGGGTATCGTTGGTGACCTGGCCAAGGTCCTGCCGCAGGCCGCCGAAGAGATTCGACGTCGCAAGGCATGATCGATACAGCGCAATTCATTGGTGCAGGCGCCCAACGGGTCCTGGCCTTCGGCGCCCATCCCGATGATCTGGACTTTGGGGCAGCCGGGACGGTAGCGGCCCTGACCGCGGCGGGGGCAGAGGTTCAGTATTGCATCATGACTGACGGCGACGCCGGCGGTTTTGATGACCGGGATCCTGAGGAAACGGCTAAGCTGCGCCACGAAGAGCAGAAACAGGCCGCCGCCAAGGTGGGTGTGAAAACGGTCCACTTCCTTGGCGAACGCGATGGCTTCCTGGAAGCCAACCACGATGTCATGCGCAAGGTGGTCCGGCTGATGCGCCAGGTGAAGCCAACCATCGTGATTGCAATGCACCCGGAGCGCAAGTGGGATCGGATACAGGCCTCGCACCCAGACCATCTGGCCTGCGGTGAAGCGGTCACCCGTGCGATCTACCCGGCGGTGGAGAATCCGTTCTCCTACCCGGAGCTGCTGCATGGCGAAGGACTGGAAGCCTACAAGGTGCCTTGGCTCTGGTTGTGCGGGGCTCCGCAGGAACGCGAGAACGCCTATGTGGACATCACCGAATTCTTCGAGAAGAAGATGGACGCCTTGCGTTCGCACTTCACCCAGCACCCGGATGTTGCCGCCATGGAAAACTACGTTTTGCAGCAGTGCGAGGAAAACGCCGAGCGTGGCCAGCTGGGAAAGGGCAAGCTTGCCGAAGCATTCCACGCAGTTGCCGTGAACGCCCGCGACACGATAGCCGGGTTCTGAGTATCCAGGCAAAGCAGACCGGAAAAAGTTCGGGGCGAAGATCAAGAATTGATCTTCGCCCCGAACTTTTTGGCTGGCCAGAGGTGAGCTGCTAGCTCTCGTCTTCCGTTGCCTTGTCTTGAGCCAGTGGCAGGTCGACCGATGCTTCAGCATCTTCAGATGGAGCGTCAGGGATCTTGGATCCCTCAATGGTGATGTGGAGGGCAATCACGTCTTCAGCTGGAGACAGCCCAGCCGCGGCATCTTCACCGGTGCTGGAAACGATCACGGAGACGCTGCCGGACTCATGCACGGCCCATGCAACGTACTGTTCCGAACCGTCCAGGGCAGGCAGCTCGGAGAGCTCGACACCCACAGCGCTTTCGGACTTCGACGAGCTGAGCACCGCTTGGCCTCCGCTCTTCAATTCGACGGTCTCGGTGACTGCATCATCGGCCTTGGATGCTTTGGACGCCTTGGTGCCTCCATTGAGCAGGGAGAAAATGACCACCGCTAGGACAACGATGATGGCAAGTCCCGTGACAGCGAAGATCCAGCGCTTAGGCTTTTTCTTGGCTGCACGTGAACTGCTGGCCACTTGGCTCACCAGATCTAGACCCAGGTTCTCGTCCTGGGGCTCGTCGCGGTGCTGAGAATGGCTACCGTTCATTTTCTTGGATTCTCCCGAAATGTAGTCGGCACAGTTCAATACCCGAAAACTGCGGGTACAGACTCGAGCCTACTTTATAAAGATTAGGTAAAGCTGTATGCGTGGCGCGGGCTGGCTGGTACTTTATGCGCCAGCGAAGCCGTGCTGGCGCCAAGCTTCGAAGGCTACCACCGAAGCGGTATTGGCCAGATTCATCGATCGGCGGCCTGGAAGCATCGGCAAGCGGACCAGGTCGTTGATGCGCGGATGCTTCTTGTCTTCTGCGCTCAAGCCAACCGATTCACGGCCGAAGAGCAGGATGTCGCTGGCCTCGTAGCTGATATCCGAATAGACAGTAGTTCCTTCGGATGTGAAGGCAAAGACCCGGCCTTCTCCCAGTGCTTCAAAGGCTGCGTCAAGATTTTCATGCACCGTGACGTAAGCCAGGTCGTGGTAGTCCAATCCTGCGCGACGCAGGTTGGCATCCTCGAAGTTGAAGCCTAATGGCTTGACCAAATGCAGTTCTGCGCCGGTGATGGCGGCTAGTCGGATAGCGTTGCCGGAATTACCCGGGATCTCTGGGGCATTGAAAACGATACGAAACACTCAACCAGTTTAAGCTCTCACCAACAAGAAATAGGCCATTGACCTTAGTACATCGCTTCACGTAACTGCGCCAGGGCTAGGCGATCGACGACATTCGGCGATGGGCCAGAGCCCAAGAAGAGTTTCAACTCGCGAATCAATCCCGCTGCATTGAGCACATTCGGAGTCGATGCAAGTGTTGGATCGGCATTGCGCCGGTACTCAATGACCGGTTCGTGGTGATTGCCGTTGGCAGAAAGCACCAAGGTGAACGCAACTACGTTCATCTGCATGAATTGCCGTTGCAAACCGGAGATGGAGAACTGCGGAGGCTGCGTCAGCTTATTGCCGTGGCGCAAGACATTGCCATCAAATGAATAGTAGCCATCGGGCAGAGTCATCGTATTGATCACCGCCATGCGGTAACCGGCAATCAGCACATGATCGTAGTGCCCCGACGCGGGCGAACGCAGGCCGTTGACCAAACGGGCAGCTGGCAAGATATTCAGGACGTTCTTGGAAAGCAGGTTGATGGTCTGCGCCTCGCGGATCAGCCGTGCACGGTTGGAGAACAGACCGCGTTTTCGGGGTTCTCCATGAACGCGCTGCTCACAGACTTTTCTGTCCAGCAATGTAGGAGACGTATCCGAGAACGGTGGAACATATTCGGTGGGCAACTGCGCCTTGGGCTGCTGAGGGCTCTTGCGCAGGCGCTCGTCAAAAGGACGGGCGCTGAACCCGGCGCGTGGAGCGTTGCCCGGAGACTGGAAGGTCTGCTCATAACCCAGCGGAGACGCCATCTCGCTGAGCTGCTGGAAAGCGCGCTGTACTTCTTTGAACTTTTCTTCGCTGCCACCGAGATCGGGATGGGTCGCGCGAGCGGCCCTTCGGTAAGCGACCTTGATATCTTCCATGCTCGCAGTAGGCGCGACACCAAGAATTTCGTATGGGCTTGGTGTACTCATTGAACGGAGGAATCCTCTCGGTGAAAAAGACCGGATGGCCAGTGTTCCCCAGTTTAGCGAATCCAACCCAGCAAATTCTTTGTAGAAGCGTCAAGTTGCTGGGTAATCTCTATGGTCATGAGCTCGTTTGGTCGCACCGCAGAAATCCGCATCATCTTCCACCCCGCCTCAGGCCGAGGCCGGGGGATGCGCCTTGCCCAGCAGCTTGCCCACGCGCTTGGCAAGCTCGGGCTGGAACATGGGCTAGTTGATACTTCAAGGACGAGCGTGGAACTGGTGGGGGACCAGCTCAGAGCTTCGCGGGCGATCGTCATCATTGGCGGTGATGGGCTGATCCACCACTGCATCCAGCACGTTGCGGGAACTTCGATTCCCATCGGTGTCATCCCCGCAGGCAGCGGCAACGACTTCTGGCGCATGACAGGGGACGCGAATGCAGAAGAATCCTTGGCCAAGGTGATTGCGTTTTGCAAGCAGCCGGGAGCAACTATGCCCATTGACGTGCTGGAGCTGCGGTTTGACCAGGCCGGCAGAACACCGCGCTATGCACTGGGTGCCGTGTCCTGGGGATTTGAAGCCACCGTCAACGCGAAAGCCAACGCGTTGCCGCGGCAGCTGGGAGCACTGCGGTATATCGCCGGTTTGATCCTGTGCCTTCCCCAGCTGCGCGGATGCCCCAGTGGGGTGAGGGCCGACGGGCTGCGATTCAGCGGAAGCGTCCTGGCCGCCAGCGTCGCGAATATCAAGTCCCTTGGTGGCGGCATCAAGCTCTTCCCGCATGCTGATTTCACCGACGGTACCGCGGAATTGGCTATCGTACGCGGACCAAATATTCTGCGGGTCCTTCCGTATCTGGCAAGGATCCTCACCGGAGCGCCGCATCCATGGAAGGTCAGCGCAAACCTCACGCGGGCCCGCATCGAGACATCCCGGGACAGCTATGCTGACGGGGAATGCATGGGGGCCGGGTCCTTTGAGCTAGCTGTTATTCCCGCGGGGATCCAGCTGATTTCCTAAGTCGATAGTCGCAGAAGAGCATGCTGTCCTCTTCAAACAAGGAATGCAGCTCGAAGGCGTGGAACCCCTGACGATCGTGAACCGCTATTCTCATGCCATCACCTGCCACAAGGACAGGAGAGTAGCTGATGCAAACCGAATCCACCGCGCCAGCCGAGGCGAACTGCCCAAAAACGTGAGGACCGCCTTCAGCGTGGATGAAGCCGTATCCCTTGGAATGCAGATATGCGATGATTTCGGTCGGATCACACCCGCCCTCGGTTTCGGAAACCTGCACGAGAGTGGCATTGGGTCCAAAGGACCGACGCTGTTCGTCGGTGACCTGAACGCTGGTGAAAAGCAGAACCGGAACCGGGGATTGGGCAAACACCGGGGCCGTTGGCTCCAGATGCAATCCTCGTGAGATGAGCGCCAGCACGGGCTGTGGCGGCAGGCCATGTTCGATACGCCACGCCATGTCCTCCGCGGACAGGAGCTGGCCTTCGTAGCCCTCGGCACGAACCGTTCCAGCACCCACCATGATCACGTCGGCAAGCCGGCGCAAGAGTGCGAAAACCCTCTGATCGCCAGGAGAGCCCAATGCTTTGGAGAGCCCATCAACCTGGGCACTTCCGTCGATGCTGCTGACGAAGTTGAAACGCACGAATGGGCGATGCTCGCTGGAATAGCGCTCAAGCAGGAACTGGTCATCAACCTGATCTGCTGGTTGGGGAAGCAGGGCACGCATCTGGGAAAATCCTTACTTGCTGACTTCGGGTTCTGGGTGAGCAGGAGGATTGACATCCCCCATGTTGTGTATCTGGTAGGCAGGCTCCCGCCACCCTTGTGCTGCTTCGAGCAGGCGTACTGTCTGCACCGATTCAGGAATATTGTGCATCCGCAATATGCGGGCACCGTTCATGGCACAGATCGTTGCTGCCACCATAGAACCAACCATGCGCTCAGCCTTCGGCAAGTTCAAGGTTTCACCGATGAAGTCCTTGTTCGAGACCGCTGCCAAGGCCGGATAGCCCAAATCGGCAAAGGCCTGGAACCCAGCGGTCAAATCCAGAGTGTGGCGGGTGTTCTTGTTCAGGTCGTGCCCTGGATCAACAATGATCTTTGCCGGAGAAACACCAGCGTCCAACGCAATCTGGATTTTCTCCAGCAGATACTGGCGGATCTCGGCCACCACATCGTCGTAGCTAGGGCGCGGGTAAACGGTGCGGGGCTTGGCTAGCGAATGGGTGATCACCACATGCACGTTGTTCTTGGCTACCACCCGGGCCAAACCGGGATAGGAAAAGCCTGTGGTGTCATTGATGACATCAGCGCCGGCATCAATGGCAGCCTGCGCCACCTGTGGATGGAAAGTGTCTGCAGAAATAATCACCGAACTGCGGCTACGCACTTGATGGATAACCGGCACAATTCGCTCTGCTTCCTCCTGCCACGGGAGCTCCGGGCCCGGAGAGAAGGGGACTCCGCCGATATCCACCCAGTCAGCACCTGCCTCGACCGCACGCATGGCAGCGGCCACAGCATCATCCAAGCCAAAGGTCGACCCGGCATCGTAGAAAGAATCCGGAGTGCGGTTGATCACTGCCATCACCGCGATCCGCTGTGAGAAATCCAGGGAGCGCTGGGAGAAATCATGGACTGGAACCAAGAAATCAGGCTTGAACATGCAGGAAGGCTCCCTTAGCTGGAATCGACACGTCATCAGTTGTTCCTCTATTCATACCACCGACCACGGTTCGGAGGAGGAATCCGCCCGCTGCTCTCGCTAGGCTTGGACCATGCAGTTTTCACACCTCTCCGCAGCCCACGGGCAATGGATCGCCGCAGCTTGTGCATCAGCCGACCCCAGCACGGTAGTAGCCCAGATCCCGCATGGCTACGAACGCTACGTCCGCATCCTTCACCCAGCACTGGATGAAGATGACCAGTTGGTGCGCTGGGAGACGGTGGCACAGAGCCGCAAGCACATCATCACCGCCGCGGATCTTTTTGAAACCGTGGCCGGACTGGACGCGCAAGGCAATCCTGCGACCGAAGACGCCTGGGTAGATACCGACCTGCCGCTGGACCAGCTCCCGGAATCGCAATGGCAAGCACTAGCCGCCGAAATGGTCCGGGTTTCTGCCAAAGACCAGAAGTTCGTGGTGGGCTTGTGGGCCGGTTACGCATTTATCGCGGGCGGGGAACGCATACAGATTGAGCGCGAGCCGGATCCTGCATTGAGCGATGACGAGAACCAGCGGGTGTACGAGTTGGCGCTCGCCGAGGCGCAGAAACCTGCCTTTGGTCCCGAGATCATCCAGGCAGAACCGTTCGATCTGGGTGGCGGATACCGGAACTACCACCTGTTCGAAGCGGACGCGGAGTTCCTGGCGCAGCCCGAATGGGCCAGAACTGCCGACGGCGCCCAACGCCAGCGCCCGGCGCTGGCGTTTGCGGCGGACCATTCCTGGATGCTGTCGACAGAACCGTTTGATGATTGCACCATCCTGGGTGGTCCTGCTTCATTGATTGAGGCGGTCTTGAACAATCCGGCGCTGGAGGCCATTGAGGTTGGCCAATTCACACGGATCGGCCATTCAAACTAGGGCGCCCCACCCCGTACCATTGAAGTGTTATGAAAACTTCCGCCGTATACCTGGATCACGCGGCAACCACCGATCTGAATCCAGCAGCTCTGGCTGCCATCACCGAACAGTATTCCCGCACCGGAAACCCGTCTTCTTTGCATGGGGCCGGACGTCGCGCCAACCGTGCGGTGGATGATGCCCGCCAAGCTATCGCCATGGCCGCCGGGGCGCACTCCAGCGAATTGATCTTCACATCTGGTGGGACTGAATCGGATAACTTGGCGCTGAAGGGACTGTTCTGGAACCGCGTGGCGGCCAATGAGCAGGCGCGTGCCATCGTGCTCACCGGCATTGAGCACCACGCGGTCCTGGATACGGCTACCTGGCTGCAGGACCATGAGAATGCCACCTTGCTGTGGCTCGCCGTGGATGAAGACGGTGTCGTTGATCTGCAGGCGGCCGAAAAGCTATTTGAAGAGCAGCACGAGCAGATCGCTTTGGCCACCTTGATGTGGGCCAACAATGAAGTCGGCACCGTTCAGCCGATCCGTGAATTTGCTGCCCTAGCTGGCAAGTACGGGGTCCCGGTGCATTCGGATGCGGTGCAGGCCTTTGGTGCGCTCGCGGTCGACTTCGGCTCCTCGAATCTGGCCACCATGGCGATTAGCGCGCATAAGATCGGTGGCCCGGTAGGCATCGGCGGGCTACTGGTTCGCCGCGATATTGTGCTCACCCCGGTCCAGCACGGCGGTGGACACGAACGCAAGCTGCGATCGGGGACTTTGAATGCTGCCCACGCGGCCGGCTTTGCCGCCGCGGCTACCACGGTGCGTTCTGGATTGCGGCAGGAAGCTGCGCGGCTGAGCGAACTGCGTGAATATGCGATTGAGAAGATCACCGGCTTGATTCCGGAAGCGGTGCTGAACGGACCACGGGATCAGGGCAATGAGGGCCAGCGCCTCCCGGGCAATCTGCACTTCACCTTCCCGGAATGCGAGGGGGACTCCTTGCTATTCGGCTTGGACATGGTTGGCATCGCATCATCCACCGGTTCGGCGTGCACCGCTGGTGTTCCGCAGCCTTCGCATGTTTTGCTGGCTATGGGACGCGATGCGCGCACCTCGCGCAGTGTGCAACGCTTCACATTGGGGCATACATCCACACGCGCCGACGTTGACGCATTATTAGAGGCTTTGCCCCAAGCGTATGCTCAGGCAAAGAAGGCTGGCATGGCAGCCGATGAAAGCAGCATCCACACGGCAGGAACAGGTTTTACACGATGAAAGTACTAGCAGCGATGTCCGGAGGCGTGGACTCGGCGGTAGCCGCGGCCCGCGCAGTTGAAGCCGGCCATGATGTGGTCGGCGTGCACCTGGCCCTGTCTCGCATGCCGGGGACCCTTCGCACCGGTTCGCGCGGTTGCTGCACCTTGGAAGACTCCAATGATGCATGGCGTGCCTGCGACAAGCTGGGCATCCCATACTACGTCTGGGACTTCTCGGACCGCTTCGCAGAAGACGTGGTGCAGGACTTCGTGGATGAATACGAAGCTGGCCGCACCCCGAATCCCTGCATGCGATGCAATGAGAAGATCAAGTTCGCTGCCTTGCTGGAAAAGGCATTGGCCCTGGGCTTCGACGCGGTATGCACCGGGCACTACGCCAAGGTGCTGCGCGATTCCGAGGGCAACCCGGAGCTGCACCGAGCCGCAGACTGGGCCAAGGACCAGTCCTACGTTTTGGGCGTGCTGACCCACGAACAGCTGGAACACTGCATGTTCCCGCTAGCCGAGACTCCCTCCAAGGCGGAAGTTCGCGCCGAAGCCGCAGCGCGCGGACTGACCGTGGCGAACAAGCCAGATAGCTATGACATCTGCTTCATTCCCGATGGCGATACCCGCGGTTGGCTGGCTGAACGCATCGAGATGAAACCAGGCGAGATCGTTGACCACGAGGGCAACCAGCTCGGTGAGCACGAAGGCGCCCAAGCCTTCACGGTTGGCCAGCGCAAGGGTCTTCGACTGGGTCGTCCGGCCGCCGACGGCAAACCGCGCTTCGTCTTGGAAATCCGTCCGAAGGACAACAAGGTCATCGTCGGTCCAGAGGCCCTGCTGGCTGTGGACCAGCTGCGCGGCATCCGCATTTCCTGGGCTGGCCTGCCGATCGCTGAAGTTTTCAGCGGAGACAAGTTCGACTGCATGGTGCAGGTGCGCGCGCACGGCGATCCGGTCGCCGCGGTAGCCCACATGGAGCGCTCGGAAGAAGGCCGCGACGAGTTGGTTGTCAACCTTCCCGAAGGCATGCGTGGAGTCGCGCCGGGCCAGACCATGGTCGTCTACCAGGACAGCCGCGTGCTGGGCCAAGCGACCATCGATTCTGCTCGTTCCAGCGAATGGGACTCCAGCATGGTCAATTAATTAGCCATCCAAAGAAACCCTTGGTCCAGTTCAAGATAATGAACTGGACCAAGGGTTTCTTCGCGTCGTGATTCAAGTTAGACGAACGGCTGGTTGCAACGGAGCTCGGCGGCCATCCGCTTCGGCCGTGGGCGTCCGGCACGTATTCGCCCGGCATTGCCGGCGATTACCGGTGGTGTGTGGGATTCGGCCTGTCTTCAAGGGCCGCTTGGGGCTTGCTGGCTCACTGCATTGGTTCGACCCTCTAGGTTTCGCTATTGAATTGGGCTGCCGACCCTGTTGCGCCACCGGATGCCCTGGCTTCCAATGCGCTCGCTGCGATGTTCTCGAGAATGCTCACCAGCGGTAGCTGGGCGGATAGGGGCGCATCGTCCAGAACAACGGATCATTCCAGTCGGCAGAACCAATTCGTACCAATCCGGAAGGCCTCCACGAGCTAGATGCCCGAGGGGCTCGGGCAGCAGTACTCAAGGCCTTCGCAAGATCCAGCCGACGGCCGGTGCATGGAACCTGCACTGGATGATGCTGGACTCTGTCCGGTTGCCCGCTGCATGCATTCCCGTGGCGGAAAGGACGCCCAGGGGGATGAACCGAGTGAAGAGCACGAGCTTGCGCGACAGCGAAGGGTGCCGGACCAATATCGGTCCGGCACCCTTCGCCATTGTGTTGTATTCAGCTTCTAGCCTTCGTCGACAATGCCGAACATATGAGCTGAAATATCTTGGTACTCCACGCGGGTCTTGCCCTTTTCCAGCTTCGGAAGCTGTGCAGGGGAGTGGGTGTGGCAGTGCACGAAATCGAAGGCAGGCCACCACTTCTTGGGACGTTCGTACTCGCTGAAGCCGCAGACTTCGCAGACCAGATGAATCCACACAGGGCGTTTGCCGGTACGGTTGGCGCGCGACTGCTCCAACCAAGCTGGTGGATTGGTGTTCAGCTCACGGAATTCAGCCTCGCTCATTTTGGAAGGAATGCCGTGGCGCTTGGCCATTTCTACTGGGATATCCAACGCGATTGCCGCGTCTCTACGAGTCATCATTGACATCTAGCTTATGCCATCTAGCCAAAAGGCCGGAAGGAATCCCCGCGCATCTCACCGTTGAGCACGGAGCGGTATGGGCTGAAGCACAAAAAGCGGGCGTCGAGACCGCGCTTTTGCCAGTTTCCGCCGGCCCCATTCGTATTTTGTGCCTTGCATCACTTAGGCTATGTGAAGCATGTGCTAATCATCACAGCCCATGCATGTACCTAGACGAAGGATGACTCATGGCTCGCAAGAAGAACGGGCTGCGACTCGCAGCAGCCGTTGTGGGTATCTCTGCCCTGGCACTGACCGGCTGCACCCAAGCCGCAGACAGCGGCAATGAAGAGGGCGGCAATGGCGAAGCCAGCGCCCCAATCACCCTGGGCACCACCGACAAAGTGACCTCCCTGGACCCTGCCGGATCTTACGACAACGGTTCGTTCATGGTCATGAACCAGATTTACCCGTTCCTGCTCAACTCCGAGCCGGGCAGCCCGGACCCATCGATGAGCCTTGCCGAGTCCGCGGAGTTCACTACCCCGACTGAATACACGGTCAAGCTAAAGCCGGGCTTGAAGTGGGCCAACGGCCACGACCTTGACTCCAAGGACGTCAAGTTCACCTTCGACCGCCAGCTGAAGATCGCGGACCCTAACGGCCCATCCTCGCTGCTGGGCAACGTTGAATCCATCGAGGCTCCTGACGCCACCACGGTGGTATTCAAGCTGAAGGTCGGCAATGACCAGACCTTCCCGCAGGTGCTGACCTCCCCGGTCGGCCCGATCGTCGATGATGAAGTGTTCTCCGCAGACGCAGTCATGGACGACCAGAAGATCGTTGAGGCCAAGGCCTTCGGCGGCCAGTACGTCATTGATTCGTACAACAAGAACAACCTGATCTCCTTCAGTGCCAACGAGTCCTACCAGGGCGTTCTGGGCCCTGCAGCCAACGACAAGGCAGCGATCAAGTACTACGCGGACGCCAATAACCTGAAGCTCGAAGTCCAAGAAGGCAAGATCGACGTCGCATGGCGTTCGCTGACCCCAACCGACATCGAAGACCTGGGCAAGGATGAGAATCTGGCGGTCCACAAGGGACCGGGTGGCGAGCTGCGCTACATCGTCTTCAACTTCGATTCCATGCCATACGGTGCCAAGACCGATGATGCTGATGAAGCGAAGTCACTGGCCGTACGCCAGGCAGCGGCGCACCTTGTGGACCGCGAAGCCATCGCGAAGAACGTCTACAAGGACACCTACACCCCGGCTTACTCGTACGTGCCGCAAGGCTTCACCGGCGCCACCGAGCCGCTGAAGGACATGTACGGCACCGACGGCAAGCCGGATGCAAGCAAGGCCAAGAAGGTTCTGGAAGATGCCGGAGTGAAGACCCCGGTCAAGCTCGCGCTGCAGTACAACCCGGATCACTATGGCCCGAACTCCGGTGACGAATACGCACTGGTTGAAAAGCAGCTGGAGGCCGATGGCCTGTTCGAAGTGGATTTGAAGTCCACCGAATGGGTGACCTACCAGAAGCAGCGCGTCACGGATTACCCGGCCTACCAGCTGGGCTGGTTCCCGGACTACTCGGATGCCGACAACTACCTGTCGCCGTTCTTTGCCAAGGAGAACTTCCTTTCGAACAACTACGACAACCCCGAGGTTGACAAGCTGATCTCCGATCAGCGAGGAATGGTCGACGCTGCGGAGCGCACCAAGGCCATCGAAGAACTGCAGACGATGGTGGCTGAGGACTTGTCCACGCTTCCACTGCTGCAGGGTGCCCAGGTGGCCATTGCAGGCAAGGACGTCAAGGACGTTGACAAGACCTTGGACGCATCGTTCAAGTTCCGTCTCGGTGTGCTGAGCAAGTAATTCGGCTCTCGCCTCGCAGACACCAAACCTGAGGGGATCTGCCACGCGCCAACCCTTGGCGCGCGCGGTGGATCCCCTTGGCATGCGCCGTCATTGACCGCTCAAGGCGGCGCATTGCCACGCATCCTGAACCATAAGGACAGACGATGACTATCACGTCGCCACCGGGCCAAGAAGCAAGCCCGCTAGCAACACCCAAACCAGCAAAGCAAAAAGGCGGAGGATTCCTCCGCTACTTGATTACCCGATTCTTGCTGATCATTCCCACTGTCTTCATCCTCATCACAGTGGTGTTCTTCCTGATGCGCGTGACCGGCGACCCGATCACCGCAGCCTTGGGCGGACGGCTCACCCCGGACCAGCTGGCCCAGCGCATCCATGAAGCCGGATACGACCGGCCGATCCTGATCCAGTACTTCGAGTACCTGGGCCAGATCTTCACCGGCGATCTGGGCCGCACCATGAGCGATAACCGGGCGGTCACCGAGGTGCTGGCCACCTACGGCGCGGCAACTTTGGAACTGGCCATCAACGCGGTCCTCGTCGCACTGCTGGTCGGCATCCCGCTGGGCCTGGTTGCCGCGAAGTTCCGCGACCGCTACCCGGATGCCGTGTTGCGCATCCTTGCAATCCTTTCCTACGCCACCCCGGTGTTCTTCGCCGGCCTGCTGCTCAAGCTGGTCTTCGGCGTATGGCTAGGCTGGCTGCCGATCAGCGGCCGTGCCGACTGGCAGACCGAGCTTGAACTGACCGGCCTGCAGAGCCCATCGGGCATCTACTGGCTCGATGCGCTGCGCAGCGGCAATAGCGCTGCCTTCTGGAATGTCACCGAGCATGCGATCCTGCCAGCCCTGGCACTAGGCCTGCTCACCGGCGGCGTGTTCCTGCGCCTGGTGCGCACCAACGCAATTGGCACGCTGGGCCGCGAATACGTGGAAGCCGGCCGTTCGCGCGGCGTCAGCGAATTCCGCCTCACCACCAAGCACGCATACCGTCCGGCGCTGATCCCGATCATCACCGTCATGGGCCTGCAGATTGCCATGCTGCTCGGTGGAGCAGTGCTGACCGAGACCACCTTCGAATGGTCCGGCTTGGGCTTCAAGCTCGCCGAATACCTCACCGCCCGCGACTTCGTGGCTGTGCAGGGCATCGTGGTGCTGCTGGCCATTATCGTCGCCGTCACCAACTTCATCGTTGACGTGCTGGCCGCCTTGATCGACCCGAGAGTCAGGTACTAATCATGAGTACAGCTACCTTGCCGGCTTCGAACAAGTCCTGGCTGGACCGGCTCCCGGTCATCTCCCACCTGCGCATGTCCTCGGGCCTGCAGCGGGGCATGCTGGTTGCCGGTCTGGCGCTCTCCGGCCTGTTCATCGTTACCGCCCTGTTCGCGCCGCTGATTGCGCCTTTCGATTTCGCGCAGTCCTCGGATGCATCCGGGGACTTCCCGCGCCAGGCGGCTCCGGACAGCAAATTCATCTGGGGCACCACCGCCACCGGCTATGACGTGTTCTCGCGGACCCTCTTCGGTGCGCAGACGGCCATCTGGGTGATCCTGGCGGCCGTGGTCATGTCCCTGTTCCTGGGCGTATTGCTGGGCTTGATCTCCGGCTACCTCGGCGGCTGGTTCGACCGCATCGCCGTGGTGTTGGCCGATGCGATCTACGCGTTCCCATCCCTGCTGCTGGCCATCGTGATGTCCATCGTGATTTCCCAGGGCCAGTCTTCGCTCTTCGGCGGCGTGATGGCAGCGGCCATCTCCATCACCGTGGTGTTCATCCCGCAGTACTTCCGCGTGGTCCGCGCCGAAGTGATGCGGCTGAAGGCGGAACCCTTCGTGGAATCCGCACAGGTGATCGGCGCCAGCCCATGGCGAGTGATGTTCGCGCACCTGCTGCGCAACGCCACCCGCACCTTGCCGCTGATCTTCACGCTGAATGCCACCGAGGCATTGCTGACCCTGGCGGGCCTGGGCTTCCTGGGCTTCGGCATCGAACCGACCAGTGCTTCGGAATGGGGCTACGACCTGAACCGCGCGATGTCAGATGCCACTAGCGGAATCTGGTGGACCGGCCTGTTCCCGGGCTTGGCCATCGTGCTCACCGTGATGGGCTTGACCCTGGTTGGCGAGTCCATGAATGACCTCAATGACCCGCGCCTGCGCCGCTTCAGCCGCAAGAAGGCCAAGCGCATCACCCAGTCCGGACAGGTAGGAGCAAGCAAATGACCAACAGTCCTCTCCTCGACTCCGAGGCCAACGTCGGCACACCCGCTGTCTTGCGCATCGAAGACCTGAACATTGATTTCGTCACGGACGCCGGCGCAGTGCCGGCAGTGCGCGGCGTTGATTTGCAAGTCAGGGCCGGCGAGATCCTGGCCATCGTGGGCGAATCCGGATCCGGCAAGTCCGTCACGGCACGCACTGCTCTGGGCATCCTGGCCGAGAACGGTGCCTCGCACGGCGGGGTCTACCTCAAAGGCAAGAACATGCTCACCCTGCGCGGCCGCGAGCTGCGCGCGGCTCGCGGCCGGGATGTGGCCATGGTCTTCCAGGAACCATCCACGGCACTGAACCCGGTGTACACCGTGGGGTGGCAGATCATGGAGGGCATCCGCGCGCACAACAGGATTTCCAAGAAGGAGGCCAGGACGCGCGCCATCGAGGCGATGCGCCAGGTCGGCATCCCGGATCCAGAGCAGCGCGTGGACTACTACCCGCACCAGTTCTCCGGTGGCCAGAAGCAGCGCGTGGTCATCGCCGCGGCGCTGGCCCTGAAGCCGGAACTGATTGTGGCAGATGAGCCAACCACCGCATTGGATGTCACGGTGCAGGCTGAAATTCTCCAGCTGCTGCGCGACCTGCGTGATCAGCTGGGTACCGCCATCGTCATCATCACCCACAATATGGGGGTGGTGGCCGATATCGCCGACCGCGTGATCGTGATGAACCAGGGGCAGATCGTTGAGCAAGCACCATCGATCCAGCTCTTCGAAGCACCGCAAGAGGACTACACCAAGTCCCTGCTGGCTGCCGTGCCGCACCTGGGGCGCGAAAGCGCCTCGGAGGGACTAGTCGAACGTCCGAACCAGGATGCTGAATTGCTGGTGGAAGCCAAGGGCCTGAAGGTGCATTTCCCGGGACGCCTCGGGGCCCCGGGCTTCACCGCGGTCGATGAGGTGGATCTGAAGATCCACGCCGGCGAGGTCTACGGACTGGTGGGCGAGTCCGGTTCGGGGAAAACCACCATCGGCCGCAGCATCGCGGGATTGAACCGCATCACCGGTGGCTCGCTGAAGGTGCTGGGCTACGAGATGGCCCACTTCAAGGAACGCACCTTCAAGCCGCTGCGTGAGCAGATCGGCTTCGTGTTCCAGGATCCAGCGGCAAGCTTCAATCCGCACTTGACCGTAGGCGAATGCGTGGCCGAGCCACTGGCCGTGCACCGTGATCTGAACCCGCTGCAGACCCGCAACAAGGTGGCCGAACTGCTTGAGGCCGTGCAGCTTCCAGCCGGTTTTGCCAACCGCTACCCGCACGAACTCTCCGGCGGCCAGCGCCAGCGCGCGTCGCTGGCCCGCGCACTGGCCTTGGAGCCGAAACTGCTGATTGCCGATGAGCCAACCAGCGCACTGGACGTTTCGGTGCAGGCCAAGGTGCTGGAGCTGTTCCGCGAATTGCAGACCGAACTGGGCTTCGCAGCCCTGTTCGTCTCGCATGATCTGGCAGTGGTGGACCAGCTGGCTACCTGGGTGGGCGTCCTGTTCCGGGGCACCTTGCTGGAAGAAGGCTTGGGCTCCAAGGTCCTGGCCAACCCGCAGCATGAATACACCCAGCGCCTGATCGCCTCGCTTCCGGTTCCGGACCCGCGCGAACAGGCGCAGCGACGCAAACTGATTGAACAGCTGAACGCCTCCTGAGCAGCTGGCAATCAAGGAACAACGGGCATGCCCCGGGCACGGTCAGGCACCGTGTCCGGGGCATGTCACCTTGTGGGTAATCCGTCATGCGAACCCGTAAACTGGTGATCATGAACGAGCCGAAGAACACTGAGACCACCCAGTCATTCGACCCGCACGCCAGCTCGTTGCAGGGCGAGGTCCAGAATGAAGTCCTCGAAGAGCTGTACGCCATCCGCGGCAGCATCGACAACTTCGATGCGCAGCTGGTTTTCCTGTTGGCTGAACGCTTCAAGGCGACCCAGCGCGTAGGGGTCCTGAAGGCCGAGCACCAGTTGCCGCCGAGCGACCCTAGCCGCGAGAAGGCGCAGATCGAGCGCCTGCGCGCCCTGGCCCACGAAGCGCATCTTGATCCAGAATTCGCCGAAAAATTCCTGAATTTCGTGATCTCTGAAGTCATCCGCCACCATCAGAACATTTCTGACTCGCACAACAATGACTGAGCAGGAACACGAGGCAGCTGAACGCCGCGATGTTCACGCCACCGCTTTCTGCCAGTTCCCGGGCAGCGACCCGTCGGCCATCCACGAAGTGGTGCGCGGGGAATTGGGAGAACCCAACCTCGCGGTCTTCCCGCAGCTGCCGGATCGTGGCGTCGGCGCCGATGCGGTAGGGCGCAGCGCCACCTTGCTGGCAGACCTCGGCTTCGATCTGCAGCCGCACGGCTGGAGGATCGGTGCCAAGGACGGTATCGATGCCCGTCGTGCCCGCAGCATCCTGCGCAGTGACGAGAATCTGCTAGCTGATGTACTCGGCGCGGAAGCGAAACCTGCCCAGCGCCTCAAGCTCACCTTGCTCGGTCCGTGGACCTTGGCCGCCAGCCTGTACCTGTCGAACGGGGAGCGGGTGATCAGCGATCATGGGGCGCGCCGCGACATCATCGAGTCCTACGCCCACGGAGCACGCGAGCATCTGGACCGACTGGCCCGCATTACCTCGCTGGCGGACTTCACTATCCAGATTGATGAGCCGCTGCTGGGCGACGTGCTCGACGGCACAATCAGTACCGCCAGCGGATACCGGACCCTGCGCTCGATCCCACGCGCCGAAGTGCGAAGCGCCTATGCGCAGTTCTTCAAGGTGCTCGCTGGCGAGGCCGAAGGCCAACGGGTCACCTCGCTGCTGAATCTGCCTACCCAGGATGAACACTGGATTGAACGGGTGGATCTGCTGCACCAAGCCGGTGCCGGCGCGCTGGTCATCGACCCTGGAGGCTTGACGCACCGCAAGTGGGAGCGGGTAGCGGGACTTGTCGAAGGCGGGGGCCGCGTCTTCTTGCAGGTGCTCGCCCCCGGAACCCGGGCACCAGGTGTTGTAGAAGGGGTGAACTCCATTCTTCGTCCTTGGCGTCAGCTGGGCTTGGGCTTGGGGCAGCTAGGTGCACTAACCCTGATGCCGCGTGGAGACTTCTCGCGCAGCAGCTCGGCGCAGGCCATCGAGAACCTGCGACGGCTGGCCAGTTATGCCCAAGCGTTGGAGCAGACACGCGTCGATGCGTAGCTAACTGCCTGATTCCTGCCGGTCACAGCCCGAAAAGGGCGGTTGATCATGTATCTTAGGAATAGTGGGGTAGCGGATCTACCCGGTTTGGCCAGTTGGCTGAAACCTCAAACCTACGGTTTCAGGGGGACATGGGATGAAGGCACGGATTTTAGTCGTTGACGATGACGAAGCGTTGTCGGAAATGATTGGCATTGTCCTGCAAAATGACGGCTTCGATGCCTCATTCTGCTACGACGGTTCCGGTGCTCTGGAAGCATTCCGTGAAGCGAACCCCGACCTGGTGCTCCTTGACCTGATGCTGCCTGGCATTGACGGCATCGAGGTATGCAAGCAGATCCGCGCGGAATCCGACGTTCCCGTCGTGATGCTCACCGCCAAGTCGGACACTGCCGACGTTGTCCGCGGGCTGGAATCCGGTGCCGATGACTACGTGCCCAAGCCTTTCAAGCCAGCCGAGCTGGTGGCCCGCGTGCGAGCCCGTTTGCGTCCAAGCGAAACCCACGCCGCGGAGACTTTGCAAGTTGGCGAAGTGACCATCGACGTGGCCGGGCACCGAGTGACCCGGGGAACCGATGTCGTGTCGCTGACCCCGCTGGAATTCGACCTCCTGGTCACCATGGCCCGCAAGCCATGGCAGGTCTTCAGCCGCGAGCAGCTGCTGGAAGCCGTCTGGGGCTACCGGCACGCTGCAGATACCCGCTTGGTCAACGTGCACGTGCAGCGCCTGCGCTCGAAGATTGAAATTGACCCGGAGAAGCCGCAGATTATCGAGACCGTTCGCGGTGTCGGATACAAGGCTGGTTCGGCAAGTTGAGTTCGCACACGTCGACCGGTGCAGAGTTGGTTCCGGTCGATGTGCATGCCCAGTCGCAGTCCAAACCCGCCCGGTGGAGCAAAATCGAGCAGTGGATCAAGCGTCCCTGGCACACCGCCAAGCTGCGTTGGCAACGCCACCTGCTGTTCCGCACCGTCATCTCGACGCTGCTTTTCACCGCGCTGGCTTTGGTTGCCGCCGGCGCCTTCCTTTCCAACCAGATCGCCTCCACGCTTTTCGAAGAGCGCGTGAACCAGATATCCAAGGAATCGGAACGCGGCCTGGTCCAGGCCCGCTCCATTCTCGAATCGGCTTCCACCACCGATCGCGCCTCCACCCAGGCCCTGGTGAATTCGACCTTGGCTTCCCTGGAAGGCGATGGCGCAACCGTAGTCCGCGATTTCGTGCTGATGCCCATTGCCGGTGACCAAAGCCTTTATGTTGGGCCAATGGCTTCCGGTTCCCTGACCACCCGCGTGATCCCTGGCGATCTCGCGGAGCGGGTTGCAGGGGAGCAAGGCATCTATTGGCGTTCCATCGAGCTGGGTGCCGATACCGCAACCAAGCCCGGTCTCATTGTCGGCACCAAGGTACTGATTCCGCCTGGACGCGAGTACGGACTGTATCTGGTCTACGACCTGTCCAGCGTGCAGGATACCCTCGAATTCATCAATCGTGCGATGGCTTTCACCGGGCTGATTCTGCTGGCAGTGGTTGGCTTCGTTGCGTGGTCGGTCGCCCGAACCGTGGTCCGCCCGGTGGCCGATGCCGCGTATGTTTCGGAGAGGATTGCTTCCGGTGACCTCGACCGCCGAATGAAGGTCGCCGGCAAGGACGAGGTGGCCCGATTGGGGACGGCCTTCAACCACATGGCCCATTCATTGCAAGAGCAGATCACCGCATTGAATAATCTCTCGGCCATGCAGCAACGCTTCGTTTCCGATGTCTCGCACGAATTGCGCACCCCGCTGACCACCGTGCGCATGGCTGCCGAAGTGATCCACGATGCCCGCGAGGACTTCGATCCGCTTACCGCGCGGTCGGCCGAACTGATGTACAACCAGATCGAGCGTTTCCAGCACCTGCTCAATGACCTGCTGGAAGTGTCCCGCTTCGATGCCGGTGTCGCGGTGCTTGACCGTGAGTCAACGGACTTGAACGTCATAGCCCGCAAGGTTATCGATATCGCCACCCCGGTGGCTGATGAATACGGTTCGCTCATCCGCCTGAACGCGCCCAGCGACGGTTGCGTCGCAGAAGTGGATCCGCGCCGCGTCGAGCGTGTGATCCGCAATCTGGTGCTCAACGCGGTGGAGCACGGTGAAAGCAAGCCAATCGATATCACCATCGGCGCTAACCAGAGCGCGGTGGCGATCACCGTGCGCGACTACGGCATCGGCATGTCCGAAGAGGCGTGCAACCACGTCTTCGACCGATTCTGGCGCGCTGATCCGGCCCGTGCACGGACCACCGGAGGTTCCGGACTGGGCTTGTCGATCTCGATGGAGGACACCAGGTTGCACGATGGCCGATTGGAAGCGTGGGGCAAGCCGGGGGTCGGCTCGGTCTTCCGACTGACCTTGCCACGCAGCGAGGACCTGGAGATAGCTTCGTCGCCGCTTCCACTGGAACCGCCAGTTCCTGAAAGCCTGGCTACGGTGATTTTGGGAGACAGCTTCCCGCTGACCGGTGAAGTGCCAAAGATCGGATACACGCCGCTGGTTCTTGATCCGGATTTGGATGCGGATTCGCCAGATGACGATGTCACCAATCCGAACCTCGGCAGCAACGAGCAGAAGAAGGAAGGGGAGAGCTGATGCGGAAGAAATTCTTTTCCAGCCTCGCGATCATCCTTGCTGCTGCGCTTGCGATCTCTGGCTGCGCCTCGATTCCCAGAACTTCCACCGTCCAGCAGATTGAAGCCGGAACCGACACCAGCGGGGCTGAAAGCTACAGCTATGCGGCCGATGGACCGGCAGCAGGTGCTGATGCCAGGGCCATCGTCGAGGGGTTCGTCGAGGCTGGGCGTTCGGTATCCGAAGATTATGCTGTCTCCCGCGAATTCATGGACGCGCAGCTGAGCAACACCTGGCGCGGTGATACGCAGACGCTGATCTACGATGCCTTCAATGTGGTCAACGGGGCCGATGCGAACAAGTACACCATCCAGCTCGAAATCACCGGTGAAGTCGACGCGCATGGCGTGCGCACCGACTACCCGGATCACTCGACCCGTGCAGTGGATATCGAAGTCGCCAAGGTAGACGACGAATGGCGCATTACCAAAGCCCCGGATGGCACGATGCTCGAAGCCTCGACGTTCACCAAGATCTTTGCCGCGCAGACCCTGTACTTCTACGATGCGAGCTTCGCCTATTTGGTTCCCGACATACGGTGGTTCACCTCGGGTTCGGGCACCACCACGTCGATGGTGGAAGCCTTGTTGGCAGGACCAGCCCCGTACCTGCAAAATGCTGTCGTCTCCGCATTCTCGACGGCCAGCGGACTGGTGCGTTCAGCGGTGCCGGTGCGCGATGGCGAAGCGACCATCGATTTGAACTCCAATACCTTCGCAGATGCTACCGACCGGAGCATCTTGCTGATGAAGCAGCAGATGGAAGCCACGCTGACCAGCCTAGCTCCGGTGGACTCGGTAAAGCTGCTGCGGGAGGAAAACGAAGTCAACCTTTCGACCGAAGACACTAACTTCGAGCCGGCTACGTCCAACCCCAGCACGCAGGATACGCTGATCGGCATTTCGGACCAGTACTTGGTCTACGTCAAGGGACTCTCGATCATTCCGGTGGGCGGCGTCCCGGATATTTCCGGATACAACCCACGGGACCCGGCCATGTCTCCGGTCGGCAATCGCTATGCCTTCCTCAACGGCCGCCGCACCCAGCTGTGGGGGATTGACGACAAGGGCAGCCTGCGCCTTTCGCTGGAGGGCGAGGAGCTCATCCAGCCGTCCATGGATCTGGCCGGCTGGACCTGGACCGCGGATAACGGGGCAGCGACCCCGATCAGGGCGGTCCCTGCCGACACCGAAATGAAGGGTGAAGCCCGTCCAATCGATGTGGCCTGGCTGGAAGATGCCCAGATCGATTCCTTGCGGATTTCCCGTGACGGCGCGCGGGCGCTGATCGTGGCAACCATCGGCAAGACCACGTCGGTTTACGTCGCCGGCGTGATCCGCGATGCTGAAGGTGTGCCCCGCGGACTCACGGATTCGCCAATGAAGATCTATCCAGAAGTTCCGGTGAATACCGCGCTATGGGATTCGGACAGATCCATTATTGTTGCCGAGCTCGGTGATGACCAAGCTGTTGAAGCGGCCCAGATCACCTTCGAAGGCGGCAGCGAGCACCTGCAGCTGCTGTTGGGCATGGTCGGCATCGCTACCGGTGTCGGCAGCCGCCGCGAAGTGTATGCCGAGACCAACGAGAAGCTGTATACCCGCGTGGGCAATTCCTGGCACGAGCTTGAGGATTTTGCCCAGGACGTCGCCTATCCCGGCTAAGCAGGACCTTGCTCCACAACTCGTTGGCGACCAGACCGATCGACGCGGTTCATCGGCCAGTCTGGCCGTATGGAAATTCCCGAAGAGTGGCTGCGGTGCGTCGATGAGCTGTCCCGCAGCAGGCCCATGCGCTGGCTGGGATTCGGCACCAGGGAAATCGCGAACTTCCTGCTTCCGGCCTGTTGCGCGGTCTGCGCCCGGGCAGATTTTCGGCTTTGCCCCGAATGCCGCAGTGAAATCCAACGCCAACTGAGCCTGCCGCCCCTGCCGGACACGCATCATCTCTATGTCGAGCTTCCCGCGCTCGGCCAGCAGCTTGCCGTTAGTTCCTGCGGCGCTTACGGCAAGGAGCTGGCTCGGGCTTTGCTGGCATTCAAGAACAAGCAGCGCTACTTCCTCGTCTCGCTCTTCGCCCCTTATCTTGCTGCCGCGCTGAACGCCGGATGCATCCCGCAGCGCGCGAATCTTCCTACCCTGGTGGTGCCGGTGCCCAGTTCGCTCAAGGCAACAGCGCAGCGTGGCTACTCTCCGGTGAAGACGATGCTCGACCACGGCTTCGCTCGCGGGCTGCTGTCGGCAGATCTAGAGTGCCGCACGCTGCTGCACTACCGCCTCGGTTCCGCCTTGGGCGGGGCGCAGAAAACCAAGAGCGGTTCAGACCGGCGCGGCGGCCGGACCCATTTCGTAGCCGAGCGTGCCAGCGCCAATGGCCAGCCGGTCATCCTGGTCGACGACGTCCTAACCACCGGTTCTACGTTGCGGCACGCGGCCATGGCCTGCCATGAGGCAGGATATGACGTCACCAGCGCGGTGGTACTGGCTTTGACGAGACCGCCAAATAATGCACTTGAACAGTAATTACGCTTACCGCGATCGGAAATTGTGAGCCCGGATACTTGAATCTTGGCCACGGTGGCATAAGGTGAAGTATGGGATGCATCACAGATGCAGCTAAAAGCCCATCTTCAGTCCGAAAGGATGGAACTTTCGGACTGTTGTGTCACCCGACTCCCTATTGGAGGACACCATGGAGCTGAACTACAGCGGACGCAACATCACCATTTCGGATCGTTTCCGTGAGTATGTTGACGAGAAAATCACCAAGGTTGACCAGCTGGCCACCAAAATACAGCGCATCGACGTCAAGGTCCTCAAAGAAGCACACGCTCGTGATCAGAGCACTGCACTGTCCGTTGAATTGACCGTTGTTGGCCGTGGCCCAGCAATTCGAGCCGAGGCTCGCGGCGCTGACAAGTTCGCGGCTTTCGACATCGCGTTCGCAAAACTGCTTGAACGCCTGCGCAAGGCCCGCGACAAGCGCAAGGTGCATCGCGGCAACCACACCCCGCTGGCTGTCCACCAGGCAACTGGCGGCCTGCCTACCGCATCGAGCGGCAAGTCTTTGGTTGAAGAAACCATCGAAGCCCAGAAAGCCGCGGAAGCTGCCGAAGTCGAGGCCAACGCCGAGTACTCGCCAGTGGTCATCCGCCGCAAGTCCTTCCCTGCAGAAGTGATGAGCGTTGATGACGCAGTGGACCGCATGGAACTGGTCGGCCATCCGTTCTACCTTTTCATCGATGAAGCCACCGGCGAGCACGCTGTGGTCTATGGCCGCACCCAGTACCAGTACGGTGTCATCTCCTTGGATCCATCACTGAACTCCAATGAAGAAGCCACCAGGGAAACTCGCGGCTACCGTGACAAAGCCTTGGCAACAGAAGGCTAGTCATCGGAGCCACAACTAGCGTGGGCGGCCAACGCATTCTCAGCCTCAAGCAGGCACGAAGAATCGCGTTGGCCGCCCAAGGCCTGTCCAAGGGCAGGAAAGTACAACCCGTCACCGCGCGGAAAATCGTCAGCGCTATCGGCAGTATCGCGCAGTTGCAGATTGACTCGGTGAACGTCGTTCGCAGGGCCCATTACATGCCGATGTTCGCCCGGCTCGGCGCCTATGACACCAAGGTGCTGGACCAGCTTCTGGCCAAACCGCTCAGCCCTATCACCGAATATTGGGCCCATGAGGCCTCGGTGGTCAGCTCGGAACTCATTCAAGACCTGCGGGTATGGCAGCGCCGAACCTGGATCGATAAATCAGATGGGTTCTCCGCCGAACAGCATGACCTCTCGGATCGCGTCCTTGAATACCTGTCCAATAATCCAGGCTCCAGCGCCCGGCAAATCAGCCAGGCTTTGGACGTCGCCCCGGTCGGTGAGAAAAAGCATTGGGGGTGGAATTGGAATGACACCAAGTTCGTCACCGAGTCCCTTTTCGCCCAAGCCAAGATCTTGACGCTGGGACGCAACTCCCAGTTTGAACGCCGTTACGCACTAGCCGCGGATGTGGTGGGCACGCAACAGCAACTCGATGCGGCGCAGCGGCACGAGGCCCTCGCCCGGCTGGTTGTCCGGGCCATGGATGCCCTTGGCATCGCCACCGCTCACTGCGTCGCAGAGTATTTCCGTCTTCCGGTGCGCGCGGCCAAAGAAGAGCTCGCCCAGCAAGCACGTGCAGGTCTCATCGAAGAAGTACAGGTTGCCGGCATTGCCGAGCCTTGCTATTTGCAGGCCGGCACCAAGATTCCGCGCAGGATCGATCCTGACCTGCGTTTGCTGTCACCTTTTGATTCGATGGTTTTCAACCGCCGCCGGCTGGAGAAGTTCTTCGGGTTCGAATACCGTATCGAAATCTATGTGCCGGCAAATCAGCGCCGCTACGGCTACTACGTTTTCCCGATGCTTTTCGGCGAAGAGTTCGTGGGCCGAGTGGACCTGAAAGCTGACCGGGCCAGGTCGGTGCTGCACGCAAAGCAGGTGCATTACGAGCCGGGTGTCGACGCCAGTGTCGAGGCTGGATTGCGAGCCGAGCTGGATCGCATGGCGCGCTGGCTGGAACTTGAACGAGTGGAAATCGGGCTGTGAAGGGCCTGTTGATCAAATCGCTGTTCGCTATAAGAACAGCGCAAATGGGATTGAAATAGCCAGATGTGCTGTTTTCCTCACGTAGACTGAAGACGCCAGAAATTACTGTGCTTGAGATATTGGGAGCTACCACGTGGCATCATTGCTAGAACGTATTTTGCGTACCGGCGACAAGAAGATTCTGAAGACTCTTCGTAAGTACGCCGACACGATCAATACGTTGGAAGTCGAAATTCGCGAACTTTCGGACGAAGAGCTCAAGGGTGAAACCGACAAGTTCCGCGAACGTTTGGCTAACGGTGAGACGTTGGACGACTTGCTCCCAGAAGCTTTTGCGGTGGTCCGCGAAGCCTCGGACCGGGTCCTTGGCATGCGCCACTTCGACGTCCAGCTCATGGGCGGTGCTGCCCTGCATCTGGGAAACATCGCTGAAATGCGTACCGGTGAAGGCAAGACCCTGGTCGCTACCGCACCGGCTTACCTGAACGCGTTGACCGGTGACGGCGTGCACGTGGTGACAACCAACGACTTCCTCGCCCAGTACCAGTCGGATCTGATGGGTCGCGTCTTCCGCTTCCTCGGTCTGACCTGCGGCTGCATTCTCTCCAGCCAGAAGCCTGCCGAGCGGCGCAAGCAGTATGAAGCCGATATCACCTACGGCACGAACAACGAGTTCGGATTCGACTACCTGCGCGACAACATGGCGTGGAGCAAGGACGAGCTGGTCCAGCGCGGACACAACTTCGTCATCGTCGATGAGGTCGACTCGATCCTGATCGATGAGGCGCGTACCCCGCTGATCATCTCCGGACAGGCTTCGGGCGATGTGAACCGCTGGTACACCGAATTCTCCAAGATCGTCTCGCGACTGAAGCGTGAAGACGATTACGAGGTCGACGAAAAGAAGCGCACCATCGGCGTGCTGGAGTCGGGCATCGAAAAGGTCGAGGACTACCTGGGCATCGATAACCTCTACGAAGCGAACAACACCCCGCTGATCGGCTTCCTGAACAGCGCCATCAAGGCCAAGGAACTGTTCAAGAAGGACAAGGACTACGTCGTTGTCAACGGCGAAGTCATGATCGTTGACGAGCATACTGGCCGTGCACTGGCTGGCCGCCGCTACTCCGAGGGCATGCACCAGGCCATCGAGGCCAAGGAAAACGTTGAGATCAAGGCCGAGAACCAGACTCTGGCCACAGTGACCTTGCAGAACTACTTCCGCATGTACGCCAAGATTTCGGGCATGACCGGTACGGCGCAGACCGAGGCGGCGGAATTCATGGGTACCTACAAGCTGGGCGTGGTGGAGATTCCTACCAATAAGCCAGCAATCCGCATGGACCAGTCGGACTACATCTACAAGAATGAAGTCGCCAAGTTCAATGCTGTGGTTGAGGACATTGCCGAGCGCCATGCGACGGGCCAGCCGATCCTGGTGGGCACCACCAGCGTGGAAAAGAGCGAATACCTCTCCCGGCTGCTCTCCAAGAAGGGCATCCGCCACGAGGTGCTCAACGCCAAGCAGCACGCTCGCGAAGCTGCCGTGGTCGCGATGGCCGGCCGCAAGAACGCGGTGACCGTTTCTACCAACATGGCCGGCCGCGGTACCGACATCATGCTCGGCGGCAACGCTGAGTTCCTGGCCGTGGCCGAGATGGAGCGCCGTGGCCTGGATGCGGAGAACAACCCGGAAGAGTACAACACGGTCTGGGACGAAGTCTTTGACAAGGCGAAGGAAACCGTCGCCAACGAATCGAAGGAAGTTGCGGCGCTCGGCGGCCTGTACGTGCTGGGCACCGAACGGCACGAATCACGCCGCATCGATAACCAGCTGCGTGGTCGCTCCGGCCGCCAGGGCGACCCGGGCGAATCGCGTTTCTACCTGTCGATGACCGATGACCTGATGCGCCGGTTCAACTCCGGGATGGCCGAGCGCATCATGAACAACCCGTCGATGCCAGATGACGTGGCGCTGGAATCCAAGATGGTTTCGCGCGCCATTGAGTCCGCCCAGGCACAGGTGGAAGGCGTCAACGCCGAGCAGCGCAAGAATGTGCTGAAATACGATGACGTGATGAACCGCCAGCGTGAAGCGATCTACGCTGACCGCCGTTCCATCCTGGAAGGCGACGACCTCGAAGAGAAGGTCGGCCACTTCCTGGAAGATGTCGTCAAGGCAATGGTCCTGGAAGCGACCCAGGTCGGCGACCCGGACGATTGGGAGCTCAAGTCGTTGTGGACCAACCTCAAGCAGCTGTACCCGATCGGCATCACCATCGATGAAGTTCTCGAAGAGGCCGGCGGAGTGGGGCACCTCTCCGCGCAGTTCCTGGAACGCGAAATCCTCTCGGATGCCCAGTACCAGTACGAAGAGCGGGAAAAGCTTGTTGGTTCTTCCACCATGCGCGATCTGGAGCGCCGTGTAGTGCTCTCGACCATCGGTCGCAAGTGGCAGGAGCACCTGTACGAGATGGATTACCTCAAGGAAGGAATCGGACTGCGTGCCATGGCCCAGCGCGACCCGCTAGTGGAATATCAGCGTGAAGGCTACACCATGTTCCAGACCATGATGGAAGGCATCCGCGAGGAAAGCATCGGAACCCTCTTCAACTTGGAGATCCCCACCGGAGCTGAAGCAGCTGCCGCGCCAGCGGTTGACGAGTCGGCGAAGCCGAAGAACCTGCAGTTCACCGGCCCGGATGAAGATGGCGAAGCCAGCACCACTCGCGCCCAGGCAACGTCGAGCAAAAAGAAGAACAAGAAGGCCAAGCGCAGCTAGATTAGCTCCACATCGGTCACCTGCCACCGTCCGTGCCAGGGCTCAATTTTCAGAGCCACGGCACGGACGCGGTATTTAAAGCCCAAGATGACGGTGCATTCCCAAGAACCTGATATGCACCGGTCCAGGTGCAATGAGATGATCTGCCCGTGTGCCGTGCCCGGCAGCGGCTCGAGCGTGTAGCACTGGGTCTCCAGGAGGGCCCGGCGCCGGAGCTTGGCAATGCAAGAGGGCTCCATCACGAATGCCAGCTGATTCACGGTGCGGTACCCAGCCACGATTTCGAAGACCGCGCGGGCTACTGCATGCGAAATCTCAACGATGGCCCGGTGCTCGCTGCGGTAGACAGCAGAGCGATGGAAGATATTGTCCATTGCCCGACGCAGGTGAGCCGGAGCCTGGCATGGATCGGCAGCCGAGGTGGCGCCAGCCGGGTTCGGGTCTGGGAGGTTGGCTGCGTAGATGTCCGGTTGATAGTAGCCTGTGTTGGCGCTACGGGGGCTGATGGCGATGGTGCTCATGATGACTCCTAGTTGGGCGTGGGGAAGTTCTTGAATGCGCTTAGCTGGCTGGTGGTAGTTCAAGTACCGTTCCAACTCGCAGCAGGTCCGGGTCGGTGCCGATGGACTTCTTGTTGCGTTGATAGATCTTTGGCCAATAGGCAGAAATTTCTTCCACGGTGGCCTGGGCACCTAGATGATCTGCCGCTATGGTCCACAGATTCTGCCCTTCAGCGACGACAACTTCTGTGCGTTGCACCGAACGTTGGCCTGGATTCCTGGCCCCGGGGGATACCAGTGGGCTCAGCGGAACGCTCATGGATTCGGGGAACCATTGCGGGCTCGGTACGGAGTTTTGCTGCGGGCCTGCATGGCTGGCTAGTTCTTGGCTGGCGTTTTCCGCCGGGACCTGTGCCAGGGAAACCGCCAGTGGTACACCCGCGTAGGCTGCAGCGACTGAAGAGAGGGCAATCGAGGTTCCAAGCATTGAGCCTAGAATTCTCCTGCTCAGTGCGGGGGCGATTCGTTCGAAGAACCGCGCTAGCTTCGGCTTGCGGTGGGTGAAGGCCCAGCGGATCATCTGGGCCAAGGCCACGCGCAGCAAGTACAGCGTAAGCAACGCCAGGAACGAAAGGCTGACGAGAAGCCTTATGTGGTCCGCTGTGGCGCGCCCATCGACTGGGGACCGGAAGTAATCAGATATCCACTGGATTCCCACATTGATAATGACCAATGACGCTGCCGAAAAGAGCAGCAGCACGAATATTTGCCGTTGGCGAGACACCCGAATCACTTCCTTGAATGAATTTTGATGTCATTTGATGTTGTTTGATGTTAATAGTTACACTTAGAGATCTTTTTGTGAATAGGGTTACGCAAAAATGTTTATTCTCGTACAGTGGGCGCATGCGGTGGGATTCACTCTTCGACGACTTGGAGGCTCAGCTAGCAGAACAGAGCCGGGCGCAGTTGCGTGAAGAAATTGCCGAAAATATCAGGGTTGAACGGGCAACTGCCGAACTGCTGCCTGCTCTGATGCGGTTCTACGGACACGAATTGAGCCTCCGGCTGGCCGGGGGAACCGAACTCCGCGCGAAGCTCGGCCCTTGCGCGACCGATTACGTCTGCCTGGAAACAGAGCAGGCCCAATGGGTGATCCGCAGTGGAGCGATTGAATCCTTCGCCCTTCCGCCGGGGCGCGCACCTGCGGTGGAACGGCGCGCGCCGGGCCGCTCGGTGAAGTTTTCCTCGGTTCTTCGGGGATTGCTCCGGGACCGCGCACGATGCCATGTTTTTGGCCGTGCGGGCAGCTCCATGGCTGAAGGAACGCTGACTCAGGTAGCCAAGGATTTTTTGATAGTTCTGGTGCATCCTCGCGATGAATTCGCCAGAGCACAGCAGGCCTCAACGCAACTGCTGATTCCACTGGATGCCATCGGATGGGTCGAAGCGATCACTCTTTCGTGATCCACAAGTGCACGCAAGGTCTTTCCAGCAGGACCAAGTTGTCGTAGGCTCACCATCCATAAGCACCTATGCTGGCGGAAGGTCAGAGCCTTGATCACAGAACAGATCGCCCAGGACGCGCGGACAACCTCGGCCTCGCGTGTGCGACGGCCTAGTTGGAAGGACCCACGCCTGGCTCTCGGCGCGGTGCTCGTAGTCGCTTCGGTCGCGGGAACCGTGTACCTGGTCGGCGAATTGCATCAGACGTCCACGGTGTATGTCGCCAGCACCAATATCACCCTCGGAGAAAAGCTGACCAGCGAGAACATGAAAACTCAAGAAGTCCAGCTTGGCGAAACTCTCGAGAACTACCTGCACACAGATGCGCAGCTCGGCCAGGACGCCCGAGCGAACACCTTTATCAGCGAAGGGCAGCTGATTCCAGTCACCTCGATAATGCACAGTGAAGTGGGATCGCGCAGGCCGGTTAATGTCGATCTTCCGGCAGACCTTTCTTCGTCGATTACCCCCGGTAGCTTCGTTGACGTATGGATTGCCAAACGCGAAACCAGCGGCAGCACCTACGGAGTCCCGGAAAAGCTCTCCTCCATGGTCGAAGTCGCCGCACGCGTTGAAAGCGGCGGGGGACTGGTGGGAACCCAAGGCACCAACCTGGAACTGCTGGTGGAACCGAATCAGCTTGAACCGCTGCTTCAAGCGCTGGCCAACGAATCGAGAATTATCGTCGTCTACAACCCGGCCGGGACCGAACAATGAGTATTTCGGTCGTAGTGCTCGGCGACCAGGAGAAAATCGTCCGGCAAATCGAAGGGTACCGCGGGGAACTGATGGTCACCCGCGTCTGCTCCGGCATAGCCGAAGCCATTGCCGCTTGCGATACCGGAATGGCTGATGTGCTGATCGTTGCCGACGCCCAGCTGGTGCCGCCCATGGAACAACTTGATGCGTTGCTGATGCGCCAGACAGCGGTTGTCCTGTTCTTTGACCGGCCCGAAGACTGGAAGCCATTGCCTGATGTGCTTCATCTGCCTGCGGATTCCGGCATGGCCGAGCTGGAAGGACGCATCAGGGGCGTAGTTCAGTCATTGAATCATTCTGGAACCGACGGAACGCTCGCGGTTCCCGAACCGGAGGACGACTCTACGGGCCGGAACGGAAGAATCGTCAGCTTCTGGAGCGCCCCTGGATCTCCCGGGCGCAGTACCGTCGCGCTGAATTATGCGGTGGAAACGGCGGCAGCAGGAAAAACCGTGGTGCTTCTGGACGCAGATACCTACGCCGCCAGCATCGCCATTCAATTGGGGCTCATGGACGAATCGGCATCCATTGCGCAGTTGTGCCGTGCCATCGACGCCGGCTCGTTGGATGTTGCCCGACTCAACGCTGCATGTTCCTTGGTCCAGGTCGGGGAGGCGACCATGCGCGTGGCGACCGGAATCCCGCGTGCTAGCCGGTGGCCCGAGGTCCGGGCCTCGGCGCTGCGGCGAGCGGCCATGCTGCTCAAAGTTCACTACGACCTGGTCGTATTGGATTTGGCTCCGTACATTGAATTGGACGAACAGCTCAGTTTCGATACCCAAGCACCACAGCGAAACGCTGTCACCGTCGAGATGCTCCAGTGCTCCGATGAGCTTTTCATGATCGTGCGTGCCGACAGCTTGGGAATTCCGCGTGCACTTCGCGCCATCGACGAATTGGAGGATGCACTGCCCGGGCTGAATCCGAAAATCGTCTTCAACCGCGTGGGAGCCAGCAGTACCGGGCGCAGCCCGAAGCGCAGGTTGATTGAAGCGTGGGACCGGTTTGGGCCGACGCACCAAATCGCAGGGTATCTGCCCGAGGACAACGCCGCGTGCAACGCGGCAGTGCTGGGAGGAAGCCCATTGCTCGAAATCGCACCTCGGTGCCTATTGCGTATGGAAATACGGTCTTTGGCCGGCATAAATTCCACGGATTCACCCAAGAAATGGAATAGTCGTCGATTTCGCTCCGAAGCTTGAACCCCAGAGGTGAAAACCGAGTAATGTGGGTAAAACTAGAGATCCGCAAAGGCGCGGGTTGATCGAACTTTGTTCTTGGAGGCGTTCTTTTGAACTCGTCGGAATCCAGCATGTCAGAATCATTCATGGATGAGACACTCACCTCGAAATTGGTGAGCGAGTACTATGGCCAAATTGCGACCGAAGACGTGGCGGCCTACCGGCCAGACGAACTCGAAGCTCGCGTGGCAGCACATCTGGAAATCGGGTATCAGCGTGATGCTGAAAACGCTAATGTCGCCATTACCCGCAACAACGGAATTTCAGTGGTCCACATCGTCACCGATGACATGCCATTCCTTGTTGATTCGGTAACTGCCGCACTAGTGCAGCTGAATTCACCAATTCAGCTGGTAGTGCATCCGACGTTCGTTGTCTCCCGCAAGACCGAGACCGGCGAAATTTCAAAGATCAGCCATGCTGGTCTGCAGCATGTTGCCAGCGGTGACACCGCTGCGCTCTCGGATTTGAGCACCCTGATTTCGGCCGGTGCAGAAACCCGCATCGAATCGTGGATTTCAGTCGAGCTCGCTCGCGAGCTCAGCGATGAGCAGGCCAAGGAATTTGTTGAGCGCCTCTATAGCGTTCTGGCAGATGTGCGTGTTGCAGTGAAGGACTGGCCGGCCATGCTGGACCGGGCCAAGGATATTGCGCAGAGCCTTCCGCAGACTCCGAAGGCTGAGGAAATCGCCGAGGTGCAGCAGGCATCGGAGCTGCTGGACTGGTTAGCTGACGGAAAGTTCACGTTCCTGGGCTACCGCGACTACTCGCTGGAAACCATCAACGGCGAAGACGTCCTGGTCGCCCGCCCAGGCAGCGGCTTGGGACTGATGCGCGATCTGGCGGACCAAGGTCCACAGCACCTGACCAAGCGCGGCCGCATCACCGCTCGCGACAAGCGTGCGCTGATCGTGACCAAGGCGAACTCCCGTTCCACCGTTCACCGTGGCGTGTACCTGGACTATGTCGGAGTCAAGAGCTTCGATGCCAATGGCGAAGTCAACGGCGAACGCCGTTTCATCGGCCTCTTCTCCTCCAGTGTTTACACCTCGAGCGTGAAGACCGTCCCGCTGGTACGCGAAAAGGTTGAAGCGGTGCTGAAGCGCACCGGCTTCGCGCCTGATTCCCACTCGGGCAAGGACATCACCACTATTCTGGAAAGCTACCCACGCGATGAGATGTTCCAAATCTCCGTCGACGAGTTGACCAAGATTGCCCTCGGTATCCTGCGCCTGCAGGAACGCCGCCGCACCTCGGTCTTCCTTCGCAAGGACGACTACGGCCGCTTCGTCACTGCCATGGTGTTCCTGCCACGTGATCGTTTCTCCACCGCAGTGCGCCTGCGGGTGGAGCAGGAGCTGCAGCGCAGCTTCAACGCAGAATCCGTTGAATATGAAGCGCAGCTGGGTGCGGGCGCGCTCGTTCGCTTGTTCTACCGGCTGCGCCTGCAACGCCACGGACTGGCCCCCGTGGTTGACCGCAAGGCACTGGAGAATCGTATTGCCAAGGCCGTGCGCTCCTGGTCTGACGCCATCGTTGACACCGCCCGCGCGCGCCTGGAACTGGGCGATGCCAACACGCTGTCCAACGCTTGGGCCGAAGCTTTCCCGGCTTCCTACAAGGTGCAGTTCGAAATCGAAGATGCGCTGAAGGATATTGACCTGCTCACCGAGTTGAGCAGTCCAGAAGTCGATGGCCCGGTTGTCTCCTTCTACGATGACGAGAAGCAGGATGAGGATTCTGCTGTTTCCAAGCGCATGAAGATCTATGTGACCAAGCCGCTGCTGCTCTCGCGCATACTGCCAGTTCTGCAGCATCTGGGTCTGGAAGTCGTCGATGAACGCCCCTACGAGCTGAATCCAGAAGGAATCGGCGAACGCTACATCTACGACATGGGCCTGAAGATCGATGAGGAGATCAACTTCCAGGCCGTGGAAGCCAAGCTGGCTGAGGCCTACTGCGCAGTGGTCCGCAACCTCGCCGAATCCGACAGCCTTAACGCACTGGTGCTGCACGAGGGACTCACGTGGGAGGAAGTCTCGATGCTTCGTGCCTACGCCCACTACCTGCTGCAGCTCGGGGTTCCGAACTCCACTGGCTTCATCGCCAGCACCTTGGTTGGCAACCCGTCAGTCACCCACGCCATTGTGGAGCTGTTCCAGGCCACCTTCGACCCGCAGCTGAGCTCCGTGGCTTCGGAAGCTGCTCGGCAGAAGGCGCACGCAAAGGTCACCGAAGCGCTGGAATCCGTGCCAACGTTGGATGCCGACACCTTGCTGCGCCGTTTCGTGAAGGTGATCGAAGCGACCAAACGCACCAACTACTTCACCACCCACCAGGCACTGGCATTCAAGCTGGCCCCGGAAGAGATCGATTTCGCGCCATTCCCGCGTCCGAAGCACGAATTGTGGGTCTACTCGCCGCGTGTTGAGGGTACCCACTTCCGCTTCGGCGCCGTGGCCCGCGGTGGCCTGCGCTGGTCCGATCGCCGAGAAGATTTCCGTACGGAAGTGCTGGGTCTGGTCAAGGCCCAGATGGTCAAGAACTCCGTCATCGTGCCAACTGGTGCCAAGGGCGGTTTCTACGCCAAGCAGCTTCCCAATCCAGCTCTCGACCGCGGCGCATGGATGGAAGAAGGCAAGGGCGCGTACAAGGTCTTCATCCGCACCCTGCTGGAGCTGACCGACAACATGGTTACCGACGAAAACGGTGAGCACATCGAAGCCCCTGCCAACGTGGTTCGTCGCGATGGCGATGATTCCTACCTGGTGGTCGCTGCCGACAAGGGCACCGCGAGCTTCTCCGATATCGCCAACTCGATCTCGGCCGACAAGGGCCACTGGCTGGGCGATGCCTTTGCTTCGGGCGGCTCGGTGGGCTACGACCACAAGGGCATGGGCATCACCGCACGCGGCGCCTGGGAATCGGTGAAGCGCCACTTCTTCGAGCTGGGCATCGACACCCAGAAGGACGAATTCACCGCCGTCGGCGTGGGCGATATGTCCGGAGACGTGTTCGGCAACGGTTTGCGCCGTACCCCCACCGTGAAGCTGGTGGCGGCCTTCGACCACCGTGATATCTTCCTGGATCCGAACCCGGATCCCCAGGTCGCCTTTGACGAGCGCCAGCGCCTGTATGATCTGCCACGCTCCAGCTGGGCAGACTACAACAAGGAGCTGCTCTCGGCCGGAGGCGGCGTGTACTCGCGCAGCCTCAAGTCCGTGCCGGTTAGCGCCGAGGTCCGCGAGGTCCTGGGCTTGGACGCCGGCACCACCAAGCTGAGCCCTAACGAACTGCTCAAGGCCATCCTCTCAGCGCCAGTGGACCTGCTCTACAACGGCGGTATTGGTACCTACGTGAAGTCAGCGGCTGAAACCCACGGCCAGGTCGGCGACCGAGCCAACGACGCCATCCGCGTCGACGGCGCAGATCTGCGCGTGAAAGTTGTTGGCGAAGGCGGCAACTTGGGCATGACCCAGCTGGGCCGTATTGAGGCAGCCCGCAAGGGCGTCCTGCTGAACACCGATGCCATTGACAACTCTGCTGGCGTGGACACTTCTGACCGCGAAGTGAACATCAAGATCTTCGTGGACCGCCAGATCAAGGCGGGCAATCTCACCGAGGCTGAACGCACGGAGTTCCTGCTCTCGATGACCGATAACATCGGTGATCTGGTGCTGACGACCAACTTCGAACAGAACGTGTTGCTGCTCAATGAGAAGCATGCGGCACTGACCTGGACACCAGCGTACGAGCGCCTGATGCAGTGGCTGGAAGCCCATGCTGACTTGAACCGTGGCTTGGAGTTCTTGCCAAACGCGGATCAGCTGGAAGAGCGCCGCGCCGCTGGCGAGGCGATGACCACCCCAGAGCTCTCGGTGCTGGCCGCATACGCGAAGATCCAGCTGGCGAACGCGCTGACCGAATCCGATCTCGCCGATGATCCGTACTTCACCCGGACCCTGCGCCGCTACTTCCCAACCAAGTTGGTAGAGCGTTTCGGGGATCAGCTCGAAAGCCATCCGTTGCGCCGAGAAATCATCGCGACCGTGATCGCCAACGACATCGTGAACATGGGCGGCATCACCTACGTCTTCCGTGCTATGGAAGAAACCAGTGCCAGCGAAGTCCAGATTGCCAAGGTCTTCTGCGCGCTGCGTGAGATCTACGGATTCGACCGCCAGTTCGATGCGATCAATGCACAGCCTGCCGGAACCGATCTGGAACACTGGGGCCGCCAGCACCACGACATGCGCCGCCTGCTGGACCGTGCCACCCGCTGGTTCATCAACCGCGTCGATCAGGAACTGCTGGTCACCGAAGCGGTCAAACGCTACGAAGCGACGGTTACCGAACTGCGTGAGGCCCTGCCAACCTTGGTTCGGGGCACTGACCTCCAGAGATTCCAGGAGTGGCGTGAAGAGGCCATGGACCAGGGGATCCCGGAGCGTCGTGCCAGCATGTGGGCGACTCAGTTCGAATCCTACGCGCTGCTGGACGTGGCAGAATATGTGCACCGCACCGGGACCGCTCCGGTCAAGGTTGCAGAAACATACTACGTGCTCTACGACTTGTTCGATGTGGACAGCCTGCTGAATCGCATCACCAACCTTCCTCGCTCGGATCGTTGGCAGGCGCTGGCTCGTGCCGCAATGCGCGATGACCTGTACACCACGATCATCGACCTGACCGGCAACATCCTGGATGCCCACGGCGATATTGCTGACCCGGCAGAGCGTGTTGCTGCATGGGAAGAGGCAAACGCGGCTAACCTTGATCGTGCGAAGACTATGTTCGCGGAAGTGAACAGCCTGGAACGAGACGACATGGCTTCACTTTCCGTGGCACTTCGCCTCTTGCGTTCCATCGTCCGAAGGTAAATACCGCCAATGGCCCTCATCACCGAAGAATTACGTCAACGTGCTGCACTAGCGCCCGGTGATGAGGATTGGCTCCACCTCCTGGTGGGGGACTGGCAACTGGTCTCGGATCTAGCATTCGCAGACCTGGTGCTCTGGTTCCCCACCGGGGACGGTTCCTATACGGCTTTGGCACACGTGCGCCCTTCCACCTCGCATACCGCCTTCCATAGCGACTTCGTGGGAGAACGGATCCGCAAGGATCTGCGCATCATGGTGGACCGCGCTTGGGAAACCAAGCAAGTGCAACGCTCGGCCGAACAAGCCGGCAAAGATATCATCATGGGGTTGACCACGGTGCAGGCGATTCCGCTAGTGCGCCAGAACCAACCGGTTGCGGTCATCACTTCCCACTTCGATCCGAACCAGTCCCGCACACCCAGCAATCTGGAATTGGTCTACCGGCAAAGCGCTGATGACCTGTTGCAGATGGGTACCCAAGGGCTGTGGCCGGACTTCGCCAGCCCTACCGGCTCCCGCCGTGGCGCGCCGCGCGTCGGTGATGGTTTCATCCGGCTCAACGTTGATGGAGCCGTCGAATTCGCCAGCCCGAACGCTGTTTCAGCTTTCCGCCGATTAGGCGCAGCTGATGTCCTCCAGGGCCAGCCACTGGCTGATCTGACGATGGCACTGGTCAGCGACCGTCGTGTAGTCGACGAAACTCTTCCGCTGGTGCTCCAGGGCAAGATGCCATGGCGTACCGAGGTGGAACATCGCGGAGTCACCCTCTCCCTGCGTGCCATTCCGCTGCGCAACGAATCAAAGCGCTGGGGCGCACTGGTGCTGTGCCGCGATGTGTCCGAACTGCGCCGTCGCGAAAAAGAACTGGTCACCAAGGACGCTACGATCCGTGAAATCCATCATCGCGTGAAGAACAACTTGCAGACTGTCGCGGCGCTGTTGCGCATGCAATCGCGCAGGATGAGCTCAGAGGACGGCAAGCAGGGCCTGGAGCAGGCAATGCGACGAGTCTCCACTATCGCTTCGGTCCACGACTTCCTGTCCAAGGGCCTGAACGAAACCGTCAAATTTGATGATCTGATGGATCGCCAGTTCCGTCTGATCGTGGAAATCGCTTCTCCGGAGCAAAGGGTATCCACGCGTCGTGAAGGCGAATTCGGCATGCTTGACGCTGATTTGGCGACACCGTTGTCACTGGTGATCAATGAGCTGGTGACTAATGCCGTGGAACATGGACTAGCGCATCGCAACGGTGAAGTCGCGCTGGTTGCCGAACGCTACAAGGGTGCCGATAGCAAGGATTGGCTACGGGTTGTCATTGAAGATGACGGCCACGGGTTGCCAGAAGAGCCACGCCGCGAGGGACTTGGGCTGCAAATTGTCCGCACTCTGGTTACCAGCGAACTATCGGGTGAAATCCGTTGGGTACAGAGCGAGAAGGGCGGGACCAAGGTGGTAATCGACATGCCATTGGATCTTGACCACCGTACAGGCTAGGAGCAGCCTGATCAGCTGCAACAAAAAAAGAGGCGCTTCCAACACACCGTGTTGGAAGCGCCTCTCCTTTTGGCTATTTAGCGGTAATTCTTCATGTGAGCCTTGATGCTGGCTACATAATGCTTGGTGTCTTCGTACATGCCGTTGTTACGAACACCGGCCAGACCCTGGTAGTACGATGCGATTGCGTTGTCCAGGTTGTCGGTGTTGTCCAAATTGTAGGCAATTACTGCGACACCAGCGACAACGTTATCCCGTGGGTTCAGGACGTTCAGGTCCTGGCCAATGACCGATGCGATCCAGTCACCGGTGCTTGGCAGTACCTGCATGGCGCCAACGGCGTTAGCAGGGGAGACCGCACGCATGTTGAAGCCAGACTCCTGGTACGCGTGAGCCAACGCCAGAGCCGGGTCAACGCCCATGCTCTTTGCAGTGGAACGGATCAGGTCCTGCATCTCGCCGCGGCTCGGGACGCTGATCGAGTCAAGGTAGTCCTTGTTCGAGTTAGCATCCCGCACAACGTGATCTGCGTAGGTACGACCAGCGAAGCTATTGCCGATCTTCTGCTTCTTGACCTGACCCGACGGTGCAACCGAGGAGCCCGAAACCTTCAGCTTGGCGCCGATCTTCAATGGCGTGCTCGAGCTGTACTCGGGGTTCAAATCCAGCAAGGTGGCCAGCTTCATGTCGTGGCTGGTCGCGATGCCACTGAGAGTATCGCCGGACTTCACGGAGTAGGTCGACGTCTTGGCCTTGGCCTTGGGCGCAGCAGTGCTCTTCGGCGAGGAGCTCGAAGACGACGTGCCACCCGAGACCTTGATCTTGCTGCCTGGGAAGATCGGCTTGCTGGCAGAGATGTCATTGGTCTTCAACAGATCGGACAAGCTCATGCCGTGCTTGGCCGCAATGCCGCTGAGCGTGTCACCGGACTTGACGGTGTAGCTTGAAGAACCGGAGGAGGAGGACTTCTTCTGGGAGGACTTCGACGAAGAGCCAGAGGACGAAGAACCCTTGACCTTGATCTTGTCGCCAGGGAAGATCACCTTGCTGGCCGAGATATCGTTCTTGCTAAGGAGCGAAGACAAGCTCATATTGTGCTTGATGGCGATGCTTCCGAGGGTGTCACCGTTCTTCACAGTGTAGGTTGAAGAACCCGACGAGGAAGAAGTTTTCTTCGTCTGCGTCGTATTGCTGGAGCTCGACGCCGAACCCTTGACCTTCAGCTTATTGCCGGGGAAGATTACCTTGCTTGCAGAGATGTCATTCTTCTTCAACAGATCAGACAAGCTCATGTCGTGCTTGCTCGCAATGCCGCTGAGGGTGTCACCGTTCTTGACGGTGTAAGTGGCGGTACTTGAAGATGACGAGCTCGAAGACTTGCCCTTGGAGCTGTTTTTCGAAGCATGACCGGAGACCTTGAGTGTCTTGCCGGCGACGATTGAATCATTCTTAAGATTATTGAGCTTCTTCAGCTCTGACACGGTTGTGTCATATTCCCGAGCGATGCTCCATAGGGACGCACCTGCCGGGATCTTGATTTCGGAAACATCTCGTTTAGCTGGCAATCCCAGCGTAGATACTCGCGAAGCGATCAGGTGGGCCTTGATCTGGTCTTCAGCGACCTTAATGGTCTCCGGAGTTACCGACTTGGCAAAGCTTCCTGAGGTGTTGGGAACAGTCATCGGTGCTGCCTGCGCTGCGGGAGCTAAGGCGAGGCTGCCAATGACCGCAGCGGGAATGGCCGCGCCTGCTACAACGCCTAACGCATGCTTGGAAGCATGTTTGGATTCGTGGGGCATGGAGTCAATCCTCATTTATACGGTGAAAATAACGGGCTTTGCTCCGCAGGTAACAGAGGGGAAGTGGTTCCCCATGTTGACTGTGATGCAATTGTTATCAAAGTGATACAAGAAAATTTACACTACTCCTGTGACTCATGGGAACTGCTGAGGTGAGTTTCATCCAAATTTCTGCGCGGATCAGGAATTTGTGGGAACCTTAAGGGGTGAAGGAAACCGTAGATCTCGTCGGCCAGTGGCTGACCCTGCCCGATGTGGCTGAAGAATTAGATGTAGATATTCGCCGCGTGCACCGACTGCTGGATGAGCGTGCCATTGTTTCGTTGAGAATTGGCGCTCGCAATGTCCGTTCGATCCCTGCAGATTTTCTCCAAGACGGAGTAGTGGTGGAAAGCCTGAAGGGCACTCTTTCGGTACTCTTGGATGCCGGCTTCTCCGATGAGGAATCGGTTATTTGGCTGTTCACCGAGGATGAATCGCTGCCCGGCACTCCAATGAATGCTCTGCGCACCGGACGTAAAACTGAAATCCGTCGGCGGGCGCAGGCCATGGGCTGGTAATGGCCCGGACGAACTAGCCTCAGTAATAACAAAAGGTCTCAACCGTATTCCATATCGCATGGATGGTTGAGACCTTTCGTTATGTCTTAGTAACGAATCGCTATTTACTTCTCTTTGTCACTGCATCACTGAGCTGCTGCATTCCCGCTAAGGCGAGGGGCGTGACGTGCAATGCGTTCAGGGCGAGATCTGATTGGGTGGTCAACTCACTAATGCTCTGCTCGGTGGCCGCCAGGGCGCCGCTATCGCGCAGAATACCGCTTAGTCTCAACACTTCTTCTTCGCTGAGATCCACTGCGCCGAGGCGACTCTGAATGAAGTCCTGTTCGTCAGAAGTTGATAGCAAGAGGGCGTGGGCAATCAATTCCGTGCGCTTGCCTTCTTGCAAATCGCCGCCGGTCGGCTTCCCTGTGACTGCTGGATCGCCAAACACGCCCAGAACATCGTCACGTAGCTGGAATGCCTCACCCAGCGGAAGCGCGAATGCGGAGTAGCGCTCCATAAGAGCCTCGCTGGCGCCGGCCAACGCGCCGCCAAGCAAGAATGGGTTTTCAGTGGAGTATTTGGCTGACTTGAAGCGCACGATAGTGCGAGCTCGCTTGACCGCTTCCTTCGGATCGTAGGCGGGGCCCGCAGACTCTTCTAGAACATCAAGATACTGCCCGGCCATCACCTGGGTGCGCATCTGATTGAAGATGGTACGCGCCCGAGCGTTGAGGGAAGCAATACCTGAGAAGACTTCCTCGCTCAACGACAGGCATAGGTCGCCGGTAAGGATTGCGCTGGCCATGCCGTAGCTCGCTGCGCTCCCCGCAAGCCCAAGTTCTCGGTGCTGGGCCTCGAAGCGCTTGTGAACGCTCGGCTGACCGCGTCGTGTATCGGAATTGTCGATGATGTCGTCATGAATCAGCGCGGCTCCTTGGAAGAGTTCCAAGGCCACCCCGAGTTGGACGATGTCGCGTTCATCGGGCCGACCACCTGCACCGAGGTAACCCCAGAAAGCGAACAGGGCGCGAAGCCGCTTGCCGCCACGGGTCAGTGACGTGATCGCATTGACGATTTCGACGGCGCTGCTAGTAATCTGACCAACTTCAACGCTTTTCGCAGCCAGGAATTCTTCCAATAACTGAGCAACGTCAGAAGTGTAGGTACGGCTCAAGCTCTGGGCTTCAGTGTTGAGGTCCGGCACAGAATCAGGCATCGACATGCAAAATCATTTCTACGGGTAAACAACTAGTGGTTAGCAACAACTCTACCGGTGATTCCCGCCCGGCGAAGAAGGCACCCAAAGTACGCGGGGTGGGAACGGAATCCGAATATACATTCGAGTAAGCTGGTGGTGCAGCCGAACGAGGGGAGAGGAATTGAAATGGTGGATCGTGCAATCCTCCATGTCGATATGGACGCCTTCTTTGTTTCAGTGGAACTGCGGGACCGCCCTGACCTAGTAGGCAAGCCAGTTATTGTAGGCCACCGTTCAGGCCGGAGCGTGGTGCTCTCTGCGTCTTATGACTGCCGAGCTCGCGGGATCCATTCGGCCATGCCGATGAGCCAAGCCATCCCGCTGCTACCGCAAGCTACCGTGATCGAGCCGAGCCATCACAAGTACACGCAAGCCTCGGCCCAGATCATGGCGTACTTCCGCACATTGACGCCTCTGGTTGAGCAAGTCAGTGTCGACGAAGCGTTCCTAGACGTTACTGGAAGCATGCGCATGCTTGGCGGGCCAGTGCAGATCGCTCAGCAGATCCGCGAATATATACGCAAAGAAATGGGACTGCCGGCCAGCGTGGGCATTGCAAGGAATAAATTCGTTGCGAAACTCGCTTCGACGTACGCCAAGCCTGACGGCATGGCGGTAGTTGCGCCCGAGCGAACCGAAGAATTCCTGCACGAATTACCCGTGTCGAAAATGTGGGGCGTGGGAAAACGAACCGCTAGTCAGCTTCACTCCTTGGGGATTGAGACCGTGGGGCAACTCGCTGGCGAGCCAGAAGCAAGATTGATTAGCCGGTTGGGGGAACACGGCCGCGCCCTTTATTTGCTCTCGCGGGGGATCGATAACCGTCCGGTGGAGGTTAGCCGGGATGAGAAGAGCATTTCATCGGAACATACCTTTGCGGTGGATATCACCGATCCCCAGGTGCTTGAGGGCGAACTTTTGCGGCTGAGCCATAAGGTCGGTCAACGGCTGCGGCAGCACGGCAAATCAGCCAACGGTGTTGGGCTCAAGATCAAGTACAAGGACTTTTCTGGAATTACGCGTTCGAAGGCGCTCGCAGCTGCGACAGATTCTTCAACGAAAATTAGCGAGTCCGCGCTGGCCCTTCTGCGAAAATTGACCCCTATGCCGCAACCGGTCCGGCTGATCGGGGTGAAAGCTGAACGGTTGCAAGATTACGAGTTGGGTCTGCAATTTAGCTTGGACCCCCGCGAAGAGAAAGCCCGAGAAGCGGAACGCATCGCTGACCAGATCGGACAGAGATTCCCGCAGTCCATCGTGACCCCAGCACGTTTTCTGCGCCCCAAGGAATAAACACATTCTGTGTAGAACGTATGGATATCTGGACAGTGGGGAAGATCAACTAGCAGGGCGGGTGCAAAAGAGACTATCCTTGAATTAAGTTCGATCGAATCCAGGGAACTTTTCCCTTCGACCCGACGTTGAACTTGAAGACGGTGGACGACCGTCGAGATTGCCTTTGGAAGGAGAAGACGATGCCGCTATCGGAACACGAGCAGCGTTTGTTGGAGCAGTTGGAAAAGCAGCTGCATGAAGACCGTCGCTTCGCTTCGAGCATGAAAGGCCCATCGGGCACGGGACGTTTGTCGACCCGAAATATTGCTCTGGGTATCTTGCTGGTAATCGTCGGCCTAGCGGGACTCATCTTTGGAATCTCGCAGCACATCATCATCGTAGGCGTTCTCGGATTTGCGGTGATGTTCGCGGGTGTACTGCTTGCCCTGACTAAATCGGCTACTGGAAAAATTGGTCCGTCCAACGGAACGGGATCAAAATCTGCAGCCAAGAACAATTCGCAGTTCCTTTCCGGCCTGGAAGAAAAATGGAACCAGCGAAAGCGTGATCAGTCCGATAGCTGATCTGCATTGATATTGAGGTGTGACCCCTAGGGTTGCACCTCTTTTCTTGTTTAAGCCCCGCTTCTCACGTCCCTACGGTCACCGTGCACCTCATGCCGGGGCGCATGGGTTTCGTTCAATTCGGGAAGTTGGATGTCCTGGATATTCGGTGCGCCTATCTGAGGGCCGCGCGACTTTGCAAGTGATCTTGAATTCTCTGCAGATTCCAAGGTTCACGTCCACCTCGCCGGTCAGGCAGGCCCCCACTTCCCTCCCCAGGTTCCTCCACTTCCCACCACCGCGCCTAAAAATAGCTATATTCCGCGGATTTTGCGTGTGGAATCTCTGAAAAATACTGGATCATGCAGCGGGACGATTCCCATCCCTCCACCTGAACATAGGCTGAGCATCCGCTAGATTCAGGTGTTTTTTAAGTCCAGACCCTCGCGAAACCACTGAAATTGCATTGACAGTGGAGGGTTGTGGAGTAAAGTGGAGGCAAGTAGAGGAGAATGGGGCTTCTGGCCACTTCACGGGAAAGGTGGTGTGCATGTTCCTTGGAACTTACACACCGCGTCTTGATGAAAAAGGTCGGTTGATTCTTCCAGCTAAATATCGAGATGAGCTGTCCTATGGGCTGGTTCTCACTCGCGGCCAAGAGCGTTGCATATACGTTTTCAGCCAGCGGGAATTTGAGAAGCAGCACGAGCAGCTGGCGCAGGCATCCTTGACCTCCCGACGAGCACGCGACTATGCGCGTGTGTTCCTCTCAGGGGCCTCGGATGAAGTTCCAGATAAGCAGGGGCGCGTAACGATTCCGCAAGTGCTGCGCACTTATGGAGGCCTTGATCGGGAGGTCACAGTTATCGGTGCGGGTAACCGTATTGAAATCTGGGATTCGACCGCATGGCAGCAGTACTTGGATGAACAAGAAGACGTGTTCTCCGATACTGACGAAGATTAGGGCCTTGTGCCCTACACCGACAAAACACCACGTTTGTTGAGATGAGATCTCCAGCCACCTTGGGGTAGAAAATCGTCTGGCTTCACTTCCCCGGAGCCAGAAGGTTGGATCGCCACTTGGTTGGAGGGGGATCTGATCTCAACAGCAGATCGAAAGCGAAAGGGGGCGCAGTGCCAAATCAGGATTCCCAGCGACCAGCATCCGAACGCCACGTTCCAGTACTTCTGGACCGATGCGTTAATTTGCTAGCTCCAGGTATTGAGCGAGCCAATGCTGAAGGCCGTCGGGCAATTGTGGTTGACTGCACCCTCGGGATGGGTGGGCACTCCGAAGCCATCCTCAAGCGGTTCGACAATTTGCACCTGATCGGTCTAGACCGTGACGAGCAGGCTCACGAACTTGCCGGTGCACGGCTCGCCCCGTTCCAGGACCGCATCGACCTCGTGCACGCGGTGTATGACGAAATTGCGGATGTCGTAGAAGATCTGGGGTTCCCGGGGGTCGACGGCGTTCTGTTCGACCTTGGCGTTTCCTCGCTGCAGCTCGATGAGCGTGAACGGGGTTTCGCCTATTCCTATGATGCACCGCTGGACATGCGCATGGACACCTCTGTTGGCCCAACTGCCGAGGACCTGGTCAACGACTTGGAACGCGACGAACTGCTTCGAATTATTCGACAGTGGGGCGAAGAGAAGTTTGCTGGACGCATCTCGACGGCAATCGTCGAGGCACGCGCCAAGAGCCGCATCACTACCACTGCTGAACTAGTTGAAGTGATCCGCAGCGTTGTGCCCGCGGCGGCTGCTCGAAACCACGGACACCCGGCCAAGAGGACCTTCCAAGCATTGCGTATTGCAGTGAATGAGGAACTTGACGTCTTGGAACGTGCGATCCCGGCGGCAATGGGAGCTTTGAACGTCGGCGGAAGAGTCGTCGTGATGAGTTACCACTCCTTGGAAGACAAAATCACCAAGCGGCACTTCGTCCATGGATCTACCTCGTCGGCCCCTCCGGGATTCCCGGTGGAGCTGGACGAACACAAAGCTGAATACAAGGTGCTCACCAAGGGCACCGAGAAGCCAAGCGACCACGAGATAGCAGAAAATTCACGTGCAGCCTCAGCCCGCTTGCGAGCTGTGGAACGAGTGTTGAAGAGGAGCTAGCATGAGCCAACGAGCCCAGCGCCGCGTGCAGAAGACCGCAGCCGTGAACAACCAGCCTGTTGTCGACGGTAATACTGCGCGTGCAATGCGACCCGAGCCCGTCCCAGCTAGCAACCTGCCTAAAGGCGATTCGCGTCAGCGCGTAACTCTTTCGTTGGTTCCTAAGATGAACGAAACCAGCAAGCGCTCCATGTTCACCATGTCTGCGGTGCTCGTTGTCTTGGCATTCAGCGTGATCGTTACGCTGGTGCTGCTCAATACTTCTGTAGCTCAGCGGCAGTACGACATCGTGAACTTGCGTTCGCAAGAGCGTGCGCTTTCCCAAGAGAATCAGGCACTGCTGAAGGAGGCCCAGTCGTTGGCGGCGCCACAGGCACTGGCCGCCAAGGCAAAGGACCTCGGTTTGGTTTCGCCAGGTGCTCCAGGGCTGATCAGCCTGTCTGAGGGCAAGGTTGCCCAAGACGCTGAGAAGGCGGTCAAGGCAAAGAACAGCAAGCAGGAATACGGAACTATTCCGCTGCCGGGCGACAGCATCCGCAAGGGTGAAAGCAAAACTGAAGCCAACGCATCAAACACGCCGAAGACCACTGTGGGTAAAGCCTCAGCAGATTCACAGAAGGAGTCCGGTGCCACTGAAGGTTCCAAGGAACCAGAGGTGAAGCCGGAGAAAGCTGAACGTGAAGTTGCCAGTGATGGCCGCCCAGTGTTCAATGACGCTGAGCTTAACGGGGGCACGATCCCTGCACCAAGCATCAAATCCCCAGCAGAGTAGTTAGCCCTTTCTAAGCTAGATACAGGTGGCCTACGCTGCTGGAAAACCACGCTGAGGGAAAGTTAGGTTCTTTTGTGAGCTCGACGGCAATCGACACTGCGAAAAAGCGAATGCGCTTTGTGCTGCTCCTCTCCGTGGTTTTGCTGCTGGTGATCCTGGGCCGGCTGGTCTGGGTCCAGGGCATCAACTCGGCAACCATTGCCAACGCTGCACAGGAAAACCGCGAACGCGTTGAAAACATTGCGCCAAATCGAGGATCCATCGAAGACCGCAATGGCACCACCCTCGCCGTCTCAGTAGACCGCTATGATCTGGTCATCGACCAGCGCGAGCAGGGTGAGAACATTCGCCGTGCGAAGCGGGATGGAACCAATGGCCAGGAACGCATCACGTGGGACCAAGCCATTGACGAACTAGCCGATACCCTTGACCAGGACCGTGAGGAACTTGCCAAGAAGGTTCGCCCGCAGGGCGACGCCAAGCCTAAAGGGTACGTCATGCTCGCCAAGAGCGTGACCCCGGAAGTACGCAACGAAGTCCTCGAAATCGGCATTCCGCGACTTGCCTCATTGCTGCGCAGCGAACGCCAGTATCCGCAAGGCGTAATTGCAGGACCACTGCTGGGGTTCGTGCGCAACTCCGAAGACCAAACAGCCGTGGTGGGAGCCGAAGGCCTGGAACTGAGCCAGGAGGAACACCTGGCCGGCACGGCCGGCAGCCGCAAGTTCGAGATCAGCGCCGATGGCGTGCGCATTCCCGTCACCGAGGTCGAAGAAACTCCTGCAGTCGATGGCCAGGACGTCATTCTGACCATCGACTCGGACATCAACTACGTTGCCCAGCGTGCAGCAGAAAAGAAGCAAGCTCAGTTCAACGCTGAGTGGGTTTCCGTGGTCGTCATGAAAGCGGATACCGGCAAGATCCTCGCCATCGGCGACTCCGCTGAATTGGACCCGAATGATCCAGGCGCTACCAAGCCGGAGTTCCGCCGCTCCACCTCCATCACCCGTGCTTTCGAGCCAGGGTCCACAGGCAAGGCCGCGATCTTCGCGGCGGCTATCGACCAGGGCGGAGTGGATCCGCTGACCGAGATGCGTGTGCCGAATAAGAAGACGTTCACCAAGGAAACCATCAATGACTCGTTGGAACACCCAACGTACGACATGACGGTCTCGGGCATCTTCGCCCGTTCCTACAACACCGGCACCGTGATGGTCGGAAATACCATGAGCAAGCAGACCCGTTACGACTACATGCGTGCCTTCGGATTGGGTTCGCCCATCCGCGTCGGCTTGAATGGCGCTAGCGCTGGCCAATTGGCGCACCCCGATAATTGGGACCGCCGCCAGCAGTACACCACCATGTTCGGCCAGGGCTATTCGCAGACCGTGTTGCATACCGCTTCAATTTTCCAGTCCCTGGCCAACGGCGGCGTTCGCCTTTCGCCAAGCCTGATTGAGGGCTACCGCAACGAAGACGGTACCATCACCAAGATCCCCGCACCGGAAAAGAAGCGCGTGGTCAAGAAAAGCACCGCTGACGAAATGCTCAAGCTCATGGAATCGGTCGTTGACGACGGTACCGGCTACAAGGAGCGTATTCCCGGGTACCGCGTGGGCGGCAAGACCGGTACAGGCCAGGCGGCAAGCGCCAAGGGCTATGACGGATATACTTATTCCTTTGCAGGTGTCGCTCCCTTGGAAGATCCGCAGTTCGTCGTCGTGGCAACCATGTACAGGCCAAAGGGCAACTGGAAAGACTTCTCGGTAGCTGACACGTTTACCGATGTTATGAGCCATACTCTCAACACATTCAATGTGCCACCGAGCACGACAAAGTCAGAGGCGTATGACGTCTTTGTAGGTGAGGATCAGAAGAAATCTTGGTAGTCCAGAACCCCGACACTCCGCGTGAGCTAGAACGGTACCTACGCCCAGAGAGCATCGCCGGTCTTGGCTTCGACCAGCTCTGCGGCACAGCTGGCGCGGTGCGAACTGGAGCGCTGCTCAATGCCGCTCCGCAAATCCTCGGCGTCAGCCTCAACCCGCAGATCGTACAGAGCGGTGACGTCTTCCTGGGTATTTCCGGCGCCAAGCGCCACGGTGCCGAATTCGTGGAAACCGCCATCGGCAACGGTGCTGTCGCACTGATCACCGATACTGCAGGACTCGAATTCCTCAGCGATGACCTCTCGATCCCGGTGGCCGTCGTTGCAGATGTACGCAAATCCGCAGCCGTGATCGCGCAGAGCGTCTACGGAACCGACCAGCGCAGCCCGAAGCTGTTCGCTGTCACCGGCACCAACGGCAAGACCACCACAACCTTCATGATCCGCGCAATCCTGGATGCGCTGGGTGAAGAAACCGGCCTGATCGGCACGATTGAGATGTCCGCCCGCGGGCAGATCATCCCCAGCGTGCTGACCACCCCGGAGTCCACCCAGCTGCACGGCGTGCTCTCGCGCATGGCGCAGCAGGAAGTCACGTCGGTGGCCATGGAGGTATCCAGCCACTCGCTGAGCTATGGCCGCGTTGATGCCCTGCGCTTTGCCGTTTCCGGTTACACCAACCTGACCCAGGACCACTTGGACCTGCACGGCACGATGGACGAGTACTTCGAAACCAAGGCCGAACTATTCACCGCGGAACGCTCCGAGCGCGCAGTGGTCATGGTAGACGATGAATACGGCCAGCGCCTGGCCGAGCGCGCGCTGGTGCCTACCGAGACCCTGAGCCTCGACGGCGAACACCCTTCGGCGCACTGGAGGGTTGCCGAACTGGCGCACTGCGGATTGGGCCACAGTTTCACCCTGGTGCACCGGGATGGACGCCAGCTGCGGACCCGGACCCTGCTTCCAGGCATGTTCAACGTCGCCAACGGAGCACTGGCGGCCTTGATGGTGCTGGCCGGTGGTGCGGACCTCGAAGCCCTGCAGCAGGCCTTGGACTCCAAGGATCCGCTGTCGGTCGCCGTTCCAGGGCGGATGCAGGTCGTGGCCGAATCTCCGGTAGCCGTAGTCGATTTCGCCCATAATTCGGATGCACTGGCAAAGGCTTTGGATTCCATCCGTCCGGGGGAGCAGGGACGCCGGATCGTCGTCTTCGGCGCCACCGGAGAGCGCGATAAGACCAAGCGCCCGGATATGGGAGCGGTGGCAGCCCGCCACGCGGATATCGTCATTGTGACCGACGACGACCCGCACGGCGAAGACCCGGCTCCGATCCGCGCCCAGGTTGCCGCCGGAGCACAGCAAGTTCTCGATTCCGAGCGTCCGCAGGTGCAGCTTCACAACATCGCGCCACGCGCCAAAGCCGTAGAGTTCGCTGTGAGTTTGGCCGAAGCCAACGACGCGATTCTCGTGGCCGGGCGGGGACATGAAGTCAGGCAAGACGTCGCGGGAATTGACGTGGAACTGGATGATCGAGTGGAACTAGCGAAAGCACTGAATCTTCATGGATTTGTGACCAATTCCTAGAACGTACAAGTCCACTATCGCCACCGCTCAAGTGTAAAGTCCTTATTGCCATGATTGAACTGTCTCTGACCGACCTGCTGGAAATCACCGGCGGAAAAGCGACTGCTACAGCCGCCTCCGACACGGTGATCACTTCCGTGACCACTGACTCGCGCGAAGTCGTCCCGGGTGCCTTATTCGTCGCCAAGCCCGGAGAATTCTCCGACGGGCACGCCTTTATCGACCGTGCACGCGCCGCCGGCGCAGTGCTGGCCCTAGCCGAACGCATTACCCACGATGAAGACCGCAGGGAACACCCGGCGATCATCATTGAAGACGCGGTAGAAGCAATGGGCAAAATTGCCGCGCACATCGTTGCCCTTCTCAAGGAAAAGAACGACGCCAAGGTCGTGGGAATCACCGGTTCGGCCGGCAAGACCACCACCAAGGACCTGCTCGCCGGTATTCTGTCGCAAGTGGCGCCGACCGTGTCGCCAATCGGCTCGTACAATGGCGAAGTCGGCGTCCCGCTGACGGTATTCAGCGCCACCGAAGAGACCAAGTACTTTGTCATCGAGATGGGGGCCACCGGCATTGGCCACCTGACGTACCTGACAGATATGGTGCACCCGCAGGTCGGTGTCGTGTTGTGCGTCGGTACCGCCCATGCCGGCGAATTCGGCGGGGTAGAGAACATCGAGAAGGCCAAGGGCGAACTCGTTGAAGCCCTGCCAGCCGATGGCACGGCCATCTTGAATGCTGAAGACCCCCGCGTGGCACGCATGGACTTGCGTTCCGGGGGAGCCGTGCGCTTCTTCGGCACCGGAAAGAACAAGCCGGAAAACGCTGGGGTCTGGGCCACCGACGTTGTTGTGAATTCCCACGGGCAGCCAGAACTCACTCTTGAATTCCCTGGCGGCTACAGCAAGCGCATCACCTCGGGCCTCCTGGGACGCCATCACGTCTCGAATATCCTCGCCGCGGCCAACGCTGCACTGGCCCTGGATATCGCCCCGGAAGTGATCGCCGCAGGCCTGGAAGGCCGCGCTGCCGGCAGCCGCTGGCGCATGGAGCGCATCGAGCGCGCTGACGGCGTGAGCATCATCAACGACGCGTACAACGCGAACCCTGAATCAATGCGCGCTGCGCTGGTGACCCTGGCCGAATTGGGCCTGGGCGCCGACGGCGCACCGGGCCGACGCACCTGGGCAGTCCTGGGCGAAATGCTGGAACTGGGCGATGACAGCATCCACCAGCACGACCTGCTGGGCCGCATGGCAGTTCGCATGAACATCAAGAAACTTGTAGTGGTAGGCCGTGGCGCAAAGCCCGCCTACAACTCCGCTGTGCTCGAAGGCAGCTGGGGCGACGAGGCCTTCTACGTTGAAGACGTAGATGAGGCTCGCGCGCTGCTGCAAGAGCAGCTTCAGCCAGGCGACATCGCCTTGTTCAAGTCCTCTAACGGGGCCGGTCTACGCTTCCTCGGCGACGACATTGCAGCATTCGCGAAGGAAGGCGACAACGCATGATCGCATTGATTCTGGGGGCCGGCATTGCCCTCGTGCTGACCATGGTGGCCATGCCGCTGTACATCCGCCTGCTCACCAAGAAGCAATACGGGCAGGTCGTGCGCGACGACGGGCCGAACTCGCACGCCATCAAGTCCGGCACCCCGACCATGGGCGGAGTGGTCTTCGTCCTGGCCGTGTTCGTGGCGTACTTCGCCACCCATGGCATCCTTTCGCTCATGGGACGCACTTCTTCGGGAATTACCGCCAGCGGAATGCTGGTCCTGATGCTCTTCGGCGGCATGGGACTGGTCGGCTTCCTCGATGACTTCATCAAGATCTTCAAGAAGCGCTCATTGGGCTTGCGCGCCTGGCAGAAGATTGTCCTGCAGGCATTCTTCGGCATCAGCTTCGCCGTGCTGGCCTTGCAGTTCCCCAATGACCAGGGCCTGACTCCGGGCTCTACCGCGATCTCCTTCCTGCGCGACACCAACATCGACCTGGCCTTCGCAGGCCCGATGCTGGGCATGATCCTGTTCGTGCTCTGGGCGAACTTCATCGTGACCGGTGCTACCAACGGCGTGAACTTGACCGATGGCCTGGACGGACTGGCTACCGGTGCCTCGATCATGGTCTTCGGCGCCTACACCCTGATGGGCATCTGGCAGCAGAACCAGGCCTGCAGCAACATGGACTCGCTGGACGTCTGCTACTCGGTACGCGACCCGCAGGACCTGGCCCTGCTGGGGGCCACCCTCTCCGGTGCGCTGATCGCCTTCCTCTGGTTCAACGCCAAGCCGGCGAAGATCTTCATGGGCGACACCGGATCGCTGGCCATCGGCGGCGCCGTGGCTGCCTTCGCGATCCTCTCGCGCACCCAGCTGCTGCTGGTGGTAATTGCCGGCCTGTTCGTGATCATCTCCCTGTCGGTGATCATCCAGGTGGGCTACTTCAAGCTCTCGGGCGGCAAGCGCGTGTTCAAGATGGCGCCGCTGCAGCACCACTTCGAGCTTTCGGGCTGGTCCGAAGAAAACGTTGTTATCCGATTCTGGATCCTTGCCGGCCTGTTCGTGGCCGCGGGCCTGGGTCTCTTCTACTCTGAATGGGTTGTCGCACTGTGAGCGTAGACGCTGGCAAATCTCTTGACTCGCTAACCAGCTGGGATGCTGATTGGAATGGCCTGCGCGTAGTCGTCGCCGGACTGGGACTCTCCGGATTCTCTGCGGCCGACACCCTCATCGAGCTGGGTGCCATCGTCACCGTCATCGACGGCCGCGATGACCAGCTGAACCAGCAACGTGCCGAGACGCTGAAGATCGTCGGGGCCCATGAGGTGCTGCTGGGCGACGGGAACGTCCAGGCCCTGCCGTTGGTCGATGGCAAGCCGGCCCAGCTGGTCATGGTTTCCCCAGGCTGGAATCCCCGTAATCCGGTCATCGCAGAGGCCGAGTCCGAGGGCATCGAGATCTGGAGCGATATCGAGCTGGCTTGGCGCGTGCAGAACCGTGCCGGCCACACAGCACCACAGTGGCTGGCGATTACCGGCACCAACGGCAAGACCACCACTGTGGGCATGACCGAGGCAATCCTGCGCGCCGATGGGCTGAAGGCCATCGCCGTCGGCAACGTCGGCACCCCGATCCTGGATGCCGTACGCGAACCGGTGGACTATGACGTATTCGCCGTCGAGCTCTCCAGCTTCCAGCTGCACTACACGCATAGCATTTCTCCGCTTGCCTCGGTGGTCTTGAACCTGGCCGAAGACCACGTGGACTGGCATGGCGGCTTCGGCAACTACAAGGCCGCCAAGGCCAAGATCTACGAACGCACCCAGGTAGCAGCGATCTTCAACGCCGCCGATGAGCGCACCATCACCATGGTGGAAAACGCTGAAGTCATCGAAGGCTGCCGTGCTATCGGCTTCACCACCGATACCCCAGCAGTATCGATGGTGGGTGTTGTCGAAGGCCTGCTGGTGGACCGCGCCTTCATCGAAGAGCGCAAGACCAGTGCCGTGGAACTGATCGCCCTGAAGGACATCGGCGAGATTGTTCCGCGCCACACCGCCGCGAACGCGGCTGCCGCGGCGGCGCTGACCCGCGCGTACGGAGTGAATGCAGAAGCTGTCGCTGCGGGTTTGGCGAACTTCGACTCCGGCGATCACCGGATCCAGGCCGTCGCCCGCAAGAACGACATCCTGTGGATCAATGATTCCAAGGCCACTAATCCGCATGCGGCCGATGCTTCGTTGGCCGCATTCACCCGTGTGGTCTGGATTGCCGGTGGCTTGTCCAAGGGCGTGGAATACGGCGACTTGATCGCCAAGCACGCGCAGCGCCTGGCCAAGGTCTTGCTCATCGGCACCGACACCGCCGGTTTGCGCCAAGCACTCGCTGCCCACGCGCCAGAGGTTGAAGTCATCGACATCACCGGAGCAGCGCAGGGCGGTGACGGTTCGGTTCCAAGCGGCGCCCAGGTCATGACGCGTGCGGTCTCCAAGGCTGCCGAAGTAGCCGAAGCAGGGGATACCGTGCTCATGGCTCCCGCCGCGGCCTCGATGGACCAATTCAGTTCCTACGCCCAGCGTGGCAACGCATTTATCGCTGCCGTCAGTGATCTGATGGATAAAACTGGCGAAGACCAGTAATCGAAAGCTGACCGAATAAACGACACCGAGGCAGGAGGCACCGATGGCGATGAAAATGAACAAGAAGCCAGCAGGTTCCAAAGCCGAACTCCCTTGGTACGTGAGATTCGGCAGGATGCTCGGAACCGTCGAGAACTCCAGCGGCCGCATGGCCTCCACGGACTACTGGCTGGTGCTCGTGGGCTCCATCGTGCTGGCCGTTTTCGGTGTGGTCATGGTCCAGTCATCGGCGTCGGTTGAAGCGATCGCGAAGGGCAGGGACGGTTTCACCGTGGCGCTGTCCCAGGGTGGCTTTGCCGCCTTGGGTATTCTCTGCATGCTGGTCATGCAGCGGATCAAGCCGGAAACGCTGAAGCGGCTGGCCTGGCCTTCCGTTATTGCGGCAGTGGTCCTGTTGTTCCTCGTGGCGTTCACGCCATTGGGCCATACGGTGCTCGGCAACCGAAACTGGATCCGCATCGGCGGCTTCGGCCTGCAGCCCAGCGAGTTCGCCAAACTGGCGTTGTCTGTTTTTGCCGCGTTCATGCTGGAAAAGAAGCAGCATCTGCTGCACGACATCAAGCATTTGGTCGTCCCAGTGGTTGCCCCGGTGGGGGTCTTCATTGTTGGCCTCATCGTGGTCGGCAAGGACGTAGGTACAGCGCTGGTCTTGTTGATGATCATTGCCTCGGCGATGTTCTTGGGCGGCATCCGGATGAAGTGGCTGGCGGCGTTTTCGGTGGTCGGTGTCCTGGGCCTGTCCGTGGCGATCTTCGCTTCCTCCAATCGCCGCCAGCGCATCCTCGCTTGGCTTGATACCGATTGCGGCCCGAGCAGCGACCTTTGCTACCAGGCCAGCATGGGCCTTCACGCCTTCGCCTCCGGCGGCTGGTTCGGTGTGGGCGCAGGCCAGTCCCGCATGAAGTGGTCCTATGTGCCTGAGGCGCAGAACGACTTCATCTTCTCCATCCTGGGTGAAGAGTTCGGCCTGATCGGCGTGCTGTTCGTCCTGGTCATGTTCATGCTGCTGGCCTTGGCGATGTATCGCATTGCAGCACGCGCCAAGGACTTGTACACCAAGGTGCTCATGGGTTGCCTGATGTCCTGGGTCATCGGCCAGACCTTCGTGAATCTGGGTACCGTCACCGGCGTACTTCCCGTGATCGGTGTTCCGCTGCCGTTCATTTCCTCCGGCGGCTCGGCGATGCTCGCCATCATGCTGGCAATGGGCTATGTCCTCTCCTCGGCCCGGGCGCAAAAACTTGAATTCGAAGCAACGCTGGAAAAGAAACCGGCAAAGAGCAAGAAAACCAAATAGTGCGCCGCAAGCGGCCGCTATCAGAAGCAGAGGCCCATCGCTGAATCTGCGGTGGACGTTGATCCTGCCCATTGGCAGGACGAAGGAGTACAGCAACAGATGAGCGAAGCACTTCGTCTAGTCGTCGCCGGCGGCGGAACTGCCGGCCATATCTCGCCCATGCTGGCCATAGCTGATGCCGTGAAGGCCGAGCATCCCGAAGCAATGGTCACAGCACTGGGTTCTCCCGGTGGCCTGGAAACCAAGCTGGTGCCGGAAGCCGGCTACCCGCTCGAACTCATCCCCAAGGCCCCGATGCCACGCAGCATCAACATGGATCTGCTCAAGTTTCCTTTCCGTTTCATCAAGGCCATTAACAACGCCAAGAACGTTCTGCGCACCACCAAGGCCGAGGCCGTCCTGGGCGTCGGCGGTTATGTCTGCACCCCGGCATATCTTGCCGCGAAGCAGCTGAAGCTGCCGATCTTCGTGCATGAGGCCAACTCCGTTGCCGGCATGGCCAACAAGCTCGGGGCAAAGAACGCGGCATTCGTCGGAACCACTTTCGCCAACACCGGGCTGCCCGGTGAGATGCAGGTGGGCATGCCGATGCGCTCCAACGTTGCCACCATGGACAAAGCCGCGCTGCGAGGAGAAGCACGCGGGTACTTCGGTATCACCGGGCAGAAGCCGGTACTTCTGGTCACCGGTGGATCCTCCGGAGCGCAGAGCATCAATACCGCCATCGAGCAGTCCCTGGACGAGCTGAACGCAGCTGGCATCCACACTATCCACATCACCGGACGCGGAAAGCAGATTCTGGACGCCTCGGGCAATCTGCTGTCCCATGAAGGCTACAGCCAGACCGAATACGTGGACCGCATGGACTACGCCTACGCCGTCGCGGATTTGATGATCTGCCGCTCCGGCGCGGGCACCGTCTGCGAACTGGCCGTAGCTGGCACCGCCTCGGTACTGGTTCCGCTGCCCATCGGCAACGGCGAGCAAAAGCTCAACGCCCGTGAGCTGGTCGCTGCCGGGGGAGCCGTCCTGGTTTCCGACGCGGAGTTCACAAAGTCCTATATCACCGAAAATGTCATCAATCTGCTGACCGATCAGCATAAAATTGAAAAGATGTCTCAAGCCGCTGCCTCATTGGGGCAGCGCGACGCCGCGCAGATCATGGCGCGACGGATTATTGATGAAGTTTCAACCCGCCGCCGTGCGGGTCAGGAAGGCTAGAACCATGGCACTGCGAGCCGACGAACTGAACGCCGATCTGGGCAAGGTACACCTGATGGGTGTAGGCGGGGTTGGCGTATCAGCGGTTGCACGGCTGCTGCTCGACTACGGCCTGGCTGTCTCCGGCACCGATGCCAAGGATCTTCCGGTGCTCGATGGCTTGCGTGAGCGCGGCGCGCGCATCCACGTAGGCTACGACCCAGCGAACCTCGGCGACGCCGACACCGTGGTGATCTCCTCGATCATCAAGGCCGGAAACCCGGAATACGACGAGGCACTGCGCCGCGGACTGCGCATCTTGCACCGCTCCGAAGGCCTGGAAGCTACCATGCGCGGCCACGAGAAGATCGTGGCCATCGCCGGTACTCACGGCAAGACCACCACCACTTCGCTGACCGCCCATATGCTCAAGACCATTGGCGCGCGTCCGAGCTTCGCCGTGGGAGCGAATATTCCAAGCCTGGGCACCAACGCCGAGCTCGGATCCGGATCCTACTTCGTGGCCGAAGCGGACGAATCCGACGCTTCCTTCCTCAACTACCGGCCGGATGCCATCATCGTGACCAACGTCGAAGCCGACCACCTGGATCACTACGGTACCGCTGAAGCAGTGCACCAGGCCTTCGTGGACTTCGCCCGGCTATTGCCGGCAGACGGCTTGCTGATCTGCTGTGCAGATGATGAGGGTTCCAACGACCTGGCGCACAAGATGCGCGCAGAGCGTCCGGAAATCCGCGTGCAGACCTACGGCTTCAGCGATCACGCCGACCGCCGCCTTTCCGATGCCCGCGCCACCGAAGACGGCCGCTTCACCGCAACCATCGAATGGGGCAGCGGACAAAGCCGCATCCTGGATCTGGCAGTGCCCGGCCAGCACAACCTGCTTAATGCTGCCGCCGCATTGTCTGTCGGCATTGATGCAGGTGTGGACGTTGACGAAGCGCTGCAGGCGCTCTCCAGTTTCTCCGGGGCAGCTCGCCGATTCGAATTCAAGGGTGAAGCCGCGGAGGTCCGTGTCTACGACGACTACGCGCACCACCCGACCGAGGTGCAGGCAGCGCTGACCGCCGGCCGTACGGTGGCCGGCAACGGCCGGCTGCACATTGTCTTCCAGCCGCACCTGTTCAGCCGTACGCAAGAGTTCTTCCGCCAATTCGCCCAGGCCTTGTCCCTGGCCGATTCGGTGGCCGTGCTGGATATCTACCCGGCACGTGAAGAACCTATCGATGGCGTGGACAGCGAACTGATCGCATCGCGCATCGAGGTTCCTGCCCAGGTACTTTCGCCGGCAGCCGCTGTAGCGCACGTGGTGGAGCAGTCCGAGCCGGGCGATGTCATCATGACCATTGGCGCCGGCGATGTCACAGCGCTAGGTCCAGACATCGTCAAGTCGCTGAGCTGACGAATTCCGTCCAGAGTCCGAGGCCATCGCAGTTGGTCCACTTCCGTCTACCAAGGTGATCCATGGGTGAAGCAGCAAAAGTCGTAGAACTTCCGGAGAGCCCGGAGAAAAAACGGCGCAAGATCCTGATTATTCTCGCGGCATGCATCGTCGTGCTCAGCCTCGCTGCGGTTTTGATCTTGAGCTTCTCACCGGTGATCGCTGCCAAGAAGATCGAAGTAACCGGCACCAAGCTGGTCAATTCCGAGAAGCTGGGGAAGTCCCTGGAACCATTGAAGGGCGTTCCGCTGCCGCGGATCTCTGAATCGAGGGTCCAGGAGCTGATCGGCGAGCAGCCGGCCATCGACGAAATCGTGGTCAAGGCCCAGATGCCCAACACCTTGGTCGTTGAGGTAATCGAAGCTGTGCCGGTGGCCATCTTGCTGGAGGGCAAGAAGCAGTACCTGGTCTCCGAGACCGGCAAGAAGCTTCGCACCGTCGGCAAGAATGACAAGGACAAGTTGCCCAAGATCAAGGCCACCGACGTCACTGCTGATCCGGAGCAGTTCAAGCTGCTGACCGGAATCTTGAGCACCGTTGACAAGAAAGTGCTCAAGGAAGTCTCAACGGCATCCTTGTCCAAGGCAGGGTTCGCCGAACTGGCGTTGCCGAAGAACCGTACTTTGATTTGGGGAGACGCCAAGAAAGCGGCGCTGAAAAATGAAGTGGCGACGATCTTCTTGAAAGAGCTTGAGAAAAAGCACGCGGCCAAGACGACCATCGACGTCACCAACCCAGAAAATCCCGTGGTCTATTAAGTCGCGGTGCTCTGGGCGCGGGAAGACCAATAAGCCAAGAAATTCTGGAAAGATAGTTTTGAATAAGCGACACGCCTAGGCGGTCGTTGCAGAAAGACCACACGACTCATAGCGTTTCTAATAACGACAGCTTGACAGAATCTTAACCTTAAGGCTAAAGGTGAAGGTCTTTAGCTGGAGTCGTGAAATATGTAGCACATCTAACAAGGGAAGCGGGACGTGGCAGCTCCACAGAATTACCTCGCGGTCATTAAAGTCGTCGGAATCGGCGGTGGCGGTGTAAACGCAGTCAATCGAATGATCGAAGTCGGTCTCAAGGGCGTAGAGTTCATCGCCATTAACACCGATGCCCAGGCTCTGCTTATGAGTGATGCCGACGTCAAACTCGACGTAGGACGCGAACTGACTCGTGGCCTGGGCGCTGGCGCCAACCCTGATGTGGGACGCCAGGCAGCGGAAGATCATGTAGAAGAAATCGAAGACGTCCTGCGCGGCGCGGACATGGTCTTCGTTACCGCTGGCGAAGGCGGCGGTACTGGTACCGGCGGCGCGCCGGTCGTGGCCCGCATTGCCCGCTCGCTTGGCGCGCTGACCATCGGCGTGGTCACCCGTCCATTCACCTTCGAGGGTCGCCGCCGCGCTAACTCCGCCGAGTCGGGCATCGAAGCCCTGCGCGACGAAGTGGATACCCTCATTGTGATCCCGAACGATCGACTGCTGTCGATCTCGGATCGCAACGTATCGGTGCTCGATGCATTCCGCCAGGCAGACCAGGTTCTGCTCTCCGGCGTGCAGGGCATTACCGACCTGATCACCACCTCGGGCCTGATCAACCTCGACTTCGCCGACGTGAAGTCCGTTATGCAGGGCGCAGGCTCGGCATTGATGGGCATCGGTTCGGCGCGGGGCGAAGACCGTGCAGTGAAGGCAGCGGAGCTGGCTATTGCCTCGCCACTGCTCGAAGCTTCTATCGATGGCGCCCACGGCGTCCTGCTCTCCATCCAGGGCGGCTCCGACCTCGGCTTGTTCGAAATCAACGAAGCTGCACGCCTCGTGCAGGAAGTTGCCCACCCGGAAGCCAACATCATCTTCGGTGCCGTCATTGACGACGCCTTGGGCGACGAAGCACGTGTCACCGTGATTGCAGCCGGCTTCGACGAGCCAGATGTCACCAGCAAGCCAATGGCACCGGTCGCAGCAAAGCCAGCTGTCTCCGCGCGCCCGGCTGAGCAAGTGCCAGCGAGCATTCCAGAAACACCAGCACCTGCTGCAACCGAAGCTGCGAAGCCAGCCCAGGTTGCTCATGAGAAGCCAGCTGCCGCAGAGCAGGCTAGCTCCTTCCAGGACCTTCCAGATGTTGTCGACTCGGACCTGAACGGTTCGAACGACGACCTGGATGTCCCGGACTTCCTGAAGTAAAAACAGCAAGAAGCTGAGCAGTGCTACATTTCGCGTCGAACCTCGATCCGAGCATCCAACTGGCATTCACATCGCAGGCTGAGGGAAACCTCGCCCTGCACGTGAATGACGATCCCCGCCTTGTGGCGGAGAATCGAGCCAAATTGGAGGACTTGATCGGGGTTCGACGCTTCTCGCTTAACTTCATGAACCAGGTGCACTCCGCCGATGTATATGAGGTCACGCCGGTGCGGCGCACCTCGTGGCTAGAGCCGGCAGCGCCAACCTGCGATGGATTGCTGGACCCAACTGGCACCCAGCCCCTGGCAGTGATGGTCGCCGACTGCCTTCCGGTGCTCTTTGTCGGAAGAAACACGCGCAATGGGCAAACCCTGAGTGCCGCAACCCACGCCGGCAGGCGCGGGCTGCTCGACGGGATCCTGGCAAAAACGGTCGAGGGCCTGAAGGCTCATGGTGCCGACACAGTGGAAGCCGTGATCGGCCCTTCGATCTGCGGCCGATGCTATGAAGTTCCAGAAAGCATGGCCCAGGAATCCGAAGAGTTGCGCACCGGGATTCGCACCACGACTCGCTGGGGGACCCATGGGCTGGACCTTCCGGCCTCAGCCGAACAAGAACTGCGCGGGCTCGGGGTGGACGTGCGGCAATCCGGTGTCTGCACCTTGGAAGACAAAAGCTACTATTCCTACCGGCGTTCAAGCCGTGCAGGACGACTTGCCGGACTCATCTGGACCGCCGCGTAGGCGTGCGCGACACACCGCCAAGAATTGATCGAATGAACGATGCCTGCATTATTTTGTGCGGTAGCGTCGAAGTAGCGGAAGCGTGCAATGGGGTTGCATGCATGGGATAAACGAGGAGAAACATCGTGGCTGACGGACTGCGTAAGGCAATGGTATATCTCGGCTTGGCGGACGCCGTCGAGCAGGAAGAGACCCAGACACAACACGCTGAGCCCAAAACCCAGGTTCGGGTAGTTGAGGACACAGTTCCAAAGCGACCTGCCGAAGCCCCACGCCCACAGCCTGTTGCAAGGCAGGCTGCGCCGCAAACTCAAGCTAGAGAACCAGAGACGGAATACCGTGCTCCGGTCACCCCTATTAAGCGTGCCCCTTCAGTACGGGATGAGGATTCCGAATTGCGTCAGATTACTACCGTCCACCCTCGTTCTTATAACGATGCCAAGATCATCGGTGAGAACTTCCGTGACGGCATCCCGGTGATTATGAATGTCACCGACATGGGTGAAACCGATGCCAAGCGCCTCGTCGACTTCTCGGCCGGTCTTGTTTTCGCCCTGCACGGCTCCATTGAGCGAGTCACGAACAAGGTCTTCTTGCTCTCACCAGCGACCGTTGAGGTCCTCGGTGAAGATCGCAAGCAGTCCGAAGCGCAAGCAACCTTCTTTAATCAGAGCTAAGACACCAGGAGCACAAGCACAAAATGGTGTTCGGGATCATCTATCTCGCCTTAGCCATCCTCCAGATTCTGCTCTTAATGAGAATTGTGTTGGATGTAACGGAAAGCTTTGCTCGCCACTGGCGACCCAAAGGCATCGCATTGATTGTCGCAAGTGCAATCGTGTCGATTACCGATCCTCCGCTGCGCTGGTTGCGCCGGAAGATCAAACCCCTGGATCTCGGCGGAATCCGTCTTGACCTGTCCTTTCTTGTGTTGTTCATCGTCGTAATCATTCTTAAAGCGGTGGTAGCCAACCTGGGCCTCAGGACAGGGATCTGATTAGGGCATTTCCGTGCTTCACGGGGATTGTCCTGAGCAGTCAAAAGCTGTAGATTCAAAGAATAAGAGACTCGCGCGTAAGCTCGATTTCGTAATAATTGTCCAAATCGTTATATCCTTTAGGAAATGGTGCTCCGACTTCACCGGTCGCGACACTGACAAAAACGGTAAGTGTTTCGCAAGGCAAGACAATGGTCGTGCGGAAATGATCCCAGTATTGAGGTGACCCAATGGCTCTGACGCCAGAAGACGTAGTCAATAAGCGGTTTCAGCCGACCAAGTTCCGTGAAGGCTACGACCAAGACGAGGTAGATGACTTCCTCGACGAAATCGTTGTGGAGCTGCGTCGCCTAACCGGTGAGAACGAGGCTCTGCGCAGCCGCCTTGCCGAACTTGGCGAAGATGCGGGTTCGGTATCGAAGGAGCAGGCTGTTCCTGCACCTGTTTCGGCCGCTCCAGTTGCTCCTGCTGCTCCAGCTGCTAAGCCAGCTGAAGAGAAGAAGGCAGAAGCTAAGCCTGCAGAGCCAGCGAAGGCAGAAACCCCAGCTGCCAAGCCAGCTGAGGAAAAGAAGGCAGAAGCTAAGCCAGCTGCCGCTGAGAAGGCACCTGCAGCTCCGGCCGCAGCAGCAGCGCCAGCTGCAACTCCTCGCTCCGAATCCGCAGAGTCGGCAGCCAACGTGCTGTCCATGGCTCAGCGTCTGCACGACGAGTACGTCGCTGCCGGTGTCGAGCAGCGCGACAAGATCATCTCCGAAGCGAAGACCGAAGCTAACACCTTGGTCACCACCGCTGAAGAGAAGAGCCGCAAGACCTTGTCGGCCTTGGAGCAGCAGAAGTCGGTTCTGGAGCGCAAGCTCGAGCAGTTGCGTGGCTTCGAACGCGATTACCGTGCTCGCCTGAAGACCTACATCGAAGGACAGCTGCGTGACCTTGAGTCCCAGGGTTCGATCGATGCTGGTGCGGCAGGCAAGACCAGCTAGTCGCTGACAGTTCATAACTTGATCTAGCTATCAAGTAAGATCAACGGTGGTGAACGGATACATTCCGATCACCACCGTTGACGTTTAAGAGGAAATAATGGGTACCACTGTGGACGCAGTTCAATCCGGAAACGCGGGCGCGAAGGCGAAGAAATACGTTGGCCTTGGCCTCGTGATCGCTCTGATCGCGCTGGTACTGGACCAAACCGTCAAAATTGCCGTTGAACAGAACATGCGGCTTGGCCAATCGATTGAAGTGATTCCCGGATTCTTCAACATCCACTACATCCTGAACCCTGGTGCCGCCTTCTCCATCGGCGAAGACTTCACCATAGTCTTCGCGATCCTGCAATCGGCAGTCGCGGTCTACGTCATTTACCTGTTTTTCCGCAAGGTGCTGTCCAGAAGCTGGGCCATAGCCCTGGGCTGCCTGCTCGGCGGTGTCCTGGGCAATGTCGTGGACCGGCTGTTCCGTGAACCGGGCTACGGATTCGGCCATGTGGTAGACATGTTTTCCGTCACCCACTTCGCTATCTTCAACGTCGCCGACTCCTTCATCGTCTGTTCCATGATCGCGGTGGCGTACATGCTCATCCGCGGGCGCAACCTCGATGGCAGCATTGGCGATCCTCCAAAGAAAGACAAGTCCAACAAGGACGAAGCAGAACCAAACGCATGATCTCGAACGAAACCACCATTCACGAACTGCTGGTTGACCCAGCCGATGCCGGTGCACGCCTTGACGCCTATATCTCCCGGTCCCTGCAGATCCCGCGCACCTTGGCTTCGAGCCTTTGCAAGGATTCGCAGATCCAGGTCAACGGACGAACCATTGCCAAATCTCTGAAGATCAAGGCGGGGGACCAGCTGGTAGTCACCATCCCGCCGCAGGCAGACCCATTAGAAATTAAGGTTGAGAAAGTGGAAGAGCTGAAGATTATCGCGGACGACGATGACTATGTGGTCATCGACAAGCCCGTGGGTGTCGCAGCCCATCCATCCCCGGGGTGGGTGGGCCCGACAGTTGTCGGCGCACTCATGGCCGAGGGCTACAACATCACCACTTCCGGTGCCGCCGAACGCCAAGGCATAGTGCACCGCTTGGACGTGGGCACCAGCGGCCTGATGGTCGTGGCGAAAACCGAACGCGCCTACACCGAACTGAAGCGCGCCTTCAAGGAACGCACCCCCAAGAAGATCTACCATGCGGTGGTGCAGGGCCTGCCTGACCCGCTGGAAGGCACCATCGACGCGCCGATCGGGCGCCACCCGGGCCACGACTGGAAGTTCGCTGTCCTGGATGGCGGGCGGGACTCGGTCACCCACTACAAGGTGATCGAGGCCTTCGGCCGCGCCTCGCTGGTCGAGGTGCAACTGGAAACCGGGCGCACCCACCAGATCCGCGTCCACTTCTCAGCCTTCGGGCACCCTTGTGCCGGAGACCAGACCTACGGAGCGGATCCCAAGCTGGGTGCCGCTCTGGGCCTGACCCGGCAGTGGCTGCATGCAAAACGTCTTGGATTCTCCCATCCGGTCTCCGGCCAGTGGATGGAATACGAAAGCGAATATCCTGCGGATCTGGCAGGCGCCGTCGAGCTGCTGCGCGAAGGCGGATACTGAGTTCCAAGGTGCTGTTGGCCACTGGCCGGCAGCACCTTGTGTCGTGCTAGCCACAGCACCGCGCCGGGGTGGGCCCAAGTCCGGGTTTGATCGCTAGACTGGTTGGGTGAGTGCTACACGTGACGGATTTGTCCATCTTCATACCCACACCGAATACTCCATGCTGGACGGTGCGGCGCGCCTAGGCGAACTCTTCGCCGAAGCTAACCGGCAGGGCATGGAAGCCATGGCGATTACCGACCATGGCTACCTGTTCGGTGCCTTCGATTTCTGGCGCCAAGCCACCGGAGCTGGCGTTAAGCCGATCATCGGCGTAGAAGCCTATGTCACCCCGGGCACCGCGCGCGACGACAAGACCCGCGTGAAATGGCGTACCGACGAATCGCAAAAGGGCGATGACGTTTCCGGTGGCGGCCTGTACAACCACATGACCCTGCTCTCGTACAACAACAAGGGCATGGACAACCTTTTCAAGGGTTCGTCCCGCGCCTCGCTGGACTCCGTGTTCGGCAAATACCCGCGCTGGGACCGCGAGCTGCTCAACGAGCACCACGAAGGCCTCATTGCCACGACCGGCTGCCCTTCGGGTGAAGTCCAGACCAAGCTTCGCCTGGGCCAGTACGATGCGGCGAAGGCGGCCGCGGCTGAACTGCAGGATTTATTCGGCAAGGAAAACTACTTCTGCGAGATCATGGACCACGGTCTGGAGATCGAACGCCGCATCACCAAGGACCTGCTGCGCCTGGCCAAGGAACTGGGCATTCCGCTGGTGGCTACCAACGACCTGCACTACACCCATGAATCCGATGCCAAGGCCCACGAGGCGCTGCTGGCCATCAACTCCGGCTCCACGCTCGACGAGCCCACCTATGACCAGGGCGGCAGCCGCTTCGCTTTTTCCGGCACCGGCTACTACCTGAAATCGGCGCGCGAAATGCGCGATTTGTTCAAGGAATTTCCTGAAGCCTGCGACAACACCCTGGCGATCGCCGACCGGGTCGAGGTCTCCTTCGACACGAACGCCAACTACATGCCGAAATTCCCTTGCCCGCCGGGGGAGGACGAAACCAGCTGGCTGATCAAGGAAGTCGACAAGGGACTGCACTACCGCTACCCGAACGGCATCCCAGAGGCTTCGCGCAAGCAGGCAGACTACGAGCTGGACGTCATCATCAAGATGGGCTTCCCGGGATACTTCCTGGTCGTGGCCGACTTCATCAACTGGTCCAAGGACCACGGCATCCGTGTTGGCCCGGGGCGTGGTTCGGGTGCAGGCTCCATGGTCGCCTACGCCATGCGGATCACGGACCTCGATCCGCTGGTGCACGGCCTGATCTTCGAGCGTTTCCTGAACCCGGAACGTGTTTCCATGCCCGACTTCGATGTCGACTTCGATGATCGCCGCCGTTCCGAGGTCATCAAGTACGTGACCGAGAAGTACGGTGATGAGCGCGTATCGATGATCGTGACCTACGGTTCAATCAAGACCAAGCAGGCGCTGAAGGACTCATCGCGCGTGCTCGGCTACCCGTTCAGCATGGGCGAGACCCTGACCAAGGCGCTGCCGCCGGCGGTGATGGCCAAGGACATCCCGCTGAACGACATCGAGAACCCGCAATCCAAGCGCTATTCGGAGGCGGGGGACTTCCGCAACCTGGTGGCCAATGACCCGGAGGCGGCCCGCGTCTTCGAGACGGCCAAGGGCCTGGAAGGCCTGAAGCGCCAGTGGGGCGTGCACGCCGCCGGCGTGATCATGAGCTCGGACCCGATCATCGACGTCATCCCCATCATGCGGCGCATCCAGGATGGACAGGTCATTACCCAGTTCGACTACCCGACCTGTGAAGGCCTGGGGCTGATCAAGATGGACTTCCTGGGGTTGCGCAACCTCACCATCATTTCCGATGCCCTGGAGAACATCGAGTACAACACCGGCACCAAAATCGACCTCGAGACCCTGAGTATCGAGGACCCCGAGGCCTACAACCTGCTGGCCCGCGGCGACACCCTGGGCGTGTTCCAGCTCGATGGCGGTCCCATGCGCTCGCTGCTGAAGATGATGCGCCCCGATAACTTCGAAGACATCTCCGCAGTGATCGCGCTGTACCGTCCGGGCCCGATGGGCGCCAACTCCCACACCAACTACGCCCTGCGCAAGACCGGGTTGCAGGAAGTCACCCCAATCCACCCGGAGCTCGCTGAACCGCTGGCAGAGATCCTCGGCGGCACCTACGGCCTGATCGTGTATCAGGAGCAGGTTATGGCTATTGCGCAGAAGCTGGCCGGCTACTCGCTGGGCCAGGCCGATATCTTGCGCCGTGCCATGGGCAAGAAGAAGAAGTCGGAACTGGATAAGCAGTTCGCCGGCTTCAAGCAGGGCATGAACGACAACGGCTACTCGGACGCCGCCGTGCAGACCCTGTGGGACATCTTGCTGCCATTCTCCGACTACGCGTTCAACAAGGCCCACTCGGCCGCGTACGGCGTGGTCTCCTACTGGACCGCCTACCTCAAGGCGCACTACCCGGCCGAATACATGGCCGCGCTGCTGACCTCGGTGGGCGATGACAAGGACAAGCTGGCACTGTACCTGAACGAATGCCGCCACATCGGCATCACCGTGCTGCCGCCGGATGTCAACGAATCGGCGTTGAACTTCACCCCAGTGGGCAAGGATATCCGCTTCGGCATGGGCGCCATCCGCAACGTCGGCACCAATGCGGTGGCCGGCATGGTCGAGGCCCGCACGGAGAAGGGCAACTACAACGACTTCAACGATTTCCTGGGCAAGGTCCCGGCCGTGGTCTGCAACAAGCGAACCATTGAATCGCTGATCAAGGCCGGTGCCTTCGACTCCATGAAGCATCCACGCCGGGCGCTGGTGGCCATCCACGAAGAAGCCGTGGATTCGGTGATCCAGGTCAAGCGCAACGAGGCGGCCAACCAGTTCGACCTGTTCAGCGCCCTGGGCGCGGATGAGTCCTCGGAGTCGATGCACGTGGCGATCCCCGACATGCCCGATTGGGACAAGAAGGAAAAACTGGCCTACGAGCGCGACATGCTCGGCCTGTACGTTTCCGACCACCCGCTGCAGGGACTGGGCTCGGCCCTGGACCAGTACGCTGACATGCCGGTCACGCACGTGCTCTCGGATGACGGCCCGCAGGATGGCCACATCATTTCCATCGCCGGCATGATTTCCGGTCTGCAGCGGCGCATCGCCAAGAAGAGCGGCAACCCGTATGCGCGCTGCGAGATCGAAGACCTCTCCGGTTCGATGGAGGTCATGTTCTTCGGCCAGGCCTACCAGCCGATCGCCGAGATCCTGGCCGATGACCTGATCGTGGTCATCAAGGGGCGCGTGCAGCGCCGCGATGACGGCTCCATCACCCTGAACGCGCAGGAAATGATGATCCCGGAAATTTCCGAGGATGCCAACGGGGGACCGGTAGTCATCGGCATTCCGACACACAAGGCCACCGAGACCCTGGTGCAGAAGCTGGGTGATGTGCTGCGCACGCACAGTGGCAACACCGAGGTGCGGGTGAAGCTCACCGGCAGCCGCGGCACCTCGCTGCTGCGCCTGGGCATGAACTTCAGGGTAAACCCCAATCCTGCCTTGTTCGGCGATTTGAAGGTGCTGCTGGGCCCGCACTGCCTGGACGTATAGGTAATCGGATCACGGCTTGGATGACCGGGGAAGGTAACTAATGAACCTTCCCCGGTCATCGGCGTTAAACTAGGTAGGTGAGCACTATTCCAGAAACCGAATTCTCAGCACTCGCCACCCTTGATTGGCGCAACGAATCCCTGGGCTACGCACAGCTGAAAGCCAAGCTGCCGCGCCCGGAGATGAACTCCCAGACCGCTGCCGAAACCGTGCAGCAGATCATCGATGATGTCCGCGCCCATGGCATGGAAACACTCAAGGACCTGGCCCAGCGCTTTGACCACGTTGAGCTGGAGCATACCCGTGTGCCGCAGCATGAGCTGGACCGCGCCCTGGAAGAACTGGACCCGCAGGTTCGCCTGGCGCTGGAAGAATCCATTGACCGCGCCCGCGTATTCGCCAAGGCCCAGCGCCCGGACGACGCCGAAGTCCGCTACGCTACCGGGGCAACTGTCACCCAGCGCTGGGTCCCGGTGCGCCGCGTCGGCCTGTACGTGCCAGGTGGCCTGGCCGTCTACCCGTCCTCGGTCATCATGAACGCCGTACCTGCCCAGGCAGCCGGCGTCAGCTCGCTAGCCCTGGCCAGCCCGCCGCAGAAGGAATTCGCCGGACTGCCGCACCCCACCATCTTGGCTGCCGCCAAGCTGCTGGGCATCGACGAGGTGCACGCCATGGGCGGTGCCCAGGCTGTTGCCGCGTTCGCCTACGGGGTGGACATGCCGAACGATGAGCGTGGCGGGATCGAACCGGTTGACGTGATCTCCGGTCCAGGCAACGTGTTCGTGGCAACCGCCAAGCGCTTGGTCAAGGGCGTGGTAGGCATTGACGCTGAAGCTGGTCCTACGGAAATCGCGATTCTTGCCGACAAGGGAGCTAACCCGGGCTTCGTCGCTGCCGATATGATTTCGCAGGCAGAACACGATGCCAACGCCGCGGCCGTGCTGATTACCGATTCACCTGAACTAGCTGCTGGCGTGCGCAAGGAACTCATGGTGCAGGTTGCCGCCACCAAGCACTCCGCCCGTGTGACAGAGGCACTGTCAGGATCCCAATCGGCCGTCATCTTGGTCAAGGACCTGGAGCAGGGGATCGAGGTGTGCAACGCCTACGCCGCCGAGCACCTGGAAATCATGGTGGCCGAGGCGGAATCCACCGCGGCCCGCATCACCGCTGCTGGCGCCGTGTTTGTCGGCGCCTATGCCCCGGTTTCGCTGGGCGACTACTGCGCAGGATCCAACCACGTGCTGCCGACCAGTGGCACCGCGCTGCACGCCTCGGGGCTGAACGTGAATACCTTCTTGAAAGCCATCCAGGTGATCAACTACGACAAGGCCGCGCTGGGCGAAGTGGCCGCTCACGTGATTAATCTTGCCAATGCCGAGGACCTGCCAGCCCATGGAGACGCGGTCGCGGTGCGAAACGCGCAATAGACGCTAAACTGTTAGGTGACATGAGTTGATTCTTGCCACCATGGGTGAACCGAGAATGCTTCTTAGGCTACAGATGGAGGTGCCGTGAACTGCCCGTATTGCCGCAATGCGGATTCCCGAGTGGTCGATAGTCGAGTTGCCGACGACGGCGTCTCGATCCGCCGCCGACGCCAGTGCACGGCTTGTTCGCGCCGTTTCACCACCACCGAAACTGCCAGCCTCAACGTGCTCAAGCAGTCCGGTGCCGTAGAACCGTTCTCGCGCAACAAGGTCATTAACGGTGTTCGCAAGGCCTGCCAGGGCCGCCCGGTCACCGATCACGACCTTGCCGTCCTGGCCCAGGAAGTCGAAGAGGCAGTCCGGACCTCCGGGGCTGCTGAAATCCCGGCCCACCAGGTGGGCTTGGCCATCTTGGAGCCATTGTCGCGCCTCGACGAGGTCGCTTACTTGCGCTTTGCCAGTGTGTACCACAACTTCCAGTCGCTGACTGATTTCGAGACCGCCATTGCCCGGCTGCGCGATCGCCGTGGCAAGGTGCCGCAGGGAAACCAGCGTCCGCTCTCGGCCGACTAGCAGTTTTCGCATAGAGCAAACGCCAGTGCCCCAGACCTTTCGAGGTCGCGGGCACTGGCGTTTGGCGTAGGCGTCGCAGCGGCTATGGCAGGGTGAGAATTTCCGCGCCATCGTCGGTGACCAGCAGGGTGTGCTCGAACTGCGCGGTGCGCTTCTTGTCCTTGGTGGTCACGGTCCAGTCGTCTTCCCACATGTCCCATTCGACGGTGCCCAAGGTGAGCATCGGCTCGATGGTGAAAACCATGCCCGGCTCGATGGGAGTGTTGTAGGCCGGCGCCGCATCGTAATGCGGGATGATCAAGCCGGAATGGAAGGCCTCGCCGACGCCGTGGCCGGTGAAGTCGCGGACCACGCCGTAGCCGAACCGCTTGGCGTAGGTTTCAATGCTTCGGCCGATCACATTGATCTCACGCCCTGGCATCACGGCCTTGATGGCGCGCTTCAGCGAGTTTTCGGTGCGCTCGACCAGCAGGCGCGATTCTTCATCCACGTCACCGACCAGGAAGGTGGCGTTGTTATCTCCGTGAACGCCACCGATGAAGGCGGTGATATCGATATTGATGATGTCGCCATCTTGCAACACGGTGGTGTCCGGGATGCCGTGGCAGATGACCTCGTTCAACGAGGAGCACAGCGACTTGGGGAATCCGCGGTAGCCCAAGGTTGACGGGTAGGCGTTGTGATCCATGAGGAATTCGTGGCCAAGCCGATCGAGCTGGTCGGTGGTGGCTCCCGGCTGGCAAGCCTTGCCAACTTCCTGCAGTGCCTGAGCGGCAATCCTTGAAGCTATGCGAATGCGTTCGATGACTTCTGGGCTTTTGATTTCCGAAGCCGTGTTGCTGGCAGGTTCCTTCTTGCCAACGTATTCGGGGCGTTCAATGTGTTTCGGTACCGGAAGTTCCGGGGAGACCGTGCCGGCGGTGAGATTTCCAAGGGGTGCAGTTGAAGCAATAGCCATGCTTTTATTCTAGCTTCACGTATCTGCCGCTTCGCTAGGAGATAGCCGATAGAACAGGTGGTGTTGCACCTATTTTCCGCCGGTTGGGATACCGTGGAAGAAGCAGCAAGAATCGAGAATAGAGGAGTTTTCCATGAGCTCAGTTGGCACCCCGGGCGAGGGGCAGTACTGGTACAACGTCTCGACCAAGACCGTGGAGAATGGCCCGCAGTCTGATTGGTCGCAGTTGCTTGGCCCATATGACACGGTTGCTGAAGCCGAAGCGGCAATGGCGAAGGTCCAGGCACGCAATGAGGCGTGGGACGACGCAGAGGAAGACGACGAGTAGAAGTCAAGGGCACCGAGCCAGGCCGGTGCGGCGAATGGCAAAGCGGTGCGCTGCCACGATGGATGACATCGAGGCAGCGCACCGCTTTGCGATATGGCGTGAGCCGGCTTCTATTCCTTGAACTCGTACTCTGCCGAGGGGAAGGTGCCGGAAACCACGTCCTGGTGGTACTCGCGCACCGCGTTGCCGACAACCTCACGCAGATCAGCGTACTTCTTCACGAAGCGCGGGGTGCGGCCCCCGCCAAGACCCAGCATGTCCTGCCAAACCAGGACCTGTCCGGTGGTGGAATTGCCAGCGCCGATGCCGATGGTCGGCACCTTCAGCGCGGCATCGATTTTGGCAGCGACCGGGCTTGGCACCATTTCCATCAGGATGCAGAAGGCGCCTGCATCCTGCAATTGCACAGCGTCGTGCTTCATCTGCTCTACTGCGTCGCCACGGCCCTGCACACGGTACCCGCCCAATGCATGCTCGGACTGCGGAGTGAATCCGATGTGCCCGATAACGGGAACTCCGGCAAGGACCATGGCGCGGACATGCTCGGCGTATTGCGCGGTGCCCTCCATCTTGACCGCGTGGGCATGGCCCTCCTTCATCAGGCGCACCGCAGTGGCAACGGCCTGGGCAGGGGACTGCTCGTAGCTGCCAAACGGGAGGTCGGCAACGACCATGGCGCGTTTGGCCCCGTTGGCGACAGCTTTGGTGAACATGATCATTTCGTCGAGGGTAATCGGCAGCGTGGACTCGTAGCCGAGTACGGTATTGGCAGCGGAGTCGCCAACCAGCAGCATCTCGATCCCGGCCGAATCGAAAATCTCTGCCATCATTACGTCATAAGCAGTTAACATCGCGAATTTTTCGCCATTGTCCTTGGCCTGCTGCAAATGATGAAGTCGGATACGGGACGGGCCTTTTTCAGGGTTCCCTAGGTATGGTTGTGGCATGAATCGACTTTATCGCACTTGGACAGGGCGATGCTGATCGTTGGGACGGTTCTGAACCGATATAGTGTTGCCACAGGTCAATTTTCTTACCGGTTGTGATCAGCGCCGGATATCAGAATCCCAAAGGTGGTGGAAAATGGATCGTCAGCAGGAATTTGTACTGCGCACCATTGAAGAACGCGACGTTCGATTTGTGCGAATGTGGTTTACTGACGTCGTTGGTTCGCTCAAGTCGGTGGCGTTGGCTCCTGCTGAAGTTGAAGATGCTTTCGAAGAAGGTCTGGGATTCGATGGTTCCTCCATTGATGGACTGTCCCGGATCTCCGAGTCTGACATGTTGCTTCAGCCAGATCCTGCCACCTTCCAGATCCTGCCGTGGCGCGGCGAAGTCGAACCGACCTCCCGCATGTTCTGCGACATCCTGACCCCTGAGGGCCAGCCGTCCAATGCAGATCCGCGCCAGGTGCTCAAGCGCCAGCTGGCCGAAGCATCGAATATGGGTTTCACTTGCTACACCCACCCGGAGATCGAATTCTATTTGCTGGAGAACGATCAACTGGATGCCAATGGCCGTCCCCAGCCGATCGACAACGGTGGCTACTTCGACCACGTGCCAGATGGCGTGGGGCAGGACTTCCGCCGTGCTTCCGTGACCACGCTGGAAGCGCTGGGCATTTCGGTGGAGTTCTCCCACCACGAAACAGGTCCAGGCCAGAACGAAATCGATCTGCGCTACGCAGATGCCTTGCAGACCGCCGATAACATCATGACCTTCCGTACCGTCATCAAGGAGATGGCGATGCAGAAAGGCATCCACGCAACCTTCATGCCCAAGCCATTTGCCGACCATCCGGGCAGCGGCATGCATACCCACTTCTCCTTGTTCGAAGGTGACGCTAACGCGTTCTTCGAAGCTGGCCGCGAATACCAGCTCTCCGATGTGGCCCGGTCCTTCATCGCCGGCATCTTGCACCATGCGCCGGAAATGACCGCCATCACCAACCAGTACGTGAACTCGTACAAGCGGTTGTGGGGTGGAGGCGAGGCGCCGAGCCACCGTTCGTGGGGGCACAACAACCGCTCGGCACTGGTCCGCGTGCCGCTGTACAAGCCAGGCAAGGGACAGTCCGCCCGCGTGGAATACCGCGGTATCGACTCGGCAGCCAATCCGTACCTGGCCTACGCAGTATTGCTGGGCGCTGGGCTGAAGGGCATCCGCGAAGGCTACGAGCTGGAAGAGCCAACCGAGGATGATGTCTGGAGCCTGTCCACGGCAGAACGCCGCGCCTCGGGCCACGTTCCGCTGCCTGGCAGCCTGCACGACGCATTGCGCGCCATGGAAGAGTCGGAACTGATGGCCGAGATCCTCGGCGAGCAGGTATTCAACTCGTTCCTGTCGAACAAGCGCACCGAATGGGAAGAGTACCGCCAGGTCATTACCCCCTACGAACTGAACAAGTATTTGGGAATCCTCTAGAGACTTCGCCGCGTGAAGCTGCGCGGCGAAATGCGGGAGAACACGAGACACCATGCCGGAAGTACCCTCGCGAGCATTGCTCAACGCTGGCTTCAGCGACATCGAAAGGGCCAAGAAATTCCTTCAGGCCGAGGAACTGTCCCGGATTGATCCCAGCCTGATCGTGAGCAAGATGGCGCATGCGCCAGATCCGGACCAGGCACTGCTGCTGGCCCTGCGGTTGGTAGATCGGCACCCGGAAGTCATCGATATCTTCCTGGAGCCCGATAGCTGCCAAGGGCTCATCAGGCTTCTGGGCAGCTCTTCTGCGCTCGGGGAGTTCCTCATGCGTTGTCCCGAGGCGCTGGAGATCGTCCGCCACGCCCCACCCGGTGAATTCGTCCCCGTGCCCGCGGAACAGCTGGTCGAGGACTTGCTGGCATCGATCGAGGCCAAGCAATCAGACGGCGGGCACTGGGTCTCTTCCCATACCGGTGCTGAAGCGCGACAGCGCTTGCGCACCGCCTACCGCAAGGCCTTGCTCTCGCTGGCCCACCGGGACTTGGGTTCCACCCAGCCGCAGCGCATTCTGCCCCTGGTCGCCGCCGAACTGGCCGACATGGCTGGTGCCGCGTTGGAGGGGGCATTGGCCATTGCCCGGGCCGAAGCCGCCGAACAATATGATGCTGGCGACGTTGATCGGGTTAAGATCACCATCATTGGCATGGGCAAGTGCGGTGCACGTGAACTGAACTATATTTCGGACGTCGATGTCATTTACGTCCACGATTCCACGCCGGGAATCGATGACGACCTGGCCGCCGCGATCGCGACGGTGATCTGCGGGAACACGGCACGTGCACTGATGGTCCCTGGCCCTGAGCCGATGCTCTGGGAAGTGGATGCGAATCTTCGCCCCGAGGGCAAGGACGGGGCCTTGACCCGTACGCTCTCATCCCATGAAGCGTATTACCGCCGGTGGGCCCATTCATGGGAATTCCAAGCCCTGCTCAAGGCCCGCGCGATTGCCGGCGACAAGGAACTGGGACGCTCTTATGAGCGGATGGTTTCGCCAATGGTTTGGTCCAGTTCCGAGCGTGAGGGCTTCGTTGAATCCGTCCAGGCCATGCGCCGACGCGTCAGCGACAACATCGACAAGCAAGATGTTGCGTGGCAAATCAAGCTGGGCCCCGGTGGACTGCGCGATGTCGAATTCACCGTCCAGCTGCTCCAACTCGTCCATGGTCGAGTCGACCCCGCCATCCAGGTGCCAACCACCACCCTGGCCATCCAAGCGATGAGCGATATCGGCTACATCGGCCGTGATGATGCGACGAATTTCGATGACTCATACCGTTTCCTGCGCTTGCTGGAGCACCGGATACAGCTCAGCCAATTGCGCCGTACCCACTTGATGCCCCGGGCAGAAAGCGCCCAGCGCGTGCTTGCACGATCGATCCGTGGTGCCGGCGACCGGCAGCTCAGCAGCCCGGAGAAGCTGATGCGCCGCTGGAATGAAACCAAGCGCATGGTGCGTTCGCTGCACGAGCGTATTTTCTACCGTCCGCTCCTGGTCAGTAGTTCCAACCTCTCGGCCGATGATGTCAAGCTCACCGCCGAATCGGCGCAAGCCCGCCTGCGCGCCCTGGGCTATCTCGACCCGAAGGCGGCGATGCGGCACATTGAAGCCCTGACCGGTGGGGTCTCGCGCAGTGCGTCATTGCAACGGCAATTGCTGCCGGTACTCCTGGACTGGTTTGCCCGCGGGGTGGACCCGGATGCTGGATTGCTGGGCTTCCGCCGGCTCAGCGAAGCGCTGGGCAAGTCCCATTGGTTCCTCGGCATGCTGCGCGATACCAACGCTGCCGCCGAACGGCTGAGCCACTTGCTCTCCAATACGCGCTTCCTGACCGACCTGCTGGCCAATGAGCCGGCGGCGGCCGCTTGGCTGGGCTCCGACGCGTCCTTGACGCCGCAGACATTCGAGAACCTGCTGCAGCAGAACACCTCGATCATCCATCGCACGAAGCAGCCAGAAGCTGCCATCCGCATGATCCGCATGGTGCGCCGCCGCGAGTTCTTGCGTGTCGCGCTTGCCGACGGCGCCGGCCTGCTGACCGTTGACGAAGTTGGCGTAGCACTCTCTAACATCGACGCCGCCATGGTTGACGGGGTGCTGAAGGTCCTCTTGGCTGCTGACCAGGCCAAGCACGGGGAACATGCTGTCGTTTCGGTCATTGCCATGGGCCGCCAAGGCGGTCGGGAAATCGGCTACGGCTCTGATGCGGACGTCCTGTTCGTGCAGCGCCCGGTTCCTGGCGCCACGGCCCAAGCTGCTCAAGAACAAGCGCTTCGGGTAGTTACCGACCTGGTGTCGTGGACCGCCAAACCGTTGAAACCAGCCATTCCAGCTGAAGTGAAATTGAAAGTGGACTCGGATCTGCGCCCCGAGGGCCGCCAGGGAATGCTGGTCCGTTCTCTCGACGCCTACGCCACCTATTACCAGCGATGGGTGGAAATCTGGGAACGCCAGGCGTTGCAGCGTGCACGCCCGTTTGCCGGCGATGACCAGTTGGCTGAAGATTTCATGGAATTGATTAGGCCGGTGCGCTACGGCAAGGGACTGGACGAGTCGGAGATCCGGGATATCCGCAAGATCAAGGCCCGCGTTGAGTCCGAACGGCTCCCACGAGGTGCCGACCCCAACCGCCACCTGAAACTGGGACGAGGCTCGCTCTCGGACATTGAATGGCTGGTGCAGTTCTACCAGTTGCAATACGCCTGGAAGCACGAATCCCTGCGCACCACCTCGACGCTCCGGGCGTTGGAAGAGCTGGCGAAATTGGAGCTCATTGCGCAAGACGATAGCGAACTGCTGGCGATTGCTTGGCGGCTGGCTACGCAGATTCGCAGTGCTGAAATCATCACGTCCGGACGTTCCAGCGATGTCTTGCCGAGTTCGGCGCGCGATATGGAAGCCGTGGCTCGGTGGTGCGGCTATGAGCCGCACTTTGGCGTGGAACTCGAAGAGGACTACTTGCGTGCAACCCGGCACGCGCGTGGCATCTTTGAACTGCTGTTCTACGGCTTTGAGAACTAGGAACCGCGGTGGCCGTTGAAACGCTGCTGGAACGTACCTGGAGCCCGCTGGCTGCTTCATCCAGGCCGTGGCAACGCCGCGTGCTGCTAGGTAGGGGAGTAGCCCTGTGGAACGTTGCGTGCGCTGCCTTGCTCCGTTGGGAAGTCAAGACACGCAGCGGGTTCAGGCTTCAGCCGCAGTTGCCGGTCGCCGTGGGCCAGCAACCCTTGATCACCATCGGTGTCGGACCGTTGCGCATCCATGAACCTGTGGAGGTCGTTGACGTCGTTGCGGAAAGTGATTGGGTAGGGTTTTCCTACCGGACGCTGCCGGGGCATCCGGTTCAGGGTGTGGAAGCTTTCATTCTTGAACGCACGGACGAGCAAGTTTTCCTGCTGATCAGGTCGGTCACGGCACCTTCTGATGTGCCTGCTTGGCGTCGAGTCTTCAAGGCGCTGCTCCTGGCGCAGTGGGTGACACGTCAGCGTTACCTTCGTGCGCTGAAACCTTAGTCCGCAACCGGCAATTTCCTGCACTTCCCGCCGGAACAGGACGCGGGGGACTAGGGTGGGGATTGTAATCTCTACGCGAATAATGAGTGCAGGGGAGCTTCGAAAATGCTGGACCCAAAGATGCTGCAGGCTGCCATTGATCAGTCCTTGCTGGCCCTGGAATCCAATGACAGCGGACCATTTGGCGCAGTGGTAGTCCTTGACGGAAAAGTCGTTTCCGCTGGCTACAACTCGGTGGTGGGTAGCCAGGATCCAACGGCGCACGCCGAAATCAATGCCATCCGCGCAGCGGGACAAGCACTGGGAACCTTCGATCTGTCGCAATGCGAGCTCTACACCAGCTGCGAGCCATGTCCCATGTGCCTGGGTGCCATCTATTGGTCCCGCTTCGAGCATGTCTACTACGCGAATACGCGCGACGAAGCCGCGAAGATCGGCTTCGATGATGATTTCATTTACAAGGAGCTTGAGCTTCCCATGAGCGAGCGGAAAATTCCGTTTACCAAGGTTGAAGATTCCGGTGCGCTCAGGGCATTTGAGCTTTGGGAAGCAAAGAGCGACAAGCAGGAATACTAGTACTTGTTATCGGGGCGGCACTTGCCCTGAGCGCGATGGCCGCCCATGTGCGGGCCCGCACTGATGCTTAAACAGAGGAGTCCGCACAAGTGCCAGAACATAAGTTCTTGCGCTTTGTGCAGACTCCTCTGCAAACTACACGGGGCGATGCCCCGTCAGCTGATTAGCAACCGTAGTAGAGCTCGAACTCGTATGGGTTCGGGCGCAGGCTCAATGGCTTGATTTCGTTTTCACGCTTGTACTCGACCCAAGTCTGGATCAGGTCCTCGGTGAAGACGCCGCCTTCGAGCAGGAACTCGTGATCAGCTTCCAGGGCCTTGAGCGCCTCTTCGAGGCTTTCAGGTGCGCGCTGGATTTCCTTGGCCTCTTCGGCAGGAAGCTCGTAGAGGTCCTTGTCGATTGGCTCTGCAGGTTCAATGCGGTTCTTGATGCCGTCCAGGCCAGCCATCAGCTGGGCTGCGAACGCCAGGTATGGGTTCGAGGAAGCATCCGGAGCGCGGAACTCGATGCGCTTCGCCTTAGGGTTCGAACCGGTGATCGGGATACGGATACCGGCAGAGCGGTTGCCCTGCGAGTAAACCATGTTCACTGGAGCTTCGTAGCCCTTGACCAGGCGGCGGTAGGAGTTCACGGTTGGGTTGGTGAACGCGAGCACGGCGTCTGCGTGCTTCAGCAGGCCGCCGATGTACCAGCGTGCGGTATCGGACAGGCCAGCGTAGCCCTTTTCGTCGTAGAACAGCGGTTCGCCGTTGGCCCACAGCGACTGGTGCACGTGCATGCCCGAGCCGTTGTCGCCGAAGACTGGCTTTGGCATGAAGGTTGCGGACTTGCCCCACGCGTCAGCGACGTTCTTCACGATGTACTTGAAGAGCATCAGTTCATCAGCGGAGTGAACCATGGTGTTGAACTTGTAGTTGATTTCTGCCTGGCCGGCAGCGCCCACCTCGTGGTGGCTGCGTTCAACCTCAAGGCCAGCCTTGTCCAGTTCGACGCAGATCGCGTCGCGCAGGTCAGCCTGCTTGTCAGTCGGTGCAACTGGGAAGTAGCCGCCCTTGTACGGGGTCTTGTAACCCTGGTTGCCGCCTTCTTCCTTGCGGCCGGTGTTCCAAGGTGCCTCGTCGGAATCGATCGAGTAGAACGCGCCCTGTGGCTTGGATTCGTAGCGAACGTCTTCGAAGATGAAGAATTCTGCTTCTGGGGCGAAGAACGCGGTGTCAGCGATACCGGTCGATTCCAGGTATGCCTCGGCACGTTCCGCAACGCCACGTGGGTCGCGGTGGTACGGCTCACCGGTGCGTGGGTTGATGATCGAGAAGTTGAAGGCCAGGGTCTTTTCCAGGCGGAAGGGATCGATGAAGCCGGTGGTGACGTCCGGGATCAGCTGCATGTCGGAATCAGAGATGCCGGCGAAGCCGCGGATGGAAGAACCATCGAAGAGCTGGCCGTTGACGAAGAAGTCGGCATCCACGGACTTGGCAGGCACGTTGAAGTGCTGCTGTACACCTGGTAGGTCGGTGAAACGGATATCGACGAACTTGATGTCCTCTTCGGCAATATATGCCAAGACTTCTTCTGGACTGGTAAACATGTGCAGGTGACTCCCTGGTGAGATATAAGGTTTGGTAAACGGAACCGGTAGCCGGAATGATCCGGCTGGTCCTCTTGCTTACGTATCAAGCTTACCTATAATCCATTTCTGAATGGTGTCTCTATTGTTTCCAACCTGTTACAAGCGGTGAATCCGGGCGTGTCGTATCGCGCTGATCTGCGCTGATTGCCTGCTGTAACAATCTGACTTGGATACTTGCTACCTGGTTATCGCGTTCTAACTGGCGCACAGAATCGCTGGATAGACTGTATTGGTGGAAAGAAAAGACTTCAGCTCGTGGCTTGAAGGGCCGCCGCAGCATAATACGCAACAATGGCCCGGGCAGGATATGGGGCGCCCCGAGAAGGGCCCCGGCTCCATTGCCAGATTCCCGCGACGGGTCGGTGCACTGCTCTTGGACTGGGGGCTCTCGATGCTGCTGAGCTGGTGGCTGTTTGACAGCCACGATCTGGCAACATTGAGCCTGTTCTGCGCCGGGCAGATCATCGGTGTCGGGTTCACCGGGCACACGATCGGGCACCGTACCTTTGGAATGCAGGTGCAGTCGCTGGATGGAACCGCAATCAAGCCGTTCCAAGGCCTGATTCGTTCCTTGCTGCTTTGCCTGGCTATTCCGGCCTTCGTCACCGACAAGGACCAGCGTGGACTGCATGATCGTTTGCCCAAGACCATCCTGGTGAATATCTCCTAGCAATAGATCCGGACAGCAAGAAAGAAGCCGCAACTAGAAATTCCAGTTGCGGCTTCTTTAGTAGTTGTCTTTAGCGTCCGCGCGTAGCGCGGCGGTTTGGACGGACGCGGTTCGGGTCTACGCCCTTGGGGATAGGCAGACGATTCGCGGTCAACGTGCTCAAGCGCTTGTCGATTGCGCTGACTTCCAGCTTCGTAATCGACTTTGGAAGCTTCTTCATTGCCTTGCCGACTTCAGCCAACGGAGTCTGGCCTTCTTCGGAACCAGCGTTGATGATGTGCACGGGAACGTTCGGCAGAACGCGGGCGATGCGCTTGCGCTCGGAAGAGGCAAGCTCACGAACCCGGCTCTTTGGTCCCTCAGTGACCAGGACGATGCCCGGGCGACCGATACCGAGGAACACCAGATCCTGGTGGCGGTTGTAGGCAACTGGTTCCTGCTTCAGGATCCAGCCGCGACGCAGCACACTCATGGCGGCGCCGGCAGCGCCGGGGCGGCCCTCAAGCTGCGAGAACGCAGCTTTCTCTGCGCGGCGGGACATCACGAACATTGCAGCAAGGAGCGCCAGCGGGATTGCGATGATCAACATCGTGATCCAGTTTTTGATCAAGAAGCCGATGACCAAGCAGACAGCAATGACGGCCAAGGCTGCCAATGCCATCCACCACACGACCATCGGGTCATTGCGGCGAGTCATCTGGAAGACCTGGCCAATTTGCTTCAGGCGGCCCGGTTCTTTGTTCTTCTTCTCAGCTTTTGGTTTACGCGAAAACAAGCCACGCTTAGGCGCGGCTGCGTCGTTGTCGGAGTTTTTGGCCATAGTGCCTTAATTCTACGCGATGAAGTTGATAGTTCTAAGCCGAGCCGGATCGAACACGGCATTTTCAGCTGAATTGCCCATGGACGGGCAGTGGGAAAGCCCCGGAACCCTCGATGGATTCCATCAGGAGTTCCGGGGCCTTAGCCGTGGGGTCCACTGGACCGAGCTACTTGATCAGCGAAGCTGCTTCCTGGCGCGTGTTGCCCGAGGACTCGATATGTGCCAATGCCTCTGGGATTTCGCGGCCCTTCTTGCGCATGGCGCCGGCCCACAGGCGGCCAGCGCGGTAGGAAGAACGGACCAGTGGCCCCGCCATGACTCCGGCAAAGCCGAGTTCTTCGGCTTCTTGCTGAAGCTCCAGGAACTCCTGCGGGGTGACCCAGCGGTCGACTGGCAGATGCAGGTCGGTTGGGCGCAGGTACTGGGTCAAAGTCAGCAGATCGCAGCCTGCCTCATGGAGATCACGCATGGCCTCGGAAATTTCTTCTCGAGTTTCGCCCATACCCAGAATCAGGTTGGACTTGGTGATCAAGCCACGCTTGCGGCCATGGGTGATCACATCCATGGAACGCTCGTAACGGAAAGCCGGGCGGATGCGCTTGAACAGGCGAGGCACAGTCTCTACGTTGTGGGCGTAGACTTCTGGCTCCGAATCGCAGATGGTATCCAGGTTCTCCGGCTTGCCGCTGAAATCGGGGATCAGCAGCTCTACGCCGGTGCTTGGATTCATCTTGTGGATCTGCCGCACAGTCTCGGCATACAGCCAGGTGCCCTCGTCTTCGAGGTCATCACGGGCGACGCCGGTTACGGTGGCGTAGCGCAGATCCATCTTCTTCACGCTCATGGCGACCTTGAATGGCTCTGAGCGGTCAATTGCCAAGGGCTTGCCGGTGGCGATCTGGCAGAAGTCGCAACGGCGGGTGCACTCTGAACCGCCGATCAGGAAGGAAGCCTCGCGGTCTTCCCAGCACTCGAAGATGTTCGGGCAGCCTGCTTCTTCGCAGACCGTATGCAAGCCTTCGCTCTGTACGAGATTTTTCAGGCCAACGTATTCAGGGCCAATGCTCAACTTGGCCTTGATCCATTCTGGCTTACGCTCCACAGGTACGGCAGCGTTGCGCTTTTCTACGCGCAGCATACGGCGGCCTTCTGGTTCGACGCTCATTAAACAGCTCTTTCTTTGGTGAGGGCGTGACTGTCTAGATGACTTGAGGGGTGAGCAGACGCTCTATTTCGGTTTGTACGCGGTCAACGACGTCTTCGGGGGTGACGGTACGGCCGAGTTCTTCGGAAATGGTGGTGACACCTGCATCGGAGATGCCGCAGGGGATGATCTGTTCGTAGGCGGAAAGCGCGTTCGAGCAGTTCAATGCGAAACCGTGCATGGTGACACCGTGGTTGATGCGGATTCCAATGGCTGCGATTTTGCGGTCCTGAGCGCCATTTTTGCCCGGTACCCAGACCCCGGAGCGGCCCTTGATCTGGGCCGTCGGAATGCCTAGCTCGCTGACCACGTTAATCAGGGCTTCTTCCAAGGTCTCCACGTAAAGTCGGATTGCGCTGATCTTGCGTAGCTTGACGATGGGGTAGCCAATGAGCTGTCCCGGGCCATGCCAGGTCAACTTTCCACCGCGGTCCACATCCACCACGGGGGTCCCGTCCATCGGGAGATCTTCAGGTTCAGTTCGCTTGCCTGCGGTGTAAACCGCTTCGTGCTCCAGGAACAGGACTTTTGGGGTTTGCGTGTCCGCGGCTACCGCATCATGCAGTTGGATTTGGTAATCCCAAGCTTCCATGTAGGGCACAAATTTTGAGCCTAGTCCGACTCGTTCGAATTCGATCGCCATGACGGCTAGCCTACGCTCTTGAACGATCGGTCGCTAATTCAGAGCCGTCGAACCCATCTGTGGATATCCAGCTTGCAATTTACGATTCTGGGTTACAACGGAGTCATGGATGATTCTACGAATGTTCTAGCGTGGCCGACAAGCCCCGGGCATGTCACGGTAAGGCCGCTAAGTTCCAAGTCACCGTGTAAAGTTTGGCTGATCCGGAGGGAAAGCGACCAGTTGTACCTCACGCTAAAACTTAGCCTGACTATGGAAAACATCACTTCGCTTCGCCAAGAGCAGGTAACGCAGTCAAGGAAATATGTCGTTGATTTCTACGGAACCCTGTCGACACAATTGGGCGAGGGGCTGGTTATGGAATATTGCCCCGGTGGCAGCGTGGCTGATCTTGTGGCAAGTCGAAGCGCCTTTGGCCTGGGGGAGTGCGTGACCGCGCTGGCACCCATCGCCCAGACGCTTTCGGTGATGCATGCGCAGGGCCAACGCCATGGAGACTTATCGCCGGCCAATATCTTGCTCACTGCCAAGGGAATGCCGAAGATCATTGACTTCCAGGAATCAGCTTCAGCACGGCAGGCGCTTACCGGCTCCGGTACGCCAGGATTCATGGCCCCTGAAATGCAGGCCGGGGTACGGGAAAGCCAAGTTGGAGAGCAGGACGTGTTTTCGCTGGGCGCCTGCTTGTGGTTTCTCCTATCCGGACGGATTCCCGAAGAGGAACTGATGCGTCCACCGGCAAGCGTGATGTTCCCCGGAATCCCTTCGATCATTCATGAACTGTTGATCGATTCGCTGAATCCAGATCCGCAAGCACGACCGACCGCAGATCAGTTTGCTCGAACGTTGTTCGCAAGCTGTCCGGCAGAGCCCATCAGCTGGGAAGGGCATGTAGCTCCAGAAGCTACTCATCTGATGGAGACCATCCATCCATCCGCGGAACAGAATGCTGCGCACAAGCGCTTCAAGCGCCAGGCCGATACCGCAAGCAGGCAGCGAAGCCCCAGCCGCGATGACTCCTGGCATAGCCATCGATTGCGCCGGACCCCCGGGGCCGTGAAATTGGCCGGTGCCGCAGCACTGAGCTCGTTGGTTATTATCGGGAGCCTCGTGGGCGTCAATCATTTCCGTGCGGCTGTGGCCACCGAAACGACTGCGGCTACGGCAGTACCGTCAGCAGAGCAAAGCTGCAGAATTGAAGACGGGGCGCACGTTCCAGCTTGTGCCTTGAATCGGGACACCGTGATCTCTGCATTCCTCGCGCTTTCAAGAGAGCGCGATGAAGCGATGGGGCAGCTGGCGGGGGAGAAGCTCAAGGGGCTCTACACTTCAGGAGCGGAGCAGCTGCAACGAGATCTCGAAACAATCGATCAGCTTCGGAAATTGGGTTTGGAATTTGCGGGATTGCGCACGAGACTCACGGACGTCACGGTATCGGCGCGTGGGCAGGGGGACTCTGTCATTCTTGCTGCCACTTCTACCCAAGAGGAATACCGCTACGTGGATGCCCGCGGAGCCACGGTTCACGCCGTCCAGGCCGCGCAGCCGCAACGCATCGAAGTGGAACTAGTGCTGGAAGACGAGCGCTGGAAAATTGGCAAGGTATTGCGCCGTTAAAAGCGAAACGGCGGGAGGTGCAACCATCAGCTTGCTCCAAGCTGATGGTTGCGGCTCCCGCCGTCAATGCTAATGCTGATTAGTTCCAGAGTACCGCGATGGCGATGTTGATCAAGGCCATGCCACCCACGGCGTGAGCGATCCCCGTAGGAACTTCCTCGCCGTTCTTCATCTTCTTCCGGCCAAGGAACGCTGCCACCAAGATAATGATTGCAATCAGCGACTTGATTCCAATCTTCATGTGGTTTGGCGAACCGTCGCCAGCCTCGAGAATACCGACCATGGCCAGACCCGTAACGACCTGAACGATAGCGCCATACCACTGCCATACGGAGACGGTTGGAGTCTTGAAATTAGCAAGCCAGCCGCCGAAGATAGCTGCTGCACCCAAGATATGCACGAAAATCAGGATTGAAAGAAGAATAGTCATGATACTAGCCTAATCTATTTTCGACTGATCGTAGAAAACGCAGAATCGCCCCTGTCGAATGAACGACAGGGGCGATTATCTACCTAGGCTGCGAAAGCGAAAGCTGGATCTTTACAGTCCCAGTTCGCCTTCGAAAGCGCCGCCTTCAAGGCGAGCCTTGACGGTCTGCAGGAAGCGGCCTGCATCGGCACCGTCTACCAGACGGTGATCGTAGGTCAGGCACAGGTACATCATGTGGCGGATGGCAATCGAATCGTTGCCCTCTGCGTCGGTAACGACCATTGGACGCTTCACGATCGCACCGGTGCCCAGGATGGCTACCTGTGGCTGGTTGATGATCGGGGTGTCGAACAGTGCGCCAACCGAACCGATGTTGGTGATCGAGAAGGTGCCACCGGAGAGCTCATCCGGACCGATCTTGTTGCTGCGGGTGCGTGCAGCAACATCAGCGATACGCGAAGCCATGCCAGCCAGGTTCAGATCGCCAGCGTTCGATACAACAGGAACCAGCAGGCCCTTGTCGGTGTCGACTGCGAATGCCAAGTGCTCGGCATTGTGGTAGGTGATCTTCTGGGTCTCTTCGTTGTACTCGGCGTTCAACTTAGGGTGTGCCTTCAGGCCCTCGGCAACAGCCTTGGCGATGAATGGCAAGTAAGTGAGGTTCACGCCGTTGGTGGCCTTGAAGTTGGCCTTTGCCGAAGCACGCAGCTTCACGATGCGGGTCATATCGATCTCGTGGACCTGGGTCAGCTGAGTCGATACGTCCAGGGATTCGCGCATGCGGCGAGCGATGACCTGGCGGATACGTGGAGCCTTCTCCTCGGTGCCGCGCAGCGAGGAAACCTCAACTGCAGGAGCAGCTGGCTTCGCGGCGGCAGGAGCAGGGGCGGCAGCAGGGGCGGCAGCTGGTGCAGCAGCTGCCTGGGCGGCAACAGCGTCCAAGACATCCTGCTTGCGGATGCGACCGCCAACGCCGGTACCCTTCACCGAAGCAATGTCGATGCTGTGCTGGTTAGCCAAGCGGCGGACCAGTGGGGTGACGTAGCCGGACTCATTGGTTGCCTCAGCAGCCGGTGCCTCTTCCTTTGCAGGAGCGGGAGCGGCCGGAGCGGCAGGTGCCTCTTCCTTAGCGGGAGCCGGAGCGGCCGGAGCCTCTTCCTTTGCAGGAGCCGGAGCAGCAGCTGGTGCTTCTTCCTTGGCTGGGGCGGCAGCTGGAGCAGCGCCAGCTGCACCGATAACAGCCAGAACAGCGCCAACTTCAGCGGTCTCATCTTCTGGAACGCGAATTTCCAGCAGGGTACCTGCAACGGGGGAAGGAACTTCGGTGTCAACCTTGTCGGTGGAAACCTCAAGCAGTGGCTCGTCGACGGAGACTTCCTCGCCAACTTCCTTCAGCCAGCGGGTGACGGTACCTTCGGTAACCGACTCGCCCAGAGCTGGAAGGGTCACTTCGGTGCCTGAAGCAGCGCCGGCGGCTGGTGCAGCTGCTGGAGCTTCTTCGGCTGCAGGTGCTGCTGGTGCTTCTTCAGCGGCTGGTTCGGCAGGTGCTTCTTCAGCGGCCGGAGCTGCTGGTGCAGCTTCGCCAGCGCCGGAGCCATCGCCAATGCGAACCAGTGGGGCGCCAACTTCAGCGTCCTCGTCTTCGGCTACGAAGATTTCCTCGATGATGCCGGCAACCGGCGAAGGAACTTCAGTGTCAACCTTGTCGGTGGAAACTTCCACCAACGGCTCGTCTACCTCTACACGGTCGCCGACCTGCTTCAGCCAGCGGGTTACCGTACCTTCGGTAACGCTTTCACCCAGTGCGGGTAGGTTTACGGTTTCAGACATCGTCCCGTATCTCCTTGTTTTATAAAGCTTGAAAAGTGGTGGGAGGCGTTGCCTCCGAGCCTAGTGCATACAGGCAGCGCGTTGAACTAACGCGCTGCCTGTATGACCAAAGCGTGATTAACCGTGCAGCGGGGCGCCGGCCAAAGCCATTGCGGCTTCGCCCAGGGACTCGTTCTGGGTTGGGTGTGCGTGGATCAGCTGCGATACGTCCTCTGGGTAAGCTTCCCAGTTCACGATCAGCTGGGCTTCACCGATCTGCTCGCCAATGCGGCCGCCGATGCCGTGAACGCCAACGATTGGGCCGTTCTTGACGCGAACCATCTTGATGATGCCGCTGGTGCCCAGGATCGAGGACTTGCCATTGCCAGCCAAGTTGTACTCGGTGGTTTCAATCTGGTCGGCACCGAACTTCTCCTTGGCCTTCGGCTCGGAGTAGCCCACGGAAGCGATCTCTGGCTCGCAGAAAGTCACCTTCGGGATGTTGATGTCCTCGACGATGGTTGGCTTCATGCCGTGGATTTCCTCGGCTACGAAGCGGCCATGCTGGTAACCGCGGTGTGCAAGCTGTACGCCTGGAACGATGTCGCCGATTGCGTAGATGTTGCCAACGCCGGTGTGCAGGCGCTCATCGGTGATCACGAAGCCGCGGTCAATGGTGATGCCCTGCTCTTCGAAGCCGAGGCCCTCGGTTACCGGACCGCGACCCACTGCAACCAGAACGATCTCTGCTTCCAGGACCTTGCCGTCAGCCAGGGAGACCTTGGCACCGTTAGCATCCTGCTCGACCTTCTCGAAGAAGACGCCGGTGTTGAACTTGATGCCGCGCTTCTTGAAAGCGCGCTCCAGGTTCTTGATGATGGCTGGGTCCTCGTTCGGAACCAGCGAAGGCAGGCCCTCGACGATGGTGACGTCGACGCCGAAAGACTTCCATACGGAAGCGAACTCGACACCGATGACGCCGCCGCCGAGCACGATGGCGCTCTTTGGCAGGTCTTCCATGTTCAGTGCTTCGGTGCTGGTCAGTACGCGGCCGCCGATTTCCAGACCCATGGTCTTGGAGGTGGAGCCGGTAGCCAGGATGATGTACTTGCCCTTGTAGACGGTGCCATCAACATCGATGGAATCCTGGGAGACCAGTCGGCCGTTACCGGTGATAACGTTGACCTTCTTCATCTTCAGCAAGCCCTGGAGACCCTTGTGCTTTCCAGCAACAATGTCTTCCTTGTACTTGCGCACGCCAGCCAGGTCGATCGACTCCAGCGAGGAGTTGATGCCGAACTTGGCACCCTCGCGAGCGTTCTCGGCCAGCTCTGCTGCGTGCAGGTAAGCCTTGGTTGGGATGCAGCCGGTGTGCAGGCAGGTGCCGCCCAGCTTTTCCTTCTCGATCAATCCAACGGTGTAGCCCAGCTGGATGGCGCGCAATGCTGCCGAGTATCCAGCGGATCCGCCGCCGAGGATGAGGACATCAAATTCTTGCGTTGCTGCCGAATCGGCCACGTGAACGCTCCCTCGTATTCGCTTAGTGAGGCCGGCTTAGGCCGACCAGGGGATCGGGTGTGGACTTCCTGGAGCGTGACACATGCGGGCGCGCACCATTAATCCACGGTGATGTTTCAAAACTTACCTTAGTACCGTCCAATGGTTGCAGTCACCTTCGGGGCATTAAAAGTCAGGTATGTCTCTTATTTTTAAACTCATCCCGGCATCGTGCAGATAGTTCTGGCGATACCGGGATGAGTTCCAGGACACAGGAACTGCCATTAGTCCTGCGTTGCTGCGGCTAGTTTGCTGCAGCGAGCTGCTCTGCGTAGGCAACCAGGGTGCGTACCTGGGAGCCGGTGCCGTTCTTCGGAGTGTAGCCCCAGGCGCTGCCTTCGTTGAACGCAGGACCAGCGAAGTCGATGTGGGCCCAAGGGATCTTCTTGCCGTCCACTTCACCGACAAACTCTTCGAGGAACACGGCGGCAGTCATCATGCCGCCCATGCGCTCACCGATGTTCGCCAGATCGGCAACCTGCGACTCGATGGACGGGCGCAGCTCCTCCGGAAGCGGCATGGCCCAAGCCAATTCGCCCACCTTGTCCGAGACGGCAACCAAGTCGCTGGCGACCTGCTTGTCGCCCATGACACCTGCGGTGCGCAGGCCCAGGGCCAGCATCTGGGCGCCGGTCAGCGTAGCGATGTCGATCATGACATCCGGCTTCTCCAAGCTGGCAGCTGCCAGGCCATCGGCCATGACCAAGCGGCCTTCGGCGTCGGTATTGAGCACTTCAACGGTCTTGCCGCCGAACATGGTCAGCACATCGCCCGGACGGGTCGAGGCGCCGCCAGGCATGTTTTCTGCCAGGCACAGCCAGGCAGTGACCTTGACATTCAGGCCAAGCTCGGCGACTGCGGCAACGGTCTGGAAAACCGCGGCGGCACCGGACATGTCGGACTTCATGGCGTGCATGCCGGCAGCAGGCTTCAGCGAGGTGCCACCGGTGTCGAAGGTAATGCCCTTGCCGATCAAGGCGATGTGCTTGGCGGCCTTCGACGGCGCGTATTCGATCTTGACCATGCGCGGCTGGCGAACCGAACCGCCGCCAACACCGATCAGGCCGCCGAAGCCGTCCTTGGCAAGGCGCTTCTCGTCGAAAATGGTGACCTTCAGCGGCAGGGACTTGGAGTGGTCCTTCACTGCTGCGGCGAAGGACTCCGGGTACAGCACGTTGGCTGGGGCGTTGATCAGATCGCGGGTGCCGCGTACTGCGCGGCCCAGGATGGCAGCGCGCTTGAGTACTGCTGGCAGGTCCTTGGATGTCGCTACCGAGGTGACGATCTGGGCTTCGGCCAGTACCGGCTTCTCGCTCTTCTTCGAACGGTGGTTCTCGTAGCGGTAGCTGCCCAGCGCGATGCCTTCTGCGATGGCGGCCACGCGCTCCACGCTGTCAGCAGGCAGGGCGAAAATGGCGCTCTTGGCGTTGCTCAGCTGGCGGGCAGCCGAACCGGCGGCCCGGCGCAGCTTCTCCTCGGTTAGATCAGCTAGCTCGTCAACGCCCAGGCCGATGAACTGCAAGGTCTTGGTCTTGGCACCGTCTACGCCTGGCAGCGCGGTGATTTCGTCGGCCTTCCCGGCAACGCCCAAAGCTGAAAGCGAATGCTCCAGGGAAGTGGTGGTTTCGGCGGTGAATGGGGATGCCGCGATGGACACCTTTTCGCCGTTCTTGAGTACACCCAGGATGAGGGTGTCAGCGCTCTTGCGCTTGATGTCGGCGCCAATGGCGCTCAAAGTGAGATCACTGGAGTTGATCACAAAATCATTCCTTCTATGCCTTTGTAGGGTCTAAGGTCGCGACAGCCCCTGTGGTTTTCCGGAACAGGTCATGCCGGCGGGCTGTGCGTCTCCTACCCCAAGGTTATCCGAGGTTCCGCGTCATCGTGCGTTACTTCACAGCGAGCGAAAGCCAAGTAGCGATAAGATGGACCATTGATCTGTACTTGAAGTGCAGTCCCAGCCGATGGTTGCCGCTCCCGCTTTGCCGGATGCCGACCCTGAATGAGGAGAAAATGTCCAAGGAATCGTTGATGACGCTGGTCGCAGACGACTTGGATGACTCGCGCCTTCAAGGTCTTGGCATGTTCGTCTCGCTGAAGAGCATCAGCGATGCCGGGCATAACCATTCGCAGGTCTCCAACGAGCTTTTCGGACGCCTCGACTCGGAGCTCTTCGCCACTTTCGACGCCGATGAGCTGATCGCCTACACCTCCCAGCGCCCGCGGGTCTCTTTCCTGGGTGACCACTTCGCTGGATACCAGGCTCCACGCATGGAGATCTACCTGATGACCGATGAGATGGACCGCAAGTTCTGGTTCCTCACCGGTGTAGAACCCGACTTGAAGTGGGAACGCGTGATCGCGGAACTGCATTCCTTCATTGAAGCCTTCAACGTATCGCTGGTTGTGGGGACCGCATCGTTGCCGATGCCGGTGCCGCATACCCGCCCGGTAGGCGTTACCGCACATGGAAACCGCAAGGATCTGATCGAGAACATCTCGACGTGGAGCCCTACGGTGGAATCGCCAGCAGGTCTGGCCTCGCTGCTCGAAATTCGCCTGAGCGAAGCTGGCCGTGATGTCGTGGGATACTCCCTGCACACCCCGCACTACCTCGCCGAATCCGAGTACCCGGCCGTTGCCGTTGCGACGCTGGAATACGTAGGAGCGGCACTGAAGCTGGCTTTGCCAACGGACAAGCTGCGTGAGGCAGGTCGACTGGTCGACCAGCAGCTAGCCGAACAGCTTGAAACCAATAGCGATGTTCGCCAAATGGTCGACGGATTCGAAGAACGGTTCGATGCGCATGCCAAAGAGCATGAACCGCGCTCGCTGTTGCTGGATGAAGACGAGCAGATGGCGGATGCCGAGGAATTGGGCGCCAGCGCCGAGCATTTCCTTGCGGCCATTGAGAACACTGAAGATTGGTTGAAAAACGGTCACATCGAACCGTTGCCAGGTGATCACGACCAGTGAGCCAGGCCCATCTGAATTCACCCAAGTCGTGGGTTGTCTTCGGCTTCGCAATTCTTGCCTACATTTCTGCAATTTCGCAGCGCACCAGCTTCGGCGTCGCTGGCATCCAAGCCACCGAACGATTTGATGCCAGCGCGCAGATTTTGGCGACCTTCTCCGTCGTGCAGCTGGTTGTCTATGCCGGCGCGCAGGTGCCCGTAGGGCTGCTGCTGGATAAATTCGGTCCGCGCATCCTGATTACCTGCGGCGCCCTGCTGATGGCCGCAGGTCAAGCGTTTCTTGCGATTTCAGTCAACGTCCCCATGGGGTTGGCCGGGCGCGTCATGGTTGGCATGGGCGATGCGATGGTCTTCGTATCGGTGCTCAAGCTGTTGCCCCTATGGTTCTCCGGCTCGCGAATCCCGGTGCTGACCCAGCTCACCGGTACCTTCGGCCAGCTCGGCCAGCTCATCAGCCTCTTTCCTTTCCATATGATCTTGCTGGGCGTCGGCTGGTCCGCGGCGTTCTCGGTCATGTCCGGTTTCGCTTTTGCCACCTTCATCACCACGATCGCTTTCGTGCGCAATGGCAGGACCTGGGAAGGGTCCGGCCAGGGGGAGCAGGAGACCGGCTCGCGGATCGCCCGGGCCTGGAAACAGCCAGGAACCCGTTTGGGGTTCTGGACCCACTTCTCCACGGCATTCATGATCAACACCTTCATGATGACCTGGGGCTATCCTTTCCTTGTCGAAGGCCAAGGCATAGACGGTGCGCTGGCATCGGGCTTGATGGCGGTGTTCGTTGTCGTTTCCATCGTGGTGGGACCGATCCTCGGCGCCCTGACCTCGCGCCATGCCAGCCAGCGTTCCAACTTTGCCCTGGGCATTGTCGGCTCAATCCTGGTGATGTGGGCAGTCGTCCTATTCTGGCCAGGGCAGGCCCCGCTATGGATTCTGGTGCTATTGATGATCGCCATTGCCGCCGGTGGCCCGGCCTCCGTAATCGGCTTCGACTTCGCCCGAACGTTCAACCCGCCGCAGGTGCTGGGAACGGCCACCGGCCTGGTGAACACCGGCGGGTTCATAGGTGCCTTTGTCACGATCTACGTCATCGGATTCATCATGGACATGCTGTATAAGGCCAACGGCTCGGTGGGCGAGCTCTACAATCTTCAGGCCTTCCGCGTGGCCCTGTCAGTCCAGTTCGCCATGGCATTGCTCGGTATGGTGTTCATGGTCGTTGAACGCCGCAAGGCGCGCCGCTTCCTCGCCGAGCAGTAAGCCCGCACCGGGGCGATCCGAAAGGTTCTCCACAGCTCGCAGCCTCTGACCTCATGCGCCTAGCGCAGCGTTGCACCGTGGAGCCATGACAACTACACCGGAACGCCACCCTCTCTCGCTGTCCAGTTGCGAGGACATCTTGGCGTATGTGCCCCATGCCCTAGGTTTCTATCCTCAGAATTCGGCCGTGCTGATGCTGATAGACGAGGACCATCTGGAAGCGACCTTGCGAGTTGATCTGCCCGAGGAAAACACCGCGGCGGAGCGCGGGACGTGGACCGCGCAGCTGCTGAGCCTGCTAGAACGAATGCCCCATATCCAAGGGGTGGTTCTGGTGGTCTATGCGCCCGAAGGAACGTCGGACGGCTCCGGTATTCCCTACGCGGATCTGGTCGCGCAGCTAGAGCAGGGGCTGACAAGCAAAAAGGTCTTGCTGCGTCACAGCTGGTGCCGGCAGGATCGTGTGGTCTGGAACTACGCGACCGATGATTACGCAGAGCCGACCCCCGTGCGCCCGGTGGAAACGAACGAAACGCATTTGTCGTTGGCCTTCGCCGGGTCGGCTCCGTTGGACATTCCATGGGACGGTAGCGGAATCCCGCAATGGCCGCAGGCTGCTGAGATCCTGAAGATCATCTCGAATCAGCAGCACAACGTCGTCAACTGCTTGGAAGCGTGGCTGCAGACCATGGATCTGGCTGAGCCGGAAGCCCGGGCCTGGATTCACGATGAGCATGAGCACGCCGCATTGCTACTGGGTTCCTTGGAAGTGAAAATCGTGCGTGACCTTCTTCCGTACCTGGCTGGTCAAGGACTCGAAGCATCACTGGATGTGCTGTTCGGCGTGATGCGCGGGGATCGCGAAGCTGCCGCCGCGCCGTTGACCAACTATTTGCTGGGACGTGGTTGGCATGCTCCGGACTGGCAGCGGATTGACCGGTTGTGGCTGGTCGCCAGAGACCTGCTCGGCGTTGCTGAAGGCAACGCGCGGCAGGCCCTGCTGTGCATTCTTGCGTGGATCGAGTGGGCGCGAGGCAGGGGAACCATGGCGTTGTGCCTGTTGGGGCGAGCGGTCGAGGAAAACCCGAATTACGAGCTGGCCAGGCTGCTGCAAAAGCTGATGTCCCATGGAATCATGCCAGAATGGGCGACCGACCAATTGCGGGCATGGCGTGCTAGTTTCAGCTGAGCAGCAACAACCGGAGTGTCTCAAGTGGTGTCCTGGTGGCAATTCATGGATAATGGGACAACAGACCCGGTTAGGTTCGAATTGCCTATGTCTTGAAATCTCCGGATTTCGGGAACATTAGGCGGGCTTGATGCGTTGATATCAATGTGCCAGCCCTCGGTGTTTAGTCAATGATTAAACGCCATCGGACTTGACAGGGTCATAGTGGTGTTACCGGCAGGTGCATCCGGAACGCATCGTTAGAAAGGTTATTCGTGTCATCTTCTGAGACGAACGCTAATCGCAAAGCAACTGAGGCCGAGGTTGAAGCGGCCGAGGTCGAGGCAGCCGCCCCTGCAGCGAAGAAGCGCGCTACCAAGGCCAAGCCTCGGACTAAAAAGGTCGCTGCTGAAACTGCAGCGCAAGACGAATCAACCGGAGCGTCGGCTGACGCCGATGACGATGTTGAGCAAGGCACCGATTCGAAGGACTCGAAGTCTGACGATGATTCGAAGGGCTTCACCCTTTCAACCGGTGACGATGATGCTCCACAGCAGCAGGTCATGGTCGCTGGAGCGACCGCTGACCCAGTCAAGGATTACCTGAAGCAGATCGGCAAGGTCGCGCTGCTGAACGCTGAGCAGGAAGTTGACTTGGCTCTGCGCATCGAAGCGGGCCTGTTCGCAACTGACAAGTTGGAAAAGGACGACGGCTCGATGGACCAGCGCTTGCGCTGGGACTATGAGCAGATCATCCACGACGGCAAGATCGCCAAGAACCACTTGCTGGAAGCCAACCTTCGCCTCGTAGTTTCGCTGGCCAAGCGCTACACCGGCCGCGGCATGCTGTTCCTGGACCTGATCCAGGAAGGCAACCTTGGCCTGATCCGTGCAGTGGAGAAATTCGACTACACCAAGGGCTTCAAGTTCTCGACCTACGCCACCTGGTGGATCCGCCAGGCAATTACCCGTGCCATGGCTGACCAGGCACGTACCATTCGTATTCCAGTGCACATGGTTGAAGTCATCAACAAGCTGGCACGTGTCCAGCGCCAGATGCTCCAGGACCTGGGCCGCGAACCAACCCCAGAAGAGCTGGCCAAGGAATTGGACATGACCCCTGAAAAGGTTGTCGAAGTCCAGAAGTATGGTCGCGAACCAATTTCCTTGCACACCCCATTGGGTGAAGACGGCGACTCCGAATTCGGTGACCTCATTGAAGACTCGGAAGCAGTAGTCCCAGCCGATGCAGTTTCGTTCACCTTGTTGCAGGAGCAGCTCCACTCGGTGCTCGACACGCTCTCAGAGCGTGAAGCAGGCGTGGTGGCCATGCGCTTCGGCCTGACCGATGGCCAGCCTAAGACCTTGGATGAAATCGGCAAGGTCTACGGTGTGACTCGTGAACGCATTCGCCAGATCGAGTCCAAGACGATGTCCAAGCTTCGTCACCCATCGCGTTCCCAGGTACTGCGCGATTACCTAGACTAAGAATCTGAGGATGTGGCCAGTAGTTCATTCATTGAACTGCTGGCCACATTTTTTATTTGCCGTTAATGCAAGAAGAAGGTGACCCAGAATTGGGTCACCTTCTCGAATTAGTGGCTGGCAACGAGTTTAGTCGTTGGCGTCCACCTTGGGCTTTTCATAGAGTCGCGAGGACTCATCCTGCCAGACCGAAGTCTGCGGACGCAGTTTCGGTTCTACATCGCGAGCATGGTGAGCGCAGAAGAGCAACTCACCGCCTGTCGAAGCCAGCACGGCTCGCACGTAGGCCTGTGCGCCGCAGCGGTCGCACCGGTCGAGGGCGTTCAGTTCACGACTAGCGGTCGTAGTAGTCATTGCCAGCCTCCTAAAGTTGATGGTTACTCTATACAACCAGCTTGGGCTCCGACTTTATCCCGATTTGCCTGTTCTTTCGCTCACCGCGTAGCGCATGTGGATAAGGTCATAGGAGACCGGCGTGCTGGGCAGCACCGGAAAATAGCGGGTATTCGAACACATTAACGATTAGAATATGGAATAAGACGTACTTTCTCATGCAAGTAGGAGACAACAGCTCAGTGGCTTCATCCGACAATTACAGCGCCCGGCACCTTTCGGTCTTGGAAGGCCTGGAAGCGGTTCGTAAGCGCCCAGGCATGTACATCGGCTCCACCGACTCCCGTGGCTTGATGCATTGCCTCTGGGAGATCATCGATAACTCAGTTGACGAAGCGCTGGGCGGTTTCGGCCAGGCAATTGACGTCATCTTGCACTCTGACGGCTCCGTTGAAGTCCAGGATGACGGCCGCGGCATTCCTGTCGATGTTGAACCCAAGACAGGCTTGAGCGGTTTGGAAGTTGTCTTCACCAAGCTGCACGCCGGCGGCAAGTTCGGTGGCGGCTCCTACAGTGCTTCGGGCGGTCTGCACGGCGTGGGCGCCTCGGTCGTCAACGCCTTGTCGGCCCGTTTGGACGTCGAAGTTGACCGCGGCGGCAAGACCTACGGCCTGCAGTTCCGTCGTGGAGAGCCAGGCAAATTTACCGATAAGGGCCGCAAGAAAGCGGACGCTTCTTTCAAGGCTCATGAGACGGCGACGGCTCCGGGCGTTATCGGCAAAGCCAAGCGGGGCGTGACTGGAACGCGCATTCGCTACTGGGCGGATAACCATATCTTCACCCCGGATGCGAAGTTCTCCTATAAGGATTTGCAGGATCGAGCGCGCCAGACCTCCTTCTTGGTTCCTGGGTTGCGCATCACCCTGCGCGATGAACGTGGATTACCGGATACCCCGGGTGCGGACGGGCCCCATGAGGAAGTGTTCCAGCATGATGGCGGCATCAGCGAGTTCGTCGACTATCTGAGCAGCGACTCGCCGGTCACGGACATCTGGCGTTTCCATGGCAGCGGATCGTTCCATGAAAAGGTTCCGGTCATCGATGGCAGTGGTCGCAGCCATATTGAAGATGTGCAGCGTGTCTGCGAAGTTGACGTCGCGGTGCGTTGGGGAATCGGCTACGAAACCTCGCTGCGCAGCTTCGTGAATATCATTGCGACCCCCAAGGGCGGTACGCATACTGCCGGCTTCGAACAGGCCATGCTCAAGTCCTTCCGCAAGAATGTGGAGGCCAATGCGCGGAAGCTCAAGTTCGGCCAGAAGGACAAGCTGGAGAAGGACGACGTGCTGGCGGGCATGACTGCCGTGCTGACCGTCCGACTGGCAGAGCCGCAGTTCGAAGGGCAGACCAAGGAAATTTTGGGTACACCGCAGGTGCGCCAGATTGTTTCCAAGGTGCTGGAGAAGGCACTCAACGACCGACTGGGATCCAATAAGCGCAACGAGAAGGCTGAAGCGTCCACGCTGCTGGAGAAGGTCGTCAACGAGATGAAATCTCGCGTGTCGGCACGTATGCACAAGGAAACCCAGCGTCGCAAGACCGCTTTGGAGTCTTCTTCGCTGCCAACCAAACTGCTCGATTGCCGCAGCAAGGAAGTTGGAAAGTCTGAACTGTTCATCGTCGAGGGCGACAGCGCATTGGGCACTGCCCGTCTCGCGCGCTCCAGCGAGTACCAGGCGCTGCTGCCAATTCGAGGCAAGATCCTCAACGTGCAAAAAGCCTCGATTTCGGACATGCTCTCGAACGCGGAGTGCGCAGCGATGATCCAGGTGATTGGGGCCGGTTCGGGGCGCAGCTTCGACATTGAGCAAGCCCGATACGGCAAGATCATCTTGATGACTGATGCTGATGTTGACGGTGCGCACATTCGGACATTGCTGTTGACGTTGTTCTATCGCTACATGCGTCCCATGATCGAGCACGGTCGCGTCTATGCAGCGGTTCCGCCGCTGCACCGCATTGAGGTGATCAATCCGGGGTCGAAGCAGAATGAGGTTATCTACACCTACTCTGAGGCGGAAATGACCAAGCTGCTGGCCAACTTGGAGAAGGAAGGCCGACGCTACAAGGAGCCGATCCAGCGCTATAAGGGCCTAGGCGAAATGGACGCGGACCAGCTGGCTGAAACCACCATGGACCTGCGTCATCGTATGCTGCGCCGTGTCGGCATCGAGCATGCGCAGGCAGCCGAGGAGGTCTTTGATCTGCTGATGGGCTCCGACGTAGCGCCTCGCAAGAAGTTCATTATCGACGGCGCCGACGATCTTGAACGAGATCGTATCGACGTCTAGAGCAATGCAAACGGCGAAGTCCCTGGCCCTAACGGGGTCCAGGGACTTCGCTGTTTGCGCCAAGAGAGTGCTACCAGTCCAGCAACCGCGGTGCGATGAGCAGGACTGTCGGGCAGATCAGCAACATGATGGTGCTCAGGAGCACTAGTGCGCGCTGCGGGCGGCCCAGCGGATCCTGCGGGGAGAGCAAGCGTTGCAGCCGGCGGGAGGAGACTTCACCATCTGGCATGCCAACTAGGCCGGCACTGGACGAATGATTCTTTGACGACGAATCATCCATTGCTGCGGCGGTGGCGACAGTGACAATGGCTTTGAGCAAAGTGTGCCTATTGACCTTTTCCAGTGCTTTGTCGTCGGCGAGCATTTCTATCAGTTGGCGCACTGCGTCGAGGGCAAGGCGTGAAGTCGGTAGCCAAGGCAACGCTTCGTGCCACGCCGTGAATGCCAGGATCAGCAGATCATGCCGTTGATCCAAATGGGAGCGTTCATGGGCAATAACCGCCTGTTGCTCTTCGGCAGAGAGCTGGGTGAGCAATCCGCGCGATAGCACGGTCACCGATTGCGAAATCCCCGGCACGCAATATGCAACAGGCATGTCGTGATCAATCACTAGGGTATTTGGCCGCGTCTGGGACGGGTTGCTCAAGAGGCGCAGCAGATGCCGGTGCTTGGCTCGTTGGCGAGAGATGCGCCAAGCCGCTCGTATGAGGGTTAATACCAGGTGAAATCCGAAGAGCAGTGCTGCGCTCAAGGCGAACAGGTGCACTTCGCCGGGGTCGGGCACACTGGGATCTCCCATTATCAGGAGCCAGCCGCCATGAAGCGCGGAGATGAGGTCATCGCCCAATGGGGCCAAGCCCCAAACAAGCATCGAGCCGATCATGGAAAGTCCACCGCCTAATGCGATGGCTTGCCAAAGGAGTACCGCTTGCACTGGTGAGCGGGCGGTCCATTTAGCCTTGGATAAAGCCAACGGCGTCGGCCACGCCAATGCGATAGCCAACGCCGCTAGGAAATATGAGGTGAGAAGCACTCAGTCCCCGAAGTTCTTCTAAATTATGCGGACTTTACTGAGTCCAAGATAGCACGCAGGGATGCTGCCTCGTCGGGGGAGATGCCTCCGATGAATCGTGCCAGGACTGCTTCACGGTCCTGGGCGGTGCCCAGGGCGTCGTTGAGCAGTCCAACGGTGTGATCCTCACGGGAGGATGAAGCTGCGTACCGGTGAGGGCGGGTAGTGCGCTCGCGCTCTACCAAACCCTTCTTTTCGAGACGGGCTAGCACAGTCAGCACCGTAGTGACTGCGAGTTCTTTCGCGTCGGTGCCAAGCGCCGCCAAATCATCACGAAGGTCATTCGCGGTGAGTGGTTCTGCAGAATCCCACAGAAGATCCATGACGGAGCGTTCCAGATCGCCAAGGCTGGCCACTAGGTCGTACCTCACTTGCATTAGTTTTGACGCGGTTGCTTGACTCATGGAGTGCAAGCACACTGCTTGGGTTCTTAATTGTAGCCATCTTTCCACAATATTTCTACGGCATGTAAAAGAGAGGGGTGAGTACATGCTTTACCCGTTTCGCAATGAGGTGCGAGAATGTCGCGGGTGAAACTTGTTGACTTGGGTTTTTTAAGAACCGTAGACACAACCCTGTCAATAGGCTTAGTATTTGCGCCCACGTGCGCACTGGCGAAGTTTCCAGTTTCTGAAATTGCTCATCGTCTCGATTTCTACACGCTGTCGAAATCGTCTATGGTGGCCTTGGAGAACTTTTCTACGGAACGTAGAAAAGTGATTGAACTTCGATCCCACGATAGTTGAGGAATCCATGGATGCTCTAGAGATTGCCCGCTGGCAATTCGGCATTACGACGGTCTACCACTTCCTGATGGTGCCCCTGACCATTGGACTAGGCCTGACCGTGGCCACGCTGCAAACCATGTGGCATCGCACCGGCAACGAGCACTGGCTGCGAATGACAAAATTCTGGGGCAAGCTTTTCCTGATCAACTTCATCATGGGCATCGCCACGGGCATTGTCCAAGAGTTCCAGTTCGGCATGGCTTGGAGCGAATACAGCCGCTATGTAGGGGACGTATTCGGAGCGCCGTTGGCCATGGAAGCACTGCTGGCCTTTTTCGTAGAATCTACATTCCTGGGGCTCTGGATCTTCGGCTGGAAGAAGCTTCCCAAACGCGTGCACCTGGCAACCATCTGGTGCGCATCCCTGGCAACGATCTTTTCCGCCTACTTCATCCTTGTTGCGAACTCATGGATGCAGCACCCGGTTGGAACGAAAATAGTTGACGGCCGAGCCGTGATGACCGACGCATGGGCGGTGTTCACCAACAACACGGCGCTAGTGACGTTCCCGCACACTATTTTCGGTGCCTTCGCCGTTGCCGGCGGCTTCCTGCTGGGCATCTCATGGTTCCATCTCTACCGCCGACGCAAAGAAGGCATCGACTCGGTGGATGCCAACGGATATGTTGTCGTGGGCGAAGATCCCAGCCGCGGTAAAAGCCGTGACAAGGTGGACTACCAAGTCTGGATCAAGTCCCTGCGCATCGGCGCCGCGGTAGCAATGGTCGCGTTCCTCGGTGTGGCACTGAGCGGGCACGAACAAGCAAAGCTCATGTTCGAGCAGCAGCCGATGAAAATGGCTGCTGCGGAGGCAGCTTGCCACGATGGAACAGGCTTCTCGGTGCTGTCCTTGGGAGATATCACCGCCAAGGGTTCAACCAACTGCGACAACGTCGTAGCGGTCTTCGAAATCCCGGGCATTCTCTCGTATCTGGCCAATGGGGATTTCACCACCGAAATCAAGGGCGTGAACACGCTGATTCCGGAATACCAGGAAAAATACGGCAAGTACTATCCGAACGATGAATCCTTCGGCAAGTACGCAGGCCAGGAAATCAACTACTTGCCAGTGATGGAAGTGACCTACTGGGGCTTCCGCTTGATGATCACCCTCGGCGGGCTCTCGGCATTGGCTGCTGGCGTTGCGCTATGGATCACTCGCAAGGGCACCGTCCCAGAAAACAAATGGCTCTCGCGCCTTGCCCTGCTAGGCATTGCCGCACCCTTCGGCGCAAACGCCACTGGCTGGATTTTCACCGAAATGGGCCGGCAGCCATTCACTGTAGTCCCCAACCCGCAGATGGGTGGCGTGGACCAGGTGTTCATGTACACCGCAGCATCGGTCTCTCCGACAGTGAGCGCAGGAGAACTGCTCTTCTCGCTGATCGCGCTCACGACAATCTACGGTGTGCTGCTGGTCGTGGAACTGGTGCTGCTCAGCCGCTACATTCGTGGCGGCGTGGCATCGGCAATGCCGGAGCTTGAACCGTCAGATCATTCACCAGCGGACGGCCCCTCGGACCCGGACAACGATGACGACGACGTACTGGCCTTCGCCTACTAGCGGCACGGACTAAGGAGAACATCAATGGATTGGCTTCCAACACTTTGGTTCATTGTGATCGCGCTGCTCTGGTGCGGCTATCTCTTCCTCGAAGGCTTTGACCTCGGGGTGGGCATGCTCATCGGTCTCGGCCGTTCCACCGAGAAGCGCAAACGGCTCTTGCTCAATACCATCGGCCCGGTCTGGGATGGCAATGAGGTATGGCTGCTGACCGCCGGCGGTGCGACCTTCGCAGCGTTTCCGCACTGGTACGCCTCGCTGTTCTCGGCCCTCTACATTCCGCTGACCTTTGTCCTGCTGGCGTTGATTTTCCGTGCCGTTGCCATTGAGTACCGAGGCAAGGCGATCACCGCAGCAACCCGGAAAGCTTGGGACCTGGCCTTGGGAATCGGATCGCTGGTGGCCGCCTTCGGTGTCGGTGCCATGCTGGCATTGACCACCTTGGGTCTGCCTTTGAACGAGAACGGCGACCGAATCGGAGGGGCCTTCGCGTGGCTGAACTGGCATGCCGTCCTCGGCGGCGCAGCAGTTGTGGCGTTCTGCTGGATCCATGCGTTGGCATTCCTGCGGTTGAAAACCGACGGAAAAGTCCGCCATGAAGCAGGAAAGCTCGTAGGCCGCTGGCTGCCGCTAGCAATCCTGCCCTTAGTTGCGTGGGTCCTGCTGGTGCTGCTGGACAACGATTCCACCATCGCCTGGGCGGTGTTGGGCCTGGCAGCGGTCTGCCTGGCCATTTCGATAGCCAGCGGCCGCGCTGGGCGCGAGGGACTCTCCTTCATCGCCCTGGGCGCCACCTTGCTCGCCGGGGTCGCAGCGATCTTCACCGCCGCTTACCCGGTAGTGCTGCCATCGACCATCGACCCGGCCTTCGACCTGACCGTGGCTAACGCGTCCAGCACTGCCTACACCCTGAAGCTCATGAGCGTCGTGGCCGCCTTCGGCGTGCCAATGGTCCTGGCGTACCAGGCCTGGAGCTACTGGGTCTTCCGCAAGCGCTTGCGCGAAGAGCACATTCCAGAAACTCATCGAGTCGTCTCCATCATCAAGTAACCGCATTTCCGAGGGAAAGAAGTAGTAATGCCAGCCCCGCGATTCCTGCCGCGTGAACTGATCACGCCACGACAATTCCTGGTTTTGGCGCTGTTCTCCGCGCTCAAAGTCGTCGGGCTGGTATTCGTCGCCTACGCGCTGGGCCAATGGATCGCCACCATGGCCGCTGGAGGCGCCAATGGATCGCACCTGCTGATCCTGGCCCTGGCCGGCGCCGCGCTTCGAGCGCTCAGCGCATGGGGATTGAACGCCAGCGCCCGCCGCATGGGCCTGGGCGCGAAGGAACGGCTACGGCTGAACCTGGTGCGCAGGCAAGCCGCGCAACCAGCCATCGTCCCCGCGGCGGAACAGCATTCCATACCGGTCACCGCCACCTTGGCCAGCCATGGCCTTGAGAAGCTCGATGACTACTTCACCAAATTCATTCCTGCGCTCATCGGCGCCCTGGCCGTCCCGCTGCTGCTTGGCCTCTACATTCTGCAGCTGGACTGGATCAGCGCAGTGGTGCTGCTCCTGACGATCCCGCTGGTGCCGGTGTTCATGGCATTGATCGGCATGCACACCCAGGACACCCTCAACGAATCCCAAGCCACCTTGGATCGGCTTGCCCACCAGCTCTACGAACTCGCCCAGGGCTTGCCCGCACTGCTGGGCTTGGGCCGGGCACGGGCGCACGGCAGCGCCATCGCCGCCGTCAGCAGCAAATACCGGGCGGCCACCATGGCCAACCTGAAAACCGTATTCATGTCCAGCTTCTGGCTGGAACTGATCGCAACCCTTTCGGTGGCGGTACTCGCGGTGATGATCGGCGTGAGACTGGTCAGCGGGAATATGGATCTCGCCGCCGGGCTGATAATCCTCATTCTGGCACCCGAGCTGTTCTCGGCACTGCGCGAAGTGGGTTCTGCCTACCATGCGGCCGATGACGGGCTGGCTGCCTACCAGAAGTACACAGCCATCACCGCTGCCACCCCGGTCCATCAGCTTCGTGCCAGCACGGCCAGGAACGCAGATAGCGTCCTGGACGTCGCGGACCTGCGGATCAGCTACGATGGCATGCATCCAATCCACCAAGCCGTGAATATTCAGTTGCGCGCGGGGGAGCGCCTGGTATTGTCCACTGCCAGCGGTTCGGGCAAGAGCACGCTGCTCAAGCTGATCGCCGAGGCGCACAGCAGCGACAACACCTTCGATCCGGCCCTGGCCACCGGGCGGGTCTTCATAGCCGGCCAGCTTGCAGTGATTAGCCAGCATCCGCAATTCAACGCAGCAACCGGCAACGGGCAACTGGACCAGGACGCCCCCGCGGCATCGGCTGAACTGCGCCGAGAGCTCAGCTCCCGGCTATCGATGGAGTCCATGCTCGAGCGCCCGATCGGTGAATATTCACCCGGCGAGCTGCGCCGCCTGGAAGTGCTGCGCGCGTTGCTGCGGGTTCACAGCGACGACCACTGCACCGTGCTGCTGGCCGATGAGCCTACCGCGCACCTCGATGAGCGCAACGCCCAGCAGGTGCGCGAGCTGCTGAGTGAACTTCCAGCCCGCTGCGCGATGCTGGTCGCCAGCCACGACCCCGCCTTCGGGCAGGACGAACGTGCGGGCAGCATAGCGCATGGTGCTGGCCCTGCCCACCGTGAAGAATCCGCGGGCAACCGGTCGCGAGCCACCGGGGCAACGCAGCCTGGCGCCACCGGCCAACGCCCGGTGAAGTCCAAGTTCACCCCGATGCGCGACTTGCTTGCCGGGTACAAAGCTGCCCCCAAGGGCGTGCTCTGGGGGACAGTCAGCGTGCTATGCGCCGTGGCGCTCGCGGCCCTGAGCGGTTGGCTGATCGTTGAAGCCAGCTACCAGCCTCCCATCTTGCACCTGACCGTAGCCTTCGCGATGGTCCGCGGCCTGGGCATCGGACGAGCTGCCTTCCGCTACCTGGAACAGCTCGCGATTCACGACGCGGTGCTGGCCTACGCCTCGGATTTGCGCGAGAAGATGTGGAACGCGATGGTGGCCAACCCCGCACAGTGGGGCTTGCTGAGCCGTTCCTCGGTCATCCTGCGATTCTTGCTGGCCGAGGTCGATGAACTGCGCGACCTATTGGCCCGGGTGCTGTTCCCGCCGCTGCAGGCAATCGTAGTGTGGGTTGCAGCAGCAACGGCCTTGTACTTCATCCAGCCCGAATTCGGATATCTGGCCCTCGGTGCGCTGCTGGTGCTGGTCTTCCCGGTGCGTTGGCTTGTGCAGCGCATTGAAGGCGAACACCTCGTGCATCAGCTCAGCCACCGGATGCAGATGAACCAGAGCGTGCTGGGCATCTTGCGGCACAAGTCCGCACTGCGCAGCAATCAGGCCATGGAACGGACCATTGGCCGGTTCCAGGACGCCGAAGCACGCAATACGCAGCGCGCTCGCCGGCATGCCCTGGGCCAAGGCAGCGCCACGGCCCTGGCCACGTTGACCAGCGTATTGCTTGCCATTGCCATCACCGCGCTATCGCACAGCAGCGCATCGTTTACGGCACTGGCCGTGCTCCTGGGCCTGGCCTTGGGGGAGAGCGCTGGCAATGCCCTGCTGGCGGTGCAGCAGGGGCGGGCGCTGAAGGTACTGTCATCGAAGCTGGAAGAACGCGGCATGCAAAGCCACGGCGCACGAGCAGCGCAGCACAACCCGCCGGTGAAACAAAGCAGGATCGCCGGCTTCGATGCGCAAGCGCTGAGCCTCGGGTACGAGCAGGGAACGCCAGTTCTGCAGAATCTGAACGCCCGCATCCCGGCAGGGCAATGGACGGCCATTACCGGTCCATCGGGTTCTGGCAAATCGACGTTGCTCACCGCGTTGCTGGGCGCGTTGCCAGCGCAGTCGGGCACGTTGAAGGGCATCGATGCCCGCGGGAACCTGCTGGATCTAGAGCAGGCAGACCTGTCATCGGTTGCGTGGTGCCCGCAAGAGGCGCACCTCTTCGACTCCTCGATTCGCCGGAACCTGATGCTGGGCGTCACTGAAGGCCAGCTGCGCAGCGATGCGCAGCTGGAAGAAGTGCTGGAGCAAGTCGGGCTGTCGGACTGGTTGGCAACACAGCCAGAAGGCCTCGAGGCACGCATCGGTTCCGGCGGGCACCAGCTCTCCGGCGGTCAGCGGTGCAAGCTCGCCGTGGCCCGTGCCATGGTGGGCGGCCACCAGATCATCTTGCTTGATGAACCGACTGCCCATCTGGGGGTGGATGAAGCCCAGGAGCTGCTTTCCACCTTGCATCTCGCCCTTGCCGGACGAACCGTCGTCTTGATCACCCATGACCAGATGCTTGCCGGGCAGTGCACCCACCGCATTGAACTGGGAAGCCAGAAGCCCAGGGTCAGCGCATAGGACTGCGGCGTCGCTTCCACCCACGGATAGGAGGTGGAAACGACGCCGCGTTCAGTTCTGGCGCTGCTGGATTAGAGGATTACTCCGCCGTCGTCGAAAGGCAGCGCGTCTTCGCCCGGCGTGATGGCCGGGGCCGCTTTTGCCTTGGTTGGCTCGGGAATCAACGCTTCTTGCCGCGCGGTTGCCTGGAGGTCCTGGGCAGCAGGTGCTGCAGAAGCATCGTGCCCGCCGGCAATGGTTCCGCCAATGATGTTCACTGACTGGGCCAAAGGCGCGCCCGAACCATCGCGCTTGCCATATTCGGTAGGCAAAGCACGGACTACGCCTGCCGTGGAGCTGGCACGCGCAGGACCCTGGCCGGCATAGCCCAGCTGCAGGTAGTCCTCACCCTTGACGAAACGGTGAGCGCGCACGCCCGCGGTGGCGCGGCCCTTCGCCGGGAACTCGGAGAAGTCGGTGAGCTTCACCGACTGGCCCGAGGTGCCAGGAAGGGTCTGCGAACCGGCAGCGATCGTGGCTACCACCGCGTCGCCAGCACCGGCAGGAACCACACCGAAGAAGATCACCTGGTCATCGGCGGCGAGCTTGATGCCGGCCATGCCTTGTCCGGTGCGGCCCTGGGCACGCACCGCCGAAGCGCTGAAACGCAGCAGCTGAGCCTGCCTGGTCAGGAACACCAGCTCATCGGCATCCTCGGCCGGCGCCGCGGCAATCACGACGTCGGTGTCCTTGAGCGTGATCGCCTCGAACTCGTCACGGTTCAGCGGGTAGTCCGGGGTGACCCGCTTGACCACACCGTTCTTGGTGCCCACGGCAATCACCTGGTTCAGCGGAACCAGTGCCACCGCGCTTTCGCCCTTGCCCAGCTTGAGGAACTCGGAGATCGGCACGCCGTGGGCCAGCTGCGGGAAGCCATGGGATTCGGGAAGCACCGGAACATCGATCAGCGAGATGCGAATAATCCGTCCGACACTCGTCAGCGCTCCGATCTCACCACGGGCGCTGGAAGCAACCTGCGAGGTGAGCACGTCGTGCTTGATGCGCGCCGCGGAGTAGTCCACGACGTCCCGATCAGGAGTCCGGGCGAGCTGCCCCGTGGCCGAGAGCAATACCCAGCACGGGCTGTCGGAGACTTCCATGGCCAACTTGGCCTTCTTGCCTGTCCCGACTTCTTCAGGCAACGCGGTGCCCTTCAGCGGTGCCAGCTGAGCAGACTTCAGCAGCTTGGTCCGGCGCGGGGTGCCGAAAGTGTCGGCCATTTCCCCGAGCTCATCGGAAACCAGGGTGCGCAGCAGCTCATCGGACTCCAAAATGGCGCGCAGTTCCTCGATTTCGTTGCGCAGCTGCTCGGCTTCGGTCTCCAGCTCCAGCGTGGAGTACTTGGTCAGCTGGCGCAACCGCAGTTCCAGGATGTGGCTGGCCTGCGGCTCGCTCAGGTCGAAGACCGTCATCAGGCGTTCGCGTGCTTCTGCGGTCTGCTCGGAGGAACGGATAATGGCAATGACATCGTCAATATCAACGATGGCAATCAGCAGGCCCTCCACCAGATGCAAACGGTCTTCACGCTTGGCCAGGCGATGCGCGGTGCGACGGCGTACAACATCCAGTCGGTGGTCCACATACACGGTGAGCAGTTCGCCCAGCCCCATGGTGCGTGGCTGGCCGTCGACCAGGGCAACGTTATTGATGCCGAAGGAGTCTTCCATCGGGGTGTACTTGTACAGGCTGGCCAGGACAGCGTTCGGGTTGAAACCGTTCTTCAGCTCGATAACCAGCTTCAGGCCGTGATGCCGGTCGGTCAGGTCGACAACATCGGAGATGCCGGAGATCTTCTTGCTGTTGACGCCATCCTTGATCTTCTCGATGACCTTTTCAGGGCCCACGCCATAAGGCAGTTCGGTGACTACCAGGCCCGACTTGCGTGCGGAGATCTTCTCCAGGGCCACGGTAGCTCGGGTGCGGAACAAGCCACGACCGGTGCGGTAGGCATCCTTGATGCCGTCCAAACCGGTAATGCTGCCGCCCGAGGGCAAATCCGGGCCCGGAATGAACTTCATGAGTTCTTCGACGGTGGCGTCAGGTTCCTTGAGCAGGTGTTGCGCAGCAGCGACAACTTCGCCCAGATTGTGGGGAGCCATGTTGGTGGCCATGCCCACGGCAATGCCGGTGGTGCCATTGACCAGCAGATTGGGGAATGCTGCCGGCAGCACTTCGGGCTGCATGAACTGGTTGTCGTAGTTCGGGGCGAAGTTCACGACCTCTTCATCCAGGTTAGCGGTCATGGCAACAGCGGAGGCTGCCAGACGGGCCTCGGTGTAACGCGGGGCTGCCGGGCCGTCATCGAGCGATCCGAAGTTTCCGTGGCCATCGATCAACGGCAGCCGAAGGGAGAAGTCTTGGGCCAGGCGGACCATGGCGTCGTAGATCGCGGTGTCGCCATGGGGGTGCAGCTTGCCCATCACTTCGCCGACCACGCGGGCGGACTTGACATGGCCCTTCTCCGGGCGCAAGCCCATTTGCGCCATCTGGAAGAGGATGCGGCGCTGAACTGGCTTCAGCCCATCACGGGCATCGGGAAGCGCGCGGGAGTAGATCACCGAGTAGGCATACTCCAAGAAGGATGATTCCATTTCATTGGTGACGTCTATATCGACGATATTTTCAACGAAATCCGCTGGAATCTCTTCAGACTTCTTACGAGCCATTACTCTGTTCGTCCTTCATCTACTGTCTTAGGGCCGGAACTGCCGAATCTTCGTGTTGCATCTGGGCGCAACGCCGAACTGCCGACTATCCTAAGCCTATGGTGGATCGTAAACTTTCGGCGGCATATCCGGCGCATTGGGAAGCAGATGTTGTGCTTCGCGATGGGACAACTGCACACCTGCGGCCGATTACTCCGCAGGATGCCCAAGCGCTCCAGGAGATGCACAAGCAGCAGTCTGAGACGTCAGTCTACTTACGCTATTTTACGTATAAGTCGTCACTGACCCCTAAAGAGCTCGAACGGTTCACCAATGTCGACCATGTGAATCGCGTCGCCTTCACCGTGGTTCGTGGCGCAAGGATCATCGGCGTCGGCCGCTACGACCGCTTGGATGACCCGAGGGAGGCGGAAGTCGCCTTCAACGTCTCGGACGAATACCAGGGCACTGGTATCGGCTCGATCCTCTTGGAGCATCTGGCCGCGGCGGCCCGTGAAAACGACATCGAGAAGTTCTCGGCCGAGGTTCTTCCAGAGAACCGGAAGATGCTCACCGTCTTCTCCGATGCCGGGTACGCGGTCGCACGGCATTTTGAAGACGGCGTAGTCATGCTCGAATTTTCCATCAGTCCCACCGAGAAATCCCGCGAAGTGACCGAGGCGCGAGAACACCGCGCCGAGGCGAGCAGTGTTGCTGCTCTTCTGGCGCCTAGGTCCGTTGCCGTCATCGGAGCCAGCCGCACCTGGGGCAAGCTGGGGCACGACGTGCTGGAACAAATTGTGGAATCCGGGTACACCGGTGCCGTGTATGCGGTGAACGATGCGGCCTTGGAAGTGGGCGGCATGGTGGCCTATGGGAAGATCACCGAAATCCCGGGACCGGTGGATGTCGCCTTCCTGTGCATTCCGCGCGAAGGGGTCATGGAAGCCATCGGGGACTGCGCCACCCACGGGGTCAAATCCCTGGTCATCATGACCACCGGCTACGAAACTCCGGAAGGGTTGAGTGCCCAGCGTGAACTTGTGTCGCTGGCTCGTGCCAACGGCATGCGGGTGGTAGGGCCGGGTTCTGCCGGGCTGATGAATACCGACCCGCAGGTGAAGCTGTATGCCACCGGAAGCCACCACGTTCCGCCATCCGGAAACGTCGGATTCTTCACCCAATCGGCCGCCATGGGCACAATCATCCAGGGTGTGGCCTTGCAGCAAGGTGTTGGCCCCAGCAGCGCCATTTCCGCAGGCCTGCGCGCTGACGTATCCGGCAACGACGCGATGCAGTTCTTTGAGGACGACCTGCGTACCCATGTTGTCGCGTTGTACCTGGAATCCTTTGGCAACCCACGCAAGTTCGCACGCATCGCCCGGCGCCTGGCCCGCAGCAAGCCTGTGATCGTGGCTAAATCCGATGTGATGGGCCGCCGCCTTCCTCCGGGCCACTCGGTGCGCGTAGGCCAAGCGCCACCAGGTGCAATGAACGCAATTCTTCGCCAGTCTGGCGTGATTCGCGTGCGTTCATCAGAAGAGCTGCTGGATGTCACGGCCCTGCTTTCGGTCTTCCCTGCGCCGAAGGGCCCGAACGTTGCGATCCTGTCCAACTCCTCGACCATCGCAGAGGTGGTGTGCGACGTCGCCGAGGACAGGAACCTGAACACCGTCGTGCAGAGCGAAGAGCTGGACTACAGCATGGGCCAGTCCAAGGCCATTCCGGTGCTGCGCGCCCGGATCAAGGAACTGGTGGAAGACCCGCAGATCCACACCATTCTGCTGGCGCACCTGCCCTACTCGGAGCTGGATACCAGCGCAGTTCTGAAGGTCGCCAAGGAGTTCATTGGCCAGCCAAAACCAGTGGTGGCATTGGTTCCGGGCCTGGCGGATACGAAAATTACTGGCGGCCTGAAGCAGGGGATTCCGGTATACACCTCGCCAACCACCGTCATCGGCGCCCTGGCCAAGGCCTATGGATACCAGCAGTGGGTTGACGTTCCCTACGAGCCGATGAAGGATCCAGCTGGAATCGACGTGGACGGTGCCGCGGAGTACCTTGATGAATTGGTGCAGACCATCTCGGGGACCAACCTGCTGGAATTGGACGACGCGCAGGTGCAGAAGCTGCTGGACTTCTACGGGATCAAGTTCCTGTCCCATCGGGTGGTGCACACCGCAGAAGAAGCTGTTGCGGCGGCCGAAGAATTCGGCTGGCCGGTGGCACTGAAAGCCAACGACCCTGATCTGCGCCAACGCCTGGACTTGGGCGGCGTGCGCTTGAGCATCCCGGACAAGCAGAGCCTGGAAGCGAACTTCACGCATATGAAGTCGCTGATGGCGGTTTACGGCGTGGACTCCCTGGAAGTGCAGAGCATGGCTCCTGCTGGCCAGGCTTGCGTGGTCAAGGCCGTGGAAGACCCGTTGCTTGGTCCAGTCATTTCCTTCGGGCTCAGCGGCGATCCGGTAAACCTGCTCGATGATTGGGCCCACGGCGTGGCGCCGTTCTCCACCCATGATCTGGAACAGCTCATCCGCCGTCCGCGCAGCAGCGTGCGGCTCTTCGGCTACCAGGGATTGCCGGCGGTGGATCTTGATGCCCTGAAGGACTTCATCACCCGCGTCTCGCTCTTCAAGGACAACCATCCTGAAGTGACCGTTGCCAAATTCGCGCCGATCACCGTTGCCACCGATTCGTTGAGCGTGCTGGCGGTGAACATCCAGATCAGCAACGCTGAGCAACGCACAGATAGCGTCCGCCGGGCATTGCGTAATTGAGTGCAATCGCCGAAACGTGAATTGCCTGTGGCGACTGAGTAGAATTGGGGCATGAGTTCTCCAACGTATTCGACCACTCCTGGCGCTGAGCTTCAGCATGATCTGGTCCGTGCGGGTTTTTATCCGCAGATGGTCCAGGATGTACTGGCTGAAGCCATGATGGGCCAACCAGTGCTTGACCACTATGTACATCTGGAAACTCACTTCGACCATACCGAAGTGCACCGCCATATCACCGTTATGGTGATGAGTGAAAAGGTGCTTTTCATTGTGCACGTCGATGACCAGCAGCTTGACGACCACGGCAAGGACGTCATGGCGCAGGTCTCCGTCGAAATGATTTCCCTGGCCCGCATCGCCTCGGTTACCACCAGTTACGTCTACCACCAGCCGCAGCATTACTCGGCCGCTGACCCGGTCAAGGAATTGACCTTTGGACTGTCCTGGAACGGAACCAAGCGGATTGATCTGGCCCCTGCCGCCTGTGCCGATCCGCAGTGCGATGCCGACCACGGGCTGAACGGCACCTCGCAGCCTGAGGACTTGGTCATCCGCGTCAGCGCCGAGGCCGACGGCCAGCAGGCCGTGAACAAGGCACGGGAATTCGCTGTCCGCCTGCGCCTGGCCACGATCGCCTGAGCATGATCGAGGAACAGAAACGCAGCAACCTTCCTGTCCCGGCACAGAAAATCCCGGACGCGCCCAAATACGGCCAAGCTACGCTGTCGGAGATCCTTCCGTCGGCAGCCGCTGCAATGGGCGTTCCGGGCTACGAGAACGCTTTGGGCTTTGCCCCGACAAAACGTGTGGCACTGATTATGGTTGACGGACTGGGCTGGAACCAGCTCAAGAGCCATCTCGGGCATGTACCCTTCCTGCGCGGCCTGTTCGAAAAGGGGCAGAAGCTGGGAACGGGATTCCCTTCCACCACCGCGACGTCCCTGAGCAGCCTGGCCACGGGCCTGGCTCCCGGCGAACATGGAATGGTTGGCTATGACGTCATCGATCCGGCCAAGCGCCGTGTAGTTAACCAGCTCGGAGGATGGCCAGGGGACTTGGACCCCGAAGCGTGGCAGACTCGCCCGACCGTTTTCCAGAAAGTCGCCGAGCACGGCATCCACGTGGCTACCGTGTCTATTCCGATGTTCGCCAAGTCGGCCCTGACTCGCGCGTCGTTGCGCGGCCCCAAATTCGTGCCGGCGAACCAGCCTGCGGCCCGTGCGCGTGCTACCCGAACCATTTTCGAGTCGAACCGCAATTCGCTGGTCTACACGTACTTCAATGAATTGGACAAGGCCGGACACAAATTCGGCGTGGACTCCAGCCAATGGCGGGACACGCTCGAAGAGTTGGATTACGTCATTAAGAACCTGGTCTCCAAGCTGCCAGAAGAAACCACGGTGCTGATTACCGGTGACCATGGAATGGTGGACATCCCCGCATCCCAACGCATCGACTACAGCCAGCAGCCGGAGCTTATCGAAGGCGTGGAGCTGACCAGCGGCGAACCTCGTGGAGTCCAATTGACCTTCGACACGCAGACCGACGCGGCTAGCCGGTTACGCGTACGCGAGGCCTGGCAGCAGGCCTACGGCACCAAAGCCTGGGTGATGACGCGCGAGGAAGCCATTGAACTGGGCTACTTCGGCGCCATTACCGAAGAGCATGCAGCCCGGCTGGGTGATCTGATGATTCTGGCAGCGGAAGCTATCGCTTTCTACGACGGCCGACGCGTTACGCCGATGGCGTTTGACATGGTAGGGCAGCACGGATCGCTCACTGCGGGGGAGCGCTTCATCCCGCTGCTGGTGCACCGCACCACCTAGTTCTCAACGGAACAAGCGCATACGGGTGCGGGAGCAGCATTGAATAAATGCTGCTCCCGCACCCGTATGCGCTCTAGCCCGGCGGCGCGTCAGGAATCGGTGTCCTTCTTGCGCTTGCCGAACATGATGTCATCCCAGCTGGGGACCGAAGACCGCTTGGCCTTGCGCGGAGCGGACTCCTCGGCATTCTGCTCGGACGGCTTGTCCTCAGTGCTGTTCGCACCGCCGGCATCCTGATCGGTGACGACCACCAGCTGCGAAGTGCGTGCCGAAATTCCTTGCGGAAGGTGCGGCAGCGAGTCCTCATCGTCGGCGTCGTACTTGCTCATGCTGCGTTCGATGATCTCGTTGTAGCGTGACTCGCGCTCCGGATCCTGGTCCTTCGTGCGCTGCCCACGACGAGCGTTCAGCAACGTGACCAGTTCTTCGGTCTCATCCGGTTCCGGGGTGCTGGCTGCAGGAGCCTGCTCAGGCTCTGGCTGGTTCAGCGCAGAGACCGGGCGAAAGTACTCAGGGGCCACCTGTTCGCTCAAGGTTTGTGCCCAGCGGTTCAGATTTTTCAACGACTTGCGTGCCGGGGTGAATGCCCACCGCGCACTGTTCGAGGAAGCTTCAGTGGAATCCGAGCCCAGGGACTCGACATTCTCGGTCGGCAGCGGGGAATCGAACTGCACGGTAACGATCCATTGGCCTTCTGGATCTTTCCAGGCGTTCCATCGAGCCGAGTCGGCGTCGATGTGCAGCTGGTGCAGGCGGTGGACCACCATGGAACCAAGATCCGCAGGCTCTTCGCCGAATACTTCCCGGTATTCGGCATCGGTTTGTGGTCCTGAAACCTCGACACGACGTGCTAGCTCGGCGATGTGCTCGCGCTCAGCCAGTACCGGACCTTCGTACTTGACGATGTCCTCGACTGGGATATCCCACTCGAGAGACAGATCGTAGGCGGAAGCACCAGCGCGCACTCGCGCTTGAATTTCGCGCGGCGAATGGACCGAGGACTCCTCACGGTTCCTTGGAGCCCGCGAACGGGCAATTTCGGCCATTGCACTGCGCAGTGCATCGTCAACAGGTAGCTCGAAGCTCATCCCGTCGTCGCTGCTGACCTGCAGGCTGGAACCATTTTCATGAATTCCTACCAGTCTCAGCTGACGCATTCCTACCCTCCACACGCTCTATTTCCTGTGTAAAACTCTGCCACCTCGAGGCCTGAATTCCTACCACCGCGCAGGGTGTGGCGCAAGATTAGTCATCAACCTCACGCAGTAATTCCTTGAACCTTCCGCCCATGGCATAGCGTGGCAAGAACGGGAATGGATGACCCGGAATAACGCTATACTTCTATGCCGGTATAAGTTTTCACCTTGTGAAACAGCCGGCTAGGACGAAGACCTGCAGGAAAGAGCGAAAAACGATTATGGCAAATGAATCTGCTGCACCCGTGGCAATGTCAGAAGCGGAACGAGCCAAGGAAATCGCTCAGCTCAAGGCAGGCAAGACCGCAGCCATGGCCAACCTGGTCGACGAGGCCGAAACACCCTTGGCTGAGGAATATGTTTTGCCCGGCGGCGAAGCATCGCAGGAAGAAGCGAGCATCGAGATCCTGCCGGAGCAGGCAGACGAGTTCACCTGCGCATCTTGCTTCATGGTGCGTCACCGCACGCAGCTGGCCCGTGAAGACAACGGGCAGAAATTCTGCAGCGAGTGCGAAGGGTAGGAAGCTTACGCAACAGTTCTGACAGCGATGGCGTCCTGGACCGGAAGGTCCAGGACGCCATCGCTTTATTCCATGGAGCCGTGAATGCTATTCGCCTGAAGCGTCTTCTGCCTGCTCCTGCTTGGCTGCTTCGGCCTTGCCTTCCTCGGTGAATTCGTACATCACGCCCGAGAGTGCGGCAGCCAGCTCTTCGGGACGGCGGGTGGAAGTCAGCCAGTACGGCGTGGTGTCTCGCTCGTCGGTCACTTCCATGCGCACGGCACCGTCGATCCAGCCACGCAACAGCATGTAGGCCAAGCCGTGAAGCTTCTGTCCACGCTGCTTGAAAGCTTCGTCGCCACGGTAGCCGACGACGTTGCCGATGTACTTGCGTTCAATGCTGGCCCGGCCAACGGTGACCAGATCATCGGTGACTTCGATGGCTGGCACGCGCAGCAGGAACACCGCGACCAGTGAAATCAGAACTACTCCACCGGCAACCCATCCAAGGATGCTGTTAATCGGTGCTACTGCGATACCTGCGGTGATGGAAATGATGATCGGCCAAATCCAGGTGCTGGCCGATGGCCAGAGCTTTTCGCTGTACAGGACGTTCGAACCCTCGGGGCTGGAATTACTCATGGTTCCAAGTTTAGGCAATATTTCCTGGTTCCATGACCTCGGGGCTGGCGGCAGGGGATTGCCCTGCGCGCGCGATAGAGTTAGCCACGAGAAACTATCGAGTGACTATTTCACATAACTCCGGGGGAAGACCTACACCGATGAGTGAGCCATCAATTTCCATTGCCATCAAGATGCTTGACACCGAACTGCCGGTTCCCAGCTACGCGCATCCGTCAGATGCCGGTGCTGACTTGCATGCTCGCGAGTCGCTGGTGCTGGAGCCTGGCGCCCGCGCGCTCATTCCAACAGGCATTGCGCTGGCCATCCCGCATGGCTATGTCGGTCTCGTGCATCCGCGCAGCGGCTTGGCTGCTAAGCACGGCATTACCGTTGTGAATGCACCGGGCACTGTTGACGCGGGGTACCGTGGTGAGATCATGGTCACCTTGCTGAATACCGACACGTCTGAGTCTTTCGAAGTCAGCCGAGGCGACCGAATCGCCCAGCTGGTAATCCAGAAAGTCGAGCAGGCAGCGTTCATCCAAGTCGATTCGCTGGACGGCAGTGCTCGCGGCGCTGGCGGGTTCGGTTCGACCGGCGGATTCAGTTCCAAGTAAGTACCCTTGAGTGCAAGACGAGATTTTCTAAGGACACCATGATTTTCAAGCGCAAGAAAGCCCAAGACCAGCCAGTCGACGCACCAGCTGCTGAGGCAGGCCAGGGCGAGGCCGAGCCGAAGGACGGCCCGTTCGACTACAGCGAGGTCGAGAATACGCAGGAATACCTTGACTTCGGCTCGATCCTGATCAAGCCAGTAGCAGGCTTGAAGGTCCGCATGGACGTTGAAGAGTCCAACAAGCGTGTCATCGCGGTGTCGCTGGAGATCGCCGAGTCGCGTATCCAGCTGATGGCTTTCTCTTCCTCGAAGTCCGAATCGCTGTGGCCTGGCATCAGCGACAAGATCAAGAGCGATATCAGTGCCCAGAACGGCGAAATTTTCACCCGCGACGGCGATTACGGCCAGGAGCTGCTCGCCAAGGTGCCGCAGCAGCTGCCTGATGGTCGCGCCGGGCATGTCGCCCTGCGCTTTGTCGGCATCGACGGCCACCGCTGGTTCCTGCGTGCGGTCATTGGCGGCGCTGCCATTGGAGACGAAGAAGCGGCTGGCATCGTTGACGGGATCCTGCGCACTGTCGTGGTCAACCGCGGCGACAAGCCACTGCCACCGGCCGAACTCCTGCCCCTGAGCGTTCCGGCCAATGCGCAGGCCCGCCCGGCAGGCACTGAGCAGAACCCTGAGCAGAACTCTGAGCTGAAGCGTCCAGAACGCGGACCAGAGATCACCCAGATCGGCTAATGCATGTCGCTGAAGGACAAACCCGTCACTGCGCTGCTTGGCCCCTCGGGCCAAAAGCTCAGCTACCAGCGGCTGGACAGCTTGGAACAGCTGCCTGTCAAGGGCAGGGTGGAGCACACGGGCTACATCCAATCGGTTAGCTATTCCGCGCCACACGTCGCACCCACGCTGACCGCGGTGGTGGTCGACCGGCTCGGTGCGGTGTCTGCTCGTCGCGGGACTGTACCGCATGTGCGTTTGGCGTTCATGGGCCAGAAATCCGTTCCGGGAATCAAGCCGGGCGTGAAGGTGGAATACTCGGGAATGGTCGCTCCCGTGGATCAAGTTCCGACGATCTTTAATCCGCGCTACGTAATCGTGCCGGAGGCCCGCGGGTGATCCGCGCGTTCCCTCAAGGTCTTGAGAACGAGAGCATGCTGGCGTCTAACTGGAAGAAAACATGATGAACAACGACGAATCGCGTCCGGAAGATGGATCCACGCCGGAAGCAAAGCATCCAAGCTTCGCGGAAATGATTGGCTCGAACGCCAACATCGCGCAAAATGCCGACGGCGGGATAGATCTGCTCTCCACCGTCGGTGGCGTGCGCGGAATCCTGGAAACGGTGCTTCCCGGTTTCGTGTTCATCATGGTCTTCGCGCTGACCTCCAATCTGGGCTGGGGGCTGATCGCTTCGATCAGTCTTGGCGTGGTGTTCATGATCATCCGCCTAGCCAAGCGCTCGACGCTGATCCAGGCCGGCTCCGGGCTGATCGGCATCCTGATCTGCGCCTTCGCCGCACGCAATTCAGGCAATGCCAAGGACTACTACATTCCAGGGTTCTACGTATCGGCCGCCTACTTGGCGGGATTGCTGATTTCGGTGATGGCCCGCTGGCCGCTGATCGGCCTGCTCTTCGGGTTCATCCGCAACGAAGGCACCGAGTGGCGCAAGAAACCCGGGCGCTTGCGCCGCTACCAGGTGGCCACCTGGATCATCATTGCTGTTTTCGCGCTGCGCCTTGCAGTGCAGATCCCGATGTACATCGCAGATGACGTCGTGGCCTTGGGCTTGGCCCGCGCCTTGATGGGGGTGCCGCTGTATGCAGCGGGGCTCTGGTTTGCCTGGCTGGTCTCGAAGCCTGCAGCAGAAGCCAGCAACGGGACCAGCCCTCCAGCACAAGCCGTCTAGCGGGTGGCGTCGCGCAGCGTGCGGCGCAACAAGGCTTCGGCTTGCGGGGTGGTGATGAAGAAGATTTCATCGCCACCCTCAATCACATCATCGGCACTGGGCGGGAACGGCGTCTTATCGCGAACCACTGCCATCATGGTGGTGTCTTCGGGCCAGGAGATGCGCCCGATGCTGCGGCCAATCAACGCCGAATCGTGCGGGACGGTGAACTCGACCATGTAGACCTCGCCGGTCTTCAGCGTCAGCAGCCGCACCAGGTCGCCCACCTCCACGGCTTCTTCCACCAGCGCGGTCATCAGCCGCGGGGTGCTGACCGCTACATCTACGCCCCAGGCGTCATCGAACATCCACTCATTCTTCGGATTGTTCACGCGGCCTACGGTGCGCCGGATGCCGAATTCGCTCTTGGCCAGCAACGAGACCACAAGGTTCACCTTGTCATCGCCGGTTGCCGAAACGACCACGTCGTACTCTTCCAGCTGTGCCTGCTGCAAGACAGCTAATTCGCAGGCATCGCCAATCAGCCACTTCACCGCTTCCAGGTCGGCGCGCTCGGCCATTTCCGGCTGCAGGTCGATAAGCAGGACTTCGTGATGGTTGATCACAAGTTCGCGGGCAATGGAGGAACCGACCGAGCCGGCCCCGGCAATCATGACCTTCATGGGGGTGCCTCTCAGATTATTCGTTGGCCTGCGCAGCCGGCGGGCTGGCAAGGATCTTTTCGATGTCCTTCGACTCATCGATCCGCATCATCACGTGCACCAGGTCGCCGCCCTGCAATCGGGTGCGGCTCTCGGGGATGGTGCCTTCGCCGAAGCGGGTCAGATAGGCCACTCGTACCCCGGCGGCCGCTTCCAGCTCCTTGACCAGCCGTCCATACCAGTCGCGGTGCAGGGCAACTTCGGAAAGCACCAGGCGCCCCGATGGCTCCCGGAAGTCCCCGCGCATCGAATAGTCGGGCAGGATCCGGCGCAGCACCTGATCGGTGCTCCAACGGACCGCGGCCACGGTGGGGATACCCAGGCGCTGGTAGATCTCGGCGCGCCCTGGATCGTAGATGCGGGCCACGACATGGGGGACGTTGTAGGTTTCGCGCGATACGCGAGTGGCGAGAATGTTGGAATTATCACCGCTGGATACGGCGGCGAAAGCATAGGCCTCATCGATTTTGGCAGCTTCCAGGGTGTCCTTGTCGAACCCCATGCCGGTCACCGTGGAACCTGAGAAGCCTTTGCTCAGCCGGCGGAAGGCATGCGGGTCCTGGTCAATGACTGCCACGGAATGCCCCGCTGAATCCAGCGTGTGGGCGAGCGAGACACCGACGCGTCCGCACCCCATGATCACGAAATGTGCCACCGAGAACTCCTTGGGTCTACTGCTTGCTGCATGTCCAGTGGCGCACACAAGCTGTGTGCTCCGAATGCAACAATAGCGCTGATCGCACCCAGTTTATCGGTGGTGCAGCACCCATGTGCCTTGCACCCTGCGATAACGTTGTGTCGTGCCTGCATTATTTGACGGTCTGAAGCGGATCTTGGTGGGCCGGCCTTTCAGAACTGAACAGCTGAAAAAGAAGCCGTTGCCACCTAACGTCGCGTTGCCGATTTTCTCGTCCAGCGCCCTGTCGTCCTTGGCGTACGCGCCAGACGAAATCTTGCTGACGCTGGCCATTGCGGGCATCGCGGCCACCGCGCTTTCGCCGATGGTCGGACTTGCTGTCCTTGCCGTGCTGGTGGTGCTGGTGCTGTCCTACCGGCAATCGGTCATGGAGTACCCCTCTGGCGGTGGCGACTACGAGATCGTGAAGAAGAACCTGGGTGCGCGCCCGGGAACAGCGGTCGCCGCTGCGCTGCTGGTCGACTTCGTGCTCACCGTTGCTGTGTCCAGCTCATCAGCTGCCCTGTATCTCGCCGCCATTTTCCCTGCAGTGGCCGAGTACAAGGCTTGGGTGGCTGCTGGACTTGTCGCATTCCTCGTGGTCGGTAATCTGCGCGGCAGGGGACAAGGGCGCTGGACCCTGGCCATTCCGGTCTACCTCTTCGTGATCGGCATGCTGCTGCTGGTCGCTATCGGCGGGGTGATGGCGCTGACCGGTACCCTCGGGCTTGCCCCGAGCGCGGATTTCACGATTGTGCCGGAAGAAGAGTTTGCCAATGGGCTGCACGGTGTCGTCGGTGCATTGCTGATCCTGCGTGCTTTCAGTACGGGTTCGGCGGCGCTGACCGGTATCGAGGTCCCGATCTCGAACGTGCAGACCCTGGCCAAGCCGCGGGCCAAGAACGCGGCGCGGATCCTGCTGGTGCTGGGCCTGCTCTCCGGGGTGCTGACACTTGGCACGCTGATGCTTGCCCGTGCCACCGGCATCAAGGTCGTCGCCGACCCGCAGGCCTCATTCTTGCTCGACGGTGCCCCGATCCCTGAAGGGTTTGTGCAGGTCCCGGTCCTTGGCCAGCTGGCGCAAGCCGTGTTCGGCGATTTCACCTTCGGCCTGGTCATTGTTTCGGTGCTGACCATTGCCGTGCTGCTGCTGGCCGGAAACCAGGCCTTCAACTCCTTCCCCCTGCTGGCCAGCCATCTGGCTACCGACGGCTTCCTGCCACGCCAGCTGCGTACCCGCGGTGATCGGCTGGGCTTCTCCAACGGCATATTGTCCCTGGGCGTTGCTGCGATTGCACTGGTGCTGCTGTTCCAAGGCGATGTCACCTTGCTGGTCCAGCTGTACGTGGTGGGCGTGTTCGTTTCCTTTACGCTCAGCCAGCTGGCCATGCTCAAGCACTGGAAACGCGTGCTGGTTCCCATTGCCGACCGCAGGATCCGTGCGGCCAAGCAGCGCAAGCGCCTGCTGAACCTGGTGGGCCTGATCCTATCGGCACTGGTGCTCGTGGTCGTCTTGGCCACCCGCTTGGTCCACGGCGCGTGGTTGGCCGTGCTGGGCATTGCGGCCTTGATGCTGATCATGGATTCACTGCAGCGCCACTACCAGAAAGTTGACGACGAGCTGGCGGTGGATGAGGACGTTGCCGCCACGGCCTTGCCCTCCCGGGTGCATGCACTGGTGCTGGTCTCCACCGTGCGCAAGCCGGTGCTGCGGGCCTTGGCCTTCGCCCGGGCTTCGCGTCCCTCGAAGCTCGAAGCAATCATCGTGGATGTGGAACGAAGCAAAACCGAAAAGACCCTCCGGGACTGGGAACGCCTGCAGATTCCGGTGCCGATCACCGCCCTGGCTTCTCCGTACCGCGATATCCCCGGGGCGCTGATTGAGCATATTCGTTCCATCAAGCGTGAATCCCCGCGGGAACTGATCGTCGTGTACATCCCTGAATACGTAGTGGGCCACTGGTGGGAACAGCTGGTGCACAACCAAACCGCTTTACGAGTGAAAAACCGGCTGCACTATGAACCGGGCGTCTTGATCGCCTCGGTTCCATGGCGCTTGCTCAGTGCTTCGCATGCCCTGGGCGGCGGGCCGACCGAAGAATCTTCGGCACACCGCTGAATTCAATGCTTCTGATGAAAGACAAGATCGATGACTGAAATACCAATGCTCACCGTCCTCCTGGGCAAGATTGCCCATGGCGGCCACACCGTCGCCCGCCATGAGGGCCGCGTGATCTTCGTGCGCCACGGCATTCCCGGAGAGCTGGTGAATGTGCGCCTGACGGACAGTGCGCCGGAGGCCAAATTCTGGCGTGCCGACGTCGCCGAGGTGCTCGAAGCCAGCGAGCACCGCGTGCCCCACTTCTGGGATGCCGCTGATGCCCTGAAGCATCGTGACCCGGTGGGTGGCGCAGAGTTCGGCCACATCACCCTTGAACACCAGCGTGAGCTGAAGTCGCAGGTTGCTGCCGAACAGATGACCCGTCTGGGCGGCCTGAAGGCTGAGGACTACAACTTCCCTGCGGTGCAAGCGGTCAAGGGCGCGGCCGACGGCCTGGGCTGGCGTACCCGGATGTCCTATTCGGTGGACGCCCAGGGCAAGCTCGCGATGAGCGCATTCCGCAGCAACCAGTTGACCGGCATCGCGCAGATGCCCTTGGCCCATCCGGCTATCGAGGCCACCGGCTTGTACTCTGTGGACTACAGCGGAATCGAGCGTGTCGAGGCCGCGGTATCCAGCCAGGATGACCAGACCGTGCTGATCCTGCTGGCCGAAGCAAATGCCGGCGCCGCGGCAAAGGTGGCAAAGCAGTTCCCGGAGGGTGTCAATGTCGCCGCTTTCAGCCAGCGGGGCGGCTCGGCGGCTGACGGCAAAGGCAGCTTGCAGACCTTGGCCGGTTCGGCGTTCCTGACCGAAAAGGTACTGGGGGAGAAGTTCCGGATTACCGGTGAAGGATTCTGGCAGGTGCATCGAGAGGCGGCCAGCCTGCTTTCCCAGCGCGTAGTTGAACTGACCGAGCCAGCCGCTGGCGAGCAAATCGCCGACCTCTATGCGGGTGCTGGCTTGTTCTCCGTCCCGTTGGCTAAGGCAGTTGGCTCCCAGGGCCGGGTCTTCTCAATTGAAGGCGCTCCGGGCACGCATGCCGATGCGAAGAAGAATCTGCGCTCCTATTCGCAGGCCACGGTGATCCGAGGCCGTGTTGAGCGAGTGTTACGGCAGGTCGCCGGGGATGCCTCCCTGGACGCCGTGGTACTTGACCCGCCCCGCACCGGGATCGATAAGCAGGTGGCTGCGGAGCTGGCTTCCATTGCTGCATCCCGGATTTGTTACGTGTCCTGCGACCCTGCGGCTTTCGCCCGTGATACCGCGCGTTTGATGGGACGCGGCTACGAATTAGAGCATATGGAGATTCACGATTTGTACCCGCATACCCACCATATGGAGTCCATCGGGCTCTTCGTGCGCCGTTAAACACCTGAAATTGTCCGATTAGACACGAATTCGGATGAAAATTTATTCCGAGGAGTCTTTTTATGAGCTTAGGCGATAGACTGTTTTTAGCTCTGCCACGCTAGGAGCCTGACTATCTCAGTTAGGAACTCCTAACTGGAATTACAGTGTGCGTGTGCAACAGAATGAGTGTCTGGCGAGAGGAGTCCCACGTGAGCAATGTGGACAGCTTCGGTGCCAAGGGCGTACTTGACGTCAATGGAACCGAATACGAAATTTACCGACTAAATACGGTTGAAGGCTCGGACAGCCTTCCTTACAGCCTTAAGGTTCTTCTTGAGAACCTGCTTCGCACCGAAGACGGCGCGAACGTAACCAACGAGCACATCAATGCACTGGGTCAGTGGGATGCTTCGGCTCAGCCGAACACCGAAATCCAGTTCACCCCTGCACGTGTGCTGATGCAGGACTTCACCGGCGTGCCTTGTGTCGTTGACTTGGCAACCATGCGCGAGGCCGTCAAGGACCTCGGCGGTGACCCAACCCGCGTTAACCCGCTGGCACCAGCCGAAATGGTCATCGACCACTCCGTGCAGATCGACACCTTCGGTTTCGAAGGCGCTGTCGAGCGCAACATGGAGATCGAGTACCAGCGCAACGGCGAGCGTTACCAGTTCCTGCGCTGGGGCCAGACTGCATTCGATGACTTCAAGGTCGTCCCACCGGGCACCGGTATCGTGCACCAGGTCAACATCGAGTACCTGGCACGCACCGTCATGACCCGCGAGGTCAACGGCGTACTGCGCGCTTACCCGGATAGCTGCGTAGGCACCGACTCCCACACCACCATGGTCAACGGCCTGGGCGTGCTGGGTTGGGGCGTTGGCGGCATCGAAGCCGAGGCAGCAATGCTCGGCCAGCCTGTCTCCATGCTGATCCCACGCGTTGTCGGCTTCAAGCTGGCTGGCTCGATCCCAGCTGGCGCCACCGCAACCGACGTGGTGCTGACCATCACCGAAATGCTGCGCAAGCACGGCGTTGTTGGCAAGTTCGTTGAGTTCTACGGCGAAGGCGTGGCAGCAGTGCCACTGGCCAACCGTGCAACCATCGGCAACATGTCCCCAGAATTCGGCTCCACTGCCGCGATGTTCCCGATCGACGATGTCACCCTCGACTACCTGCGCCTGACCGGCCGCAGCGACGAGAACGTGGCACTGGTCGAGGCTTACGCCAAGGAACAGGGCATGTGGCACGATCCAAGCCGCGAGATCCGTTTCTCGGAATACCTCGAGCTGGATCTGTCGACCGTGGTTCCATCGATCGCCGGCCCGAAGCGTCCACAGGACCGCATCGAGCTGTCTTCCTCGAAGGAACAGTTCCGCAAGGACCTGCACAACTACGTATCGAACGCCGACGACACCCAGGGCGCTGGCCGCCCGTCGGTAGCCGTCGATGTCACCAAGGAAGATGGCACCCAGTTCACCCTGGACCACGGCCTGGTTTCGATCGCTTCGATCACCTCGTGCACCAACACCTCCAACCCTTCGGTCATGCTGGCCGCAGCCGTACTGGCTCGCAACGCAGCTGACAAGGGCCTGACCTCCAAGCCATGGGTCAAGACTTCGGTCGCGCCAGGCTCGAAGGTCGTTACCGAGTACTACGAGAAGTCCGGCCTGCTGCCATACCTGGAGAAGCTCGGCTTCTTCGTTGTGGGCTACGGTTGCGCAACGTGCATCGGCAACTCCGGTCCACTGGATGCCGAGATCTCCGAGGCCATCAACGCCAACGACCTCGCAGCTACCGCAGTTCTTTCGGGTAACCGCAACTTCGAAGGCCGCATCAACCCAGACGTGAAGATGAACTACCTGGCTTCCCCGCCACTGGTCATCGCCTACGCACTGGCTGGCACCATGGACTTCGACTTCGAGACCGACGCACTGGGCCAGGACGCCGAGGGCAACGATGTCTTCCTGAAGGACATCTGGCCATCGCCTGTCGAGGTCCAGGAAATCATTGACTCGTCGATCGACAAGGAAATGTTCGCCAAGGGCTACGACGGAGTCTTCGAAGGGGACGCTCGCTGGAAGGCGCTGGACACCCCGGAGGGTTCGACCTTCGCATGGGACGAGAAGTCGACCTACGCACGCAAGGCACCGTACTTCGACGGCATGACCGCCGAGCCGCAGCCAGTCCAGGACATCAGCGGCGCTCGCGTGCTGCTGAAGCTGGGCGACTCGGTGACCACCGACCACATCTCGCCTGCAGGTTCGTTCAAGTCGGAAACCCCGGCTGGCCGCTACCTGATCGAGAACGGCGTGGATCGCAAGGACTTCAACTCCTACGGCTCGCGCCGTGGCAACCACGAAGTCATGATCCGCGGTACCTTCGCCAACATCCGCATCAAGAACCAGCTGCTGGACGGCGTCGAGGGTGGCTTCACCCGCGACTTCACCCAGGCTGATGCTCCGCAGGCTTACGTCTACGACGCTGCAGAGAACTACAAGGCTGCCGGCACCCCGCTGGTCGTTCTTGGCGGCAAGGAATACGGCTCGGGCTCCTCGCGTGACTGGGCTGCCAAGGGCACCGCATTGCTGGGCGTCAAGGCCGTCATCACCGAATCATTCGAGCGTATCCACCGCTCGAACCTGATCGGCATGGGCGTTCTGCCGCTGCAGTTCCCAGAGGGCGAATCCGCTGATTCGCTGGGTCTGACCGGTACCGAGACCTTCGCTGTCTCCGGCGTGACCGAGCTGAACAACGGCACCACCCCGAAGACCCTGAAGGTTACCGCAACCGCACAAGACGGCAAGGTTACCGAGTTCGACGCAGTTCTGCGCATCGACACCCCAGGTGAAGCTGACTACTACCGCAACGGTGGCATCCTGCAGTACGTACTGCGCCAGATCGCCGCTGCCAACTAGCAGATCCACCTCGGCTCCGGTCGAAGCGAATCTCTAAGTAGTTCCGCATCGCGGGAAAACCTGAGACCCAAGGCAATTGCCTTGGGTCTCAGGTTTTTAACCAGCCTTTTTCGCACTCAGCTGACCATGGGTGCGGGCCGTGGACCGGGTGCGGGTGCCAACTTCCAGCACGCTGAAGCCTGACGTTTCCAACAACAGCTCCAATTCCCCGGGCGGCCAATACCAGGCCGGGGCGACCTGGTGGCCAAAGGCTTCTAGCTGATCCCCGGCAAAGAATCCGAGCAGCAGCTTGCCGCGTGGCTTGAGCACCCGGGCAAACTCGCCCAACAGCTGCGGAAGCTCGGCTGGAGGAGCATGGATTACCGAGTACCAGGCGAGCACCCCGGAAAAATGGTGGTCTTCGAACGGCAACTGTGCCAAGTCCGCACGCAGGAAATCGGGCTTCTGGAAGTTGCGCCGTGCGAAGTGCAGAAACTCCGGAACGAGGTCAACGCCTGTAGCCGGCCGATGGGCATCGGCGATGAACTGTGTCCAATGCCCAGGCCCGCAGCCAGCGTCCAGGACCGGCCCCTCCAGCTGCCCCGCCCACGCCGCAATCAGCTCCCGGTCTTCAAGCTCCGCCTGCTCGGGCGAAGCGAACAGATCGATATAGGCGCTGGCGAGACTCGAATAACTCGCTGAGACGTGATGAGGATCGAAGGAAGATGGCATACGCTCAGTTTAGCGCCGCCCGCAGGGAGCCTGGAGATCAATTGCTAGACTCGGGAATCACTTCCAGAAAACTGTTGGCGGAGAGGAACTTCCGATGACGTCACCTGCCCTTGAAGATCTGCTGAATGCGGGCCAAGTGCACCAAGTGCGTTCCTGGCTCGGAGAGGCAACAGTCGTTTCGGACATGTCTTGGGGGCTGACAGACATTAAAGTCCTCCATTTGGATGCAGCCGGAAAGCACTTCGTGCTCAAGACCGCGGGCGAAAGCAACCATCACATCATCCGGGAGCTGGAAGCACATCGCCGGTACACGCGTGTACTTGCCGAAGCCGGGCTGGCCGCGCGGCTGCGTTTTTCAAGCGATGTGCACCGCCTGGCAGTGCTGGACTACCAACCCGGAGAACTGTGCGTAGGGACAGAACATGAATACGCGCCGGATTCGCATCGACAGGCGAGACACGCGCTCAGGTTGCTGCACGATCAAGAACAGCGTGTTGCTCATGGCTACGAAGCCCGGCTGACGGCAAAATTCCTTCAGCTGCTTGAACGCAAGCACCGCATTGGTGCTTCACGGTGCCGGCAGGTCAGGGACCTGTTCACCAGCTACGAGCCTAAATCCGTGGCCGTCGTCCCAACGCACGGAGACTGGCAGCCTCGTAATTGGCTCGTAGACCAAGGAAAACTGAAAGTCATTGATTTTGGACGTTTTGAATTCCGTCCAGCTTCCAGCGACTTCGCGCGACTCTCACTACAGCAGTGGGTGGGGCATCCGGAGCTGGAACAAGCCTTCCTTCAGGGCTACGGCTATGATCCGCGCGAAGAATTATCATGGAAAATGATGCAACTACGTGAAGGCCTGGGCACGGCCGTCTGGTCTTATGAAGTTGGAGATGAATCCTTCGAAGCGCAAGGGCTGCAAATGCTGGCCGATACGCTGGACCGCAACTAGGCTCGCACGCGAACGGGCACATGCGTTCGGGGTAGTGAACGTCATTGCTAGGAAATTAGCACCAGCACGGACGTTGACGGATAATGAAAGAAGCCTTGAACGCGGTAAACTAGGTATTTCGCATGGGCTTTCCAGCCTATTGTCGGCGAATTTGTGAAGGGGATGAACGTGTCTTTATTGAAGACCATCAAGAAACCAAGTGACCTGCGGGCGCTTACCCTCGAGCAGCTCGACGACTTGGCGGAGGAAATCCGCGGCTTCCTCATCGACAATGTTGCTCGTACTGGCGGCCATTTGGGTCCCAATCTCGGTGTTATCGAGCTGACCTTGGGCATCCATCGTGTCTTCGATTCCCCAACTGACTCCATCGTCTTCGATACGGGACACCAGTCGTATGTGCACAAGTTGGTTACCGGACGCCAGAATTTCGAGACCTTGCGCCAGCAAGGAGGCCTGTCGGGCTACCCTGACCGCGGTGAATCAGAACACGATGTGGTTGAGTCCTCCCATGCTTCCTCCTCGCTGTCGTGGGTTGATGGAATTTCCCGCGCCAACAAGCTGATGAATAACAATGACCGCTACGCCGTAGCCCTGGTGGGCGATGGCGCCTTGACCGGCGGCATGGCCTGGGAAGCAGTCAACAACATCGCTGCCGACAAGGACCGCAAAGCAGTCATCGTGGTCAACGACAACGGCCGCTCCTACGCCCCGACCATCGGCGGCCTGGCCAACCAGCTTTCGGGACTGCGCCAGCAGCTGGACAAGTTCCGTACCCACCCGGCCTACGAGAACGCCATGGACAAGCTCAAGGTCAAGCTCAAGGGATCCGGGCCAGTAGGCGATTTCACTTACAAGTCCCTTCACGCCACCAAGAAGGGCATCAAGGACTGGTGGGCACCGCAAGGCCTGTTCGAGGACCTGGGCCTGAAGTACATCGGCCCGATCGATGGCCACAACCAGCGCGCAGTAGAAGAAGCGCTGCAGCAGGCCAAGCAGTACGCGGGCCCAGTGCTCGTGCATGCCCTGACTGAGAAGGGCCACGGCTACGCTCCGGCCCGCGCCGATGAAGCTGACCAGTTCCACGCCGTTGGCGTTATCGACCCAATCACCGGTCTGCCGGTTTCCAAGTCCAGCGCGCAGAGCTGGACCAGCGTCTTCGGCGAAGAGATCGCGGCGGTGGCCAACGAGCGCGAGGACATTGTGGCGATCACCGGTGCCATGCTGCAGCCAGTGGGCCTGAAGAAAATGTCCCAGGAACACCCTGAACGCGTCATTGACGTGGGCATCGCCGAACAGCACGCCATGACTACTGCCGCCGGCCTTGCCTTTGGCGGACTGCACCCGGTGGTCTGCGTCTACGCGACCTTCCTCAACCGTGCCTTTGACCAATTGCTGATGGACGTGGCCCTGCATAAGGCAGGTGTCACCATCGTGCTGGACCGCGCTGGAGTCACCGGCCCGGACGGCGCCAGCCACCACGGCATGTGGGATATGGCGCTGACCCAGATCGTGCCTAACCTGCATCTGGCTGCGCCGCGCGATGCCGACCGCCTGCGGGAGGAACTGCGTGAAGCCCTTGACATCAATGATGCGCCAAGTGTCGTGCGATTCTCCAAGGGCTCGGTGGGTGAACCCATCGAAGCTGTGGACCGCCTGCCAGATGGCGTGGATGTTCTGGCACGCTTGGGGGACCGTTCCGCACCGGATGTTCTCATCGTTTCCGTGGGCGCCATGAGCGAGCTTTCGCTGGATGTCGCAGAACGACTGAACAGCCAGGGCGTATCGGTGACCGTGGTGGATCCTCGTTGGGTTCTACCAATGCCAACCTCGGTGATTTCACTGGCAGCCCGTCACCGCATTGTGGTCTGCATCGAAGATGGCGTCCGAGCCGGCGGTGTGGGTTCGCGCTTGCGCACCGAAATGCGTGCAGCGGGTGTCGATACGGCTCTGAACGAAGTAGGTTTGCCTACCGAATTCTTGGCGCACGGAACTCGTGCTGAGGTCTTGGACCGCGTTGGACTGACTGCACAGCAGGTAGCCCGCGATACCCTGGCGCAGGTTCTGGGAACCAAGGTTCCATTCGCCCGGCCCCTCCCTGGACAAGACCTGCCTACCGGTCAGATTCCGAAGCTGTGAGCTCACCGTCCGGCTGCCCGGTAGACCTGCCCCGTAGCCCAGAAACTATCGCCGAGGGTTCCTTGGTGGTAGCGCGCGCCTGGAAGTATGATTCCAGCCCGCACTGGGTGGTGCCCGGATTTTATCTCGGACAGGACAAATACGGACATTGGCTTCACCAGCCGGCCGGCGCACTGGTAGCCCGTCCGGGCACCGCACACTTGGCAGCGAGTAATGCGCTCTGCCTGATTCCACACTCGGGCCAGTGGATTGCCACCCTCTATGCGGATGCACTGGAAGATTTTGATGTCTACATCGACCTGTCCAGCAACATCGGATGGCGACGGATGAAGCGTGGCGCTTGGGAAGTCAACTCCATTGACATGGATTTGGACGTGATTCGTTCACGTAGCCAAGGCGTGTTCCTTGATGATGAAGATGAATTCGCCGAACATGAAATAGGCATGAACTATCCAGCTTCCCTAGTTCGTAGTATTGGAAGAGAAGCTGGACTGTTGCTCGGCACCGTGATCAACAACGATGCACCGTTCAATGCCGAACACCGCGCCACCTGGCAATCCAAGGCTGAGCGCCTAGCCGCACAGCTTGCCGAAGCCTCCAAAAATTTAGATAACTAAGCACACCGTAGACCCAAGGGGTAATCACATGGCGATCATTCGCACCTACCGGATGAACGAAAAGAACGAACTGGAATTCCGCGAAGCATGGTTCCAGCAGTTCGAGGACGATGAATTGGGTCAGTTCGTGATCAATCACGGCACCGTGGGACATATGTCCAAGACCAATGAAGTCCAGGACGTAAACACCGACCGCGCCGACGAATTGTTCGCTGGTTTCGCTGAAGCCTGTGCTGCCGAAGGCTATGCAGAGATCAAGGAAGAAGATCAGTCGTGGGTTATCGTGCAGTACGCGCTGAAATCCGCAAATGGCACCGAGCGCGACCAGTACCTGGACAAGAAGGCCAAGGAAGCGCTGACCGGCCACTTGGCATGGCGCGGACTTGGCACGGTGGAGTCCAGCGATTTCGGTAACCGAAAGCTGAACATCCGAGTCCTATCACCAGCTCCAAAGCTTGCAGTCGCTGCGATCAAGACGTGCATCCGCGAAGCCAAGCTGGACTTCACCAAGATGAGTATCGGTGTTGCGCCCTATGCGGAATTGAACAAGCTGAAGATGGCGCACCCGATGCCACCAAAGCCGATGTCCATCGACTGATCACGAATGATAAGCCCCATAGTTGCGACGCAGCCAATGCAGGCAGCGGACCACCCGGCCATCCGTCGGCTGTCGGAGAGTTTGGGGCGTCAGGCTGAACCTGGAAATTGGGGCGCTGGTGAATGCCAGGTAGTCGTCAAGAACCCGGCCGGAGAGCTGCTTGGCTGGGCTCGAGCCCATTGGTGGGAGCCTGCTGATCCGTTGGCGCCAGCTGGCTATTACCTTGCCGGGATCGAGGTTGCCTGCGGATACCGGCAACGGGGCGTGGCACGAAGCCTAACCGAGGCCAGGCTGTCATGGATTGCGCAGCGCGCTTCGACCGCATGGTGCGTGGTCAACGCGCAGAATACTGCGTCTTTGGCGCTTCATCGTGCCCTGGGATTCGAAGAAGTAGCCCGGGCTCCACGGTTCGGTACTGTGGTTTTTAACGGCGGCAGTGGCCTGCTGTTGTCCAAGGAAGTGGTGTCTTCGCGCGGCCCCGCGAAAGCACAGGTTTAAACGAGCAGGAAACAAGGAGAAATGATTCCACAAGAAGACCGGGACGAGACCCCCGGTGCCCAGCGTAAAGTCCCGCGGATGGGAGCAACCCGCACGCCGTTGCACCTGGTTTTCCAGGCTTGCGTCGGTGTCATCATCGGCATTGGAGTGGTGTCCCTGCTTTCTGGCCTCGCCCCAGCGCAGGTTGCCTTGACCGGAGTTGTCATTGCCATATTGGTGTGGATCGTTGAACAGGGCTTCCGCCTGCCAGAACCGAATACCAAGCAGGGAGCACGTGTCCGCATGGTACTTCGACTGATTTCCTTGATTGGTTTCACCATCGCGGTGAGCCCGCTGCTGTCCTTGATCGAGGGCTGACAGCCTGCAACCCAGGCTAGTCCCGGACGTTCACACGTCTGGGACTATTTTTTTGCGCTGACCGGTTTCCGGGCAGAATAAAAGATCGGCCAGGTTCTCCCCGTGAAGGGAGAACCTGGCCGATCCTCTAGCTGTGCCTTGGCGTCTAGTCGGTGCCTGCGTCGAATGCAGCAGACTCGATAGCGCGGTCGGTCGCCAGGTCATCGCTATCAACCTGGGTTGCGTTCACGATGTCATCAGCTCCGCCAGCTTCCAGCGAGCCGACGAGTTCAGCGGTGGTGCCGCCGACCAGGCCCATGTTGGCGTACTGCTCCAGGCGGCCGCGGGAGTCCGCGATATCCAGGTTGCGCATGGTCAGCTGGCCGATGCGGTCCACTGGGCCGAAAGCGGCGTCGCCTACGCGCTCCATCGAAAGCTTGTCCGGGTGGTAGCTCAGGTTCTCGCCCTCGGTGTTCACGATCGTGTAGTCGTCGCCACGGCGCAAGCGGATGGTGACGGTACCGGTGATGGCCGAGCCGACCCAGCGCTGCAGCGATTCGCGCAGCATCAGGGCCTGCGGGTCCAGCCAGCGGCCTTCGTACATCAGACGGCCCAAGCGGCGGCCTTCGTTGTGGTAGCTGGCCACGGTGTCTTCGTTGTGGATCGCGTTCACGAGGCGTTCGTAGGCGATGTACAGCAGCGCCATTGCTGGTGCTTCGTAGATGCCACGGGACTTGGCCTCGATGATGCGGTTCTCGATCTGGTCGCTCATGCCCAGACCATGGCGTCCGCCGATGATATTAGCTTCGTTGACCAGAGCCACCGGATCGGTGAACTCCTTGCCATTGATGGCTACCGGGCGGCCAGCGACGAAGGAAACCGAGACATCTTCGGTCTTGATCTCTACGTTCTCGTCCCAGTACTTCACGCCCATGATCGGCTCAACAGACTCGATGGAGCTGTTCAGCAGTTCCAGGGTCTTCGCCTCGTGGGTTGCGCCCCAGATGTTGGCATCGGTTGAGTAGGCCTTTTCGGCCGAATCGCGGTAAGGGAAACCGTGCTCCTGCAGCCATTCGGACATTTCCTGGCGGCCACCAAGCTCTGCAACGAAGTTGGGGTCGAGCCATGGCTTGTAGATGCGCAGCTTAGGGTTGGCCATCAAGCCGTAGCGGTAGAAGCGCTCGATGTCGTTGCCCTTGTAGGTCGAACCGTCGCCCCAGACATCCACGCCATCTTCGCGCATTGCGCGGACCAGCAGGGTGCCGGTGACGGCGCGGCCCAGCGGGGTGGTGTTGAAGTAGGTCTTGCCGCCAGTGCGGATGTGGAAAGCGCCGCAGGCGAGTGCTGCGAAGCCTTCTTCAACCAGAGCAGGCTTGCAATCAACCAGGCGGGAGTTCTCTGCACCGTACTCCAGTGCACGGCCAGGTACAGCGTCGATATCTGGCTCGTCGTACTGGCCGAGGTCGCCAGTGTAGGTGTAAGGGATGGCGCCCTTGTCGCGCATCCAGGCTACTGCCACCGAGGTGTCGAGGCCACCGGAGAACGCGATACCTACGCGCTCGCCTACAGGGAGATTGGTAAGAACTTTAGACATGTTTCCATCCTAATGGATAAATATGCAATGCAGTGAATTGTGCTGTGAAATGTTGAGCACAACTACCTACCAGATAGCCTATGGGTATAACCTCGCTCAGTGAAGCGGATGAACAAACCAACAGATGAGGTGTCCATGGAATTCCGTCAGCTAGGCCGCAGCGGCCTGAGTGTTTCCGTCGTCGGGCTAGGCTGCAACAATCTTGGCCGCGCAGGTACTGCGACCGAATCCCAAGAAGGAACCGACGCGGTTATCCATGCGGCGCTTGATGCGGGTATTACGCTCTTCGATGTCGCGGATGTCTATGGAAAGGAACCGGGGCTTTCCGAAATCCGTCTGGGCAAAGCGCTAGGGCAAGCACGCAATGACATCGTGCTGGCCACCAAATTCGGCATGGATATGCAGGGCGCAAATGGTCCGGACTTCAATGCACGTGGTTCGCGCCGTTATATCGTCAAAGCCGTCGAAGCGTCGCTCAAGCGGCTCGGTACCGACTACATCGACCTGTATCAGTTCCATACCCCAGATGCGAACACTCCCATCGAAGAAACCTTGCGGGCTATGGATGAGCTAGTCACCAGCGGCAAGGTTCGCTACATCGGTCATTCCAACCGGGCCGGCTGGCAAATCGCCCAGGCGGAGTACGTGGCCCGTGAATTGGGAACCGAGCGATTCGTCTCGGCACAGAATCACTACAACCTGATTGACCGCCGTGCAGAACTGGAAGTGCTTCCAGCGGCTCGTGAATTCGATCTGGGCGTCTTGCCCTACTTCCCGCTGGCAAACGGCCTGCTGACCGGGAAATACTCCAAGGGGCATGCCCCAGAAGGCAGTCGCCTGACTCACGCGCGTCAGCATCTCGTGGAAACCAGCGATTTCGAGCAGTTGGATCAATTCGATGCGTTTGCCGCCGAACGGGATCTGACGCCGATCGAATTGGCGTTCTCCTGGCTGGCAGCGCAGTCGCCGGTGGCCTCAGTGATTGCCGGTGCCACCCGTCCCGAGCAGATTCGAGCCAACGCTGCAGCGGTGCGTTGGGTTCCGAGCGCTGCGGAACGGGTCCAGATGGATGAGCTCTTCCCGACCCCGCAGAAGGTTGCATTGTTCTAAACGAACCAATTAGAAAGCACGAAAGGCTGAACCCATCCGGGTTCAGCCTTTCGTGCTTTAAAAGAGCTGGGAAACTACTCTGCGGCGATATAGGCGACGATGTCGTCACCTTCAATTGCCGCCGCGTAGCGTGGCAGAGCCGCGATAGCTGGACCTGCGTCCACGGTACCGTCAGCGGGTGCGAATCGTGAGCCATGGCAGGCGCAGTAGAAATCTTCCTTGCTGGACTTCGGGCTCACGGCACAACCCTGGTGGGTGCAGACGTTCGAGTAGGCCAAAACTGTCTTCTCATCCTTGCGGAAGAGCAAAACGCCTACTTCTTTTCCGGAAGGATCCTTGGCTGGAGCGAGTGCACGCGATCCGATGGCAAGGTCCTTGGCCTTCATGAGCGCCTGTCCTTCTCCGGTTGGTTCAGGGATCGGCAATGCCTCGGGGGTGTCGGCTTCAGAATGTCCATCACCGCAGGCGGTGAGCAGTGCGGCGGAACCAAGTGCTGCCGAGGCGCACATGAACGTACGACGGGCTGGTCGGGCAATGTCAGTCATGCACCTATTCTGGCAGAGATCTCTGTGCCGGCGCTAAGAGCAAAGCGCCCGTGTCAGGAGGGTGCGGCAAGTGATGAGCTTGATCGGCGGGGAGCGGTCTGCATGCGTTCGCCAGACGGTATCTAATACTGTGTATGTTTATGCAGTGTTTTCGAAGTCCTGAGAGTATCCACAGTGCCCGGAACTCGCTCGGCATGGCACTGAATCCCGCACTCGGGAAAGGTTAGTAATCCAGGTAGGGCATTTCGGGTGGTGTAATTGGATCATGCCTGTCCGCTGTACAGCGGGGAACAGAACGGCCAGAACTAGATATTTTTTATCCCGGCTTTCCGCACTTATGTGCGCACCATTACACGCATCCGCAAGGTCGTCCCGTAATTGATGCAGACGATGGGCTGATTCAACATCGCGCCCCTGCCGGCTGGTCGGTGAGTGGGGTGCCCCGCTGCCTTGCGGCGGAAGATTCGAATATCTTTGCATTCATGCTAATATTTGTATGTAGTTAGTTGAAGCTACTAATTTCGGAGAGAGCTTTCGCTGTTTTCCTGTCCGGCGTTTTATCGCCGACTGAGTTACTCCGCGCAGTAATCGCGTGTTGAGTTCCGGGTAGCAGCCCTCCGATGGAAAACCGGCGGTATTCGCCAACGCGAGTACCGCGCCTGAACTGACCCGAAGCGCCATTGCGCGCCAATATGGATAGCCGCAAGTGCGATGCAGGCAAACCGTGGGTCCGGATTCACTTTGTGAAGCCAAAAGCGCCAGGTTCTGGAACGAATCCACGAGCTGGTGCTCCCCGTGACTAGGGATGAACGATACGAATGAGAAACGAACGAAACTTGAGTGTAGGGAAGTGGTTCATGGGCCCAGGGGCTTGTGCGCGTCAGCTGAAATTTACCCCTTGCGATGAAATCTCGCAGGAAGACGTGCAGGATAAGTCGCCGGTTGAGCATTTAGCTCCCGGCGCGAATCTCATCACTGTCTATTAGAGGGAGGTGGCGCGTGAATAACGAAATAGTGCAGTTCAGCGCCCTAACTGTTGTCTTGCTATTGGTGCTCTTCTACGGAGGCACCTTCTTTATTTCCACCCGAATCGGAAAGAAAAAAGAGAACGCCGACGACTACATGACGGCGGGAAATAACATTGGATTCGGCATTTCCGCTGCAAGCATGACCGCTACCTGGATCTGGGCTTCGTCGATGTACGCCTCAGCCACCTCCGGGTACACCTATGGAATCTCCGGTCCGATCCACTATGGGCTCTGGGGCGCGTTGATGATTCTGTTCATCTACCCATTCGGCAAGCGGATTCGCAAGGTCGCGCCACGCGCGCACACCCTCGCCGAGGTCATGCATGCACGCCACGGCCGCTCCAGCCAGCTGATGCTGGCCGGGTCGAATATCGTCGGTTCGGTCATCTCCTTGATGTCCAACTTCATCGCCGGTGGCGTATTGATCTCGATGCTCTCGCCGTTCAACTTCATCCAGGGCGTGCTGGCCGTTGCCGGTGGCGTTCTGCTCTACACCCTGTGGTCCGGGTTCCGTGCTTCGGTACTGACCGACTTTGTCCAGGTCGTAGGCATGCTGGGCGCTGTAGCAATCATTGTCCCGGCGATCTTCTTTGCCGCAGGGTTCCCGGCCGCATTCGAAACCGGTGCGAGCAACTTGACCCCGCAACAGTCCAATTTCTTCTCCTCTGAAGCATTCCTGGGCCAAGGGGCACCCTACATTGCAGCCGTTCTGGCCTACGCAATTGGCAACCAGACCATTGCCCAGCGGCTCTTCGCAGTACGCGAGGACTTGATCAAGCCAACCTTCATCACTGCAACCATCGGCTACGGAGCGATGGTCATCGGCGTGGGCATGCTCGGCGTGCTCGCCCTGTACCTTGGGTTCGAGCCGTCGGGTGGAGACATGAACAACCTCATCCCCGAGATGGCTGCCAGCTACCTGCCAGGTGTTCTGCTGGCATTGTTCTTCATCATGATCATTGGTGCGCTGTCGTCAACTGCTGACTCGGACTTGGCGGCCCTGTCCTCGATTGTGATGGCTGACGTGTACGGCCAGAACGTTGCCGGCAAGGACAAGGCCGATCCGAAGAAGATGCTGCTCATTGGCCGTGCGACCATGGTCGTTGCCACCGCATTGGCAGTCGCTTTCGCGAGCATGCAGCTGAACATCCTGGACCTGCTGGTCTTCGTCGGAGCTCTTTGGGGTGCCCTGGTCTTCCCGGTTCTGGCCAGCTTCTACTGGAAGAAGGTCACCAACAAGGCCTTCACCGTTTCGGTACTCTTTGCACTGGCGATCTTCATCCCGGTTCGCTTCGAACTGATCCCAGTCAATGGCGTCACCGGCTTGCTGATCGAGCTGCTGTCGGTGATTGGCATCGGCGTGGTCGTGGCGTTGATGAGCTTCGGGTTCTTCGGCCTGCGCGTTGCCAAGATTGTCGGTGTCGTCGCCATGCTGGCCAGCGCACCGTTCGTCTTCGGTTTCCTGCGCGACTACACGACCTTGAGCGCCTCGCTGGTTGCCTACTCGGTCAGTACCATCGTCTGCTACCTCATGTCGTTCAGATCCAAGATGGAATTCGACTTCGATGTCATCGCAGTACGCACCGGTGACTTCGACGCAGTACCTGCAAAGACCGGGGCTGCAGAAGCCGGACACGACGCAAAGAGCCTGGGAGGCAAATAATGACGACGTTTTTCCTGAGCCTGTACGTACTGGTATGGCCAGTTATAGTGGCCGGAGTACTGTTCTTCATCAGCAGGGGATTTATCCAGGAATGGCTGGAAGCCCGTCGCAATGGTGAAGACATCATCTAAGTAACTGGGCATGCGAAGCCCAGCTCCATGGAGCGCAGGAACCCCGTACAGCAGCATTTACCAGCTGTACGGGGTTCCTGCATCTTAACGGGGCAGCAAGAAGCCGGGACCAGCTTTCCTCATGAGGGAAGCGGTCCCGGCATCTCGCATGGGTCCAGCACTCAGGGAGAAGCACCGGAACCATGAACGGCCCGGAAGGTACTAGCCGTTGAACCTCTTCCCGTTGACACGTTCGGAGGCGCCAACCTGGTCCAGGTACGGGGTGATGCCACCGAGGTGCATTGGCCAGCCGGCACCGGTGATCATGCATAGATCGACGTCGGCTGCTTCGGCAACGACGCCCTCATCCAGCAGCAGCCCGATTTCCTCGGCCAGAGCATCTTGAACACGAGCCAGGATCTGTTCCTTGCTCGAGTGCTGATCGCCGAAGGCCATCAGCTTTTCAGCCTCGGGATTCAGCACCTGGTTGCCTGCCTCATCCTTGACCCAGAGGGCAGTGATCTTGGCATCGATCAGTTTCTGCAGATTCTCCGAGACGGCAAATCGTTCGCCGAAAGCGGCGTTCAGCGACTCGTTGACATGCTGCGCGACCGGCAGACCTACCATCGCCAACAAGGTCAACGGGCTCATTGGCAGGCCCATGGGGGTCAGTGCCGAGTCAGCTGTCTTCGCGTCGGTGCCCTCGTCGAAAGCGGCCTGGACTTCACTCATCAGGCGAAGCAGTACGCGGTTGACCACGAATGCGGCAGAATCCTTGGTTTTCACCGTGGTCTTCTTCAGCTTCTTGCCCAGCACGAATGCAGTGGACAGCGAGGAATCGTTGGTCCACTCCGTAGCAGCAATTTCCAGCAGCGGCATCACGGCTACCGGGTTGAAGAAGTGGAAACCGACCAGGCGCTCTGGATACGACAAGTCGCGGCCCATCTCGGTGACAGAGAGCGAGGAAGTGTTGGTGGCCAGGATGCACTCGGGGGAGACCACCGCTTCAACCTCTGCAAAAACCTGCTTCTTCACATTCAGCTCTTCGAAGACGGCCTCGATGACGAAGTCGGCATCCGCGAACGCCTTCTTGGTGACCGATCCGGTAACCAGAGCCTTGGTGCGGTTGACCGCATCCTGGCTCATGCGGCCCTTGGCGTGCAGCTTGTCGATCTCGCCATGGATGTAGGCAAGGCCCTTGTCCACGCGCGATTGATCCAGATCGGTGATAACCACCGGAACGTTCAGGCGGCGGGCGAACAGCAGGGCCAGCTGGCCAGCCATCAACCCTGCGCCAACGACACCCACTTTGGTGACGGGGCGCGCGAGCTTGGGATCCGGTGCGCCGGCGGGGCGCTTGCCGCGCTTCTGGACCAGGTCCAGGAAGGCGTACACGGTGTTCTGGAACTGCGGGGTGCTCATCAGGCCAGTCAGCGCTTCGACTTCAAGGACTGCTGATTCCTGCTGCGAGATGGCCAGACCCTTGCGGAAGACCTCAAGCACCTTGTACGGTGCCGGGGCCGCGCCGGACAGCTTCGCATCGACGAACTTTTCGGCAGCGTCGGCCGCATCCAGCCAGCGACGAGCAACCTCGGGATCGGTTGGATCGACCGCATTGGGGCGCTTGACCTCTGTGGTTCCGGAGATGACACCGTCAGCGAAGGCAATGGAGTGCTCGATGAAGTCAGCTGGTTCGAACAGGGCGTCGGCCACCCCCATCTTGGCAGCTGCCGGACCGGAGAGGGTGCGGTTGCTGTTCAGCGGGTTCTCGATCATGACCTTCAGCGCGTTCTCGGGGCCGACTAGGCGGGGCAGGCGGTATACGCCGGCCCAACCCGGAATCAGGCCGAGGAAACCTTCTGGCAGGCCCAAAGCGCCCGCGGCGGTGCTGACCGTGCGGTAGTTGCAAGCCAGCGCGATTTCCAAGCCGCCGCCGAGCGCCAGGCCGTTGATGAAAGCGAAGGTCGGAACGCCCAAATCGGCAAGCAGCTCATAGGTGTAGTGGCCCAGCGAAGCCATGGCGGTTGCTTGATCCGGTGCGCTCAGGCGGGTGACGGCCGACAGGTCGGCACCGGCAATCAGGAAGTACGGCTTGCCGGTGATCGACAGGGCATCGATCTCGCCATTCTTGGCGCGTTCTGCTTGGACTTCCAGCGCGGCGCGCAGTTCCAGCAGGCCATTGGGCCCGAGGGTGGTCGGCTTCTTGTGGTCCAGGCCGTTATCCAGGGTCAGCAGTGCCAGTGTCTTGCCGCTTGGCAAGGCCACGTCCTTCACGAAGGTGTGGGTGACGGTCTCATCGTGCATCAGCTGCGCGACAGCCTGGAAATCTTTGCTCATTGCAGTCATTGTCTCTTCCTTATGCCTTGCTGCCGAAGTCCGCGTGGTTTGGGTTCTCCCAGATCACTGTGCCGCCCATGCCCAAGCCGATGCACATGGTGGTGATGCCATAGCGCACCGAATGGTCTTCGGAGAACTGGCGGGCCAGCTGGGACATCAGGCGCACGCCGGAAGAGGCCAGCGGGTGGCCCACGGCGATGGCACCGCCGTACCGGTTCACGCGCTCATCGTCCTGGTCGATTCCGTAGTAGTCGAGGAAGGACAGCACTTGCACGGCGAAAGCCTCGTTGATTTCGAACAGGCCGATGTCGTTGATGCCAAGGCCGGCCTTGGCCAGGGCCTTTTCGGTGGCCGGCACCGGCCCGTAGCCCATCACGTCCGGGTCCACGCCGGCGAAGGCGAAGGAGACCATGCGCATCTTCGGTTCCAGGCCCAGTTCGCGCACTGCCTCGCCGCTGGCCAGCAGGGCGGCGGTGGCTCCGTCGTTCAAGCCTGCTGCGTTGCCTGCGGTCACGCGTCCGTGGGCGCGGAAGGGGGTGCGCAGTTCGGCCAGCGATTCCATGGTGGTGCCTGGCCGTGGCGGCTCGTCAACCGAGTTCACGGCCCAGCCTTCGCCCGGCCGCTTGGCTGCCACGGGGATCAGATCGGCCTGGATCTGCTGGTTCTCGTAGGCCTTGGCCAGCTTGGCCTGCGATGCGACAGCATAGCGGTCGGCGCGTTCCTTGGTGATCGCAGGGAAGCGGTCGTGCAGGTTCTCCGCGGTATTGCCCATGTTCAATGCTTGCGGGTCGACGATGCGCTCGGAGAGGAAGCGCGGGTTCGGGTCCGCTCCAGCGCCCATGGGGTGGTTGCCCATGTGCTCCACGCCGCCGGCGACCACTACGTCGTAGGCGCCGAAAGCGATGCCGCCGGCGGTCGCGGTGACGGCGGTCATCGCTCCGGCGCACATGCGGTCGATGGCGAAGCCCGGAACGGACTTGGGGATACCGGAGAGCAGGCCCACGGTGCGGCCCAAGGTCAAGCCCTGGTCGCCGGACTGCGTAGTTGCGGCCATGGAGATCTCGTCGATCTTCTCGGCAGGAACTTCCGGGTTGCGTTCCAGCAGGCCGCGTACGGCTTTGACGGCAAGGTCATCGGCGCGGGTACCGTGGTAGATCCCCTTCTCGCCGGCTTTGCCAAATGGGGTGCGTACCCCGTCGATGAAGACGACATCGCGGTCGTCGAGCGAAGGGCGCGCATTGTTGCGCACGGTCGAAGCGTTGGCACTCACCGTCGGGCTCCTTGGGGTTAGTTCATGCTGCCCGTGAAGACCGGGCAGTGGCCAGCATCACTGTGACCTGAACCATACGTTACTCAGTAGTAACTTGAAGTGCAAGTGCAGCACCTCGCAAATCCGGGAACCCGCGGTGAATCCTTCTTGGAAACCGCCTAGGCCTGCTTCAACGCGATGGCCAGCTTGTCCGCAAGAAGTCCACGCTGCCACTGGCGGGCACCGAGATTTTCCAGCATGTCCGCTACGCTTGCCTCGCTGATGCGAGCCGGCGCATTCCAGCACAATTCACGCAGGTACTTCGGGGTCAAGAGATTCTCGCCGGGAATATTCCAGTGCTCGCTCACCTCATTGACGACCAGCTTGGCCGCGTCCAGCCGGTTCGCCGCGGCCGGGTTCTTTTCGGCCCATGAGCGGGGGTGCGGCAAGTCCGGCTTGGGGGCGCGCAGGTCGGGCAGGTCCCTGGTGCTATTGCCGCGCTTGATCGCGTCGACCCAGCGTGCGGCATCGCGTTTGGCATTGCGCGTGTGGAACCCGGGGATCTGCAAGAGCGCTGGAACGCTGGTGGCGCGCTGATCCACGGCGGCCATGATGGCGCGGTCGGGAATGAGCCGACCCGGGGCAACGTCGCGGCTCTGCGCCAGGGCTTCGCGGGAAAGCCACAGTTCGCGAGCTACCGCCAGATTGCGTCGGCTCTTGAGCTTATGGATGCCGGACAATTTGCGCCACGGCACCTGTGCCGGGGAAGGGTCAGGCAGATTGCGTTCGTACTCGAATTCCTGGAAGGCGAAATCCAGCTTGCCCTGCTCTTCCAGCACCGCGGTGATGGCCTGGCGCAGCTCTTCGAGAACTTCCACATCCAGTGCGGCGTAGTTCAGCCACGATTCAGGCAACGGGCGGGTGGACCAGTCCACTGCCGAATGTTCTTTGGCCAACTGCAGCTCGAGCAATTCGCCCACCATGGTACCCAGCGAGACGCGGGGGAATCCCGCAAGACGGCCAGCCATCTCGGTATCGAACAGCGAGGTAGGGGACATGCCCAATTCGTGCAGGCACGGCAAATCCTGGGTGGCCGCATGCAGGATCCAGGGCTGCTCGTTGACGAACTCGCGCAACGGGGACAGATCGTCCAGGGTTTCCGGGTCGATCAGCCAAGTACCCGCACCTTCTCGGCGAATCTGCAGCAAGAAGGCGCGCTGGCCGTAGCGGAACCCGCTGGCTCTTTCGGTATCCACGGCCAGATCGCCGGTGCCGGCTTCCAGTGCGCGCACTGCACGGCGCAAGGCAGGTGCGGTGTCGATGACTTCGGGGATCCCGTCGCGCGGCGCACTTAGTGGCGTCAGAACGGGTGCGGCGGCCTCGTTGGCAGTGGTGGATGATGCGGGAGCGGAAGAGTCAGAATTCGGCATGGTGCTTCCATTCTAGGACTATTCGGCTCCATCGCATTGATAATCGCTAGCTCAGGCGGCGATGAGGCAGCTGCTGCACGCCTTCGGGCAGGGGAGGCAGGCCGGCGAAAGTGCAAACCATATCGGCCCACGCGCTCAGATGCGTTCCCAGATGGTCAGAGTCCGGGGACCAGGAAGCACGCAGCTCGATATCGATATGGTCTTGTTCCCCGGCGAGATTGCCGAAGGATTCGGAAATTACCCGAGTCGCAGTACCGCCAGCGGAATGGTATGCGGCGTCGCGATCGCGCAGGGCTTCTTCGAGCCATGACCACGCGACGGAAGCCAGCATGGAATCCTGGCCCATTTCATGATCCAGGCGGGCCCGAATGTAGGTGACGATGCGGAACTGGCCATTCCACAGTTCTTGGCCTGCGGGGTCGAAGAGGAGGATGAAGCGTCCGGTGGCCAGCTGCTCGGATGGTTGGAGGAACGGGGTGCGGCCAATCTCCTGGCCCTGGGGGCCGTGTCCGGGAGCAACCACATCCATCACGTCGCCGCTGAGTGCCAGCGCGAACGGCGCCAGCCTGCCAGGGGCCGGAATTTCGGTGAATTTCAGTTCCTTGCGCACCTTGGCATGCGACAACTCTTCAAGGGCCGTGGCAAAGGCCTTCGGAATGGCGGAAGCAGGGCGATCATTGGTCACAATTTGAGTCTAAGCGCGCCGTGCCCGAGCATGGGTACGGCGCGCCGACCGCGGGTTCATGCTAAGCGGCGGCGTAGGCGCCGAGCAGCTCGTGCAGCTTGGCAATGAACGCTGCAACATCTTCCTCGGTGGTGTCGAACGAGCACATCCAGCGCACTTGGCCGGCCGCGCGATCCCAGTCGTAGAAGCGGAAGTGCTCGCGCAGCTGGTCGCTGACCTCGGTAGGCAGCTGGGCGAAGACGCCGTTGGCCTGAGTCGGGTAGACCAGCTGGACTCCGTCAATTTCCTCAACTGCCTGCGAGAGCTTGGCGGCCATGGCGTTGGAGTGGCTTGCCAATTCGCGCCACAGATCGGTGCCGTAGAGCTCGATCAGCTGTGCGGAGATGAAGCGCATTTTCGAACCCAGCTGCATGTTCATCTTGCGCAGGTACTTCAGGTCCTGGGCCAGTTCGCTGCGCAGGGTCAAAATGCCCTCACCGAGCAGGATGCCGTTCTTGGTACCGCCGAGGGTAACAATGTCCACGCCGACGTCAGTGGTCAGCGCGCGCAACGGCACGCCCAGGGAGGCCGCGGCGTTGGACAGGCGCGAGCCATCCAGATGCACTTTCATGCCCAGCTTGTGCGCGTGGTCGGTGATGGCCTTGATTTCCCCAGGGGTGTACAGGGTGCCCAGCTCGGTGGCCTGGGTGATCGACACGGCCAGCGGCTGCGCGCGGTGCTCGTCGCCCCAGCCCCATGCTTCCTGGTCGATCAGCTCTGGAGTCAGTTTGCCGTCGGGAGTGTCAACCTGCAGCAGCTTGAAGCCGCCGATGCGCTCCGGCGCACCGTTCTCATCCACATTGATATGTGCAGAAGATGCGCAGATGACAGCGCCCCAGCGTGGAAGCAAGGACTGCAAGGCGATGACATTGGCGCCGGTGCCGTTGAAAACCGGGAAGATCTGGGCTTCCGGGCCAAAGGCATTGCGGGCGACGTTGCCTAGTTCCTCGGTGTACTGGTCCTCACCGTAGGAGATCTGGTGGCCGCCGTTGGCGCGGGCAATCGCATCCATGATGCGCGGGTGCACGCCAGAATAGTTATCCGAAGCGAATCCGCGAATCGAAGCGTCGTGGGTAAAAGTCATGCTGTGGAGGTCCTTAGTAGTTCAAGGGGTGAAGTCGAAAGCTATGCCAGTGCAGCGCCCAGAGGTGTGCAGCGGCCAGTAATCAGGCCTTGGGCAATGCAACCCGGGTGCCATTGAGCTCGCGGGCATCCTGGCCAAGCAAAGCCACTGCGGCCTGGGCAAGAAACTGCACCGGGGTCTGCCCGGAAGGCGTTTCTTCGGGAGACTTGTCGCTCAATGCCTTGACGACCCAACTCACCGCGGCGGCATTTTCTGCCTGCTTGGCGAACAGGCGGGCGATGGCATTGACCCAGTGTTCCGCTGCGGCCTTGACCGCACCGTAGTTGGCATTGGACGGGGTCGGATTCAGCACTGCCTCCGCACTGACTATCGCCAAGCGGCCTGCGGGGGAGGCGACCAGATCATCGACGAAGGCGCGGGAGGTGTTGCGCAGAGTGGTCAGCACGCTGCTGTGCAAGAAATCCCAGTCCTCGTCGCTTTGGCCGGTGATCGACTTACCGCCACGCCAGCCACCTACCAGATGGATCAGCGCATCGATGCTGCCGTGCTCTTCATGAATCCGCAGCGCCAATTGCTTGACCGCTGCGAAGTCGCCCAGATCGCATTCATAGCGGGCATGAACGAACGGGAGGCGTTCGTCGAGGCGCTCTTGGTTGCTTCCCACTGCAAGCACACGCGCTCCGGCATCAACCAGCGCGGTGGCGCTGGCAATGCCGGAGGCGGAAGTAGCACCGGCAAGGAGCACTAGTCTGGATGTCTCGTTCAAGGAGATTCTTTCTTTGCTCACATTTTCTAGCCTAGAGGAAAGGCTAGATTTTCGTTGCCCCGGTCATGCCCTTGGTCGATTCGATGACGGTGGCCATTTTCTTATTCAGAGCTTCGTAGAACATCGACAGCGGGAATTCATCGTCCATGACCTGGTCGGTGATTTCACGTAGTGGTGCGGTCAGCGGCAGGGCATCCGGACCCTTGGCCCAGACCGACGCGGGGTTCGGGGTGACGGTGGCCGAAACCAGTTCGTAGGCAGCAAGCCAGTGGGCCAGCTTCGGACGGTCGATGGACTTCCAATACAGTTCGTCGATCGCATCCCCCAAGGCTGCAACCACCTCGGGTACCTGATCCCAATCGATGCTCAGCTTGGTGTCGGTCCAGTGCAGCACATGGTGCTGGTGCATCCATGCGAACAGCAACTGGCCACCGAGACCGTCGTAGTTGCGTACGCGCGAACCGGTGATGGCGAAGCGGAAGATGCGGTCGAAGATCACCGCGTATTGCACCAGCTTGGCCATCTTGGCGCTCTTCTGATCCGAAGCCGGGTTGGCGGCGATCTTCATGCATTCGCGGAACGCGGTCAAATCGCAACGCAGTTCTTCGAGCGAGTAAAGGAAGAACGGCATGCGCTGCTTGATCATGAACGGGTCGAATGGCAGATCGCCACGCATGTGGGTGCGGTCGTGAATCAGGTCCCACATGATGAAGGTTTCTTCGGTCAGGTGCTGGTCCTTGAGCAGCTCTGCGGCGTCATCGGGCAGTTCGAGGTTGGTGATGCGTGTAGCTTCCTGCAGGACCTTGCGGAAGCGTACAGCCTCACGATCCTGGAAGATCGCGCCCCAAGTGAATGACGGAGTCTGCCGAATGGCGACCGACTCCGGGAAGAGCACCGCGGAATTGGTGTTGTAGCCTTCGGTGAAGTCGATGAAGCGCAGCGGCACGAACAGGGCGTTGGCGTAGTCCTTGCTCTCCAGATCGGCAATGAACTCAGGCCACATGACCTGCACCAGCACGGCTTCGAGGTGGCGGTTGGTTGAACCGTTTTGGGTGTACATCGGGAAAAGCACCAGATGCAGCAGGCCGTCAATGCGCTGGGCCTGGGGCTGGAACTGCATCAGCGAATCGAGGAAGTCGGGAACGCCGAAGCCTGCATCTGCCCACTGGCGCAGGTCCGTGACCAGCTGTTCAAGATACTCTGCGTCGTGCTCGAAGTGCACGCGCAAGGACTGCACCGACTCGATGATGGAATCAACGAGCTTGGCAGCCTGTGGTGCAGATGCGCTGTCGGCCAAGGAACCGTCCTGTGCCTGGAGGCCCTGGAACTCGGTGGCGGCAGACTTCAGCGTCAGCCAAGCTTCCGAGTTTGCGATCTGCAGTACTTCTGCGTCGGTGGCCGGTACTGGCTTGGAGGAAATCTGAGTCATTTCATACACCTTCTTTTCATGTTTGGGGCAGCGCTCAAGTGCTTACCTTGAACGCTACGCTCAAACAACAGAAAAGATGATGCTAAGTCATCAGTGAATAAGCAACTCTTGCTCTAAATGTGATCCATGCCTTGCCACCGACAAAGGCATTAGCCCTGAGCAGGACGCAGGGTCAAGCTCAAAGAGTTCATGCAGTAACGCAGATCGGTTGGGGTTTGGAAACCTTCACCCTCGAAAACGTGTCCCATATGCGAATCGCAATTGGCGCAACGCACCTCAACACGCTTCATGCCCATGGACTCGTCGCTGATATAGCGCACCCGATCTTCGGCCAACGGCGCGAAGAAGGAAGGCCAGCCGCAACCGGCATCGAACTTCGTAGTGCTGGCGAACAGTTCCGAACCGCAGGCTCGGCAGGAGTACACGCCCTCGGTAGTGGTATCCCAGTATTCGCCGGTAAATGGACGCTCGGTCCCTGCTTGGCGCAATACGCGGAATTCCTCGGAAGAGAGGATCTGCTGCCACTGCACATCGCTGCGCGCGGCTGCTTTGTCTGCTGGCTGTGCTGATTGGTTTACCGATTCATCATTCATGCAATATAAAACGCTTGAGCAGGCTAGATGATTCCCGGGCCAGGTCATGGAAAGATGAAAACATGGCTCGGAACATCGTAGATACCATGCAACCCCGCAGCGCAGTGCCTGCAACCCTGATTGGGGTTGGGCTGGGACTGGGCGCCGGTTCCCTGGTGGCCGCCAGCGTATCAGCGCTCGCCGGTTACTTCGCCCGACGTGTAGTGACCCCGGAAGAACGCCGCACCGGCAACAGCATCATCCGGGAGGTCGTCACCGATGCCGAGGGCAAACTCTGGTTGCATTTCAACAAGGACGCCGATACCAGCGAACCTGGTCCGTGCAGCTTCCTCACCGAATTCGACTCCTGCGCGCTGCGGCTTTCCGCGCCGGAAGCCGTTCCGGGCAAATCCCGCCTGGTGGCGCGCAAAATCGAGAAGATCTATCACGGCACCCTCCAGGGAGTACGCCGCGGCAACCTATCCGGGGCAATTTACGAGCACCCCGCGGACCTGGGCTTTGACGCAGAAGACGTAGTCGTGCCCCTGGATGGCGGCGACGGTCCAGCCTGGCTGGTGCGTGGCTCCACGAACGAAGATGTCTGGGTGATTGGCGTGCACGGCCGAGGCGCCCGACGTAATGAGACCATTCGGGCGCTGCCTGCCTTGAGCGAACTCGGGGTTACGACCTTGCTGATGAGCTACCGCAATGACGGTTTGGCTCCGAGCGCCCCGGATGGCCGCTACGGTCTGGGCGATACCGAATGGCATGACGTGGAATCGGGTATCCAATTCGCACTGGACCGCGGAGCGAAGCAGATCATCTTGCTGGGCTGGTCCATGGGAGGTGCCATCAGCCTGCAGGCCGCCGATCGGAGCAAGCTGGCCCACCATATTGACTCGCTCATGCTGGTCGGCCCGGTAATCAATTGGGTAGATGTGCTTTCGCACCAGGCCCGGGCCAATAAGATCCCGCAATCGGTGGGCCTGTTCGGCCAGTGGCTGCTGTCCAATAAGGCAGGGCGCTGGGTCACCGGCCAAGCGGCCCCGGTCAATCTGCGCCGGTTGAATTGGGTGGACCGCGCGGACGAATTGAAATTCCCGACGCTGATAATGCACAGCCGTGATGACGAGTTCGTCCCTAATGGCCCGAGCTTGAAACTGGCGGCGCTGCGCCCGGATTTGGTCACGCTCAAGACCTTTGCCAAGGCAGGGCACACGCGTGAGCCGAATGTGGATCCACAGGGTTTTGCCCGGGCGATCACCGACTTCTTGAGCAAGCGCATGCCGCTGCCTCAAGTCCAGTAGCCCAAGGCGGCAAAGGGCCCTGCCCGCGAGAACGATCAACAGATCTCGATCCCGCAGGCAGGGCCCTTTTTTGGCCAATCGCTGTCTAGCCGGAGGCGATCGGCGCCCAAATGGCTCCGGTCGCCTTCGCGGCATCTCGCGGAGCGATCTCCAGGCTGAAACCGCGGCGCCCGCCAGAAATGAATACCGTCTCGAACTGCTGCGCACTGGAGTCAATGACGGTAGCGGTTTTCTGGCGCTGCCCGAACGGGGAAATCCCGCCCAGGACATAGCCGCTGCGTCGCTGGGCGGCAGCCCTGTCAGCCATCTGCGCCTTCTTCTTGCCCAACGCGGTGCCAATCGCCTTCAGATCCAGCTTCGCATTCACTGGCACCACTGCGACGGCCAGATCCTGGGCGGCGTTGGCCCCGGTGGAGACCATCAGGGTCTTGAAGACCCGGTCGCCACTGGCACCCAATTGCTCGGCTGCTTCGGCGCCGTAGCTTTCGGCCAAGTCGCTATGCGCATAGCTGTGCGCTACATAGTTGATACCTGCCGCATCCAGCGCGGCGGTCGCCGGGGTGGAGGCGGCCTGCTTCTTCTTGCCCACGTGCTTGGGGATCCTTAACTACTGCTTATTGGCTTCTAGCTGCGCTCGATGCAAAACCTACGCAGGCAGCTGCTCTGAGATCTGGCGCTTAATGCGGCCGAGCATGGCGGTCATGCCGCGCATGCGCAACGGCGACAGCGCACGGGTCAGACCCAGCTGCTGGGGCATGTCATCGGGAACGGCGAGAATCGCTGCGGCCTCCGCGCCGTCCAGGCCGGCAGCCAGCACCGAGGCGAAGCCGCGGGTGGTTGGAGCCTCCGGGGGAGCGGAGAAGAACAGTCCCACCGGGTTATTCGCTTCGGCCGAGACCTCGACGGCCAGGAACAGCGGCGACTGGCATTCGACAACCTGCTCGAATAGTTCAGGATGATCAGCCAGGCGTGCTGGAAGCTCGGGCAGCTCGCGCGAGTACTCCAGCAGCAGTTCCAAGCGGTCGGCCTCGGGCACCTCGGTGAACTCCTCGACGATTTCGTTCAGTGCATCGGGGAGCTGGCTCATGCGCGGGCTCCGCGCTGTGCAGGCATCTCGCCGGCGGCTTCGCCGCGAACGATGGGCACGCCAACCGCGTTGCCCCACTCGGTCCATGAACCGTCGTAGTTGCGCACGGTTTCGAAGCCCAGCAGGTGCTTGAGCACGAACCAGGTATGGCTCGAACGTTCACCGATGCGGCAGTAGGCCACCACATCGTCGCCCGGCTTCAGGCCGGCGCCGTCGAGGTAGATGGCTTCCAATTCTCCGCGCGAGCGGAAGGTGCCGTCCTCGGCCGCAGCCTTGGCCCATGGCACCGATGCGGCGGTTGGGATGTGCCCGCCGCGCAGGGCGCCTTCTTCCGGGTAATTCGGCATGTGGGTACGTTCGCCGGTGTATTCCTCGGCCGAACGCACGTCGATCAGCGGGTTGCCCAGGTGCTTCAGGACCTCCGGAAGGAAAGCGCGGATCTCGGAGTCGACGCGCTCGATTACCGGGTATTCGGTGGCGGTCACGGCCGGCTTCTCGGTGCTCAGCTCGCGGCCTTCAGCGATCCACTTGTCGCGGCCGCCGTCCATCAGGCGGACATCTTCGTGGCCGAAAAGTGTGAAGACCCACAGCGCGTAGGCGGCCCACCAGTTGGACTTGTCCCCGTAGATGACCACGGTCGACTCGCGGGTGATGCCCTTGGCGGCCATCAGTTGTGCGAAGCCTTCGCCGTCGACGTAGTCGCGCGTGACTTCGTCATTCAGCTCCGTGTGCCAGTCAATCTTCAGTGCGCCTGGCACGTGGCCAGTGGAATACAGCAAGATGTCCTCATCCGATTCCAGTACTACGAGATTCTCGGCTCCGAGGTTGTCTGCCACCCACTGGGTGGAAACCAGTCGTTCTGGGTGAGCGTAGGCAGCATATTTCTCGTTGGATTCGACGGGCAACGACATTCCTAATCACGATCCTTGCGGGTGTCAGTTTTTGCCACGCTGGAAACAGCGGGCACGGGCATTACTTCTAGCCTAGTCCTCATCCATTGCGAACCCAGTGTGCTCTACGACATTTTCGGCAATGATTCGCCGCGTTCAAGGTAAACTGGCCGATGGGAAAGCCACGGCTTCCCGACCATTTCCTGAGCAATCAACTGAAGGACTCCCACAGCCAATGGCGACGATCACCCACCTGAGCGAGACCAAGCCGAATCTTTCAATCGAAGAACTGCTGGCCGGATTCCACCCGTCCTACCGCTTTGGTGAAGTGTCCTTCAATACCTATCGCCCGGATCCTAACCAGCCTTCGCAGACCGAAGCCGTCAATAAGCTCAAGGCTTTCGCAGAAACCGTGGGCAAGAACAGCTCCGGTTCGTTCTTCTCCAAGCTTTTCGGCAAGAAGAAGGAAACCAAGAACGGCATCTACCTCGATGGCGGCTTCGGCGTGGGCAAGACCCACCTGCTCGCCTCCCTGTGGCATGCAGCCCCGGGCCGCAAGGCCTTCGGCACCTTCGTTGAGTACACCAACCTGGTTGGCGCGCTGTCCTTCCGCCAGACCGTTGAAGTGCTCAGCCAATACTCGCTGGTCTGCATCGACGAGTTCGAACTGGATGATCCGGGGGACACCGTGCTGATGTCCCGGTTGATGCGCGAGCTGTCCGATGCTGGCGTGAAGCTGGCGGCAACCTCCAACACCCTGCCTGGTGCGCTGGGCGAGGGGCGCTTCGCGGCAGTGGATTTCCAGCGTGAAATCAAGACCCTGTCAGAGCAGTTCGACGTGCACCGCGTCGAAGGCGAAGACTTCCGCCACCGTGGCCTGCCCGATGCCCCCGAGCCCTTGGACGATGCGAGCATCGAGGCATTCGCCCTGGATCGCTACCCGGACAAGACCTTGGCCGATGACAACTTCGACGATCTGGTGGCTCACCTTTCGAAGGTTCACCCGTCGCGTTACCGCCAGTTGCTTTCCGAGACTGATGTGCTGGTTCTGCACAACGTGGATACCATCACCGATCAGGCCATCGCCCTGCGTTTCGTGGTTCTTGCTGACCGCCTGTACGACAAGGACGTGCCAATCGTTGCCTCAGGCAAGCCATTCAGCGAACTGTTCACCCCGGAAATGATGTCCGGCGGCTACCAGAAAAAGTACTTCCGCGCCGTCTCGCGCCTGACCGCTTTGGCTCGTGAAGGCCAAGTTGGAGAACCAGCGCTCTAAGCCGGAAACACCGGTCCCGCCACTTCATCGTCGAGCCCTGCGCTCGACGATGAAGTGCGTTAAGAGCCCTGCCACCAAGGCCCAGAAGGCACCGCCGATCCCGAAGAGCGTGAGATTGCCGGCAGCGACCAGGACCGTGGCCAATGCGCTCAACCGCCAGGAGGAATCGGCCATCGCTCCGAGCAGCGCATTGGCGAGTGTTGCCAGCAACGCCAAGCCCGCCGCCGCCTGGAACAGCCCCTCGGGCGAGGCGCTGGCCACCGATACGATCAGCGCGCTCAAGGCACCGAAGACCAAGTAGAAGACGCCTGAACTCGCCGCCGCCCGCCAGCGCAGCCGGGGGTCCGGGCCGGCCTGCTCTCCGGCAGCCAGCGCCGCGGTGATTGCCGCCAGGTTGATGGCATGCCCGCCGAAGAACGCGCCGCTAGCCGACCCCACTCCGGTCGCCAGCATGGTGGGGCGCCACGGCGCTGTGTACCCGAAGGAGCTGAGCACGGCCACGCCCGGAATATTCTGCGATGCCATCGTCACCACGAACAACGGAACGCTGATGCTGGCAATGGCCTGCCAGGAGAATTCAGGACCGACCCACTGCAGCTGCGGAAGAACTTCGAGTGAATCCCACGTCGCGGTGCGTCCAATATGCCATAGGCCGAACCCCACCGCCGCCAGCATGCTCAGCGCTACAGCGAATTTCGGAAGGATCCTGAGCCCGACGAAGAACACCAGGAGGATACCCAACGCGGGCAACGGGATGCTGGCCACGGCTGTAAATGGTTTCAGGCACAGCGGGATCAAGACACCGGCGAGCATGCCTTGGGCAATTGGGACCGGAATACGAGTGAGCAGCCGGTGCAAGGACGGTACCAGACCGGTCAACATGATCAGTGCGCCGCTGACGATGAATGCCCCCACTGCCTGATTGAACCCGAACACTCCGGGAGCCAGTGAGGCGAGCATCGCGGCACCGGGAGTGGACCATGCAATGCTGATCGGCTGGCGGTATCGCAGCGAAAGCGCAATGGTGCTCAGGCCTATGCAGAGGGACAGGACGAATAAGCCTGAGGCGGCCTGTTCGCTAGAAGCTCCGACCTGGAATAATCCGGCCAGTACGACGGCGAAGGATGCTACAAACCCCACCATGGTGGTGATCAATCCCGCAAGCACGGAATGGAAAAGGCCAGCTCCATCTGGGGGCGTGTGACGAGTCATACTCTTTTTCTACAGGGTGGCGCCGGTTGGCCGAAAATCGGCATGAATTAATTCCCCTGATATGACGTTAAAGCAGGGAAGGTACCGACCTCGGTCGGTACCTTCCCAGGATGCTCGGGCAAGCCGAGGGGAGTGCGTCGAGGAATTAGGCCTCGTTATTCTCGCCTTCGCCTCCGCCAAGGCCATTGAGGTAGTCGCCAGCGCCCTGCTGGACACCGTCTACCTGCTCGGCGAACTTGCCGCCGGTCTTGTCATCGACAAAATCACCAGCCTGTTCGATACCCTGGGATACCTGCTCCGGGTTCTCCTTGGCGAATTCCTCTGCCTTGCCACGCAGATCATCAAATCCTGCCATGCTGCACCTCCATTCGTCTGTGGGAACCCCTGTAGCTCCACAACTACTACCCACCCTAAAGGCTCAGGCCAACGCATGGAAGTGCATTAGGGACATTTCCCCAGTTGCCTAGGTGTTTTGCTGGTGGCTGTCAGATTGCACACAGGTTAGCTATTTACTAGTCAGGGAAGTGGTGGCCGCCTGGAACGATGGTTAAAGCAAAGATGGGAATCACGAAAAGTGATTCCCATCTTTATTTGGAGCGGTCAACGAGGTTCGAACTCGCGACCTCAACCTTGGCAAGGTTGCGCTCTACCAGCTGAGCTATGACCGCAAAACTATATTCAATTATTTGGAGCGGTCAACGAGGTTCGAACTCGCGACCTCAACCTTGGCAAGGTTGCGCTCTACCAGCTGAGCTATGACCGCATATATTTAATTAGTAGATCCAT
>NZ_JBHXVN010000001.1:0-647894 GCF_042672105.1 Glutamicibacter sp. NPDC127525 | reverse complement strand
ATGGTCTGGTGAACCATGATTCCGTGCGCGATACTGGGATCGAACCAGTGACCTCTTCCGTGTCAGGGAAGCGCGCTACCGCTGCGCCAATCGCGCCGAAGATTCGCAAGGAATCTCGACAGAATTCAAAATTGCCTTATGAATTCACAGAGCGGTCAACGAGGTTCGAACTCGCGACCTCAACCTTGGCAAGGTTGCGCTCTACCAGCTGAGCTATGACCGCATATATTTAGTTATTAGATCCATGGTCTGGTGAACCATGATTCCGTGCGCGATACTGGGATCGAACCAGTGACCTCTTCCGTGTCAGGGAAGCGCGCTACCGCTGCGCCAATCGCGCAAAAAAGATCAAGCAATCTTCATTGCGAGGTGGGGACGGGATTCGAACCCGCGTATACGGCTTTGCAGGCCGCTGCCTCGCCTCTCGGCCACCCCACCATACTGACCGAAGTCAGAGTGACTAGTTTTACCTAGTCGGTGAATCTTTTTGCGAGCGGACAACGAGGTTCGAACTCGCGACCTCAACCTTGGCAAGGTTGCGCTCTACCAGCTGAGCTATGTCCGCAAAATGTGTTGTTTTGTGAACGTTTCCGTTCGCTCCAACGAGTAAAAACTCTATACGAGTTTTCGCATCCCCACAAATCGAGACGCTGAGATCTGGTTCACATGGCCTAAAAACCGCGGAACTACGCGGAAAATTGATTTTTCCGTCTCGACTAGGAGCGAAGCAAGCCGAGCGCATGCCATGATCGTGTGCATGACGTCACCAAAACTGGCTATTCAAACAGACCTGGGCCGCATGTACAGCCGAAAAGTCGGCGGGGAAGCGATTGTCCCATCCATCACCACAGTCATTGGCATGGACAAGTTCGACCTCTCCGGCTGGGCCGGGTACATGGCGGCCAAGTCGCTTTCCGATGATCATCGGCTGGTGCAAGCGGTGGGGGACCCGCGCCAATTGCGCTCACTCGTGCGAGATGCAGCCGGTGCGGCCGAAGCTTATCGGGATTCCGCGGCCATGCGCGGGGACCGGGTGCATAACTACGCGGAGCAGCGCGCCCTGCAAGCGCTGGATCTGGAACATGACCTAGGCTCAGCCCAAGCCGCGCTCGAAGCGAATAAGGAGCTGGGCTTCGCACGCCACTTCGACCAATGGTGGGAAGACTACGATGTCCGGCCCCTTGCCGCCGAGGTGACGGTTTGGAATCACAGCGTCGGCTACGCCGGCACCATCGACCTGGTCGCCAAGATCGGCGGTCGAACCTGTCTCGTTGACTACAAGACCAAAAACACCGACCGCGACGGCTTCGTCAAGCGTCCTGACGACAAGGTGATCATGCAGCTCGCGGCCGCATGCAAAGCCGAAGAGCAAGTCGTCGATGCCGAACAAGGCACGTGGGAAGAGTGGGAGCACGGGACCGATGCCATGCTGCTCGCCGTAGCCCTGGGCGAGACCGGGGCGCGCACCTTCATGGCCCCGCCTCCAGCTTTGCCCGACTACTGGTCCAAGTTCTATGCCTTGCGCCGGAATTGGGAAGCCTCATTCAGGATCGCGCAGTCGCGTGCCTCACTGGCCGAAATCACGCCGCCAGCTCAATAAAGTCGCACGCCCACCGCGTAGACTGGAACGGTTAGCTTTCGGCATTGCGAAACCTAATACCAATGTCCACGGCAGGGAAGGTACCAGCGGATTATGGCGATTTTGGGAATTCGGATCATCGGAGACCCCGTTCTACGCACCCCAGCGCAGGAGGTGACCGACTTTGGCCCGGAGCTCCAGAAGCTCGTCGAAGACATGGACCAGACGATGGAAAACGTCACCGGTGCAGGACTTGCCGCACCGCAGGTCGGTGTTTCCCTGCGCGTCTTCACCTACCAAATTGGCGAAAAACGCGGACATATCGTGAATCCGGTGCTGGAGCTCAGCGAGGATTATCAGGAAGACCAGGTGGAGGGCTGCCTGTCCATCCCGGGCATTGCAGCACCAGTTCGGCGCCGGCGCTATGCCAGGGCCACCGGCTTCGATAAGTTCGGCAACCCGGTAGAACTCGAAGGCGCCGACATGCTCGCCCGCTGCTTCCAGCACGAAACCGATCACCTGGACGGCATCTTGTTCCTGGACCGGCTGGCACCAGAAGAAAAGAAAGCGGCGTGGCGCACCTTGCGGGCCAACAACTACTCGCAGACCGCTAACGCCACCGTAAAGAAACGTTCCGGAGCCCTGGGCTCCAGCTTTGGCGCAGGATTGGGGTTCTAACTCATGCGTATTTTATTCGCCGGCACACCACAGGTCGCCGTCACTTCCCTGGATTACCTGCACGAGGCCGGTTTTGAAATTGCCGCAGTGCTCACCCGTCCCGATGCCCCGTTGGGACGCAAACGCGTGCTGACCCCATCGCCGGTTGCCGCTCGCGCCGCAGAACTTGGCCTGCCGATCATCAAGGCTGCCAAGATCACCGAAGAAACTACCGCCGAACTTGCGGCCTTGGACCTTGAAGCCGCGGCCATCGTCGCCTATGGAGGGCTAGTGCCGGAGGCGGCATTGGCAGTTCCAACCTATGGCTGGATCAACCTGCACTTCTCCTTGCTGCCGCACTGGCGGGGTGCCGCTCCGGTGCAGCATTCCATTATCAACGGCGACGACATCACCGGTGCAGTCACCTTCCAGCTGGAAACCGGACTGGACACAGGTCCGGTATTCGGACAGGTCACCGAGAGAATTGGTGAACTGGACACCGCAGGCATCATGCTCGAACGGCTCAGCCGGTCCGGCTCGAACCTGCTGGTGCAGACCTTGCAAGCATTGGATTCCGGGCAGGCCATTGCCATTCCGCAGTCCGGATCGCACACCTACGCACCGAAGATTACCGACGTGGATGCGGAGCTGGACTTCACCCGGACCGCCACGGAAATCCGTCGACGCGCCCACGGAACGACCCCGTCCCCGGGCGCCTGGGTCAAGGCCGAAGACAAGCGCTTCAAATTCGGTCCACTGCGTGAGCACCGCGAGATCACCGACCTTGCGCCAGGCGAAGTGCGCATCGAGCCAGGCAAGCAGCCGAAGGTATACATCGGCACCGCCACCTGGGCCCTGCAGCCCACCGAAATCCAGCCTCCGGGCAAGAAAATGATGAACGCCAGCGACTGGGCACGTGGAGTGCTCACCCAGGGAACGAAAGTGAGCTTCGCATGAGCGGACAGGAACCACGCGGCGGATACCGCGACAATGATCGCCGCAATGAGCAGGGCCGTACCCGCAACCGCGGCCAGGCCGGCCCGCGCAAGTATTCGGCATCCGCACCCGGCCAGCGAAAGCGCGCGGCCGACCCGGCACGCCTGGTAGCTTTCAAGACCCTGCGTGAGGTATCCGGCGCGGATGCCTACGCCAACCTGGTGCTGCCGAAGATGATCCGCGAATACCAGCTTGACCGCCGCGACGCGGGCTTCGCCACCGAACTGGCCTACGGGGCACTGCGCGGCCAGGGGTTCTACGACGCGATCCTGACCACCCTGGTTGACCGTCCGCTGGCCGAGCTGGATCCGGCCATCCTCGATGCGCTGCGCCTGGGCGCCCACCAGCTGCTGGCCATGCGTGTGCCCAAGCATGCCGCCCTGGATGAAACCGTGTCGCTGGCTCGTGCGCAGATCGGTGCCGGTCCGTCCGGCCTGATCAACGCCGTACTGCGGCGCGTTTCGGCCAAGGAAGCCGATGAATGGACTGAGCTGCTGGGCAATGCTGCCGCTTCGGAGTCCGAGCGGCTGGCCATCGAGCACTCGCACCCGGATTGGATTGTCCGTGCCTTGCGTGGCGCGCTGATTTCCCATGGCCGCGACGCCAGCGAACTCGAAGCCCTGCTGGAAGCGGATAACCTGGCGCCGCTGGTGAACCTGGTGTCCCTGCCGGGGTTGGGCGATCTGTCCGGCGCCCTGGAATCCGGGGCGGAACCGGGCACCTTGCTGGCTGATTCGGCCACCTACAAGCACGGCGACGTCTCGCGTGTGCCAGGGGTCAAGGAAGGCACGGTGCGTGTCCAGGATGCCGGCAGCCAGGTCATGGCCCGCGCCCTGGCTACTATCGAATTGCCCGAAGCCGGCGAGGACCGCTACTGGCTGGATCTTTGCGCAGGTCCAGGCGGAAAGGCGGCGCTGCTCGCAGCGATCGCCGTGCAGCGCGACGCCCGCCTGACTGCCAACGAGCCAACACCGCACCGCGCTCGCCTGGTCGAGAACTCGTTGGCTGCGGTGCCGCATGACTACTGGATGGTCACCGGTGACGACGGACGCAGCTTCGGCGGTCTGGACTATGCAGGGGACTACGACCGCATCATGGTCGATGCCCCTTGCTCCGGCTTGGGCGCATTGCGCCGCCGCCCGGAATCGCGTTGGCGCAAAGCCCCGCGCGACATTCCGGAACTGACCAAGTTGCAAGGCGAGCTGCTCGCTGCAGCCTTCAACGCGGTCCGCGTCGGCGGCGTCATCGGCTTCGTCACCTGTTCGCCGCATCAGGCCGAAACCCGCCTGGTTGTGGAAGACTTCTTGAAGCACCACGAAAACGCGGCACTGCTGGATACCAGCGCCGCGGTTTCCTCGGTGATGTATCAGGACGCGCCATCGGCAGGCCATGCACTGGGCGATGGGAGCACCGTGCAGCTGTGGCCGCACGTGCACGGCACCGACGCCATGTTCATGGCAATCCTGACCAAAAAAGCCTAGCCAAGCCCGAGTATTCCAAGGAGCATCCATGCGTAATGCGCGGATCAACCCGTCGATCCTGTCCGCTGATTTTGCGAACCTCGCTAGCGAGCTGGAACGCATCCACACTGCTGACGCGGTCCACGTGGATGTCATGGACAACCATTTCGTTCCCAATCTGACCTTGGGCTTGCCCGTGGTCGATGCGCTGCACAAGGTCAGCAAGCTGCCGATCGATGTGCACCTGATGATTGAGAACGCGGATCGCTGGGCCCCGGAATACGCGCAGCTCGGCGTGGATTCGGTAACTTTCCACGCCGAGGCTTCGGCAGCTCCTGTCCGCTTGGCTCGTGAATTGCGTTCCGCCGGGTCCAGGGCCGCCATGGCCTTGCGCCCGGCCACGCCGATCGAACCCTACCTGGACATGCTCGGCGAGCTGGACATGGTTCTGCTGATGACCGTGGAACCAGGTTTCGGCGGCCAGAAGTTCCTGGATCTGGTCCTTCCCAAGATCAAGCGTGCCCGGGCTGCCATTGACGGCAGCGGCAAGCCGATTGCGCTGCAGGTTGACGGCGGCATTTCGCGCGACACGATCCTGCGCGCCGCCGACGCCGGTGCGGATGTCTTCGTCGCCGGTTCCGCGGTGTACTCGGCCCAGGAGCCATCGGTGGAAATCGATGTATTACGCAATCTTGCGCTGGGCGGTCACTAGCGGCGCACAAAGTGTGTCAGAATAAACCCAGTAAACACGAATACGTGCTCCGGGGTCGGTGAAAGTCCGAACCGGCGGTGATAGTCCGCGACCCGCAACCAAAGCCACAAGCTGAGGGAACGGTTGAACTGGTGAAATTCCGGTACCGACAGTTAAAGTCTGGATGGGAGAAGCACGAATTTGATATGCCTACTGGTACTGCCGATAGCCCGCACCGGGTCTATCTCCTAAAGCAGAGCCACAGGCCCATCAAATGCACACCCCCGGAGCCGCCGCTTCGAGAAGGGTGGAATGATGGATTTCCTGCGGTGGCTCATTGAAGCTTTCAACTCACAAATTGCGATCGGCTCGTCGGCACTTTTGGTGCGCGAAGTCGTAGGCAATATCTTCGGCCTGGCCAGCGCCGTGGGCGGCATGCGCCGCAAAGTCTGGGCCTGGCCTATCGGAATCGTCGGCAACCTGTTGCTGCTGACGGTGTTCCTGGGCAGCATTTTCGATACCGGATACACTGCCAACCTCTGGGGCCAAGCCGGCCGGCAGATCATGTTCATCGCCGTCTCGGTCTTCGGCTGGTACCGCTGGAAGCAGGCCAAGAACGGCACCGGTAGCGCCGTCACCCCTGAATGGGCTTCCAACAAGGCTCGCCTGGGCCTGATCGCCGTGCTGATCCTCGGCACTCTCGCAGTGACACCGATCTTCCGCCTCCTCGGCTCCTATGAACCTGTCTGGGCTGATGCATGGACCTTCGTTGGCTCGATGCTCGCCACGTACGGCATGGCCAAGGGCTGGGTCGAATTCTGGCTGATCTGGGTCGCCGTCGACGCCGTAGGCGTGCCGCTGCTGTTCTCCGCCGGCTACTACGCCAGCGCGTTCATGTACCTGTTCTACGGGGCATTCACCCTGGTCGGCTTCTTCGTCTGGGCCAAGTCCAAGCGCGACGCGAAACCCCAGATTGAAACCGAAATGCTCGATCCAACCATCTCGCGCCAACGCTGAAAGGGGAGCAACACCATGATTACGACCCAGCAGCTCGACGCCGCATTGCGCACCGCGCTGGAAACCGCCGGACGCGGCCACCGCGGGGCCAACCCGCTGGTCGGCGCCTGCGTCCTGGATGCCGAGGGAAATATCATCGCCACCGGTTTTCATATCGGGGCGGGGCATCCGCACGCCGAGGTCGACGCACTGCGCCGCCTGGGCAAGATGCCTCCTGCCAAGGCCCGCGAACTAACGATGGTAGTGACCCTCGAACCGTGCAACCACACCGGTCGCACAGGTCCCTGTGCCCGAGCCATCGTGGAAGCCGGCATCGGGCAGGTGTACTACGCAGTCTCGGATAACACCGCCGCCAGCGGAGGTGCCGACTACCTGCGCAGCCACGGAACCCAAGCCACCCAGCTGGAGGATTTCTCCGCGGCGAAGCAGCTGAACCACCGCTGGTTCATCGCCAAGGCCGAAGTCCGACCGTTCATCACGGTAAAAATTGCCCAGTCGCTCGACGGCCGGATCAACGCACCGGATGGCACGAGCCAATGGATCACCTCCGAGGCCTCGCGCAACCACGCGCACACCCTGCGCTCCCGCGTGGATGGCATCCTGGTCGGCACGAACACGGCGATCATCGACAATCCGCGGCTGACCGCCCGCACTCCCGAGGGGCAGCTGCATGAACGCCAGCCCTTCCGCCTGGTCATGGGCGAACGCGATTTGCCAGCAGATCTGGCACTCGCCCAGGGAAGCGATTGGTCGCAGATCCGCAGCCACGACGTGCAAGAGGCCATCGCCCGGGCTAACGAGTTGGGCCTGGCCCACCTGCTGATTGAAGGTGGCGCCACGGTCGCCTCGGCCTTCATCGCAGCAGATCTGGCCGACGAAATCTACTGCTACCAAGCACCAGTGCTGATCGGCGCAGGCAGCTCATCGGTCAACATGCCAAGCACCACCACACTCAGTGACGCGCAGCGTTTCCGGCTGGATTCGGCCAGCAACGAATCGTTGACCCGGCTGGGCGATGATATTGCCCTGCATCTAGAACCGTTGCCCCGCGCCTAAGCGCCAGCAACCCCAAACTTTTCAAGGAGTAATCATGTTCACCGGAATTGTCACCGGCCAGGGAGTCATAGAAGGCATCGAGACCTTCAGCGGCAAGGATCTGGCAGTACTGACCCTGCGTGCCCCGGGCCACACCGAAAACCTGGGCCTTGGCGGTTCTCTTGCCGTCAACGGGGTCTGCCTGACCGCCACCGAGCTGGAAGGCGACACGCTCAGCGTCGACGTCATGGGCGAAACCCTGCGCCGCACCACCATCGGCGCCTTGAAAACCGGCGACCAGGTCAACCTCGAACGCTGCACCCCCGCCGGAGGCCGGCTCGATGGGCATGTGGTGCAGGGCCACGTAGACTCCGTCGGCGAGGTGCTGGCCCGCGAAGACCACGGCCAGTGGACCACCTTCCGCATTGGAATCGACGCTGCTTACGCGCCGCTGACCGCGGAAAAGGGTTCCATTGCGCTGGACGGCATCTCGCTGACCATTACCGCAGTCTCCCCGGCAACGAATTCCGGTGGGCACTGGGTCGAGGTCGGCATCATTCCGATCACCCTCGCCGAGACCACCATGGGCACCCGCCAAGTGGGCGAGAAGATCAATATCGAGGTCGACGTGCTCGCCAAGTACGTGGCACGCCTGAATGAATTCGGTGGCCAGCAGTAATGGGCACCTCGACTTTGGATTCCATCCCTACCGCGCTGGCAGCCCTGGCCGCCGGCCGAGCCGTAGTGGTCGTCGACGACGAGGACCGGGAAAACGAGGGCGACATCATCTTCGCCGCCCAGCACGCTACGGCCGAGCTGATGGCCTTCACCATCCGCTACACCTCAGGGGTGATTTGCGTGCCCTTGGGCGCCAAGCGGGCCGACGCGCTGCGCCTGGCCCCGATGGTCGGCATCAACCAGGATGCCAAGGGCACTGCCTTCACCGTCACCTGCGACGCCGCCGAAGGGATCACCACCGGTATTTCCGCTGCCGATCGTGCGCTGACCAGCCGACTGCTGGCCGACCCGGCCACCGAACCGGCCCAGCTCTCCCGCCCGGGCCATATCTTCCCGCTGCGAGCTGCGGCCGGGGGAGTGCTGGAACGTCGCGGGCACACCGAAGCGGCGGTCGACCTGTGCCAGGCCGCCGGCTTGGAACCGGTTGGGGTGATCGGCGAAATCACCAAGGACGACGGTGAAATGATGCGCCTGGATGACCTGCGCGTCTTCGCAGCTGAACACAACTTGCCGCTGATCTCCATCGACGACCTGGCCCGCTGGCGCCGTGTCAACGACGAGATCGAGCTGACCGATCCGATCAAGCTGCCCACCGCCTTCGGGGACTTCACCGCCCGCGCTGCTACCGCAGAAGGCCACGAGCACGTCGTGCTCAGCCACGCCGGCCCCGACGGCGCTAAGCCCGGCAACCTGGTGCGCATCCATTCGGAGTGCCTCACCGGGGACATTTTCGGTTCCTACCGGTGCGACTGCGGCGAACAGCTGCATGCTTCGATGGAAACCATCGCCCGCGAAGGCGGTCACGTCATCTACATCCGCGGGCACGAAGGCCGCGGCATCGGCCTGGCCAACAAGCTGCGCGCCTACGCCCTGCAGGAAGGCGGCATGGATACCCTGGACGCCAACCTGCATCTGGGCTTCCCTGCCGACGCACGCGAGTACTTCGCCGTCGCTGCCATCCTCAAGGCCATGGGCATGGACGAAATCCGATTGCTGAGCAACAACCCGGACAAGCAGGAACAGCTGAATGACGCGGGAATCAAGGTAGCAGAGCTGATCGGCCTGCAGATTGCACCGCGTGAGCAGAACTCGGCCTACCTGCGCACCAAGCAGACGCGCTTCGGCCACCACCTGGATCTGCCCGATGCCGACGATGACCAGCAGGCCGACGCCTACCACGGCGCCTGAACCCCACGAATCCAGAAGAATAGAAGGAGCATCAAGATGAGCAAGCATGGCGCACCTGCCGATGTCAGCGAACAGCTGAAGGCCCTGGCCGTTCAGGAGAAGTTCTCACAGCTCAAGGTGGCCATCGTGGCCGCGAGCTGGCACGAGGTGATCATGAACGGACTGATTGACGGCGCCGAGCGCGCCGCCAAGGATGCCGGTCTGGAATCGAGCACCACCCTGGTCCGTGTACCGGGCACCTTCGAATTGCCGGTCGCTGCCTCCACCCTTGCCGGCGACTACGACGCGGTCATCGCGCTGGGCGTGGTCATCCGTGGCGGTACCCCGCACTTTGACTACGTCTGCTTGGCCGCGACCAATGGCTTAACCAATGTGAGCGTGGACACCAAAACACCAATCGGTTTTGGCGTGCTCACCTGCGATAACGAAGAGCAGGCCCTTGACCGCGCTGGCTTGGAAAACTCCAGCGAGGACAAAGGCTATGAAGCCTACTCGGCTGCCGTCATGACGGTAGCCGCACTGCCATAGCATTCGGGTGGCCCTGTCACAAAGGGCCACCAGAATACAGCCCCTGCAGAGAAAACAGCTAGGATAAGTTCCGTGAAAACTTTTGACGAGCTCTTCAGCGAACTATCGCTCAAGGCACAATCCCGCCCGGAAGGCTCACGTACCGTCACCGAACTCGACTCTGGTGTCCATGGCATCGGCAAGAAGATCGTCGAGGAAGCCGCCGAAGTTTGGATGGCTGCGGAGTACGAAACCGATGAGGCCGCGGCGGAGGAGATCTCCCAGCTGCTGTACCACCTTCAGGTCCTCATGATCGCCAAGGGAATGACCTTGGCCGACGTTTACAAGCATCTATAGCCGTCGCGCGATTGCGGCCTGATCCACTGCCGATCAGGGCGCAGTCAACGCACGGCGGCAGAAACAACGGCCAACGAATTAATCCTTGGCGCTTGTTTATGGCTAATCGCCGCAGCGCCATTCATGACGAAATGAGTCAATAATGCTCCGCGTAGCCCTACCCAATAAGGGTGCCCTATCCGAAATCGCTTCCACCATGTTCAAGGAAGCCGGCTACCTCCAGCGCCGCGATTCCCGCGAACTGGTCCTGGTCGATGAGGAAAACCAAGTTGAATTCTTCTACCTGCGTCCGCGCGACATCGCAGTCTATGTCGGCCGGGGAATCCTGGACGTAGGCATCACCGGTCGCGATCTGTACCTTGATGCAGATGTCGACGACGCTGTCGAAGAGCAGCTCTCGCTAGGCATCGGGAAATCGGCTTTCCGCTTCGCTGCCCCGGTTGGCGCCTTCAACGATGCACAGCAGCTCAATGGCAAGCGCATTGCCACCAGCTATGACGTGCTACTGCGGCACTACCTCGAAAAGTCCGGCATCCAGGCTTCGATCGTTCGCCTTGACGGTGCCATCGAGTCTTCGGTCCGGCTGGGCGTGGCCGATGCCATCGCTGACGTTGTAGAAACCGGCAATACCATCAAGGCCGCTGGCATGGAGATCTTCGGCGATCCGCTGCTGAACTCCGAAGCAGTCATGATCGGCCGTGTCGGCCACAAGCCATCCGGCTTGGACGTGCTGATCCGCCGCCTGAACGGTGTGCTCGTTGCCCGCCAGTACGTCATGCTCGACTACGACGTCCGCCGCGAGCTTGCCGACCAGGCTTGCGAGCTGACCCCTGGCCTGGAATCGCCAACCGTGTCGGACCTTGCAAACTCCGATTGGGTGGCCGTGCGCGCCATGGTCAAGAAGTCGCAGACCAATAACATCATGGACGAGCTGTACGAAGTTGGCGCCCGCGCCATCTTGGTCAGCCAGATCCACGCCTGCCGCATCTAAGTAGACAAGGAAAATTCGCTGATGAGCGTTGCAATTCGTGTTATTCCTTGCCTCGACGTTGACGCCGGACGTGTTGTGAAGGGCGTGAACTTTGCGGGGCTTCGCGATGCTGGCGATCCCGTTGAGCTTGCCCGTCGCTACAATGATGCAGGTGCCGACGAGTTGACCTTCTTGGATGTCACCGCATCCAGCGCGGATCGTGAAACTACTTATGAGGTCGTTCGCCATACCGCAGAAGAAGTTTTCATCCCGCTGACCGTAGGCGGAGGCGTCCGCGCTGCCGAAGACGTCGATCGCCTGCTGCGCAACGGCGCCGACAAGGCCTCGATCAATACCGCGGCGGTGAACCGTCCTGAGGTCATCAACGAGATTACCCAGCGCTTCGGCTCCCAGGTACTCGTGCTGTCGCTCGACGCCCGACGCACAGATGATCCGACGATTGCATCGGGCTACGAGGTTACTACTCATGGTGGTCGGACCGGCACGGGCATGTGCGCCGTAGCTTGGGCCAAGGAAGCGGCTGAACGAGGCGTGGGGGAGATCCTGCTGAACTCGATCGATGCTGATGGCACCAAGGATGGTTTTGATCTGGAAATGATCCGTGCAGTTCGCGCCGAGGTCTCGGTCCCGCTGATCGCATCGGGTGGTGCAGGAAAGCCTGAGGACTTCCCTCCAGCAATCGAAGCAGGCGCCGACGCTGTTTTGGCCGCCTCGATTTTCCACTTCGGTCCGAAGGACATGATCGCCAAGGTCAAACAGGCCATCCGCGAAGCTGGCTACCCAGTTCGCTAGGCACGTAAGCCGAAGGCCCAGCACCAAATGGTGCTGGGCCTTAGCTGTACCCGGCTAATCGTTGGCAATCAGTTCCTTCTCGGTCCGCCAGACGTCAATTTCAATAGGAACGCTGGCGACGGCAGCCTGGCCGGGTATAGCTTGCCACGCGCCGCCATCGACGCTGAATTCTCCGCGGTAGAGAGTGGTCACCCCGACCTTGAAAGTTCCCGTCTCTCCATACGAGTGACTCGTGGGGGTTTCATCTCTCAGCGTATGGTGCGGCATCGGTTCGCCAGGGAAACTTAGATTTCGAGTCGTCCCATCCCCATAGTTCCAGTTCCACTGAATCGGTATCGCTTTGATTCGAACAGCGGATCCAGAAAGATCCGAGTTGAACGCTTGAGTTTCCGCGGTCGCCCAAAGATGCGTGTGGCCATTGCGTAGAGAAAATTCTTTCGGCTCACTGTTGATGGAAGACGCTTTGATTGGATAAGACCTGAATCGTTCAATGTCGATTGAGATTTCGGGGATGACCTGTTCCTCGGGGATCGTGATTTTCGGGGGATCACCGAGACAATAACGATATTGTCTAATGACACGTCCGTTTTCATCTAGAAGCTGGCGTGTAATCGGAAAAGTACCATCATCACAGCGCGTCTGATCTGGAATACTGTCACAGATATTCACTGATTCTCGACCCGGTATGCAAGCGTCAAAGTCGCGGAACTTAAATTTCTTCTGTTTGGGAAGTACCTTTGGAGTATTTTCATTTTTATGTTCGCGATCGTTCCGGTCGCTAATGTTAATTTTTGGGATACGGTCAGAGTATATTGTCTCCTTGTGTCTTTCTTCGATTTTATTATTATCGAATAAGACTCGGTCCTGGTCCGAGGAAGACTTCTCGGGGGATAGAACCGTATAGGAGTATGGAAAAACCCCGACGGAAATTGTCAGTAGGCTCGTCAATAATCCTGTCCTGAACCTCATCTCTCTTCGACTCCGATGATTGTATAAATTTTCCACTGCTTGTCGAATTCCAATCCGATTCCGGCTTCTGTGGCCTCAAGCTTTGAGAATTCAGAATCGATTTCATTCGGAAGTAGGTAAAATTGGGCAGCGTCGGCAGTGTATTGAACTGTAACCACAGCGAGATTTTTGCCTGAAATGTGGGAATCTAATATTTTCGGATGGTGTTTTCCACCAACTTGCCATTTTCCGCTTTTTTCTGCTCTGGTGGCAGAATCAATAATTGATTCTGTACAAACAGTGCAGTCAGGACTAGTTACGTTCTTGATTATCTTGGGGTCATTCGTCTCGATCGTGTAATTGAGCAATTCAAAGTAGTACTTGGTGAAGGCGGCTGCTCCGTCCACGCTGTACTCGTCTGCAAGTGCTGGCCGTTCCGGGACAGGAACATTTTCTGCGGGTCCATCGGCTGAGGCAGGCTTGTACTTGAGGCTTTCGGCCGGCGACGGTTTCTCTGCTGTCGAAACCGGATTCGGTGACGTCTCGATAGCGGCGGACGGTGAGCTCTTTGGCCCTTCAGCGTTCCCTGCGTTGCAGCCTGATAGTGCGAGTGCAACAGCTGCAACGGACGCGACAACTGCAATTTTCCGAGTGTCCATTCGAACTCTCCATGATCATTGGGAATGCCAGGTTGTGCGCCATCATATGCCCGTGTTTCAAGAAAGTGGAGAGTTTTCGAGGAATCTGTGGAAAACTCAGGGCAGCTAAATCCCGAATCCCAATTACCTGTAACCACGTTTGATGACGGTCTGGAGTGAAACGATGCGACTGGCGACGTTTGATTTCAGGACTCATGGAATCGCCTAGCCTGAAATCAGGCACGTTCAATTAGCTGAGCGGTGCCTTACTCGGGAGACTCTCAAGCGCGATGGCAGAAACTTTCCATCCGTTGTCGGTGTATTCAAGTCCCATGGTGATTTCACCCAGATTTTGTTCTTCGACAATGATGTTTTCCTGATCGGGATGAAGGCCCGAACGTCCAGACAAGGTCAGCTCGCCCATCAGATAAGCAGAATTACCGTCAAACCGGACGATATAGTCCGTGTGCAGGAAGTAGTAGCCGCCGGTTTGCATGTATTCCGGACCTGTTCGGAGGTCTTCTTGCTCGCGGAAGGTCTTCCAGCACTGTTCCGCTTTGCATGTTCCGGTAACTATCGGGGTGAAATCGGCGGAGTCTTGGTAGATGATTTCATAATTGAGCAAGTCGAAGAAGTACGTTGCGGCGTCCTGGACTCCGTAATCCGATTTTTCGTACGTGATATCTGCCGACTCCGGAAGCTCCAGTTCGCTTGATGGAGGTGCCTGCGTGGTACTTGAAGCAGTCGGCAATGAAGCCGAGGACGCCGGATCGGCGGGAGCGACTGAAACGAAGAGTGCTGATACCAGGGCAACCAAGACGAACGCGGGCACGATGGCGATAGCGACACTGGGGTAATGCTCAAGGACTCTGCGCGTGTTCATGGCCAAGCTCCAGACCTGTTGGATATCGATTGCTCGAAATCCTAGGCCGGTGCGACGCGAACTTGGACGGCACACCCACGAATGCGGATAACCAAGGGAGCTTTATAGCCCTGGCTTGAAGCCCTTGACGATTTCCAATGCGGTTTCCCCGCCTTCGAACAAGACCAGGCTCTGGTCGATGCGGCCGAACGAGTACATCATCAGCTCGGTGACCGGGCCGGTAATCGAAACAGCGTTCGGAGCCTTCTTGGCGACATGACGCTGGCCATCGGGACGCGTCAGGATGATGCCAATTGGCGCATGGCGGAACAGCAGGCGAGACATGCGGGTCAGCGACTGCCAGAGCAGTTCGGTGTACTCGGTGTCCAGGACCCGCGGAGCCCACTGGCCGCGGGCACGCCGCACATCTTCGGTGTGGATGAAGAACTCGGAGAGGTTCGCCGACTGGTTGACCTTGTCGATGGCGAAGGGCGAGAAAGCGGGTGGACCCGATCGGAAGCTGCGGACCAACCCGGCATAGCCTTCGGGAGTCTGCGCCGCGATCACCATTTGGTTCTGCTTCGCCTCGAGCTTCTTGGACAGCGGTTTGAAGAACATGCCGGCAGAAAGCAGTGAGCTTTCGCGCAACACAAGGTGAGCGGCGAGATGGCGGGTCTGCCAACCGTCGCAAAGGGTGTCGGCGGTAGGTCCTGCCGCAAGCAGGGTCTCGGCCAACGCAAGTCTGGAAGCCTGAACTAAGTGCATCACTTCTGAAACTAGCACGCTCCAAGTGACTAATTGTGCAAGGTGAAAGTGGTGTCGCCAAGACGGCGTGGCGCGTCGACGAGCGGTACGTCACAGGTCTCTGGATTCCGCGGAAAACCAGTATGCTAATGGTGATGTCTACTTCTAACGACGGCTCGAATCCGAGCCCTGAATCCCACAGCCTCGACCCGGCTATTGCCCGGCGTCTCAAGCGAGATGCCAATGGCCTGTTTGCTGCCATCGCGCAGCAGTACGACTCCGGGAAAGTGCTGATGCTCGGCTGGATGGACGATGAAGCGTTGCACCGCACGTTGACCACTGGCCGGGTCACCTTCTACTCCCGTTCCCGCCAGGAGTACTGGCGCAAGGGCGACACCTCCGGCCACTTCCAGTTCGTGAAGTCCGTTGCCCTGGATTGCGATGGCGACGCGCTGCTGGTGCAGGTCGACCAGGTAGGCGCCGCCTGCCACACCGGCACCGAATCCTGCTTCACCGATCGTGAATTGCCGGCCGTCGTGGGCCACCGCCCAGAGTAGGACTTTCGAAGCACCGGCACACGCGGTTGGCTAGCGCCGGGAATGCCGCGCCCAGCTGCGCATCGCAGCACGCGCTCGAAGAATACGTAGAAGAAGAACACAGATGAAAACCCTTGGCAAGATTTCCCCGTCCCGCGAGTCCTTCCGCGCCATGGCCGCGAACCGTCGTGTCATCCCCGTGACCATCACCGTGCTGGCTGACTCGCTCACGCCCATCGGCCTCTACCGCACCCTGGCGCAGGGCCGCCCGGGCACTTTCCTGATGGAATCGGCTGCCCCGGGCGGTGTCTGGAGCCGCTATTCCTTCATTGGAGTGAACTCCCCGGCAACGCTGAGCACCCGTGGTTCAGAAGCCTACTGGCAGGGCCATGCGCCAGCTGGCCTGCCCACCGGCGGCGCGGGCGTGGAGGTCTTGCGCGACACCGTGCGCGCGCTGAAGACCGAACCCGTTCCCGGCATGCCGCCACTGACCGGCGGCATGGTCGGCTTCATCGGCTGGGAATGCGTGCGCCACTGGGAGAAGCTGCCCAACCCTCCGGCAGACGATCTGAACCTGCCCGAGCTGAGCATGAACCTGGTCGCCGACATGGCTGCCCATGATGCGGCCGAAGGCACCGTCACGCTGATCGCCAACGCGATCAACTTCGATGGCAGCGACGAGAATGTCGACGAGGCCTACGACGGTGCCGTCACCCGCCTGCAGGCGATGCTCGACCAGCTCTCGGTGCCGGTGGATTCGGCCGCGGCGGTGCTCACCGGTACCGATGTGCCGCGCGAAACCCTGATGGAAGCTGTCACCCACTCCTGGGATGAGAACGAGTACCTCATGGCGCTGGCCAAGTCCAAGACCGCGATCGTGGACGGCGAGGTCTTCCAGATCGTCGTCTCGCGCCGCTTCGAGCTGGAAACGCAGGCCGACGCGCTGGATGTCTACCGCGTGCTGCGCGCGACCAATCCGAGCCCGTACATGTACCTGTTCAACTTCGTCAACGAGGACGGCGAACGGTTCGAGATCGTCGGCTCCTCGCCCGAAGCGCTGGTCACCGTCAACGATTCGCATGTGGTCACCCACCCGATCGCCGGTTCCCGCCCGCGCGGGGCGAACTACGAGGACGACCAGCTGCACGAGAAGTCGCTGCTCAACGACGAGAAGGAACGCGCCGAGCACCTGATGCTGGTTGACCTTTCGCGCAACGACCTCTCGCGGGTCTGCAAGGCCGGCACCGTGGAAGTCACCCAGTTCATGGAGGTCGAGCGCTTCAGCCACATCATGCACCTGGTCTCCAACGTGGTCGGCAAGACCCGCGACGACGTGGACGCCTACGACGTGCTCGCCGCGACCTTCCCGGCCGGCACGCTCTCCGGCGCACCGAAGCCCCGCGCCCTGCAGCTGCTGGACGAGTACGAACCGTACCGCCGCGGCATCTACGGCGGCGTGGTCGGCTACCTGGACTTCGCCGGCGACATGGACATGGCCATCGCCATCCGCTCCGCCCTGCTCAAGGGGGAACGCGCCTATGTGCAAGCCGGCGGCGGCATCGTCAACGACTCGAAGTTCGCCGACGAAGCTCTGGAAACCGTGAACAAGGCAGCCGCTCCGCTGCGCGCCGTCTGGGCTGCGCAGTCGATGCGTGCGGCCCACAACATCAACACCGAATCAGGTGAAACGAAGTGAAGAAATTGACCAGCGCCCGCACCCTCGCCCTCTTCGGCATGGCCGGCGCACTGATCGGCCTCTGGTCGGCCACCCGCACGTGGATCACCGTCGACGTGGCCTCCAGCTCCGTGCAGATCCCGCAGATCGCCATCGACGGCGCCACCGCGGCCGCCTCGGTCACCGCGGTCTCCGTGGTGGTGCTGGCCGGTTCGCTGGCGCTGCTGATCGCCGGGAAGATCGCCCGCTACATCATTGCGGCGATCTGCCTGCTCGCCGGTGCCACCGTGGTTGCCGCCGGCCTCGGGGCGCTGCGCGATCCGCAGGCCGTCGCCTCCACCACCGTGGCCGAAGCTACCGGACTGGCCCAGAACGTCGGCGAGTACACGCTCAGCGCGTGGCCAGCGGTCGCGGTGTTCGCCGGAGCGCTGATGGCGCTGCAGGCCGTGCTGGTGTTCGTCTTCGCCGGCCGCTGGCCCGCCAAGGCCAGCAAGTACGATCGGCAAGCGGCAAGGTCCAGCGCGGAGCCCAAGGACCAGTCCTCGCGCAACATCGCCAGCTGGGAGCAGCTCTCGGACGGCGAAGACCCGACTGCTGGCCGGAAATAACCCGCGCGGATCGTGATTCGCACCACCGGCGCGAAACGAAGGCTTCCGGAATAGGAGGTTCCCGCGCGCAGGTGGCAGAATGGAACCTGAAGACCAACGTCCCGGGCAGCAACGCCCTGCCGGGACGCAGCATCACAACATGAGGAGACATCGAACATGTCGCAGAACACCGAGCTCGATCCGGTATACACCGAAGAGATTGGCCACGGTAACTCCATCGCAGCGTGGGCCTGCGTACTGACCATGATTGCCGGTTCAATCGTGGCCGGCATCGCCTTCGCCTACTTCGCCTGGTCCATCGTCTGGGTCGGTTGCGGCATCATGGTGGTTGGCCTGCTCCTGGGCTGGATCCTGAAGGCAGCCGGTTTCGGCGTGGGCGGCGCTCGCAGCGGAGCATCGCACTAAATTGACTGTTCTTGATGAGATCATCGCAGGCGTCCGGGAAGACCTGGGCGCCCGTCGCGCAATCACCAGCCTGGAAGCGATCAAGCAGGCCGCGGCAGCGGCAGCTCCTGCGCGCGATGCTTTCGCCGCGCTCGGTGGCCACGCCGACCAGGCCGCCCGCGACACCACGCTGCGTGTCATCTCCGAGGTCAAGCGCAAGTCCCCGTCCAAGGGCGCGCTGGCAGATATCCCGGAGCCTGCCGTACTGGCCGCAGAATACGAGGCCGGTGGCGCCTCGGTGATTTCCGTGCTCACCGAAGCCCGCCGCTTCGGCGGTTCGCTCCAGGATCTCGACGCGGTACGCGCTGCCGTGCAGATTCCGGTGCTGCGCAAGGATTTCACGGTCGACGAGTACCAGATCTACGAAGCCCGCGCCCACGGCGCTGACCTCGTGTTGCTCATTGTTGCGGCGCTGAATGATGAATTGCTGGCATCTTTCCTAGAATTGACTCACCAGCTGGGAATGAACGCCCTGGTGGAGACCCACACCGAGGAAGAAATCGCCCGCGCCAGCAAGGCCGGAGCGAAGATCATCGGCGTGAACGTGCGCAACCTGAAGACGCTGGACGTCGATCCAGCCACCTTCGGCAAGCTCGCTCCGCTGCTGCCGGCCCAGGCGGTGATCGTCGCCGAGTCCGGTGTGGAATCCACCGAACAGGTCGTCCAATACGGTGCGGCCGGCGCCGACGCGGTCTTGGTCGGCGAAGCGCTGGTGAAGCATGCCGATCCGCGCGCTTCGGTCGCCGCGTTCATCAAAGCCGGTACCGGCGCCAAGCCGCAGCGCTAGCCGCGCACGGCGGCGAAGGACCCAGAACTGCTTTTCGTGCCCCGCAGGAGTTTCCGGCGGGGCACGAGACTTACCACGAATCAAGCTCCGTACGAGGAAAGAGGGAATCGATGAGCACTCCGGAAAACTCCGAGCACCGCCAGTCGATCGATGCACAGTCGCTAAGGCACGCAAGCGGCCCGTACTTTGGTGCCTACGGCGGGCGATGGATGCCCGAGTCCCTCATGGCCGCCATGGACGAGCTGAACGAGACCTTCGAAGCGGCCAAGAACGACCCCGAGTTCATCGCCCAGGTCAAGGACCTGAACAAGAACTACTCGGGGCGCCCCTCCCTGCTCACCGAAGCCAAGCGCTTTTCCGAGCAGTACTGCGGCGGGGTGCGGATCTTCCTCAAGCGCGAGGACTTGAACCACACCGGCAGCCACAAGATCAACAACGTGCTCGGCCAGGCGCTGCTGGCCAAGCGCATGGGCAAGACCCGCATCATCGCCGAGACCGGTGCCGGCCAGCACGGCGTCGCCTCGGCCACCGCCGCGGCCCTGATGGGCCTGGAATGCGTGGTCTACATGGGCGCGGAAGACACCCGCCGGCAGGCGCTGAATGTCGCGCGCATGCGCCTGCTCGGCGCTACCGTCATCCCGGTCACCGTCGGCTCCCAGACGCTGAAGGACGCGATCAACGAGGCTTTGCGCGACTGGGTGGCCAACGTGGATAACACCCACTACCTGCTGGGCACTGCCGCCGGCGGCGCACCGTTCCCGGCCATGGTCCGCTACTTCCACGAGGTCATCGGCGACGAGGCCCGCGAGCAGATCCTGGCCCAGGCCGGCCGCCTGCCCGACGCGGTGACCGCCTGCATCGGCGGCGGATCGAACGCGATAGGCATCTTCCACGGCTTCCTCGACGATCCCGAGGTGGAGATCTACGGCTACGAGGCCGGCGGCGACGGCGTGGACACCGACCGCCACGCCGCGACCATCACCCTGGGCCGCCCGGGCGTGCTGCATGGCGCGAAGTCCTACCTGATGCAGGACGAGGACGGGCAGACCGTCGAATCGCACTCCATCTCCGCGGGCCTGGACTACCCGGGCGTCGGCCCGGAGCACGCCTACCTGGCCGACATCGGCCGCGTGAAGTACGAGCCGGTCACCGACACCGAGGCGATGGACGCGTTCAAGGCGCTGTGCCGCACCGAGGGCATCCTGCCGGCGATCGAGTCCGCGCACGCCCTGGCCGGCACCATCCGCCTGGCGGCGCGCAAGATCGCCGAAGGCGCGGTCCCCGAAGAGACCATCATCATCGCGAACCTCTCGGGCCGCGGGGACAAGGACGTGGGCACCGCTGCCGCCTGGTTCAACATGATCGATGAAAAAGACGCCGAGGCCGAAATCAACGCGGCCACTGCGCAGAACTCCGGCTCGCAGAAATCCGAGGAGAAGTAGATGACCCGCGTGACCAGCGCCCAGAAGATCGCCGCAGCCCGCGCCGAGGGCCGCCCGGCCCTCATCGGCTACCTGCCTGCCGGCTTCCCCGACGTCGCCACCAGCATCGAGGCCGCCGTGGCGCTGGCCGAGAACGGCGTGGATGTCATCGAGATCGGCATCCCGTACTCCGACCCGGTGATGGACGGTTCGGTGATCCAGGAAGCGACCGTGCAGGCGCTGGCCAACGGCTTCAAGGTCCCGCAGATCTTCGACATCGTGCGCGGAATCACCGAACGCACCGACGTGGCCGTAATGGTCATGACCTACTGGAACCCGGTGCTGCGCCTGGGCGTGGACGAGTTCTCCCGGCGCTTCGCCGAAGCCGGCGGCGCCGGCCTGATCACCCCGGATCTGGTGCCCGACGAGGCCGCCGAATGGATCCAGGCCAGCGAGAAGCACGGCCTGGAGCGCGTGTTCCTCATTGCCCCTTCGTCCACCGAAGCGAGGGTGCAGCGCACCGTGGATGCGTCCTCCGGCTTCGTCTACTGCGTGTCGCTGATGGGCGTCACCGGCGCCCGTACCGAGGTTTCCTCCGCCGCGCAGGCAGTGGTCGCCGCCGCCCACAACGCCGGCGCCGAGAATGCCTGCGTGGGCCTGGGCGTCTCGCGCCGCGAGCACGTGGAAGAAATCGGCGCCTACGCCGACGGCGTGATCGTCGGCACCGCGCTGGTCGCCGCCCTGTGTGACGGGGGAGTGCCGGCCGTGGGCGCCCTGGCCGCCGAACTGAGCGGACGGGCCTGATGGCTTTTGCCGCGCAGCTGGCGCTTGCCTTGCCCGCCTCCATCCCTTCGCCGCCGCCGGAATTCGCCAGGATCTCGATCGGCCCGCTGACCATCCACGCCTACGCGCTGTGCATCCTCGCGGGCATCCTGATCGCGCTGTGGCTGACCAACAAGCGCCTCGGCGCCCGCGGCGGCAACTCCGACATGCTCTGGGACATCGCCATCTGGACGATCCCCTTCGGCATCATCGGCGGACGCCTCTACCATGTGCTGATCACCGACCCGATGTACTACTTCGGGCTCGGCGGGCAAACCGCCCACCTGGCCGAGATCCCGCAGATCTGGCTTGGCGGGCTGGGCATCATGGGCGCGGTGTCGCTCGGTGCACTCGGAGCGTGGATCGGTTGCCGGAAAGCCGGCATCCGGCTCTCGGCCTTCGTCGACGCGGCCGTGCCCGGCCTGCTGCTGGCGCAGGCGGCCGGGCGCTGGGGCAACTGGTTCAACCAGGAGCTGTTCGGCGCGCCGACCGACTTGCCGTGGGGCCTGGAGATCGATGCGGACAGCTACAACTTCCCGGCCGGGCTGCCCGCGGACACGCTCTTCCACCCGACCTTCCTGTACGAGTCGCTGTGGAATGTGCTGGGCGCCTTCGTGCTGATCGCGCTGGACCGGAAGTTCAAGCTGCGCCGCGGCGCACTGTTCTGCTGCTACATGATCTGGTACGGCATCGGCCGCACCTTCACCGAATCGCTGCGCCTGGACCCGGCCGAAATCATCGCCATCGGGCCGCTGGCCCTGCGCGTGCACCAGTGGCTGGCGATCGGCATCGCCATCGCCGGCATCCTCGCGCTGATCGTGGTCCTGGGCAAGCTGCGCAAGCAGCAGGTCGATCCGTTCTACCTGCCAGGCAGGGCCCCGGCGCAGCCGGTCGAAGCAGATCGCGCCAAGCCCGCCGCGCACTCACCGGCGGAGTCCAGCTCCGATCCGGGCACCAGCCCCGATCCGGGCAACGACGCCACAGAGCGGCAGCAATAATTCCATAGCACCATTCCGGTGGCCGGCAAGCATCCACGCTTGCCGGCCACCGGTGGTTTAAGCCGCGCCAGCAGCTGCCCGGATCCGCTTTCATGACGCGCTCTGGCCCCAATATGGCGAAATGTCCGGAAAATCTGGGCAGTTTTCCGTCCCTCGGGCGCAACATGCCCGAAACATTGGGCGGCTATCAAAACCGGCTGGCAAAACCGGTTTTCGCGATCCCCGCCCGCAAAAAACTGCTTTTTCCGCGCCGGTAGCGGCAGAAGTTTTTAACATTCCTGAAACACAAGCACGCGCATGCGAGAAACAAAACCTGCGTAACGTGTGATCCACGCGCCACGCTGGTCGATCGACCCCTGGAAAGGCCAGCTGGTGTAGCACCACAACGAGGTGGGAAATGTTCGTCCCCGAAACCTCGATGCGCAAGCAGACCCCGCTTAGCACTGTCGAAAAGTTTCAGCTAGATGAAACATCCAGGCGGCCGGAAGCCCTTGCCAAGAATAAGCCCTTTACCGGGGGCTGCCGCGCGCCTATCCTGCATGAACCACAGAAAGGCACGCTCATGAGCATGACCGGAGTCCAGATGAACGCCTCGCCAGGTTTTGGCGAGGAGGTCCCCTCGCCCTACACCCGTTTTTCCGCGCTGCCTGGCGCGCAGGGTCTGTATGACCCAGCGGCCGAAAAGGATGCCTGCGGCCTGGCGATGATCGCGTCCCTGAAGAACGATGCCAGCCACGAGATCGTCGCCCACGCGCTGACCGCCCTGCGCCGGCTTGAGCACCGCGGCGCCATCGGGGCCGATGAAGGCACCGGCGACGGCGCCGGCATCCTGCTGCATCTGCCCGACGCCTTCCTGCGCAGCGTCACCGCATTCGATCTTCCCGCCGCCGGCTCCTACGCCGTGGGCATGGGCTTCCTCCCGGCCGACGCCGGCGAACGTGCCTTCGCCCAGGAAGAACTGGAAACCATGGCCGCCGAGGAGAACCTGGCGGTGCTCGGCTGGCGCGAGGTACCGGTTGATTCCGACGTGCTCGGCGCCTCGGCCCGCAAGGTGATGCCGTACATCGCCCAGATCTTCATCGGCGCCCACGCTGGCGCCCCGGCCGCCACCCGCCGCGAGCTGGACGCCGCCGCCTGGCGCATCCGCCGCCGCGCGCACAACAAGATGGGCGTGTACTTCGCCTCGTTCTCCTCGCAGTCCATCGTCTACAAGGGCATGGTCTCCACCGCGCAGCTCGAGCCGTTCTACCCGGACCTGTCCGACGCCCGCTTCACCAGCCGCTGCGCGATCGTGCACTCGCGCTTCTCCACCAACACCTTCCCGTCGTGGCCGCTGGCCCAGCCTTTCCGCACCATCGCGCACAACGGCGAGATCAACACCGTCAAGGGCAACCGCAACTGGATGCGCGCCCGCCAGTCGACCCTGGAATCCGAGCTGCTCGGCGAGGTGCCCGAAGAACTGTTCCCGATCTGCACCGCCGGCGCCTCGGACTCGGCCTCCTTCGACGAGGTCGCCGAAATGCTCATGCTCTCGGGCCGCAACGTGACCGAGACCATCATGATGATGATCCCGCAGCCGTGGGAAAACGACGATCAGATGGACGCGGACCTGCGCGCCTTCTACCAGTACCAGTCCATGCTCATCGAGCCGTGGGATGGCCCCGCCGCCGTCTGCTTCACCGATGGCGCGATGGCCGGCGCGGTGCTGGACCGCAATGGCCTGCGCCCAGCCCGCTGGTGGGTCACCGACGACGGCCTGGTGGTCCTGGCCAGCGAGGTCGGCGTGATCGACGTCGACGAAGAGCACATCGTGAAGAAGGGCCGTGTCGCCCCGGGCAAGATGTTCGCCGTGGACCTGGACGCCCAGCGTATTGTCGAGGACGCCGAGATTAAGGCCGAAGTGGCCGCCGCCAAGCCATGGCGCGAATGGGTTTCGCAGAACCTGAAGACGCTGGCCGACTTCCCGGACCTGGAGCACGTGCGCCACAACTCCGCCTCCGTGGCCCTGCGCCAGCTGACCTTCGGCTACACCACCGAGGAGCTGCGCGTGCTGCTCGCTCCCATGGCCGCCACCGGTGCCGAACCGCTGGCCGCCATGGGCACCGACACCCCGATTGCCGCCCTGGCTGACCGGGCGCGCCTGCTGTTCGACTACTTCACCCAGTCCTTCGCCCAGGTCACCAACCCGCCGCTGGATGCAATCCGCGAAGAGCTGGTCACCTCGATGGGCACCGCGATCGGCCCCGACGGCAACCTGCTGTCCCTGGACCGTGTCCCGCAAACCCAGATCGCGCTGGACTACCCGGTGCTGACCAACGACCAGCTGGCCAAGATCGTGCACCTGCGCGACGAATCCGGGTCCAAGTACTCGCTGAAGGTGCGCGGCCTGTACCGCCCGGCCGGCGGCGAATCCGAGCTGCGCGCCCGCCTGCAGGAAATCTGCGAGAAGGTTTCCGCCGCGGTGAACCGCGGGGTGCGCTACATCGTGCTCTCGGACCGCGATTCCTCCGCGGCCTGGGCGCCGATCCCGTCGCTGCTGCTGACCTCCGCGGTGCACCACCACCTGCTCAAGAGCTCCAACCGCACCCGCGTTTCGCTGATCATCGAGTCCGGCGACGCCCGCGAAGTGCACCACATCGCCCTGCTCATCGGCTACGGCGCCAGCGCCATCAACCCCTACCTCGCCCTGGAATCGGTCGAGCAGATGGCCGAGAACGGCGAGCTGCCCGGAGTTGACGGGCACCAGGCCAGCAGCAACCTGATCAAGGCGCTGGGCAAGGGAGTGCTGAAGATCATGTCCAAGATGGGCATCTCCACGGTCTCCAGCTACTGCGGCGCGCAGACCTTCGAGGCCGTGGGCCTGTCCCAGCGCGTGGTCGACCAGTACTTCACCGGCACCGCCACCAAGCTCTCGGGCATCGAGCTGGATGTGGTGGCCGCCGAGGCCGCCGCCCGCCATGCCCGCGCCTACCCGGAGATCGACGGCGGCGCCCAGCCGCTGGAACTGGAAACCGGGGGAGAGTACCAGTGGCGCCGCGAAGGCCCGCCGCACCTGTTCAACCCGGAAACCGTCTTCCGCCTGCAGCACTCCACCCGCACCCGCCGCTACGACGTGTTCAAGGAGTACACCAAGGCCGTCGACGACCAGGCCGCACAGCTCAAGACCCTGCGCGGGCTGCTGAAGTTCAAGACCGAGGGGATCACCCCGATCGCCATCGACGAGGTGGAGCCGGTCAGCTCCATCGTGAAGCGCTTCGCCACCGGCGCGATGAGCTACGGCTCGATTTCGGCCGAGGCCCACGAAACCCTGGCCATCGCGATGAACCAGCTGGGCGCGAAGTCCAACACCGGCGAAGGCGGCGAGGATCCGGAGCGGCTGCTCGATCCGGTGCGCCGCAGCGCGGTCAAGCAGATAGCCTCGGGCCGCTTCGGGGTGACCAGCTTGTACCTGGCCAACGCCGATGACATCCAGATCAAGATGGCCCAGGGCGCCAAGCCCGGCGAAGGCGGCCAGCTGATGAGCGCCAAGCTCTACCCCTGGATCGCCAAGACTCGCCACTCCACCCCGGGTGTCGGGCTGATCTCCCCGCCGCCGCACCACGACATCTACTCGATCGAGGACCTGGCCCAGCTGATCCACGACGCGAAGTGCGCCAACCCTTCCGCCCGCGTGCACGTGAAGCTGGTCTCCGAGTCCGGCATCGGCACCGTCGCGGCCGGCGTGGCCAAGGCCAAGGCCGACGTCGTGCTGATTTCCGGGCACGATGGCGGCACCGGCGCCTCGCCGATGAATTCGCTGAAGCATGCCGGCACCCCGTGGGAAATCGGCTTGGCCGAAGCGCAGCAGACGCTGATCCTCAACGGGTTGCGCGACCGCGTCACCGTGCAGGTCGACGGCCAGCTGAAAACCGGGCGCGACGTGCTGATCGGCGCCCTGCTGGGTGCCGAGGAATTCGGCTTCGCCACCGCGCCGCTGGTGGTCTCGGGCTGCATCATGATGCGCGTGTGCCACCTGGACACCTGCCCGGTGGGCGTGGCCACGCAGAATCCTGCGCTGCGCGAACGCTTCACCGGCAAGGCCGAGTTCGTGGTGAACTTCTTCGAGTTCATCGCCCAGGAGGTGCGCGAGCTGCTCGCCTCGCTGGGGGCGCGCACCCTGGACGAGGTGATCGGCAAGGTCGAACTGCTCCAGGCCGATCCCGCCCAGTTCGCCGCGCACGACAAGGTCTCCGGGCTGGCGCTGGATGCGATCACCCACGTGCCGGATACCGAGCTGGCGGCGCGCCGCCGCCGCATCGGCCAGGACCACGGGCTGGACACGCACCTGGACCAGCAGCTGCTCGCCGCGGCCGGACCGGCGCTGGCTGACCGCCTGCCGGTCAGCATCGACGCGGCGATCGTGAATACCGACCGCTCCACCGGCACGCTGCTGGGCCACCATGTGACCAAGACCTTCGGGCTGCAGACCCTGGAGCGGGACACCATCAAGGTGAACCTCTCGGGCCGCGCCGGCCAGTCGCTGGGCGCCTTCCTTCCCGAGGGCATTACGCTCAAGCTCTCGGGCGACGCGAATGACTACGTCGGCAAGGGATTGTCCGGCGGCCGGATCGCGATCCACCCGCCGCACACCACCCTGTCCAAGCCCGAGGAGCAGGTCATCGCCGGCAACGTGGTCGGCTACGGCGCCACCAGCGGCGAACTGTTCATCAACGGCATGGTCGGCGAACGCTTCGCGGTGCGCAACTCCGGGGCCACAATTGTCACCGAAGGCATCGGCGAGCACGGCTGCGAGTACATGACCGGGGGACAGGTGCTGATCCTGGGGGCCACCGGCCGCAACTTCGGCGCCGGGTTCTCTGGCGGCGTGGCCTGGGTGCTGGACTTCGATGCAGCCAAGCTGAACCCGCTGGCTGCCGGGCAGTCGGACCTGCTGGTAGCGCCGATTACCGATGCCGAAGCCGAACGCATCCACGAGCTGCTCACCGAGCACATCGCATTGACCGCATCCCCGCTGGCCTCCCGCCTGCTGCTGGACTGGGAACGAACCCGCAGCCGGCTGACCAGCATCACCCCGCGCGACTTCGCCGCCGTGCAGCAGCTGCGCAGCGACGCAGTAGCCAACGGGCAGAACCCGGATTCGCCGCAGGTATGGAACAAGATTTTGGAGGTGACCCGTGGCTGATCCACGTGGATTCCTGAAGGTGACCGAACGTGTCACCCAGCCCAAGCGCCCGGTGCCGGTGCGCCTGATGGACTACAAGGAGGTCGTCGAGCGCCAGAAGTCCGGCATCCTGGAGGAGCAGGCCGGCCGTTGCATGGACTGCGGCGTCCCGTTCTGCCATTCGGGATGCCCGCTGGGCAACCTGATCCCGGAGTTCAACGACCTGGCCTACAGGGGCCGGATGGATGATGCGGCCGCCCGGCTGCTGAGCACCAACAATTTCCCGGAGCTCACCGGCAAGCTGTGCCCGGCCCCGTGCGAGTCCTCCTGCGTGCTGGGCATCAACCAGCCCGCGGTGACCATCAAGCAGGTCGAAGCCGAACTCGCTGGCCACCTGATGGACGCCGGCGACTTCGTGCCGCAGCCGCCTGCCCGCCACACCGAGCACCGCGTGGCGATCGTCGGTTCGGGGCCGGCCGGATTGGCCGCCGCCCAGCAGCTGACCCGTGCCGGGCACACCGTGGCCGTCTACGAGCGCGACGAAGCCATCGGCGGCCTGCTGCGTTTCGGCATCCCGGACTTCAAGCTGGAGAAGCAGGTCATCGACCTGCGCCTGGCCCAGATGGAAGCCGAAGGAACGATCTTCCGCACCGGCATCGAGATCGGCAAGGACATCTCCTGGAAGCAGCTGCGCCGAGACTACGACGCGGTCATCGTGGCCACCGGTGCCACGGTGCCGCGCGAGCTGCCGGTGCCGGGCAACAAGCTCGAGGGCGTGCACCATGCCATGGAGTTCCTCACCGAGAGCAACCGCGTGGTCGCCGGCCAGCTCGATGCCCCGCGCATCGATGCGGCGGGCAAGCACGTGATCGTGCTGGGCGGCGGAGACACCGGCTCGGACTGCATCGGCACCGCCCTGCGCCAGGGCGCGGCGAGCGTCACGACGCTAGCCATCGGCCAGCAGCCGGGCACCGAGCGCCGCGAAGACCAGCCGTGGCCGATGATGCCGGTGCTTTTCGAGGTGCAGACCTCCCATGAGGAAGGCGGCGAGCGGACCTACCTGGCTTCGACCGTGAACTTCATCTCCGGCGAGGGAACTGAGCAAAACAAGGTGATCGGTGTTACAGTTGCAGAGACAGAATTTGTTGCTGGCAAGCGCCTCCCGAAGCCTGGAACCGAACGCGTAATCAAAGCGGATCTGGTTCTGCTTGCCCTCGGGTTCACCGGTCCGGAAGTTTCCGGATTGGACGAACAGGTCAGTATCGAATTCGACAACCGGGGCAACGTCGCCCGAGATGGCTACTACATGACGAACACCGAATCGGTATTCGTCGCCGGAGACGCCGGTCGGGGACAGTCGCTGATCGTGTGGGCTATCGCCGAAGGACGCGCTTGCGCGGCCGCGGTCGACAAGTTCCTCATGGGTTCGACTACCCTTCCTGCACCGGTTGCTCCAACCGATAGGGCCATCAGCATCATTTGAGTGACATAGGCTTGAATGCGGCGCACCCGGATGCCGGGTGGGCCGCATTTTGCCTATGTGAACATGAAAGGCATTTGGCTGACGGAATGAGACGCGCAAAGATTGTGGCAACCTGGGGCCCGGCCCTGGCAAGTTATGAAAATACTGTAGCGGTACTGAAGGCGGGCGTAGACGTAGCCCGCCTGAACATGAGCCATGGAGACCACTCCATGCACGCACAATCCCTGGCGAATGTGCGCAATGCGGCCGCGGAGATCGGCCGCGCGGTTGGCATCTTCGCCGACCTGCAGGGTCCGAAGATCCGCCTTGGCCGCTTCAAGGACAACGCCAAGTACATCCTCGAGGCTGGTGAGGAATTCACCATCACCATCGAGGACATCGAAGGTACCCGCAACCTGTGCTCCACCACCTTCAAGGGCCTTCCCACCGATGTCCAGCCGGGCGATTTCCTGCTGATCAACGATGGCAAGGTCAAGCTCAAGGCGCTGGCAGTTGACCAGACCTCGGTGCGTTCCGAGGTTGTCGTCGGAGGCGAGGTGTCCAATAACAAGGGCATCAACCTGCCAGGCGTCGCGGTGAACGTTCCCGCATTGAGCGAAAAGGACGAGGACGACCTGCGCTGGGCACTGCGTGCCGGCATCGACATGGTCGCACTGTCCTTCGTGCGCAACGCCGAGGACATCGAGCGCGTGCACGAGATCATGGACGAAGAAGGCCGACGCGTGCCGGTGATCGCCAAGATCGAGAAGCCGCAGGCCGTGGCCGCGCTGGAAGAAATCATCAATGCCTTCGACGCCATCATGGTCGCCCGCGGCGACTTGGGCGTGGAGCTGCCGCTGGAAGAAGTTCCGGTCGTGCAGAAGCGTGCCGTGGAGCTGGCACGCCGCTGGGCCAAGCCGGTCATCGTCGCCACCCAGGTGCTCGAATCGATGATCGAATCGCCGACCCCGACCCGCGCCGAGGCTTCGGACTGCGCCAATGCGGTGCTCGACGGCGCCGACGCGGTCATGCTCTCGGGGGAGACCTCCGTGGGCGCGTACCCGGTGGAAACCGTGGAGACCATGTCGCGCATCATCTCCTCGACCGAGCAGCACGGCCTGGATCGCATTCCCCGCTTGGGCTCCCAGCCGAAGACCCGCGGCGGCGCGATCACCCGTGCCGCGGTGGAGATCGCCGATCAGCTCGACGCGAAGTACATCGTCGCCTTCACCCAGTCCGGCGACTCGGCACGGCGCCTCTCGCGCCTGCGCCCGAAGAAGCCGGTCCTGGCTTTCACCCCGCTGCAGCAGACCTACAACATCATGACCCTGATGTGGGGTGTGCAGGCACGCCTGGTGGCCTACGCCGACCACACTGACAAGATGACCGCCCAGGTGGACGAGGCGCTGCTCTCCGAAGGCCTGGCGGAGCTCAACGACATCGTGTGCATCGCCGCCGGGTCCCCTCCGGGACAGGCAGGGTCCACCAACTCGCTGCGCGTGCACAAGGTCGGCGACCTCGCCGATGCCGGCCAGCTGGTCAATGGCAAGCCGATGCCTGCTCGCGAGAAGGTCGGTCCGTGGGCACCGGAAAACGTCTCCACGCCGAAAAACCTGTAGACGCTCTTTCGCGCACTAGCTGAGGCAAGAAAATCCGCCCTGCTCCAGAATTCTGGAGCAGGGCGGATTTTTTGCCTTGGCGCCCGCAAAGCGCGATTGTGAACTCGAGCACGTGCCCTGTGGTTGCGCGCGCAAAAAAAGGCCGTTGAACCGGACAATTTCCGATCCAACGGCCTTCATGCTGGTGCCCAAGGTGGGACTCGAACCCACACATCTTTCGATACCGCATTTTGAGTGCGGCGCGTCTACCGATTCCGCCACTTGGGCTGGCACTTTGACTACTTTACTAGAGGTTTTCCAGATTTCCTAATCAGGAACCTCGCGTCTTCGCCTCAACAAGAGTACATGCCAGTAGGCTTAGATGTGAAACCGAGGCAACGTGGCTTCGCTGAACTGAAACCATCTAGATACTGCCCATTCAGCGGGCAGGATTTCTGACCATGGAGGAAGGCGCCAATGAGCGAACTACCTGAAATCACCCGCATCCCATCCGAGGTGCAATCCACTCCGCGTCGAGTGGTCGTTGCCGAGGATGAAACCCTGATCCGCTTGGATATCGTCGAAATTCTCCGTTCCGAAGGGTACGACGTCGTCGCCGAAGCCGACAACGGCCAGACCGCCCTGGAGAAGGCGCGCGAATTGAAGCCCGATCTGGTGCTCATGGACGTGAAGATGCCGGTCATGGATGGCATCACCGCCGCCGAAGCCATCGTCAAGGAACGCATCGCCCCGGTCGTCTTGCTGACCGCCTTCAGCCAGAAGGAACTGGTGGAGCGTGCCCGCGAAGCCGGTGCCATGGCCTACGTGGTCAAGCCGTTCACCCCGGCAGACCTCACTCCGGCCATCGAAATCGCGATTTCCCGCAATGACGAGCTGCGCGCGCTGGAGGAAGAAGTCAGCAACCTGGCCGAGCAGTTCGAAACCCGCAAGCTGGTTGATCGCGCCAAGTCGCTGCTCATCACCAAGATGGGCTTGACCGAGCCGGAAGCGTTCCGCTGGATCCAGAAGACCTCCATGGATCGCCGCCTGAGCATGCGCCAGGTTGCCGAGACGGTCGTCGACCAGGTCAAGTAGGGACCGCCAAGCACTGGATTGTGCGCCAAGCCACTTATGGTTTGGCGCACATTTTTTATGCCTGCGATGCGCCGATACCGCGCTTGGAGGCTAGTTAACCCTCTGGTAACCAGTTGTTCATCCGAGTTTTCCCCGGATGGGGTTGAAGTTCCGGATTGACGTACTGCGCCGTACGCCTAAGATGGAAATTGCGCTTAGAACGAAGTCCTGCACGCCAATGCCTTTCGCAGGATCCTATTTCTGGCCCGTTCTCTTTTTCCTTGCCGTTCGACCCCTCAGGCTGGTATTCAATGGATTTGACGCTTATCGTCGTCCTGGTCATTGCCTTGGCGTTGTTTTTCGACTTCACCAATGGTTTCCATGACACGGCCAATGCGATGGCCACCCCAATCGCAACCGGAGCAATTTCCCCTAAGAAGGCAGTTGCCCTCGCCGCAATTCTGAACCTGGTTGGCGCATTCCTCTCCACCGAGGTAGCGAAGACCATTTCAGGTGGCATCATCAACGAAGACCCGACCTCGGGCGTGGCTATTGGGCCGGCGATGATTTTCGCCGGCCTGATGGGCGCCGTGATCTGGAACCTGTTCACCTGGTTGCTGGGACTGCCTTCGAGCTCCTCCCACGCATTGTTCGGCGGCCTGGTAGGCGCCGCGATCGTCGGTGCAGGCTTCGCCTCGGTGAACTACAGCGTGCTGCTCTCCAAGGTGCTGCTTCCGGCCCTGTGCGCGCCGGTGATCGCCGGCATCTCCGCGTACCTGTGCACCAAGCTGGCCTACGCGATCACCAAGCGCGAGAATGGAGCGGCGCCCAAGCGCGGCGGCTTCCGCTACGGGCAGATCTTCTCTTCCTCGCTGGTCGCGCTGTCCCACGGCACTAACGATGCGCAGAAGACCATGGGCATCATCACCCTGACCCTGGTGGCTTCTGGCCTGCAGGATTCCGACTCCGGCGTGCAGTTCTGGGTTGTTGCCACCTGTGCCTTCGCCATCGCGCTGGGTACCTACACCGGCGGCTGGCGCATCATCGCCACCATGGGTTCGGGCCTGACCGACGTGAAGCCCGCGCAGGGCTTCGCAGCCGAGATGTCCACCGCTTCGGCGATCCTGACCTCCTCGCACCTGGGCTTCGCGCTGTCCACCACCCAGGTAGCCTCCGGCTCCGTGATCGGTTCGGGCATGGGCCGCAAGGGCGGCGAAGTCCGCTGGGGCACCGCAGGACGCATCGCGTTGGGCTGGCTGTTCACCCTGCCAGCAGCCGCGGCCGTTGGCGGCGTGGCCGCAGCGATCACCCACCTGGGCACCATCGGCATCGTGATCGTCGCGATCGCCGGCACCGGCGCCATGCTGACCATCTGGTTCCTCTCGCGCAAGCAGCCGCATGACCACGAGTCGAACATTTCCGACATCGATAACTCGGGCGCAGCGGTGAACATCCTGACCAAGAAGGAACGCCGTGCCAAGGCCAAGGCGGAAGCCAAGCTGGCCAAGGCTGCCGCAGCGCAGAAGGAAGCCGATAATTCATGATTGACTGGACAGCCTTTCTCATCGTCGCCGCCATCACCTGGTTTTCCGCGATGGCGATCGTGGCGGCCTACTCCTTCGGCGTCCGCCTGCTGGCAGTTGCCAAGGACGAGGGCCGCAACCAGAGCCTGAGCAATGCCGGAGCCTACGCTTGCTTCGCGATTTGCGGCCTGATCGTCCTCTTCGGCGTGGTGCTGATCGTGCCGCAGCTGAGCGAAGCGATCCTGGGCTTCTCCTCGAGCCACTAGGAACTGCTCGCGGCTGCGGGTGGATCCGACACGATTTTCGGGTCCCTCGACAACTTGATATTGCCTTCGATGGAGGCACCCCTAGACTGGAGCCATGACTAGCTTCAAGTACTACGTGGGTGCCTCCATCGATGGTTTTATCGCCGATCGCAGCGGAAGCGTCCAATGGTTCATCCCCTATGCCACGCAGCCGGGAGTGAAAAAGCATTTCGACGAGTTCTTCGGGAGCGTCGGCGCCGTAGTGATCGGTGGCAAGACCTACGAGAACATCGTCCGTGATGCTGCCGAGGGAACCGTGCCGTGGGTGTTCGGCGAGAAGCCGGTGTGGGTCTTCACACACCATGAACTGCCGACACTGCCCGGAGCGGACCTGACCTTCATCCGCGGCGAGGTGGGCTTCTGGAGCCGGGACATCGCCCAGAGCGCAGGGGCCGGGGACGTGTGGGTGGTTGGCGGTGCCGACCTGGCTGGAGCGTTCGTCGAAGCCGATGCGCTCGATGAGCTGCTTCTGGTCACCGTTCCGGAGGTGCTGGGCGACGGGGCCAATATCTTTGGCCGCGGGATCAGCACGCAGCTCTCGGCCCTGGGGATCACCGAGCTCGGCGCGGATATCTTCCTCTCGCGCTACGCGATCGGCTAAACGGCCAAGGGGACCAGCCGGCCAGGGCCAGCGCTCCGGAAAAGCCGGATCCGCCGCGCTTGGCGCGAACGGCGCCTGCGGGGATCAGTTTTCGACCGGCAGCAGCATATTGGTGATGCGAGCGGTCGCGACACGCTGGCCCTGCTCATTGCTGATCACGATCTCATGGCAGGTGCTGCTGCGGCCCAGATGCACCGGCGTGCATACCCCGGTGACCAGCCCGGTGCGCCCGGCCTTGTGGTGGGTGATGTTCAAATCCACGCCGACCGGGTTGGCCCGGCCGGCACCGTGCAGCGCAGCGGCCATCGAACCGAGGGTTTCGGCAAGTGCCGCCGAAGCGCCGCCATGCAGGATGCCGTAGACCTGGGTGTTGCCCGCCACCGGCATGGTGGCGGCAACGCGCTGGGGTTCGAACCCGGTGAAGATGATTTCCAGTTTCTCCACGAGTTCGCCCACGCCATTGTGCAGCAGGTAGGGCCACATGGATTCGGGAATGCCGTGGCGGGCCAGCTGCGCGGCAAACGGATGTGCCGAAGATTGCGTGGTTCGAGAAGTGAAATTGTCGCTCATGGCAACTAGGCTTTCAGGTGTGAGCGAAACTACCAAACCGACTGCCTCGTCGGACAAGAGACTGCTGATTATTGACGGACACTCCATGGCCTTCCGCGCGTTCTATGCGCTGCCTGCAGAGAACTTCGCAACAAGCACCGGCCAGCACACCAATGCCGTGCACGGATTCGTATCGATGCTGCTGACGATGATCCGCCAGCAAAAGCCCACCCACGTTGCGGTGGCCTTCGACTTGGACACCCCGACTTTCCGCTCGCTGGAGTACACCGAGTACAAGGGCGGACGCAATAAGACGCCCGAAGAGTTCTACGGGCAGATCGATCTGATCCAGGAAGTCATGAAGGCGATGAACATCCCTTCGATCACCCTGGAGAGCTTCGAAGCCGATGACATCCTGGCCACGCTGGCCACCCAGGGCGAAGAAGCCGGTTTCAACGTGCTGGTGGTGTCCGGCGACCGCGACGCCTTCCAGCTGATCACCGACAAGACCCTGGTGCTGTACCCGAAGAAGGGCATCAGCGATATCCCGCCGATGGATGCCGCAGCGGTGGAAGCCAAGTACTTCGTGCGTCCCGAGCGCTACTCGGATTTGGCGGCTCTGGTCGGCGAAACCGCGGATAACTTGCCCGGTGTGCCAGGCGTGGGGCCGAAGACCGCCGCCAAATGGATCAACCTCTACGGGGACCTGGCTGGCATCCTGGAGAATGTGGAGAACATCAAGGGCAAGGTCGGCGAGTCGCTGCGCGAGCACGTGGACAACGTGACCCGCAACCGCCGGTTGAACCAGCTCAAGCACGACCTGGAACTCCCGGTCACGCTCGATCAGATGGAACTCGAAGCCCCGAACCGCGAAGAGATCGAGAACCTGTTCGACGCGCTGGAATTCAACACCCTGCGCAAGCGCCTGTTCGACCTGTTTGCAGCCCAGGAAGAGGAAGCGGCACCCGAAGTTGCCGAATTCTCCCGGGTGCTCGGCGCCGATGCCGACGCACTGGGCGGATTCATCGGGGCCGGGAAGGGCGCGCCGATCGCAATCCAGCCTGCTGCGGTTGACGGCGAAGCCGTGGGTCTGGCCCTTTTCCGCGGGTCGGAAGCCCTCTGGCTGGAACTGGCCGAACTCGATGAAGCCACCGAAGGCGTGCTTGCGCAGTTCCTGGCCGATGAGAACGCGCCGAAGCTCTTCCACGATGCCAAGGCCGCCATGCACCTGCTCATCGAGCGCGGGCTTCGGATCGCCGGCATCAAGGACGACACCTTGATCAGCGCCTACCTGATCCAGCCCGATCGCCGCAGCCACGACCTGGTGGACGTGGTGCAGTACCACCTGAAGTACGCCGTGCCGGTGCATCAGGCCAAGAGGGGCGAACTGGATCTGGGGCTCACTTCGGATCTTGCCGAGCCAACGTTGGCCCAGGCGCAGGCCATCCACGACCTCTCCGCCTACCTGGCTACCAAGCTGGCCGAGAAGCACGCGGACAAACTGGCTGCCGAGATGGAGCTGCCGCTGATTCCGGTGCTCTTCGAGATGGAACGCGCCGGCGTGGCAGTGGACGTGGATCGCCTGAACGAACTGCGTGCCCACTTCACCGAGCAGGTGGACCAGGCCACCAACGACGCGTTCGCCGCGATCGGCCACGAAGTCAACCTCTCCAGCCCGAAGCAGCTGCAGGTGGTGTTGTTCGAAGAGCTGGATCTGCCGCGCACCAAGAAGATCAAGACCGGTTTCACCACCGATGCCGAGTCGCTGCAGGATCTGCTGGTCAAGACCGGGCACCCGTTCCTGGTCGCGCTGATGGCCTACCGCGACGCGATCAAGCTGCGCCAGACCGTGGACGGCCTGCTCAAGGCCACCCACGATGATGGCCGGATCCACACCACCTATGCGCAGACCGTGGCCGCGACCGGGCGCCTCTCCAGCCTGAACCCGAACCTGCAGAACATCCCGGTGCGTTCGGAAGAGGGACGTCGCATCCGCGACGTCTTCATGGTCGGGGCCGGCTACCAGAGCCTGCTGACAGTGGACTACTCGCAGATCGAAATGCGCATCATGGCGCACCTGTCCGAAGACGAGGGGCTGATCGAGGCCTACCAGAACGGCGAGGACCTGCACCGCTATGTCGGTTCGCGCGTGTTCAACGTCGAGCCGGACGAGGTCACCTCGGAGATGCGCTCGAAGGTCAAGGCGATGAGCTACGGCCTGGCCTATGGGCTGAGCAGCTTCGGGCTGTCCAAGCAGCTGAAGATCGGCGTGGATGAGGCCCGCAAGCTGATGAAGGACTACTTCGACCGCTTCGGTGCCGTGCGCACCTACCTGCGTTCGGTCGTCGACCAGGCCCGCAAGGATGGCTACACCGAAACCATTTTCGGACGCCGCCGCTACCTGCCGGAGCTGAACAGCTCGGATCGCCGGCTGCGCGACATCGCCGAGCGTGCCGCGTTGAACGCCCCGATCCAGGGTTCGGCCGCCGACCTGGTGAAGGTGGCCATGCTGCGCATCGATGAGGGACTGCGCGCTGGGCAGTACAAGTCCCGGATGCTGCTGCAGGTCCATGACGAACTCATCCTGGAGATCGCCGAGGGGGAGCTGGAAGCAGTGCAGGAGCTGGTGACCCGCGAAATGGGACAGGCCGCAGATCTGCTGGTGCCGCTGGATGTCCAGCCGGGCATCGGCCGGACCTGGCACGACGCCGCGCACTAGGGGCAGCAATCGAAAGGGGCAGGGGCACCGCGGGTGTTCCTGCCCCTTTCGGCAGGATCGAATGGGCTTGGGGAAAGAGACGAACTTGGAGCACTACTCGCGCCGTTGGGCGCTGAAAACCGGAAGCCTGGGGCTGGGGGCGCTGGCCGCCGCGGTGGTCTCCGGTTGCAGTACCGGCGGACCGGCGGAACGAGCCGGGTCCGCGTCGGCCTCGGCAATGGCGAGTCCTTCGCCCACCGCCACTGCTTCGCCCCGGCCTACCGCCAGCCTCCAGACGGTGTATCCGAGCCGGAGCCAGGTCATGGAAAAGTTCAAGAATGTTCCTGCAGGGCAGTTCGGGCTGGAAGTCCCGGGCATCGAGCTGGGCCTGCCCAAGGGCAATGCCGCCGCGGCGTTGACCTTCGATGCCTGCGGGGGACCCCGGGGCTCGGGAGTGGATGGGGCCCTGCTGGACGCCTTGCGTGCCATGCAGGTGCCCGCGACCCTCTTCGTGAACGAACGCTGGGCACGCGCCAATGCGCGGCTGATGGACGAGCTGGTAAGCGACGAGCTGTTCGAGATCGCCAACCACGGAACCAGCCACGCCCCGCTGGCCACTTCCGGGCAGGCAGCCTACGGCATCGGGGGCACGGAGTCGATCGGCCAGGCCTACGACGAGGTGATGGGTAACCAGCGGTATCTTGCCGACCAATTCGGCATCACCGCGAAATTCTTCCGCTCCGGCACCGCCCATATGGACGAAGCCGGCGCGGCAATGTGCCGGGACCTGGGCGTGGTGCCGATGAACTTCACCGTCAACCTGGACGCCGGGGCGACCTTTGGCGCGCAAGCCGTGGCCGCCCAGGTCCGCCAGCTGGCCGCCGGGGACGTCGGCATCGGGCACTTCAACCAGCCCGCCTCGGGTACTGCCAAGGGCGTGGCGCTCGGGCTGGGGCAGGTGCTGGATTCCGGCCTGCGGTTCACCACGCTCTCCGCTGCCTGGTGAATGCACCCCTTGCGCCGGCCGGACAGGCGCATAGACTGTGATCAGCCGATTTCCTCGCCAAGGAGCACGATGAGACCAGAGACCCCGCCGCAGCTGGAAACCCGGACCTGCCAGGCTGCGATCCGCAGTCCGGAACTCGACGAATCGATCAAGCTGTTCCATCAGGCCACCGGGATCGGCTTCTACGAGCAGCTGCCCGAAGAGCCCAATTGGACGCACTACCTGGACCTGACTTATGCGCAGAAAATGCGCTTCTCCCTGGTGTTCGATCAGCAGGCCGAACCGCACTCGCGCCATGCAACCTACCCGGTGCACACCTATGGAGCATTCCCCGGGCTGCTGAATGCCGGCGGCGAGGCGCCGGTGGCAACGCACAAGATCTCCGCGGTCACCGTCGCGCCGAGCTATCGGCGCCGCGGCATCCTGTCCAGGCAAATCACCGCCGACCTGGCCTATGCCCAGCAGGCGGGTTTCCCTATTGCGGCTTTGACCGCGTCGGAAGCGACGATCTACGGGCGGTACGGCTTCGAGCCAGCTACCTACCAAAGCCGATTCACGCTCAAGTGCGCCCACGGGGTGAAGTTGCGCGTGCAGGTACCCGGCCGGGTGGTGGACGCCGATCCGCAGCATTTCGGGCCCGGTTATGCCGCGCTGGCCGTGCGCGCGCTCGAGCAGACGTTCGGATCCGTGGACAGCACCGAGTTCGACAATGGCTTTGCCCTGGGCCGCTGGGACACCTGGGAGACCCTGGAGAAGCCGAAGAACCTGCGTTTTGCCGCCTACTACGATGACGCTGGCCAGCTCGGCGGATTCGCCACCTACAAGTTCGGCGGCTGGGACGAGCCCAAGGCGAAGCTGGTGGTGCACAAGTTGGTGGCCACCAGCGACGCCGCGCGCATCAAGCTCTTCGAGTACCTGGGCAACCATGATCTGGTCGAAGAAGTGCATGGCCAAGGCCCGGTGGCCGATCCACTGCGCCAGGTGCTGGAGAACGTGCGGGACTACCACGTGCGTTCCATTGACGATGTGCTGTGGCTGCGCGTGCTCGATGTTGTTGCCGCCTTCCAAGCGCGCGGCTACCAGCGCGATGCCCGGCTGCTATTGAGCGTGAGCGACCGGCTGGAGCTGATCTCCGGAACCTACCTCTTCGAGGTGTCCGATTCCCGCGCCACGGTGAGCCGGATCGAGGACGGGCAGGCCGACTCCGGGCTGCCGCGCGTGGCGCTTTCGGAGCGGGAGCTGGCTGGACTGTACCTGGGCACCGTGCAGCTGGACCAATTGCTGGATTCGGGACGCGCCGAACTGGTCGGCGGGGGAGCTGCGGGGGACTGGGTTCACTTGTTCAGCGTGGCTCGCGAGGGTTTCACGCCGCACGGTTTCTAGTGGGACGGGTCGCATTATCCGGTTGATATGACGAAGTTCACAAAATGCTGGCGAGGATGTTAGCGGGTTACGCTTTGACCCGCGGTGTGCTAGGCGCGTAGACTTGAACAGCGTGCCATGGCTTCGTCATGTCCGCATTCATGTTCTACCCCCTTCGAAATTCCGGGACTTCCGGGGTTTCGACTGATCAAATCTATCCACATCGGAGTCCCTACTACATGACCATCACCTCGAACGAGAACAACAGCGCACCAGTCGTCGCAATCAACGACATTGGATCTGCTGAGGACTTCTTGGCCGCAGTCGACGCCACCATCAAGTACTTCAACGATGGTGACCTCGTCGAAGGCACCGTCGTCAAGGTTGACCACGACGAAGTTCTGCTCGACATCGGTTACAAGACCGAAGGTGTCATCCCTTCCCGCGAGCTTTCCATCAAGCACGACGTTGACCCAGGTGAAGTTGTCACCGTTGGCGACAGCGTCGAAGCCTTGGTCCTGACCAAGGAAGACAAGGAAGGCCGCCTGATCCTGTCCAAGAAGCGTGCGCAGTACGAGCGCGCTTGGGGCGACATCGAAAAGATCAAGGAAGAGGACGGCGTCGTTACCGGTACCGTCATCGAGGTTGTCAAGGGTGGCCTCATCCTGGACATCGGCCTGCGTGGCTTCCTGCCAGCATCGCTCGTCGAGATGCGCCGTGTGCGCGACCTGGCTCCATACATCGGCCAGGAAATCGAAGCCAAGATCATCGAGCTGGACAAGAACCGCAACAACGTTGTGCTTTCCCGCCGTGCATGGCTCGAGCAGACCCAGTCCGAGGTTCGCTCGACCTTCCTCAACAAGCTGGAAAAGGGCCAGGTTCGTCCGGGCGTTGTTTCCTCCATCGTCAACTTCGGTGCATTCGTGGACCTGGGCGGCGTAGACGGCCTGGTACACGTTTCCGAGCTGTCCTGGAAGCACATCGACCACCCATCCGAGGTTGTCGAGGTTGGCCAGGAAGTAACCGTAGAGGTTCTGGAAGTCGATCTGGACCGCGAGCGCGTTTCCCTGTCGCTGAAGGCTACCCAGGAAGATCCTTGGCAGACCTTCGCCCGCACCCACGCACTGGGTCAGGTTGTACCGGGCAAGGTTACCAAGCTGGTTCCATTCGGTGCGTTCGTACGCGTCGAAGACGGCATCGAAGGCCTGGTTCACATCTCCGAGCTTGCAGTTCGCCACGTTGAACTGGCTGAGCAGGTTGTCTCCGTTGGCGACGAACTGTTCGTCAAGGTCATCGACATCGACCTGGAGCGCCGCCGCATCTCGCTGTCGCTCAAGCAGGCTAACGAAGGTGTTGACCCAGAGGGCACCGAGTTCGACCCAGCACTCTACGGCATGGCTGCAGAGTACGACGAGGCCGGCAACTACAAGTACCCAGAGGGCTTCGACCCAGAGTCGAACGAATGGCTCGAGGGCTTCGACACCCAGCGCGCTGCATGGGAAGCACAGTACGCTGCTGCCCAGGAGCGTTGGGAAGCACACAAGAAGCAGGTTGTTGCCGCTATCGCTGCCGACGCAGAAGCAGAGCCTGCTGCTGCCGGTGGTTCCGAGCCAGCTCCAGCTTCGTACTCCTCGGAGGCACCAGCCACCGATGCAGGCACCCTGGCTTCGGACGAAGCACTGGCTGCACTGCGCGAGAAGCTGACCGGCAACTAATTCCGGCTTCTGCCTCGTGCAGAGATCGTGATTAGCTTTAGCTGATTCACGAAGGTCCAACCCTGCAAGGGTTGGACCTTCGTTGTTTAACTGGTTTTTTGCTTGCCGGCATGGCTGGCACGTCATTATTTCTGCTGACATCCGCCGGACAGGAATAGCTCCGAAGAAGCACTGCTCTTAATACTTGCTGAGGTTAGACTAAAAGTGCACCGATCAGGTGGACTCACTAACGGCAGGTAGTAGCACATGGCAACGACAGGAAATTCGCCGGCAGACTATGCGGCAGGCGCAACTGCCGGACAGCAGATCCCGGTGCGCCAGGTCAGCCACGAGGAGTGGGAGACTGTACCGCGCACTATTCCCAATTTCTGGGTTGCCGCAGCGACCTGGCTTCCGCTGGTTGCACTGGTGGTCCTCGTCCGTTCGGATCTTCTGCATTCCCCGTACCTGGACAAGGGCATCATGGACATCCTCTCCTTCTCCATGGTCGCTACCGTCCTGGCCATGATCTTTGGCGGCGGACGGCAATCACCCTGGATGGGCTTGGGCGTAGCCGCCGGAATCTATTTCCTGCTGGCTCCTGCCGGGGACCTGCAAAGGATCCTGATGCTGGCGCTGGGCTATTTCCTGCTGCTCGCACTGTCCGTAGGTCTCATGGACGCACGGTTCCGACGCCTGCTGAGAACCTGGAAGCGTGAAGCCTCAGGAGGCATCGCCTTGGCGCCGGGGCAAAAGAGCGATTTTGGAATCACCAAGCAAATGTCGCCCATGGTATGGAAGCTTGCGGTAGGAGCACTGATCTACCCGCTGCTCCGGCTGGGCTGGGAACTGGTCAGCACGGAAGTTCATTCGCTGCATGACTTGGATGAAGGCTACCGCCTTGACGTGTATGCCGCGGCCGTCCTGCTGGGCATCAGCCTGCTGCTGAGCATGCTGCGCTGGATGCGCTTGAAATCGATGGGACTTTTCGCACTCGAAGTTCCAGCGGACCACCGAATTGGTCCAACGTCATTGCGGGCCTATGGCAACGCGATCCTCATCGAAACGGAAGAAACCGGGGCCTGCCTGTGCCGCAACGACGACAAGAACGGATCCAAGCAGAAATTTGAGGATCCGCGATTCATTTTCTGCTCAGAGGTGTGCCCGGTGCACGGGGTGCATGCGGTCAACCAGCGCTCGGCCGAAGAGTTCCTGGGCATCGCCTCCCAGCCCTGGGTCTATGGGGAGAACCTGAATGGGAAACTGCTAGAGGCAACCGGCCAGCGCTTGGTCATTGCAGGGCTCAGCGGCTGGGGCTCACGCCCGGTCGCGGTGCGCGCTTCATGGCTCTACGGTGGAGGGAAGCAGGCCAGCGCCTACTACGTCCCGGCATCGGCACGCGAGCCTCTGGCCAGAAACAAGCGCCGCCTGGCGGTTCTGACCCCTGCCGGTGATTCGGTTACGGCTGATACTTTCGAGAATAATGAGCGGGGCGAGATCGATCGGATCGACCTTCGTCCATTGGGGATCAACGCCCAAGCCGTCCGCGTGCACGGTGGACGCCCTTTCTTGATCTAGCCGGATGGCGCCGGCGCATTGCCGCGAACTAGGCGGCCTTGGCCATGTGGTAGCTGTTGCGCACCGGGGTCTGGGTGGGATCGACGAAGCTGGGCAGGATGACCTTGGGTACGCCATCGTCGGCAATGACCTTGATCAACCCGGCATGAACGTCATGATGATGCGTGTCGCAGAGCATCGCGCTCCAGTAGACCGCAGTGACACCGCCCTCGGACCAGAACCAGATGTGGTGGATGTTGCAGCGTTCGGGATCCATGGTGCACCCGGGAACTATGCAGCCGCGATCGCGCACCGCAACACCCAGGCGCATGTAGTTCGGATGCTTGCGCTGGCTGCGCCCGATATCAAGCAGCTCGCCCCTGCCGCCGAGCACCATCGGGATGATGCGTGCCCTGGACAGGGTCTGGCGCAGGTCAGTTGCATCGAGCTTGAAACCGTGCTGGGTGATGCCATGGGTTCTCGCGCGGCCTTCCAACTCGTCCAAGGTCAGCATGACCACGACCTGCGGGGTGATGGTGGGGACATCCACGGTGCCTGCATCATTCCCATCGGCGCCCTTGGGGGTCCCGCCATTGCGCGCGGCATCCAGCAGCTCCTGGAGCCGCTTCGTGTTGATCTCCAGCAGATTCATCAGGCCGTTGAGGCGGCGTGCCGCGGGAGAAAGCGGTGGGGAAACAGGATCTTCGCTGGCGGCAGCTTCCTCATCGGTCAAGAAATCCGGATGGCCTCCGGCGTCGGCCTGGTAGGAAGTGCCAGGGGCAGCATCCTGCTCTGTACGTTGTCCCGGAGACTGGGCAAAAGCCTCCCGTGCGGCTTGGCCGGAACCGGAGCGGGGATTGTCGCTTTGCGAAATGCCCGATTCGAAGAGTTCTGCGCGCGTAGGGCGCAGGGCGAGGTCGTAGTGGACCAGGCCGCCGCGTTCGCCCCGCCGGTACAGGCCTTCCTGGGCTTCGGGCCGCTTCTTGCCCAAGCGTTCCTTCTGGGATTTCAGGAAGCTGTTGACCAATTGCCTGCGGGTGCCGGGGTCGGGCTCGTCCAATTGCTGGTTGACGATGGATTCAAGCAGCTCGCCATCTTCGGTGAGCGCCGAGGCGGTGGCCGGTGCGGCGTATTCGTCGCGTTGGGGTTCCAGAGCGCCCAGGCGCCGGGCCGCGCTGAGCACTTCGGCTGGCGGCTGGCGCAGATCGGCGAAGCGCCGCGCCAGCAGCGGGAACTGTGCCTGGTGCCGCTGATGCTGGTAGTCGTATTGCGCAAAGACGTGGCTGGCGGACTGGATGCGGCGCTTGGCCTCGAAATGGTCGGTGCGCAGCCAAGATGCCAGCAGTGCCGCAGGGCCGGTGAAGCTGGGCCGCATTCCGGTGCGCTGGGCAGGGACGGAGAAATCGGTGGTGCCCTGGCGGGCCGCGGCGAGTTCAACCTGGGCCAGGGTGTGCGCCGCGGTGTCATCGACCAGATGGGCTGCGTAGATCTGGGTGCGAAGGGCCTGGTGGGCCGAAGCTTCAGCCGCGGTGGCCAGGGCCAAGGCGTAGCGCGGATCGTGCAGGTAGTGGGGTTCGGGGCCGGTGGCTGGATCGGGGCAGAGCAGGGTCTGGTGCAGGACGGGGATGAACGCGGCGACGGCCAGGGCGTCGTCCACCGCGAGGGCCGGCGCGTCCTTGATCGCTTGGGCAAGCCCGGCTAGCGCCTGGCTGACAGTTCTGTTCATGGCCCCAGCATGCGCCAAGCGGTGCGCGGCGTGCCGGCCGGCAATACGGCCTGTGGAAAAGCCTAGTGCGCGCGGGTGGATGCAGTCACGGTGAAGGTCCTGTCGCGGGCCAGCTGTTCGGTGGGGCCAACGCGGCGGGCCAATTCGCTGCGGTAGCGCAGGTGCGAGTTGAACACGCACAGCAGGGTGCCTCCGGGAGCGAGCACGCGGGCGGCGTCGTCGATCAGCTTGAACGCGATGTCGGCGGTGACGGTGTTGCCGATGTGGAAGGGCGGGTTCAGCGTGACCAGGGTGGCGCTGGCGTCGGGCAGGCGGCCCAGGGCGTCATCCTGCACGGCGGTGAGGCGACCGTCCAGGTTGTTGCGTTGAGCGGCGGCCAGGGTGGAGGCGACCGCGGAGGCCGAATGGTCCGAGGCGTCCACGCGCAGCTGCGGGTTTTCCAGTGCTGCGCAGATGCCGATCGCGCCGTTGCCGCAGGCCAGATCGACCAGCGTGGCGTGCCCGGAGAGGTCCGGAAGGTTTTCCAGCAGCAGCCGGGTGCCCGGATCCAGCCGGGCGGCACCGAAGGTCCCGGCACCGGCATGCAGCGTGAAGCTGGTGCCGCGCACCTGGTGGGTGGCAGTGGCCGGGAAGCTGCTGGCGGGCTGTTCGGCGCGCGGGGTGCTGGCGGTGAGCACCCGGGATTTCTGCCGGGCCAGCGAGACGTCGACGCGGGTGAAATGCTCCGCGAGCACCTCGTTCATGGAACGGCTCATGTGCTTGATGCGGCCCCCGGCGAAAAGCATTGCGCCGGGATCGGCGACGGCTGCTGCCGCGGCGGCCTGTTCGCCCAGCACGTCCAGTCCGCGAGGCAGGGCCAGCAGGATCGAACTGGCGCCCTGGGCAACCTGTTCCAGGGTGCAGAATTCGAGGTGTCCGGCCCGCTCGGGCATGAGCCGGGCGAGGTTGGCCTCGATGGCCCGGCGCGCGGTGAGCGAATCGGTGTGCACGCGCACGCTCGTGCTGCCTAGTGCCAGTGCGCCCAGGGCCAGCGCGCCGTAGTGGTCGCCGATGACCGCGATGGCATCCGGCCAGCGGTCCGAGGGTCCGGCCGCGGCGGCGCAGGTGTCCAGGATGAGCCGGTCGCAGGCGTCGGCGGCGTAGAGGTTGGCGGCTTCGACATCGGGCCAGCGGCGCAGGGCGGGCAGCAGGGCCTGGAGGCTGCTGACGGCAGCGGGCGTGCCTTCGGGATTGGCGGCGGAGTTCAAATCAGATCAACCCATTGCGTGTTGGCGGCGGCCAGTTCCCCGGCGCCGGAGGTGAGTGAGGCGATGCCGGTGCGCAGCTGCGCGGCGGCTTCGGGCGTGTCCGGGATGCCGATCTGCACGATTGCGGCATCGGCCTGCCAGAGGGTCGGTTCGACCTGGTAGCCGGCGGCGCGCAGCTCGTTCTCGTAGCGGGCCGCGTCGGCGTGGGCGGCGGCGAAGGTGAAGATCCGCATGCGCTGGCGCAGGTGCAGCTGCGCATTGTCCAGCCCGGAAGATACCGCCTCGGAATATGCGCGGACCAGTCCGCCGGCGCCAAGCTTGATCCCGCCGAAGTAGCGGACCACCACGGCCAGCACGTCCGAGAGCACGCTGCCGTCGGCGATTTCGCGCTTGGCCAGGGCATCGAGCATCGGGATGCCGGCGGTGCCCGAGGGCTCGCCGTCGTCGTTGGAGCGCTGGGCCATGCGATCGGGGCCCAGAATGAACGCGCTGCAGTGGTGGCGGGCATCGAAGTGGGTCTTGCGCAGGGCCGCGATCTGCGCGCGGGCGGCGGCCTCGGTTTCGACCCGGTAGAGGTAGGTGATGAATCGCGAACGCTTGATTTCCAGCTCGTGCACGCAATCGCTGGTCAAGGTCGTGTACCGTGTCGCGGCCGAGTCGTTGGTGTTCATCCCTCTTAGTTTATAGGGTGGGAACATGATGCATGTGGGACTGACCGGGGGAGTGGCCTCCGGAAAATCTGCGGTCGCGGCCAAATTGGCCGCCCTGGGAGCCGTAGTCATCGATGCCGACGCGTTGGCGCGCCAGGTGGTCGAACCCGGCACGCCCGGGCTGGCTGCGATCAAGGACACGTTTGGCGAAGCCGTTTTGCTGGCCGACGGGTCGCTGAACCGTCCCGCATTGGGCGCGATAGTCTTCGCCGACGAGGCGGCGCGGGCCAAGCTCAACGCGATCGTGCACCCGCTGGTGCGGGAGCAAGCGGCGAAGTTGCGCCAAGGAGCGCCAGCCGGCTCGCTGGTGGTCGAGGACATCCCGCTGCTGGTCGAGACCGGCCAGCTGGACAGCTTCGACGCGGTGGTCGTCGTGGCCGCCCCGCACGCCGAACGCATTCGCCGCATGGTCCAGGACCGCGGCTGGACCCGGGAAGACGCCGAGGCCCGGATGGCCGCGCAGGCCACGGATGACCAGCGGGCGGCCGTAGCCGACTACCTGCTGGATAATTCCGGTACCTTGGAAGAACTGGAGGTGCAGGTTTCTGCCCTCTACCGCCAATTGGCGCCAGCACAGGAGTAGGAATGTACAAGATCTGCAAGTGGAGCACCCTGATCGCTTTCGCCGTCGCCTTGGTGCTGTGGCTCGGTTTTGGCGGCCGCGCCGAATTCGTTGCCAGCGAATCCGGGCCGTATTCGCCGGTGGTCTACATTTCCGGCTGCCTGGCCTTGCTGGGGCTGATTGCCGCCACCATCATGACCGTGGGATTCTTCGGCAGCAGCATCCAGCGCACCGTCAAGCGCAATGCGATCCGCTACGGGATGCGCAAATAGCACCCCGGGTTTAAGCTGAAAGCTGGCTAGGGCGCAGCCCCAACTGTCGGGGCAAGTGGATATGCTGGAAGCATGAGTCTTGCACAGCCGATCAAGCGCGTGGTCGCCCCCTTCGAAGTCATCAGCGAGTACCAGCCTGCCGGCGACCAGCCGCAGGCCATCAAGCAGCTGACCGAGCGGATCAACGCCGGCGAGAAGGACATCGTGCTGCTCGGTGCCACCGGTACCGGCAAGTCCGCGACCACCGCCTGGCTGGTGGAGCAGGTGCAGCGCCCCACCCTGGTGCTGGTGCAGAACAAGACCCTGGCCGCCCAGCTGGCCAACGAGTTCCGCGAGCTGATGCCCAATAACGCGGTGGAGTACTTCGTCTCCTACTACGACTACTACCAGCCCGAGGCCTACGTCCCGCAGACCGATACCTTCATCGAGAAGGACTCCTCGATCAACGAGGAAGTCGAGCGCCTGCGCCACTCGGCCACCAACTCCCTGCTCACCCGCCGCGACACCATTGTGGTCGCCACCGTTTCGTGCATCTACGGCCTGGGCACTCCCGAGGAATACGTGGCCGGGATGGTCACCGTGCGCACCGGCGAGGAACTGAATCGCGACGCGATGCTGCGGCAGTTCGTGGCCATGCAGTACACCCGCAACGACATGGACTTCCACCGCGGCACCTTCCGCGTGCGCGGGGACACGGTGGAGATCATCCCGATGTACGAAGAGCAGGCCGTGCGCATCGAGTTCTTCGGCGACGAGGTGGAAGCGATCCACACCCTGCACCCGGTCACCGGCGAGGTGATCCGCGAGGAGACCGAGATGTACATCTTCCCGGCCAGCCACTATGTGGCCGGTGCCGAGCGGATGCACAAGGCGATCAAGCGGATCGAGGACGAGCTGGCGGTGCGCCTGAAGGAGCTGGAATCGCAGAACAAGCTCGTCGAGGCCCAGCGGCTGCGCATGCGCACCACCTACGACCTGGAAATGATGGAGCAGATGGGTTTCTGCAACGGCATCGAGAACTACTCGCGCCATATCGACGGCCGCGATGCCGGCAGCGCCCCGCACTGCCTGATCGACTATTTCCCCGATGACTTCCTGCTGGTGATCGACGAGTCGCATGTCACCGTGCCGCAGATCGGCGCCATGTACGAGGGCGACATGTCCCGCAAGCGCACGCTGGTGGAACACGGCTTCCGCCTGCCAAGTGCCATGGACAACCGCCCGCTGAAATGGGATGAGTTCCTTGAGCGCATCGGGCAGACCGTGTACCTTTCGGCCACCCCGGGCAAGTACGAGCTGGGCAAGTCCGACGGGTTCGTGGAGCAGATCATCCGCCCCACCGGGCTGATCGACCCCGAGATCATCGTCAAGCCCACCAAGGGCCAGATCGATGACCTGCTCGATGAGATCCGTACCCGTGTGGATCGCGATGAGCGCGTGCTGGTCACCACGCTGACCAAGCGCATGGCCGAGGACCTGACAGACTACCTCACCGAGCACCAGGTGCGGGTGCAGTACCTGCACTCCGATGTGGACACGATCCGCCGCGTGGAGCTGCTGCGCGAGCTGCGCATGGGTTCCTTCGACGTGCTGGTGGGCATTAACCTGCTGCGCGAGGGCCTGGATTTGCCCGAGGTTTCGCTGGTCGCGATCCTGGATGCCGACAAGCAGGGCTTCCTGCGTTCGGCCACCAGCCTGATCCAGACCATCGGCCGTGCCGCGCGTAACGTCTCGGGCCAGGTGATCATGTATGCCGACAAGATCACCGATGCGATGGACCAGGCGATCGAGGAGACCAATCGCCGACGGGCAATCCAGGAAGCGCACAACAAGGAGCACGGGATCGACCCCACGCCGCTGCGCAAGAAGATCGCTGACATCACCGACCAGCTGGCCCGTGAGGATGCCGACACCCAGGAACTGCTGAACAACAACCGGTTGGCGAAGAATGCCAAGCGCACCAAGGCCTCGTCCGCCGTGCGCAAGGACGGGCTGGCCGCCGCCCCGGCCGAGGACCTGCTGGCCCAGATCGGGGAAATGACCGAGCAGATGCACGCCGCGGCCGCTGAATTGCAGTTCGAACTGGCCGCCCGGATCCGCGATGAAGTTTCCGAGTTGAAGAAGGAATTGCGCCAGATGAAGGCTGCCGGGCACGCGTAGCCCTGCTGCTGTCCAGCGCAGTATTGGGACATGCGCCAAGCCTGTGCAGTTCCTGTGCGCTACACTTGATCACTGGACGTAGGGGAGTATCCCAATGCTGTGGACGTCAACACGCGAACCAATGATGTTTCGCCGGGCACAGCAGCCGATCACTGAGCCAGCTATCTAAGCGTTTCGAATTCTGGTGTGGCGGCGGAGAGACTTGCGGCGATTTTCCATACCCTCCAACGAAAGGTCGCTCGTCCGTGGGCACTAATGGGTTAACTATTCAATTCGAGATCATCGCGCTGATTGTTCTGTGCGCGGTGCTCATCGCAGACCTGCTGTACGTCACCAAGCGTCCGCACATTCCTTCCATGAAGGAAGCAGGCATTTTTGTCGGCATCTACATCTCCTTGGCATTGATCTTCGGTGCCGTGATCTGGACGCAGGCTGGACCCCAGCTTGGCCAGGAATTCTACGCCGGCTGGGTCACCGAATACGCGTTGTCGGTGGACAACCTGTTCGTCTTCATCATCATCATGGCGCGCTTCTCGGTACCGCGTAAGTACCAGCAGGAAGTGCTGATGTTCGGCATCATCATCGCGTTGGTCCTGCGCGCAATCTTCATTGTGCTCGGCGCCGCGATCATCGAGCAGTGGTCGTGGGTCTTCTACATCTTCGGTGCCTTCCTGCTCTGGACCGCATGGAACCAGCTCAAGGACGAGGATGAGGACGAGGAAAGCGGCCTGGTCAAGAAGCTGACCTCCAAGCTGCCGATTTCCAAGGACTTCGATGGCGCCAAGCTGCGCACCGTGGTCGACGGCAAGAAGCTGTTCACCCCGATGGTGCTGGTCTTCGTGACCATCGGCATGACCGACCTGCTGTTCGCCTTCGACTCGATCCCGGCGATCTTCGGCCTGACCAAGTCCGCGTTCATTGTGTTCACCGCGAACATCTTCGCGCTGATGGGCTTGCGCCAGCTGTACTTCCTGCTCGGTGGCCTGATGAACCGCCTGGTCTTCCTGAAGCACGCACTGAGCTTCATCCTCGCTTTCATCGGCGTGAAGCTGGTCTTCCACGCCCTGCACGAGAACAGCCTGCCGTTCATCAACGGCGGCGAGCCGCTGCATTACGCGTGGCTGGACATTTCCGTGGGTGTTTCGCTGCTGGTCATCCTGGGCGCGATCGTTATCGCAACCGTGCTGTCGCTGTGGAGCCCATGGGGCAAGCGCGCCGCTGCTTCGGCTGAAGCCGCGGAGCTCGCCGGCGCAGCGGAAGCTGCAGAGCAGGACGCGGCTAAGTAATCCGCACAATTACCCGCCGGGACCAGTTGCTTCCAACTGGCCCCGGCGGGTTTTCCGCACCCGCATAGTGTGCCTATGCTGTTCTGCTAAGGTATTTTCCATGAGCGACCTATCGACAGAAGCCAGTGGCATTGCCACCGGCGTAGCACTAGCGTCGGGCACCATGTCCCGGCTGCTTGGACGCGCGGCCGGGCAAGGCCGATCGGTGACCGCTTGGCGGGTGCTTTCCACCCTGGATCGGTTGGGCCCCCAGCGCGTGGGCGACTTGGCGATCGAGCAGCGCGTGGCCCAGCCGACCATGACCGGTCTGGTCATCCGCATGGAAAACGACCAGTTGGTCCAGCGCCAACCGGACCCTGGGGACGGGCGCGCCAGCCTGGTGAGCCTGACCGGCGACGGCAAGGAGGCCATCGAAGCCTACCGGCAACGCGCGATTTCCTCGCTGGCCGGCGGCATCGATTCCTTCAGCGCCGAGGAACGGCGGATTCTGGCGCAGGCTGTGCCGCTGCTGCAACGGTTGAATGACCAGGTTGCCGCGAAGCTGGACCATTAGCAGCCGAAGGCTTAACGCGCAGGGCGCTTGAATCCCCCGGGGGATTCAAGCGCCCTGCGCGTTAACCTAGCCGGTGCGCGGGCTAGCTGTCCTGGGCCGCGGCGTCCGGGTCTTCGCCGTTGGCCATGGCCAGCAGCCGGCGGAAGATCGCCGGGCCATCGTCGCCGATGCCGTCATGGTGGAATTGATCGGTCACCCAGGTCTGCAACCCGGCCACCTGCGAGGCGGTGCGCAGCGAGAGCTCGCGGTCCACATAGACGTCGTCATGGTAGACCGCGGCGGCCACAGGCACGGTGTTCTTGGCCAGGACGTCCAGATCGTAGAGCGGGCCGAAGCCTTCGTGCTCGGCCAGGATGCGGGCCACGTCCTCCAGGGGGCGCAGGGCAGGATCTTCGGCGAAGTGCCAGCTGTAGATCATCTCGCCGGTCAGCAGCGGGGTCGCCGCGTGGCGGGTGAAGTCGGCGAATTCCGGCAGGACTTGTTCGGCCGCGAAATTGGTCGGCTCGCCTTGGGCATAGATGGTTTCATGCATCAGCGCATAGAGCGGGTTCGAGGCGAAAGAGCTCTGGGCCAAGAGCGCTTCGAGGAAGTGATCCGAGAGGCGGTCGCCGCCCGGGGTGTGGCTGAAGGCCTCCTCGAAGATGTGATGCAGCAGGTGCACCCGGGTGTTTCCGCCCAGGTACATGCCCAGCATCTGCACCATCGGCACGGTGACGCGCTGGCCGTTGGGCAGCAGCTCATCGTCATTGGTGCGCACATGCTCGTAGATCCTGTGCAGGGTCTGGAAGTCCTCGGGGTACCAGGAGAAGTACTCGCGGTTGCGTTCTGCCATCCGCTGGTAGGTGGCGCGGTAGACGGTCTTCGCATCGGCATCCAGCGAGGCCAGCCCGCCGGTGACCAGGCAGCGGGTGAGCGACTGCGGGAAGAGCGAGAGATAGGTCAGGGTGCAGAACCCGCCGTAGCTCTGCCCCAGGGTGCTCCACTGCTCGATGCCCAGGTGCTCGCGCAGGGCTTCGGCGTCGCGCACAATCGAGTCGGCGCGGAAATGCGAGAGGTAGCGGGCCTGGGCGGCCGAGTCCCCGCGCAGCGGCAAGGACTTGCGGTTAGCCGGGGTGGACAGTCCGGTGCCGCGCTGGTCCAGCAGCAGCACGCGGAAGTGCTTGGTGGCTTCGGCCAACCACCCCGACAAGGAACCGGGGCGCGGGGATTTGCCCCCTGGACCGCCCTGCAGGAACAGCAGCCAGGGCTTGGCCGTGCCGGTGCTGATCTCGCGGGCGAAGACCGAGATCTTTTCGCCCTGCGGATCGGCGTGATCCAGTGGAACCTCGATGCGATGGTCGGTGACATCCATACCGCGGTAGTGGCGCATTAGCTCGCTCCTTGCATGCCAAGTTGTTGCAGTGCTTCGCCGTCCAGGCGCCGGGTGCTCCAGCCGTCCATGGAGCTGGAACCGATGGCGTCGTAGAACCTGATGGCCGGCTCATTCCAATCCAGCACTGACCATTCCAGGCGCTTGTAGCCGCGTTCGACGCAGATCTGCGCCAGCGTGCGCAGCAACGCGGTCCCGGTGCCTGAACCGCGCTGGGATTCGCGCACATACAGATCCTCCAGATGGATGCCGTGCCGGCCTTCCCAAGTGGAGTAGGTCAGATACCACAGGGCCATGCCCCTGAGCGTCCCGGTTTCATCCTCGGCAACATGGGCGAAGACCTGGGGATTGGGGCCGAACAGATGGGATTGGAGGTCTGCTGCGGTGTTGAGCACCGCATCAGGTTCCCTTTCATAGTCGGCCAATTCCTGGATCATTGCCAAGATCTGCGGGCAGTCGCCCGGAACAGCTTCACGCACAATACTCATGTGTTCCAGCTTACCTCCGTCGCACCGCTAAAACGTCGGTGACCAGACCTAAGGTTGAATGCATGATGGGTGGACACCACGCGGTGAGCGGCGCAGCCGCATGGTTGGCAATTACAACTGACGTCACTGTGGGTTCGGTGAACCTGGGGCTGGGAACTTTCCAGATGGACCGCTGGGAAACCCTGGCCGGCGCGATCGTCTGCGCTGGCGCGGCCCTGCTGCCCGACGCGGATCACCATGGGGCCACGATCGCCCGCTCGCTGCCCCCGTTCTCCAGCATTTTCACGCGGATTGTCGGTTCGGTTTCGGGCGGGCACCGCAACGGCACCCATTCGCTGATCGGCATCGCCTTCTTCATCTTCCTGGCCTGGCTGGCCAACGGCTGGGATGTGCAGACCGCGGCGTTGGGCACGGTCTACCCGGCCGCGGCGCTGTTCGCGATCCTGCTGATTTCCTTCGCGGTGAAGACCATGAAATTCATGCCGCCGCTGCTGTGCTGGATTATCGCCTTGGCCGCCGGGACTTTCGTCGGGATGAATGCGCCGGAGCAGAACCTCTGGTTCCTGATGGCAGTCTCCCTGGGCGCGATCGTGCACGTGCTGGGCGACATGCTGACCATCGGCGGCTGCAATCTGCTGTGGCCGATCAAGATCGGCTCGCCGCGCTGGTTCCGCCGGCTGCCGCTGATTGGCGGCTGCTGGAAGTCCAATGGGCGGGTGGCATTGCCGATTCTGGCCGAGACGGGCTCCACCGCAGAATGGCTGCTCGCGACGCTGCTCACTACCTATGTGGGCATCGCGCTGATCGTCGCCTGAGGGCCCCGGCCCGCTGCCGGCTCGCCGCAGTGCAACGCGCTTTGGCTGGCAGCCGGTGATCAGGCATGATCCGAACCATGCAGTTTCAATTCACCCGGCGCATCACCTGGGATCAGCTTCCCGGCGAACTGCGCGCGCGGATCGAATCGCACCTTGGATCCCGGGTGATCCGGGCGCTAAGCCAAGCCTCGGGGTTTTCCCCGGGCAGCGCCGATCGGCTGCTCACCGCCGATGGCCAGCGGGTCTTCGCCAAGGCGGTGCATCCGGGCCTCAGCGCCCCGGCCACGGTATTGCACGCCCGCGAAGCGGCAATAGCGGCCAAGCTCCCGGCGGCCTTGCCGGTTCCGCAGTTCCTGGGGCGCATCAGCTGGCAAGGCTGGGAGGCCTTGGTCTTCGCTGAAGGCCCAGGGGCCAGCCCGCAGCTTCCCTGGCCGGCCGGACAGTTGGAACGGGTACTGGACACGCTGGCGCAGCTGGCTCATCAGGCCCCCGATTCCCTGATCGAGCTGCTGCCGACGCTGGAAGAGGAACTGCGCGAGGACGTAGACGGTTTTGCGCGGATCATGCAGGACGGCTGGCTTCCAGCTGATCCCTGGGTGGCGCAGAACCTGGAAGAACTCCATGGGCTGGCCATGGACGGTATCGGGGCGCTGGCCGGAGACCAGCTGGTGCATTCGGATCTGCGCTCGGACAACATCCTGCTGGGCGACGGCGGAGAAGTGCTGCTGGTGGATTGGCCGTGGGCTTCGCGGGGCGCCGCATGGTATGACGCGTTGACGGTGCTGGTTGAAGCGCGGATCTTCGACCCGGCGCTGGATGCGGATGCCATTGCCGCCTCCCACCCGATCTTCGAATCGGTGGGCGCGGACGCGGTCAGCGCGGTCTTAGCTGGACTGGCCGCCTACTATGTGGACGCGGCGCGCAGGCCCGAGGTTCCGGGGCTGCCCACGCTGCGCAGCTATCACGCGAAGCAGGCGGCCGCCACCGTTGGGTGGCTCAAGGCGCGGCTGGCCTAGCTGGCTATTGCAGGGGCTAGCTGAACCGGGCCGGCGTGGCATTTTCCCCGCGGTAGACCAGGGCCAGGCCCAGGACCAGCGAACCGAGCTGGACCAAGGTCGCCAGCCACGCGCCGGAAGCAAAGAGCTCGGACCAGCCGCTGAGCAGCCCGACCAGGACCAGCAGCAGGAGGCCTGCCCCGAGCAGGCGAAGCTTGTACCCGTTCATGGCCATACCCTACGGCACTGTCCGCGGCATTGCCACCGGACTCCGGGAAGATGCCTCGGGCATCGAGTGCGCGACTAGCCCAGATGCCGGGGCTGGTCCAGCGCCGTGCCGGATCCCATGCAGATAATTGGCGGCAAGCCGGAATCCAGCCGGGAAAGTACCAGCTGTTCCTGCGCAACGAGGTTCTGCGGCAGGGCATCGAGCGGGAACCAGCGAAGCTCGCAGGCTTTCTCCGGTTCCATGAGGCGCGGAGTACCGTCCCACTGGCGCGCCAGGAAGAAGAAATCCACAGGGGATTGGGCGCCGCTGCCCGCTTGCAGGTAGCGGTGCACCGTGCACAGCGGCTGGAGCTGGTCTGCCGCGATCCGGATGCCCAGTTCCTCACGGGCTTCGCGAACGGCGGCGGCAACGGCAGCCTCGCCGGGCTCAACGTGCCCGGCGGCCGCCGTGCTCCAGAACCCGTCCATGTAGCCGGTTCCCGACCTCAGTTGAAGCAGGACTTCGTCGGCGCGCCGCAAGATGGCGTAGCTGATGGCGGGCATCAGGAGTCCAGGCGGCCCACCGAAGTCACCTTGACCACAGGTTCGCCCGCCTCGTCCGAGTCATCCAGCGAGATGGTGGCCGTGATGCCCCAGTCGTGGTGCTCGGATGGGTCGGCGAAGATCTGGCGCACCTCCCAGGTGCGCTGGGGCATGTCCTTGATGATGAACAGCTTCGAGCCGCGTCCGGCGGGACCGTCGTCGATGTCCTCGTGCTCGTCGAAGTAGTCGTCCATGGCATCGGCCCAGGTGTCCGCGTCGAAGCCGCTATGCCCGTCGAGCTCGCCCAGGGCCTTGTCCTGCTCGTCGGCGAACAGCTTCACCCGGCGGAACATCTCGTTGCGGACCATCACGCGGAAGGCGCGCACATTGCTGGTCAGCTTTTCCGGTGCCGGAGGCGGTGCGGTTTCCGTTGCCTCGCTCAGCTCGCCGCGGGAGAGCTCTTCCCATTCGTCCAGCAGCGAGGAGTCGATCTGGCGGATCATCTCGCCGAGCCATTCGATCAGGTCTTCGAGGTCCTCGCGCAGCGCGTCCTGGGGAACGGTCTGGCGCAGGGCCTTGTAGGCATCGGTGAGGTAGCGCAGCAGCACGCCCTCGGAGCGGGCCAGCTGGTAGTACTGGACAAAATCGGAGAAGCCCATGGCGCGTTCGTACATGTCGCGCACGATCGACTTCGGCGCCAATTCGAAGTCCGAGAGCCACGGTGCGCCGGAGCGGTACTGCTCGAAGGCGCTCTCCAGCTTCTCGGCCAGCGGCATCGCATAGGTGATTTCATCCAGTGCGTTCATGCGGTCGTTGTAGTCCATGCCTTCGGCCTTCATCGCGGCGATGGCCTCGCCGCGGGCCTTCTTCTCCTGGCCGGAGAGCACCTGGCGCGGCTTTTCCAAGGTCGCCTCGATCACCGAAACGACATCCAGCGCGTAGCTGGCCGAATCCGGATCCAGCAGGTCCAGGGCGGCCAGCGCGAAGGGCGAGAGCGGCTGGTTCAGCGCGAAGTTCTGCTGCAGGTGCACGGTCAGCTCGTAGTAGTTGCCGTATTCGTCTGGCTCATTGCGGCGCACGACCACCTCGGTGGCGATCAGTTCGCGCAGGATCCCGAGGGCACGCAGCTTCAGCTTGCGCTGGGACGCCGGGGTCTCGTGGTTTTCGCTGAGCAGGCGCTGGGCGGCCTCGAACGAATTGTCCTCGCGCTCCAGCAGGTTCAGCAGCATCGAGTGCGAGACCTGGAATGAGGACTTCAGCGTCTCGGGGGCGGCCTCGACGATCTTCTCGAACGTCTTCTCGCCCCAGGTCACGAAGTTCTGCGGCGGCTTCTTCTTCGGGATCTGCTTGAGCTTGGACGAGCCCTCGCCGTGCTTCTTCAACGCCTTTTCCATGGCCTTGTGGTTTTCGATCGCATGCTCCGGAGCCTGCACCAGCACGGTGCCTGCGGTATCGAAACCTGCGCGGCCCGCGCGCCCGGCAATCTGGTGGAATTCGCGGGCGTTCACGATGCGCGTACGGGTGCCGTCGAACTTGGACAGCGCGGTGATCACCACGGTGCGGATCGGCACGTTGATGCCCACCCCCAGGGTGTCGGTGCCGCAGATGACCTTGAGCAGGCCGGCCTGCGCCAGCTGCTCGACCAGGCGGCGGTACTTGGGCAGCATGCCGGCGTGGTGGATGCCGATGCCGTGGCGCACCAGGCGGTTCAGCGTCTTGCCGAACCCGGCGGCAAAGCGGAATCCGCCGATCATCTCGGAGATCTTTTCCTTCTCCTCGCGCGTGGCCACATTCACGCTCATCAGCCCGGTGGCGCGGTCGATGGCATCGAGCTGGGAGAAGTGCACGATATAGATCGGCACCTGCTTGGTCTTGATCAGTTCCTCCACGGCCTCCTGCACCGGCTCCATGGAGTAGTAGAAGTGCAGCGGGATCGGGCGCTCGGTGTGCGCGACCGTCACCGTTGGGGTGCCGGTGCGCTCTTCGAGTTCCTGCTCGAAGCGGGTGACATCGCCCAGGGTGGCGCTCATCAGCAGGAACTGCGCCTGCGGCAGCTCGATGAGCGGCACCTGCCAGGCCCAGCCGCGTTGCGGATCGGCGTAGAAGTGGAACTCGTCCATGATCACGCAGCCCACGTCCGCCTTGGAGCCTTCGCGCAGGGCGATGTTCGCCAGGATCTCAGCGGTGCAGCAGATGATCGGGGCGTCGGCGTTCACCGAGGAATCACCGGTGACCATGCCGACGTTCTCAGCGCCGAAGATCTTGCACAGGTCGAAGAACTTCTCGGAGACCAGCGCCTTGATCGGCGCGGTGTAGAAGCTGATCTGATCGCGGGCCATGGCGTAGAAGTGGGCTGCGATGGCAACCATGGACTTGCCCGAGCCGGTGGGCGTGGCCAGGATGACGTTGTTGCCGCCGGCCAGCGCCATCGACGCTTCGTCCTGTGCGGGGTAGAGGTTGATGCCACGGGTCGCGACCCATTGGCCGAAAGCCTCGTAGATTTCGTCGTCGGATACGTTCTTGGCGTCTGCTGGCAGATAATCGGTGAGCAACATGATGTTCCTAGCCTATCCGTTGAGAACTATGACTGGGGGCTAGTTGTTGCGTGCGCCTCTCGTTTAGGCTCTGGAATATGAAATGGGATCCGACGAAATACACCGAATTCTCCGATTACCGGGGCCGCCCGTACCTGGATTTGCTGGGGCAGCTGGTCTCGGTTGACGCGTCGAAGATCATCGATCTGGGGTGCAGGCCGGGAAACATGACCCGGCTGCTGGCCCAGCGCTGGCCGCAAGCGCAGGTCACCGGACTTGATTCCTCGCCGGAGATGATCGCCAGGGCCACGCAGAGCGAGCATGAGGAGAACCTGGGCTTCGCGCTGGCCGATGCCACGGCGTGGACCCCTGGCTCCGGCACGGACCTGCTGTTCTCCAATGCGATGCTGCAATGGCTTCCGGGGCATCGGGAGTTGCTGGCCGGCTGGCTGCACAATCTGAAGCCCGGCGCGAACGTGGCTATCCAGGTCCCGGGCAATTTCGGCTCTCCGTCGCATGCGGTGATGCGCGCAGTTGCCGACAGCCCGAAGTGGTCCGGCCAGCTGGCAGGAGTTCTGCGCCATGACGATGTAGTGGGAGAACCGGGCGAATACCAGCGAATCTTCCTGGACGCGGGGTTCCAGGCCAATGTCTGGGAAACCACCTACCATCAGCTGCTCGCGGGGGAGGACCCGATCCTGAACTGGGTTCGCGGGACGGCGCTGCTGCCCATTCGCCACACGCTCAGCGACGAAGACTATCTGGAGTTCGAAAACGACTACCGGGCCGAAGTCTCCAAGCACTACCCGTCATTTGCTTCGCAGGACGGTACCGTCCTGACGAACTTCCCGTTCCGCAGGATTTTCATGATCGGGCACAAGCTCGGCTGATTCGCACCAGGCTCGGCATCGTCAGAGCGCTTGGAAGGTGAGCTGGCTCAGCGATTGTTTCCCGCCAGGCACCTTTGCACGATGCCGGGCAGCACACGGACGCAGACCAGGACAACCAGGATGCCCAACGCAACCCCGGAGAAGACATCGTGGACGAAGTGGGCGCCTACGCCCACGCGGGATAGGGCAATCAGCAAGACGGCCGGTATCGCGTACTTGGCCAGCTTCGGAAGGGCCAGCGTGCAGGCTGCGGCGACGCCGGCGGCGAGAACCGAATGGTTGGAGGGCCAAGACCAGTCGCCTGCTTCAGGGCACGCCACTGCGGTGAGAGCATCCAGGGCGCGGCAGGGGCGTTCCTCGGCGACCAGGATCTTGGCCAGCTCGCTCAGGCCATAGGCCGCTACCGCGCCAGTCGCGCCTGAAACCAGGCGCCAAAACGCAACTCGGTCACGGAACCAGCACAGGACCGTGAGCGTGCAGGCCCCGGCCATCAGCATCAAGAGCAAGATCTCGGAAAAGAACACAGCCGCCGCGGAGAGCAGCGCCGACTGGGCAACAGGTCCTGAAATGCCCAGATACAAGGCATCACGCAACGGATAGGCGGCTAGCGCCAGGAAGGCGAGGACCGCGACGATGATGGCTGGTCGTGATGGGGCGATGGCAATTGGTGCGGAGGACGGAGAATTCACAAGTGGTGATTATACGGATCTGATCCGGCGGCAGGCATCAGCCGGAAGAGGTCCCGCACCATTAAACGCTGCTGCCATCGGCACGGATGCCGCTGGCAATGCAGTCAAGGGCTACCACCCGCGTTCGCGCCACTGCTCCAAATTCGGGCGTTCTGCCCCCAGTGTCGTCGAATCACCGTGCCCCGGCAGAACCTGGGTTTCGTCCGGGAAGCGGTCGAAGATGCGTTCGGTGACGTCGGTGAGCAAAGAGAGGAACCGCTGCGGGTCCTTCCATGTGTTGCCCACGCCTCCGGGGAACAAGCTGTCGCCGCTGAGCACCACCGGCTGGCCGGAGGAATCAACCAGCGCATAGCCGAGCGAACCCGGCGTATGCCCTCGCAGATGGATCGCCTCGATGATCACATCGCCCAGCTTCAGCTGGTCGCCGTGATTCAGCGCATGGTCGATCTTGACCCCGGATTCTCCAGCGATGCCGGCCACGTCCTCTGCACCGGCGTAGGTCGGCACCGGGTACTTCTCCACGGCTTCGGCCAGCGCGCGCACGTGGTCCCAGTGCTGATGCGTCGTGGCGATGCCGATAAGGCGCGGATCGCTCGCGTCTTCACTGGCCGCCTGGATGAGCCGCTCGATGGCCGGCATGTCATCCGCCGCATCCACCAGCAGCTGTTCGCCGGTCTTCCGATTAGTTACCAGGTACACGTTGTTTGCCATGTCGGATACTGAGACCCAACGGACGGTCACATCGTTCAGCAATAGTTCGTTCATGCAACCAGACTACGGTGCAGATCCCGGCTGACGCGATAGGCTCGGATAAATGCCAAACACAGTCCAAAGGATGGAGTGCAGGATGACCGAACTGGAATTCATCAAGATCGAGCCGAACTCGGGCGTGGCGCCGTATCAGCAGGTCCGCGAGCAGATCCTCTCAGCAATTGCCAAGGGCAAACTAGCTCCGGGTACCAAATTGCCGTCGGTTCGTGCGCTCTCGGGCACCTTGAACCTCGCGGTGAATACCGTCGCCAAGGTCTACAAGGAACTTGAGCTGCAGGGCGCAGTGGTCACCCGCGGCCGCCACGGAACCGTGGTCCAAGCCGCGGAGAATCGTGCAGAGCAGGAAGTCAGCGATGCGGCCGCCGATCTGGCCCGCATCGCCCAACTGTGGTCGGTCGACGAAGCAACCGCGGTGAAGTACTTGCGCGCGGCATTCAGTTCCCTGCCAAGGTAGCCCCGAAGCGCCTCTGGAAGTGATTCCGGGAACCAGCCACAGGTGGAACCCGATGAATGCGAATCGGAATGAGGGCATTCGTTCCTGCAACAGCCCCGTGGCGATTGACTGGCCATGGGAGCAGGACTAGGAACCTTGCGGGTTCACCCAGCTCCATCTGCCAATAGCCAACGAGCGTAGTTTCCCCATCGGGGTGGGGATTATCCGCGCGCCCGCCGCTATCCGAACCAGTGGTCAATTCAACGGCGAACTGCAAGAGCTCGCCCGCGAAAAGAGGCCATTGGCGATAACTGGAGAGATTGCGGACTGGAGCCTGGGCGACCAGGCCAACGCGCTGCGCCGGGCCGATCGTGGCTGCACCGTCCACGCCTTCGAAGCCACCTGCTGGCATCCATTGGCGTTGTGAATATGTGCGCTCCGCTTCTCGGCCCAGACCCCCTACGTCGCCCTAGGGAGTGGGAGCTTTAGAACCCAGGCATGCTTATTTGAAACGAGTACCATGCACGTGGGGGAGAATGTTCTGGCTTGTCGGCCAGATGGGAAACATGCCGAACGCCGTGGAGCACGGTGAGGTAGTCCGCTTCATAAAAATGAGGCGACACCGGTGGAAAGGTCTCAGCGCAGGATCATGAAACCTAGCTCGTGAAATTACGGCGTTATGCGTTGTATTGCTGAATCATTGCCGGGATGGCAGTTAACATCGTGAAGAGCGCCAAGGCGGCAATGGCGTATCCCACCACGAGCGCAACGATTGCCAACCGGCGGCCGCGTCCGCCCCGTAGGGTGATCTGGCTTAGCGCGACATGGCCTGCGCCCACGGCCAAGATGGCCTGACCTGAATTTCCAAAGAACCATAGGCAACGGAGTACTTGTTCAGTAATCCCGTATCCGTGTATGACGAGACTCTTTGCGTTGCCATGCGGTTCCTCCCTCAATTGCTGTTACGACGGAGTCTAGACGCCTATTCCCTCGAAAGGCCAGGGAGCCAACAAGCTGGAAGGGTTCGTGAGCTTCGGAGCGAAAGTACTAGTACTGGTAGTGCTCGTCCGGCTTGATATTTCGAAATGAGCTTGGTGGTCACGCGCTGCGGGGCAAGAGCGCGGACTGATTGTGGTTGGCCTAGATGCATGAACGAATCCTAAACGAATGATGCTAGATTTTGGCTCATGAAAGATGACCAAAAGGTACTGGACTACCTCGCCCAGCTGAAGGAGCAGCTTGAGAAGGTCATCATAAACTTACCGAAGGAAATTAGCGCTCAAGTCTACGTTCGTAAGCACCATGTTCATTTAGATCTTCAAAGTCACCGTCTTAGTTTCTTCACACTGGTAGTAGGCGGCGAAGCGCCGGAGCTCGTCTATGATGGGCGATATATGGGATTTCGAACGATTCACGAAGGCTTGGACGAAGTCATGGAATTCGTGGAAGAAACGATCGATGACGTTGCGACTTTTGTCCTGAGTACGAAGCCGCTACTAGCTCATAAAAGATCCGTCTTTCGACGCGCTTTTATTTGCATACCGAGCAATCACGGAGCGGAATGGAAGCTCAAGCAGTTCAGTTAACGCATTGGCGACTGGGAACATTGTCCGGGCTGGCCAGCAGTACTGCCCATTGTCCTCCGTTCTGTGTCGCCCGAACGTGAACCCCGGTGCCAGGTGCTCGTCCCCATCCGAGTATGCTCAGGACTACCTTGCGGACGACGCGGTGCTGGCACTTGAACTGATCCGGGAGTCCTCCGAGTACTAGAATTAGGCCATGGTTTCTATCCGCACAGCCGTTGATACCGACTATTCTGCTTTACTTGCGATTTGGCGCCGCTCAGTCGAGGCGACACACGAGTTCTTGACTCCAGCGGATATCGATTCCATTGAACTGGACGTAGCAAAATATTTGCCTCAGATGTCCGATTTGCGCGTTGCCGAAGTAGTTGGGCAACCGATGGGGTTCATCGCGATCGAGAAAGACATTGTTGAGATGCTGTTTGTTGATGCTTTTGCACAGGGGCGTGGGATTGGGAGCGCTCTGCTTAATTCGGTCGTCACCGGCCGTGAATCCGTACGAGTCGACGTCAATGAACAGAACCCATCGGGACGAAACTTTTACGCCGCAAAGGGATTCACGCAAATAGGTCGGTCCGAAACCGACGGGGAGGGCCGAGGGTTCCCAATTCTGCACCTCGTGAGCAGGTAGGCGCATTAACCACAAGGCTATCCGGGACAAATAGATACCGCCCCATTTGCCTGTGCCCTAAACGAGCGCCTGCAAGGGGAACGTCCGACGGGACCCAAAATTGCTAGCGACCGCTAGACCCTGTATTCACTCTGGTAGAACTAATGCATGCGATGGATTGAGAAATGGTTTGACGAAACTGACTGGCCGAGGGATCCTTTCTTGGATGAATTCCGTGATTCAGTTTGGGAGCTCACGCTCGCCGGAGAGACCAGAGGCTGGCTGACCACTTCGATCACTATTATGCGATCGTTCCCGTTTTTCTGGGACAAGCAAGAGAATATGTGGTCCCAAATTCATTGGTTAGACGGCGGGCATGAATTACCGGAGGAGGATTACGCGCCGGGATGGTACTCAGTCGAAGAACTGCGAGAAGGGCATTTCGTCTCCGATGATCCCAGGAATGGTCAAGAGACCAGCTTTACTGCCACCAGAGTCATCGGTACCGAGCGCGACCAATTGTGGAATCAACTGGATCACGGAGTAATTCGATAAACCGTGAGTTGCACAGATTACTGTCCTGTTCAAGAAGCGTTATTGAGACGTTTTCCCTGCACCTTGCCGGGCAGATTGTTCTTCTAGGAGCACAAGGGCTTTTTCGCTCGCATTCCTGATCCGATTCAACGCACCAATGATGCTTATGCTCGCGAAGAGATTAACGAGAATTAGAACAACGAGAAACCAAGTGTTTTCCATGCTGCAACTCTTCCAGATCTCCCCACCGGCGTCTATCGAGGACGCTCAGCACTGCGGAGAGGCCCAATCAGGTCAAATCAGGCATGCATTCCAGTCGCCGAACGTTCAGCGGGATGCTTAGATCGGTAGGATTCCATATTCTCCCTTCATGATCACGGTTCGAGCAATGGGCTTGGCGGCAATGGCGTTTCCTCACCGGTGGGCTCCTGCCCGTGCAACGGGCACATTCCGATTCCGCCTCCATAGTTGTACTCGACCCAGACCACTTCTTGGCGTTCATTCCTATTGGCTTCCGCCCACGCAAGAACGTCTTCCACGCACGCTGCGTTCTCGATCCGGTGCTCGCTGCTGTCGCAGTTTTCATTCCAGAAGTCCACGCGGTACACCGGAGTGAGGTTTTCTTCGCTGACATAGCGCGGATCAATGGGGGATATGTTCATGCAGGAATCCACTCACCGTCCCGCAAGTGGGTCGATGGCCGGTGGACAGATTCTGGGTGAACGCACGCATGAAGTTCAACGCCTGGCCGGTCCGCAAGCGGAACCCTGACCGGGGCAATACTGGCGAAACCACAGCGCCGCCCCAAGAAGGCGAGAGCCGTTAGGCTGTGGCGTGCTCGGCGGCACCGTCGAGCAGGGTCATAGCGCGGTAGATGGTGTGGTGGATGGGGACATGGACTCCGTGATGCTGCGCCAGTCGGACGACGGTGCCGTTTTGCTCCTCAAGTTCCGAGGACCGTCCTGCGGCCAGATCGCGTTGCATGGAGGCGGTGCTGTCCGGGCTGAAGGCGTCGAATTGTGCCATCATCCGGGCCACGTCCGATTCTCCCAGATTTGCCCCGGCATGGCCGGCGAGGGTAGCAACCTCTCGCATGGCGTCTTCGACCAGGGCGCGGGTTTGCGGGTTGGTGCGGGTTCGGCCAACCGGTTCGCGGCATAGTGCGCCGACTCCGCCGTAGGAGGTGATGAGCATGAATTTTCGCCACATGTCGGTGATGATGTCGGCCGAAACCGTGGTTGCGACTCCTGCTGCGTCCAGGGCGTTGGCCAGTTGCGCGGCCCGGGTTGTGGTTGTTCCGTCGAGTTCGCCCAGGGTGATGGCTGGTTGCCCGCCGACGTGGTGGACGGTGCCGGGTTGCTGGAGGTAGGAAATGATCATGGCGACCCCGCCCAGGGCGTGGCCCGGACCGACCGCTTCGGTGATGCGCTCGGAGGCCGTGACGCCGTTTTGCAGCGGCAAGACAGCGGTGTTCTGCCCAATCAAGGCGCGTGCCCCTCTCATGGCGGCGGCGACCTGGCCGGCTTTGCAGGCCAGGATGACCGCGTCGCACGTGCCGATGGATTCTGCCGTGGTGCTGACACTGGCCAGTAGGGTGGTGAAGCCGGGGCTCCCGTCCCCGGTGGTGATGGTGATCCCGTGGTCGGTGATTGGTGCGATGTGGCGTTCGGTGGCCAGTAGGTGCACTTCGGATCCGCTTTTGGCCAGGGCGGCGGCGAAGTATGCGCCGACGCCGCCGGCGCCGATGACTCCAATTTTCACGGTGTTGCTCCTACTTTTTCAGTTTGGGTGTGGTGGCCGATGTCTTGGTCTTGGTGGCACTGGTCTGGCAGGAAGGCGCCAGATGCCGCTTTGCAGTGCGGATGCTTACTATATTAATTTCCGTATTTGACGATTTGACCAGTAATGAAAGGGAAAAGGAAGTAGCAGGTCTTATTACGAGCATATGTATCGGGTTGTACCCATCCATATGCTCATGTGGGGAACGTCCAACGGGACGTTGCCTGGGATGGGAAGACTCTCGTTGAACTGATCCAGAACGGCTTGTTGCAGGCTGCGGTGATCTAAGTGACCAGGCAAGGTGAACGCGAATGAGAAGGCTTATTTATTTCCTAGGCATCGGTGAGACTCCATGATTGATCCGCTGATCGACATCGAACTTGAGATCATCGAAAACGGCGTAGACGACTGGGTCCTGTTCCTCCACATCATGGGGATCATCAACGAAGCCAAGGGCAATGTCCTGAGCGAGGACGAGGCCATTGCAGAGGCCACGGGTACTGTGTTGGCTCTGTGCTCCAAGGGGTATGCCCAGCTCGGCAGATACACCGGACCTACAAGTTTTGTTCCATGGCCCGACACCGGCGAAGAGCTCCGCGCTCGGATGGAGCACCAGCTGGAAAATCCGCCTCCTGGGGAAGGCCCTGTGGGTAATCTGATGTACATCATGCTCGATATCCTGCCTGGTGGGCAGAAAGCCAGAGACGAACAGTCCCAGTAAGCGAACGGTCTACGGGACGGTGTGGTCGCTTGAGGGTCAATGAAGAAATTTGGAGGCGGAGGGGCGGTTAATTTGCGTGAGCAGGTCAATACTTTGTCCTGTGGAGCGTCATTTGATCCATGAGCCCTCTATTCGCGCCGACGGCCCTCAGACCTTCGACGGGGGCGCCCCCTCCATCAACTAGCCCGCTAGCTCACCCATCAAACGGCAAGTCTGGAGCTATCAACCAGGCGCCCGCGGATGAAGAACACTAGGACTAGGCCTACAGCGATAACCACGACGTTACCGAGGCTGGCGATGCTGCCCAGGGCACTACCCGAGGGGTAGGTACCGAGAAGGAAGATGCTGGGGTCGGTACTAGCGTGGAGCAACACCGGCCAGATGAGGTTGCCGGTCACGCGCAGCGCGAAGTACATGAGGATACCGAACATGAAGGTATAACCGAGTTGAAGTAGCGTCGGTCCCAGAGCCTGACCGCTGAGAAGGTTGACCGAGTGAAGCAGCGCGAAAACCCCGGCAGAGACGAGCGCAACTGCGATCTCACCGTGGCCCGCCTTGCGCAACATGTTGACCACGAGTCCACGGGTGAGAACTTCCTCGGCGAAGCCGATCAACAGTCCGATGAGAATCCAAAGCGCCACGACAGTGAAGCCAGCCTTCGCGTAGTCCATCGATGCGAAGCGTAAGACGTTGAACAGCAGCACCGCGATGACGGCGATCCACATCCAGCGCCCACCTCGAATCGGCTGAGGGCCAAAAAGGTCCTTTAGCCACCCGACGGATGCAGCGAAGGCCACCAAAATCAGCCCGCCAATAGCAATCGGTACAAGGTATCCGAGCAGAAGATACTTCGGACTGTTGGGCTCGCCGATGTCACCCCCGACTACAACCCCTATCAAGAGGCTCGCTCCCTCATAGAGGGCGAGGTAGGCAACGGCCAGTCCTATTGCTTTCCACCAAGCTCCGTGGTTCCAGAACCGCGTCCATGGCGAATCAGCGGTCAGAACGGTCATTGGTGCTCCCAAGGTCAAGCGGCACGAAGTTGAGCCACATCCGTTACATTACTCGATCGAATGATCCCTGTTTCCAGGCAGTCTCCAGACGAAAAGTTGTTGGCTAAGTTCATCGCAGAACCACACATAGCCTCGAGAGCCCACCACACGAGGCTGTCCCGTAAGCCGGTCGCATACAGGAGCACACCACATGCTGACTTGAATTGCAGAACTTTCATGGATTCACAGGAAAGCCGGCCGTTTCGTATGCCCCTTCTGGTGTAGTGACAGGCGAGGGGCATGAAACGAAACGATCTGGCGGTACCTCAAGATGTTGAATGCTCGCAAGGAAAAAATTGCTGCTGGATGGCCTCGACACCGCGGATGACGCCACTAGGCGGAACGTTTGGCGAGGTTCGCGATGCAATTGCGTTGCGGATCAGTGATTGCGATGCCCCTGATTGACGGCGTGAACCGAATGACGAACTTTATCCTTTTATCGCTCATGCAACACGGGGTATGCGCTCGCCGCTCATTGGCATCCACGAGATAGCTGCGATCTTCGGGAGGTGTTGCACACGTGGCAGGCGCAGGAGCGCGATGGTTCATGACGTTGCTCAAACGGCTTGAGCCGGAGACGGTCACCTGTTGGGTGAACGCCAGAGTTGAGTGCGGCAGGTTGGCAGCGCTCGGTGGATCCCGAACGGTTAGGTGATTCGCCAGCCAACGTATTCGACCATAGGGCCCGTCGATTCCAGTTCGGAACAGCAGGCTTCGGGGAGGTCCGGCATATGCCGGCGCTGAGGCAGCATGCCAGCGAGAAACTTGGGAGCCGGCCAGTCCATCCCGTGAGCGCGGGTTTCCAAGGGCAACCGGTACCTCGAATGGGTCGTCGTGGTCCGGTCTGGGTTCGCAGGGATGCCGGCTCACCGGTCGACATTTCGGGTGGATGCACGAGCACGCATGGCGCTCGCCGTGTGCCGGATCAGGGGTTTGGAGAATTAACTGTGAGTTGCGTCCATTCGTACACGTATTCGAAGTAGTTTTCGATTAGTATTGCCTCGTGGCTATTTCATCGCAGAGTAAAAGAACTGATCTGACTCGCCTGGTCGTCAAGGGTGCACGCGAGCACAACCTGAAAAACGTGGACATTGATCTCCCGCGTGACGCAATGATTGTCTTTACCGGTCTTTCCGGTTCGGGCAAGTCCTCCTTGGCCTTTGACACCATTTTTGCCGAAGGACAGCGCCGCTACGTCGAATCGCTCTCTGCCTACGCCCGCATGTTCCTCGGCCAGGTGGACAAGCCCGATGTGGATTTCATCGAGGGCCTGTCTCCAGCGGTGTCCATCGACCAGAAATCGACCAGCCGCAACCCGCGTTCCACAGTGGGCACGATTACCGAAGTGTACGACTACATGCGCCTGCTGTGGGCCCGCGTGGGCCGTCCGCATTGCCCGATCTGCCACGAACCGATCTCCAAGCAGACTCCGCAGCAGATCGTCGACCAGCTGATGGAGCTACCGGAGAAAACCCGCTTCCAGATCCTCGCCCCGGTAGTGCGCTCGCGCAAGGGCGAATTCGTCGACCTGTTCGCAGAGCTCTCATCCAAGGGCTTCGCCCGTGCCCGCGTTGACGGCACCACCATCCAGCTGAACGATCCGCCGAAGCTGGCCAAGCAGGTCAAGCACACCATTGAGGTGGTCGTCGACCGCCTGGCCATCAAGGAAGATGCCCGCCAGCGCTTGACTGACTCCATCGAAACGGCCCTGGGCATCGCCGAAGGACGCGTGCTGGCCGACTTCGTGGACCTGGACGAGGATGATCCCCAGCGCGTGCGCGCGTTCTCCGAGAACCTGGCCTGCCCCAATGAGCATCCGCTGGCCATCGATGAGATCGAGCCGCGCACTTTCTCCTTCAACAACCCGTTCGGTGCTTGTTCGGCCTGTTCCGGCATCGGCACCAAGCTGGAAGTCGATGAGCACCTGATCGTTCCGGACGGCGAGGTCACCTTGGCCGAGGGCGCGATCGCCCCATGGTCGCTAGGCAAGGCCACCACCGAATACTGGAACCGCTTGATCGAAGGCCTGGGCCATGAGCTGGGCTTCACCATGGACACCCAGTGGCAGGAGCTGCCGGCTGCCGCCCGCGAAGCGATCCTGAATGGCAAGGACCACAAGGTGGTCGTGCAGTACAAGAACCGCTTCGGCCGCGAGCGCAAGTACTCCACCGGCTTCGAGGGCGTCATTTCCTACGTGCACCGCAAGCACCAGGAAACCGAATCGGATCACGCCCGCGACCGCTACGAGCAGTACATGCGCCAGATCCCGTGCCCTACCTGCGGCGGCGCGCGCCTGAATCCGGCGTCGCTCTCGGTCTTGGTGGGCGGGCGTTCCATCGCTGAAGTTGCCGCCATGGACCTGCGCAGCGCCGCGGAATTCCTCTCCACGATCGTGCTCACCGCACGCGAGGCGCAGATCGCCGCGCAGGTGCTCAAGGAAATCGACGCGCGCATGAAGTTCCTGCTGGACGTCGGGCTGGAGTACCTGACCCTGGAACGCGCTGCCGGCACCCTGTCCGGCGGCGAGGCGCAGCGCATTCGCCTGGCTACGCAGATTGGTTCGGGCCTGGTCGGCGTGCTCTACGTTCTGGACGAGCCGTCCATCGGCCTGCACCAGCGCGATAACCGCCGCCTGATCGACACCCTGCTGCACCTGCGATCGCTGGGCAACACCCTGATCGTGGTGGAGCACGACGAAGACACCATTGCCGAAGCTGACTGGATCGTGGACATCGGCCCGGGCGCCGGCGAGCACGGCGGCGAAGTGGTGCACTCCGGATCCCTGGAGGGCCTGAAGCAGAACACCAAGTCGCTGACCGGAGACTACCTTTCGGGCCGCAAGCAGATCGACATCCCGTCCAAGCGCCGCAAGATCGACAAGGAGCGCAAGCTCAAGGTGGTCGGTGCCAACGAGAACAACCTGCAGAACGTGTCGGTGGAGTTCCCGCTGGGCGTGCTGACCGCGGTGACCGGCGTGTCCGGCTCGGGCAAGTCCACCCTGGTCAATGACATCCTGTACAAGGTGCTGGCCAACAAGCTCAACGGCGCCAAGCAGGTGCCCGGCCGCCACACCCGCGTGCAGGGCCTGGAGCACCTGGACAAGGTGGTCCACGTTGACCAGTCGCCCATCGGCCGGACCCCGCGTTCGAACCCTGCGACCTACACCGGCGTGTTCGACCACATCCGCAAGCTGTTTGCGGAGACCAATGAGGCGAAGCTGCGCGGCTACCAGCCGGGCCGTTTCTCCTTCAACGTCAAGGGCGGACGCTGCGAATCCTGCTCGGGTGACGGCACGCTGAAGATCGAGATGAACTTCCTGCCGGACGTCTACGTGCCCTGCGAGGTCTGCCAGGGCGCCCGCTACAACCGCGAAACCCTGCAGGTGCTGTACAAGGGCAAGAACATTGCCGATGTGCTGGATATGCCGATTGCCGAAGGCGCCGAGTTCTTCAGTGCCTTCACCCCGATCGCCCGCCACCTGCGCACGCTGGTGGACGTGGGTTTGGGCTACGTGCGCCTGGGTCAGCCGGCAACCACCCTCTCCGGTGGCGAGGCCCAGCGCGTGAAGCTGGCTGCGGAACTGCAGAAGCGTTCCAATGGCCGCTCCATCTACGTCCTGGACGAGCCGACCACCGGTCTGCACTTCGAAGATATCCGCAAGCTGCTCAAGGTGCTGCAGGGATTGGTCGACAAGGGCAACACCGTGTTGACCATCGAGCACAACCTGGATGTCATCAAGTCGGCTGACTGGGTCATCGACCTCGGCCCGGAAGGCGGCTCAGGCGGCGGCACGATCCTGGCTGCCGGCACCCCGGAAAAGGTGGCCAAGGTGGGCGAATCGCACACCGGGAAGTTCCTCTCCGAGATCCTGTAATGCCTGGCGGAGAATGTTCGACATATGCGATTTCAGTTATGGATTGCTAACCCGCGTCCGCTTCATGGGAAGATGGCTAGGTGAATATGTCGGTAACAAGTGTGCTCTTCGATCTGGATGGGACCCTCGTGGACCCTGCCGGTGCCATAACTTCGGGTATCCGCCACGCGGTCACCTCCCATGGTTTGGCCGATCCGGGCGAAGCACGAGTTGAAGCGCTGGTAGGCCCGCCCCTCCAAATCGGGCTGCGTACGCTTGACGGCGTCACCGACGAGAACATCGACTCCATCATCGCGGCCTACCGCGCCCGCTATGCCGAGGTGGGCATGGCAGAATCCGTGATCTACCCGGGCATTGCGGCGCTCCTGGACGCGTTGCGCGCGGCCGGGATCTACGTCGCAGTGACCACGGCCAAGCCCATCAACATTGCGCGCCAGCTCATTGCACGCAAGGGGCTGGATGAGCATCTCGATGCGATTCACGGCAACGCGGATGAGCACGGGAGCATGGGTTCGAGCAAGACGCACATTGTCGCTGAGGCTTTGGAGCACGGGCAGCTGGACCCGGCGAGCAGCGTAGTTGTGGGGGACCGCTACTACGATTGGGATGCCGCCCGCGAGAATTCGGTGGCTTCGGTCGGCGTCGCGTGGGGCTTTGCCCAGGACGATGAACTGCAGCAGGCAGGCGCAACTGTGGCGACAACCCGGGACCTTGCTGAGCTCCTGCTCGGAGCACAGCTGGCAAACACGCTGAACCTCGACGATGACCTCATGCAGGAAGGTGCAAAGTAGATGAGCATCTACACCATGACCCGTTCGTCGATTCGGGGCGTCATCCACGGTGTATGCCGTGCGGAAGTGACCGGGCTTGAGAACGTTCCCAAGGAAGGCGGCTTCATTGTCGCCTCCAACCACCTGTCATTCTTCGACTCCTTGATCATTCAGGCGCTGACCCCGCGCGACGTGGCGTTCTTCGCCAAGGCGGAATACTTCACCACCCCGGGACTGAAGGGCAAGGTGATGAAGACCTTCTTCGAATCCGTGGGATCCATTCCGGTGCAGCGTGGCGAACAGGCAGCTTCGGTTGCCGCCCTCGATTCCCTGGTGGAAATCGTCGAAGGCGGCAAGGGCATCGGCATCTACCCCGAGGGCACTCGCTCGCGCGATGGCAAGTTGTACCGCGGACGCACCGGCGTGGGCTGGCTGGCGCTGACCACCGGTGTACCAGTGGTACCGGTGGGCTTGATCGGCACGGAGAAGCTGCAGCCTGCTGGTTCAAAGGGTTTCCGTCCTGCCAAATTCCATATCCACTATGGCGAGCCGCTGTACTTCGACCAGTTGGGACGCAAGCACCCGTTGCCGCAGCGCCGCCAGGCCACGGACCGGATCGTTGATGCGATTGCCGAGCTTTCCGGCCAGGAACGCGTCGATTCCTACAACCAACTGCCACCGGACGCGAAATAGACCATGGCTGATCCGGCAAGTTACCGTCCGAGAACTTCGGACATTCCCACGAAACCGGGCGTGTACCGTTTCCGCGATGAACACGGCCGTGTCATCTACGTTGGCAAGGCCAAGGTCCTGCGCAACCGCTTGACCTCCTACTTCGCCAATCCTGACCGGCTCACGCCCAAAACCCGGGCCATGGTATTCACCGCCGGCAGCGTGGAGTGGACCGTGGTGGGTTCCGAATTGGAAGCGCTGCAGCTGGAGTACTCCTGGATCAAGGAATACAATCCCCGGTTCAATATTGTTTTCCGTGATGACAAGACCTACCCGTACCTTGCTGTCACCTTGAACGAAAAGTACCCGCGCGCCCTGGTCATGCGCGGGGACAAGCGCAAGGGCGTGAAGTATTTCGGGCCGTTCTATCCGGCCAAGGCCATCCGGGAAACCCTCGATACGCTGTTGCGGGTCTTTCCTGTGCGCAGCTGTGCGCCGGGCGTGTTCAAGCGTGCCGAAGCATCGGGTCGCCCTTGCCTCTTGGGGTACATCGACAAATGCTCGGCGCCCTGCGTGGGGCGCATCAGCGAAGAAGACCACCGTCAACTGGCTGATGACCTATGCACCTTCATGAGCGGCGAGGCTACTAAGTTCACCAAGGCCCTGACAGCCAAGATGCAAGAGGCGGTGGCAGAACTCGAATACGAGAAGGCCGCCCGCTATCGCGATGACATTGCCGCACTGAACAGAGTTTTTGAACGCAACGCCGTGGTCCTTGACGACCGTACCGAAGCTGATATCTTCGGCATTCATGGCGATGAATTAGAAGCCGCCGTGCAGGTATTCCATGTCCGCGACGGCCGTATCCGTTCGCAACGAGGCTGGGTCGTCGAAAAGGTTGCGGATACCACCGGCGCTGAATTCGTCGAGCAGCTTCTCACCCAGGTCTACGCAGATCACGCGGACCGGATTCCCAAGGAAATCCTGGTTCCGACTCTGCCCGAAGACATTGAGGATGTCACGACCTGGCTCACCGAGCTGCGCGGTTCCAAAGTCTCCTTGCGCGTCGCCCAACGCGGCGACAAGGCGGCACTGGCATCCACCGTCGTGGAGAACGCCGAACAAGCGCTGCGCCTGCACAAGTCGAAGCGAGCAGGTGATATCACCACGCGTTCGCTGGCGATGCAGGAACTGCAGGATGCACTGGGAGCCGAACAAGCACTGCTTCGCATCGAATGCTATGACGCGTCGCATACCCAAGGCACCAACGTGGTTGCTTCCATGGTGGTCTTTGAAGATGGGCTGCCCAAGAAGAGCGAATATCGAAAGTTCTCCATCACCGGTGATGCAGCACGCGATGATACCGCCAGCATGTACGACGTGATCTACCGTCGCTTCAGCCGCTACCTGAAGGAGAAGGTCGACCCCAAGAGCTTTGCAACCGGGGAAGTGGATGAAGAAACCGGTGAGCAGGAAAAGAAGCGATTCTCCTACCCGCCATCTCTGGTGATCGTTGACGGCGGACCGCCCCAGGTGGCCGCGGCGCAGAAGGCCATGGACGACCTGGGAATCGATGACATTCCAGTGGTCGGCCTGGCTAAGCGCTTGGAAGAACTGTGGCTGCCCGACGATCCGTTCCCGGTGATCCTGCCGCGTGCCTCAGCTGCCCTGTATTTGGTGCAGCGGCTTCGCGACGAGGCGCACCGTTTTGCGATCAACTTCCACCGCGCCAAGCGTGCTAAATCCATGATCGCCTCGGATTTGGACGCGATCCCGGGGCTGGGCAAGTCCAAGCAGGCTGCCCTGCGCAAGCACTTCGGGTCGATGAAGAAGATCCGTGCGGCGAGCATCGAGGAGCTGATGGACGTGCCAGGAGTCGGTGAAAAACTTGCGACTTCCATCAAAGAGTCCCTAGAAGACGCTTCATTAACCGGTGTGAATATGACTACAGGCGAAATTGTCGACTAGCCTTGTGATATGACCGCTGAGTATGAAGCAGTAAAACCCCCTGAGTCCGAACTCGTGATCGTAACCGGCATGTCAGGTGCCGGTCGCACCACAGTCGCGCATGCTCTGGAAGACCAGGGCTGGTACGTAGTGGAGAACCTTCCACCGGCCATGCTTGGACCCTTGACGGAGATGATGAGCCGTTCGCAGGGCTCCATCCCGAAGATGGCTGTCGTGATGGACGTGCGCTCCAAGGAAATGTTCCCGGAAATCCGCGATGCCTTGGCGAACCTGACAGCCAGCGGGGTGAAGTTCCGCCTGGTCTACCTCGACGCCAGCGACGAGGTGCTGATCCGCCGCTTCGAGCAGGGTCGCCGGCCGCATCCGCTGCAGGATGACGGCCGCATTGTCGACGGCATCAAGCGCGAACGCGGGATCACCGATCAATTGCGTGAAGCTGCCGAAATCATCTTGGATTCCACGACCATGTCGGTGCACGACCTGGCACGTGCAGTCAACGAACTGTTCAGCGAATCCGGGCCGATCATCCTGCGCATCAACGTGATGAGCTTCGGGTTCAAGTACGGCCTGCCCGCTGATGCCAACTACGTGGCAGATGTCCGTTTCATCCCCAACCCCCATTGGGTACCTGAACTGCGCCCGCAGACAGGCAAGGACAAGGAAGTGTCGGACTATGTGCTGAGCCAGGAAGGCACGAGCGAGTTCATCGAGAACTACCTCAAGGCATTGGAACCGGTCTTTGAAGGTTACCGCCGCGAGAATAAGCACTACGCGACTATTGCCGTGGGCTGCACCGGCGGCAAGCACCGCTCGGTAGCAACCACCATTGAGCTGGGCCGGCGCCTGGCGCAGTTCCCGAACGTCAGGGTGAATATCAGCCACCGTGATCTGGGGCGTGAGTAGCCGCCATGGCCTTTGCTACAGGTCCGATCCCGATCCAGGGACTGACTCGAAGTGATGATTACCGCAACCCATCGGTGGTGGCCTTGGGCGGGGGACACGGGCTGTCCTCGTCGCTCTCTGCCCTGCGCCGTCTGACTACCGACCTCACCGCCGTAGTAACGGTGGCCGATGACGGCGGCAGTTCCGGGCGGCTTCGGGGATCCTTCGATGTGCTGCCCCCGGGAGACTTGCGCATGGCGCTGGCTGCGCTGTGCGACGACAATGACTGGGGCCGTACCTGGCGCGATGTCATGCAGTACCGCTTTGAATCGACCGAAAACGCCGACGAGCCATTGAACGGCCATGCCGTTGGCAATTTGCTGATCCTGGCGCTGTGGGAGTTGCTCGATAACCCGGTAGCTGGCCTGCGTTGGGCAGGTGCCCTGCTTGGCGCGCGCGGGCAGGTCCTGCCAATGAGCACGGTTCCGCTGTCCATCCATGGCGAGGTTCTTGAATCCGACCCGGTGAACGACACCTTGGTGCGTCGCCGAATCGATGGGCAGGCCAAGCTGGCTCGCGCCGGTTCCGGCGGCCTGGTTACCCACGTGTACCTGGAACCGTCCGATGCGCCGGCCTGCTCCGAAGCGCTGGAATCCATCGATCTGGCGGACTGGGTGATTCTCGGTCCCGGTTCCTGGTACACCTCGGTGCTCCCGCATCTGCTGCTGCCGGATATGCGCCAGGCCCTGGCATCGACCACGGCCAAGAAGCTGCTGACCATGAACCTGGCCTTTGATACGGCAGAGACTTCCGGGATGGACGCCGCGGCGCACTTGGAGGTGCTGGGACGTTACGCACCCGAGGTCAAATTCGATGCAATTATTGCCGACGAATCAAAGATTCTTAACAGGGATCGATTTGAGCTGGCAGCGCAAAAACTCGGTGCGCGTGTCTTTTTTAGTACAGTAGGAGTATCTGACGGTCGTGCTGTGCACGACCCGTTGCGACTAGCGGCGGCCTATCACGAGGTGTTTACCGCGATCGGGTCTTAGGAAGATCCAAGTAAGGGAGTTTGATTCATGGCATTGACGGCTTCCGTCAAAGACGAGCTGTCGCGGGTAGAGATTCGCAAGCCATCGGTCCGCAAGGCCGAGGTTTCGACCATGCTCCGCTTCAGCGGCGGGCTGCACATCGTCTCCGGACGAATTGTCATCGAAGCAGAAGTGGACCTCGCGGCGACGGCCCGGCGGTTGAAGATTGCTATCGGCGAGCTGTACGGCCACGATGCCGAAATCGTCATGGTTTCCGGATCGGGCATCCGCAAGGGGAGCCGCTACATTGTGCGTGTTTCCAAGGACGGCGAAGTGCTTGCACGCCAAACTGGCCTGCTTGACCAGCGCGGCCGGCCGGTACGCGGCCTGCCCTCGGTGATCGTCAACGGTTCTACCGCCGACGCTGAAGCTGTATGGCGCGGCGCATTCCTGTCCCACGGATCGTTGACCGAACCCGGACGCAGCTCCGCTTTGGAAATCACCTGCCCTGGGCCAGAAGCCGCTTTGGCGCTGGTCGGTGCAGCTCGCCGCCTGGGACTGACGGTCAAGGCGCGTGAAGTGCGCGGTGTGGACCGCGTTGTGATCCGTGATGGCGATGCCATCGCCCAACTGCTGACCCGCATGGGCGCTCACGATGCGCTCATGGTCTGGGAAGAACGGCGCATGCGCAAGGAAGTGCGCGCGACGGCGAACCGCTTGGCGAACTTCGACGACGCCAACCTGCGGCGCAGTGCCCAGGCAGCGGTAGCTGCCGGTGCCCGCGTTGAGCGTGCACTGGGCATCTTGGGCGACGAGGTTCCCGAGCACTTGCGCTATGCGGGACTGCTGCGCCTTGAGCACAAGCAAGCCTCCTTGGATGAGCTCGGCCGCATGGCCGAACCGCCAATGACCAAGGACGCCATCGCTGGCCGAATCCGCCGCCTTTTGGCTATGGCGGATAAAAAGGCGAGCGATCTGGGAATACCAGGTACGGAGTCCAGCGTTCCAGGAGATGAACTGGAACATTAAAATGTCCCCGCGGGAGCCCTCCCGCGGAGATTCAACCAATTGAGAAGATTGAGGAGAATCATGGCTGTTTATTCACTGCCAGAACTGCAGTACGACTACGCCGCACTGGAGCCGAACATCTCGGCTCGCATCATGGAACTGCACCACTCCAAGCACCATGCAACTTACGTTGCTGGCGCAAACTCGGCACTGGAGCAGTTGGCTGAAGCTCGCGAAAAGGGCGAATTCGGCAATATCCCTAAGCTGTCCAAGGACCTGGCGTTCCACCTGGGTGGCCACACCAACCACTCGATCTTCTGGAACAACCTGTCCCCAGAGGGTGGCGACAAGCCTGAGGGCGAGCTGGCAGCGGCCATCGACGACTTCTTCGGTTCGTTCGACGCTTTCCGTGGCCACTTCACCGCTTCGGCCATGAGCCTGCAGGGCTCGGGCTGGGCAGTGCTGGCTTACGACGCACTGGGCGGCCAGCTGGTCATCGAGCAGCTGTACGACCAGCAGGGCAACATCCCAGTGGCAACCACCCCGCTGCTGATGCTGGACATGTGGGAGCACGCCTTCTACCTGGACTACGTCAACGTCAAGGCTGACTACGTCAAGGCATTCTGGAACATCGTGAACTGGGCAGATGTCCAGGCTCGTTTCGAAGCTGCCCGCAACGGCGCAGCAGCGCTGATCCTTCCAGGTAAGTAAGACTTATCTGGTAAGTTAGCTCACATTCTGCGCTAATGTAGCGTAGTATGTTTCAAGTGTGTTGCGGATCCCGGCAATTCGTTGGGATCCGCAAGCACGGCACAACGGAGTGTCCTCTTAAAGAAGGCCACCTCCGCTCGCGTGCGGTCGTGGCATCATCATCCCATTTAGAGGAGATAGTCACGTGACAACCCGTGTTGGAATCAATGGTTTCGGTCGTATCGGACGCAACTTCCTGCGTGCAGTTCTGGCCCATAAGGCAGACATTGAAATCGTCGCCGTCAATGACCTTGGTTCAATCGATTCGCTTGCTCACCTGGTGAAGTTCGATTCCGTGCTCGGCCCAGTGGGCGAGCCGGTATCCGTGGACGGCGATACCATCGTCGTCGGAGAACGCCGTATCAAGGTTCTGTCTGAGCGCGAGCCAGCCAACCTTCCATGGGGCGAATTGAACGTCGATGTCGTCATTGAATCGACCGGATTCTTCACCAACGCAGAAGACGCCAAGAAGCACGTAGCTGCTGGCGCAAAGAAGGTCATCATCTCGGCTCCTGCCAAGAATGAAGACATCACCATCGTGATGGGCGTCAACCAGGACAAGTACGATCCTGCAAACCACGCCATCATTTCGAACGCGTCATGCACCACCAACTGCCTGGCTCCAGTAGCCAAGGTGCTGAACGAAGAGTTCGGCATTGTTGATGGCCTGATGACCACCATCCACGCTTACACCGCAGACCAGCGCCTGCAGGATGCACCGCACAGCGACCCACGCCGTGCCCGCGCCGCGGCGCTGAACGTCATCCCGACCTCGACCGGTGCCGCAAAGGCCATCGGCGTGGTGCTCCCAGAGCTGAAGGGCAAGCTGCACGGTTACGCTATGCGCGTACCAGTTCCAACCGGTTCGGCCACCGACCTGACCGTGAACCTGGCCCGCACCGCAACTGTGGAAGAAATCAACGCAGCATTCGAGAAGGCAGCTGCCGAGGGTGCATTGAGCGGATACCTTGAGTACTCCACCGATCCACTGGTTTCTTCGGACATCGTGACCAACCCCCACTCGGCAGTTTTCGACTCCGGTCTGACCACCGTGATGGGCAACAGCGTGAAGGTCGTCGCGTGGTACGACAACGAGTGGGGCTACTCCTCGCGACTTGTTGACCTCGTTGAATTCGTGGGATCCAGCCTCTAGTCGATAACCTAGAGACATGTCTTCTCACACCATTGACGAATTGATCGCTGACAACGGCGTCCGCGGACGGTACGTTCTGGTCCGCAGTGACCTGAACGTACCGCTCGACGGTGCAACTGTGACCGATGAAGGCCGCGTCCGCGCGTCGCTGCCAGTCATCGGCAAGCTGGCTGAAGCTGGCGCAAAGGTCATCGTAATGGCCCACTTGGGACGCCCCAAGGGCCAGTTCGATGCCAAGTACTCCATCGCTCCTGCGGCTAGCCGCCTGGACGAACTGGCTGACTTCGACGTCGCTGTTGCCGAAGACGTGGTGGGCGACTCCGCTCGCCAGTTGGCGGCAAACCTCGAAGAGGGCTCCGTGCTGGTTCTGGAGAACGTCCGCTTCGATGCTCGCGAAACCTCCAAGGATGATGCGCAGCGCGAAGAGTTCGCCAAGGAATTGGCTGCGCTGACCGGTCAGAACGGCGCTTACGTGAACGACGCTTTCGGTGCTGTGCACCGGAAGCACGCTTCGGTCTACGACATCGCCAGTCTGCTCCCTAGCTACCAGGGCGACCTGGTTGCTACCGAGGTCAAGGTCCTCAAGACCCTGACCGAGGCCCCGAAGCGCCCATACGTTGTGGTGCTTGGAGGGTCCAAGGTATCGGACAAGCTCGCTGTCATCGACAACCTACTGGGCAAGGCCGATCAGCTGCTGATCGGTGGCGGCATGGCCTTCACTTTCCTCAAGGCGCAGGGCTTCGCCATTGGCAGCTCGCTGCTTGAAGAAGACCAGATCGCGACCTGCCAGGAATACCTGCAGCGGGCCGAGAAGCTCGGCTGCGACATCATCGTGCCTAGCGACGTCGTAGTGGCAAGCAAGTTCGGTGCCGACGCAGAGCACGAGGTGCTGGCCGCAGACAAGATCGAAGAAGCCAGCTTCGGCTCCAACGGCCTTGGCCTGGACATCGGACCAAAGTCCGCTGAACTGTTCGCAAGCTACATCACCAGTGCAAATACCGTATTCTGGAATGGCCCGATGGGCGTCTTCGAGATCCCTGCTTTCGCCGAAGGTACCCGTACCGTCGCGCAGGCTCTGGCGGACTCGGAAGCGTTCAGCGTCGTAGGCGGCGGCGATTCCGCTGCAGCCGTGCGCGCACTGGGCTTCTCGGAGGATGACTTCGGCCATATCTCCACCGGTGGCGGCGCTTCGCTGGAGTACCTCGAAGGCAAGACCCTGCCGGGTGTTGCCGCATTGGAAGGCTAATAATGACCATTTCGCAGAACGGCGCCTTTGTGCGCCAGCCGCTGATTGCCGGCAACTGGAAGATGAACATGGACCACGTCCAGGGCATCACCCTGGTGCAGAAGCTGGCGTGGACCCTGAAGGACCATGAGCACGATTACGATCGTGCCGAGGTCGCAGTGTTCCCTCCCTTCACCGACATCCGCGGCGTGCAGACTCTGACCCTGGGCGACAAACTGGATATCGTCTACGGTGCCCAGGATCTGTCCGCACAGGACTCAGGTGCGTACACTGGTGAAATTTCGGGGCAGTTCCTCAAGAAGCTCGGCTGCACCTACGTATTGGTAGGCCACTCCGAGCGTCGCGAGTACCACAATGAAACCAACCAGGTGATTGCCGCCAAGCTGGCTGCTGCCTACCGCCACGACCTGACCCCGATGCTCTGCGTCGGCGAAGGCCTGGAAGTACGCAAGGCCGGCGAGCATGTGGCATTCACCCTGGACCAGTTGGCTGAATCGCTGGAAGGCGTAACCGCTGAGCAGGCCGCAAGCCTGGTCATCGCCTACGAACCAGTCTGGGCCATCGGTACGGGTGAAGTTGCCGGACCAGCTGACGCGCAGGAAATGTGCGCCGCAATTCGCGGTGCGCTGGCTGAACGCTTCGGTGCAGAGATTGCCGAGAAGACTCAACTGCTCTATGGCGGTAGTGTTAAGGCAGCAAATGCCGCATCGATCATGCGCGAACGCGATGTTGATGGCGTGTTGGTTGGCGGTGCCAGCCTGGATGCCGAGGAATTTGCTAATATTGTCAGGTTCGAGCATCATCTCGTCACCGACTGAATCTAACTAAGGAACCGTCGACTTGGATATTATCAAGATCATTTTGCAGGTATTGCTGGGCATTACAAGCGTCCTGCTGACCCTGCTGATCCTTTTGCACAAGGGCCGTGGTGGCGGTATGTCCGACATGTTCGGCGGCGGCATGACCAGCTCAATGGGATCTTCGGGTGTAGCCGAGCGCAACCTGAACCGCATCACCATTATTCTTGGTCTGATCTGGGGTGCCGTGATTATCGGCCTCGCTCTGGTCCTGCGATTCAGCATCGAAGCCTAGGCAGTACCCTTCCGTAGCAGTCAATAGGCGCCTTCCACATCATGTGGAAGGCGCCTATTGCGCGTCTCAGGCCAGTTGCCCGAACTTCTCGGTATCGGCAATCGATCCCAGCACGAGGATCTTGTCTCCGGTCTGCAGGACGGTGTTTCCGTCCGTGTTCTTCCATTCGCCGGCCGCATTGGTCGTGGCAGCGATGGTCACCCGGTATTTATTGCGTACCCCGGCATCACTGAGTTTCACACCGTGCAATGTGGCTGGTGCGCTCATTTTCACCATGGCATAGCCTGGATCGACTTCCAGGTAGTCCATCATGGATCCGCGCACCAGGTGGGCGACTCGCTTGCCCATATCCTTCTCCGGGTAGACGATGTGGTGGATTCCGAGCTGCTCCAGGATCAGACCGTGCCGATCGTCCTGCGCCTTGGCCCAGATCTGCGGGATCCCCATGCTGACCAAGAGCGAGCAGCACAGGATGGATGACTGCAGGTGGCTGCCTACGGCAACCACCACGCGGTCGAATTCGTGGATCGCGAGCTGTTCAAGGATTTCCCGGCTTGAGGCGTCGGCGCGAACCACCTGAGTCAATTCCCCGTTCAGGGACTGGACGATGTTCTCGTGCACGTCAATGCCCAGGACATGGGTACCGGACTTCATCAGTTCCAGGGCCAGGGATTCGCCAAATCGCCCGAGCCCGATCACTGCAACGGAGTTCGCTTTCGACAGGCCCTTGGCGTCATTTCGAAAATTCAGTAGCTTAGCCAATTGAAGGCCTTTCCTTGGGGAGTTCGTAGAGCGCTTTTCGATCGCGCAGGGCCAGCGCGGAGCCCAGCGAGAGGACCCCGACGCGGCCCAGGTACATCAATGCAATGAGGATGCCCTTGGCAGGGTCCGGCAAATCCGGGGTAATGCCGGTGGACAGCCCGACGGTGCCGAATGCGGAGGTGGCTTCAAAGAGGCAGCGATCCAGGGAGTAGCCGGTCAGCAGGAGCAGTCCCATGGTGCCGACGAATACCGCCGCTACGCCCATCAGCGCCACCGTGATGGCCTGGCGATGGACCGAGCGGGACAGGCGCTTGCCCAGGACGTTGACGGCGGTCTCGCCGCGAAGTTCGGTCATGATGATGAACAGCAGGATCGCAGCCGTGGTGATCTTGATGCCGCCGGCGGTGCCGGCCGGCCCTCCGCCGATGAACATCAGCACATCCATGCCCAGCCAGGATGCTGGATGCATCGCGCCGATATCGATGGAATTGAAGCCAGCGGTACGTGTCTGCACTGAGTGGAAGAATCCAGCCAGGATCCGCTGGGCAGGTTCAAGCTCGCCCAGCGTCTTCGGATTGGACCATTCCATGGCGGTGATGAAAATGGTGCCCCCAAGCAGCAGCAATGCGGTCATGAGCAGGACCAGACGAGTGTTCATCGTCCACTTCAGCGAATTCCGCCAATGATGCCTGAGCTGGACCAGAACCGGGAAGCCCAAGCCGCCGAGCATGATGGCGATGCTGATGGGGATGCATAGCCACGGATCCGCCACGAAATCCATCAGGTTATTCGAGTAGAGGGCGAATCCCGCGTTATTGAAGGAAGAGACCGCATGGAACAGGCCATGCCAGATCGCCCTGGCGGGGTCGTAGTCGTAGGCCAGCCAGAAGCGGAGGGCCAAGACGAGCGCCACTGCGGATTCGATAGCCAGCGACAGCTTGATGATCATCAATGCCGAGGTGCGCACGTCGGCGCCGGAAACGGCGGAGCTTTCCCGCTGGGTGGAGAGCCGGGTCAGGTAGCCGATGCGGCCCATGACCAGCATGCTCAGCAATGATGCGACGAGCATCAGGCCCAGGCCGCCGGCCTGGATCAGGATCAGGATGACGATCTTGCCGAAGAGGGTGTAGTGGGTTGCCGTATCCAAGACAGTCAGGCCGGTGACGCACACCGCTGACGTCGCGGTGAAGATCCCGTCCACCAAGGATGTGAAGGTGCCTTGCGTGTTGGCCGCCGGTGAAGCCAGGAGCAACCCGCCAATGAGGATTGCGCCGGCAAAGGCGAAGGCTACTGCGCGTGCGGGTTTGGCCAGCACGCTGTGCTGCGCGGCGGACCGCGCATTGTGAAGATTCATGGAGATCGCAATGGTCGAAATAACGTCTCGCGAAACCGTGGGACGAGTAGTACGAATGAAATAATACGCTCGGAAAAGCCGGTGTCAATGGTGATTCCCGTCACCTGACGCGTGGTTGATGGCGGACCTGCGGGAGCGAGTGGGCGGATCTGCCGCAGCCGCGCCGCCGGTTAAAGCAGACCGGCAGCCTCGCGGAAAAGCGTAGCTGCCGGTTGGACGCTGGTGCTGCTAGGTTTCGAGCAATTCCACGACCCGCTGTGCGGTACCCCAGGAAAGGGTGACCCCAGCCCCGCCGTGGCCGTAGGCCGCAATGACAGGCACAGCGTGCCCGTCGACGCGCTCCAGGCGGATCGTCTCGCGTGCCGGGCGCAGCCCCACCTTGTGCTCCAGGATCTCGCAGCCGGCCAGCTGGGGGACCAAGACGATGGCACGGCGCAGCATGTCGGTGGCGGTCTGCGGGTCGACCTCGGCGTTGAAGTCGTTGGCCACGTCGGTACCGCCAACAATGATGTCATCGCGGCGCGGAATGATGTAGGTAACGCCCTGGGGATGCTCGTCATAGCAGAGCCAGTGGACCAACCCTGCGGTGTTTGCCAGGCGGATCACCTGGCCTCGGATGGGGTAGACAGTGCCGTCATCCCCGGTGAGTTCGCCGCCACGCAGGCCCGTGGCCAATACCACGGCGTCGGCCTCTTCCTGCAGCTCGTCGATGGATTCGATGGTGCGCTGGATGAACTTGACGCCCTTGGCCAAGGCTTGTTCATGCAGCCAGGAGAGGTAGAGAGGCATAGTGATCACCGGGACGGTGGCACGCATGCCGGCGGCGGCAATGCGCGGGATGTCTTCTGCCGGGGCTTCGGCGGCGTTGGCGACGATCTGTGCCCAAGAGCGGTCTTCCTCCGGGGACGCTTCCAGATTCAGGCCGCGGCGCAGGTCGATGCCGGTTTCCTTGATGCCGGAGAGCTCCTCGAAGCGTGCCAGCGAACGGGCGAGCAGCAGATCGGCGGCTGCGGAGTTCTCCGAGTGGTACGGGAACCAGATGGCTGCGGCCACCGCGGAGACGGTCTGCAGCGGCAGCTGGTCGGCGATGACGGTGACCTGGTGGCCGGCGGCAGCCAGCTCATGGGCGGTGGAGAGCCCGATGACGCCGGCGCCGATCACCGTGACCTTGCGGGATGGCTGCGCGGCATCGGGCAGCGGGGCGGAATGCATGGGAACCTTTCGGGCAGGTGGCGAGGGGAAAGCAAAGGCCGGTGCCGTGATCCTGGAGTGCAGGATCGCGGCACCGGCGATGCGGTGCAGGCTAGAGCAAGGTGGCCGCGGCGCGGTCGATGATCCAGCGGGTCGCTTGGGTGCCGTGCACGGCGGAGGCCGGGACAGCGGTCTCGTTGACCTCGTGCTGGGCCTTGGCCAGCGCCGGCGCCTTGTCGGCACCGGCCACGATCAGCCAGACCTCCTTGGCGGTGTTGATGGTGCCCATGGTGAGCGTGACGCGGTGCGCAGGCGGCTTGGGGGAGTCGTGGACCGCGATGACTCCTGGCTCGTCGGACCGGGTGTGGTTCGGGAAGAGCGAGGCGACATGCGAGTCCGGGCCCATGCCCAGCATCAGCACATCGAACGCGGGGTTCAAGGCGCTGTCTTCGGCTTCCCCGGCCAGTTCCTCGGCGTAGGCCGCGGCGGCCTGCTCGGCGGACTCGTACTTGTCGCTGGCGCCCATGGCGTGCACGGTGGCGCGGTCCAGGCCCAATTCATCCAGCGCGTCGAACAGGGCTGCGGCCTGCAGCACGTTGCGATCTGCTGAATCGGTGGCGACAAAGCGCTCGTCGCCCCACCAGAAGTGCACCTGCGACCAGTTGACCGAGGCCTTGGCGGGGTTGGCCGCGACGGCTTCCAGGGCGGCGATGCCCAGCGAACCGCCGGTCACCACCACGTGGGCAACTCCGCGGGCGGCCAGTGCATCGGCGATCGAGGTGATCAGCCGGGCCGCAATGGCGTGGGCGGTAGCTTCCGGGTTCTCATGGATCAGTATTTGCCTAGCGATCACTGGATCTGATGCTCCTCAGGTTGGTCAGGTTCAGGCCCTTGGTGATGACCTCGCCGAAGACGTCATCGGCGTCCAGGCGGCGCATCTCTTCGGCCAGGCATTCGGCCACCGAACGCCGTGGCAGGGAGATGCGTTGCGGGGCCGATCCGGGCAGGTAAAGGTGGGCTACCGCGCCGGAAGGGCGCGAAAGCTCCACGTCGCCGGCTTCGCGTGCCAGCCGGACGCTGGAGAGCCCGCCATTGGACTTGTCCGCGGCGATGGTCACCGGGACGTCCAGGCACAGGGTCAGCCAGGCGGCCAGCAAGGTGGTGGACGGGGAATTATCCGAGCCCTTCACGGTGATGCCCGAGAGCCCCTCGGTGCCGATCAGGTCGATGATGCTCGCCAGCTGGGCACGCCACAGGGTCAGCCGCGTCCAGGCGAGGTCGGTGTCGCCGGCCTGGTAGGTCTCGATGCGGCTGAACAGCGCGGCGGTGGGGTCTTCGGTTTCCGCCGAATCGGTGATGCGGCGGTGCGCCAGCTTGCCCAGCGCGGTGCCGGCCGGATCCTGCGGCACGCCATGCGGCCACCAGGCCACGATCGGCGCATCGGGCAGCAGCAGTGCGGAGATCAGCGCCTCGTCGGCCACGACATCCGGGCCGTAGGTGCGCATCACGATCACCTCGGAGGCGCCGGCGTCCCCGCCCACGCGGATTTGCACGTCCAGTCGGTTGGCCTCGGACTTGTTGCCGCGGACCACCACGATGATCCGGCAGGGGTGCTCGCGGCTGGCCAGGTTGGCCGCCTCGATCGCGTTCTCGGCGAACCCCTCGCGGGTGATGACCACCAGGGTCATCACGCGGGAGAGCGCTACCACGCCGTGGGTGCGGCGCGAGGAGATCAGCTTCTTGGCCACCTTGGAGGTGGTGGTGTTGGGAAGATCGATCATCATGGTCGTCTCCAGGTCCTTCCATCCTTGGCCATCAGCTCATCGCTGCTTTCGGGTCCCCAGGAGCCCGGAGCGTAGGGATCGGGCTGGGTGGGCTGCGAGGCCCAGAACTCCTCGAAAGGATCCAGGATGCGCCAGGACTGCTCGACTTCCTCATGGCGCGGGAACAGCGGCGGCTCACCGAGCAGCACATCGAGGATCAGCCGCTCGTAGGCCTCGGGCGAGGATTCGGTGAAGGCGTTGCCGTAGCCGAAGTCCATGGTCACATCGCGGATCTCCATCTGGGTGCCGGGCACCTTGGAGGAGAAGCGGATGGTCGCGCCTTCATCGGGCTGCACGCGGATCACGAACGCGTTCTGGCCGAATTCGTCGTCCTTGTGGTCGGTGAACAGCAGGTTCGGCGCCTTCTTGAAGACCACCGCGATTTCGGTGACGCGGCGGCCCAGGCGCTTGCCGGCACGCAGGTAGAACGGCACCCCGGACCAGCGGCGGGTATTGATGTTCAGGCGCACCGCCGCGTAGGTCTCGGTTTTGGACTTCGGGTTGAAGCCCTCCTCGTCGAGGAAGCCGACGACCTCCTCGGCGCCCTGCCAGCCAGAGGTGTACTGGCCGCGGGCACTGGCCGCGCCCAAGTCCTCGGGCAGCTGGACGGCGGTGAGCACCTTCTCCTTTTCGCTGCGCAGGTGGTCCGCGTCGAAGGAAATGGGTTCCTCCATGGCGGTCAGCGCCAGCAGCTGGAGCAGGTGGTTCTGGATGACGTCGCGGGCCGCGCCCACACCGTCGTAGTAGCTGGCGCGGCCGCCAATGCCGATGTCCTCGGCCATGGTGATCTGCACGTGGTCCACGTACTTGTTGTTCCACAGCGGCTCGAACATCTGGTTGCCGAAACGCAGAGCCAGCAGGTTCTGCACGGTTTCCTTGCCCAGATAGTGGTCGATGCGGAACACCGCGTCCGGCGGGAACACGGACTCCACGATCTCGTTCAGTTCGCGGGCGCTTTGCAGGTCGTGGCCGAAGGGCTTCTCGATGACCACGCGTTCCCAGCCCGGGTTCTTGTCCTTGGCCAGCTTGTGCTCGGAGAGCTTCTGGCAGACAACCTCGAACCAGCTCGGCGGGATCGAGAGGTAGAAGGCGTGGTTGCGCCCGGTGGACCGGGATTCGGCCAGTTCGTCCAGGGTCGCGGCCAGCTTCTCGTAGGCGCCATCATCGTCGAAAGCGCCGGAGATGAAGCGCATGCCGGCGGCCAGCTGGGCGAACACGGTTTCGTTGAAGGGGGTGCGGGCGCTGGCGAGGATCCATTCGCGGGCCTGGTCGGCGAAGTCCTGTGCCGTCCAGTCGCGGCGGCCGAAGCCGACAATCGCAAAATTCGGGGGAAGCAGTCCGCGGTTAGCCAGGTCGTAGACCGCTGGCATGAGTTTCTTGCGGGCAAGGTCGCCGGTGATTCCGAAGAACACCAGCGCGCCCGGACCGGCAATGCGGTTAAGCCGCCGGTCGCGGGCGTCGCGTAGTGGGTTGCTCATAGTGCCTTACTTCGCTGCCTCTAGCAGGGCAGCGATTCCGGCGGCGCGGTCCGTGAGGTTCACGCGCAGCACTGGGCGGTTATGTTCGGCGTCAGCCAGTACTGCGCCATCGCCGATCGCCTGGGCGGTGATCAGGCCGCCGAAGGAGTACGGACGCTCCGGGATCCCAAGGTCTTCCTTGTGATCCGCGGTGACCTGCAAGAACACGCCCTGTGCCGGGCCGCCCTTGTGGTACTGGCCGGTGGAGTGCAAGAAGCGCGGACCCCAGCCGAAGGTGACTGGACGGCCGGTCTTCTTGGCGAGCAGATCGCGCAGCGCGGCAAGCTCCTGGTCCGCATTGCGGTTCAGGTATGCCTGGATGGCGAGGTAGCCGTCTGCCGGAAGCTGCGCGGCGAGTTGCTCCACAGCCGCTTCCAAGGTCTTGGCCCCGGTGCCGTAGAGCTCAACTGGTCCGTCCACTGCATCCGGTGCGCTCTGCGCCGGAGCATCGAGCATGGAACGGGCGGCGATCTTCGCGGCCTCGACATCAGGCTGGTCGAAGGGGCTGATGCCCAGCAGGTAGCCGGCCACGGCGGTGGCGTACTCGAAGATCATGAAGGCGGTGCCCAGCGGTGCACTGAAGTGCACGGCGGTGGCGTCCTCGTCGAAATCCTCAGGCAGCGCGTCGTAGACGAACAGCGGCAGCACGTCCTGGGCCGGGTTCGCCAGCTCCGGTGCATCCACATGCGCGGGAACAGGCAGCACGCCCTTGCCTTCCTTGCCGGTGGACTCGGCGATCAGCTGCTCGGCCCAGTCGCCGAAGCCCGGCAGGGCATCGCCCACACAGGCAATCAGCAGCTTGTCGCGGCCCGCGGTAGCCATGGCGGCACCCAGGTGCAGCGCGAGGTTGTCCTCGTCGTCCAGAGCCAGCACATCGTTGATCAGCCCGGATTCTTCAACCAGGGCTTCGATGTCCGCGCCGGCCAGGCCCGAAGGGACCAGGCCGAAAGCGGTCAGCGCCGAGTAGCGCCCGCCGACATTCGGATCCGCAGTGAATACCGCGCGCACGCCATCAGGATTATCCATGGGCGAGCCCGGATCGGTGACCAGCACCAAGCGGGTCGCCGGATCGATGCCGGCAGCCTGGAAAGCTGCGGTGAACGCACGGCGCTGCGAATCGGTTTCCACGGTGGAACCCGACTTGGAAGCAACCACCACGACGGTGCGCTGCAGGTCGGTTTCCACGATCTGCTTGACCATCGACGGATCGGTGGTGTCGCAGATGACCAGTTCCACCTCGTCATGGGCCGCGATGACCTCAGGAGCCAGCGAGGAGCCGCCCATGCCGCACAGCACGATGCGGGTCAGGCCCTCTTCTTGCAGCTCATCGCGCAGATCCAGGATCTGCGGGATCAGTTTGCGAGCTGCCTCGAAGGGGTTGACCCAACCGAGGCGGATGGCCGATTCAGCTTCTGCCTCAGGACCCCAAATGGTCGGGTCCTGGGCGGCGATGCGGCTGCCGATCTTCGCTTCGATCAGCTTCGGGAGCAACGCATCGACGGAGGCCAGGGCCTCGCCGGAGGTTACCAGACCAAGCTCCATCTACTTGGCTCCCTTCAATGCCACAGCCATGTCCTCAAGCAGCTCGTTCCATGCGACGTCGAACTTCTGAACGCCTTCGACCTCGAGCAGGTCCACGACCTCGTTGTAGTCGATGCCCAGTGCAGCGAGCTTGTCCAGCACGCGGTTGGCCGCATCGTAGCCGCCGGCGATCGCGTTGCCGCGCACCTCGGCTTCAGCCGCGGTGGCGTCCAGGGTCTTCTCCGGCATGGTGTTCACGGTCTGCGGCGCGACCAGTTCGGTCACGTACAGGGTCGATGGGTAGGCAGGATCCTTCACGCCGGTCGAAGCCCACAGCGGACGCTGGACGTTGGCGCCGGCAGCTGCCAGCACCTCGTAGCGTGCCGAAGCGAAGGACTCTTCGAAGACCTGGTAAGCCAGGCGGGCATTGGCCACGCCGGCCTGGCCGCGCACGGCGGCCGCGGCATCGGTGCCGATGGCGTCCAGGCGCTTGTCGATTTCCGAATCCACGCGGGAAACGAAGAAGGAAGCGACCGAGTGGATCTTGGACAGGTCCACGCCGGCAGCGTGGGCCTTCTCCAGACCCAGCAGGTAGGCGTTGATGACCTCGCGGTAGCGTTCCAGCGAGAAGATCAGGGTGACGTTCACCGAAATGCCGGCGGCAATGGTTTCGGTGATGGCTTCCAGGCCCTCGACGGTTGCCGGGATCTTGATCAGCACGTTCTCGCGGTTCACGCGCTCGTACAGGGCCTTGGCCTGGGTGATGGTCGGTGCGGTCTCGTGAGCCAGGCGGGGATCGACCTCGATGGACACGCGGCCGTCGAAGCCCTGGGAGGACTCGTAGACGCCCTTGAACAGATCGCAGGCAGCTGCCACGTCGTCGCTGGTGATCTCGGTGATCGCGTCTTCCACCGAGCGGTGCTTCTGCTCGGCGATGGCCTCGCCGTACACCTCTGCCTTGGACAGCGATGCCGCGAAGATTGCCGGGTTGGTGGTCACGCCAACCACGTTCTTCTCTTCGATCAGCTTGGCCAGCGAGCCGCTGGTCAGCCGTTCACGCGAAAGGTCGTCCAGCCAGATGGAGACGCCGGCATCGGACAGGGCCTGGGTATTCGGGTTGCTCATAATCTTTACTTCGGTTCCTTACTTGGCAGCGTTCTGCATGGAGGTTTCGGCAGCGGCTACAACAGCCTCGGTGGTGATGCCGAACTCGGAGTACAGCTTCTTGTAATCGGCGGAAGCGCCGAAGTGATCCAGCGAAATGATTTCGCCGTGCGCGCCGACCAGCTCGCGCCAGCCCTGGGCCACGCCGGCTTCAACCGAAACGCGGGCGGTGATGGCTGCCGGCAGGACCTCTTCGCGGTAGGCCGCGTCCTGCTTGGCGAACCATTCCAGCGACGGCAGCGAAACGACGCGGGCCGCGACGTTCTTGGCAGCCAGGGCTTCGCGGGCCTCGATAGCCAGCTCGACCTCGGAGCCGGTGGCCAGCAAGATGACATCCGGAGTGGTCTCCGCGCCATCGCGCACAGCCTCGGCGAGGATGTAGCCGCCCTTCAGCGTGCCTTCGGCGCCGCGGAAGCCGGTGGCCGCGCGGTCGTAGATTGGCAGGTTCTGGCGGGAGAGGACGATGCCCGACGGGGTGTCGGTCAGCTCGAGGATGCCGCGCCATGCGTAGGCGACTTCGTTGGCATCCGCTGGGCGGACGACGTCGAAGTTGGGGATGATGCGCAGCGAAGCGAGCTGCTCCACTGGCTGGTGGGTCGGGCCGTCTTCGCCCAGGCCGATGGAGTCGTGGGTCCACACGAAGATCGAGGGGACACCCATCAGCGCGGCCAAGCGGATCGCCGGACGCTGGTAGTCCGAGAAGATCAGGAAGGTTCCGGAGAATGCACGGGTCGGGCTGGAGAGCACGATGCCGTTCACGATCGAGGCGGCGGCGTGCTCGCGGATGCCGAAGTGCAGCACGCGGCCGTACGGGCTGGCGGACCAGGAATCGGTGGAGCGGCGCTCGGGAGCGAAGGACTTCGCGGTCTCGATGGTGGTGTTGTTCGAACCGGCGAGGTCGGCAGAGCCGCCCCAGAGTTCTGGCAATTCATCGGCGATCGCGTTGATGACCTTGCCCGACGCGGCGCGGGTAGCCATGGTGGAGCCTGGCTCGAAGGCCGGGATCTTCTCGGTCCAGCCCTCTGGCAATTCGCCAGCCTGCAGGCGCTCAAGCAGGGCGGCTTCTTCCGGATTGGCTGACTTCCAGGCCTCGAAGGTCTCGTTCCACGAGGCGTGCAGCTGCGCACCGCGGGTTACGACCTCGCGGGCGTGAGCCAGTACATCGTCCTCGATCTGGAAGTTCTTCTCGGGGTCGAAGCCCAGGATCGTCTTCAGGCCGGAAACTTCCTCGGTACCCAGCTTCGAGCCGTGGATGCCGCCGGTGTTCTGCTTGGTCGGCGATGGCCATCCGATGATGGTGCGCAGGCTGATGATCGATGGGCGGGAGGTCTCGGCCTTCGCGGCGCGCACAGCAGCATCGAGTGCGGCCATGTCCTCGACGTATTCTCCGGTGACGGTCCAGTCCACGCGCTGGGTGTGCCAGCCGTAGGACTCGTAGCGGCCCAGCACGTCTTCGGTGAAGGCGATGTCGGTGTCGTTCTCGATGGAGATCTTGTTGTCATCGTAGATCACAACGAGGTTGCCCAGTTCCTGGTGGCCGGCCAGCGAGGAGGCCTCGGAGGTGACGCCTTCCTGCAGGTCGCCATCGGAAGCGATGACGTAGACAGTGTGGTCGAACGGGCTGGTCCCTGCCTCGGCAGCTGGATCCAGCAGGCCGCGCATGCGGCGCTGGGAGTAGGCGAAACCAACGGCGGAAGCCAGGCCCTGGCCCAGCGGACCGGTGGTGATCTCAACGCCGGCGGTGTGGCCGAACTCCGGGTGGCCCGGGGTCTTGGCGCCCCAGGTGCGCAGCGCTTCGATGTCTTCCATCTCCAGACCGTAGCCCGAGAGGAACAGCTGCAGGTACAGGGTCAGCGAGGTGTGGCCCGGGGAAAGCACGAAACGGTCGCGGCCGATCCAGTTCGGATCCTTCGGATCGTGGCGCAGGTGCTTCTGGAAAATCAAGTAGGCGGCCGGAGCCAAGCTCATTGCGGTACCGGGGTGGCCATTGCCAACCTTTTCGACGGCGTCGGCTGCCAGGACACGGGTGGTGTCGATGGCCTTACGGTCCAACTCGGTCAGTGAGAATTCTTCAACTAAGGATTCAGTCGCCACAGCGGCGTTCCTTCCATTCAGGCTTGGACGGGAGATATCTCCCGCTGACACGCAATACGCCGTCGCCTCCTGCTTCCTCCGGCTGTGCTTTATTCAGAGGGATGCAGGTCGCGACGGCGCAATCTGAGTCAACTCTATCGCGAAAAGGCGTATTGGGGCGTTGGATTTAGCAAGATGACACAGAATTATTCGGTTTGCGCAGAAGGTGGACTTGATACGGCTATTCATGCCATGGCGTGAGCGAATTGCTCAGGCATTCTGCGCATTCGTGCGCAGGTGGCAGCCGGGGGATATGGGTGGCCGGGCACTTCTGCCAGCCGGTGCACGGCAACCAGCCAACGCTACAAAGAACAAGATTTGTTCCACTAGCGGCCATCAGTTGCCATCTTTGTTCATTTGGGAGCAGGGTCCGGGGGACCGCGCGCAATCTGCCGAAATGCTGTTGGGCATTTGGAACTGGATGAGTTCTCCCGCCGCGCGGGGTTATTCCATCGAAGGCTCCCGGCTTGTCGACTTTGGCGTGCTGCAACGGTACGCGGGAAACGCTGTTTGGGGCGGGGGCTGCCTGCGGAAGATCGGTTCGAGGAGCAGAATCCGATGGGAGCGTGAAGCCGCAAAGGTGCATGGCTAGCCGCCGGGCAGGCGATTGTAGCGTCTTGAATTGAGCCAAATCACCATTTTTCAACTGTGATCCTCTCCTGGGGAGTTTCAATCAATTTCTATCCAGCGTAGAATGACAGTGTCTGTCTTGTACCCGTGAAGAACTGAGTGCGTTTAATTGAAGACTCAAAGTGTCGCCGCAGCATCAGTGCCCCGCGCATCGCGTCAGCCTGATGAAAATGCCGGCGATTTTCTGAAGCGCAAGGCCAATGCCTACGTGGCGTTGACGAAGCCTCGCGTAATCGAGTTGCTGCTAGTGAGCACCCTTCCGACCATGATCTTTGCCGAACGGGGTTTCCCCTCCGTCTGGCTCATGATCTCCACCCTTGTTGGTGGAGCTATGGCCGCAGGTGCTTCTGGTGCATTCAACTGCTATATCGATCGCGATATGGATAAGTTGATGAAGCGTACCAAGGGGCGCCCTTTAGTCACTGGGGACCTCACCCCGAGGGAAGCACTGGTCTTCTCTTGGGTATTGGCCATAGCCTCCCTGGTGGTTCTCTGGGTTGGCACCAATCCGCTGACGACCGCCTTGGGCCTGGCTGCAATCCTCCTCTACGTCGTGTTCTACACTTTGATCCTCAAGCGCCGTACCGCTCAGAACATTGTCTGGGGTGGCATCGCCGGCTGCATGCCTGTGCTGATCGCTTGGGCCGCAGTGACCAACACAATTGAATGGCCAGCGATCATCCTGTTCCTGGTGATCTTCCTCTGGACCCCGCCGCATTACTGGCCGCTGTCCATGAAGTATGCGGATGACTACAACGCGGCTTCAGTGCCTATGCTGGGCGCGATCGCCAACGCTCGCCGCGTTTCGGTACAGGTTGTGCTCTACGCTTGGGCCACTGTCGTTTGCTCGATGCTGCTGGTCCCACTGGGTAGCGCAGGAATCGTTTACACCGCAATCGCTGGTGGCGCGGGCATCTGGTTCGTCTACGAATCGCACGTGCTCTACCGCGAAGCGCAGAGCGACCATAAGCCGGCTGAGATCAACCGCAAGGCCATGAAGGTCTTCCATATCTCCATTACCTACTTGTCGATCGTATTCCTGGCCTTGGCCATTGACCCGTTCGTGGGTAGCCCGCTGTTCGGCTAGGTTCAACGCCGCAGCTGAGCGTCGGTTAGCGCCCTTCCTGGAATCCAAATGAAAATGGATTCCAGGAAGGGCGCTTTTCTGCGTTCGAGCGTAGTTGCCCTTCGCATCGGCCAATGCATGCGCACTATGAGTTTAGGCAGAAATTACTCTCATCGAGGGAAATAAGACTAGATCTTGCTATGCAAGTCTTGCTACGCAAGGTATGGTTATCGCATGTCCGATCAACGCGAGAAAATCGCCACGAATATACGCAAGGGCGTCCTTGAGTACTGTGTGCTGGCTTCGTTAGCCAGCGGAGATAAATACGGGTTGGAGCTGGCAGAAGAGCTCACCGCGCGGAAGCTTACCGCCGGCGAGGGGAGCCTGTATCCGTTGCTGGCGCGCATGAAAGCCACTGGGCTGGTAGAAACCTACTGGGAAGAAGGCGCGTCGGGACGCAAACGGAAGTACTACACCATTACCGAGCACGGGCATCTGATGGTTGGCGAGTTCCGCGGGGTATGGGAAGCAATTTCAATGCAAGTCACCGATCTACTTGGAGAGCAACATGGCATCGACAGCTGAGCAGTACAGTGCGGAAGCGTATTTGCGGGAATTGGGGAAGCTCCTGCGCGGTGCTCCAAGGGATATGGGCTTAGAGCTTCTGGAGGATGTGGCGCAGCATATCGAGGATGGCCGAGCCCTAGGCAGGGATGATGACCAAATCCTCGCCGCGCTAGGCAGTCCTGAAACTGTTGCAGCCCCTCTGATGGCCGAGTACGCGGCTCCGCAGGAGCGGGCCATCCTACGCAGGAATAGCTTGGTGCTCGGTGCGGTGGCACTGGTCCTCGGTGTCCTTGTCTCCATCATCGATACGACTCTGGCAGATACCCTGGGTGACCTGATTTTTGGCGCTTCTGTGCCAGAAGGTGAGGGCAGTAGCTACGACTCGATATATGAGCAAGGCGCATTGCAACTGCTGATCTTCGCAATATTCGGACTTGGCGTAGCGGCCACCGCGGTCATGAAGGGAAAAACGGCACGAATCTACGGCTACGCGGCGGCCTTGTGCATGACAGCGCTCGTTGCCGGATTAATTACCAGCAGTGGAATCTTCTATATCCCGTCAATGGTCGCAGCATGGATGCTAGTCGGAATCAATGGGCGTTCGTCCAAATCGGTGAATCGAGAACCGCGTTCAAAGTTGATCCGCATCATTGGTGGCACTGCTCTGCTATTGCCAGTCGTGCTCCTGGGAGCCGCATCGTTCACGAGTATCGAGCCGAACGTCGCCGTATACGCATACCTTGCCCTGGGCTTGGCCTGCGGCATCGGGTTCTTGTCCAATTCCCGGATTGCTCTATGGGCTACCTGCGCTAACGGCGCCGCCCTTCTTGCGGTTTCCACCGTGGATCAAGGCCTGCTGCTTGCGGCATTCTGGCTAGCCGGAACAGTCTATTTCTTCTTTGGACTTTATGGTTTGATGTGGTTCACGCGCCGTGGAACGGCCGGGGGACAGCGTTAAGCAACTGGGGGTTGCCTTGCACATCGAGTGCAGGGCAACCCCCAGTCATTTACTCAGGATTCTAGGAATCGTTGCGCTGGTATTCCGGAAGGATGGCAGCCCGATCCCAGACGTTTGCGGAGGCGGCAAGCAGCAAGCTCGCGCCGAGCATGTGGGAGAGTACCAGGGCGACTGGCAGCCCATTGAAATGCTGGATGTAGCCAATTGCTGCCTGGACCGCAATTGCCGCGACAAGCCACCAGATGGCGATGCGAAGCTGGATGTTTCCGCCCTGCTTGTAGGCCAGAATCAGCACCACGATGGTTGCGGCAACGAGCAAGTACACCGGAGCAGTATGCATGCGGGTTACCAGCAGTGGATCGAACAAGTGGCGCGGGGCATCGGCATCGCCTGCATGCGGTCCGGTGCCGGTCACGATAGTTCCGAATGCCACTGCGAGCAGGGAGAAGATCCATGCGGCGAAGGAGAGCTGGCGGATCGACTTGCTGCTCTGATCGAACTTGCGGTTCTTCAGTTCCTTGGCGGTGCGGTTCACCTGGAATGTTGCCATGATGACCAGTGCGCCGGAAATCAGGAAGTGCACCGAAACGACCCAAGCGTTCAGTCCGGTCCACACGGTGATGGCTCCGATGAGTGCCTGCAACGCGATGCCGGCGAGCAAGCCGATGGACAACTTGAACAGGGTGCGGTGGGTAGGGCGCATCTTCCAGATGGAGATCAGGAACGCGACAGCGATGACCAGCAGGACAAAGGTCAGCAGGCGGTTGCCGAACTCGATGATTCCATGGATGCCCATTTCCGGGACAGGGGTCATCGAACCGGGAACGCAATTGGGCCAGTGGGAGCAGCCGAGGCCCGAATTCGTCAAGCGTACGGCTCCACCGGTGACGATAATGCCAATCTGCGAGATCAGGGATGCGATCGCGAGACCATGCACGAGGCGAGTGACCTTCGTGGGCAGTTTATCGGCCCAGCTCTGGGTGGCTTGGGCTGAAGACATTGAAATCTCCCTTTTCGGAATTTGGGTGGTGGTCAGCTCCATTTGAACAGCTTGATGGCTGCAAAGGAGCCAACTGCTGACCAAAGGATCAAGAAGATAAGGCCAGCAATGCTGAACTGGCCGTGGATCAGGGCATCGCGCATGGCATCGCCCAGCGCTGCCGATGGCAGCGCATTCAGGGTTGGCTGGGCCCAATCAGGGGCCATGCTCAAGGGGTAGAGGACACCGCCGGCACCGGCCAGCAGGATCCAGGCAAGGTTGGTGATCGCCAACGTCGCTTCAGGGCGGACGGTGCCGGCAATCAGCAGGCCTAGCGCGGTAAACGCGGCTGCGCCCAAGAGCAGGAAGAGTATAGCCGGAGCAATGCCCCAAGGGTTCGGATGCCAGTCCAGGAACAACAAGGAGACAGAGCAGATTAAGACGACCTGGATCAGCAGGACCGACAGCACGGCAATGACCTTGCCGAAAATCAGTCCGGTTTTCCCCAGCGGCGTAGTGGAGAACATGGTCAGCACGCCATAGCGGCGGTCAAATCCGGTGCCAATTCCCTGCCCGGTGAAAGCCGTCGAAATGACGCACAAGGCCAAGACGCCAGGAACGGCGGCATCAATGCTGCGGTCTGCGACATCCTTGACCAGATCGGTCAGGGTGAGCACGAAGAGCGCAATGAGCGGCATGACAACAGCGAGAATGAGCTGTTCGCCATTGCTGAGCATCTGGATGGATTCGTATTTACCCTGGTTCAGGATTCGGCGCAGTGGCGAGACAGCATTGGAGCGTGCCTGTGTTTGGCTCATGCCCTTCCCTCCTTCTGTGCGATTTCAAGGAAAACGTCTTCGAGGCTTCGTGACTGCAAGTTGAGCTCGGTTGGCAAAATGCCCTCCTGGAGCCACCAATGGGTTAGCCAGTTCAAGTGTTCGGGGGAGTTGACCCCGTCGAGCCGGTATTGGCCGGCTCCGGTCTCCTCCAGGTGCAATCCTGCCGGTGGTTCAGGTAGGCGCAGCCCTGCTGGGGCGGAGAAGGACACCGGGCGGGTGTCCTGGTCTTCGGCAGCGCGGGCCGTCAGCTCGGCCACGGTGCCTTGCGCCACGGTGCAGCCCTTGTCGATGATGTAGACGTAGTCGCTGAGGCGTTGCGCGTCATCCATGAGGTGGGTGGTGAGGATGATGGCCTTTCCTGCATCGCGAAGTTCGGCAATGAGGTCGAAGACTACCTGGCGGGACTGCGGATCCAGCCCAGCACTTGGTTCATCGAGGAAGAGCACTTCCGGATCTCCGGCCAGCGCCAGGGCCAAGGCGACGCGCTGCTTCTGGCCACCAGAGAGACGGCGGATCGTGCGGGTGCCAAATGATTCGAGATCCAACCGTGTGATCAACGCATCAATATCAATGGGCTTCTGATAGAGGGAAGCGACGTGCCTCAAGAGCGGAACCGGTCGCATTGAGGGTGGCAACCCTCCGTCTTGGAGCATGACTCCGACGCGGGAACGCAATTCGGGATTGTCGCCGAAGGGGTTCTGGCCCAGGAGTTCGACGGTTCCGCCTTCGGGCTGAAGCAGCCCCTGGGCACAAGCGAGGGTCGTGGATTTGCCGGCTCCGTTAGCTCCTAAAAGCGTGGTGACCTGACCCGGATAAGCTTTTAGGGACACCGACTCCAGGACTCGCAACATGCGATTGTCCAAGGCGGGGACTGGACCTAAATCTTTAGCCAGCTCGTTGATGACAAGGCTGGGAGTTACAGAAGACACTGAAACATTCTACGACATGTCGAACTGGCTGAGCTGAGTGTTTTGTCACCAACCCTCGAGTTCCGTTGAGGTGGGCGGGACAATGGGAGTGTCAGAGGTTCGATTCAAGTAACGCACTAGTCGGGCAAGCATGTCCTTAGTAAGTCCTTCCTTACTAGACCTAGAGCAAAAATTTACGCATGATTGTGTTGTGTATTCATCAAATTCAGAATCAGCTAGTGGCTCCACTGCCGCGACAGTTGGCGCAGTTGGGGATACCGAGGAGCGTACGCGCGACCGCGTCCTGTACGCAGTACTCGAGGACGGGCCGGTCAGTGCTGCCGAGCTTGGAAGCAAGCTGGGCTTCACGCCTGCTGCGGTCCGCCGTCACCTCGACGCGCTCTCAAAATCGGGACTCGTAGAGGTGAAACTGGTAGCCAACCAGAAAACCGGTGCTGGACGTCCGTCGCGTCGCTACGTGCTTTCGCACCGCGGGCAGACGAAGTTGGGCAACGATTACCTGGAGATTGCTTCCGACGCATTGAAGATGCTCGGCGATGCGGCCGGAGAGGACGCGATTCGCAAGTTTGCGCGTAACCGCTTCGCATCAATGGAAGATCGATACGCCAAGGCGCTGGTCGGCGTTGAAGGGCTGGAAGCACGAGCCGAGGTGCTGGGCAATTTGCTCAGTGCAGATGGATTCGTGGGATACACCCGAAAAGTGGATACCAAAGTGGCAACTGCCCTGATGCATAGCGTGCAGCTATGCCAGGGACACTGCCCGATACAAGACTTGGCACGAGAGTTTCCAGTGTTTTGCGACATGGAAACGGAAATGTTCGCCCGCTTGCTAGGCGTCGACGTCCGACGACTGTCGACCTTGGCCGGTGGAGGACACGTGTGCACGACCCACATCCCTGTGGGGCGTGAAAAGGCGCCAATGCGCGCTGAGAAAAGAACTCGAATTCAGTTCACGAAGCAGGAGAGGCCGCGATGACGGATCAGATTGCACAGGAGTCTGCCGACCCGGGTGTAATTTCCGAAATTCTGGAGAAGAACCCCGAACTCCACGGAATCGGCAATTACGAATACGGCTGGTCAGACAAGAACGACGCGGGTGCAAATGCGCGCCGTGGCGTCGACAAGGACGTAGTGGCGAATATTTCCGCCCTGAAGTCCGAGCCAGAATGGATGCTGGAGCGTCGCCAGAAGGCGCTGAAGTACTTCGATCGCAAGCCAATGCCTACCTGGGGTCCAGACCTCTCGGGTATTGATTTCGACAACATCAAGTACTTCGTGCGTTCCACCGAGAAGCAGGCGACCTCCTGGGAAGAACTTCCAGAAGACATCAAGAACACCTACGACAAGTTGGGTATTCCAGAGGCTGAAAAGCAGCGTCTGGTGTCCGGCGTTGCCGCCCAGTACGAGTCCGAGGTTGTCTACCACCAGCTGCGTGAAGACCTTGAAGCCCAGGGCGTCATCTTCCTTGACACCGACACTGGACTGAAGGAGCACCCGGAGATCTTCCAGGAGTACTTCGGCTCGGTCATTCCAGCGGGCGACAACAAGTTCGCTTCGCTGAACACTGCCGTGTGGTCCGGCGGCTCGTTCGTGTACGTCCCGAAGGGCGTACACGTGGAGATCCCGCTGCAGGCTTACTTCCGCATCAACACGGAAAACATGGGCCAGTTCGAACGCACCCTGATCATCGCTGATGAGGGCTCCTACGTTCACTACATCGAGGGTTGCACCGCACCGATCTACCAGTCGGATTCGCTGCACTCTGCCGTTGTGGAAATCATCGTGAAGAAGGACGCCCGCGTTCGCTACACCACGATCCAGAACTGGTCGAACAACGTCTACAACCTGGTGACCAAGCGTGCCGTCTGCGAAGAAGGCGCCACCATGGAATGGGTCGATGGCAACATCGGCTCGAAGGTCACCATGAAGTACCCAGCCGTTTACCTCGTTGGCGAACGCGCCAAGGGTGAGACCCTGTCCATCGCCTTCGCCGGCGAGGGCCAGCACCAGGACACCGGATCCAAGATGGTCCACATCGCTCCGAACACCTCTTCGGCCATTGTGGCCAAGTCGGTGGCTCGTAACGGTGGCCGCTCGGCTTACCGCGGCCTGGTCCAGGTCCAGGAAGGCGCCAAGGGCACCAAGAACTCGGTGGTCTGCGACGCGTTGCTGGTCGACCAGATCTCGCGTTCGGATACCTACCCGTACATCGACGTCCGCGAGGACGACGTAACCATGGGCCACGAGGCGACCGTCTCGCGCGTTTCCGAAGAGCAGCTGTTCTACCTGATGTCCCGCGGCATGGCCGAGGACGAGGCCATGGCAATGATCGTGCGCGGCTTCGTTGAGCCAATCGCACGCGAGCTGCCTATGGAGTACGCGCTGGAACTGAACCGCCTTATTGAACTTCAGATGGAAGGATCGGTCGGCTAAGAATGTCGGAGACCACCACCCATATCCCAGCAGAGAAGGCGCGCATCGGCGCACCATCGATTCCTGGATTCACCGAAGAGGGCGAAGACCTTTCGCCGATCAACGACAACGACAGCTCGCCGCTGGCCGGTGCCTCCACCAAGGCGCACAGCCACGGCGGCGGAGTTGGAGTTCCCGATTCATCGCGTGCCGGTCGACTGACCAGCACCAATGTAGATGACTTCGCCAAGCTGACCGGTCGTGAAGAGGACTGGCGCTTCACCCCGCTCAAGCGCCTGAAGGGCCTGCACAGCGATGACCTCACCGGCACGGCTCCCAAGATAGAGCTCGCCGGCAACGGAATCGCCAAGCTGTCGGTTGTTCCGGCTGGCGACGCGCTGAACGGTGTTGCGCATACCCCGGATGACCGCGTGTCGGCCAACGCTTGGAAGTTCGCTTCCGAGACCCACGTTGTGACGATCCCGAAGAACGCCGAAGGTGCCAACGCAACCCTGCGCATCACCGGCGAGTCGCTGGCAGCGGCGGCTCAGCACCTCATCGTTGTTGCCGAGGAAAATTCCGAGGCTACTGTTGTGCTGGACCACGTCGGTTCGGCAGTGCTGGCACAGAACGTCGAGTTCGACGTCCAGGCCAACGCCCGCTTGACCGTGATCTCCCTGCAGGCTTGGGAAGATGACGCCGTTCACGCTTCCTCGCAGCAGGCGCTGGTAGCTGCTGGCGCTTCGTTCAAGCACATTGTTGTTTCCTTCGGTGGCGACCTGGTTCGCGTGAACCCGTCGGCTCGCTTCACCGGCGAACGCGCTGAGATCGAGCTCTACGGCTTGTACTTCGCAGATGCCGGCCAGCACCTGGAGCACCGCTTGTTCGTTGACCACGCTGTGGCCAACTGCAAGTCGAACGTGCTGTACAAGGGTGCGCTGCAGGGCAAGGACGCACACACCGTGTGGGTTGGCGATGTGCTGATCCAGAAGGCTGCTGTTGGTACCGACTCCTACGAAGCCAACCGCAACCTGGTTCTGACCGATGGCGCCCGCGCTGATTCGGTTCCGAACCTTGAAATCGAAACCGGTCTGATCGATGGTGCTGGCCACGCATCGACCACCGGCCGCTTCGACGATGAGCACCTCTTCTACCTGATGGCTCGCGGCATCGATGAAAAGACCGCACGCCGCTTGGTAGTTCGCGGATTCCTGAACGAAATCGTTCAGCAGATCGGCGATGAGGCTCTGCAGGAGCGACTGACCGACACCATCGAAGAAGAATTGGCTGCTACCGAGAACTAGGTAGTGCTCGCTTCACCAGCTTTTTAGCCTTAGCGCTTTTTAGAAAGAAACGGAACGACGTATGTCTACTCTGGAAATCAAGGACCTGCACGTCTCGATTGACACCGAGCAGGGCGAGAAGGAAATTCTCAAGGGTGTAACCCTGACCATCAAGACCGGCGAAACCCACGCAATCATGGGCCCTAACGGCTCGGGCAAGTCGACCTTGGCTTCGACCATCGCTGGCCACCCGCGCTACAACGTCACCTCCGGCTCCATCACCCTCGATGGTGAAGATGTCCTGGAGATGAGCGTCGACGAGCGCGCCAAGGCTGGCCTGTTCCTGGCTATGCAGTACCCGGTAGAGGTACCAGGCGTAACCATGACCAACTTCCTGCGTACCGCCAAGACCGCCATCGACGGCGAAGCTCCAAAGCTGCGTACTTGGACCAAGGACGTCAAGGAAGCTATGAGCAAGCTGAAGATCGATGCCGACTTCGCTGGCCGTAACGTCAACGAAGGCTTCTCCGGCGGCGAGAAGAAGCGCGTCGAGATTCTGCAGCTGGAACTGTTCAAGCCCAAGTTCGCAGTGCTGGACGAGACCGACTCCGGCCTGGACGTCGACGCTCTGAAGGTTGTCTCCGAGGGCGTTAACCGCGCACAGGACGAGAACGAAATGGGCACCCTGCTCATCACCCACTACACCCGCATCCTGCGCTACATCAAGCCAGAATTCGTGCACGTGTTCGTGGATGGCCGAGTTGCAGAACAGGGCGGCCCGGAACTGGCTGACCGTCTGGAAGAAGAAGGCTACGACCGTTACCTGAACGTCAAGGCCTAAGGTTACAATCATGAGCGAATCGACCGAACAGAGCACGGGAGCCGCTACGACTCCTCTGGAAGACGTTGAGGAAGCGCTCAAGGACGTCATTGACCCTGAACTGGGTGTCAATATTGTCGACCTGGGTTTGCTGTACGGCCTGAAGTACGCGGATGACGGCGTACTCTTGCTGGACCTCACACTGACAACCGCCGCTTGCCCGCTCACCGATATTATCGAAGAGCAGGTCGGCCAGGCGCTGGAGAGCGTTGTGGACGACCACCGTTTGAACTGGGTCTGGATGCCGCCTTGGGGTCCAGAACGAATCACCGATGACGGTCGCGATCAGATGCGAGCCCTGGGCTTCAACATCTAATTTAGGCTGTTTCAAGCAGAACCGCTTGCTCCCTACGGGGGTGAGCGGTTCTGTTCGTTAACGCCCGAGGGGCCTGCATTCCTTCTGGTATCTCGTGGAAGAGCCGAAAGGGAAAGGGGTACCCGGGGCAGAATCGGGGAGCAGCGCATGTCCGAAGCCGCAAATGGTGCACATGAGAGCGCAACGTGGCCGATCGCAGAAATCGACGAAGCACCCAAGGACGTGAATGACCTCGAGCTGGGAGTCAACATTGTTGGCCTGGGCCTGCTTTACGGACGGTGTTTCGACGGCGATTCAGTCCTGGAAATCGACTTGACGTTGACGACGCCTGCCTGCCCGCTGACCGATCTACTCGAAGCGCAGATTGATGAAGTGCTGAAGAACCTTGTCGACGGCCGGAATCAGATGCAGACCTAGGGGTTCAACATCTAGGCCAATGCCCCAAGGGCTCAATGCGGTACTGACTCGAAAGCAACCGCGCTTCCGGTGCCACCCGCGGCGGCCATGAGCGCGATCGCCCTTTGCCCAGGTATCCGAGCCTGGTTGGCCTGCCAGAACAGCCGAGTCGCAAGAATCGCGCCGCTAGCACCGTAGGGGTGTCCCAACGCCAAGGCCCCGCCACCCTGGTTCACCGTCACCTCGGTGATCCCTAGCTCATCGAGGCATGCCAGGGCCTGGACCGCAAAGGCTTCGTTGAACTCGATCAGTGGAGTGCTGGAAGCAGCAGCGGATGGCAGCAGGCCGATGAGCTTGCGGTACGCCGGTACCGCCGCCATGCCGAGAATGCAGGGATCGCAAGCACCTGAAGCAGAAGCAAGGTAGCGCATTGCGAAGGTTGAGTTCAGTCTCTGGCGCATTTGTTCGCTCACCAAGATTACCGCGGCTGCACCATCGTTAATCGGGCAGGAGTTTCCCGCAGTCACGGTGCCACCGGGTAGGAATGCCGGCTTGAGCGCAGCGAGCTTGCGAAGTGTCAGTCCGGGCCTGGGGCAGGTGTCGGCCGCTACTTGCCCGTTGCTTGTATCCACGGTGACAAGCTCGCGATCAAAGAGTCCAGCCGCTTGAGCGCGCAGCGCACGCTGGTGGCTCTGCAATGCGAAAGAATCTTGCCGCTCTTGTGCAATGCCGTAGGACTGGGCAATATTCTCCGCAGCTTCGCCCATTTCGGGGTCCGGGTCTCGCTTTGGAGTGAATCGGGCACGCGAGTAGAGGCGCGGAGGCTGGATTACGGAGGTTTGCTTTTCAACCCGCCATGGCGCGGTACTCACCGACTCCACGCCACCGGCCACCACGACATGCGCTTCACCGCAACGTATCATCCGCGCAGCGGCGGCAATTGCGTCCAGTCCACTGGCACATTGGGCATCGATGCTGGTCGCGCTGACGGTCTTGGGCAGCACCGACGCCAAAGCAGACACTCGCGCTATATTTCCGCCCGGTCCCGCCGCATTGCCGGCAAATACGTGGTCTACATCCGCAGGGGAGATGCCGCTTCGATCTATTAGCGCGTTGATCACCCGAGCCAGCAGTTGGTCTGCGGTAATGCGGGAATACTCCTTGCCTGCTCTGACGATGGGCGTGCGTGCTGCATTGATAATGAAGGCGTCATTCATCTGAGCCAGTCGCTCCGTTCAATGTTCAGATCCTGGAAGTCCAAAGCCGAGGCATTCAATTTTCCGCTGAAGGTCTCGGGCCACGATCGCAAGTAGATGATTTGGTGCGGGATCTTGTACTGGGGCAAATGCTTCTGCAGGCCTGTGAGAAGAGCGGACGGATTGCGGGGTGGCGAAACCGTGTAGGCCAGCAACCTGGCTGGTGCGCTCGATGCATCGATCCGCACTACGGCATTGGCCAGCCCCTCGGCATTAAGCGCTGCGCCCACTTCGCCCGGGTGGATATTGTTTCCGTTGAGATTCATCATCCCGTCGTTGCGACGGGACAGGACGATGCGATTTGAACCCAGGAGCTTCGCCTGATCACCAATGCCGATTGCTGTGCCGCACCGAGCGATGACAGAGTCCGAGCTAAGGTCGTACCCCTTGGCGTTGAACGGGCTATCGATATAGAGCGAGCCAAAGCCTGAACCCGGCGTTGCCTCATGGGTGTGAGCCTGCACCCCGGGAAACAGCTGACCGTCGAAATAGGGAGTTCGCGGATGGTTGGCCAGTCGCTCGCGATACGCGATGAGGCTGTGCTCGCTGCTCCCGAAATATTCAACGCAGCGCGCCGACGGAGCCATCTGGTGAAGCGCTTGAACGGTCGCCTGGTCCAGGGATTCCCCGCCGCTGATGACCAATCGCAGGCTGGAGAACAGTGCCGGGTCATCCAGGGCCAGCACCTTGCCAAGAATTGTCGGTACGCTGACGATACGGGTGCAGCTGACGCGCGCCAGCAAAGACGCAACGCCCTTTTGATCCCATTTTCCGGAAGCCATGAAGGTGCCGCCAGCATGCAGGGACTCGACCATCGCGTAGAGGCCCAGACCGTGGGAAATGGGACTCGGGCAAAGAGTGGAATCCTCTGGCGAAGCGCCCAAAATCGTGGCGCCGGCACTCAGGGACGCTTCCCACGATGCAGCACTCCGGAGCACAGGCTTGGGACGCGATGAGCTTCCAGAAGTGCAAATGATCAGCAGGACTTCAGCGCAATGAGTCTTGGTCGCGGGCACAATGTATTCACCGGGCTCGGGTGGCTCGGGCGGCAAGGCGAATCTTGGGACGCCGGGCAAAGGCCGCGGAACCGTCGATTCAAGCACAAAATCGCATAGAAGAACTGCTGCCATGGAAGTGGCCAGATTTCCGGGCCAAGCAGGGTCAATCACCACCAATGTCTTGCCACTGCGCGCGATCGCATAAAAAGCGATGGCCATCTCAATCGGATCGCTGGTGTGCACAGCGATCCGATTGCCTGGAACGGATTCTAGCCGCTTGGCCAGAGCACCGCTTCTGCTGGCCAACTGCGCATAAGTCAGCCGGCTTTCAACCGTGAGCAGGGCAAGATGATCCGGTCGTTGATTGGCCCACCTTGCCAGTGCCTGCCACAGTTCCATCGAGCTACTTCATCAACCCGCGGTAGCTACGGTGCACGGTCAGGGCCACCAGGGTGGCGACTACGGCTTTGAGGACGTCCCCGGGCAGGAATCCGAGAGACCCCAGCAAGGATGTGCCCAGAGCAAGCCCGGTAACAGCAGCGGTCCACGGAACGCCAAACAGATAGATGACGACGATTCCGCCAAGGAGAGCCGAGGCCAGTCCGGACATGAATCGGGCGACCTTGTTTTCGTAGCGCAGAACCCAGTATTTGAAGAGGGCTCCAATAACGAGTGACCCGAAAATCCATCCAATGAGATATCCGCCGGTCGGCCCGAACAGGACTCCAAGCCCACCACGCCCACCAGCCAACAAGGGCAGCCCTGCCAAAGACAGGACTACGACAACCAGTGAGGCCAATGAACCTCGCCAAGGTCCCAATAAGGCGCCGGCCAGCATGACACCCAGGGTTTGCAGGGTAATGGGTACCGGGATGATCCCCAATGTAATAGGGGGAAGGAGCCCCATGGCCGCGATCATGGCGGCAAAGACTGCGACGTATACCGTATTGCGAGTTTGCGAAGTTGAGTCGGTGCGAGTTGGCATTGTGTTTCCTTGGAAGTGCGAGCGAGATGGAAGTAGCTGACGCGCTTAGCGTCGGTAAGGTGCTGAATCGTAGCCGCGGGCGTCTAACGCTTCGGCTGTCTCGTCAGCGATTTTTAGTGATCTGATAACTAATGGGACACTCACGGCCAACGGATTGTTGCCCAGACCCCGAGCATGCTGGGCTTCGCGGACTTCGAGGTATACCTTTTTCAATTCCGGAATGAACCGTATTGTCATGGACAATCCCAATGCGATTTGCGCTGGATTAGCTCCAAGGAATCGTAATGGAGAGGCAACCTGTTGGAAGAGCTCGAGCATCGCGTCAAAGCTTGTGGTGAGGCTGACGGCGTAGGCCATCAGGCACATGGTCAGCAGCCGCAGGACCGAGACCACGGCGTTGGCCCAATCGGTTTGCAGGGCGAGAAGAATGAAGACGATGCCGAGAATCATGGCCAATGAGAACAGTGGCATGCGCAGTTGCTTGAGGTCGACCCTAGCCGAAAGCAGCAGTATCGCACTGAGAATGAACAGGGGCAGCAAGACCTGCCACGAGCTAATCAAGTAAAGCCCGATGCTCAGAACCAGCAATGTTCCGAATTTCCATCCCGGCTTAACACGCGCTAGATACGAAGTATTCTTGGCCGCGATCATGCGTGGCTCCATTGGCGGTAATGGGCGATTGCTTCTTCCGGTCGGCCATCGAATGCGATAGCTCCGTCGGTGACCACGAGAACGCGGTCGAAATCTTCAAGTATTTCCAAATCGTGCGTCACCACAATTGCACGTTGCGCCAGCTTGGCTATTTCGCGTTGGAACGCGAGTCGATTGCGCAGATCCAGCATCGTAGTGGGTTCATCGAAAACAATGGTTCGTGGCCGCATGGCAAGGACGGAAGCGAGTGCGACCATTTGCTGCTCGCCGCCGGAAAGAGTGTGGCTTTCGCGATCTGCCAGATGCGAGATGTTGAGCTCTGCCAGTGTCTCATGCACGCGCAATTGGCGCTCTGCTTTGGGAATTTGCAAATTCTTCAGTCCGAACGCAATGTCTTCAGAGACCAGCGGCATGATGATTTGATTTGCTGGATTCTGGAAGACAAAACCAACATCGCGGCGGATCTGCTTTGCATGATTCCGAGTGTTCAGGTCGCCAACGTGCACGGATCCTTCAGTAGGCAAAACGAGGCCATTGATGAGCCGGGAGAGCGTACTCTTCCCAGCACCGTTTGCCCCGATAATGCCGATGCGCTGTTCGTTGAGAGTCAATCGCACATCTTTGAGGACATCGCGCTCTTCAAAGCGGACAGTGACATTCTCAAATCGAATTGGGGGTAGTTCCACGAGTGCTCCAGCGCAAGGTTCGTAGCTTGAACGGCGGGCTCCATGATCGGACAGCCATTCATGCTTGCGTTACAGATGACCGAAGAGCCATCGATTAAGAGCATACTTGATCACCGTTCAATTGTCTTGATCAGTGTTCAATAAATTCTTATGCGACGAAGAATTGTTCGTAGACCAAGCCCAGGGCCAAGAGGATCATTATGGTTCCGGAGCACATGGTTACGATGCGTGCCGCCATGGGCCGGGAGCGAAGCAGCACCCTGGCAGCCAATGCAACGGAGAAGTACACGAGGATCGATACCGCGAAATGAGTAAGCCCAAGAGCGCCGGTTTGCAGGGAGAGCGGAAGATCCAGGGATGAATCCAGGTACTGCGGGATGAGGGCCACATACAGCAGTAGTGCCTTGGGGTTAGTGCCGCTGGTGAGCAGGCCCTTGAGGAATTGGCCGCGTAGCGATCGATGACGGACCTTGTCCAACAGCGCGACGGTGCTATCGGTAGGTTCGGGATTGCTCCGAGGGTAATCGCCATCGAGTGCTTCAATTTCGGAGGTAGATGGAGCATTGGCATCAAAGAACCTGGCGTTCCTGCAGGAACGCAGGGTCGCAATGCCTAGCCACAGCAGATAGACCGATCCGGCTGCCGTGAGCCAGAGGAGAAGTGACGGGGAACTCGCGACCAGGGCCGCAATTCCGCACACCAGCAATGCAGTATGAACCAGGTATCCCGAGAGCAATCCCCATACGGCTGGGCGATAGCTGGTTTTGCCCAGTGCAGAGGAAATGATGTACGCCCAGTCGGCGCCGGGCGTGCACGCCAACGTCACCGATACCAAGAGGAACCCGGTGAACTGCGAGAGATCCATTGCTTCTCCAAATCTAGAAACCTGTGCTCTGATAACAGTAAGGAAAAAATCGTGAAATGTGCTTGCCGATTCTTTGGGGATACCCGGCCCTTCGGCAAGAAAAAATTGCTCTGGCGTTAAATGGCGCAAATTATTTGTGCTGTAGTCTGATTTCATGGATGAACTAGACCGTGCGATCTTGGCCGAGTTGCAGAATGACGGACGGATGAGCGCTACCGCGGTAGCTGCAAAAGTTGGGCTATCGGTGGCTCCCTGCCATCGCCGGATCAAAGATCTTGAGCGCAGGGGAGTCATCAGCGGCTACCAAGCGGTGATTGACCCGGAGAAGGTTGGACTGGGATTCGAGGCCCTGGTTTTCGTCACGTTGAAAGACAGAGCGCAGCTTAAGCATTTTGAATTAGCAGTAGAGAGGGAAGAGCTAATAGTTGATGCGCAGCGCCTTTTCGGCGAGCCAGACTTCCTATTGCGAGTCTTTGCCAAGGATCTGCCGCATTACCAGCGTGTATACGACGAGGTCCTAGTTGATCTACCGGGCGTGGAAAAATTGACGAGCACCATAGTCATGCGAAACATCAAGGAGCGTGCGGTTCTGCCCGTCTAGGACGTCTTGTCGGACGGCTTCCGGTTGCGGGTTACCGCCGGCGTCAAGGACAACGAAATAATCAGAACTACCGCGCAAATCCATAAGGCCTGAGGCAACTTCAAGGTATCGACGACGAAACCAATAAATGGTGGACCGCCAAGCATTGCTCCATATCCAAACGCACTGACGATGCTCACCGCTTTTGGACCCAGGCGTTCTCCGCGGGAAGCAGCGATGCTCATGCCCAAGGGGAAGCCGAGCGAGCTACCGAGGCCCCACAATGCTGCACCGAGGCCTACTAGGGAGGGACTTGTGCCGGTGATGAACAAGCCGACGCCGAGAAGGCCGATAATTCCCATGATCAGGAGTGTATTTTTCGTGCCGAAGCGGTCCACAAGGCGACCGCCGACAAAGCGTCCCAGCGTCATTGCTGCGACGAACAAGGTGAACATGAGCGCGCCAATTTGATGCTTGAAACCGTGCCCGTCAACCGAAGTAACGGCAATCCAATCATTGGCCGCACCCTCGCTGAAACTTAAACCGGCGACCATTATGCCAAGCAGCAGCAAGAGTCCCATTTTGTGCGTTGATTGAATTCGGTTCTGGGGGACATCCTTGTTGATTGGAACCAAATTTTCGTTTTCCCAGCAGGTAATACCTCGATGGGCAACGTAAGCGAGAAGAAGAATGATGACCGCGACAAACGAGAAGTGCCAAAGGCTCGAGATATTCAAGGAAATGGTTGCTGTTGCCACCCCGGCGCCAATTAGGGTTCCCAGGCTGAAGAACCCATGAAGGGAAGGCATGATGCTGCGGCCGACACGACGTTCAACCTGTGCGCCGCTGACGTTCATCATGATGTCCAAACAGCCAAAAGTAAGCCCGTAAAAGAACAGGGCTACGTAGGCAAGAGTGGCTTCCTCGGTTATCGAAATGGCTATGCCCAGTACGACCAAACATGCTGCTAATCCGATGGGCAAACAGCACAACAGGCGGCGTGTTGGAACGAATTTGCTCACCGACGGAATAAGGGAGATTCCGAGCAAAGTTCCGATGGTGCTGCAAATCAAGAACGATCCGAGGTTCAAGCCAGAGAAATCGAAAACAGCGTCGATAATGGAGAGGCGGCCTGCCCAAGTCGCAAAAGATAATCCTGCAAGAAGGAATATTAGATTGATGCTGGTGCGTTCCGTGATTCTCTGTCGCGCGAGGTGGGCGACCAGTTGGGTCATCGGGCACTGTCCCTTTCGATTTCTACAATTCCTAGAGTTTATCTCAAATTAGGGGGATAAGTTACTGTTCAGTCGGGATTCTGAGTGATTATGCGCCGCTGCACGGCTCACGATCATGACATTCACAGATTCGACGGCCGGACCAGGAAGAGAAACGGTGGTGAAGAACGAAAGTTCTCGCTAGTCAGCAGATTTCTTTGCGGAAAATACGGGTATGGTGGCATTGCCCACCGGGAAGTACGCTCGAGATGAAAACTCGTAAATTTCTTGCGTGCAGAGGTGGGATCGTGAAGTTGAGTTCCGAACAATGCGGAGTGATCATCGTGGGTGCTGGATTGGCCGGGCTGGTTGCAGCGTCCGAGGCACTTGATGCAGGACTGAGAGTCCGAATCCTGGATCAGGAAAACAGGGGTAATCTCGGCGGCCAGGCTTACTGGTCTTTTGGGGGACTGTTTCTCGTTGATACTCCTGAACAGCGCCGCTTGGGAGTTCGTGATTCTTTTGACCTTGCCTGGTCGGATTGGCAGCATAGTGCACAATTTGACCGGTTGGACGATGAGGACCTGTGGGCGCAACGTTGGGCCAAAGCCTACGTGGAGTTCGCAGCTACTGAAAAACGGTCCTGGATCAAGCAAAAAGGCATAGATCTGACTCCAGTTGTGGGCTGGGCAGAGCGCGGCGATGGTCGCGCCGAAGGGCATGGGAATTCTGTACCCAGATTTCACATCGCCTGGGGAACTGGCACCGGGGTATCGATGCCATTTGTGAATAGGGTGCTCGACGGACTGCAAACGGGACATGCCGAGTTGCTCAACCGCCACAGGGTTACTGGATTGGTGACCACTGACGGTTCAGTTACCGGCGTTCGCGGTGAGGTCTTGTCGCCTGATGACGCTCCACGCGGGCAACAGTCGTCAAGAAACGTGGTTTCGGAGTTCGAGTTTTCGGCTGAAGCAGTGGTGATTGCAACCGGGGGAATAGGCGGAAATCAGGACCTGGTTCGGAAACTCTGGCCCGACAGGCTCGGCATCGCGCCGGGGCGCATGATTACCGGCGTTCCGAATTATGTTGACGGCAGCGGCATTGAACTCTCGCAGGAGGTGGGGGCGCGTCTTGTTAACCGCGATCGAATGTGGCATTACACAGAGGGAATCCAGAATTGGAACCCAATTTGGCCCGCTCATGGAATTAGAATTTTGCCCGGTCCAAGCCCGATGTGGTTCGATGCCGAAGGGAACCGCCTTCGTCCTCCTTGCCTTCCGGGGCACGACACTTTGGGCACGTTGAAATACCTGCGCACCGATCCCACTGCGCGAAAGTACGACTATTCATGGTTCGTGCTAAATCAGCGAATTATCGAGAAGGAGTTTGCGCTGTCAGGGTCGGAGCAAAATCCAGATCTGACTAATCGGGATAAAGCCGGAGTTATCAAGGACCGGTTCTTTGGCAAGGGTGCTCCGGGGCCGGTCACGGATTTCTTGAACAAAGGTGCGGATTTCGTTTCAGCGACTACCGTCGAGGAGCTCGTGACGAAGATGAATGCAATCGCGCCGGAAGCACATATTGATCCGATGCGGCTTCACCAGCAACTAATGGTTCGTGATTCGCAAACTGAAAATCCATTTAGCAAAGATCGCCAAATTCAATCTATCCGCAATGCCCGAAAGTACATCGGAGACCGTTTGACCCGAGCAGTTGCTCCGCACAGGATACTCGATCCTGCGGCGGGGCCATTGATAGCTGTGAAGCTGCACATTCTGACGCGAAAGTCATTAGGCGGACTGCAGACAGACCTATCTGGGCGAGTCCTCAAATACGACGGAACAGTTCTTGACGGGCTTTATGCGGCCGGTGAAGCTTCTGGATTCGGGGGCGGCGGGATGCATGGGTACAACGCGCTGGAAGGAACTTTCTTGGGCGGGTGCTTATTTAGTGGCCGGCAAATAGGACGAGGGCTGGCTGACAGGCTCGGCCGGAAAGGGCCTCAAGCTAGAAATGAGGCCTAACACTGGTCAAATTCCTAGATCTGGATAGATGCGAAAACCGCCGTTCACTTGTATTACCAAGTGAACGGCGGTTTATTTCGTACCCCCGGCCGGATTCGAACCGGCGACCTAGAGATTAGAAGGCTCTTGCTCTATCCAGCTGAGCTACGGAGGCATAACCGAAAATAGTTTAGCTCATTGATCACCAAAAATACGACTTGAGGCCGATAGGCTGGAGAAACGAATGTAGATCATCATCTGATTAGGAGTAGTTAAGTTGCCGAAATTGAGAATCGGTAGCGTGTTGAGCATCGTGTGCTTCTGTGTGCTAAGCGTGGTTTTAGCTTGGGCCGTAGCGTTGCCGCTTTGGATGGGAGAAGGCATAAATGATGCCAAGCTTCCAGGAATCGCCATGGCAATGATGTTTACCCCGACCATCGCTGCTCTAGTGATTGCCATTGTCGAACGCCGGCTAACGAGCTTCACCTCCGAGGTTGGGCTCTGGCCAATCAAGCGTCCGGGGAAGTTTGCCATCGCACTGGTGCTGTCCTATGTGATTCCGCTCGGGCTCATACTTCAAGCGCCCTTCATCGGAACATGGCTAGGGGTCTTCCCTGGTGATCTGCAGAATTTCACCGTACTGCGCGTTGTCTCCGGCCAGGAAGGCCCGACAATCTACCTTCTCGGACAGGCGGGGTTGATAGTTGTCGCTGGCCTCATGAATTCCTTGTTTGCTTTAGGAGAGGAGATTGGTTGGCGGGGATGGCTTTGGATTCGCCTGCAGCCTTATGGGCAACTTGTATCAATTCTTGTATCCGGCGTCGTCTGGGGGATCTGGCATGCACCATTGGTGCTTCTGGGCTACAACTATCCGATGGCTACGGGCGCGTGGGGAGTCATGGCTATGTGCGGCATGTGTACCGTATTTGGCGCCTTCCTTGGCTGGTTGCGTACCTACAGTGATTCCGTATGGCCAGCGGCTTTGGCGCATGGAGCCTTCAACGCCAGCGTGGGATTGGTTTCACTGTTTATGGTGATGGGAGTTCCTTTGGACGCAACAAAAGCATCAATCATGGGTTGGTCCGGCTGGATCTTGCCAGGAATCGTCATAGCCGCCATGCTATTGAAAGGCGCATTCAAACCTCAATGGGCTAAAGATTTATCCACAGGCCGTTGACTTTGCGTCCGACCGGATCTTGCGGTGCGCCATCATCGGATTCAATGGCAGAAAAGGCTTCTGCCATTTGTATCCAATAGGAGGCAGTCCAATGAGCGATCTTGTGACAATCCGCGGAATTGTCGGAACGGAACCTCAACTCAGCATTACGCCCAAGGGCGTTTCTATCTTGAAATTCCGAGTAGCGACGCATGAGCGAAAACGCGATCTTGAAACAGGGCAGTGGGTCGACGGGCCGACCAATTGGTATGCGGTTTCGGCGTTCCGTGCCCTGGGAGAGAATTCCATGGAATCCCTGGGGCAAGGCGACCATGTAATGATTTTCGGAAAGTTGCAGATCCGAGAATTCGAACGAGCAGATGGCTCGCGAGGGAATAGCGCAGATATCGAGGCTTATTCAATTGGTCACGATCTGCGTTTTGGAACGAGTTCCTTCAACCGTGTACGGACAGATACCGGCGAAATGGAGCGTGTGCAGCACCCGTCACGTTCGTCCGACACTGAAGCGAGCTGGCAAAGCGAGGATGGGGAAGCGGCCTGAAGACGCGTGTTCTGGTGGTGTTTGAGGGTTTCGTGTGAATCCGGGCACCACCAACCCAAAATAGTGGTGTGTGGATTCGGAAATGACCCCCGCAACAGACTAGCCTTAAGAACATGGCGGAATTCATTTACACGATGACCAAGGCTCGCAAGGCCGTTGGCGACAAAGTCATCCTTGACAATGTCAGCATGTCGTTCTTCCCCGGTGCCAAAATTGGCGTCGTGGGACCCAACGGTGCTGGTAAGTCAACGATCCTAAAGATCATGGCGGGGATCGATACTCCCTCCAACGGTGAAGCGCGTCTTTCACCGGGCTACTCGGTAGGCATCCTGCTGCAGGAACCCCCACTGAATGAAGAAAAGACCGTCCTGGGCAACGTCCAGGAAGGTGTTGGCGAGATCTATGAAAAGATCACTCGCTTCAACGAAATCTCGGAAGAGATGGCACAGGACGGTGCCGACTTCGACACGCTCCTGGAAGAAATGGGCAAGCTGCAGGAAGCGATTGACGCTGCCGACGCTTGGGACATTGACAATCAGCTCGAACAGGCAATGGACGCGCTGCGCTGCCCACCAGGCGACGAGAAAGTTACCCACCTCTCCGGTGGTGAACGTCGACGTGTAGCACTGTGCAAGCTTCTCCTGCAGAAGCCGGACTTGCTGCTGCTCGATGAGCCTACTAACCACTTGGACGCAGAGTCCGTACTGTGGCTGGAACAGCACCTGGCATCTTACCCGGGCGCCGTGCTGGCCGTAACCCACGACCGCTACTTCCTGGACCATGTCGCCGAATGGATCTGTGAAGTTGACCGCGGTCGCCTGCACCCATACGAGGGCAACTACTCCACTTACCTGGAGAAGAAGCGCGAGCGCATGGAAGTTCAGGGCAAGAAAGACCAGAAGCTTGCTAAGCGTCTGGCAGAAGAACTCGAGTGGGTTCGTTCGAACGCCAAGGGCCGTCAGACTAAGTCGAAGGCTCGTCTGGCGCGCTACGAGGAAATGGCTGCGGAAGCCGAGCGCACCCGCAAGCTGGACTTCGAAGAAATCCAGATTCCGCCAGGCCCGCGCCTGGGCCAGCTGGTAATCGAAGCCGAAAACTTGAAGAAGGGATTCGGCGATCGTGTATTGATCGATGGTCTGTCCTTCTCGCTACCGCGCAACGGCATCGTGGGTGTCATTGGTCCCAACGGCGTCGGCAAGTCGACCCTGTTCAAGACCATCGTTGGCATGGAAGAGCTTGACGGTGGCACCCTGAAGGTCGGCGACACGGTCAAGATTTCCTATGTCGACCAGAATCGCGAAAATATCGACCCAGAGAAGTCGTTGTGGGAGGTCGTTTCTGACGGCCTCGATTACATCAACGTCGGTCAAGTTGAGATGCCATCGCGTGCCTACGTTTCGGCGTTCGGGTTCAAGGGCCCAGACCAGCAGAAGAAGGCAGGTGTTCTCTCCGGTGGTGAGCGCAACCGTCTGAACCTGGCACTGACCCTCAAGCAGGGTGGCAACCTGTTGCTGCTCGATGAGCCTACTAACGACTTGGACGTTGAAACCCTGTCGTCGTTGGAAAACGCGCTGCTTGAGTTCCCGGGTTGCGCTGTAGTGGTCTCCCACGACCGTTGGTTCCTGGACCGAGTCGCGACCCACATCTTGTCGTACGAGGGCACTGAGGAGAACCCATCGAACTGGTACTGGTTCGAAGGCAACTTCGACTCTTACGAGAGCAACAAGGTTGAACGATTGGGTGCCGACGCGGCTAAGCCGCACCGTGTTACCCACCGTCGCCTGACCCGCGACTAATCCACGGGCATGAAAATAGCCGCCACATTTGTGGCGGCTATTTTTATGCCGCAGGAGGCATCGTTCAATTAGCTCGTCGTCGAATCGGCACGCAATCCGGACAATTTCAGATACTCGCGATCCTGGTAAAGCAGGTGTTGCTGTTGCGCATGCCCGAAGAGTACCGCATGGACTTCAGCAGCAATCAGGCGGGAGCCTCCAACGCTGATGGAGGAGTGGATACTGGCGCGGAAAGCAACGGGAGCCTCGATGAAATGTGGCTCGCCGGTGGGCAAGACCCGGAAATGTTGATCGCTGGTAAATCGTGGGGCACCCGGGCGCGCGAAATTATTTGCCAGCTCGTGCTGGTCTTCGCCGAGCATATGGATCACGAAACTCGGTGCTGCTAGCACAGCGCCGGCAGCGCCGGATTCTTTGGCCAGCGAGAACGAAACGGCAACGGGATCAATGGAAAGTGAAGCGAGGGAAGAGATAGTTAAACCGTAGAATGCCCCGTCGACCGCTGCAGTAATCACTGCTACTCCAGCAGGATGGTGACGGAAGGCTGTACGGAATCCATCTGATAATTCGCTCACTGAGCCGCTCCTTTGCCTGGAGTTGGAATAAAACTCCAGTAACTGATGCAAAAGCCCGAGCTTTTGCCAACAACTTTGAATACTTCCACCCTAAGACCTCAAGTAAACTTGAGGTCAAGGAAAGGGGTGGTGATGCTTCACACAGCGGAATCTGGGGATTGCGAAAAAAATTTTCCCGGGCGTGAGCTGCTAAGCATCGGGCAGGTTAGCGAACGCACTGGTGTGGCCAGATCTGCACTGCATTATTACGAAGATATTGGGCTGATCGTTTCCATGCGGACAGCGGGGAATCAGCGACGCTATCCTCGCCACTTGCTGCGTCGTATCTCGTTGATCAGTGTCGGCAGTAAGTTGGGCATCCCACTCAGCGACATCAAGCGTGCTTTGGCACCAGTGCCGATGGGAAAAATCCCCGAGGAAAGAGACTGGCTTCGCGCGACAGAGGAATGGAAGAAAGTACTCGAAGCGAGGCGGCGTGCCATCGAGGAATTAGAAGATCGGCTTATGGGATGCATTGGATGCGGCTGCCTGTCGATGCAGGCCTGCAGCCTCCTGAATCCGGAAGACCAATTGGCGCGTGAAGGTGTGGGCGCGCGGCGATTGGAAGCACCCGCAGATGCCGGGGAGCAGTCCATGTAGCCGGAGGGGCAGAACATTACCTGTTTTGAAATTCCGATATCCTCTGGCGCCTTCGATTGGCGCCGCCTGGAACTCCCGTACTGAACTCGGCACTTACTAGAATGTAATCATGAAAATTGCTCAAATATATCGCTTTCCTGTTAAAGGGCTACCAGGCGAAGCAGTCAGTTCGGTCGCAGCCAAAAAGGGAAGCGGGCTAGAGGGCGATCGCTGTGTCGCCTTCGGAAACGGCACAATTGAGCACCAAGACGGGCAGTGGCAGAGCTGCCTAAGCTTCACTATTCTCAAGAACAACAAGAGCCTGCAAAAGTGGCAAGTTGAATCCAGTTTTCCACTTATCACCATGACCGCGCCAGCATCTACAGGTGCGGCACCATTGACCTTTGATGCCAGTAGCCATCATGGCAGGGATGCCGCCAGCGCCTATCTGTCGAATCACTTGCCGGCGCAGGGGCCAAAACCGCGAAGATTGGTGTCTGCACCGCAAGGAATGTTCGATTCGCGACTGTCGGGCATTTCGATTATTAACCCCAATACGGTTGCGGAGCTGTCGCGAGTATCCGGGGTGCACTTGGATCCCCGGCGGTATCGAGGCAACCTTGTGGTGGAAGGCCTGCCCGCATACTCGGAATATGGGCTTATTGGCAAAGTGCTGCGCATAGGCGAAACCCGTATTGCCATTACCAAATCAATCGCCCGTTGCTCAGCAACCTCGGTAAATCCGGATACTACCGAAGTCGATACCAACGGACCCCGTTTGCTGGCAACGCACTTTGGCCACGTTCACTGTGGCATTTATGGAACCGTTCTGGAATCCGGGGTCTTGGAGACTGGCGCCTCAATTGAAATAGAAAACGAAGCAACAGAAGCCGAAGAACTGGTTCCAGTGAAGATCTCTCCACGGTTCATGACCATACTTCGAAACGAGGACTTGGGCTCAGGAGTAGTCGAACTGCTGCTTCACGATCCTTACGGATGGATTAAGTCTGAGTATGAACCGGGCATGCATCTAAGGGTTCACTTGCCAGATCCGCTGTGGAGAAATTACACCATCACCTCGGTGAGCGACCGGGGCATTAGTATCGCCGTTCGCATCCAAGGTGAAGCTTCAGCGAAAATAGCACAGCTGCAGGAGGACGAGCAACTTCTTGTCTCAGGGCCGTACGGTGTGCTGACCTCGGCTAATGTACTAGGCTCCAGCACTGCCATCGTCAGCGCTGGAATTGGCATCACTCCTGCTTTGGGGCTGCTCGGGGATGCTGCAGCGGTGAATGGCAGCCAAGATCTGAGGTTCATCCATGTCGAACGTGGCGGAGCCAGTGCCTTGTACTGCCGGCTGGAACAGATGGCTGCCGGGCTGAAGGCGCCAATCAGCTTGGATCGCATCGACACCTCCGAGGGGCGGCCAGCGGCTGCTGCGATCGCAGCACGACTACGCGGTTGCAGCAGGGTGGTGGTGTGCGGGCCTGAAGAGTTCACCAAGATGGTATTCGAGGCGTGCGAGCAAGCGGGAATTTCTGCTTCGCAGATTTACAGCGAAACCTTCGCATCACCAGCGACCGATCTGGAACGCCTTTTTGAGAACTATCCGCCCGCAGAAGTCTCTTGTCGTGGGAGCGAAAAGAATTTCACCTGGAGTGCGGAGAATGGAGTGTTGCTTGATGCGCTGGAAGAGCAAGGGCTTGAACCGGCTAGTCTTTGCCGCTCGGGTTCTTGCGGCGAATGCGCCGTTAGCCTGCTCAGGGGCAGGATTTCCTACCCGTTGGAGCCGAGCGCCCGCGTAGCGCCGGGCCAGATCCTCGCCTGTATGGCCGTACCAGCAGGCGATATTGAACTGGACGCATGAACCACGCGGGCGGTGCGCTATCGATTGAGGGCTAGTGCCCCTCTGCGAACTCAGGCAGGCGGATCATGCCTTCCTGGGCGACGGTCGCGACGAGCTCGCCTGCCTTGTTGTAGAACTTTCCCGCACCAAGTCCGCGGGCCGACGAGGCCGATGGCGAATGAAGTACGTAGAGCAGCCATTCATCGACTCGGAAATCCCGGTGCCACCACATTGCGTGATCGAGGCTGGCGATGCTCAAGCCGCGATGTACCCATGGCACTCCATGGGCTCGCAGGGCAGGCTCAAGTAGCATGTAGTCGCTCGCGTAAGCCAAGGCAGCTCGGTGCAGGGCGGGCTCATTGGGCATTGCCGAGGTGGTGCGCAGCCAAACCGCACTATCGGCAAGCTTGGCCGAATTTCCTGGAAGGTAGATCGGTTCCGAAACATGCCGGACGTCGAAAGGCCGTTCGAAAGCCCATTCCTTTGCCACTGGATGGTCCAGGTGCCCCACGAGATCTGCGGTAGTCGGAAGCGACTCGGGATCCGGGATTCCGGCAGGCATTGGATCATGGTGTTCGAGGCCGTTTGCCGGTTCCTGGAATGAGGTGATCATTGACAGGATCGGTTCGCCATTTTGGTAGGCGTGCACTCGACGTGCGGAAAATGAGCGGCCATCGCGCAGGCGCTGTACGCCGAAAGTGATGTTCTGGTTCGGGTCTCCCGGACGCAGGAAGTAACCGTGCAGGGAATGGATCGCACGGGTCGCTTCAACTGTACGCGTGGCGGCCATGATCGATTGGGCCAGAACCTGCCCGCCAAAGACGCGAGGTCGAGTCTGCCCAGGGGTATGGCCGATGAAGATATCCTCATCCGTGCGCGCCTGGTCTTCTCCATCCAGATTCAACAGATCCAGCAGGATCTGGGTGGTGCCTAGGTCTTCGGTCACTGTGCGGGCTCCTTGGAATGCGATAGCGGAACAAAACCAAATTTAATGCTACTCGAAAGTAATATTTTCAGTTGAGATTCGGGCTCATAGGAAAACTATACGTTTCACGGAGCAGCATCACGCCATGAGCAAAGTCGCCACGCGTAGTTGCCGCTCCGTGAGACGATAAATATATGGCTAGTGATGCGGTGATTTTCGACGACAGTAATTCAGTAAGCGACTTAGCGAACTTTATTAGCCGGGCGAAAACAATTGAAGATGATGCGGCCCAATTCGTCGCTCGAAATACGGCCTTGGCTGTCTATGTACCTGTTTTGGTCCCTTCCGACCTCGGTCAAGGCGGCTATACCATCCTCGGAATGCGAGTTCATCGCTTGGCGCAGCCTGCAGATCTCAAGGCCAGCTATTCCTTGGCATCGATCCAGGATCGCCTTGCTCGCATGGGGGAGTCAACCGTCGACTTCGCGCTCCCACCGGTTGAAGAGAACCCTAAATGGGCTGGGATCTCCGTGCCGGTCTCAGGCTGGGAAGATGCAGGAGCCGTAGCGAACGACATGCTAACTTCCTCAGCTCAAAACGGCATCGACGCCGTCGCCCAAGCATTGCCGGAAAACCCGGGATTGCCTGTGCTTGTGCAGATACGGCAGCGAATTTGGGCTGCGGATGTGCAAGGAGAAGATTTGAAGATTCCTATGGGCTCCGCATTTGCCATGCATGCCTTGGGTTTCCTGGCGCCTGGCGGGCAAAGCCGAGTACTCCGCAATGGCAGTTGGACTCGACTGAGTAACGAGCGAGGGCATGTCCTTGTCCGCAAAGCCTCTTTGCTCGGCTAAGCAGTAATAAGGATATGGACTAGAACTCGCCCGTGGCGGTTCTAGTCCATAAATTCTTAGAGCAGATTCCGGTGTTCATCCGGAGTGTTCAGCAACGAGTGAGCCGCACGCTCGAAGTAGTCCCGAAGGGTTTCGGCCTGCAGCATTGGCAGCTCTAGCTGGTCGATAGCCTTGTTCATATGGCCCAGCCAGACATCACGGTAGTGGCCGTTCACCGGGTAATTTGCATGACGCATGCGGAGCCGAGGGTGGCCACGATGCTCGGAGAACGTTGTCGGACCACCCCAGTATTGTTCCAGGAACAGCTGGAGGCGAACTTGGGCAGCCCGAAGCTCCTTCTCTGGATACATCCGACGGAAATCCTCGTCTTCGGCAACGGAACTGTAGAAATTCTTGGTCAGCTGAGCGAAAATCTCGCGACCGCCAACCTCTGCGTAGAAGGTACCGGGATAGTTGGCAACGTCGATCGGCGTTTCGGCGGCATCCAAGAATTCTTGGCTGGATCGGCCTAGAACCAGGGGATTGCTGAAGGGATCCTTTTTCGGGTCATGTGCAAGTGGCAGGTTTTCAGTCATTCGTAAAAATCCTCAGGAGGAGCTAGGGGATACCGGCTCGTGGAGAACCGGGAAGTTGACGGACCGGGCGATGAAGCAAACCTTGTTCGCCTGGGAGTGGAGCGAATCGGCAAGTTCTCGTTGGGATTCATCGGCAAGGTAAACGACGGGCCGCAAGATGGCTTGGGTGAATTCACCGCTGTTATCCCGATTGAGACGCAGTGTTCCAGAAGCATCGTCCGTATAACCCGTGATATTCACGCCGTGGGTAACTGCTACATGCAGATACGAGAGCATGTGGCATTGGCTCAGGGCAGCAAGCAGGAGTTGTTCTGGATTCCAGCGATCGCGATCCCCATGGAATGTTGGATCCGCGGTGCCCGGCAAATCTGGCAAGCCCGATGCGCGCAATACATGGTCCCGGCCGTAGCTGCGGTAGCTTTCCGTTCCGGTTCCACGATTGCCTGTCCATTCGAGCCCTACCCGATATTCATGTTGCGAGAGGTCCATAGGTCTATTCTCCCACTTTTAACCGAAAGGTGGCGGCGGCTTCCGCATTGAGCAGAAGCCGCCGCCACCATCCGAGCGACCCTAGATTTCTAGTGCCTCGGCGTCCGCCCGACGCGCAGCGAGAGCCCGGACCACGTCGGCACGCGATTCCACCAGCAGACGGCGCATCGCCGCGTGCTTGGATCCCAGGGATTCCAGGAATGCATCCGTCTGGTCCAAAGTTTCCTGCGAGACGTTGGAGCTGGGGTAGAAGCCGATCACAATCTGCTTGGCCATCTCATGCGAGTAGGATTCCCACGCGTTGACGAGCAGCCCGAAGTAGTCCTCGGCGTATCCGGAGATCAACGCGTTCTGGTGCACGTTGTTGAAACCGGAAATGACGGCGCTTTGCTGATCGTTGGACAAGGTAGCAGCGGTTGCCGCCCCGAATGCCTCTGCCTTTGCTTCTGCAGTTGGGCGGGAAGCTCGCGCGGTGTACCACGACGCCTTGCCCTTGGCCGTGTCGTCGCTGGCCAGAACTGCGTCGAGATCAGCATCGCTCAGGTAGCCGCCGGCACTCAGCGCGATTGCGAAGGACCAGCGCAAATCGGTGTCAACGGCCAGGCCTGGCAAGCTTGCCGAGCCGTCGAACAAGTTCCTGACGCGATCCAACTGGGCGGCGGCGCGCGAGCGGTGCGCGAAGGCCTTGACGAACTGCAGCTGCGCGTCGGAGCCTGCTTCAGCATTGGAAGCCAGCTGCCACAGCTGGTCGGCAGCCTGCACCGAAAGTTCTTCGCTGCGTTCTGCAGCAACAAAAAGATCCAGCGAGGTGTTCAGCTGGCGCAACAGCACCATGATCACCGTGGAATCCACCTCGTGGCCAATATTGTTCAGCAGCAACTGGACGTAGGTGCTTGCAGGGGCTTCGGCATCACGTACAGAGTCCCACGCGGCTGACCAAACAAGAGTGCGCGGCAGCGACTCCTGGAAGTCCTTCAGATGCTCGGTGGCAGTCGCCAAGGAAACTTCATCCAGGCGGATCTTCGCGTAGGTCAGGTCATCGTCATTGAGCAGAACCAAATCCGGGCGCTTCATGCCGGCCAGCGCGGGAACGAAGGTGAGCTCGCCATCGATATCAAGTTCTTCGCGGTGCACGCGCTGCAGCGTTCCGGCCTCATCGAGCGAGTAGAAGCCAACAGCAAGTCGGTGCTGGCGCAAAGTCGGGAACTGGGCAACGGCGGACTGGCGAATGGCAAAGGACGTAATAGCACCGTCATTGCCGGTTTCAATTTCGGCTTTGAGGGTGTTCACACCAGCGGTTTCCAGCCAGGATGCGCCCCAGCCGCTGAGATCGCGGCCGCTGGCGGCTTCCAGTTCCTTGAGCAGGTCTGGCAGCTCGGTGTTCTTCCAGGCATGCTTGGCGAAGTACTCGCGTACGCCAGCCATGAATTCTTCCTGGCCTACGAAAGCTACCAGCTGGCGCAGAACGCTGGCCCCCTTGGCATAGGTGATTCCATCGAAGTTGACCTCTACGTCTTCAAGGTCATTGATCTCCGCGACAATGGGGTGGGTGGAAGGCAACTGGTCCTGGCGGTAGGCCCAGTTCTTCTCCAACGTATTGAAGGTGGTCCAAGCGCTGGTGAACTCGGTGTTCTGCGCGGCCGCCAGAGTGGACATGAATTCTGCGAAGGACTCATTGAGCCACAGATCGTTCCACCACTTCATGGTGACCAGGTCACCGAACCACATGTGTGCCAGCTCATGCAGGATGGTGATCGCGCGGCGCTCAATCATGGCACCGGTTGGACGGGAACGGAAGATGTATTCCTCGAGGAAGGTCACCGCTCCAGCGTTTTCCATGGCGCCTGCGTTGAATTCGGGAACGAACAACTGATCGTACTTCTCGAATGGGTATGGGGTGCCGAAGTTCTTCTCGTAGAATTCGAAACCCTGACGGGTCACGGTGACGATGTTCTCGACGTCCAGGTACTGCATCATGGATGCGCGGGCGAAGACACCCAGCTCGATGGTGCGGCCGCTGGAGGAAACCAGCGAATCGCGGGCGACCTGGTAGGGGCCTGCGATCAGGGCAGTGATGTAGCACGAGATCCGCTGGGTTGGGGCAAAGGCCCAAGTTGCTGAATTCCCGTTTTCCTCTGGCGCAGGAGTCGGGGCGTTGGAAACAACGTTCCAGTATTTTGGCGCGGTGACCGAGAACTGGAAGGTGGCCTTCAAATCAGGCTGCTCGAAGACGGCGAACATGCGCCGGCAGTCCGCGACCTCGAACTGGGTGTACAAGTAGACTTCCTGGTCCACTGGGTCTACGAATCGATGCAGGCCTTCGCCGGTGTTCATGTACAGCGCGTCCGCGTCGATCACGAGTAGGTTTTCTGCGGCGAGGTTCGGCAACTGGATACGGATGCCATCTGAATGCTGCGCTGGGTCCAGCTCGACGCCATTGAGATTGATGGAGCGTACCGAGTCGGTGACTGCATCAATGAATGTCGAAGCGCCGGCGGTGGCGGAGAACCGCACCGTAGTCTTGGAAGTGAAGACGCGCTCACCGCGAGTAAGATCCAGGCTTACCTCATAGCTGTCAACGTTGAGCAGATTTGCGCGTTCGCTGGCCTCGGCGCGAGTGAGGTTCATTCCTGGCATGGGTTCTCCAATTCTTGGCGATGGCTATCCACCGGTGGAAGTTGTGAAATGAATATTGAATATCTGTCTATTGTGTCACCTTTGACCGGGCATTGCGCAAGTCATCGGGCCGAACAATTTACTCAATTTTCCAATAGCGTCCCGAAATTGCACGCTTTGGGACGCCTCGGAGACTTATTCGGTTCATACTCCGTGATGCGCAGCTGAGAAGTAGCCGGAGCGCGTGCCGCGGTCGCTATCCTAGATAGGAAAGTAAAAGAACCCTCCCTAGTAAATGAGGCAATCGACTATGCGCGTGCATATCGCTACTGACCATGCAGGACTTGAGCTCAGCGACTACCTGGTAAAGCACCTGACCGCCAAGGGCTACGAAATGGTCAACCACGGCCCGAAGTCCTATGACCCGGAGGATGATTACCCGGCATTCTGCATCAACGCGGCACAAGCTGTTGTTGATGACCAGCGCGCGGGCGTGGACGCACTGGGTATCGTCTTGGGCGGCTCCGGCAACGGCGAACAAATTGCTGCCAACAAGGTCGAAGGGATTCGCGCCGCACTGGCGTGGAACATGGATACCGCGAAATTGGCCCGTGAGCACAACAACGCCAACGTCATAGCCGTTGGCGGGCGCCAGCACTCAGTAGAAGAAGCTGCGGAACTTATCGAGGCCTTCCTCGCTGAACCATTTAGCGAAGCGGAGCGCCACGTACGCCGCATCGGCAAGATCGCCACGTATGAAACGACCGGCGAGGTCATCGACTAGTCGTGCCTGAAGGTCATTCCCTTCACCGACTTGCCCGCCAGTTCGACGATGTCTTTGGCGGGCAAACGGTCCTGGTTACTTCTCCGCAGGGCCGTTTCAGCTCCGATGCCGCGCGCATCGACGGCCATCAGCTGGAACAGGCCTTTGCCAAGGGCAAGCAGCTCTTCTGCCGCTTTTCCAACGATCTCTATCTGCGAGTGCATCTGGGGCTCTATGGCGCGTTCAATTTCGGGGGAGACAGCTACTTTACGGGTGCTTCCTCGATTGGCGCCCCTCGGAAGATTGGTGAAATCGAAGCCAGTGCCAGTACGGATGCTGAGAAGTACACCGGCCCGCCCGCACCGGTAGGAGCAGTTAGAGCGCGGATCGTTTCCGAACACGGCTGGGCTGATTTGCGCGGGCCAACTGCATGCGAGGTTCTGGAATACGAACAGGTCCAGATTCATCTGGATAAGCTCGGCCCGGATCCATTGATTGGGTCCGCAGTGCGTTTCAGGGCAGCCAAAGGCCAGGCTGATTTAGCGGACGCAGATATTCGGCTTGAAGCGGGCTTCAAGGAATTCCGGGCGAACCTGATGAAGACCAAGACAGCCATTGGCATCGTGCTCATGAACCAGGCGCTCATTTCTGGTGTCGGCAATATCTACCGAGCGGAAGCCCTATTCCGGAATCGAATCGCTCCGGAATTGCCGGCGAATGAACTTAGTGCTCAAAAGGCCAAATCACTTTGGTGGGACATCGTATCGGTAATGGAAGACGGCGTTCGCGATGGCAAGATCATCACTACCTTGCCCGAAGACCGCGACCCACAGGGCGTGGTTTGGCCCGATAACGCGTACTACGTTTATCAGCGGCAGGGAATGGGGTGCCGGAAATGTTCGGCGCAGATTTCCCTGGCCGAAATCGCGGCTCGCAAGCTGTACTGGTGCCCTCGTTGCCAGAAGCTTCCGCGCAAACATGTGAAGGCATAAGCTGCAGATTCGTCGATGGGACGAGCGGAGTTCTTTTCGTTCAGGCTCGTCGGCGTGTTTTGCTAACCATCACCGTACGGCAGTGATAAGGGAGAGGTGCCAAGTGAGACATGGAATCCCCGATTTGCAAAGCAAGAGTTTTATGGTCTAGACTGAATCTTGTTCGAAGCGCAGAAGCTTCGAAATGGGGATGTAGCTTAGTGGTAAAGCCTTAGTCTTCCAAACTAATGATGCGGGTTCGATTCCCGTCATCCCCTCCAAATGAAAAGGTCTCGCCGTGCGGGGCCTTTTCGCGTATCTGGACGAAGGCCGCTCTTTTCCTGGCCTCCTCTGCGTAGTGCAGCCATTTCGGGTCACTGCAGAAATGAGGCTCCGATAATGTTTGCGGCTTCCATTTTTTTCTGCTCCTGGACGTCAAATCGCATTCTTATGCATCGGCGGGGAGCGTTTTTCCCAGGCCCCTTCACTTCGTCAGCGGCGGAGAAGAGTCGTCGCCGAACGTCGCTAATTGATTCGATGAGCCTCGCGTTCCGGGGTGCAGCTTCGGGAATTGGCGATTTCCCGCTTTCAAATATGCCAAACTCGCACCCTCCTCACGCCTGCCTGGGAGCTGTTGGCATGGCGTCAGGTTTGCAAGCGTGACGCGTGGTTTCGACCGGGGTTCAGTCCAGCAGCCACGGATTATGTGCCGGGTCGCCGAGCAAAGCAACAGTCGCTGCTTGAACACCTGGAAAAAATAATCGGCCGCATCTGGGTCCCAGTCAATGCTTCAAAGGAGAATGGGTGGTTCTTGTCTTCCAGTCGGCCGGCGGCACTGGTGTTGCGGTCGTTCGAAAATCCACCTGTAATTCAACTCACGAAAAAGCGAGTTTTGGCTAAATTCTGGCTTGTGAAACGAGGAAAACCGCTAAATCATGCGGATGTCTTTCTGCAACATGCAAAATCCTCGATTTTGCTTTTGGTTCGAACCCGTGTAACTTAGTTTCTTGTGATCAGCACGGGAAACAAAACATTCCCGGACCGATTGCAAAACGGTTAGTCCAGATGAAACAAGCTTTCTTCTGAACTTTACCGGGGTGTAGCTCAGCTTGGCTAGAGCGCGCGCTTTGGGAGCGTGAGGTCGCAGGTTCGAATCCTGTCACCCCGACTTTATGGCTGAAGCAATTCAGCCGTAGAATTGAGAACTGAGAGATCAGTCCTCGTGAGTGGCGGAAATTGAAAAATTCTCGGTATTCAAGGAAAACGGTTAGTTGGAGCAAAGCATCGCTTGATGCGGCTTCCTGGCTAATCGGGGTGTAGCTCAGCTTGGCTAGAGCGCGCGCTTTGGGAGCGTGAGGTCGCAGGTTCGAATCCTGTCACCCCGACTTTACGAGTGAAAAATCTTCGGATTCAGCTCGTGAAATTTGAGAGCTAAATATAATTTAGATCTTGTGATCACTAAGAACCGTAAAAAGTAACTAGTAAGCATCACAAACGATTAGTGGATACAGGATAACTCGGGTTAGACTGTTCACTGCTAATCGGGGTGTAGCTCAGCTTGGCTAGAGCGCGCGCTTTGGGAGCGTGAGGTCGCAGGTTCGAATCCTGTCACCCCGACTCTGTCGAACAACCCCGCAACGCCACCATGTTGCGGGGTTTTTTGCAGATTAGACCTAATATTAGACAACTCAGGAGTACAACGCTGTGAAGAGCGCCGTCGAAAACGTCAACCCGACCCGGGTTAAGCTGACCGTTGAAGTTCCTTACGAGGAACTGAAGCCCCGCGTCGATGAGGCGTACAAGACCATCGCTCAGCAGATTCAGATCCCAGGCTTCCGCAAGGGCAAAGTTCCTGCAAAGATGATCGACCAGCGCGTCGGTCGCGGCCATGTCATCGAGACTGCCGTCAACGAAGGTCTGAACGAGTACTACCAGAAGGCAATGGTTGAGAACGAACTCACCCCGCTGTCCCGCCCAGAGGTAGACATCACCGAATTGCCATCCCTCGAAAAGGAAGGCGAAGGCCAGCTGGTCTTCACCCTCGAGGTAGACGTACGTCCGAAGGTTGAACTTCCGGACTACAAGGGCATCGAAGTTTCTGTTGAGGCCAAGGAAGTTGCTGACGAGGACATCGAGAAGGCTCTCGACGATCTGCGCGGCCGCTTCGGCACCCTGAAGGAAGTTGAAGCTCCAGCAGCTGCAGACTCCTTCGTGACCATCGACCTGACCGCTGCTGTAGAAGGCGAAGAAGTCGACTCCGCACAGGGCCTGTCCTACCAGATCGGTTCCGGCAACATGCTTGAGGGCATGGACGAGGCTGTTACCGGCCTGTCTGCCGGCGAAGACGCAACCTTCGAGACCACCCTGGCTGGCGGCGAGCACGCCGGCAAGACCGCAACCGTCAAGGTTGTCGTCAACGCTGTGAAGCAGCGCGAACTGCCAGAAGCTAACGATGACTTCGCTCAGCTGGCTTCGGAATTCGACACCATCGCCGAGCTGCGCGAGAACCTGTCGAAGGACGCTGCAGAGGGCAAGGTTGTCGAGCAGGGCGTAGAGGCTCGCGAGCTGGTTCTGGACAGGCTGGTTGAACTGGTTGAGGTTCCTGTTCCTGCATCGGTTATCGATGAGCAGATCGAGCAGCACTTCAACGCACCAGACGCTGAAGCAGACCACGACACCGAAGAGCACCGCGCAGAGGTTCGCGAGAACACCGAGCGTGCTTTCAAGAACGAGATCATCCTCGACGCTGTTGCAGATGCTGAAGAAGTTGGCGTCGAGCAGTCCGAGCTGATCGACTACATCGTTCAGACCGCAGGCCAGTACGGCATGGAGCCAAACCAGTTTGCACAGATGCTGGACGGCGCAGGCCAGGTTCCAATGCTCATGGGAGAAGTTCGCCGCCGCAAGGCACTTGCAAAGGTTCTCGAGTTCGCTAAGGTTACCGATTCCAACGGTGCCGCAGTTGACCTGACCTCCTTCGTCAAGCCAGCCGGTGAAGAAGAAGCTGCTGAGGTTGAGGCCGAAGAGGCCAAGTAGTCTTCACTAAACTCTGATGGCCATCGGCCGCTTGTTCAAAACAAGCCGCCGATGGCCATTTTTGTTCGCTGCGGGCGTGCATCATGCGCCGTGAGCGAAACAGGGGCATGAAACGGCCCAAGAATGGCTTGAAGTAAGTAATCTCAAAGTAACCAGTTGTAGCTATGGGATTAGAAACAGAGATTCCAGAAACTGATCTACACGTTTGGAAGAGGTAGAGAACATGTCAAATGATTCGCGCACTCCCACTATGGCAGCCGCAGAGCCGGCCGGCCGTGATGACTACATCTACAACCGCCTGCTCAAGGAGCGCATCATCTGGCTGGGCTCCGACGTCCGCGACGACAATGCGAATGCCATTTGCTCGCAGTTGCTGCTGCTCTCGGCAGAGGATCCTGAGAAGGACATCTACCTGTACATCAACTCGCCAGGTGGATCGATCACCGCTGGCATGGCCATCTACGACACCATGAACTTCATCCCGAATGACGTCGTGACCGTAGCAACCGGTCTGGCCGCATCGATGGGCCAGTTCCTGCTGTCCTCGGGCACCCCGGGCAAGCGTTTCGCTACGCCGAACGCCCGCATCCTGATGCACCAGCCATCGGGCGGCATCGGCGGTACCGCCTCGGATATCAAGATCCAGGCTGAACTGATCATGCACATGAAGAAGGTCATGAGCGAGTTGACTGCAGAACAGACCGGTCAGACCGTGGAGCAGATCCTCATCGACAACCAGCGTGATAAGTGGTTCACCGCAGAAGATGGCTTGAAGTACGGCTTCTTCGATCAGATCGCAACCCACGCAGGCTCGGTCAACGGTTTCGTAGGCGACGACAACAAATAGTCGCACCGCATCGCTTGATACCCAAAGATTTGTCCTAGGAGAAAACCATGAACTTCAATCCGGAAGCCGTTAGCGGTCAGATGCCGTCGGCCCGCTACATCCTGCCACAGTTCGAAGAGCGCACCCCATACGGCTTCAAGCGCCAGGACCCATACGCAAAGCTATTCGAAGATCGCATCATCTTCCTCGGCGCCCAGGTTGATGACGCATCGGCCGATGACGTGATGGCCCAGCTGCTGGTCCTGGAATCCATGGACCCTGAGCGCGACGTCACCCTGTACATCAATTCGCCAGGTGGTTCCTTCACCGCGATGACTGCAATCTACGACACGATTCAGTTCATCCGCCCAGAGGTCCAGACCGTGTGCCTTGGCCAGGCGGCGTCCGCAGCAGCAGTACTGCTCGCAGCTGGTACCCCGGGCAAGCGTTTGGCCCTGCCTAACGCGCGCGTATTGATCCACCAGCCAGCAATGGGTGGCGGCGAACGCGGCACCGCGACTGACCTGCAGATCCAGGCCGAGGAAGTTATGCGCATGCGCAGCTGGCTGGAAGAGACCATTGCCTCCCACTCCGGCCAGGACGTTGAGAAGGTGCGCGGCGACGTGGAGCGTGACTTGTTCATGACTGCTAGCGAAGCCAAGGTGTACGGCATCGTAGACGAGGTATTGACTCCTCGTAAGCTGAACCGTGCTCAGCTGGGAAGCTAGCGCATACTTGGAATAATCCATGATGAATGGCGGTTTACCTAGTTGCTGGTCTGTCCAAAGGCAGACGGCACAACACAGGTAAACCGCCATATTCATCTAATTTGGGGGACTACTAGCCTAGAATTGAGTAAGTCCACAGCTACTCAAGTAAACGGGAGAATGGTGCGATGGGACGCATGGGTGAAGGCTCGGATCTGTTGAAATGCTCTTTCTGCGGGAAGAGCCAGAAGCAGGTTAAGAAGCTAATTGCAGGCCATGGTGTCTACATTTGTACTGAATGCATCGAACTCTGCAACGAAATCATCGCTGAAGAGTTCGCCGAAGAGCAGGTGCACGAAGAGTTCTCCTTGGCTAAGCCACGCGAGATCTTCAACTCGCTGCAGGAATACGTCATCGGCCAGGAGAACGCCAAGCGTGCTCTCTCGGTCGCTGTCTATAACCACTACAAGCGTATCCACGGCAACCAGGACCACGGTCCTGTTGCGGCGCTGACTAACGATGACCCGCTGGATGATGTGGAAGTCTCGAAGTCCAACATCATGCTTATTGGTCCTACCGGATGCGGTAAGACGTACCTGGCGCAGTCGCTGGCGAAGAAGCTGAATGTTCCTTTCGCTGTCGCCGACGCTACAAGCCTGACTGAAGCAGGCTACGTGGGTGAAGATGTGGAAAATATTCTTCTCAAGCTGCTTCAAGCTGCCGACTATGACGTCAAGAAGGCCGAGACCGGCATCATCTATATTGACGAGATCGACAAGATTTCCCGCAAGAGCGAGAACCCTTCGATCACCCGGGACGTTTCCGGTGAAGGCGTCCAGCAGGCGCTTCTGAAGATCCTTGAAGGCACTGTCGCTGCGGTGCCGCCCCAGGGTGGCCGCAAGCACCCTCACCAGGATTTCATTCAGCTCGACACCACCAATATCCTGTTCATCGTTGCTGGCGCCTTTGCCGGACTGGAAGAAATTATTTCTTCACGGGCAGGGCAGAAGGGCATCGGTTTTGGTGCTCCGCTGAAAGCGCTGAAGTCGGAGACCGCTTCCTACTCGGATGTTCGGCCGGAAGACTTGCTCAAGTTCGGCCTGATTCCAGAATTCATTGGTCGCCTGCCGGTGATCACCACGGTGGAGCATCTGGATAAGGACGCGCTAGTGCGCGTACTGACCGAACCAAAGAACGCACTTCTCAAGCAGTACCAGAAGATGTTCCAGATGGATGGCGTGGCTTTGAGCTTCGACCAGTCGGCACTGGAAGCAATCGCAGAACAGGCTATTGCGCGTGAGACCGGCGCGCGTGGTTTGCGGTCGATTCTTGAGGAAACCCTTGGCGGCGTAATGTTCGACCTTCCAAGCCGCGACGATGTTGCCGAGGTGGTCATTACTCGGGCAACCGTCATTGACCGTGAAGATCCCACGTTGCTCTCTCACGCGATGGTGGCCAAGCGCGATATGAAGTCCGCCTAGCCGTATTCAAAAATTCTCTTCGGAAGAAAGTTGGTAGTTCATGGCTGAACGTCAGCAAGTTGATTTTTGGTTCGATCCAATCTGCCCGTTCGCTTGGGCGACGAGCCGCTGGATCAAGGAAGTGGAGAAGGTCCGCGACATCGACGTGAATTGGAACGTCATGAGCCTCTCGATGCTTAACGAAGGCCGCGACCTTCCAGCTGACTACCGCGCCAAGATGGACATCTCATGGGGGCCGGTGCGGGTGGTCACGCGTGCTGCCCAGGAACACGGCGAGGGAGTCAAGGACAGCTTGTACACCGCCATGGGTGAACTGTTCCATTACGAGAAGATCGAAGATCGTGATGAAGTCATCGCCAAGGCGCTGCAGAAGGCGGGATTGGCAGCGGAACTCGCTGAAGCTGCGCATACCGATGCCAACGATGACGTGCTGCGCTCGAGCCACGAGGCAGGCATCAACTTGGTGGGGCAGGATGTAGGCACGCCAATCGTCGCCGTTGATGGCGTTGCTTTCTTCGGTCCGGTCATTACCCGTATTCCGACTGGGGAAGATGCAGGAAAGATGTTTGACGCTGCGGCGCAGCTCGCATCCTTCCCGTACTTCTTCGAAATGAAGCGCACTCGTACCGAAAGCCCGGTTTTCGACTAAGCGGGAATTTTCTGTTCCAAGGACGTTGTCTCATTGCGCGGCAGCGTCCTTGGTTTTTAATCAGTGAAGGCGCTTGGCATGGAGGGCCGGGTGTTCGCCCTCCGGTGCCACTAATCCACGGGACGATTGGCTATCCGCCGACGGAGGAAGGCGCGCCATCAAGGTGCCGATCCGCATGGGCCGGACCAGTATTCTGTGCATCCGCCATTCGTTGCATCGGTGCTTTACCTTCTCGTCGGATCGCGGAGCACGCGGTTCATATTGGCCAGGGACGGTTCCGCAGTCCAATTGGTGCGTCGTTCGAACTTCCGTTTCTTAGGCTCGGATGATGACTCATGAGTCCAGGGCAACAGCGCGCGGTGGGCGGACAGTTCATGCTGCCTTCGCAGAGTGCGCAGGAGCGTCAGCGGATCGCAAGGCAAGTCGTGGAGGTAGGCCGTCGGCATCGGCAACCGGCAATATCGGGTGTCGAATAAGTCCAATTTTAAAGCCTAATTAATGCATATTTTTTCGTACAGGGCAGACAACGCGGAGCCGGGAAAGTATCTGTTACCGAAGCTTCTATTTCATATATTCAGACACGCTGCTCTGGTCTCGCGCGGCAAGGCCGGACTCTGGGCGTGTGATTCGGCTCACTGGTATTTAGGGGCTGGTTTGAAATCACCAGAAATGCACGGGCTCATTCGAAGGGGAGTCGTGGCGCCGGGGAATCGATTGAAAGTATCTGTTTCAAAACTATTTCGCTTCACAACTTGGTGGCCGTTGCAGGTCGGTGACGCGGCGGGCGGAGGAAAATATTCCTGTAGAAAATGCTTGAAGTGTGTGTTTGACTGTTTCCCACGAGTGCAACAGCACCCCCATCGATAGTGGCAAAGAAGCCACTGGACAAGGAGTTAAATCGTGCAGATTCGTTCTCTAATTACGGATTCATCCAAGGGCAAGGGGCGCCGCAAGCTGGCAAGCGCCGCGGTTCTTGCAGGCGCGCTGATGCTCGGCGTGGCACCGATGGCCTCGGCAGCGCCGACGACCACTGGTGGCGACGTAGAGTCAATCACGATCTCGGAACAGAAGGCTGACGCAGCGGTATCCTACTGGACCGCGGATCGGATGAAAGCCGCAAAGAACGCAGATTCACTCGTAGCTGGCAAGTCGGGTTCGGCTGCCAAGGTTGAATCCGGCAAGCCGGCCAAGGTCGCCGGTCATGGCGCGCAGGCGGCAGCCGGAAAGCAGGCCCAAACGAAGGGTGGCAAGACTCGCGCTACCCAGGAAACACCGGTTTCGCACATCGGCAAGGTGTTCTTCACTCTCGGCGGATCAGACTACGTGTGCTCTGGCAACGCTGTCGTCTCCGCCAACGAGTCGACGGTCTCCACCGCTGGCCACTGCCTGAATGAAGGACCCGGTTCATTCGCAACCCGTTGGGTCTTCGTTCCAGCCTATGAAAACGGCAAAGCACCCTACGGTTCCTTCGCAGCGACCGAGCTGGTGGCACCGACTGAATGGTCAAATGGCGGGGACATCACCTATGACACAGGCTTCGCCGTGGTCAGCTCCAGCGGTGGTGCGTCCTTGACTGATGCCGTTGGCGCTTCGGGGGTCGCCTTCAACCAGGCGCGCGGAGAGTACTACACTGCTTACGGCTACCCAGCTGCTTCGCCATTCAACGGCGAGACCTTGCAATCGTGCAGCGGATACTCCAGCGACGATCCGTTTGGCCAGTCCCAGTCTCAGGGCATTCCATGCAACATGACCGGCGGCTCGTCCGGTGGCCCATGGTTCCTGGGGAGCGGATCGAACGGCTACCAGAACTCTGTGAACAGCTTCGGCTACAGCTCGGTGCGCGACACCATGTTCGGACCGTACTGGGGCTCGGTGATCCAGCAGGCATACCAGAGCGCGCAGAACTAAGCACTAATAGCCCAGCAGCTGGACATCGATGGGGATCCAGCTGCTGGCTGCAAGTAGATGGGAAGAGAAGATGGCCGACGGAAATTCGCCAGCTGCCGGGTCAGAAGGCCCGGTCCAGAAGCATCGTCTTGAGTCCAGCGCGGAAGACCAACTGGAACACTTCGCCGGCGAACGTCGACGCGCGGCTCGGCCCATGGAGAAAACCGTCCAGTCTCCACCCGAGACGGATGACCCCGATGCGGGGGAGGAGCAAGGGCAGAAATAGAAAAACCGGTTGCCATCCCGATGACGGGATGGCAACCGGTTTTTCTGGTTCAACTGCTATTCGGTTTCTTCAGCCGGAGCCAATTCAACGTTGGTGACAGTCATTTCACCGTCGGCTTCAACCAGGGTCAGCTCACGGGCGTTCGCCGCGGACTTCAAGTCCTCGAATCCTGCCTTGAGCTGCGCAACCTGAGACGCTGGAGCGTGGATCTCGCCCGAGAGCACTTCGGTACGCTGCTTGACCTTCGCATCGGACTTGGCCTTGCGGATGCCCGAGAGAGCGACGCCAACCAGTGGCAGTACCGCCGGGTCGGAGCCCTCTACTGCAGCGGACAAGTGCCCGGTGCTTGGCCACTGGGTCAGGTGCACCGACCCGGTGCGCCACCAACCCCAAACCTCTTCGGTAGCGAATGGCAGGAATGGCGCGAAGAGCCGCAGCACGGAATCAAGGGTGGTGGCCAGGGTAGCCAGAACCGATGCCTGCTCGGCTTCGCCGTGGCCGCCGTAGGCGCGGTCCTTGACCAATTCGACGTAGTCGTCGGTGAACGACCAGAAGAACGACTCGGTGATATCCAGCGCGCGAGCATAGTCGTAGTTGTCGAAAGCGCGCTGGGCGTCTTCGATAACGGTCGACAGGCGAGCGAGCAGCGAACGATCCAGCCCGTTGGTGACTACCGAAGCGTCATCGGTCAAGACGTTGGCGTCGGTCGCGCCCAAGTTCAGGACGAACTTCGAGGCGTTGAGGATCTTGATGGCCAGGCGGCGGCCGATCTTCATCTGGTTGATTTCATACGCGGTATCGGCACCCAGCTTGGCACTGGCCGCCCAGTAGCGTACAGCATCCGCGCCGAACTTATCCAGGACTTCGTTAGGTACAACCACGTTGCCCTTGGACTTGGACATCTTCTTGCGGTCCGGATCCAGGATCCAGCCCGAAATCGCAGCGTGCTTCCACGGAGCGTTGCCGTGCAGGGAATCTGCGCGAACCGCGGTGGAGAACAGCCAAGTACGGATGATGTCGTGGCCCTGCGGGCGCAGGTCGAAGGGGTAGACCTTCGAGAAGAACTCGTCGTCACGGCCCCAACGGCCAGCGATTTGCGGGGTCAGCGAGCTGGTTGCCCAGGTGTCCAGGACATCGGCATCGCCAATGAAGCCGTTAGCGGAGCCGCGCTGGTCCTCGGTGTAGCCGGTCGGCGCGTCCGCTGCCGGGTCAACCGGAAGCTGGTCGATGGTTGGCAACAGCGGCGCATCGTAGTTCGGTTCGCCGTGCTCGTTGACCTGGTACCACACTGGCACTGGTACGCCGAAGAAGCGCTGGCGGGAAACGAGCCAGTCGCCGTTCAGGCCCGAAACCCAGTTTTCGTAGCGCGAGCGCATGAACGACGGGTGGAAATCAATTTCCTGGCCGCGTGCGATCATCTGGTTGCGGCGTTCTTCATCACGGCCGCCGTTGCGGATGTACCACTGGCGCGAGGTCACGATTTCCAGCGGCTTGTCGCCCTTTTCGAAGAAGTTCACCGGACGGGAAATCTTCTTCGGCTCGCCATCAAGCAGGCCCGCGTCGGAAAGCATCTCGACGACGGTTTCCTTGGCGGAGAACACGGTCTTTGCCGAAATCTGGGCGTACGCTTCCTTGCCGGCCTCGGTGGTGATCCACTCGGGGGTGTCTGCAAGGATGCGGCCGTCGCGTCCAATGATCGGACGGGTTGGCAGCTGCAGTTCGCGCCACCAGGTCACGTCGGTCAAGTCGCCAAACGTGCACACCATGGCAATGCCAGAACCCTTGTCGGCCTGGGCCAATGGGTGCGGGTGGACGGTGACGGGAACTCCGAAGATCGGCGAGGTCACGGTCTTGCCGAACAAGTGCTGGTAGCGCTCGTCATCCGGGTGGGCCACTAGCGCGGCGCAAGCAGCGAGCAGTTCCGGGCGGGTGGTCTCGATGAAGACCTGCTCGCCGTTTTCAGCGTCGAATGCATAACGGTAGTAGGCGCCGGGCATTTCCCGGTCTTCGAGTTCGGCCTGGGCCACTGCGGTACGGAAGGTCACGTCCCACAGGGTTGGAGCTTCAGCCATGTAGGCGTCGCCCTTTGCCAGGTTGTCCAGGAAGGCGCGCTGCGAAGTTGCACGCGAATTGTCGTCGATCGTGCGGTAGGTCATGCGCCAGTCCACCGAAAGGCCCAGGGTGGTGAACAGCTGCTCGAAGACCTTTTCGTCTTCGACCGCCAGCTCTTCACAGATCTCGATGAAGTTCTTGCGGCTGATGACATCCCAGTCGCGCTGGTTCTTCGCAGGCTTTTCCGGTGGACGGTAGCCCTCGATGTAAGGCTTGGTCGGGTCGCAACGGACGCCGAAGTAGTTCTGCACGCGGCGCTCGGTAGGCAAGCCGTTGTCATCCCAACCAAGTGGGTAGAACACGTTCTTGCCGATCATGCGCTGGTAGCGAGCCAACACGTCGGTCTGCGTGTACGAGAACATGTGTCCTACGTGCAGCGAACCCGAAGCGGTTGGCGGGGGAGTGTCGATGGAGTACACGGCTTCGCGAGTCGTGTCCTCATTGAAGTGATAGGTGCCCTCGGTGCGCCACCGGGACGAAAGACGTTCTTCCAAGCCTTCCAAAGCGGGCTTGTCAGGAACGGAAACCGTTGCGGGCGTGTCTGTGCCCAAGTTTTCTTCTGCCATACGTCTATTCTTCCATGTTTTGCCCGGCGCACAGTCATTGTTGCCCATGGCTTGCACCACGCCGCTGTCCAGCCGGGACCAGCTGGATCAAAAGCCTGTGCCGGACCGGCGGCCCTTGGCTCAGCCGTCCTGCCGCGAACGCCGAATCGCCTTGTCGCCCGCACCAGCGGCACGGTGCACCCGGGCATAGCAGCGCCGTCTGGCGTTGGCGCATTCCTGCATGGCTCCGCTTACGCAAGATATTCCCTCCGATTGCATTCCTCCGGCAGCCGCGCCAGCTGCACGTTGCCGCCGCGCAGTAGGCGCAGGCGGGACAGCATCGGCCATGGCCCTGGCGGCACCGCCGACGCTCGCCGCCCTGGATTCCAGGCCCTGGCCCGGAAGAAAATCTTGCCGCATGAAATGTAAGAGAAATTCATGCCTTACCAACTGGTAATGATCTGGTTCTACAGTTGACGTATGACAATTACAGATAAGACTTCTTCCCGTTCGGCCGTTGTTACCGGAGCTTCCAGCGGAATTGGCCAGGCAACAGTCCGTGCGTTGCGCGCACAAGGATGGACCGTCTTCGCAGTAGCCCGCCGGGCCGACCGCTTGGAAAAGCTCGCCGCTGAATGCGGTGCGATCGCGGTGCCAGCAGATGTCAGCGTGCAGGCAGATGTCGACGCACTGGTAGAAACGGTCACCGCGCATGGCGGCGCAGATACGCTGGTCAATTGCGCCGGCGGTGCGCGTGGAACCGAAACCTGGGCCGACGCGGTCGATGAAAACTGGGACTTCATGTGGCAAGCCAATGTCATGGGAACCATGCGCTTGACCCGTGCACTGCTGCCCCAGCTTCGCGAGGCGCGAGGCACCGTCTTGAACGTTACCTCCACCGCCGCACTGGCCAGCTACGAAGGCGGCAGCGGCTACAACGCGGCAAAGGCCGCTGAACGTGCCATGACCCAGGCGCTTCGTCTTGAAGAAGTCGAGAACGGGCTGCGGGTAATCGAGATCCTGCCCGGCCTGGTGCAGACAGAAGAGTTCGCGCTCCGTCGTCTGGGAAGCCAGAGCGCCGCCGACAACGTCTACGCCGGTGTGGAGAGTCCCTTGACCGGTGAAGACGTTGCCGAAGTCATCCGCTATGCGGTCAGCGCCCCGGCCCACGTGAATCTGGATGAAATTGTCATCCGCCCGCAGGCGCAGGCCGCCAACCACAAGCTAGTGCGCAGCGCCAAATAGGCGCCCAACAACATCGGTGAGGATCAATTCATGAGTCAAGCGACCCAGCAGAAGATACATGTTGTCGCAACATCCCACGGCACGGACAACGCCAACGGGCAGCAACTAATCCATGATCTGCGTGCCGACCTGGAACGGCGGAGCGAAGAGCGATTCCCGGTGCAGCTTGTCTGGCACGAAGCCTATGTGGATGTCCAAGAGCCCCGGCTTGAAACGGTTATCGCCGGTTTGCCTGAAGGCGAGCCGGCAGTGGTCTTGCCGCTGCTGGTCTCCGACGGCGTTCATACGACGCACGACATTGCGCAGGCGGTCGCCTCGCGCGCGGGAACCTCCGCCGCCCTGCCATTGGGTCCGCTGCCGGAGCTGGCCCAAGTCCTGGCGCAACGCGCCGCAGGGCACCTGGCCAACGACCCGCTCGTTGTCTTGGCGGCGGCGGGCACGAGATTGGAAGTCGGCCAAAACCAGGTCAAGAATCTCGCCGAGCAGCTCGCTGTCCTATTGGAGCGCGAAGTGCAGGTGGGCTACTGCGCAGGGGCCCAGCCGCGGATCGCTGACGTCGTGGGAAATGCTGCCGCGCGTCCAGTGCTCGTGCTCAGCTCGCTGCTCGCCGACGGATTCTTCCAGCAGAAGCTGGCTAGCACGGGGGCAGGCGTGGTGACAAGCCCCCTGCTTCCTGACGTAATGATTGCTCAATGTTTCCTTGTGCGACTGCAAAAGGCGCTCGAAGAGGAGCTTTTCATGTCTCCAGATGACGAAGTCCTAACTCGTTAGGCAACGCGTAGCCATGTGACACCGGCAGGTTGCCGACCCTCTGGGGGCAGTTCCTACGCTGGTGGACATGACGCAGACAACCACACCAGTTCGCTCCACAAGAGAGGCAAAACCCAACGGCCAATGGAAAATCGACGGCCCTGCCCCGTTGAATGCCAACGAAGAGATGAAGGCCGCCGACAACGGCCTGAACGTGCGCCAGCGCATTGAGGAAATCTACTCGAAGCAGGGCTTCGATTCCATTGAACCCGAGGATCTGCACGGCCGCTTCCGCTGGTGGGGCCTCTACACCCAGCGTGCCCAGGGGATCCCCGGCGGCAAGACGGCGACGCTGAGCCCAGAAGAACTTGAAGACCGCTACTTCATGCTGCGCGTGCGCATCGACGGCGGCGCCCTGACCACCGAGCAGCTGCGCGTCATCGGCCAGATCTCCACCGACTTCGCCCGCGACACCGCCGACCTGACAGATCGCCAGAACGTCCAGCTGCACTGGATCGACGTCGTCGATGTCCCGGAGATCTGGCAGCGGCTGGAAGCCGTCGGCCTGCACACCACCGAGGCCTGCGGCGACGTGCCCCGTGTCATCCTCGGCTCTCCGGTGGCAGGCATCAGCAAGGACGAGATCATCGATCCCAGCCCGGTGATCGCCGAAATTTCCCGCCGCTACATCGGCAAGCCGGAATTCGCGAACCTCCCGCGCAAGTTCAAGACCGCCATCACCGGCCACCCAAGCCAGGATGTCGTCCACGAAATCAACGACATCGCCTTGATCGGCACCGTCCACCCGCAGCTCGGCCCCGGATACGACCTGTGGGTTGGCGGCGGGCTGTCGGCAAACCCCCGCCTGGGCGAACGCCTCGGCGCCTTCGTGACCGAAGAGCAGGCACCGGATGTCTGGGAGGGCGTAGTTTCCATCTTCCGTGACTACGGGTACCGCCGCTTGCGCAACCGCGCACGCCTGAAGTTCCTGCTGGCCGAATGGGGCACGGAAAAAATGCGCCAGGTGCTGCAAGATGAGTACCTGGGCTACGAGCTGCCCGACGGCCCGTTGCCGGAGCAGCCCACCGAAGCAGGAGACCACAGCGGGGTCAACGAGCAGAAGGACGGCAAGTTCTATATCGGATTGACCGCTCCGGCTGGCCGCGTATCCGGTACCGCGCTGACCGGCCTTGCCGATTTGGCCGAAGCCCATGGATCCACCCGGCTGCGCACCACCCCGCACCAGAAGATCATCGCCCTGGACATCGCCGAAGAGCAGGTGCAGGACTTCGTCGCTTCGGCCCGCGCCCTGGGCCTGGAGGCATTCCCCAGCTTGTTCAAGCGTTCGGCCATTGCCTGCACCGGTATCGAATTCTGCAAGCTGGCCATTGTGGACACCAAAGACACCATGATTGACGCGGTAGCAAAAATCGAGGATCGCCTGGCCGACCACGAGGGCAAGCTGCCTCGCCAGCTGTCTCTGCACGTCAATGGCTGCCCGAACTCCTGCGCCCGCATCCAAACAGCGGACCTCGGATTCAAGGGCCAGCTGATTACCAACGACCAGGGAGAACAGGTCTCCGGATTCCAGGTTCACCTCGGTGGCACCCTGGCCGGTTTCGAAAATGGCGAAGCCGCCCTGGGGCGCACGGTGCGCGGGCTCAAGGTCGCGGCTGATGAATTGCCCGAATACGTGGAGCGGGTAGTGAAGAACTACTCGGCCTCGGCTGCCGAAGGGGAATCCTTCGCTGCCTGGGCCCACCGAGCTGAAGAGGATGAGCTGAAATGAGCAAGCCGACCCCAGTACGTACCCGCAGCGAGGCCGAACTGCGGCGCATCGCCAAGCTGGGCGCCGCCGAGCTGGGCTGGGATGCCACAGCGGACCAGGTCGTCGCTTTCGCAGCTGAGCACCTCGACGCCGACGAGGTAGCGGTGGCCTGCTCGATGGCCGATGCCGTGCTGCCGCACCTGGTCTGCGCGCAGCTGCCCAAGGTCGATGTGCTGTTCCTGGAAACCGGATACCACTTTGCCGAAACCCACGGAACCCGCGACGAAGTGGCTCGCACGCTGGACGTGAACATCGTCGACGTGCTGCCTGCCTTGACCGTGGCCGAACAGGATGCGAAGTTCGGCAAGGACCTGTTCTCCCGGGATCCGGCCGCCTGCTGCCAGCTGCGCAAGATGGACCCGCTGGCCAGATCCCTGTCCGGATACAGCGCGTGGTTCACCGGGGTACGCCGTGACGAAGCTGAGACCCGCATCAACACGCCCCTGGTCGCTTTCGACGAGAAGCACGGACTGGTCAAATTCAATCCCGTGGCGCCCTGGAGCTTCGATCAGCTGATCGACTACGCCACCGGGCACCAAGTACCCGTGAACCTGCTGCTGTCCAACGGCTACCCGTCCATCGGATGCCAGCCTTGCACCCGGCCGGTAGCCGAGGGCGAGGACCCGCGGGCTGGCCGCTGGGCCGGGCTGAATAAAACCGAATGCGGAATCCACGTCTAAGGAGCGAATCATGACCATCACCGCTAACGCGCCCGCAGGCACCCAGCGCAGCGTCCTGGACGCCTTGGAAGCCGAATCAATCCACATCATCCGCGAAGTGCTCGCCGAATTCGACAAGCCCGGACTGCTGTTCTCCGGCGGCAAGGACTCCGTAGTCGTCCTGCACCTGCTGGCCAAGGCCGTCTCCCCGGGCCGCGTGCCCATCCCCGTCGTGCACATCGATACCGGCCACAACTTCGCCGAGGTGCTCAACTTCCGCGACGCGGTCGTGGAAAAGTACGGGCTGAACCTCGTCGTCGGCTCCGTGCAGGAGTACATCGACCGCGGAGAGCTGGCCGAGCTGCCCGACGGCACCCGCAACCGCCTGCAGACCCGGGTCCTGCTGGACACCATCGAATCCAACGGCTTCGACGTGGTCTTCGGCGGGGCGCGCCGCGATGAGGACAAGGCCCGCGCCAAGGAGCGCATCCTGTCCCTGCGCGACGAGTTCGGCGTCTGGGATCCGCGCAACCAGCGCCCGGAAATCTGGAGCCTGTACAACGGGCGGCACGAGCCGGATTGGCATGTGCGCGCCTTCCCGATCTCCAACTGGACCGAACGCGATATCTGGGCCTACATCCAGCGCGAGAACATCGAGCTGCCGCCGATCTACTTCGCGCACTGCCGCCAGGTCTTCGAACGCGACGGCATGTGGCGGGCACTGACCAGCGTCAGCCAGCCCAACGCCGATGAGCCGGTCGTCGTCAAGCAGGTGCGCTACCGCACCGTGGGCGACGCCAGCTGCACCGGTGCGGTGCTCTCCGCCGCCGACACCGTGGCGAAGGTGCTCGATGAATTGGCCGTCGCCACCATCACCGAACGCGGAGCCACCCGCGCCGACGACCGTATTTCCGCCGCGGGAATGGAAGACCGCAAGACCGAAGGGTACTTCTAAGATGACCACCACACTATTGCGCATCGCTACCGCCGGTTCGGTCGACGACGGCAAGTCCACTCTCGTGGGCCGCCTGCTCCATGACGCCAAGGCCATCCTCGCCGACTCGCTCGATGACCTGGCCCGTACCAGCGCCGAACGCGGCTTCGGCGGCAGCGCTGGAACCCTGGACCTCGCGCTGGTCACCGACGGGCTGCGCGCCGAACGCGAGCAGGGCATCACTATCGACGTGGCCTACCGCTACTTCTCCACCGACAAGCGGTCCTTCATCTTGGCCGATTGCCCCGGACACGTGCAGTACACCCGCAACACCGTCACCGGCGCGTCGACCGCAGACGCGGCGATCGTGCTGGTTGACGCGAGGCACGGCGTGCTGGAGCAGACCCGGCGCCACCTTGGCGTGCTCGCCTTGCTGCGGGTTCCGCAACTGGTCATCGCCGTGAACAAGATGGACCTGATCGACTGGGACGAAGCGGCCTTCAGCCAGATCGAGGCCGAAGTACTCGCGCTCGCCGGAGAACTCGGCCTGAAGTCAACCACCGTCATCCCGGTCTCCGCGCTTCAGGGAGATAACATAGTCGATCCTTCGGCTTCCGCGCACTGGTATGCCGGCCCGACCTTGCTCGGGCTGCTAGAGGACATCGAGCCGCGGCTCGGCGGGGGCACTGCCCGTCTGGATGTCCAGTACGTGATCCGCCCGCAGGGCGCCTTGGCTCCAGGCCTGGACCCGGACGCGTACCGCGACTACCGCGGATATGCCGGAACTCTGGTTGACGGCAGCTTGGCCGTGGGGGAGTCCGTGCAGGTGCTCTCCAACGGCCAGCCGGTGAGCAGCCGGATCAAGGCCATCAGCACCCCTGCTGGTACCGCGCACCGCGCCCAGGCCGGCGAAGCCATCGTTGTCGAGCTGGAGACCGACTTGGATATTGCCCGCGGCGACACCATCGTCGCCGGCGAACTGCCAACCGCGCACAGGGAGTTCCAGGCGAACATCTGCGTATTGGATCCAGTGAAGCTCACTAGCGGCCAACGGCTGTTGATCAAGCACGGTACCAAGGTCGCCGCAGCCAAGCTGTCAACCATCGACTACGTCATCAACGTGGCCGACTATTCGCAGCAGCCCGCCCACTCCTTGGAGCTCAACGACCTGGGCCGGATCACCTTGCGCAGCCAGGCAGCGTTGGCCATCGAGCAGTACGCCACCTCGCGCACTGGCGGAAGCTTCCTGCTAATCGATCCAGCTACGGGGCGCACCCTTGCGGCGGGGATCATCGAGGAAAATAATGAAGCAGCCTGATGTTGGCCAGCCAACAGGAAACCAAGGGCGGGTCCGGCTGACGGCTCATGGGCAGAAGACCGGCTTCCGAGGACGCTTCCTCGGGCTGGCGGCGGTCGGAGCATTGAGCGCAGTTGCTGTGGCGACGACGTTTCTTCCGGGACCAAATGAAGTACCAGCGCAGGCGGCGCATCACGGACCGGCAGATGAGCTGAAGATTGGCTATTTCGCCAACCTCACCCATGCTCCGGCCTTGATCGCCCAGTCCGAAGGTCTTCTCCAAGATCACCTTGAAGAAGACGGTACCAGTGTCCAAAGCCAGATATTCAACGCGGGACCGGCAGCCGTAGAAGCCTTGAACTCGGGGGCCATCGACGCCGCATATCTGGGGCCAAACCCGGCGTTGAACAGCTACCTGTCCAGCGATGGCGAGTCGTTGAACGTGGTGTCCGGCGTCGCCTACGGCGGAGCCAGCCTGGTTGTCGACAAGAAGATCACTAAGCCCGAGGAACTGGCCGGCAGCAATCTGGCCAGCCCGCAATTCGGCGGAACCCAGGATGTTGCCTTGCGCAGCTACCTGAAGGGCCTGGGCTTGAAACAGGACGCCACAGTGACCCCGAGCTCCAATGGAACCGTCGCACAGCTTTTCGGCCGCGGTGAAATTGACGGTGCTTGGCTTCCGGAGCCCTACGCTTCATTGCTAGTCGAGAAGAACGGGGGACACCGCTTGGTGAATGAAGCCGAGCTCTGGCCCGACGGCAAGTTCCCGACAACGGTTCTGGTGGTCTCCAAGGAATTCATGGCTCGCCATCCGCAAACCGTGCAGAAGCTGGTCGATGCAAATACCCAAGCCATCGATTGGCTCAATCATGCGGACGAAAAACAGAAGTTGGCGGCTGTGCAGAAAGCTTTGGTCGAAGCCAACGGAAGTTCCTTTGACGAATCAGTGATCGCTGAAGCCTTGAAGCAGGTGCACTTCAGCGAGGATCCCCTGCCTGAAACCTACCAGTCACTCGTGGACCACGCATTAGCCGTAGGAGTGGGGTCTGGCGGTAACGCAGACGGACTCGTGGATACGCGTTTTCTTGAACAGCAGGAGAAGTAATGGGAGTACGGCTGAATGAAGTTTCCCTGAGCTATCCAGGCACTGGCTTGGTCATAGATCGCCTCAGTGCAGAAATTGAAGACGGAGAGTTTATCGCTGTCTTGGGGGCCTCAGGCTGCGGCAAGTCGTCCTTGCTCAACATGATTGCTGGGTTACTGCCGCCCAGCTCCGGCTGGCTTGAAGTACCTGAAGACGGCGCGGCATTCATGTTCCAGGATGCCAACCTCCTGCCGTGGCTGACAGCCAGCGAGAACGTTGACCTGGCGCTCAAGCTCGCGGGGAAGCCAGCTCCGGAACGCCAGCAACGCGTCGAGGAACTGCTCAACCTCGTTCAGCTGGGGCATGCAAGCGGCAAGAAGCCGCATGAACTTTCTGGCGGCATGCGCCAACGCGTAGCTTTGGCCAGGGCTTTGGCTCAGGACCGCCAGGTTCTGTTGATGGATGAGCCATTTGCCGCCCTGGACGCCATCACGCGTGACATGCTCCATGAGCAGTTGCGGGCCTTGTGGAGGCAAACGGGCAAGACCATCATCTTCGTCACCCACAATGTGCGTGAGGCGATTCGCCTCTCCGGCCGCATTCTGGTGCTTTCTTCGCACCCCGGGCGCATCCTGGAGAATCGCCGGATCACCGGCGAACTCCGCAATAACCCGGCCCAGGCCGCCGCATTGGCCGATGAACTAACCACGATTCTCAGAAAGGAGCAGCGGAAACATGAGCTCACTGACAGAATCTCGAACTAGGTTCAAACCCGTGCGCGTTATCAAGCTACGCCCGAACAACCAGCTCGATTCATGGGTTGCCCCCTTGCTCACTGTGGTTGTGCTTCTGAGCCTGTGGCAAATTATTTCCTGGGCAAGCCCACTGCGTGAAGACCTTTTCCCCGGTCCACTGGCTGTCGCGGCTAAGCTTCCGCAACTGCTGGCAGATGGATCATTGGTTGCGGCCGTGGGCAATTCGTTGTTCCGCGCCGTGAGCGGATTTGCGATTGCCGTGATTATTTCCACCCCGCTGGCGTTGCTGCTGGCGCATCAGCCGCTGTTGCGCAAGGGGGTGGGGCCACTGGTATCGGCCATGCAGGTATTGCCCTCTATTGCGTGGGTTCCCGCAGCCATCATTCTTTTTGGCCTGAGCGATGCGACCATCTACACGGTTCTGCTGCTCGGCGCGATTCCATCCATCATCAATGGCCTGCTCGCCGGGATCGACATGATTCCAGCGCAGTACAAGTCCTTGTCCAAGGTGCTCGGTGCCTCCAAATGGGAGCATGTGCTGCACATTGAGCTGCCAGCTGCCATGCCAGGGTATGTAGCCGGACTGCGTCAGGGCTGGGCTTTCGCTTGGCGTTCGTTGATGGCTGCCGAATTGATTGCCGTGGGCGGTTCGCTGGCCCTAGGCGTCGGTTCACTGCTGCAACGGGGCCGCGATCTGGCAGACCTGCCATTGGTCATGCTGGTGATCTTGACCATCCTGCTGGTGGGTGTGCTGATCGAATTGGTATTTTTCGCTCCGATTGAACGCAAGCTGTTGCGCGATCGAGGAATGACCCGAACGGGAGAAAACAATGGCTAAAGGGCATATCACCCTGATTGGCGGTGGACCGGGGGATCCCGAGCTGATTACCATCGCCGGCTATAAGGCCCTGCTTGCCGCGGAAGTGGTTTTGGCCGACAAGCTGGGACCTACCGCGTTGCTGGCAGAACTTTCCGATGATGTGGTTGTCATCGATGTGGGCAAGTCACCAGGCTGCCACGTCAAAACCCAGGATGAAACCAATGAATTACTGGTCAAGTACGCTTTAGAAGGTAAGCGGGTAGTTCGCCTCAAAGGTGGCGACCCGTTTGTACTTGGACGCGGCGGCGAAGAACTGCTCCACGCCGCGAAATACGGGATCCCTACGCGTGTGATTCCCGGCATTACCAGTGCAGTCTCCGTGCCCATGGCCGCTGGCATTCCCGTCACGCACCGGGGAATTGCGGCCGGTTTTACCGTAGTCAGTGGACACAGCGAACTCGCGGACGTGCCGATCCGCTCCGATCACACCCTTGCGGTGCTGATGGGAGTATCGAATTTGCCACAAATTGTTGAGACATTGCTTACCCGTGGTTTACCGTCAAGTACACCGATTGCGATAGTTGAGCGAGGTTACTCACAGACGCAGCGCACAACTATCGGTACGCTAGAAGGGATAGTAAAGCGCGCCCGCAAGGCCGCAGTGGCGAATCCGGCCGTTATCGTTATTGGTGACGTCGTTCGGCTAGCCCCGGAAGCCTCCGACCAACTGGTAGACCTCCTGCCGCTAGAGAATGCCGATGCCACCGCGCCGGCCTCATTCGTTGACTAAGAAAGAGAAGTTGTTTGATGAGTGAAATTATCGTCCCTGAGCACCTCCATTCCCGGGCGCTGCGTGTTGCCATCGTTGGTGCCGGTCCGGCCGGCATCTACGCCGCTGACCTGCTCAACAAGAGCCAGCCGGTCGCATCGGGAGAACTGAAGCTGCACGTTGATCTCTTTGACGAGCTTCCTACGCCATTCGGTCTGATCCGTTACGGAGTTTCCCCGGATCACCCGCGTATCAAGGGCATCATCAACGCCCTGCACAAGGTGCTGGACAACGACTGGATCGACTTCTACGGCAACGTCGGCTTGGGCCGCGACATCTCGCTGGAAGACCTGCATACCCGTTACGACGCAGTGATCATCTCCACCGGCGCCCAGAAGGACGCTGACCTGAACATCCCAGGTGTCGATCTTGAAGGGTCCTTCGGCGGCGCCGACTTCGTGTCCTGGTATGACGCACACCCAGATGTTGACAAGAATTGGGACCTGTCCGCCAAGGAAGTTGCTGTCATCGGCAACGGCAACGTTGCCCTGGACGTGGCCCGCATCCTTTCCAAGCATGCTGACCAGCTGCTGGAAACCGAAATCCCTGAGCACATCTACGAGCAGCTGAATGACTCGGCCGTCACCGACGTGCATGTCTTCGGCCGCCGTGGCCCGGCCCAGGTGAAGTTCACCCCGCTGGAACTGCGCGAACTCTCGCACTCCAAGGACGTTGACATCGTCCTGTATCCAGAGGACTTCGAGTTCGACAAGGCTTCGGATGAAGCCATGAAGACCAATAACCAGACCAAGACCATGGTCTCCACCCTGACCAACTGGCTGATCGAGCAGGAAGAGCGTGAAGAAGCTCCAAGCGCCTCGCGCCGCCTGCACCTGCACTTCCTGCAGTCGCCAGTCGAGGTATTGGGCGAAGATGGCAAGGTCACCGGCTTGAAGGTGGAGCGCAACGAGCTCGACGGAAATGGCGGCGCACGCGGCACCGGCGAATTCGTCGAGTACCCGCTGCAGGCCATCTACCGTGCCGTCGGCTACTTCGGTTCGGCAGTCGACGACATTGAATACGACGGGGCCAAGGGCGTTTTGCCCAACGTGGAAGGCCGCGTGCTGAACGCGTCCGGCGCTCACGTTCCCGGCCTGTATGCCACTGGCTGGATCAAGCGTGGCCCGATTGGGCTGATTGGCCACACCAAGGGCGACGCCCTGGAGACCATTACCCACTTGCTTGAAGACCTCACTAAGCTGGCGCAGCCGGATTCTTCCCAGAAGATCTCGGAACTGCTCGAAAGCCGCGGCGTGAACTTCTCCAACTGGGATGGCTGGAAGAACTTGGACGCGCACGAGAAGGAACTGGGCGCCGCAGCCGGCACCGTTTCGACTCGCTTCGGCGAGATCACTCGCGACCGCGTCAAGGTCGTAGAGCGCGAAGCGATGATGGAATTCTCTTCGGCAAAAAAATTGGTTGAGAGCCTGTAAGTTTCACCCCGGGCTCTAGCAACTATGGGCGATGTCCCTCGGCAAATCATTGCTGGGGGACATCGCCCATTGCTGTACCTGGCGCGGGTGTCAGCGGAGTAGGGTGTTCCAGAGATAATCTTCGCCGACAACAGGGATGCAGTAGTCGCGTGCTTTCTTGGCTTTGCCGGAGAGCGAGTCAGGATCCGCGGCCACCAGCAAGGCTACTTTCTTGGTGATCGCGCGATGAGGGGTGAACCCTGCGGACGCAAGCTGAGCTTCAATCTCCGAACGCGGACGAGTCATATCGCCGGTGAGCACCACCATGGCGCCGAGATCGATCTGATGATTGCCCTGAGGCTCGCGGATGGGTTCGTGATCTTCGGAAGCCACCGGCGCCACCTTGGCTACCTCGATTAGCTGCGGCGGAAGTCCTAGCATTCCGATGACTTTCGCCAGATCGGCTATTTCGTCTTCGGTCAGTACGCCATCGGACCAAGCCGTTGCGACAAGCTGTTGGAAGTACAGTTCGTGCAATCTCAGCGCTTGGTGCTTATCCAAACCAATTTCAGTGGCGGCCTGGAGCAGCTGGGCTTCTTCATGGGCTGATACGTAGCGGTCCATCAAAGCTAAATCCAGTACGGCCAAGTAGTTCTCCTCCGTAGCCGTGCCCGAAAATTCCGGCAACCGGGTCGCAAGCTTTTCCAGAAAATGCCCGGCAGATTCAGCTCTGTACTGGGACCGCTTAACTGGAACGACGCGCGAGCGCGGCGTGGAATCAAACCACCGCCCTGTCGAGGCTAAACGCAGTCGTCCGTCCCATTCTGGTTCATCGGGATCCAGTTCCATGTAGCGCGAAAGCAATGTCGCTGTGGCCGTCGCATCTCCCACTGCGCTGTGAGCCTGTTGCAACTCGATGCCAAAGGAATCGCAGCAGTCTTGAAGCGAGCGGCCTGCGCCTTGCAGGTAGCGGTGGGACATTCGCATGGTGCACATTCCTTGCGCCAGGAAGGTCTCGGGCACCGGCAGGCCGCACTTGCGGAATTCAGCCTCAAGGAATCTGGAATCGAAGGAAAGGTTGTGTGCCACGAGCACTGTGCCCGATAGCCTCCAATGCAGTTCTTCTGCCAGGTCCTTGAAGCTGGGCGCATCGAGCACGTCGCGGCTCTGGATGCCATGGATTGATTGCTTGCCAAGATCGCGTTGCGGGTTGATCAGTGTTTCCCACGAGTCGACAATCGTGCCCTGCCGATTCATGGTGACTATCGCAATTTCGGCGATGCGGTCGTTCCCTCCGGGGAACAGGCCGGTGGTTTCGGTATCCACGATGGAAAAGAATTCGTCGCTCATGACCGCTCCTGGGAGAAAGATTGTTAGCTCAATCTATAGCAGCAGCGGATCATTTTATCCTTAGCCAAGTGGCCAATCTTGGGGTCCTGGCAGTGGGGGCCAGAAGCGCGAGCGAACTGGGCCCAGACGATCTTCGTCTGGGCCGAGTTTCAGTTCCGCTGTGGTACTTGGCTGGTCTAGCCGGCCAGCTCAACCTTTTGGGTTGGCTTCTGGGCGCCGACACTGCGGCGCAGCATGATGAACAGCAAGATCATGCCTGCGGTGATCGACATGTGGCCAAGACCCGCGATGCCCGAGATCATCTTGGACGACTCAACGCCTAGTACGGTCATGATGCCGTGGGTGAGCTGCATGCCCGCGGTTAGGATCACGCCCGCGTTGTAGGTGCCCATGAACCACGCGAAGAGCTTGCGGTGCTGGCTCAGGCCGAAGGCCTTTTCCAGAAGGAGCACCAGCAGCAAGATGATGAAGCCCAGCACCAGCAGGTGGGTGTGGACTACGGAGAGCTGGGTCCACTGGCCTTCAGCGAAGCCGTTCATCTTGGTGAATTCACGGTAGAAAAGACCGGAAGCTACACCGAGGACCATGTAGGCGAAGGAGAAATTCACGAGCTTACGCATTGATTTTGTTTTCTTTCTGAACGGTTGGTTCTGCAGTTGCTTCTGCAGCGGAGGAAGTTGTGCCGAAGAGTGGATGCTTGCCTGAGTCCAGGACTGCGAACAGCGCCGGGAGCAGCAGGGTGCGAACGACGAAGGTGTCCAGCAGGACGCCGAGTCCGACGATCAGGCCGAGCTGGCCTAATACCGTGAGCGGCAGTGTTGCCAGTGCCGCGAAGACACCTGCCAGCACGAGCCCGGCACTGGTGATCACCGAACCGGTGCGGCTTGCGGCCAGTACCACTGCGTCGCCCAGCGCCAGCACCTGCGAGTCTTGGCGAACTCGCTGGGTCAAGAAGATGGTGTAGTCCACGCCCAAGGCGACCAAGAAGACGAAGGCCAGCAGCGGCACCTGGACATCCAAGGCGTTGGCCTCGAAGACCACCGAGGAAACCAGGGAACCCAAGCCGACGGCGGCGGCCGCGCTGAGCAAATTCACCAGACCCAAGGCAAGTGCGGTTCGCCAGGAACGGGTCAGCCAGCCGAGCATCACGAAGCAGATGACCATGATCAGCGGGGCAATCACGAACAGGTCGCGCAGGTGCATCTGGTGCGAATCAAGCTGTTCGGCGCTCTGCCCGCCAATGAGCACCTGCCCGGTGCTGCCGGTTGCCGCAGCACCGCGCAGGTCCGCTATCAGGTCCTGCGCCATGGCCGAGCTGGGATCGACAGCCGAGATGACAGAGAACTGCTGCCATGGCGTGGTGCCGAGCTGGGAGGATTCGCCAACACGCTTGACGTTGTCGACTCCGGAGAATTCATCTCGCAGGACCTGGACATCGGTTCCCTGCGCCAACACGGTGATCGGCTGGGTTTCACCTGCGGGGAAGTGCTCAGCCAGGGTCTGCATGGCACTGGAAGACTCGGTGGCGGTACGGAACTGCTGGGTCTGGTCCAGGCCGATACGGGTGCCGGTCAACGCTCCAGCCAGCACCATGAGCAAGACCGCCAATGCTGCCAAGTTCAGGCCCGGACGGGTCATCACAGCACGAGCAGCACGTCCGAAGAAGTTTTCTTTCTTGCTTTCCTGTCCCGGACGGGGGACCAGCGGCCAGAACGCCTTGCGCCCGGCAAAGGCCAGGATCGGTGGCAGCGCAAAGAGCACGAAGAACGCAGCGATCAGCAAGCCAGCGGCGCAGACGATGCCCAGCCCGCGGGTATCTTCCATGACGGCCAGTCCCAAGGTCAGCAGGGCCAGCACTACGGTGAGGTTGGAGGTCAGGATCGCTTCGAAGCTGGCCGCCCACGCCTTGGACAGCGCCTGGCGGTGATCAGCATTCTTCTGCAGTTCATCGCGGTAACGGGAGATCAGCAGCAAGGCGTAGTTGGTACCGGCGCCGAAGACCAACACGCTGAGCACGCCGGAGTCGAAGTGCAGATTGAAGGCGTTGCCCAGCAGGTTCGCCACCAGGGAGGCGCTGCGATCGGCGAGGGCAACAACGACCAGCGGGATCAGCCAGAGTACCGGCGAACGGTAGGTGAGGATCAGCAAGACTGCCACGATGCCCACCGTGACGGCCAGCAGGGTGAAGTCCGCCCCGGCGAAGGCATTGGTGATATCTACTGCGAAGGCGGTAGAACCAGTGACCTGCACGGCCAGCCCCTGAATGGGATGGGCCTGGATCCAGTTGCGGACCTCATCCAGCTTCTGGCGGTCGGCCGTATCGGAGACCGTATCCCAGGTGAGCGGAACCATGGCTGCCTGCTGGTCTTCGCTGGCCATGGTGCGGCCGGCGGACACCTCCGCGTCGTGGGCTAGCGCCGCGGTCTGCTCATCAAGGGCAGCGGTGTCGGCATTGCTCAACGCATGGCCATCGGTGCGGTTGGCCACCAGCAAAGCCGAGCTCTGGGAATCGCTGGTGTTGGCATCCAGGATTTCGGCGACCTGTGCCGATTCGGAGCCTTCGACCAGGGAGCTGGCCGCACGGGTTGGGGCTTGGATGCTGCTCAGCGCACCAAAGAGAACGAGAACTACTGCAAAGATGCCGGCGGCCCAAATGCGGGCTCCGCGGCGGTTGGTCAGCGAATCGCCGATCCGGGGGATAACTGGAACTTTCATAGTTCCAGTTAACGAGATTTCGCAGGTCAGGCCATCGTGGAAAGGGGTGAATAAAACTTCAACCGAAAGGTTGAGACGCACCCCGGCGTGTCACCGGGATTCTGTTGATCAGCTACAGCAGTCCGTGGTCTTTGGCCTTGTTGATCGCGTCGGTACGCGTAGTTGCTTGGAGCTTGTCGAAAATGTGGACCAGGTGGGTTTTGACCGTCGCCTCCGAGACGAACAGGGCCTTGGCGATCTGCTTGTTGCCGGCACCGGTAGACAGTTGGACCAATACGTCCTTTTCGCGCTTGGTGAGCTCGATTTTGGGACGGCGCATGCCCTCGACAACGCGCTGGGTCATCTCCGGGGCCAGGACCATGTGCCCGGCGGAGGCTTGGCGGATGGATTCGACGATGGTCTGGGCACTGACATCCTTGAGCAGGTAGCCGGCAGCTCCAGCTTCGATGCAAGTGAGCAGCTCTGAGTCCTTGTCGAAGGTGGTCAGGATCAGCACATAAGGCGGTTTGGCCAGTTGGCGGATCGCCGCGGTGGTTTGTGCGCCATTCATCCCGGCACCCAAGCGCAAGTCGCAGAGCACCACATCGACGGTGCTGGCCTTGACGAATTCCACCGCTTCCTCGCCGCTGGAAACCTCGCCAATGACAACGATGTCGTCGTAGTTCTCGAACAGCGCGCGCAGGCCGGTCCGCACGATGGGGTGGTCGTCGACCAGCAGGATCCGGATCATGAGTTGTCCTTTGCTAAGCGAAGCGGAAGGTGGGCGCACAGGGCGGTGCCTTCACCGGGTGAGCTCTCGACATCCAAACCGCCGCCGAGTTCGCGCAGGCGCTGGTTCATTGCGGTCAGGCCGAAGCCTCCGGTGTGCGTACTGGTTTGCACGCGACCAGTATTGGGAACGAAGCCGATGCCGTCATCGACAATATCCAAACGTACCTCGTCGCCGCTGGACCCCAGGCTGAGCGCCACCGTGGAGGCCTGGGCATGGCGCAGCACGTTGGACAGGGCGGATTGGGTGGTGCGCAGCAGCGCGATCTGCACATTCGGATCCAAAGTGGGCAGCCCCGGTTCGATATCCAATCGGGTCTCCAACTTCGAATCGGCCTTGAAATTCTCCAAGACGCGGCCCAAGGCTCCGGCGAGCGCCTGGGAATCGAGTTCTGCCGGAGCCAGGGCGGCGATGATGCGACGCAAATCGGTCAGCGCCTGCCCGGAAAGCTCATCGATGCGGCTCAGGGCCGCCGAGGCAGCTTCGGGATCCCTGGACGCTTCGGCCGCCTTGGCATGCAATCCGATGGAGGAGAGCTGCTGGGCGACGGTGTCGTGGATTTCGCGGGCCAGACGGGTGCGTTCGGTGGCGATGCCAGCCTCATGCTGGGAGCGGGCCAATTCTCCTTGCAGGTCTGCCATTTCCTGCTGGGCTCGCACCAGGGAATCCACCAGGGAAGTACGTGCTTCCGCGTCGCGTTCCATCTGCAGGTATCCGCGGGAGATGCCCCAGGCGAATAGCCCGCCAACCAAGGGGCCGGCAATGGCGGCAATGCTGAGCTCGGCATTGTGCAGGTAGGGAGCGAGCAAAGTAAAGGCGTAGACGACCACTGACCACAATATTGAGGGAAGAAATGGCAGCTGGTGGCCCAGGAGAAGCCAAAGGCTGAAGGCCAACCACATGAATTCAGCGGAAACGAAGAGGCTTGCAATCCAGATCCCTAGCAGCAGCGCCAACCACCACGCGGGCTTGGCGAAGACTCCTTTCTTGGCACGGGAAACGAAGCCGAGGCTGTACCAAGTGGCGAAGAGTACCGAGACGAGGATCGCGGGCAGGACATTTCCTTGCGCTGAAATCTGTCGCAGCAACGCGATGGCAAGCAGGATTGCCGTCACCAGGTGCTGCCCCCAGCGCAGCACCACTGGCGAGGCCAACGAGTGCTGCTGATTCTGGGTGTCCAACCACTGCGGCTCGGAAGTACTCATGAATGCCAGCCTACTAAAGGCTGCTGCCGGTTATTGATCGGCAAGTATTACCAGTTGAGCTGTCGCTCTGGTCATGGCCACGTATCTGCGCACGGCTCCGCTTAATCCGGTGCCGAAGGAGCGTGGCTGGCAGACGAGCACCAGATCGAATTCCAGGCCCTTGGCGTTCTCTGGCGAAAGAAAGCGGACCCTGCCAGAGTTGTGGAAGCCAGAGGCCCCGATAACTGCCGCCGTGCCCTCGGCATTTTCGCCTAGCCAATCATCGAGTATTAATTCCAGTTCGGTCAGGCGGGCATAACGCACCGGTGCACCATCCGTGCGCAATGATCGCGGCACGTTCGCCTCGGGCATCTGTGCCTGGATCTGTTCTGCGGCTGCTTCCATGATCTGTGCCGTGCTGCGGTAGTTGACCCGCAAGCGGGATACGGAGATGCCGCGAATGCCAATCCTGGCCAAACGCTGTTCCCATGTCGTGTTGAAGCCGTGAACGGCCTGGGCCCTATCGCCCACAATCGTCAGGCTCCCTGATGGGCAACGGCGTTGGATCATTGCCCATTGCGCATCGGTCAGGTCCTGGGCTTCATCGATGATGACATGCGAAAAGGGTCCGTCGTAATTGAGCGAGGCCAAATTGTTCTCCGGAGCTCCGGCGAGAAGCTGCTCCTGGAGATCGTGGTGGATGAGCTGGGATGCCAGATCCTCGTTGTCGTCAACCGAGTCCATCAGATCATCAACGACGTTTTTCCATCGAGTACGCTCGGCGTGCACTCTGAACTGTTCATCACGACGTTTCGCTTCGCTGTGCGGGTCGCCAATGAGAAAGCGCGCAAGGTCAATCAGCGGAATATCCGACGTGGTCCATCGGCCAGAAGCCGAACTTGCCAGTAGCTTTTCGATCTCTTCGTTGCCAAGGTCTCTGCCGCTGTAGCGGAGCAGCTCCGGGGTTGAATAGAGCGCCCGCAGCAGCTTGCATGGATCCAGGACAGGCCAGTGCTCATCGAGCAACCCATTCAGTGCTGGATTTCTCTCCCACTCCGAGCGCGGCAGTGGCTTCGTGTCTTCGCCAATGAGGGCTTGGGGGAGCAATTGATCAATGAGGGCATCACGCAATTCGATGCGTGCTTCATTGTGCGGCGTTGCTTCGCCAATCATGGTGACCGCAGTGCGCCACAGCTGCGTTGTCAGAGTGGCTTGAGCTTCCCCAAAGTCGATTTGAAGGTCAGCCGAGGGGGCTCTTCAAAGACCTGCACGGCCCTCTTGACTGCATCCAGCATTGCCAGGCTGGATTTAATGCGGTGGACTCCGTGATCCGGTTCCGAGGGCAAATCATCGCCAATCGAAACTATGTTCGAAAGTGTTGAAATGAGCACCTCGTCCTCGCCGAGATTCGGAAGAATGTCAGCGACATAGGAGCTATAGGCCTCGTGCGGGCTTACCACCAAAACCTTGCCACCCTGGCGTTGAAGCCGTGGGTCCGCATGCAGCAAATAGGCGGCTCGATGCAGGGCGACCACCGTCTTGCCGGTACCCGGCCCTCCGTCAACTACCAGCGCGCCTTGCGAGCTTCTCCGGATGATCGCGTCCTGGTCCGACTGGATGGTTGCGAGCACGTCCTGCATTTTTGGTGAACGCTTGCTGCCAAGGGAAGCGAGAAATGAAGAGTGGTCATCCAGGCGGGCATGGGAAGCCAGCTGGGAGGAATCAAACACTTCATCCCATTAGTCGCAGATGCGTTGCCGGCGCCAACGGTAGCGGCGTCTCATGGCCAACCCATGGTCCTTCTCATGGGTAGCGGCGAAGAATGGTTCTGCTGCAGGGGCTCGCCAATCAAGCAGCAGTTGCTTGCCCTGGTCGTCGCTCAAGCCACTGCGGCCAATGTAGAGGCGCTCGCCGGTCCCGGCTGTTTCCATGAAGCCCAAGCAGGCGTAGGGACCCATGCGGTCCAGCTGGCGCAGCCGCTGGGCTAATTCGCTGAGTTCAACATCGCGTTCAAGGGATTGCTGCAGCACGCCGGCCTGGTCTTGTCCTCGTCGGGCGATGCGCTCCAAAATTTCGGATCGAAGCTGCCCAACCCGGTTGGCAATTTCGCAGAGCCGTTGCTGGTCCTCGCCAATCTCGGCCGAGTTCTCCGGTACTGGACTGTGTTCGATGGCATCGAAATAGCTGGTGTTTGCGATTTTGGCAGGCACGCGGGCTCCTTGGTCTAGCTAGTTCTCGTGGGGAAGATATTGATTATGGACCCTCTGCGGGGCCTTGCGGCAAGGCCCCCTGGGCGCGCTATCCTGAAAATGCAGGGAATGGCGTTTTCGGTTTTCCAGCTGCGTACTGTGAGCCTGCGCTCACTTGCATTTCGAAGGCTGCCGGGAATTTTCAGCTGGGGCATCACGCGGTAGGATATAAGGACTGCGACTTTGATCCGGCTATCACCGGTGAGTCTTCGGAAGAACCGCGAGCATCATGAACGCCAAGTAGAACCGAACGGGACCAGCCCGTCACAGCTGAAGATAAGCGATTCCCCATCATTGCGGCGGGGGATAAGCGGGGTGGTACCGCGGCATTCGTGCCGTCCTCGTAGGCAAGGATTTATCGACCCTACGCTTGAAGGACGGCCCATTCGATGAGCTTCTACCCGAAGGTCACTACAGACCCAACCGGTTCGACCCCGGCTTCACCGCGATTCCCAGATCTTGAGAAGCGCGTCCTCGAATACTGGAAGAACGACGACACTTTCCAGGCCTCCATTGACCAGCGCGAGGGCGAAGAATTCGTCTTCTACGATGGCCCTCCCTTCGCTAACGGCCTGCCGCACTACGGCCACCTGCTCACCGGCTACGTCAAGGACCTGGTAGCGCGCTACCAGACCCAGCGCGGCAAGCGCGTGGAGCGCCGCTTCGGCTGGGACACCCACGGCCTGCCAGCCGAGCTGGAAGCCATGAAGCAGCTGGGCATGACCGACAAGAAGCAGATCGAAGCCATGGGCATCGACAAGTTCAACGACGCCTGCCGCACCTCGGTGATGAAGTATGCCGATGAGTGGAAGCAGTACGTGAACCGCCAGGCTCGCTGGGTCGACTTCGAAAACGACTACAAGACCCTGAACGTCGAGTTCATGGAATCGGTCATCTGGGCTTTCAAGCAGCTTTCGGACAAGGATCTGACCTACAAGGGCTTCCGCGTGCTTCCGTACTGCTGGAAGGACGAGACCCCGCTGTCCAACCACGAGCTGCGCATGGACGACGACGTCTACAAGAACCGCCAGGACCAGACCGTCACCGTGGGCTTCACCATCCTTGCCGGTGAAACCGAAGCCTCCAAGGCACTTGCCGGCGTGCAGGCCCTGGCGTGGACCACCACCCCGTGGACCCTGCCAACCAACGCCGCACTGGCCGTGCACCCGGCGATCGACTACGTCGTGGTTCCTGCAGGCGAGGCCGGCGTGAAGGCTTCGGCCGCCGCCGGGCCATTCCTGCTGGCCCGCGACCTGCTGGGCTCCTACGCCAAGGACCTGGGCTACAAGGATGCCAAGGAAGCCGCTGCGGCCATCACCTCCAGCTACACCGGTGAGCAGCTTGCCGGCGTGCGCTACCAGCCGCTGTGGGACACGTACACCGACACCGAGAAGTACGGCACCGAAAACGCCTGGCAGATTCTCACCGCCGACTACGTCACTGTGGCCGACGGCACCGGCATCGTGCACCAGGCTCCGGCCTACGGCGAGGATGACCAGAAGGTCTGCGAAGAGCACGGCATCCCGGTGATCCTCTCGGTAGACGAGGGCGCCAAGTTCCTTCCTGTCTTCGGCAACGGCCCGCTGGCCGAGATCGCCGGTGTGCAGGTCTTCGACGCCAACAAGAGCATCACCAATGTGCTCAAGGACGAGGCCAAGCTGGTCAAGCAGGCCTCCTACGAGCACTCCTACCCGCATTGCTGGCGCTGCCGCACCCCGCTGATCTACCGCGCGATCTCCTCGTGGTACGTCGAGGTCTCCAAGTTCAAGGACCGCATGGTCGAGCTGAACGAGCAGATCAACTGGATCCCGGGCAATGTCAAGCACGGCCAGTTCGGCAAGTGGCTGGAAAACGCCCGCGACTGGTCCATCTCGCGCAACCGCTACTGGGGTTCGCCGATCCCGGTGTGGGAATGCACCGGTGCCGAATGCGAGCACCGCGAAGTCTTCGGCTCGCTGCAGGAAATGCAGGACTTCTTCGGCCGCATGCCGGTCAACCACGAAGGCCAGCCTGACCTGCACCGCCCATTCATCGACGAGCTGACCAAGGCCCATGAGGGCTGCGCCGAATCCGGCACCCTCAAGCGCGTGGAAGACGTGCTCGATGTCTGGTTCGACTCCGGCTCGATGCCGTACGCCCAGGTGCACTACCCGTTCAACAACCAGGAATGGTTCGATTCCGGCCACCACCCGGCGGACTTCATCGTCGAGTACATCGGACAGACCCGCGGCTGGTTCTACACCATGCACGTGCTCTCCACCGCGCTCTTCGACCGCCCGGCCTACACCAACGTAATCTCCCACGGCATCGTGCTGGGCTCGGACGGGCAGAAGATGTCCAAGTCCCTGCGCAACTACCCGGATGTCACCGAGGTCCTGGACCGCGACGGCTCCGATGCCATGCGCTGGTTCCTGATGGCCTCGCCGATCCTGCGCGGCGGCAACCTGGTCGTGACCGAACAGGGCATCCGCGATGGCGTGCGCCAGGTGCTGCTGCCGCTGTGGAACGTCTGGCACTTCTTCAACCTCTACACCAACTCCGCCAACAACGGGGCCGGCTACGAGGCCAAGCGCTCGATGGACTCCACCGACCCGCTGGACCAGTACATGCTGGCCGCCACGGGCCAGCTGGTGCGCGAAGTCACCGAGGCACTGGATTCCTACGAGGTCTCCGATGCTACCGAGGCCGTGCGCCAGTACATGGACACCCTGACCAACTGGTACGTGCGCCGTAGCCGCCAGCGTTTCTTCGATGAAGACACCCAGGCCTTCGACACCCTGTACACCGCGCTGGAAACCCTGGTGAAGGTCACTGCTTCGCTGCTGCCGCTGGCCAGCGAAGAGATCTTCCGCGGGCTGACCGGCGAACGTTCGGTGCACCTGGAGGACTGGCCAGAAGCCAGCGAATTCCCAACCGACGCCGCGTTGCTGGAAACCATGGAAACCACCCGCAAGATCTGCTCCGTGGGCTCCTCGCTGCGCAAGGCCAAGAACCTGCGCGTGCGCCTGCCGCTGGCCGAGCTGAAGGTCGTGCTCACCGGCGCTGCCCGCCTGGAAGGCACCTACGCGTCGATCATCAAGGACGAGCTGAACCTGAAGGCCGTCACCTTGATCGATGCCGAAGGCGTCGACGCCGCCAGCTACGGCATCAGCCAGCAGCTGGTAGTGAACGCCCGTGCGGCCGGTCCGCGCCTGGGCAAGAACGTGCAGCAGGCGATCAAGGGCGCCAAGTCCGGGGACTGGTCGGTCACCGACGGGGTGGTCACCGCGGGAGGACTGGAACTGGCCGAAGGCGAGTACACCCTGGACACCGTGGTGGATGCAGCAGGCGAAATTGCCGCGGCAGTCATCGACGGCGGCTTCCTGGTGCTGGATACCGAGGTCACCGAGGCACTGGCTGCCGAGGGCACCGCACGCGACATGATCCGCTCCATCCAGTCCGCCCGCAAGGACGCGGACCTGCAGGTATCGGATCGCATCCACACCGTGGTCACCGCCAACACGGCCGCCATAGCGGCACTGGAAGCGAACCGCGAGCTGGTGGCAGGTGAAACCCTGACCGCGCAGCTGGAACTTGTCGCCGATGATTCGGTAGATGGCGAGCAGGTCACCGTGGCCAAGCTGGATTCTGGCAAAGTCGAGGCCAACTAGTGAGCGAATTGGACCGCGTCTACGCGCAACTTCTCTCCCGTGCGCCGGAAAACAAGATGGAACCGCGCATGGATCCGATGTTCCGCGCGATGGAGATCCTCGGCGAGCCGAACAAGGCTTGCCCGGTCATCCACATCACCGGCACCAACGGCAAGACCTCGACCGCACGCATGATCGAGTCGCTCTTGATGGCGCACGACTTGCGCACCGGCCGCTACTCCTCGCCGCACCTGATCTCGGTCACCGAGCGCATCGCCATTGACGGTGCCCCGGTAGACGACGGGACCTTCGTGCGCGTGTGGGATGAAATCAGCCCGTTCCTTCAGATCGTGGACACCGAGCTCGTCGAGCGCGGCGAAAACAAGCTGACCTACTTCGAAGCTGTCACCATCCTGGCCTTCGCGGTTTTCGCCGAGGTTCCGGTGGATGTCGTGGTGCTCGAAGTCGGCCTGGGCGGCATCACCGACGCCACCAACGTGGCAGATGCCGACGTTTCGGTGATCACCCCGATCTCCTTGGACCACACCGATCTGCTGGGGGATACCCCGGGCGAGATTGCCGAAGAAAAGGTCGGCATCCTCAAGCCCGGCGGCTACCTGGTCTCTTCGGTGCAACCGGTGGATGCCGCCGACGTGCTGCTGGCTCGCGCCCGCGAGCTTGAGGTGCCGGCAGCTTTCGACAGCCTGGACTTCAAGCTCCTGGAACGCCAGCATGGCGTGGGTGGGCAGCTGCTGTCCATCCAGGGCCAAGCGGCGCGCTACGACGAGATCTTCCTGCCATTGTTCGGTGCCCACCAGGCGCAGAACGCCACCGTGGCCTTGGCTGCGGTGGAGGCCTTCCTGGGCGGCGGCCAGCGCGAGCTGAATGCCGATCTGGTCCGCGACGGCTTCGCGGCCGCCACCAGCCCGGGCCGCCTGGAACTGGTCCGCGCGGCACCGAGCATCCTGGTGGATGCCGGCCACAACCCGGATGGCATACGCGTCACCGCAGAGGCGATCAAGGAATCCTTCGGCTTCACCCGCCTGGTGCTGATGGTTGGCATCTTGCAGGAGAAGGACGCCGAAGCAATGCTTTACACCATGCGCGAGCAGTACGGTGACATGGTTGAGGACATTTGCATCACCCAGTCGTCCTCGCCGCGGGCCATCCCGGCCGGCGAACTGTCCACCATGGCGATCGACGCTGGCTGGCCGGAAGAGGACATCCACGTCACCGAGGACCTGGAAGATGCCATCGAATGGTCGGTGGGCCGCGCCGAGGCAGGCAACGACTTGTCCGGCGGCGTGCTGGTGACCGGTTCGATTACGCTGGTGGGCGAGATTTCACTGTTGCTCAAGGGAGGCGAATCCTGATGGCTAAACTCACCCGTGCCCAGCGCGAGTGGCGTCCTGGGATGAAGAAGAAGCAGCGCTCCACGAAAATGATGTTCGCATCAACAGTGCTGGTCTGCGAGGCGCTGCTGGCGGTATTCGTCACCCTCGCGGCCTTCGGGCTCAAGCGTGGCGGAGAACCGGTGGTCGTGCTCAGCCTCGGCGCTGCCGTGGCGCTGCTGTGCATCTTCAACTGCGCGCTGCTGGGCAAGAAGATCGGCTACATCATCGGCTGGATCCTGCAGGTAGTGTTCTTCCTGTGCGGCTTCATCCTGCCGGACATGTTCTACCTCGCAGCGGCCTTCGCCCTGTGCTGGTGGTATGCGCTGAACAAGGGCGGCGAAATCGACGCAGTGAACAAGCGCCGCGCCGCCGCCCAAGAAGCCTGGGAAAAAGCGAACCCCGAGCAAGCCTGAGAACCTAAGAAGTACATCAACGATACGAAGAGGTAGTCACATGACTGAACGTACCCTGATCCTGGTCAAGCCAGATGGCGTCAAGCGCGGTCTGACCGGACAGATCCTTGGCCGCATTGAAGCCAAGGGCTACACCATTGCCAAGCTGCAGCAGCTGGAAGCTACTCGCGAGCTGCTCGCCGAGCACTATGCAGAGCACGAAGGCAAGCCATTCTACGAACCGCTGGTTGAGTTCATGCTCTCCGGTCCGGTGGTGGCGATCGTGGCTGAAGGCCAGGGCGTTATCCCCGGCTTCCGTTCGCTGGCTGGCACCACCGACCCGACCACCGCGGCTCCAGGCACCATCCGTGGCGACTTCGGCCGCGACTGGGGCCTGAAGGTCCAGCAGAACCTGGTCCACGGTTCGGACTCCGTCGAGTCCGCCGAGTGCGAGATCGGCATCTGGTTCGGCAAGTAGATCGAAACGCGAAAATCCCGGCAGTTGGAAACTGCCGGGATTTTTCATGCCTGGAAGCGGGTCCTAGAACCAGTCATCCAAACTGTCCTGGGCGAGCATAGCTCCTTGCGGGCTAGCTGCCTGCTGCACCGAACTTCCGAGCGCCTGTGCGGTCGAGTCCAGCGGCAGCTGCTCTGCAGCGCCGATCCTGACCACCTGGTGGTGGTCGGTGATAGGGCCGACTATGTGCGAAAGATACTTATCTGCTCCGTCATTGCTGAATTCCAGCACGTGGATACCTCCCAGTCTTCAGTGCGCGTTAGCACATTGATTGCGGGCGAAGCGTGGCGCGGGTTTTCCCTGTTGGGGAAAACGAAGACATGCAGCAAAACTTCTCAAGGCGATTGCGCATCCCGCGTCGCTCCACTTCCATCACTTCAGTCACATTAAACACACAAACCACATCCACGGCAACGCGGGATCGGGTCCACCGGTCTTGTCCCCAGCGCGAAAACCCCGGGAAGCCGGGGCTGGATGAGGGCAGGAACTCTTTGAGAATTAATTGGAAATAATTCGATCAAGAGCATTTAAGTGGCAAAAGGAAGGGCGCCCCTGACGTGCAGGAGCGCCCCAGCCGCAACAGCTACTCGGAATCCTTGAGGGATTCCTGGTGCTGTTCCTTCGCTTCGAGTTTGTCGAAAGCTGCTTGCTCTTCGCTGATCTCGACTTCAGACTTGATGTCCTCGCTGGCTTCAGCCACCGCATCGGATTTGTCGCGCCCGGTCCATACCTTGATCACCGCCCATGAAGCGGCCACCAGTGGCACCGCCAGGACGGCGCCAACGATGCCCGCCAGGACGGTGCCTGCGGTCAGTGCCATCAGCACGACCAGTGCATGCAGGCTCAGGGCGTTGGCCATGACGACCGGCTGCAGGAAGTTGCCCTCCAGCTGGTTCACCAGGATCACGGCAGCCAGCACGATCAGCGCCACCACAGGTCCGTTGGTAACCAATGCAATCAGCGTGGCCAAGATGCCGGCAACGGTCGCACCTACCATCGGCACGAAGGAGCCGAGGAAGACGATGACGCCTAGCGGGATGGCCAGTGGAACCTGCACGATCAGCAGCGTCGCGGTGATGCCCAAAGCATCCACTGCGGCCACGGTGGCAGTACCGCGGATGTAGCCGCCGAAGGTGCGCAGCGCGCGGTCGCCGGAAAGAATCCACTTGTTGCGGTAGTGGCGTGGAGTCCACGACACGGCAAAGGCCCAGATCTTGTCGCCGTCCTTCAGGAAGAAGAACAGGATCACCAGCAGCAGGACCAAGCCGGTCACGAAGCTGCCTGCTGCGCTCAGCGTGTTCAAAGCGCCGGTGCCGAACTGGGAACTGGTCAAGAAGCCGGTTACCGTTTCGACAACATTATCGATCTGGCTCTGGTCGACGCTGAAAGGCATCGTGCCGATGAAGCCCTGAACCATGTCATTGAGCTGGTTGAAACCTTCAACAGCTTGGTCAACGAGCTTTGGCCATTCCTTGATGACCGAGAAGACCAGGCCGGTGCCAATGCCTCCGAGGACCAATAGGGATCCGAGGAAAACGATCCATGCTGCCAGCATCGGGGAAACAAACTTGCGCAGCTTGACCACCAGGGGCCACAACGCACAGGAAATGATGACTGCCAGCAACGTCGGGATCACGATCATGGTCAAGCGGAGCATGCCGATGATGAGGAATGTTGCCAGCGCGCCAACTACCAGCAGCTGGGCGCTTCGAATGCCTAGGCGTCCTAGCAAGTCGGTCCACAGGCTGGTGACCGTGAAATCTGGTTTGGCGTCCCTGGCCGGAACACGGTGGTGCTCGGCAGGTGTCGGCTTGTCGTCCTGAGGTTGCTTTTTCAACAACGCGGCGGGCCTGACCTTACGGAAAAAAGCCATAGTCGCTCCTTGTAGCTGGTTCTGATAGCTCTAACAATAGGCTAACGACTTGACAAGGTCCCAAGGCAACACCGAAATGTTGATTTTTTGGCGTTCGCACTGGCCACTAACCCGTTTTCGTGCCCGAAGGCTTTGATTCGTGCACCCACGGGCTGATTTCCCCGGCATTCCTGCGGCGGGAATGGCTCTGCGGCGACGGTGGCTGCAATGATGCCCGGCTTTTCGCAAATCCGTTCTTGAGGTGCAATGTCGCGGTATGCGCCGGTCCATTGTCATCGTGCGGCAGGTCACATAAGGTGAGGTGTGGCTGGTGCCATTTGGATTAGTCAATCGGAATGCACCACGGGCCATTCGAGCACTCGCACGGTACAAGGAGCAAAGCTTTGCCAGATCCCAGGAAATCATCATTGTCCAAGCGATCCATCGCGCTGGGTGCGGCGGTCTTCGCCGTCGTTGCGCCGCTGGGGTTAGCGGCGCCGGCCAACGCCGATGCCAATTTCCCGTCGCCTAACGGAGAAACAAATATTTCGAGCATTCTCAGCTACGAAGACACAGTCAAGGAATTGCAGAAGATCGAATCCAATTCCCGGTTCGACGTTGATGCGTTCACGCTCCAAGAGGCAGGAACGCAGGTCAGCGAGTCAGAACAGGGCAGGGATCTGTATGTGGCAACTGCGGGGCACGGCCCTGAGGACGTTTGGCTGCAGGGGCGCATCCACGGCAATGAGCCCTATGGAACCGACTCGCTCCTGACGCTGCTCAAGGAGCTTGGCGCCAACGGATCGGCAGACTACGACCTGCTCCGTGACAAGTACACCTTCCACTTCATCCCGATGTACAACCCCGACGGTTCGGAGGAGAATGTTCGGCAGACAATTTTGTGGGATCAGGAAACGAATGCTCCGCAGCTTGATGCCAAGGGCAACCAGCAAAGAGTCGACCTGAACCGCGATTGGACGCTGGAGGGCTTCGTTGCCAACGAATCGCTGGCGTATTACGAGTACTGGACAATGGTGGATCCCGCGTTCGGCGTCGATGTGCATCACCAGGGCCTGAAGAAGGAGTGGGGTACAGGCGATGACGTGACTTTGTCGCTCGGTATCTCCCTCGCGCCAGGCGGCCCGACCTTGCCTGGAATCGAGAATGGCGCTTATGACGTGCTTACTCGCCAGATGCAAGTGCATGTGTATGACGAGCTGTCGAAGTACGGCGCGTTCAACATCGACCGCTACCAGGTGGGCGACGGAATGGAAATCGACATCAAGGGCGGCGTCGTCTCTGCAATGATGCTGGGCTTGAACTACCGGGGGCTCAATGCCGACGGGCATCGGAACCCGGTGGTCTTCTTTGAAACCAGTGGAAATAGCAGTGACGGAAGCCTCGGGCAGAAGTCCCGCGGCAAGTTGATTCGCCAAAATGTTCTTGCGCTCAAGGAATTGCTGCTCGGAATGGCATCGGGCGAAGTCCAGCAAGAAGATCCAGAACGCTGGGAAGAAATCCCTCACCAGCCTGTAACGGGCTATCAGACCGATTATGCGGGTCTGGTCCAGAAGTGAACTGACGCAGCAGAGCTGGGGCCGCGCAGTGCGCGGCCCCAGCTCTGTTGAGGTCTCGTTCTCTGCCTGTGCGGACTACCTGGCGTTGAAGTACTCCTTGGCCAGCAGGCCCATGATGATCTTGTCGTGGAACGACCCATCGTGGAATCCAGCCTGGCGCACTCGGCCCTCTTCGCGGAATCCTGCGCGGTTGAAGGTGCGCAGTGCGCGCTCGTTGTACGCCCAGGCGTTCAAGCCGATGCGGTTCAAGCCCATCTCGCGGAAGCCGTAGTCGATGATCATCTTGGTGGCCATGGTGCCATAGCCTTGGCCCACATTTGAACCACCGATCATGATCATCAATTCGGCGGAACGGGCCGGCGCGTTGTAGTCGTACAAAGCGGTGTGCCCGATCAGCGTGTCGTCGGGAAGCGTGATGGAAAGTCCCACGCCGTCGGTAGTGCCACGGTTGACGCTGCGCGACTTGAAGAGTTCTGCGGCTTCGGTGATCGGGTGGGGAAGTACCAGGTTGCCCTGCAGGGCCATGAATTCTGGGCTATTCCACCATTGGGTGAGGAACGCAAGATCTTCCTCTTGTAGTTCACGGAGCCGAAGGTGTTCGGAAATCAGCAGGTTGATTCCGTAGTCCTGGGCATTTTCTGTGTTCCATATGTCACTTGCCATGCTTCTAATCTACCGGGTCTAGCTGGACAGTATCCGGAAGATCGTTGACGGCGAACCCTTTCCGGCCTTGCCGATGGACGTTTTGACGCGGATCGAAGGCCGAAGCGGGATGTCTTGGCGCCGGTGGCGCGCCGGGGTGCAACAAGCAGTGGCACAAGGCCGGCCGACCTGGTTGGCGGCGGGGTGGGGGAGCGCCAGGAACAGCACTGCGGGGCCGCTACCGAAGTAGCGGCCCCGCAGGTGGGCATGGAAGCCGGGCTCTAGCCGAAGAAGGCGAGCGGGAAACGCAGGACGACCGATGCGGCAACGAGCGCCCAGATGACGGCAGTAATGATCCAGCTCCACTCGGCGAAGAACTTCTTCACGCCGGCGCCAGCAGGAATCACGCCGGTAAGCACATTGCGTGCGGTTGTGAACACGAACAAGGGAATCGTCATGGCCCACACGACCATGCAGTAAGGGCACAGGGCATTGATTTCATACAGGGCCTGGGACCAGAACCAGATCACCAAGCCCATAGCGGCGGTGATGCCCAGCTGGAAGCACAGCCAGAACCAGCGCTTCAGGTTTGTTGCGCCGGCCAGCAGGGCGAAGCCGATGGCGATAACAACAGCGAAGCAAACGATCCCGAAGAAGGGATTGGGGAATCCGAAGATTCCTGCCTGCTCGGATTTCATCACGGTGCCACAGGAGATCCAGGGATTGACGTCGCAACTGGTGATGTAGTCGGGGTTCTTGTACAACTCCAAGCGTTCCAGGACCAGGATTCCGGCGGCGAGCCAAGAGATCAATCCCGTAACGATGATGAACAGCCCGAAGCCGCGTTCCTTAGCCCACCAGGGCAACACGCCCGAGCCGTGGCTATTTTCTTGTGATGAAACCATGTTTTGACTATTCCATAAGTTCATAGGAAAGCGGGTTATTCCGCCAAGGCCTTTTTCATACTAGGAAGCATTTCTGTGCATCTGGTGAGAAGCAATGAACAAGGCGTGAACGAAATATGAGAGAATGGGAATGGTTGTTCGCGGATCCACAGTCTGCTTTCAACCCGACGACAGACTTTTGAAACAACAGATCGACAGGCGATGCATCGCTTCGGTTGAGTGCCCAATATGTGCGCCTCCCGGGGGAATACCGCGGATCGTAGGGCTGCAAAGGAAAGCAGCCGGTTTTCTTAGGCCACGTTGATCCGCAGGATTTGCGCCTGGTTCAGAAATTTGGACCAGCGTCGAACCCGCGGAAAATAGCGAGCTTTTGTGTCCGGACTACTGGAAGATAAGTAGGCCAAGCGACACGTGATGATTGTAGTTTCAGCAACGGCGCCGTCTGTGGAGGATGCCCGAGCGGGACATAGTAGGAGTACGCGAATTTAAATGAGCGCAGCAAATCAACGAAAGGGCGGAACGCAAGGTAATAAGCGGGGCAACCGTTCAACACGAGCCCGCCGTACCAGTGTTTCAACCACACCCGCGCGACCACTGCGTCGCGCCATGACCTTGGCCGAACTCAATGCCGCTGCCGGCGTCGAGGAAAGCCCATACCGCTGGCGGGCCACCCGCCGCACCCAGATTTCCACCCCTGATTCCACCAAGCGGGCCAGCCGCCAGGCCGAACGCCGGGCGCAGGCAGTGCGCAATACCGCGAATGACGAGGCCGTAGAGCTCGCCGCGGCCAAGCAGGAAGACGTCCAGGACAAGCAGGAAGACGTCCAGGAGCAGAGCGCTGAAATCGCTGCCCCGGCCGAGCAGGAAGTTGCACCGGTTGAGGAAGCGAACGACGTTGACCAGACCGGCATGCTGCTGGCCGAACACGGCAGCACCATGATCTTGAATCCTTTCGCCGTGCCGGAAACAGCTCAGGCTGTTCTGGCCCAGGCTGTTGCGAAGAAGCAGGAACCTGCTCGCCGCGCAGCTGCCGCAGATCCCGAGGCAGACGCCGATGCCGACGACGTGACTTCGCGCCGCCGCCGCCGCCGTCGCCGCGGGGAAGTGGATCTGGAACTTGAGGGCGGCTCGCAGGATGATCCGCCGAACACCGTTACCCGTGTGCGCGCCCCGCGTGGCAGTATCGAAAGCCACAGCTCGGTCAACGACAAGGTCGCTTCGGTGCGCGGTTCCACCCGATTGGAAGCCAAGCGCCAGCGCCGCCGCGAATCACGCGAAACCGGTCGCCGCCGCCAGGTGATCACCGAGGCCGAGTTCCTGGCCCGCCGCGAATCCGTCGAGCGCAAGATGATCGTGCGCCAGCGCGAGGACCGCATCCAGATCGGCGTACTGGAAGATGGAGTGCTTGCAGAGCACTTCGTCTCCAAGACCCAGCAGGATTCGCTGATCGGCAACGTGTACGTCGGCAAGGTGCAGAATGTGCTGCCATCCATGGAAGCTGCTTTCGTGGATATCGGCCGCGGCCGCAACGCCGTGCTGTACGCAGGCGAAGTGAACTGGGACGTAGCCGCTCTCGAAGGCGCGCCGCGCCGCATTGAGAACGCCTTGAAGGCTGGCGACTCGGTCCTGGTGCAGGTCACCAAGGACCCGGTAGGCCACAAGGGCGCCCGGCTGACCAGCCAGATCTCCCTGCCTGGCCGCTACCTGGTCTACGTGCCAGGTGGTTCGATGACCGGCATCTCGCGCAAGCTCCCTGATGTCGAACGCCAGCGCCTGAAGAAGATCCTGAAGGACCACCTGCCGGAAAACGCGGGCGTCATCGTGCGCACCGCCGCCGAAGGCGCTTCCGAGGAAGAACTGACCAACGATATCAACCGGCTGCGTGCGCAGTGGGAAGGCATCGAAGAGCAGGCCAACTCCACCAAGACCCTGGCTCCGGAACTGCTGTACTCGGAACCCGATCTGACCATCAAGGTGGTCCGCGACGTCTTCAACGAGGACTTCACCAAGCTGATCGTCTCCGGTGACCACGCCTGGGACACCATCGAGGCCTACGTCATGTACGTGGCGCCGGATCTGATGGGCCGCCTGGAGAAGTGGGAAGCCGAAGAGGACATCTTCGCCAACTTCCGTGTGGACGAGCAGATCGCCAAGGCGCTGGACCGCAAGGTCTTCCTGCCTTCGGGTGGTTCGCTGGTCATCGACCGCACCGAAGCGATGACCGTCATCGACGTGAACACCGGCAAATTCACCGGTTCGGGCGGCAACCTCGAAGAGACCGTGACCAAGAACAACCTGGAAGCGGCCGAAGAAGTGGTCCGCCAGCTGCGCCTGCGTGACATCGGCGGCATCATCGTCATCGACTTCATCGACATGGTCCTGGAATCCAACCGCGATCTGGTGCTGCGCCGCCTGGTGGAGTGCCTGGGCCGCGACCGGACCAAGCACCAGGTTGCTGAAGTGACCTCGCTGGGTCTGGTCCAGATGACGCGCAAGCGCATGGGCACCGGCCTGCTCGAAGTCTTCGGTGAAGAGTGCGAGCACTGTGCAGGTGCTGGCTTCATCACCCACGAAGAGCCAGTTGAATCGCGCAAGACCTTCAACTCGCAGGGCGAAGCGCACAGCAAGAAGTTCAACGACAAGCCAAGCCGCAACTCCCGCCGCCGTCGTGGCGGCGAGAAGGACGAGCAGAAGCCAGTTGAGAAGCAGGAGCCGGCAGCAGGGGAGAAGGACGAAGCCACGCGCAACGCCCTGGCCAGCATTGCCGCCGCTTCGCACCTGGATGCCGCTGCTGAAAACGCAGTGAGCATCGAGGGCGAACAGATTCCTGTGGCCAAGTCCGCGGCGTCTGCGCAGGGCACCGAGGCCTCGGTTACCCTGGAAGCGCTGGAAGCAGCGTTGCCGGGCCAGGATGAGTCCAGCGACGAGCAGGACGGCAGCCGCAAGCCGCGCCGCCGTTCACGCTCCCGTGGACGCGGACGCAACCAGTCCGAGGAAAACGCTTCGGGCAACGAGGAAGCTCAGGCCAACCAGGAACAGCAGGCTGCTCCTGAACCTGTTGCCGCCTCGACGTCCCAGGAGCAGCCGCGCAAGCGCTCACGCCGTGCTTCGCGTCCGCAGGAAGCGGCACAGCAGGACCAGCCGGTGCTCACCGGCCTGGCCATGCCTGCTGCCAGCGCGCCTGCTGAGTCCAGCAGCCCCGCGGCTTCCGTCCCAGTTGCCGCCACCGCGGCAGCCCCACAGAATTCCACGAAGCCAAAGCGTCGCAGTCGTCGGGCCACCTCGGTCCAGGGCGATGCGACTGCAGAGGTTCTCGTGGCAGAGGTATCCGCCGCTACCGGTTCGGTAGTTCAGATGGATGCCTCCGGTTCGCAGAAAGATAAGCCAGCTGAGCCTGCCGGGCAACCGGTAATGCTCGGTGTGGGTGTTCCAGTACGCGAACTGAAATAGATGAACTTGATCACGCTTCCCTCGCTGGGGCAGTTTGTATTTGCTCCAGCGGTGTGGACTAGCGTAATCTAGTTGATCGGTGCTAAACGCCAAGATCACGGACTTTTGGTCCGCTCGGCGTCAAGGCACAAGCGCATGAGATCCCCGGGATCGCATCCACTTTGTGGGTGTTCGGGTCGATATCTGCGCCGGTAAGACAATAAACGTCGAGTAGAAGTGAGTACCCACGTGGTGTACGCAATTGTCCGCGCAGGCGGCCACCAGGAGAAGGTTTCCGTTGGAGACCTCATCACCGTTGACCGTCTTCAGGCTGCCCCAGGCAGCTCCATCGAGCTTCCAGCTTTGCTGTTGGTAGATGGCGAGAAGGTAACTTCCGCAGCTGCCGATCTGGCTAAGGTCACGGTCACCGCTGAGGTTGTAGAAAACCTTCGCGGCGAGAAGATCGTAATCCAGAAGTACAAGAACAAGACCGGTTACAAGAAGCGCCAGGGCTTCCGTGCCGCTCTGACCAAGGTCAAGGTCACCTCGATCGCCTAATTCAGGCAATCGTAGAATCCATTTTTGTAGCGAAAGAGGCTAAAAGGCATGGCACATAAGAAAGGTGCGAGTTCCACTCGCAACGGTCGCGATTCCAACGCACAGTACCTAGGCGTAAAGCGCTATGGTGGACAGGAAGTCAAGGCAGGCGAAATCATCGTTCGCCAGCGTGGCACCCACTTCCACCCAGGCGCCGGCGTAGGCCGTGGCAAGGATGACACCCTGTTCGCATTGGCTGCTGGCGCAGTCGAGTTCGGCACCCGTCGTGGTCGCCGCGTGGTGAACATTGTGGCTGCTGCCTAATTCAGGCAACAGGCAAATTTTTAGTACACAAGGGGTGGGCCGATTTCGGTCCGCCCCTTGCGTGCATAGTTAGACTTTTAAGCGAGTAACCCTCGCAACCCCGTACTAGGAGAAGATGGCCCCGTGGCTGCATTCGTTGATCGCGTAACCCTTCATGTCACCGCAGGTAATGGTGGCCACGGTTGTGTGTCCATCAAGCGTGAGAAATTCAAGCCGCTTGGCGGTCCCGACGGCGGCAACGGCGGCAAGGGCGGAGACATCATCCTGCGCGTCGACCCCCAGGTCACCACGCTGCTGGACTTCCACCACCTGCCGCACCGCAAGGCCGGCAACGGCGAGCCGGGCAAGGGCGGTCTGCACCCGGGCAAGAGCGGCGAGGACCTGGTCCTGGGCGTACCTGCCGGCACCGTCATCAAGACCAAGGACGGCGACATCCTCGGCGACCTGGTCAAGCCGGGCGATGAATACATCGCCGCAATAGGCGGCATGGGCGGCCTGGGCAATGCGTCCATCGCCTCGGACAAGCGCAAGGCCCCGGGCTTCGCGTTGCTGGGCATTCCCGGAACCGGCCAGGATATTGTCCTGGAACTGAAGTCCATGGCGGATATCGCGCTGGTGGGCTACCCATCGGCCGGCAAATCCTCGCTGATCGCCGCCGTGTCCGCGGCACGCCCGAAGATCGCCGACTACCCGTTCACCACCCTGGTGCCCAACCTGGGTGTCGTCGAAGCAGGCGAAACCCGCTTCACCGTCGCCGACGTGCCTGGCCTGATCCCTGGAGCCTCCGAAGGCAAAGGGCTGGGCCACGAGTTCCTGCGCCACGTTGAGCGCTGTGCCGCCATCGTGCACGTGCTGGACTGCGCCTCGCTGGAAGCGGACCGCGACCCAATCAGCGACCTGGACATCATCGAAGCAGAGCTGGCTAACTACGAAGCCGACTCCACCTTCGCCGGTACCGACGGCACCATCGTGCCGCTGATCGAGCGCCCGAAGCTGATCGCACTTAATAAGGTTGACATGCCAGACGGTGCCGACATGGCTGAATTCGTGCGCCCTGAGTTGGAAAAACGCGGTTACCGCGTCTTCGAGATCTCCGCGCTCTCGCGTAACGGATTGCGTGATCTGTCCTTCGCTATGGCTGAATTGGTAGAGCAGGCACGCGCTGAACAGGTTGTTGAAGCCCCAGTAGTCGAGGTGCCTGTGATTCGTCCACGTACCACCAAGCGTGCCGAGTTCACCATCCGCCGCGAGGAGCAGAACTTTGAGCCCATGTGGCGAGTTATCGGTGAAAAGCCGGAACGCTGGATTATGCAGACCGATTTCCGCAACGATGAAGCTGTCGGCTACCTGGCTGACCGCCTGGCCAAGCTGGGTGTCGAAAACCAGCTGTTCAAGGCCGGCGCCAAGCCAGGGGACGCGGTAATCATCGGCGCCGAGGACAACGCAGTGGTCTTCGATTGGGAGCCAACTATGGCAGCCGGCGCCGAACTGCTCGGCGGCAGCCGACGCGGCGAGGACATCCGCCTCGAGGATCGCGGCGATCGCAAGACCCGCGAGGAAAAGCGTGCCGAGCACGAAGAGCGCCGGGCGGCCAAGGCATCGGCTCGCGCCGAGCTGGAAGCCGAACGCAAGGCCGGCGTCTGGACCGAATCGGTTGACTCCAAGTACGGACGAAAGACTGCGGAACCAAAGGCAACCCAGGAGGAAAATTAAAGTATGAGTGAAAGTGCCACCAAAACAATTTCAGCCATTACCTCGCCCCACCAACTGCCTCAAGCCAAGCGCTTAGTGGTCAAAGTTGGATCCAGCTCGCTGACCACGGTCAGCGGCGGGATATCCCACGAGCGGTTGAAGTTCCTGGTGGACACTCTCGCTGAAACTGTCAACAACGGTACCGAGGTCATTCTTGTATCCTCAGGTGCCATTGCCGCCGGTCTGGCCCCGCTCGGGTTGGCCAAGCGTCCCAAGGACCTTGCCACCCAGCAGGCCGCGGCGGCCGTTGGCCAGGGTCTGCTGCTGGCGCAGTACACCCAGCTTTTCGATGAGTACGACCAGCGCGTAGGCCAGGTGCTGCTCACCGCCGACGACCTGATGCGCCGCTCTTCCTACACCAACGCGCTGCGCTCCCTGGTTCGCTTGCTGAACCTGGGCGTGCTGCCCATCGTGAACGAAAATGACGCGGTCGCCACCCGCGAAATCCGCTTCGGCGACAACGACCGCCTCGCCTCGCTGGTGGCCCACCTGGTCAAGGCCGACGCGCTGCTGCTCTTCTCCGACGTGGACTCGGTCTACGACGCGCACCCTGATGACGGTGGCAGCCGCATCACCACCATCGAGCACCCCGACGAACTCGAAGCGGTGGACCTGGGCACCCCGGGGGCAGCCGGAGTCGGCACCGGCGGCATGATCACCAAGGTCGATGCCGCGACCCTGAGCTCCTCGGCGGGCATTCCCACCCTGGTGACCAGCACCGACAATGCCGCCAAGGCGCTGCGCGGACAGGATGTAGGCACCTGGTTCGCCGCCCGCAACTCCCGCCGTTCGGCCCGCGACGTCTGGCTGGCCTATCTGGCTTCCATCGAAGGCAAGCTGATCCTGGATCCCGGCGCAGTCAAGGCCATCGAAAAGGGAACCAACTCGCTGCTGGCAGCCGGCATTACCGCCGTCCGCGGGGAATTCGAGGCTGGTGACGCCGTAGAGATCTGCGACGCGGAAGGAACCCCCTTCGCTCGCGGGCTGGTGAACTTCAGCTCCCATGAACTGCCCGAGATGCTCGGACACAACACCACGGATCTGGTTGAGGAGCTGGGCGAAGGTTACGACAGATCAGTAGTGCATGTTGACGACCTAGCTTTGATCGAACCCATTTTCTAGAATGAGGAGCATGAGTATGGATGCCGTAAACACCGAAGAAACGACCACCGACGTCACCACCTCGGTCCACCAGCTGGCCGACCGTGCACGCCGCGCCGCACGGATCCTCAAGCGCGCCAACCGCGACTGGAAGGACCGCGCCCTCGCGGCCATGGCTTCGCGCATCGACCAGAATCGTGCGATGATCCTGCGCGCCAACGAGAAGGACCTGGCTGCCGGCCGCGCCAATGGCACCTCCGAGGCCCTGCTGGACCGGTTGAAGCTCGATGGCAAGCGCATCGACGGCCTGATTTCCGCGCTGCATGAACTCGCTGGCCTGCCCGACCCGGTCGGTCGCGTGGTGCGCGGGGAAACCCTGCCCAACGGCCTGCGCATGCGCCAGGTCAACGTCCCGCTGGGCGTCATCGGCACCATCTACGAAGCGCGTCCGAACGTCACCGTGGACATCGCCGGCCTGGCGCTCAAGAGCGGCAACTCGGTGCTGCTGCGTGGCGGTTCGGCGGCGCTGAACTCCAACCAGGCGCTGGTCGCGGTGATCCGCGACGCGCTGGAGTCCGTCTCCCTGCCCCGCGACATCGTGATCTCGGTCGACGAATTCGGCCGCGCCGGTGCCGACGCCATGATGGGCGCGCGCGGAAAGATCGACGTGCTCATCCCGCGTGGCGGCCGCGAGCTGATCCAGCGCGTGGTCACCACCGCCAAGGTCCCGGTAATCGAAACCGGCGAAGGCAATGTGCACATCTTCCTCGACGCGAGCGCCGACGAGGAAATGGCCGTCGATATCCTGCTCAACGCGAAAACCCACCGCCCCAGCGTCTGCAACACCGTGGAGACCCTGCTGGTCCACAAGGATGCCGCTGTGGCCCCGGCAGTGCTGCAGGCCCTGGCCGCAGCCGGCGTGAGATTGCACACGGACGACCGAGCCGCCGCGCTGGTTCCGCAGCTGCCGACCATCCCGGCGGGGGAGGATGACTGGCGCAACGAGTACCTGGACTTGGATATCGCGGTGAAGGTCGTCGATGGCATGGACCAGGCCCTGGAGCACATCCGCGCCTACTCCACCGGCCATACCGAGGCGATCATCACCTCCACGCTGGCTGCTTCCGAGCAGTTCGTGGCGGAGATCGACTCGGCTGCGGTGATTGTCAACGCCTCGACCCGGTTCACCGACGGCGGGCAGCTGGGCCTGGGCGCAGAAGTAGGCATCTCGACCCAGAAGATGCACGCTCGCGGCCCGATGGGCCTGGCCGAACTGACCACGACCAAGTGGATCGTCCAGGGCGACGGGCACATTCGCAAATAGTTTCTGACCGCCCTTTTCGGTACGATGTAGAAGAAACGTACCGTTACTTTTCGAGCTACTGATCCAGCCGCCCAGGTTGCTGGCTTAGCGAACTCGTGAAAACGACTGGAGAATTATCTTGAACGCGCTGATTTTGGCTTCGGAAGCCGCTTCCACCGGCATGGATCCTCACACTTTCGCTGTGATCGTCGGTGGGGGCATCTTCGCAGCACTGATGGTCCTGCTGCTGATTACCGTTTCCTACACCAACGTAGGCAACCGCCACGAGGCAAAGCCTGAACCAGAGGACACCCACCGCCAGTTCAAGACTCACGTACCACATAGCCACTAGTCTTGGCAGAGCAAAAGCCTCAAGACCGCCCATTGCGCCTCGGCGTGATGGGCGGTACTTTTGACCCCATCCACAATGGCCACTTGGTCGCTGCCAGCGAGGTAGCCGCCGAGTACGGCCTGGATGAGGTCGTTTTCGTGCCCACCGGCCAGCCTTGGCAGAAGGCCGATCGCCAGGTCACCAGCGCTGAGCACCGCTACCTGATGACCGTGATCGCCACCGCGTCGAACCCGCGCTTCACCGTAAGCCGGGTCGACGTCGACCGCGAAGGCGCCACCTACACGCGTGACACCTTGCTCGATCTGCGCGCCTTGCGCCCGGATGCGGAGCTCTTCTTCATTACCGGTGCCGACGCGATGAGCCAGATCATGAGCTGGCGCGACATCGACCAGGTCTTCGACCTCGCCCACTTCGTTGGCGTGAGCCGCCCTGGCTATGTCATCGCGGATGTGGGTCGCGACAATGTCTCGCAATTGGAAATTCCGGCACTGGCAATTTCCTCTACCGATTGCCGGGAGCGTGTCGCCGCCGACAAGCCGGTTTGGTATCTTGTGCCGGACGGTGTGGTGCAGTACATTGCAAAATATGGGCTGTATACCGAGTCGTAACCTCACATAAGGTGGGGTAGCACGGCATAATCTCTAGGTAAGGGTGACGGTATTTGTCTATGCGGTCGGGAGAAGTATCAGGATGAGCGATAACTCGCAGCCGGTTTCAAGCAGGCGAGCTCTGCGCGAAAAACGACGTGCTGAGATGGAAGCTTTGCTGGCCAACAGCAAGGCCGAGCAGGCAGCCAAGGAGCACGCGTCGAAAAGCGCGGAAAAGGCCGAGGATTCGGCGAAGCCAGCGAAATCTGACGCGACCCCAAAGGCCAAGCCGGCACCCAAGGCAGAGCCAGCAAAACCAGCTCCAGCCAAGCCGCAGCCGGCCAAGCCTGCACCCAAGCCAGAGCCGGCAAAACCAGCTCCAGCCAAGCCGCAGCCGGCCAAGCCAGCCGCCAAGACCGCAGGTGCCAAGCCAGAAGCGGCCAAGCCGGCTGGAGCCCCAGCCAAGGCTCCCAGCGCAAAGCCTGCAGCTGAGCCAGCTAGCGCACCACAGTCCGAAGAGTCCCTGGGTGAACGGGCGTCGTTGCGCCGTGCCCGTGACCGCGAGGCCTTGCGCGAGCGTCGTCGACTGGAAGAAGAGGTCGGCGCGCTGACCACTAATATTCCAACGGTCGCCCCCGCGGAGGAACCTAAGCCGCTGACCCGCCGTCAACTGCGCCTCCAGGCGCTGGCAGACCAGGGCAAGGCCGAGCCGAAGGCCCCGGCCGCCAAGAAGCCTGCGCCCAAGGAAGACGACCCGGAGACTACGGTCATGAGCGTCGAGCAGGCGCTAGCCGCCCGCCGTGCCCACGCGCCGAAGACCCCGGTCGATCCAAACCTGCTGGGGGAGGACGATTCCGAGATCGATCTCGAAGTGCTCGCCCACCAGCGTGAAATGGCAGCCCGCGCGGCCATCATTTCCCGCCGTGCCGCGGAACGTGAACGCCTGCGCATCCAGAATGCCAACCAGGGCAAGGACGACAAGGCCTCCGATCCTTTCACCGGCGCCATGGGCAACATTCGCGAGGTCGAGGACCGCATCGCCAAAACCGGCGTGCAAGGGCCCAAGACCCAGAGTGTTTCGCTGGACTTCAACGCCGGCGGCAAGCTCAGCTCCAAGAAGGACGAAGCGGCACCAGCAGCCAAGAAGCCTATGGCCAAGCCGGCGCCCAAACCCGCAGCGAAGGCCCCCGCCAAGCCTGCGGCCAAGGCACCGGCCAAGCCTGCAGCCAAGCCAGTTGCAAAACCAGCCGCTAAGCCTGCGCCAAAGGCGCCGGCGGATCAGAAGGCTGAAACCCATACGGCCCAACCGGCCCCGGACGTTGACATGCCACGCATCGATGCGGTCAATGCACAGGGATTGCAGCCACTTGACGTGCAGGCGCACGGCCTCCGCCGCGCCAATAACATGCTGATCGCGATGATCGTCGCCCTCAGCGTGGGCGGTGCAGCATTGATTGCTGGCTTGATCATGTTGCTTGGCAACTAGTTTTCGTAGGACAATTAGGTTCTCGATCTACACCTCTATAAGGAGGCACTCCACTCTATGGGAGCACACGCCGAATCAATTGCCCTCGTGAAAGTTGCCGCGCACGCGGCTTCCGAGAAGATGGCAGAAAACATGGTCGCGCTGGACGTTGCCGACCGCTTGGGCGTCACCGACGCTTTCTTGATTGTCTCTGGTGGATCAGAACCTCAGGTGAACGCAATCGTCGATGAAATCGTCGCTGAGGTGCTCGACGAGTACAGCATGCGTCCGATTCGCCGTGAAGGCTTCGGCCAGGGACGCTGGGTCCTGCTGGACTACGGCGACGTAGTCGTCCACGTTCAGCACCAGGAAGACCGCATCTTCTACGCGCTCGAACGCCTGTGGGCCGACTGCCCAGTCATCGAGCTGCCTGAGGAACTTTCTGAAAACCAGAAGTAACCCTCAATTTGCATCCTGATCAGGTAGTCATCTATGATTATGGAGTTGCCTGATCAGGGCAGCAATCCTTTTGGGGGTATGGCGCAGTTGGTAGCGCGTCTGCATGGCATGCAGAAGGTCAGGGGTTCGAATCCCCTTACCTCCACAAATTAAAATCCTGAAATTTCGGTTTGTCCGAGATTTCAGGATTTTTTGTTTTCCACAAACCGTGTTGCCCACCGCCGGTGCCCGCGATGCCCACGGCATGCTGTATCCCATGAGCACAGTGACGGCACAAGCACTATCGAATCTGGTCGAGGCGGGCAAGCTAATCGCCTTGGCTACTTCGATCCTGTCCGGCGACGTACCGGCCGGCCACGCTGCGATATTCGCGCTGTATGTCGAGGAAATCAACCAAAAGCTCAGTCGGGCACAGATCCACGCAGCTCATGCCCTACGCCGCACCGGTGCACACAAACTTGATCAGGCCTCCTTCCAAGCGGTCAGCGATGCTGGTGTCGATCCCACGCTGGAACAACTTGAAGCCGCCGAAGGACATGCCACTACCGGGCGCACCCATTTCAAAGACGCCAAAGGCATGATGACCGACTGGCTGAATATTCCGCGCGGCACTGCAGGAACTCGGCTAGTCCAAGCCGACTGCCTGCTAGGTGGTGTCGATCAAGCAGGGCAACCGGTAGAGCCGTGGCTCCCGGAGCTAGCCGCGCAATTCGAAGCCCCGAATGTGGACCCGCGATTGGTAGCTTCTACGGCCTTGAAGCTGCATTCGGCACGTAATGATTTCGGCGACGATGAAACCGGCCAGGCGGAGAAAGCGCGATTGGAAGCAGAATCAGTCGCTTTCCTGCGCTCAGAACCCAAATCGGCTCGTAAGCACATCAATGACTTGGTGGCTCAGGTGAAAGCCGGCAAACGCCCGCTGAAAGCTCTGCTGGAGCGCATTGGCATCTTCAAGAAGGGCATGCGCCAGGGCCTGATCGAGTATACGCTTCGTGTGTTGCCCTCCCAGGCGGCGTATATCGAGGCCTACTTCGCGCAACTGGACAATCCTGCCACCGTGGCCGGGAACAGGGACGGCTTGAAAGACGCCGAGGCTCAATTCACGGGTCAGCAGGACTCCGGTTGGGACGATGCGGAGTCCAAACCGGACTGGGCAAAAGACGATCCGGTGGCGGACGAAGAAACCGAAGACGATAGTCCGCCGGCAGACAACAACGAACAAGTTTCGGAGACCTCGGATGACGAGGAAGAATGTTGCCGGCCGGGGGATCCTGAAGAACGTAATACTGAATCAGCTACCAATGGTGCAGTCACTCCATGGGAGGATTTGAAGCCCGAGCGACGCCGTTTAGTTGGATTCATGGCAATGCTGATGAGTGACAGGACGAGCACCAGTGACCCGCCGGGTCAACGTGCTGGGTTGGTCGCACCGCAGGTGAGCATCATTCTGAATTGGGACAAGATGCAAGAGCAAGCACAAGACTTCGCGGTCACCAGCAGTGGGATGTCCTTGTCTGCTGGTGAAGTCAGAACTGCGCTGTGCAATGCCGGAGTGTATCCGGTAGTGCTCAATGGCCAGAGCCTGCCCCTCGATTTAGGCCGGACGCAACGACTGTATTCGAAGTCCCAGCGCCGTGCGATCCGAGCCGCCTACCGGGGCTGTTCCTATCCTGGATGCAGCATGCCCGTAGAACGGTGCGAAATTGATCATCTGGACGCGTGGGAAAAGGGTGGACGAACGGATATCAAGTCTGCCGGGTTGAATTGCCTGATACACCACACTGCCCGGCATTGCGGGTTGTTCCACGCGGTGAAGATTCCGGAGAGCAGGCCGATGGTATTGCTTTCACCAGAATTGGATCCGGAACAGAAATTGCGGATCAATACGTATTTCATGACTCCCGCAGAGGCATTGGAAGCTGAAGCGTTGGCGGATGAAACGACAGCGAAGTGGCGCGCGGGGGAGCTGGACGTAGAAATCGTCGAACCTTGAGATCCCCCTAGCAAGATTCAGCCGCCGACGAGCGGAGGACCGTTTCAGCGCCGATATTCTCGCCGGAGTTGCGATACTTGAATGAACGAAGATCATTCAGGAGCAATATGTCACGTGTTCAACGCCGGGCTGCGAATTCCCGACCATTTTTCGGTACCCAGAATTCGTCGCATACCTCGATGGCTGTTCGCTATATTGATGATGGCAACGTGGAATCCGCTCCGGAAGGCACGAGCGCGGCCGATGCGCTGGCGTTCGGCCAGACTGGTGATCAGCGCATTGCTTTGTCCTTGTATCCCACACCAGATGAAGCTGACATCCACGATCTCACCGAGGCGTGGGAACTGCATCCAGTGCTAGCCGAAGACCTCGTGCACGCCCGCCAGCGGCCTAAACTCGAACGCTACGGCGAGGTGCTCCTGCTGGTAGTTCGCTCAGCGTTGTACCTCGATGAATCCGAAGAAGTCGAGCTGTCCGAGTTCCACATCCTGATGCGCAAAGGCGCTGTGGCGGTGCTCTGCCAGGACCACCGGTGGATCGACGGCACAGACGGCGAGGAATTCGTCGAGTCAATCAGGAACGGCAAGCTTCGCAAGGACCAGATGCTGCTCAAAGACCCGGAGCTGCTCCGGTTGGGCGCCGAAGCAGTGCTGTACCGGATACTTGATGCGATTGTTGATGGATACGCCCCCGTGCTCCACGGCCTGGGGATCGACAAGGAGCAGATCGAACGGCAAGTCTTCAGTGGCGATGCCGCAGTCACCGAACGCATTTATCGCCTCAGCCAAGAAGTGATCGACATGCAGCATGCGACCGCGTCATTGCTGGAGGTCGTGCAATCGCTCGACGACGGGTTCAAGAAGTACCCGGTGCCCGCTGAGCTGGAAACCTACCTGCAGGATGTCACTGACCACCTCACCCGCGCGCATACCCAAGCCGTGGAATACCGGGATGCGCTATCGCAGATCTTGAGCGTCAATTCCACCCTCGTAGCCCAGCGCCAAAACGAGGACATGAAGAAGATTTCCGGTTGGGCAGCGATCCTCTTCGCCCCGACCTTGATTGCAGCGATTTACGGGATGAACTTCGAGAACATGCCAGAACTGCATTGGACCTTCGGCTACCCGATTGCGGCCGGCCTCATGCTGGGATTTGCTGCCGCACTATATGGTGTATTCAAATGGCGCAAGTGGTTCTGAGCGGAAAGATTCCAGGGGAGACATTGACGGCGAAAATCGACTTCAAGAAGTCGCTGGACAGCTATCGGTCCGTGGCCGGGCAGTTCCGTGTCCTGCAGCTGCCAGCGATGCACTACCTGATGTTCGATGGATCAGGTGACCCGAATACCAGCAACTTGTACCAGCAAGCCCTGCAAACCTTGTATCCGGTGGCCTACAAACTCAAATTCGCGAGCAAGGCGCAGGGCAAGGACTATGTCGTCCCGCCGCTGGAAGGCTTGTGGTGGGCCGAGGACATGGCGGTCTTTACCGAACGGAGAGACAAGGAACAGTGGAGCTGGACCATGATGCTGATGGTCCCGGCGTGGATCAACGAGGACGACTACGCGACGGCTCTGGAAACCGCCCAGGCGAAGAAGCCGTCGCCTTGCCCTGGGCGCATCCGGTTCCAGTCGCTTGCTGAAGGCCAATGCGTGCAGACGCTGCACATTGGCCCCTACGATGCAGAAGCCGAAATCCTGGCCGCGATGCACCACGAATTCATACCCGGCCAGGGACTGCGCATGACTGGCAAGCACCACGAGATCTACCTCGGCGACCCTCGTAGGGTGGCACCGGAAAAGCTTCGCACGATCCTGCGCCAACCCGTTGAGCCCAACTAGCGAGAGGAAAATAGATGGAACTGGCACCCCAGAGCACAGTTGCCCAAGTGCAACAGGCACTGGCCGAGCTCGAAGACCCCAAGTACCGCGCGGTCAATGAGAAGCACGGCGATGATTTCGGCGTGAATCTAGGCAAGCTCCGCGCCTTGGCCAAGTCGTTGAAGAGCAACCAGGAGCTTGCCGAGGAACTCTGGGCCACCGGCGAAACCGCAACCCGGCTGGTCGCGCTGCTGATCGCCAAACCACGGAGCTTTACCTTGGAACAGCTGCAGGTGTGGAGCCAAGGCGCCAGCACTCCCAAGGTCCAAGCATGGTTCCTGAGCTACATCGTCAAGAAATCCAAGCTGCTCGAGGAGCTCCGCCTGCTGCTCATGAGCCAGAGCGACCCGGTACAGCTGGCTGCCGGCTGGGAGCTGACTGCCCACCAGGTAGTCAAGGCCCCGGAACTGCTGGACCTGGAACAGCTGCTTGACACGATCGAAGCCCGAATGAGCGCCGCACCGGATCGCCTGCAGTGGGCGATGAATACGACCCTGGCGCACATCGGCATCGAGCATGAGCATTTGCGCCGACGTGCCCTGGCCATCGGCGAGACCTTGCAGGTGCTGGCGGACTACCCGACCTCCGCCGGGTGCATTTCACCATTCGCTCCCATCTGGATCACCGAAATGGCCAAAAGAAAAGCCTAGGTCCAGCAATCGCTGGACCTAGGCTTCCGGGAGCTAGGCGTCCGCCGGTTCCTCGCGCTTATCGCGCAGCGCGATCTTGGAGATCACCCAGATCACGGCGGTCAGCCCGCCGGTGAGCAGCAGCTGGGTGCGCGCCGCGGGATCAGTCATCGCGATGGCGACAATCGCCGCAAGGACGATGATCGTAGCGATCGACAGGCCCGGGAAACCCCACAGCCGCAACGGCAGATGCCCGCCATCGCGGTCCGCGCGGCGACGCAGGATCAGCTGCGTCACGGCAATGAACGCCCAGATGAAGATGATGGTCGAACCCACCACGTTCAGCAAGATCGGCATCACAGCCTCGGGCCAGATCCAGTTCAGGCCCACGGCCAGGAAGGAGAAGGCCACGGAGGCGATCACGGCCTTCGACGGCACGCCCTTGCCGGTCACGTGGGTGACGGCGCTCGGGGCGAGCTTGCGCTGGCCCAGCGAGTACAGCATGCGCGAGGAACCGTAGATATTCGCGTTCATCGCCGAAAGCAAGGCGACCACGACCACGGCGTTCATCAAGAAGCCCACGCCTGGAATGTGCATGACATCCAGTGCAGCCGCAAATGGGCCGTCCACGATCGCCGGATCATTCCAGGGCACCAGGGCGACAATGACCAGGATCGAGCCGAGGTAGAAGAACAGGATACGCATCATCACGGACTTGACCACGCGCTTGATGTTGCCGGCCGGGTCCTTGGACTCGGCGGCCGCGATGGACACCACCTCGGTACCGCCGAAGGAGAAGATGACGATCAGGACTGCGGCGGCGATGCCGGCCATGCCACCGGGGGCGAAGCCGCCATGGGCGGCCAGATTGGCGAAGCCAACTGGTTCCGGCGTCGGGATCACCCGGGTCAGCACCAAGGCGCCGAAGACCAGGAACGCGATGATCGCAGCCACCTTGATCACGGCAAACCAGTATTCGAAACGGCCGTAATTCCTTACGCCGAGCAGATTCGCTCCGGTCAGGACCACCACGAAGCCGAGCACCCATGCCCACTGCGGGAAGGCCGGAACCCAGCCGGCGGTAATAGCCGCGGCCCCGGTAGCCTCGGCAGCGATCACCACGACCAGCTGGATCCAGTAGAGCCAGCCCAGGGTAGACCCTGCGCTGCGCCCCATGGCTTGGCCAGCGAAGGTGGAGAACGCGCCGGAGGACGGATTGGCGGCTACCATCTCCGCGAGCATGGCCATGATCACGATGATCACGGTTCCAGCGATCAGGTAGGAGACCAGCACTGCCGGACCAGCAATGGAAATGGCCTGGCCGGAGCCGACGAACAGGCCAGCGCCGATCGCGCCGCCCAGGCCCATCATGGAGATCTGGCGCCGGGTCAGCCCGGTATGCAGCTGCTCGGGGGCTTTGACTGCGCTCACGCGGTGGCCTCCTGGACGGACAGGGCCGCGAGCACGCGATCGACGTCGTGTGCGGTACCGGAGGAAATCCTCAACCCGTCTCCGGGGAAGGCGCGAACCACTACACCGCCGGCGGCGAGCTTGGCTTCAAGCTGTTCGGTTGACTCTCCGGCATCCACCCAGACGAAGTTCGCCTGCGACTTCACGACCGGGTACCCGGCAGCGGCCAGGCCCTCGTACATCCGCTCGCGCTGGGTGACGACTTCCTCGATGCGCAGCGACAGCTCGCCGATGGCGGCCAGCGAGGCCACCGCCGCGCGCTGTGCCAAGTCGGAGACGCCAAATGGCACGGCCACCTTGCGCAGGTTCCCGGCAACTTCCAGCGGGCTGATGGCGTACCCGACGCGCAGGCCAGCCAGGCCGTAGGCCTTGGAGAAGGTGTGCAGCACGGCCACATGCGGGTACTTGCGGAACAGCTCGATGCCATCGGCCCGCAAGGCCGAGCGGTCGAAGTGCACGTAGGCTTCGTCGACGACGACCAGCACGTTGCGCGGCACGGCATTGATGAACTCATCCAGCGCGCGGGCCTCCACCACCGTGCCGGTCGGGTTGTTCGGGTTGCAGATGAAGACCAATCGGGTCTTATCGGTGATCGCGGCCAGCATGGCGGGCAGATCATGGCGGCTATCGGCATCCAGGGGCACCTCGACCGGGGTGGCGCCGGCGATCCGCACCAGCGAAGGATACGCCTCGAAGGAGCGCCACGCGTAGATGACTTCGTCGCCCTCGGCGGCAACCGCATGGATGATCTGGGCCGCGACCTCGACCGAGCCCGCGCCCAGGGTGATGTGCTCCGCCGGGACGCCGAACTGCGAGCTGAGGGCGCCGGTCAATTCGGGCGCCGCGATGCTCGGGTAGCGGTGGATCGTGGCCAGGCCCTCCTGGATGCTGGACAGCACCGAGGGCAGCGGGCTATGCGGGGATTCGTTGGATGAGAGCTTGGAGGCTCCAGCGGCTGCGGGCTTGCCCTGCTTGTAAGCGGGCACTTCCTGCAAGGAGGGGCGCTGGTGAAGGGTCATGAGTTTCCTCTCTGACTGCCAGAGCTGCACGAGGTTGGCAATCGTTCGTATGACAAAGCCGTGGTGCGTGGTCAGCGGTGGCCCTGCTCATATCCTCGCGTGTCGCGATTCACAAGCATCGACTGTAGGTTGAATGAATCTGCCGGCGCAATCGCAAACCCTGTTTCTATGCAGGCTGCATAGCAATCGCCGCCAATCAACCCATTTTACTAGTCAATCTGCCCAGTGTTTTCCACTTCTGCCTCGGCCCTAGCGCACGCTGCGACCAGTGGCAGTGTCCTTCCCTGGAAATGCTCGTGCAGGGCGAAGGAGGATGAGGTCCTTGCCACACCCGGCACCTTGTTGATGCGGTTGAAAATCGCCTGCAGGTCCTCGGGGGTCCGGGCCACAACGCGCAGCTGCAAGTCCGAACTGCCGGTCACGGTGTACATGTCGAGGATTTCCGGGATGGATTCCTCCAATGCGCTCGCGACCGGATCGTGCCCGTAGCGCTGGATGATCTCCACCTGGCAGAACGCGACCAGCGTGTACCCGAACCCCGCAGGCTTGACCCGCGGGACGATGCCCTGGATGACGCCGGCCTCGTGGAGCCGGGCCAGCCGGCTGCTGATCGTGCCGCGGGCAACACCCAAGCGCCGGGCGCACTCCATCACCGGAAGCATCGGCGATTCGGTGAGCAGTTCGATCAAATCCGCGTCCAGGCGGTCAATGCGCACGGTCGTCCTTTCGACGAGTCGGTCCAATGATCCAAGGCTAGCGGTGTTTGCTGGGCGCGCTCGATGAAAATGAGCCAAGTGTAATCCGCGCCACAGGCTAGGCTGTTGCCATACTGATCCTCAAGGAGTTCACTGATGGGCAAGACACCTCTCCAGTCGGTAGCCGGTTTGCACGTCCTTGTCACCGGGGCCGCGCAGGGCATGGGTTTGCTTTTCGCCAGGCAGGCTTGCCTCGAGGGCGCGGCACGGGTGGTCATCTGGGACATCGACGCGGCCAAGCTCGACGCGGCTGCCGAGGAGCTGCGCCAGCTCGGCGGCACTGTCGAGACCCATGTGGTGGACCTTGCCGACCAGAGCCAAATCCAGCGCTACGCCGCCACGGCGGTGGAGGGCGGGGGAATCGACGTGCTGGTCAACAACGCCGGGGTGGTCACCGGCACCTCCTTCGCGAAGCACAGCACCGCGCAGATCACCGCGGCCATGCAGGTGAACGCGCTCGCCCCGATGTACTTGACCCACGCCCTGCTTCCGCAGCTGGGCCGACGGGGCAAGGGCCGGGTGCTGACCATCGCCTCGGCGGCCGCGCTGGTGTCCAACCCGAATATGAGCGTCTACGCGGCCTCCAAGGCTGCGGCCCTGTCCTTCAGCGATTCGCTGCGGCTGGAGCTGGAAGGCAACGACCAGATCGCCGTGAGCACCATTTGCCCGACCTATATCAGCACCGGCATGTTCGCGGGCGCCTAGCCGATGCTGCTGACCCCGATCCTGGAGCCGGAAGTCGTGGTGGACCGGGCGTGGCGGGCGATGCTTGCCGGCACGCCGCTGGTGCTGATGCCGTGGACCAGCAAGCTGGGCCAGCTGCTGCGCGGCGTGCTGCCGCGGCCGGCCTGGGATTTCGTGGCCGGCAAGGTTATCGGCGTATACCGCTCGATGGACGAGTTCACCGGGCGAACAACGCGGGACGAGCAGATGAATCGGGGCTGAAAGTTCGCTGGCCCATCTGTTGCTGGAGGGCCCTGCGGGGTAGCTTTGGAGCATCGCCCAGCTAGGAGGACCGTCATGCAAAAGCTCACCGTCAATTTATGGATGCAAGGCACTGCAGAGGAAGCGGGGGAATTCTATGCCCGCGCCCTGCCGGAGGCAAAAACCGAAGTCGAATCGCGCTATCCCACCGAGGGCCTGCTGGAATTCCAGGAACCCTTCGCCGGCAAGGCGCTGACCGTTTCGCTGTGGGTGCGGGGAACCAAGATCACGCTGATCAACGCGGGCCAGGAATTCATGCCCAATCCGGCGATCTCGATCATCGTGGTCTTCAACGCCGGCCAGCGCGAGTCCCTCGATGCCACCTGGGCCGCGCTGCTGGAGGGCGGCACGGCGCTGATGCCGCTGGACACCTACCCGTTCAGCGCGCGCTACGGCTGGGTGAACGACAAGTACGGTGTCTCCTGGCAGCTGATGGAGTCCGATGAGCCCGTTGAGCCGCGCGCCTCGGTCTTTCCTGCGCTGATGTTCGGCGGTGCGGCCCAGAACCGCGCGGTCGAGGCCATCGAGTACTACAGCCAGGTGCTCGGCGCGAAACTGGACAGCGCCTTCCCGTACGGGGAGCCGACCGAAGCCGCTACCGCTGAAGCGCTGATGTACGCCCAATTCACGCTCGGCGAGGATTGCGTTGCGGCCATGGATTCGGCCGTGCCGCAGGACTTCACCTTCACTCCCGGCGTCTCGCTGGAATGGCCATGCGATGGCCAGGCGGAGATCGACCGCGTCTGGGAGGCGCTGTCCGCGGTGCCTGAAGCCGAGGCCTGCGGCTGGCTGACCGACAAATTCGGGGTGAGCTGGCAGATCGTGCCCTCGAACATGGGCGAGCTGATGGAGCGACCCGGCGCATTCGAGCATATGCTGAAGATGAAGAAACTGGTGATCAACGACTTCTGAGCGGGGAACGATGCAGAGCGCTGCACGGCGGGCGGTAGTGGCAGGAGCCAGCGGGTTCATTGGCGAACGGCTGATCGCGCAGCTGCGCGGGGCTGGATACCAGGTGGCGGTCATCGGCCGCGGCCGTACAGCGGATGCGCAGTGGGGCGATGGCCCGGCGCTGGCGGCACTCATCGATGGTGCAGAACTGCTGGTCAATCTGGCCGGGAAGAATGTCGGCTGCCGCTATCACGAAGCGGCGCGCAACGAGATCCTCGCCTCGCGCGTGGACACGACCCGCGCGCTGCACGAGGCAGTGTCCCAGGCAGCTGATCCGCCGGCGCTTTGGCTGAACGCGTCCACCGCGACCATCTACCGGCACAGCATGGACGCGCCGAACACCGAGGACGGCCGGATCGGCGAAGGGTTCTCGGTGGATGTGGCGCGCAACTGGGAACGCGAGTTCTTCCGCGGCGAGCTGCCCACGCGCCGGGTCGCCCTGCGCATGGCCATCGTGCTCGGCGACGGCCCGGCCACGCGCAAGCTGCTTGCCGTTGCACGGCTCGGGCTGGGCGGGGCGCAGCATGATAGCTGGTGGCCGGCGCATCGGCGCTACCGCGGCATCGGCCCGGATCCGAGCGGAGCCGAACGCAGCGGCTGGCACCGCACGCGCGGGAACCAGCGCTTCAGCTGGATCCATGTCGATGATGCGATCGGCGCGATCGGGCATATCATCGACCACCGCGAAATCACCGGCCCGGTCAACCTCAGCTCGCCGAACCCGGTTGCCAACCGGGCGCTGATGGCCTCGCTGCGCCGCGCCACCGGCGCGAAATTCGGGCTGCCCGCGTATCGTTGGATGCTGGAGCCGGCCATGTTCGTGCTGCGAGTGGAACCGGAAATGCTGCTCAAGTCCCGCTGGGCGCTGCCCGGGGTGCTGCAGGGGACCGGGTACGAGTTCCGCTGGCCGCACCTGGATGCGGCACTGGATGACGTGGCCGGGAACCTGGCTGCGAAGCAAGCACTTTAAGGACGCGCATTGGCACCGAGAATCCGACGCTTCACCCTGCCCGAACTGGCCCCTGGCTACCGTGGGGATCTGGGCGACGACTACGTTGAACTGCTGCACTTCAGGGATTTCGATGAGCCGCTGGCGGCCGATGGCGCGCGGCTGGAGGAATGCCGTTTCAGCTCCGTGCAGATCGAGGCCTTGCGCAATGCCCGGCTGATCCAGTGCGAACTGGACCAATCCGGGGCTCCCGCCCTGCAAGCCGCTGGTGCGTTCCTCAACGATGTGCGGGTGACCCACAGCCGCTTCGGGTCTGCGGATTTCGCCGAGGCCCAGCTCGATGGCGTGGTATTCGAGAACTGCAAATTCGGCTGGCTGAATTTGCGCGGTGCAACGGTGCGCGATGTGCTCTTCGTCAATTGCCAATTCGAGGAGATCGACCTGGGCGGGCAGATCCAGCGCCTGGGCTTCGTCGATTCGCGGGCCGGGCAAATTACCGCTGCCGGGGCGCAATTGCGCGAGGTCGACCTGCAGGGGCTGGACTTCGCCCAGGTTGAGGGGGTCGACGGGTTGCGCGGGGCACGGATCAGTGCGCTGCAGCTGAGCCTGCTCGCCGAGGCGATGGCCAGCCACCTGGGGATCAAGCTAGGGAGTTGATTTGCCCGTGGCCGGCGGCCAGCTGCTGCGCGGTTTCGGCCAGCAGCTGCGCCATGGCCGCGGCGGCTCGGGTCAATGAGACATCGCGCCGGTGCGCCAGCCCGATGGTGCGGGCCAGCGGTTCGCGCAAGGCAATGGAGCGCACTCCCGGAGCGTCCAGCGCCACCGTCGCCGGAACCACGGCGACTCCGAGCCCGCGCTGCACGAAGCGCAGCACCGCGTCCATCTCCCCGCCTTCCACGACGATATTGGGCACCAGGCCGGCGTTCTTGTAGGCCAGGGCGGTGCTGGCGCGCAGATCGTAGCTGTGCGAGAAGGCCAGCTGGGGCACCGGAGCCAACGCGCGCAAATCAAGCTCCTGGCCAGCTAGGTGCGGGTGCTCCAGTGCGTCGATGACCACCAATTCCTCTTCGAGCAGCGGCAGGTTCTCCAGATGGTTGTCGTTCACCGCATGCTCCGAGGTCACGATGAGCGCCAGATCCAGTGCGCCGCCGTCCAGCTGCTCCAGCAGCTTGTGCGAGCCCGCTTCGAAAATCTGCAGTTGCACCCCGGGGTAGTAGGTGCGGAAGATGGACAGCGCCTCGGCGACCAGCGACACGCACAGGGTAGGCGGGGCGCCCAGGCGCACCCGCCCGCGATGCAGCCCGGCCAGGTCGGCCATTTCGGTGCGGATGGACTCCTCGTCGGCCAGCATCCGGCGCGCACGGGGCAGCAATGCCTGCCCGGCGGCGGTAAGCGTGATGTTGCCGCGGGCCCGGTGGAACAGCTCGGAGCCCAGTTCCTGTTCCAGCGTGGCGATCTGCCGGCTGAGCGATGGCTGGGCCAGGTGCAGCTGCTCGGCGGCCCGGGTGAAGTGCCCCACTTCGGCGATGGCGGTGAAGCCGCGCAATTGCTCTAGGTTCATGGTGCATAGCCTACTGCTATCAACATCATGCCAATAATTCATTGGACGTATTCTGGGCGCGGGGCGATGCTGGAAACCATGAGAAACGAACAGCAGATATCCACCTCCGTACTGGTCATCGGCACCGGTGGTTCAGGCTTGCGCGCGGCCATCGAGCTGGCAGAATCGGGCACCGACGTGCTGGCCGTGGGCAAGCGCCCGCGCCACGACGCGCACACCGCGCTGGCCGCCGGCGGCATCAACGCCGCACTGGGCACGATGGACGCCGAGGACAGCTGGCAGCAGCACGCGGCGGACACCATCAAGGAAAGCTACTACCTGGCCGATCCGCGCACCGTGCAGGTGGTCGCCCAAGGCGCGGCCCGCGGCATCGAGGACCTGGAACGCTACGGCATGAACTTCGCCCGCGAAACCGACGGCCGGATCTCCCAGCGCTTCTTCGGTGCCCACAAATTCCGGCGCACCGCCTTCGCCGGGGACTACACCGGGCTGGAAATCCAGCGCACCCTGGTCCGCCGTGCGCAGCAGCTGCAGGTCCCGATCCTGGACTCGGTCTATATCACCGAGCTGCTGGTCGCCGAGGGGCGGATCTTCGGCGCCTACGGCTTCGACGTCAACGACGGCACCGGGTACCTGATCCATGCCGACGCGGTCATCCTGGCCGCCGGCGGCCACACCCGCATCTGGCGGCGCAGCAGCTCGCGGCGCGACGAGAACACCGGCGACGCCTTCCGCCTGGCCGTGGAGGCCGGTGCCCGGCTGCGCGATGCCGAGCTCGTACAATTCCACCCCTCGGGCATCATCGAACCCGAATCGGTGGCCGGGACTCTGGTCTCCGAGGCGGCCCGCGGCGAAGGCGGGATCCTGACCAACGCCCTGGGCGAACGCTTCATGGAGCGCTACGATCCCCAGCGCATGGAATTGTCCACCCGCGACCGGGTCGCCCTGGCCGCCTACACCGAGATCGCCGCCGGGCGCGGCACCGCCAAGGGCGGGGTCTGGCTGGATGTCTCGCACCTGCCCCGCGCCACCATCATGGAACGGCTGCCCCGGGTCTACCAGACGCTGCTCGAGGAGCAGATGCTGGACATTACCGAGCAGAAGATCGAGATCGCCCCGACGGCGCACTATTCCATGGGCGGGGTGCAGGTGGACCCGCTCACCCATGAGACGGCGGTCCCCGGCCTGTACGCGATCGGTGAAGCCTCCTCGGGCCTGCACGGGGCCAACCGGCTGGGCGGCAACTCGCTGATCGAGCTGCTGGTCTTCGGCCGGATCGTCGGGCAGGGAGCTGCCCGGTATTCGCGTGCGCTCACTTCCCAGCCGCGTTCGCAGGCGGCCATCGAGAAGGCGCGCGGGGAAGTGGACCGGCTGCTGGCCGCCGATGGGCAGGAAAATGTCCGGTCCCTGCAGCGGGCGATCCGCGACATCATGACCCAGCACGCCGGAGTCGTGCGCGAGGAGGCGGGGCTGAAGCTGGGGCTGGAGAAACTGGCAGAGGTCGAAGCGCGGATGGCGCGGGTGGGCATCCACCCGGACATCGCCGGCTACCAGGACCTGTGCCACGCCTTCGACCTGAAGTCCTCGGCTCTGGCCGCGCGCGCCACCTTGGAGTCGGCGCTGGAGCGCCGGGAAACCCGCGGCTGCCATAACCGCAGCGACTATCCGCACACCGATCCGCAGCTGCAGGTGAACCTCATCTGGTCGCCTGAGGGCATCACCCGTGAGCCGATCCCCGAAGTGCCCGCGGAAGTGGCCGCGCTGATCACCGAGGTATCGCAGGCAGGCAAGCTCGTGGAATGACGCATCGGGCCCGGTGCATGGAAACTGCTCCCGGTCGCCCTGGAGGACCGAGCGGGAGCAGTTTCCTGCCGGAGCCATGGCTGGAAACAGGCAGGGAATCCGGAATTAAATCCCCGGGGAACGTTGCATTGTGCTGGAATGGAAAGTCGTGGCTTTTCGACGCGCTGGAGAGGTTCGGGTTGTTTTCCGTGAAAACTTCTTTGACTTGGGTGGATAAATTTTGTCAATGGTTGTTTTATGGATGGATTCCGGGTCGAAAAAACCTTTTCCGAAGGTCTGCTATTCTAGCCATATCCACAGCTGTTACGGCGTTTTCTGACCGGAATTCAGCGATCTTGGTGGACACTCTTAAACACTCTTGAACGGGGAATTGTCGATGCATTTAACGCCGAGGGAGCAAGAGAAGCTGATGATCGTCGTCGCCGCCGATCTGGCACGCCGACGACAGGCGCGTGGACTGAAGCTGAACTTCCCGGAGGCCGTCGCGGTCATCACCTACGAATTGATCGAAGGGGCCCGCGACGGACGGACCGTGGCTGAATTGATGAGCTACGGGACCACGATCCTCCGCCGCGAAGACGTCATGGATGGCATTGCGGAAATGGTGGACCAAGTCCAGGTCGAAGCGACCTTCCTCGACGGGACCAAGCTGGTCACCGTCCACAACCCCATTCGCTAGTTCCCTCTGCGCAGAAAGGCACAGATCATGATCCCGGGAGAATACATCCTGCGCGATGAACCCATCGCCTGCAATGCACAGCAGCAAACCCGCATCCTGAACCTGGTGAACCGCGGGGACCGGCCGGTGCAGGTCGGCTCGCATTACCATTTCGCCGAAGTCAATTCGCAGCTGGAGTTCGATCGAGTGGCCGCGCGCGGATTCCGGCTCGATATTCCCGCCGGCACCGCAGTGCGCTTCGAGCCGGGCGATGCACGCACCGTCCACCTGGTAGAATTCTCCGGAGCCCGCGAGGTGCACGGCTTCCAGGACCGGATCAACGGGCCGCTGGGCCTGCCGGTCCCGGCCGTTGAAACGGAAGCGATCGGCGGCACCGCAGGCATCGATGCCGAGCGCGAGGCCGAGGTCGTCGAAGACTACAGCATCGACCTTCCCAACCAGGGCGATGCGGCCTCCGGGCTGGGCACCACCTTCGGCGTGGACCCGGTCGACGAGAATCTCCCGCCGCAGCCGCATGAGGCACGGCTTGCAGCAGAGGCGGAAAACGCCGGCAAGTCCTCGGCCGCCGACGAAGAGCAGGAGAACTAGGCATGGGCTTCGAGCTGACCCGCAAGCAGTACTCGGAAATGTACGGGCCGACCACGGGGGATGCCATCCGCTTGGCGGATACCGAGCTGCTGGCCGAGATCGAGCACGACTACACCACCTACGGCGAAGAAGTGGTCTTCGGCGGCGGCAAGGTCATCCGCGACGGCATGGGGCAGAACGGCCGCGTCACCCGCGACCAGGATGTGCCCGACACGGTGATCACCAATGTGGTGGTGCTGGACTACACCGGCATCTACAAGGCCGATGTCGCCCTGCGCGACGGGCATATCTTCAAGATCGGCAAGGCCGGCAACCCGGACATCTCCGACGGGGTGGATATCGTCATCGGCGCGTCCACCGACGTGATCGCCGGGGAGCACAAGATCCTCACCGCCGGAGCGATCGACACGCACATCCACTTCGTTTCCCCGGACCAGGTGCCAGTCGCCTTGGCCAACGGCACTACCACGCTGATCGGCGGCGGCGCCGGTCCTTCGGACGCGTCCAAGGCAACCAGCCTCACCCCGGGCCCATGGCACATCGCAAGGATGCTGCAGGCGGTGGAGAACCTGCCGATCAACATCGGGCTGCTGGGCAAGGGGCACGCCAGCGACCGCGCACCGCTGGCCGAGCAGATCCGCGCCGGCGCGATCGGCCTGAAGATCCACGAGGACTGGGGTGCGACCACCTCGTCCATCGACAACTCGCTGAAGGTCGCCGACGAGTTCGACGTGCAGGTGGCCATCCACGCCGATACGCTGAACGAATGCGGCTTCGTGGAGGACACCATCGAAGCGATCGCCGGCCGGGTGATCCACACCTTCCACACCGAAGGCGCCGGTGGCGGGCACGCCCCGGATATCATCCGCATGGCCGCGCTGCCCAATGTGATGCCGGCCTCGACCAATCCGACCCTGCCGTTCACCACGAACACCGTGGACGAGCACCTGGACATGCTCATGGTGGCCCACCACCTGAACCCGGACATCCCCGAGGACGTGGCCTTCGCCGATTCGCGGATCCGCCCCGAGACCATCGCCGCCGAGGACGTGCTGCACGACATGGGGGTCTTCTCCATCACCTCCTCTGACTCGCAGGCCATGGGCCGCGTGGGCGAAGTGGTGCTGCGCACCTGGCAGGTGGCCGACGCGATGAAGCGCCAGCGCGGCAAGCTGGAAGGCGACCCGGAGATCGGCGATAACCAGCGGCTGAAGCGCTATGTCGCCAAGTACACCATCAACCCGGCCATCGCCCACGGCATCGCCGACTCCATCGGCAGCGTCGAGGAAGGCAAATTTGCCGACCTGGTACTTTGGGATCCGGCCTTCTTCGGCGTCAAGCCGGAAATGGTGATCAAGGGCGGGCTGATCGTCCAGTCGCTGATGGGCGATTCCAACGGCTCGATCCCGACCCCGCAGCCGCGCACGCTGCGGCTGAACTTCGGTGCCCTGGGCAGCGCGGTCCACGCCTCCTCGATCACCTTCCTGTCCAAGGCAGCGATCGAAGAGGGCATCCCCGAGCGCCTGCGCCTGCGCAAGGTGATCCGCCCCTGCCACGGCATCCGCGATTTGGTGAAGTCCGATCTGAAGCACAACGGAGCCACCCCGGATATCCAGGTGGATGCGCAGACCTACGAGGTATTCGTCGACGGGGAACTGGCCACCTGCGAGCCCTCGGACGAGCTGCCCATGGCCCAGCGCTACTTCCTGTTCTAGCCGGCCCGCCAACCACCAAGGAGATAGATGATTATCGACGAACTCGTGGGCAACCTCCACGAGCAGCCCGAGCAGCTGGCCGGGCGGCACCACGAAAAGGTCGTGCTGCCCAGCGCCGAGCTGGTCAAGCGCATCCAGCGCGTGAAAACCGACCACGGGCGGGAGCTGGGCCTGCGCCTGGCCCCGGGCCCGGACCTGCGCGACGGGGACATCCTGTTCCTCTCGGACACCGAAGTGATCAGCGTGTCGGTGCTGCCTACCGACGTGCTGGTCATCGCCCCGCGCACGGTGCTGGAGATGGGAGCGGTCGCCCACGCGCTGGGCAACCGGCACCTGCAGGCGCAGTTCTTCGGCGCCGGCTCGGAGTACGGTGCCGAGGTGATGGTGGTGCAGTACGACCACACCGTCGAGGACTTCCTCAAGCACCACGACGCGCCCTACCAGCGCCAGGAACGGGTTATGCCCGTGCCCTTCCGCCATGCCGAGCACACCCACTAGCGCCCGGCACCTGCTCACGCTGCTCCAGCTATCGGACTCGGCGCTGCCCACCGGCGCGTTCAGCCACTCCTTCGGCATGGAGAGCTACCTGGAGTCCGGGCAGGTGCACGACGAGGCCAGCTTCGCGACGTGGCTGCACCAGTTCCTGTCCCAGGCCCTGGCCTATACCGACGGGCTGCTGCTGCGCCTGGCCTATGAGGCGCCGGACCAGGAGCGGATCGCGCAGCTCGACGCGCTGATCCATGCCTCGGCCCTGCCGCGCCAGCTGCGCGAGGCGGCCACCAAGATGGGCGCGCGGATGCTCGCCGTGGCCAACTCGGCGTTCCCCACCGGGGACGTGACGGCCTATGCGCGCAGCGTGCGCAGCGGGCAGTGCGCCGGGCACCCGGCCATCGCCTTCGCCCTGGGTGCCCGCGGGGCCGGCGCCCCGGTGGCCGACGCGCTGGGCAGCTACTTGTTCTCCACGGTGACCAGCCTGACGCAGAATGCGATCCGCGCCATCCCGCTGGGCCAGGACGCCGGCCAGCGGGTGATCCGGGCGATGCACGAACCGGTGGCGGACGCCGTCGCGGCGATCTTCACCCTGGAGGAGATGGATCTGGGTGCCGCGGCGCCCGGGCTGGAAATCGCCCAGATGCGCCACGAGCACCAGCGCGCCCGCATGTTCATGTCCTGACCCCGCCGCGCACCTGCGGCCCCAACAGATTCGAGGAAGTACCCATGGAACCCATCAAGATTGGCATCGGCGGACCGGTTGGTGCCGGCAAGACCCAGCTGATCGAACGCATCACCCGCGCCTTGGAGCACGAGATCTCCATGGCAGCGATCACCAACGACATCTACACCATCGAGGATGCCAAGATCCTGGCCGCCAACGGCGTGCTGCCGCTGGATCGGATTGTCGGCATCGAGACCGGCGGCTGCCCGCACACCGCGATCCGCGAGGACACCTCGATGAACGCCGCGGCTATCGAGGAGCTGAAAGCCAAGCACCCTGACCTGCAGGTAATCTTCGTCGAATCCGGCGGGGACAATCTCTCGGCCACGTTCTCCCCGGAGCTGGTGGACTTCTCCATCTACATCATCGATGTGGCCCAGGGCGAGAAGATCCCGCGCAAGGCCGGGCAGGGCATGATCAAGTCCGATTTGTTCATCATCAACAAGACCGACCTCGCCCCGTATGTGGGGGCGGATTTGTCGGTGATGGAGTCGGATTCCAAGCAGTTCCGCGGGGACAAGCCCTTCTGCTTCACCAACCTGAAGACCGACGAGGGGCTGGAGAAGGTCATCGCGTGGCTGAAGCACGACGTGCTGATGACGGACCTGGCGTAGTGGCCGCTTCGAGCCCGGGCTTGGGCTCCGGGCTGGAGCCCAGTCCGTTCCCGGATGGCCTGGTCGGCGAGCTGCGGCTGCACGTCGGCTCGCGGGCCGGGAAGGACATCGCGCTGCGGCAATACCACCAGGGGGCGCTGCGCGTGCTGCGCCCGCATTACCTCGATGACACCGCCCAGGTCTGCTACACCATCGTGAACCCCGGCGGCGGCTACCTGGGCGCCGACAAGTACGGCATCGAGATCCGTGTGGCCGAGGGCAGCAGCCTGCTGCTGACCACCCAGTCCGCCACCAAGGTCTACCGCACCCCGCAGGGCCCGGCGCAGCAGGACATGCGCATCAGGCTGGAACCCGGCGCGGTGCTCGAATACCTGCCGGACCAGCTGATCGCCTATAAGGACGCCAGCTACTTCCAGCGCACCGAGGTGCACATGGCCGCCGATGCCTCGCTGGTGCTGTGCGAGGTCCTCACCCCGGGCTGGAGCCCGGACGGCAGCCGGTTCAGCTACGAGCAGCTGCGCCTGCGCACCGAGGTCCACCTGGACGGGCGGCTCGGGGCGCTGGATAACCTGTGGGTGAAGCCGGGCAAGGATTCCATCGACTCGCTGCTGTACTTGCAGGAATCCACCCACGTGGGCATGCTGCTGGCCATCGACCCGCGCATCGACGCGGCAATGGTCGCTCGCCTGCGCGAACTGGCCTACGAGATCGCCGGGCAGCAGCGCGACGGAATTTCTGTGGGCATTTCCCAGGCCCCGGTGCCCGGTCTTGCGGTACGCACCTTGGGAGGCTCCACGGAATCGGCGAATGCGGTGCTGCACGCCCTCGTGAACCAGCTGCGCATCGAGCTGCGCGGACAGCAGCCGGTGAACCTGCGCAAGTACTAGCCTGTTCCGGAATAGATCCAACGGCCGCCGACGTTCCTCCCGCAGGGGATCCCGGCGGCCGTTTCGCATCCCGGCGAGGTCACAGGGCGGCGGTGCGCCGGCACAAATCGCCAATAAATGCCGTACCTGCGCCTGTCCGGAGCGCTGAGCGACGCGGGCCAACCGCAGCTTGACGCTATTGCTGATCATTTTGGTGTCCTTGACTAGCCCCGGACCCCACAAGTCAATCCGATAAACTGGCCATGGTGGTGCATCGCAAAATCCCGAGCTGATTCCACTCTTTGGCCGCCGGGTGCGCAGGCTGCATCAGGAACGGATGCTAGGGGACAACAAGCGCTCCGACCGCGATTTCATTCTGGCTTGGCTGCCAGAGGTGCAGGCTGATCTGCAGGGCCACCACGAATTCTGGCTGGAAATTCCCCAGTTGGTGGAGCCCGACGTGCCGATTACACCGCTACCTGCGCTCGACATCATCGCTTGGCATTTGGGCGGGGAGTCCAAGTAGTGCCTCTTGGTCTGGGCGCCGCAGCGCCGACAGCTGGTGGATCGAATCGCAGTGCTCGGCCAGCGAGGCATTGTCGTGGGAGGCGATGAGCACCGCCGCCCCGGCTCGAGCCCGCTCGCGCAGCACCGTGAAGATCTGCGCAGTGGTGCCGGGATCCAGGGCTGACGTCGGCTCGTCGCACACCAGCAGCGCCGGGTCCAGGGCCAACGCCCTGCCCAGCAGGGCTCGTTGCAGCTGCCCGTCGGAAACCTGCCCGGGCTTCCGCTCCAGCAGCGCCGGTTCAAGGCTCGCCTCCCGGGCCAGTTCCTCCAGCTCGCGGCGATAGCGGCCCGGACGGGGGAACGCCAGCCCGTCGCGCAGGGCTAACGGCTCGGCCATGATCGCGCCCAGGGTGAGCCGGGGGTTCGCGAAGCTGCGCGGGTTTTGCGGCAGGATGCCGATGCGCTGGCGCAGTTCGGCCGGGACGTGCCCTCGGGCAGGTACCGCTTGGCCGTCGATGCGCAGCTTGCCCTCTGTCGGGGCCAGCATCAGCGAGGCGATGGCCAGCAGGGTGGACTTCCCGGCACCCGAGGGCCCGACCAGACCGATCACCGAGCCGGACGTGACCTCCAGGTCCAGTTGATCCAGGATTCTGGGGACGTTCTTGGCATAGCGGTGGCTCACCGCAGACAATTCAAGGCTCATGGGGTGCTATCCTCCAATTCCGGGATGACCTGCCCGTCGCCGGAAGCGGATGCGAGCACTTGCCCATCACTGACCACGGTCAGCGTGTCGGCGAGTTCCGCGGCCAGTTCAGCGTCGTGGGTGACCATAACGATGGTGCACCCGGTGTCCGCCAAGCGGCGCAGGATCCGAGCGATGGCCGCCGCGGTATCCGCATCCAGGGCGCTGGTGGGCTCGTCCAGCACAACGCAACTGGCGCGGGATGCCAAGCCCAGGGCCAGCACTACACGCTGGGCCTGGCCTCCGGACAGCTCGTGCGGGTAGCGATGGAGCAGTTCGGGAACCAGTTCGAAGTCCTTGAACACCGCCGCCAGCGCGGCCGGTGAGCTGTCCAGGCCGTGGCTCCGGCGTACGCGGCGCAAGGCGGTGCCCACGCTGAGCACCGGGTTCAGCGCCGTGGCCGCCGACCCGGGAATGAAAACCAGATCTTCACCCAGCTTGGGGGCATGGCAGAGCCCGCCAGCGGTTCCCGGCACGAGGACGCTGCCGGTGGATTCCAGCGATTGAGGCAGTAGCCCGGCGGCGGCGCGCAGCAGCATGGTCTTTCCTGCGCCCGAAGCACCCATGACCACGTTGACCGCTCCGGCGGCGGCAGTGAAGCTGACGTTATCCAGCAGCACGGAGCGTTCTGGGGAATCCTTGCTCCATACCGACAATCCCCGCAAGACCAAGCCTGCGCCCCGTGGAAGCGGATGCCCATCGGCTTTTTCTGCGGCACCGCCCTTTCGTCGCGGAGCGAGAGAATCGAGGCGCCGCGCGGAGCGGCGGCGTTGCGGCTGTGGGTGCGCCAGGGCGGCAAAGGACCAGCTGAGCAGCACCAGCAGCGCGGCCGGGAACACCAGCATCCACCAAGCGCCGACCAGGATGCCTGTGCGGGCGTCCTCCAGCAGCAAACCCAGCGACGCGGATTGTGGCGGCAGCCCCACGCCTAGGAAGGACAGCGCGGATTCGTGCCAGATGGCATGGGGCAGCTGCAGGACCACGGCGATGCCCGCCTGCGGGAGCACCGCGGGAATCAGGTGCGTGCACCACAGCGCCAGCGGCCGGGCGCCGGAGGCCCGGCTGAGCTTGACGTATCCGGCCTCCCGTTCGGCCAACAGCCTGGCCCTAACGATACGCGCCACCTGGGTCCAGTGGGTCAGCGCGATGGACAGGATGATCGCCCACCCCTGCCCGGGCCACAGCGCCAGGATCACCACACCCAGCAGCAGGTGCGGGATCGCGCTGACGCTGTCTACCAGCCGGGTGGTGATCCGGTCCACCAGCCCGCCGGCGGTGGCGGACAGGGCTCCGGCCAGCACCCCCAGCAGCGTGGAGGACAGCGCCGATGCGACGGCGAGCAGCATCGACAGCCGCAGCGCGGCCGCGGCCCGCACCCACACGTCGCGCCCGAGCTGATCGGTGCCGAAGAAATGCTCGGCCCCCGGCGGCAGGTACACCGCGGCCAGGTCGATGTTCTCCACCGCCTCGGGGGAGAAGAACGGAACGAGCACCGCATAAACCACGGCCAGCAGGATGATGCCCAGCGGCAGCAAGCGGGAATCACGGATGATGCTAGACATCGCCCACCCGCGGATCAAGCAGCAGGTAGCCGGCGTCGGCCAGGGCATTGCCCAGGAACACGGCCAGCGCCGAGCAGGCGGTCACCGCGGCCAGCAGCGCGAAGTCCGCGGACACCGCGGAATCGATCACCGCCGAGGCAATCCCGGGCCAGCCGAACACCGTTTCAACCAGCAGCGCTCCGGTGATCAGTTCGCCCAGGCGGGAGCCGATCACCGTGATGAAGGGCAGCAGGGCGCCGGGCAGCACCTCGAGCACCAAGATCCGTCCGGCTCCCTCGCCGCGTCCCCGAGCCGCGAGAACCGCATCCGAGTCCAGCAGATCGAACATGGAGGCCCGCAGGTTCAGCACCAGCCAGGGCAGCAGGCTGATGGCCATCACCGTGGCCGGCAGCAGCAGGTGCACGGCCAGCGACCCGGCGGTCGGCTCCTGCCCTGGAGGCGCCACGCCGCCGGTGGGAAGCCCGAGCCGCAGCGAGAACACAGCGATGAACACCAGCGCCAGCACGAAGGGCGGGATGGCCTGGGCCAGCTGGGCGATCCAGGTGGTGGCGCGGTCGGCCAACCCGCCGCGGCACAGACCAGCGGCACAGGCCAGCAGTACCGCGAGCACCACGGCAAGCAGCAGCCCGGCAAGCATCAGCAGCAGGGTATAGGGCACGCGCTCGGCGAGCACCTCGGTGACCGGCCGGGCCAGCATGCGCGAGGTGCCCAGCTCGCCGTGCACCGCCGAGCCCAGCCAGCCGAGCCAGGCACCGAACCAGGAGTCGTCCAGGCCCAGCTCGGCGCGCAGGGCCGCGCGTTCGGCGGCGCCGGTGTGCTCGTAGCGGCTGCCCAGATAGGCAGCCAGCGGATTGAACGGGGCGACGGAAGCCAAGAAGAACACCACTGCGGTCAGCCCCGCGGTCAGCGGGATGGCCAGCAGCATCCGGCGGAGCACCAGCAGCCCGGCTCTTGGCAGCCGCGGCACGCCTCGCGGGCGCAGGACGGTCAGGCTCATTTGCCGGTCCACTGGCCGATTTTCACCCACGGGCCCCATGCGGTGCCGTGGTCATGGGGTTCGAGCAGGGTGCCGGCGGTGTTCCACGTCTCATGGACGTCGCTGCGCTGCACGTAGTTGTGGTCGGTGAAGGCCAGCAGCAGCATCGATGGCTGCTTGACGTAAAGTTCCTGGACCTTGCGGTAGGCCTGGTCGCGGGCCGTTGGGTCGGTGCTGGTCCGGCCGATGTGCAGCAGCCGGTCCATCGCCGCGTTCGCGTAGCGGCTGGGGTTGTCGTAGTAGGCGCCGTCCTCCGGGTAGCTTGAATGCAGCATCTTGTAGAGCTGGGTGTCCACATCGTAAGGGGTGTCGCCGCCGCCCAGCATCAGCGCGTCCGTGCCGATGCGCGGCTCGGCTTCGTCGAAGGTGGCGGGCACGACCTCGGCGGTGATGCCGTGCTCCTTGAGCTGGGCGGCCAAGGCCAAGGACAGGTCCCGTCGCAGCGTGTCGCCCGGGTTGTACATGATCGTGAATGCGGCGTCCTGGCCGTCCTTGGAGCGCATCGAGCCGTCCAGCGTCCACCCCGACTGCTCCAGCAGCTGCTCGGCCCGCTTGGGGTCGTGGGCGAACACGGCGTCAGAGTTGTAGGCCTTGCCGTACTGGGCCGGGACGAAGGTGTAGGCAGGGCGCCCGGAGCCCGCCAGCACCCCGTCGATCAGCGCTTGGCGGTCCACCAGCAGGTTCAGCGCCAGGCGCACGGAAGGATCGGCGGTGAACGGGTGGTCGGCGGGCAGCGAGATGCCGCGCCAGTCCGCGCTGGTTGCGGTGACCACCTCGAAGCCGTCGCGATCCGCGAAGCTGGCCGCTAGCCGCGGAGGCAGCACGGTGCCGGTGTAGCCGCCGCCTGCCAGTGCCTGCGAGCGGGCGTTGTCGTCGGCTGACTGCTCGTAGACCACCCGGGCCACGTCGGGGGCGCCGGAACGGTAGTCGGGATTGGCACCCAGCACCAGCTGGGCGGAATCGAATTTCTGCACCGTGTAGGGGCCGGTACCCACCGGGGTGCGGTTCAGGCTGGAATTGCTCACCGGCCCGTCGGCGATCAGTTCTTCAGGGGCGATGCCGATCAGCAGTGCGGTCTTGAAGGAGACCTGGGGCTCCTTGAGCGTGAATTCGACGGTGTGCTCGTCCACGGCACGCACCGTATCGAGGTTTTCCAGCACGCCGGCGATGGGCGAGGCACTGGCGGGGTCCAGGATGGCCCGGTAGCTGGCGGCCACATCCCCGGCGTCGAAGCCGCTGCCGTCGCTGAAGCTGATGCCGGGCTGCAGCGCAATGCTCCAGCGCAGCCCGTCGGCGCTGATCTGCGGTTCGCCCTCGGCCAGCAGCGGCACCAAATTCGGCAGGCTGCCAGTTTCCCCGTCCAGGGTATACAGCGATTCGTTGATCTTGCCCGTGCCGTTGTTGTCGAAACCTGCCAGCGGATTCAGGGTTTCGGGCAGCGCAGGGGTCAGCAGCAGCACGTCGTCGCTGGGGACGGCGGCCTGGCAGCCTGCGGTGGCCAGTAGGATGGGGAGCATCAGTGCGGCGCGCCGGACGTAGCTGTGCACGAACGAGGTCCTTCCGAGCGGTGCGTGGGGTAGATGTTCACAGACTACAGGTGTTTGATCACACAGATGAGGGGTTGCGTGGTGATTTTGCCAACCACTATTTCGCGGGGGCGGCATGCCTGAGTCCGAGCGCGGCCAGGTGGGCGCCAACGCCCTGGAGGAAGTGCAGGAATCGCTGCAGGACTGGATCGACGTGTTCGCCCTGTGCGCGGATGCCACCCGCATGAAAATACTGATTGCCATGCACGCCGCGCCGCTGTCCTCGGTCACCCAGCTGGCCGATGCCGCGCAGCTGGGCGCAAACACCGTGACCCAGTCGTTGGCCACGTTGCGCAAGGCCGGGGTAGTTCAGGTGCAGCGGGATGGAAAGTACCGCCGCTGGGAGCTGGTGCACCCCGGCGTGCATCAGCTGCTGCACCAGATGGACGCCCCGCATTCTCACCTGCACCCCGAGCATTAGTCCCGCGTGCAAACGCGCCGCAGAACGCAGAAGGCGCAACTGAAGGCACGGGCTTGGCATCATATTGTGCCGGACCCATGCCCGCGGGCAGTTCCCTGGGATTAGCGCTTGCGCTGCACCCGGGCCTCGTCCCAGACCGGCTCGTCGGACTCGTAGACGGTGCCGTCGGAGCCGAAGACCAGGAAACGGTCGAAGCCGCGGGCGAACCAGCGGTCGTGGGTCACCGCCAGCACGGTGCCCTCGAACGCGTCGATGGCCCGTTCCAGCGCTTCGCCCGAATGCAGGTCCAAGTTATCGGTGGGTTCATCGAGCAGCAGCAGGGTCGCCCCGGACAGCTGCAGCAGCAGGATCTGGAACCGCGCCTGCTGGCCACCGGAGAGCGATTCGAACTTCTGCTCGGACTGCGCTGCCAGCCCGTAGCCATCCAGCGCTCCGGCCGCCGCCTCGCGCGGCATTCCGGAGCGGTGCTCGTCGCCGCGGTGCAGGATTTCGAGCAGGGTGCGGCCAAACAGGTCCGGGCGGCTGTGGGTCTGGGCGAAGTAGCCCGGGCGGATGCGCGCTCCCAGCTTCACCGTGCCGGCATGCGCCACCGGGGCGATCACCACATCGGAGACCGGCAGGTGCTCGCGCTCCGGGTCGGATCCGCCGGAGGCCAGCAGGCGCAGGAAGTGCGACTTGCCCGAGCCGTTCGAACCCAGCACGCCCACCCGGTCGCCGAACCAGATTTCGGTATTGAAGGGCTTCATCAGCCCGGTCAGCTCGAGCTTTTCGGCCACGACCGCGCGCTTGGCGGTGCGCCCGCCCTTCAGCCGCATCTGCACGTTCTGCTCCAGCGGGATCGCCTGCGGCGGACCGGCCTCCAGGAACTTCTCCAGCCGGGTGGTGGCCGCCTGGTAGCGGTTGGCCATGTCGGAGCGGAACGCGGCCTTGGTCTTGTACATGTTGACCAGTTCCTTGAGCTTGGCGTGCTCCTCGTCCCAGCGCTTGCGCAGCTCCTCGAAGCGCTCGTTGCGCTCCTTGCGGGCTTCCACATAGGAGCCGAACGCGCCGCCGTGCACCCAGGCGGTGGCCCCGCCGTGGCCCGGTTCCAGGGTCACGATGCGGGTGGCGGCGTTGTCCAGCAGCTCGCGGTCGTGGCTGATGAACAGCACGGTCTTGTTGGAGCGGGACATGATCTCTTCCAGCCAGCGCTTGCCGGGCACGTCAAGGTAGTTATCCGGCTCGTCGAGCAGCAGCAGTTCGTCGTTGCCTTCGAAGAGCGCTTCGAGGACCAGGCGCTTCTGCTCGCCGCCGGACAGGGTGCGCGCCAGCCGGTCCCCGGCCTTGTCGAACCCGATGCCCAAGGCGGCCATGCAGACCTTGTCCCAGGTGGTTTCCAGCTCGTAGCCGCCGGCGTCGCCCCACTCGATGATCGCCTCGGCGTAGCGCATGTGGACTTTCTCGTCCTCGCTGGTGAGCATTTTGGCCTCGTACTCGGCGACCTTGGCGGCGGCCTGGGCCAAAGCCGGTGCGGCGGTGGACAGCAGCAGGTCCTTCACCGTGGAGTCGTCGCGCACCTGCCCGACGAACTGGCGCATGATGCCCAGGGTGCCGGTGCGGTTGATGGAGCCTTCGTCGGCCTTCAGGTCTCCTGCGATGATCTTGAACAGGGTTGTCTTGCCGGTGCCGTTGGGTCCGATCAGCGCGGTCTTGGAGCCGGCGGTGACCTTGAAGGCCGCGCCGCCCAGAAGCTGGGTGCCGTCGGAAAGGAAATACTGGATGTCTGTCACGTCTATATGGGCCACCCGGCAATCCTATCGGGTAGATTGCCGAACATGCAGATCACAGTAGAAATTTACGGAGCGCTCCATGCCTGCTGCCATTCAGCGTTTTCGGTAGGAGATCACGTGCGCTGGCAGCTGGCCCAGGTGCGCAATGGGCGCGGGGAAATTTCCTTCGAGCTCGATGACCACGGCACCTTCGATGGCACGGGGGTGCCCGTGGCAGCAGTCGCCGCCCGGGTGGTGCGCATCCAGTACCGGGATCATGAACGTGCGGCGAAGGCCGGGGGACTGGCAGGTGGCCCTGTCCCGGTGGTCGATACCCTGCATGTTCCCGAAGTCACGGATTTCGACCACAACTGGATCGTGGTGGGACTGGAAGTAGCGGATCCGAAGAGCCTTCCGCCGCTGGCCGACTGGGATGAGGGCGCGCCCCTGCCTGGTGGCGCGCCCCGCGGCGGCTAGTTGTACTTGTAGAACCCTTCGCCGGCCGCTGCGCCGAGCTTGCCCTGATCGATGTACTGGGTCTTGAGCAGCTCGGCGAACTTCTGGCTGGTTGCATCGCCTGCACGGGAAATGTTGTAGGCGGTGTTCAGCCCCACGATGTCGTAGATCTCGAACGGACCATGCGGCGCTCCGGTGCCCAGCTTCCAGGTCTTGTCGATGGTCTGCGCATCGGCGACCCCGTTGACCAGCAGGTGGCTGGCGGACTGCAGGAAGGGGACCAGCAGCGAGTTCAGCACGTAGCCCGGCTGCTCCTTGAGCACCCGGATCGCGACCAGCCCGGTACGCTCGGCGAAATCGACCACTGCTTCGTAGGCTTCGGGGGTGGTTGCTGGTGTGCCCATGACTTCGCCGGTGTTGTTGGACCAGATGCGGTTGGCATAGTGCAGGGCGAGGAATTGTCCGGGGCGGCCAGTGAACTCGGCGATATCCGAGGGCAGCAGGGTCGATGAATTGGTGGCGAATATGGCCTGTTCGGGGGCCAGCACGGCCAGCTTCCGGTAGGTCTGCGCCTTGATCTCCAGATTCTCGGGCACCGCCTCGATGACTAGGTCGGCCTCCCGCACCGCGTCGGCCAGATCGCTGGTCAGTTCGATGGACTCGCGGGCGGATTGGGCCTTCTGCGGGTTCCCGAAGTACTGGGCGTACTGCGCAACCAGGGCATCCAGCCGCTGGTTTGCGGCGGCCAGCGCTTGCTCGCTGATGTCGTAGCCGATGACGGGCAAGCCGTGGTAGGCGGTTTGGAAGATGATTTGTGCTCCGAGCACGCCAGTGCCCAGAACGGTGATGCGTTGCAGTTCCATGATTCTCCTTGGGGTACAGCTTCACTCTCCGCTTTTAGTTGCGCCATTTCAACTAAATGTGAGCGGGAGAACGCCCGACACCTGCTGGTTGGCTGCCAGTTGCCGAACATTCACTTTCTGGCTAGGTGGTGCTGGAACTCTTGGGGAGTCATCCGCAACCAGCATGGGGGAGAACTACGTGCACCGCATATCCAAGAAGGCCCCGGGAGTCCTGGCCGCCGCCGTCATCGCCGCGAGCCTGTCGCCGCTAGCCGCCGCCGCGGACCCGGGGGAGTACTTCGAACGCGAGGCCACCTACCCGGTCTACCAGAACCATCCCGAGGGCGCCGCGGCCCAGACCGCCGCAGAAATCTCCACCGTATCGGCGGACGGCAACACGCTGATCTACTCCGATGCGCTCTCGCGCAGCGTCGGCTTTCTGGACATTTCCAACCCTGCCGCGCCGAAGGGCCTGGGCCTGCTGGGCCTGCACCAGCTGGGCAGCGCCGAGGACGAGCCCACCAGCGTGGCCGCCTACGGCGACTACGTGTTCGTGGTGGTGAACACCTCGGCCAGCTACAGCGACCCCTCGGGGCGGGTGGATGTGGTGCGGATTGCCGACCGCACGCTGGTGCACAGTTTTGCGCTGCCAGGCCAGCCCGATTCCATCGCGCTGTCTGCCGACGGTGCCTACGCGGGCATCGCCATCGAGAATGAACGCGACGAGGACGCTGGCGAAGGCGCGCTGCCGCAAGCCCCGGCCGGATCGATCGCCATCATGGACCTGCAAGGCGCGGACCCGGCCGGCTGGAAGCTGCGCGAAGTCCCGCTCACCTCCGGTTCCCGCACCGAACCGATTGCGCTGCCGCTGCTGGCCGCGGCCGGTCTCGACACCCCGCAAGACCCCGAGCCCGAGTACGTCACGATCAACGAGAAGAACCAGCTGGCGGCAACCCTCCAGGAAAACAACGGCGTGGTGCTGGTGGACCTGGCCTCGGGCGGGATTACCGGCGCCTTCAGCACCGGGACCGTGGATCTGGCGGGGATCGACACCGAAAAGGACGGCGTGCTCGATCCCAGCGGGGAGCTGAAGGGCGTGCCGCGCGAGCCCGATGCCATCGGCTGGATCCAGGACCGCTATCTGGCCACGGCCAATGAGGGCGACTGGAAGGGCGGCAGCCGCGGATTCACGATCTTCGATTCCGCCACCGGCGACGTGGTGTGGGATGCCGGCAATAGCTTCGAGCACCTCGCGCTATCCCAGGGCTTGTTCCCGGAGCAGCGCGCAGGGAAGAAGGGCGTTGAGCCCGAAGGGCTGGCCATCGCCGAATTCGGCGGCGTGGACTACGGATTCATCGCGGCCGAACGCGGGAACTTCGTGGCCGTGTACGACCTGTCCGAGCCATCCAGCCCGCGCTATCTGCAAAGCTTGCCGACCACCAACGGCCCGGAAGGGATCTTGCCGATCCCCGGGCGCAACCTGCTGGCCATCGCCTCGGAAACCGATGAGGGCCAGGTGCGCTCGGCGGTGTCCCTGTACTCCTTCGGCGCCGCCGCGCCGCAGTTCCCGCAGCTGTCCTCGGATGCCGCCGATCCGGTGCCATTCGGTGCGCTCAGCGGCCTGTCGGCCAACCCGGCCGATGCTTCGCAGCTCTTCGCGGTCAGCGACAACGCGTACGAACCACGCATCTACACCCTGGGCGCCGGCACCCCGGCCACCGTGGAATCCTCGATGGCGGTGACCTCGGCCAGTACCGAACTGGACCTGGAAGGCATTGCCGCCCGCGCGGAGGGCGGTTTCTGGGCCGCCCATGAAGGGGCCACCGGGGCGGAAAACCTGCTGGTGCGCATCGACGCGGCCGGTGCGGTGCAAGAAGAAGTCGCGCTGCCTGCACTGGCGGGGCTGGGCAAGCACGGGCTGGAAGGCATTGCCGCGACCGGCTCCGGGAAACAGGAAGAAGTAGTGTTCGCCGTGCAGCGCGAACTGCCCGGCGAGGACTTCGTCCGCCTGGGCAAGTACCTGCCGTCCACCGGGGAATTCAGCTGGTACGGCTACCGGCTGGACGCGGCTGCCGAAGGTGCATGGAATGGCCTGTCGGAAATCACCGCCCTGCCCGATGGCTCCTATGCGGTGATCGAACGCGATAACCAGGTGGGTCCGAACGCCAAGCACAAGGCGGTCTACCAGTTCCGGCTTCCGCAAGCCGTAGCCGGAGAGGTGCCGCTGGTCGAGAAGAAGCTGGCGGCCGATGCGTTGCCTGCCCTGCAGGAAACCAGCGGATGGACCCAGGAAAAGCTGGAGGGGCTGGCCGTAGCCGATGGCCACCTCTACATGGTGACCGATAACGATGCGGTGGATGAGGCCACCGGCGAGACCGTCTTCGCGAACCTCGGTGCGGTGGAAGAGGTCTTCGAGCTGGCCGGCCAGGCACCAAGCGACGCGCCAGGCGAAGAACAGGGTGAAGACCAGGGCGAAGAGCTAGCCGCGGAACCAACCCGGAACCCCTCGCCGCAGCCGAGCGGGGAATCGCACGATCCTTCGCAGGTCCCGGATCCGACCCGGGAAGCTGGCCAGTCCCAGGCGCCGCAGGCCGCGGATCCAGCCCAGCCGGAAGCCAGCGAACACCTCGCCGATACCGGTGCGAACAGCTTCTGGCTGATTCCGGTGGGCGCGGTGATCGCGCTGCTCGGCGCCGCGGCGGCCCTCAAGACCGCACGGGCCCGGGCGAAGTAGGCCGAGCGGAAGGAACCAGGAAAACAGCGAAGGCGTGGCACCTATGCAGGTGCCACGCCTTCGGTATTGACAGCTAGTTCTTCTTCTGCGAAATCACGACCGCGGCCACGACGGCGATGATCAGCGAGATCACCAGGAACTTGCCGCCATTGCCGGACTTCTTGTCCTGGGCGGCGAGGTTCTTCTGCGCGGCCTGCACAGCGCTCTCCACCGAGGCGCGGGCACGCTTGGCGGCCTTGGAATTCCCGCCGACATTCTCGATCAGGTTGGCGCCGGCCTTGCTGATGGCTTCGGTGTTGACACCGGAGACGGCCTCGTTCCAGCCGCCACGGATTTCCTTCGGCAGCTCTTCCTTGGCAGCCTTGGCGAGTTTCGCCAGCGACTTTTCAACTTGCTTCAAGCTCTTGGCAGTCTTCGACATGTTGTTCCTCTCTGATGGACCTTGAGTCTGGTGGACCTTGAGGTCTCAGCTCCCAGCCTAGCCAGCCGGGGGTGGGCACTCAAGGCCGCGCCGTTGCGCTGACTGCGAACTGGGAATTTACTGGGAGGCTGCGGGCGGGCGCAGCTTGCGAATGCGGGTCCGCAGCGCGCTGAGCAGGCACAGCAGCATCAGTATCGCCGCGATCGAAAGCACCGTGGCAAACCCGGGAGAGGTGGCGTGGCCGGTGTAGCGGTCCACGATGATCCAGCCGATCACCCATAGCGCGCCGGCGTTCAGGTAGATCCCCATGGGATTCTTGAAGCTCACCGCGCTGAGGAACAGCGCCAGGAGCAGCACCGACAGGGCGCAGGCGCCCTTGAACATCAGGGAGCTGGCGTCGGCCCCGGACAGGGCGGCGAAGGCGACAGTTTCGGCCAGCACGATCACCGAAAGCCACCCGGTGAACAGCCCGAAACTGGCGCGGGTAATCCACCGGTCCACTTGCTGCAGGGCAGGGGTCTTGCCGATCATCACCACGATGCGGATCAGCAATGCCAGCAGGAGCAGGCCGAACACCAGCGAAGTGCCGATGCGGTCGCGCTCCAAGAACGCCACCCACAGCGCATTGCACAGCACCGCGCCGAGCACCCAGGGGCGCAGCCGCCGATGGAACCCGGTGCGTTCTTGCGGCAGGCATTGCCAAATCGCATAGAACGCCACTGCGGCCATCAGCCCGAACCAGGGCAGCTGCCCGATGCGCGGCACCGAGGTGACGGTGGCGTCCTGCCCCATCCACCCGCCGGCGAGTGTTTCCAGCCCGGCGGCGGAAAGCACCGCCCACGCCGCCCAGCCCAAGCCGAGCAGGATGATGGCGGCATAACCGCCGGTAACCAGCCTTCTTTTCACGATTCCGAAGGTACCACGCCGCCAAGGGTTAAAACCGTTCGCCACGGTTAGAGTGGAGCCATGACAGATCTTTGGGTACGCCGTGCCATTTCCCTGCTCGACGCTGACGCGAACCGCAGCGCCGACACCCACCTGCATCGCTTCGAACTTCCCGCCCACTGGGGGATCGAGCTCTATTTGAAGGACGAGTCGGTGCACCCCACCGGTTCGCTCAAGCACCGGCTGGCACGCTCGCTGATCCTCTACGGGCTGGTCAACGGGAAGATCGGCGAAGGCACCACGCTGGTGGAGGCCTCCAGCGGATCCACGGCCGTTTCCGAAGCCTACTTCGCGCGGATGCTGGGGCTGGACTTCATCGCGGTGGTGCCCAAATCCACCAGCGGCGAGAAGATCGAGCTGATCGAGTTCTACGGCGGGCGCTGCCACCTGGTGGACGCGGCCGGCCAGGTCGATGAGGCGGCCCGCGCGCTGGCGGCCGAAACCGGCGGCTACTACCTGGACCAGTTCACCTATGCCGAGCGGGCGACGGATTGGCGCGGGAACAATAACATTGCCGAGTCGGTGTACGCGCAGATGGCCGCCGAAACCCACCCGATCCCCAGCTGGATCGTGGTCGGTGCCGGGACCGGCGGCACCAGCGCCACCTTCGGGCGCTATGCGCGCTACAAGCGGCACGAAACCAGGATCTGCGTGGGCGATCCGGAAGGCTCCTCCTTCTACGGGGGATGGCGCACCGGGGACATGGGCTACGCGACGGGGCAGGGATCGCGCATCGAGGGGATCGGCCGGCCCAGCGTGGAACCGAGCTTCGTGCCCGGGGTAATCGACCAGATGGTGCAGGTGCCCGACGCCGCCTCGCTGGCAGCCATGCATTTCCTGCGCGCCAAGACCCGCTACTTTGCCGGCGGCTCCACCGGGACCAACCTCTACGCGGCGTTCGGGATCATCGCCCAGATGCTCGAACGCGGCGAGCAGGGCTCGGTGGTGACGCTGATCTGCGACTCCGGCGAGCGCTACGCGAACACCTACTACAACGAGCAGTGGGTGGCCGAGCAGGGCCTGGACCTGGAGCCCTACGCCGCGCAGCTGGAGCGCTTCATCCAGACCGGGGCCTGGAGCTAGCTGCCACGCAGGGCGGGCATGAGCCCGGCCCGCTTCTTGCGCTGGTGCACCGAGAAGTAGCCCAGGCCCGCTTCGCCGGCCACGAAGCGCCGTTGGGAGCGGGCGGGCAGATAGATGATGTCGCCGATGGCCAGCTCGATGGATCCGCTGGCGGTATGCAGCACCCCGGAGCCGGCGAAGACGTGCAGCACCACGTCCAGCTCCGGGCCCTGGTGCTCCCCGATCTCTCCGGACGGGGCCAGCGAGATCACGTTGGCGTCGAGGTCGCGCTGCCCGGGTTCCAGCTTCCAGATCGCTCCGTTGGTTTCTCCGGCGGCCAGCTCGGTGGTATTGGCCATGCGGCGCGGTTCGGGCATCGTCTCTCCTTGAAGTTCTCTGCTGCAGCTTCCAGCCTATCCAATGGCGGGCAACGCCCCGGTCCACCGGGCGGTGACGCGGTGCGTGCCGAACTGAGCCAGTTGGCCACGCGGCCGCTCATCCTGGCCATGGCACTGGGAGCGCTGGTCAACGGGGGCACCTTCGCGGCGTTCACCTTCATCGCGCCGGTTGCGGCTATCACCGCCGGCGTGGCCGAGGGATGGGTTTGGGCCGCGCTGGTCCTGTTCGGGCTCGGATCCTTCCTCGGCGTAACCAGCGCAGGGCGGCTATCGGATCGGCGACCGGGCCTGGTGCTCTTCTCCGGAGGACCGCTGCTGCTGGCCGGTTGGGTCGTGTTGGCTTGGACCGCGTCGCATCCCATGGCGCTGCTCTGCCTTGTCTTCATCCAGGGTTTCCTGATTTTCGGCGTCGGCAGCACCGTGATTGCGCGGGTGCTCTACGCGGCCTGGGCATTGGCGGCGGCCGCTCCCTTGGCCATGCTGCTGAGCCGGCGCATGCTGTTGGATACCACGGCTGGCTCCCATCGATGATCCGCCGCGGCGCGCTTCGCCCACAGGCCCCGGGATGCCGGGAAAGAAGGCGCGGTGGACCTGGGTGCACCGGTGCGGGGTAGCCGGCGTTGCCCGGTAGGCAGCGCTCGTTGCGTGCGCCACCTGCCGGTGTGTTGGGAGGAACCTTCGGCAGCGTCAAAAACCCATGACACAAGGTGGCTGGCGCAGTAGGGTGAAGAATAGACCTACTGGAAAATTGTGTGCAGGAGGAATGTTTTGCCTACCGTAGCCGACCACCTGATTGAACAGCTCGATACCCAGGGAGTGCGCCGGATTTACGGCCTTCCGGGGGATTCCCTGAACGGCTTGACCGATTCATTGCGGGAGAACGGGCGGATCGAATGGGTCCACCACCGCCATGAGGAAGCCGCTGCCTTCGCCGCGGCGGCCGAAGCCGGAATCACCGGAGAGCTGACGGTATGCGTCGGCTCTTGCGGTCCGGGGAACCTGCACCTGATCAACGGGCTGTACGACGCGAACCGCTCGCGCGTGCCGGTGCTGGCGATTGCAGCGCACATCCCTACCGAGGAGATCGGTTCCAACTACTTCCAGGAGACCCACCCGGTGGAAGTCTTCCGTGGCTGCTCGGTCTATGCCGAACAGGTTTCCGACCCCAAGCAGATGCCGCGCATGCTGCGCATTGCGATGCGCGAGGCCATCGAGAAGCGCGGCGTGGCAGTACTGGTGATTTCCGGCGATGTCGCGTTGGCGGAGATGGAACGCACGCCCACCCAGGAAATCACCAAGACCAACCCGCGGGTGCTGCCCAATGAAGACGAGCTCGAGCGCACCGCGGAGATCCTCGAAGGCTCGCGCAAGGTCACCATTCTGGCTGGTGCGGGCGTGGCAGGAGCCCATGATGAGGTGATCGCGCTGGCTGGCAAGCTCGGCGCGCCGATCGTGCATGCGATGCGAGGCAAGGAGCATATCGAGTACGAGAACCCCTTCGATGTGGGCATGACGGGCCTGCTGGGTTTCGCTTCGGGCGCCAAGGCGATTGCCGAATGCGACGTGCTCCTGATGCTGGGCACCGACTTCCCCTACCAGCAGTTCTACCCGCAGGACGCGACCATCATCCAGGTGGATATCCGCGGCGAGCAGATCGGCAAGCGCACCCGGGTGGACATCCCGCTGGTGGGCACCGTGAAGGACACCGCGGCGGCTCTGGATGCGCTGCTGCCGGTGCAGACCCACCGCAAGCACCTGGAGACAGCGGTGGAGCATTACCGCAAGACCCGTACGAAGCTCGACGAGCTCGCCACGCCCTCCAAGCCGGGTGCTGCAATCCATCCGCAGTATCTGGCCCGGCTGATCGACCAGCACGCAGATGAGGATGCGATTTTCACCGCCGATGTGGGATCTCCGGTGATTTGGGCAGCCCGCTACCTGACCATGACCGGCAAGCGACGGGTGCTCGGCTCCTTCAACCACGGTTCCATGGCCAACGCACTGTGCCATGCCCTGGGCGCCCAGGCAATTGACCGGCAGCGCCAGGTTATCGCGTTCGCCGGTGACGGCGGATTGGCCATGATGCTCGGTGAGCTGCTGACCGCCACGCAGAACAAGCTGCCGATCAAGATCGTGGTGTTCAACAACTCCTCGCTGAATTTCGTGGAACTGGAAATGAAGGCCGCCGGGTTCGTCACCTACGCCACCGATCTGCACAACCCCGACTTCGGGGCCGTAGCTACCGCCTCGGGGCTCAAGGGCTACCGGGTAGATGATTCGGCGCAGCTTGAAGCCACGGTGCAAGAATTCCTGGCCCATGACGGTCCTGCGCTGCTGGATGTGGTGACCGACCGCCAGGAGATGTCGATGCCACCGGAAATCAAGTTGGAACAAGCCAAGGGATTTGCCTTGTATGCCATACGCACCGTGCTCTCCGGGCGTGGCGACGAGCTGCTGAATCTGGCTAAAACCAATTGGCGGCAATTGTTCTAGTCCTTTTATGCCTATGCTTGTTGCTGGTGCCCTTGGCACCAGCAACACGTTTGTGACATCAAGAAAGTTGGCGCTTTGGCTTCGCAACCTGCCGCTACCCACGCGGCCACCATCGAGGATTTCACCCGCAACCTGGCTGCTGTCAACCAGAAGATCGCCGCGGCGGCGCTGGCTGCCGGCCGCGACGCTGGCTCGGTTCGGCTGCTGCCGGTCACCAAAACCATCGATTTCGAGCGCTTGGCATTGGCCATTGCTGCCGGTGTGGACACGCTGGGGGAAAATAAGGTCCAAGAGGCCCAAGGCAAGTACGAGCACTTCTGCGAGGATTTCCCGCACCTGCGTTATGCGATTATCGGTCCCTTGCAGACCAACAAGGCGAAGTTCGTGGCGAAGTTCGCTGATGAGTTCCATGCCTTGGACTCGCTGAAACTGGCACAGACCCTGCAACGCCGTTTGGAGGCAGAGGATCGGACGCTTGAAGTCTTCATCCAGGTCAATACCTCCGGCGAGGAAAGCAAATCAGGCATCGAAGCTGCTGGGGCAGCGGACTTGCTTGGCGGGTTGGCGCCGCTGGATCGGTTGACGCCAGTGGGCTTGATGACCATGGCCGCAAATACCAAGGACGAAGCATCTATCCGTGGCAGCTTTGCGTTGCTGCGCGAAACCCGTGACCAATTGCAGCAGGATGCTCCTGAAAGCTTCCAGCACCTGTCCATGGGCATGAGCGGAGACTACGAGCTGGCCATCGCCGAGGGGGCCACCATCGTGCGTGTAGGCCAGGGAATCTTCGGTGCCCGCACCTACCCGGACTAAGTCGCTTCTGCGTCGCCACTGAGCTTCGTTGCAAGGGCAGCTGGCAAATCGCCAGCTGCCCTTGCTGCGCGTTCTCCACAGCCGGTCGTGCGTCGGCCAAACTGTGGGTGCCAGGGGCGACACTACATGTAGTGGTGCACACCGTGTACCCCGAACTACATGGAGGGTGCAGAACACGCCGACGAACATCTCACAAGAAGAATTTTTAACCCACAGCGGACTTCTGCCAACCTGTGGACAAAGGTCTCGAGTCCGCGAGAAATCGCGGTTTAAACGGGGGTTAATATCCACAGTTCCTGTGGACGTTGCCGTGGATGAATGACATACTTGTAATACATCATGTTGTGGCCGCTTGACCCGCCAAACACAAGATGTAGTATTGAACCCGTCGGTGCGGCTCGCACCAGAAGCACCTCGAAACAGTGGTTTTGAGGCATCCGAGAGGATGGCTAGGACTTTTCCGAAAATCCGGGATCTTAGCCGAAACCAAGACTTTTTAAAGGGGATCAGGGACATGGCCATCACGGTTTACACGAAGCCTTCCTGCGTTCAGTGCAACGCTACGTACCGCGCGCTGGATAAGAAGGGTGTCGAGTACAACAAGGTAGACATCTCTCAGGATGCGGCAGCTTTGGAGCACGTTCGTGGCTTGGGCTACATGCAGGCACCTGTCGTAATCACCGATGACGATCACTGGTCGGGCTTCCGCCCAGACAAGATCGAGCTGCTGGCTCCAGCCAACTAATCAAGAATTCCATCCGCTAGCTTGTAGTGGAGGCGAAAAGCAATGTCACCTGCAGCGCTTGCCGATAGGCAAAATGCTGAGGCCCAGGAACCGCTGGAACTCACCGATTCGAAACTGATCTATTTTTCATCTGTTTCGGAGAACACCAAGCGTTTCGTGGACAAACTTGAGATGGATGCCGCACGGATTCCGGTCTATGCGACCGAACCGCAGCTGATCTCAACTGCACCGTACGTGCTGCTCATACCCACTTATGGCGGAGAGCGTGGCAAGCGCTCGATCATGCCGCAGATCATGAAGTTCCTGCGGCATGAAGCGAACCGCGTGAATCTTCGCGGCGTGATCGGTGCAGGGAACACAAACTTTGGCGAGTACTACTGCATTGCGGCAAAACGCATTGCCGAGAAATGCAACGTACCCGTGCTTTACACATTCGAAATTATGGGAACCTCAGAAGACGTTCTCAACGTCAAAGAAGGGCTTGAAACCTTTTGGACACCAGCGTCGCAGAACCGGCAGCAACGATGAATAGCTCAAAGGAGCTCCCAGCCCAGTTCCAGGGCTTGAGCTACAACGACCTCAACGCCATGCTGAACCTTTACGGACCAGATGGAAAGATCCAGTTTGAGGTGGACCGCTACGCGGCTCGCCAGTACTTCTTGGACCACGTGAACAACAACACCGTGTTCTTCCATGACCTCGATGAGAAGCTTGAATATCTGGTCAAGCACGAGTACTACGAGCGTGAAACCCTCGATCAGTACTCGATGAACTTCATCCGGGATTTGTTCAAGCACGCCTTCGGCAAGAAGTTCCGTTTCGAAACCTTCTTGGGCGCCTTCAAGTTCTACACCTCGTACACGCTGAAGACCTTCGATGGCAAGCGCTATCTGGAACGCTACGAAGACCGCGTATGCATGGTTGCCCTGCACCTGGCACGTGGCGATGAAAAGCTGGCCATGCACCTGGTCGATGAAATCATTGAAGGCCGCTTCCAGCCTGCCACCCCAACCTTCCTGAACGCCGGCAAAGCACAGCGTGGCGAACTCGTCTCCTGCTTCCTGCTGCGCATCGAAGACAACATGGAATCGATTGCCCGCGCAGTCAACTCGTCGCTTCAGCTGTCCAAGCGCGGAGGTGGCGTTGCCCTGTCGCTGACCAACCTGCGTGAGCACGGTGCGCCGATCAAGCAGATCGAGAACCAGTCTTCCGGCGTCATCCCGGTGATGAAGCTTCTTGAAGATTCCTTCTCCTATGCAAACCAGCTCGGTGCACGCCAGGGCGCAGGTGCCGTTTACCTGAACGCACACCACCCGGATATCTACCGCTTCTTGGACACCAAGCGCGAAAACGCTGATGAGAAGATCCGTATCAAGACCCTGTCCTTGGGTGTTGTTATTCCGGATGTCACCTTCGAGCTGGCTCGCAAGAACGAAGACATGTACCTGTTCAGCCCGTACGACGTCGAGCGCGTCTATGGCGTACCGTTCAGCGAAATCTCCGTCACCGAGAAGTACTACGAGATGGTAGACGACGCTCGGATCAAGAAGACGAAGATCAGCGCCCGCGAGTTCTTCCAGACCCTGGCCGAGATCCAGTTCGAGTCCGGTTACCCGTACATCATGTTCGAAGACACCGTGAACAAGGCCAACCCAATTGCCGGCCGCATCACCATGTCGAACCTGTGCTCGGAAATCCTCCAGGTTTCCTCCGCTTCGGAGTTCTCTGACGACCTGAGCTATAAGACCGTCGGCAAGGACATCTCCTGCAACCTCGGTTCGATGAACATCGCCAAGGCCATGGACGGCAAGGATCTGGCTACCTCGGTAGACATCGCCATCCGTGCCCTGAGCGCAGTCTCGGACATGTCCTACATCGCCTCGGTTCCTTCGATTGCTGACGGCAACAGCAAGTCGCACGCCATCGGCCTGGGCCAGATGAACCTGCACGGCTTCCTGGCCCGCGAGCACATCTACTACGGCTCCGAAGAAGGCATCGACTTCACCAATATCTACTTCTACACGATCCTGTTCCATGCACTGACTGCATCGAACAAGATCGCCATGGAGCGCGGCGAGACCTTCGATAACTTCGAGAACTCGAAGTACGCCTCGGGTGAATTCTTCGACAAGTACACCGAGCAGGAATGGGTTCCAGCTACCGAGCGCGTGCGCGAACTGTTCGACGGCATGCAGATTCCTACCCAGGAAGACTGGAAGGCGCTGAAGGCTTCTGTCATGGAGCACGGCATCTACAACCAGAACTTGCAGGCAGTTCCTCCCACCGGTTCGATCTCGTACATCAACAACTCGACTTCCTCGATCCACCCGGTCGCAGCGAAGATCGAGATCCGCAAGGAAGGTAAGATCGGCCGCGTTTACTACCCGGCTCCTTACATGAACAACGAGAACATCGACTTCTACGAAGACGCTTACGAAATCGGCTACGAGAAGATCATTGACACCTACGCTGCCGCAACCCAGCACGTAGACCAGGGCCTGTCGCTGACCTTGTTCTTCAAGGACACTGTCACCACCCGTGACATCAACAAGGCCCAGATCTACGCATGGCGCAAGGGCATCAAGAGCCTGTACTACATCCGCCTTCGCCAGCTTGCGCTGGAAGGCACCGAGGTTGAAGGCTGCGTTTCCTGCGCACTGTAAGACCTTGATCCATTGACCGGTTAGCCGGGCAATGGCATCACGCAACAGCTGCCGCATGGTTTCGTCCAACGGCAGCTGTTGCATATCAAAACGACCTCAGATCGTGTCAGCGATCTGACAATAACTTGGGGCCTTGCTGTACAGGCGGCGTTCGAAAGAACGGTAGAGTTGTAAGCAAAGTTCTTAATACGATTTAGCTTTTCGATGAGGGGCAATGACCGAGAAGATTCAGCTCACCAACAAGGTTGAGGCAATCAACTGGAACCGTATCCAGGACGACAAGGACGTAGAGGTCTGGAACCGCCTCGTCAATAACTTCTGGCTGCCGGAGAAGGTGCCGCTGTCCAACGACATCCAGTCGTGGGGAACCCTGACCGAAGACGAGAAGCTGCTGACCATGCGCGTCTTCACCGGTCTGACCCTGCTTGATACCTTGCAGGGCACCGTTGGCGCTGTTTCGCTGATTCCAGATGCGATCACCCCACACGAAGAAGCCGTGTACACCAACATTGCCTTCATGGAATCGGTGCACGCAAAGAGCTACTCCTCGATCTTCTCGACCTTGGCATCGACCAAGGAAATCGACGAAGCCTTCCGCTGGTCCACTGAAAATGTGAACCTGCAGAAGAAGGCTCAGATCATTGAGAGCTACTACCACGGCGAAGATCCACTGAAGCGCAAGATTGCTTCGACCCTGCTCGAATCGTTCTTGTTCTACTCGGGCTTCTACCTGCCAATGCACTGGTCCTCGCATGCGAAGCTGACCAACACTGCAGACCTGATCCGCCTGATCATCCGCGACGAAGCTGTTCACGGTTACTACATCGGATACAAGTTCCAGAAGGGTCTAGAAAACGAGACCGAGGAGCGCAAGCAGGAGCTGAAGGACTACACCTTCGAGCTGATGTATGAACTGTACGAAAATGAAGTCCAGTACACCCACGATCTCTATGATCCGGTAGGCCTGTCCGAGGACGTCAAGAAGTTCTTGCACTACAACGCCAACAAGGCGCTGATGAACCTGGGCTATGAGGCGATGTTCCCATCGACCGTGACCGACGTGTCGCCAGCGATTTTGGCTGCGTTGAGCCCGAACGCTGATGAGAACCACGACTTCTTCTCCGGCTCCGGTTCGTCGTACGTGATCGGCAAGGCAGTGAACACCGAAGACGAAGACTGGGATTTCTAATCTAGAAAATCTTCAGCCTAATTGGTGATGGCCAGCAGGACCGGACTCATGCAGAGTCCGGGCCTGCTGGCATTTAAGCTGTTCCGAAGTTGACGAATCCGGCTGGGCTAACGGTACGTCAGCGGTGGACCGAGCAAGATCTTGGGGAGCCTGTGGTGTTGGAAACGCCAATGGTTATCACGTGCGAACCCGGTGCGTGGACAAATGTCCCGTTTGCGCGGTGAGCAGCGGTTATGAAATCTGGAGTTCGTTCTCGCAGTATCCCCATCGAGACAAGGACAACCGCCAGATCGCGGGGAATTATGGCTTGGGCGGAAGCAACCTGGCCCGCAACCGCAGATGAACGCGAAATGGCGAGATTTCGCAGGTATCGTGAGCAACGGGGTTTGACTAGCATCCACGCGAGTCCAGCCTCTTAAGGCAAAAACTCCTTCGGCCACAAAAGCAGAAGAGAGAGACCTCAGCACGGCGGTCGAATAATCAGATCGCTGCATCATTATGGTTCTCTGCCAAAGCAAAATGGGGGTCCAAATGCCTAGCTTGCCAGGCAAACTGGAGCGATTGAAACACCAATTATCGGGGCTTGGCGAGGTCTTTATTGTGCCTCCTGCTGAAGATGGATACGTATTCTTGCGGTATGCCGACTCCCAAGAGCTATACGCATTCGACTGCACTTTCGAAGAAGTGCTCAATCACGCGGCTCAACCTGGTGGCGAAGAGTTCTGGCCTCAAATGGAACCATTTGAAGCTCAAGTGGCGCTCTTCGCGGTGCACGTCATGGAAACGATCGAGACTGCGCCGGACAAGGCACGTATTTTGAGCTTTGGAGGCAGTGGTCTTGAGGCAGCGAAAGGTAAGCTGCCTACGGCAGCGATTCGTGAAAACGAGTAACTTGAGTAGGCGTAATAGCAATCTCGGTATGCTTCCAGAGAAGCATGCGCCGCCGTTGCCCTATTCGAAAGGACCGATCTCACATACGGGTCCGAAATTTTGCGCCTTCGCCGACGGCTCAGCCAAACTGGGGTCTGAAGACCGCGAGATGGACTCCAATCCGGAGCCGCAGAGGTGTTCGCTGTTGATGTGAACCGTGAACTTAAAGTGGGACTGCCTGCTGACCCGGCAGAGCGATACGCCAGTATTATTCGAGCGTCGAAAGATGCGGATCCGCAATCAAGGTGAGTTACCTAGCCCATTGAATTGGAAATTCATGGGGATGCGACCACTCCGGCTATAGCCCAGCTTCGGTGGGTCCATAGTCATGCACAGCGGCGCACTCAACGCTCGGAGATAAATAGTAGATACTTAGACAGTACAGGTAGCTATAAATGCGGGGGAGTCAATGTGCAGATCGAATCCACTTCGGATGAACAGCGTTCATTGGATGACCAGCAGATTCAGCGGATTCGACGCAAGTCGATTTCCGTCCTCGCTGCGGGACAAATTCTTGGAGGTCTAGGCGGTGGCGCAACCCTGACTTTGGGGTCGCTGCTGATCGTAAGCATTTCCGGACTCGATGCATTGGCTGGCATGGCCGCGACCATGAATACTTTAGGTGCTGCCATCATGGCGTTGCCTTTGGCATTGCTTGCCCAGAAGTTCGGCCGGCGTATTTCGCTGTCGACCGGCGCATTGCTGGCAGCCAGCGGTGTTGTCGTCATCATTGCCGCAGCTTTTCTGAGATACTGGCCGTTGCTGCTGCTTGGAATGCTGGTTCTGGGAACAGGTTCGGCAATGAACCTCCAATCTCGATTCGCCGCCACCGACTTGTCCACCACGGCTACACGAGGCCGTGACCTTTCCCTGGTTGTGTGGTCAACAACTGCGGGTGCAGTCATCGGCCCGAATTTATTTGAACCTGGAGAAGAGCTAGCGCAGTTCATTAGCCTTCCACCGTTTACCGGTGGCTTTCTTATTGCGATGTGCGCCCAGCTGGTAGGGGTTCTTATTTATTGGCTGGGCTTGCGTCCCGATCCGTTGCAGATCGCACAGCGTCAGGCGGCTGCCCAAGCGAGCGAGGTTCAGCTTCGCCGCCGCGGCTGGAGCATCCTAAGAAACACTTCTGCTGCCAGGTATGCCGTGCTTACCGTCGCCTTGACTCATCTTTATATGGTGTCCATGATGTCGATGACTCCAATTCACATGCAGCATCAAGGGGCAAGCCTCACGCTCATCGGGATCACCATTTCGGTCCATGTTGCGGGGATGTATGCGCTCTCACCAGTCTTTGGCTGGCTCACAGATATGCTAGGTCCACGAACGGTCATCTTTACCGGGCAGGCGTTGCTAGTTACCGCAAGCATCTTGGTATGGAGCAATGCAGAGAACCATACCGTGACAACTTTGGCGTTGCTTAGTCTAGGCCTCGGTTGGTCGGCGTCGACGGTTGCAGGCGCAACGATGATTACTGGATCAGTTGGCCTTGCCGAACGTCCGAAGTTGCAGGGCACGTCGGACCTCTGCATGAATCTGGCTGGTGTGCTTGGCGGTCTCACCGCTGGCCCAATTTTGGCAGCTGTAGGGTTCCGCGGACTGGCCGTGGTGCTGTTGATTTTCGCGATGTTCATGATCGCTGTGAATATGAAGTCTAATAGCGCTGGAACTGTTCACGAGTAGGGTGCAAATCCAATTCGGTAATAGGCACTTCAAATGAAGGAGAGCATATTCATGGCAGGCAGAAGGCAGTGAATCAAAGTTGGGGGAGGGCCGGCTGGAATGGCCGCCGGTTTAATGCTGCTCGCAGCGGTGTGACAGTAGCGGTTCATGAAAAGCACCGTGAGTTCCTCAGGGACTTTCGCGGTGGCACCATCTGTCCGTCAACTTTGCACGTGCTCGATGAACTGGGACTGGTGGGCGAATTCTTAGAATCGGGTTCAGCAAAGTTACCCAGGCAAGTAGTCCGGTCTCCAACGGATCGCCGGCAACCGTTCCTAACCTGTCGCGAATGCAGCTCCCTTTTCGATTCATTGCCGTGGCGCCACAGTGGAGTTTCCGCAATCTACTAGCCCGTGCAGTTGATAGTCGAATTCCGAGCTGAATTCCGGCTACCGATGCCGATAGCTGCTGCTTTCCGCTTGCCCCCGAAGCAGACGGAACTGCCAGGTAGATTGCTTGGCGTTGGGGTTCTTCGCGAACGACCTCCGGTCGAAGCCTGCAGCTAAGAACCGGTTAAAAGCAACAAAGGTGCAGTTCCAACCTTGCGGGGAACTACACCTTTGAAGAAAGTCTCTTAGCGAGCCTGGATGTTGGTTGCCTGTGGGCCCTTTGGACCAGCTTCCAGGGTGTACTCAACAGTCTGGCCCTCTTCGAGGCTACGGAAACCGAAGCTCTGGATTGCGCTGTAGTGTGCGAAGACGTCAGCCGATCCATCCGAAGGAGCGATGAAGCCGAAGCCCTTTTCAGCGTTGAACCATTTCACGGTGCCAGTGGCCATAGTGTTATATCCTTATTTATTGATTGGCCACGATGTGGCCTGGTTGCCGATCCGAAGTTCCGAATCGGAAAATTTAGGGGTTACCTCGCGCAGAGCTGCCGAGAACGATTCGCCTGCCGTCGATACGGAGAATCGAATACTGATTTTGCCGGTATCGGCCAAAACGGGGGTCGCTGCACTTGCTTAAACATCGTCGGATTCCAGGCTGCTAACGGGTAATGACCCCACGCTAGCGGAGTAGAACAAGGAATCCACAGAAAAGTGACGTACGGAGTCGTCGAGATGTTTTATCTGCAGTGAAGAAGAGAAGATGAAGAATTCGTTTCGATAGGAGCTCATTCGATCTGAAGATCGATGAACCGATTTGTAAAGCACAGACGATTTGTTGGCTGTGCTACAAATCCTACTGCTAACAATTACTGGCGGGGACTCACACCTGCAACCGTTGAGGTAACAAATCAAGCGTACCATTGATCGTTGGTCCGTGGGGCGTGATGCGTGATACTTGGGCGTTTTGGCAATGCAAATCGTTGCATCGACATTCGTTATTTGCCTGTTGACTAGTGTTTTAGTAAATATTATTTTTCCGGAAAATTGATGCGGGCTATTTTCATGCTCACCCAGCGGCCCTGGCTCTACCCCGTTTGGGCCGGTGCCCGAAGGGGTAGAGCCAGCAGTTACGGATTCGCTTGCGCCTGGACCTTAGCTAGCTGATTTCCGAGCAGATCCGCATTTACGGCTGCTCCGGCGATCGTTCCGGCTGCGGCTGCTGCCATGACCATCGCGCCTAGGTTGCTGGCATTCCCTGCCGCATAAACCCCTGGCAGGGCTGTGGCACCCATTTCATTGACCTGGATGAAGGTGCCAAGCGGGTGCTCGGCAAGCTGTCCGCCGAGCTTGAGATAGAGCGAGGCTTGTGCGTTCATTCGGCTTGCAACTACCAGAGCTTGAGCGCTGATCTTCTGGCCGTCTGCCAGCGTGACTGAATCCAGAGTCCCCTGGGTGTCGAAATCGATTGCTTTCACTGGCTGCTCAACCACCGGTATTCCCAATGCGGCAAGTGTCGCGCGATTTTCATCGTTCAATGCATCCGGGGTGTGGTTGACGAAGGTGATCTTCGAGCTGAGCTGGCTGAACATCATTGCTTGGTGCGTGCTCATGGGGCCGATTCCGAGTATCAGGATCTCCTGGTCACGCACTTCCCAGCCGTGGCAGTATGCGCAATGGATCGCGGTATCACCCCATGCTTGGGCCAGCCCCGGAATCGACGGCAAATCATCAATGAGGCCCGTTGCCAGCACGATTCGTTCGGCGCTAAAGGTATTCCCTTCAGCTGAGACGTTGAATCCGGTGTCCAGTGAACCGGTGAGGTTCTCCACCTCGCCTTCGATGATCCGCGCGCCATAGCTAATCGCTTCCTGCCGTCCGCGGGCCAGGAGGTCCAGCGGGTTGATGCCTTCGTTTCCCAGAACGTTGTGGGCATGCTGCGCTGCCGCGTTCCGCGGATTTCCCTCGTCGATGACCAGGACAGTGCGCCGTGAGCGGCCCAATGCGACTGCGGCCGCGAGCCCGGCACTGCCGCCGCCGATAATGATCGCTTCGAAATGTTCCATGATTCCTCTCCCTGCTATTTGTGATGTTGTGTCCACGGTATCGACGTTTTGCGCTGTGGGGTGTACCGTTTTGCGCATGACGCAAGAATTCGAAGTTGACCAAGTTATCCGCCAGCGCATAAGAACGTTGCGGCAGAACCTCGGCTGGTCGTTGGAATCGTTGGCGAGCAAGGCTTCCCTGAGCGTTTCCACGCTCAGCAGGATTGAAACGGGAGGCCGGCGTATTGCTCTTGACCAGCTGGTTCCAATAGCCAAGGCACTGAATACCAGCTTGGATGAGCTCGTATCGACCTCTGAAGCCGAGATTATTATCCGCCCGGAGCCGATTTCGATGCCCGGGATAACCATGTGGAAGCTGTCCACCGATGACGCAGTTAACGGGGTGAATGTGTCGAAAATGCGTTTCGACCCTTCGCAGGCGCCTGCTCCCACCGAGCTGCGTATTCATCCGGGCAAGGAATGGTTCACAGTGCTCCTCGGAGAAATCCAGCTAAAGCTAGGAGATCGCACCTATCACGTGAAGGCGGGGCAATCTGCGCAGTTCGACACAATGACTCCTCATGCCCTGTGGGCGGTCAATGGCATTGCCGAGGTGCTCGGAATCATGGATAATGCAGGCCAACGAGCCCATGAGCACGACACAGCCAGCTAGTTTAGTGATTTCAATTACTCTTGGATAACCTGAGGGCAGAGTATTGAACACTGCGATGCCAGGAGGGCAACGATGACGCACCAGCTCAACGAGGAGCTTGAACAGGTCCTAGCTGATGGCGATTTCTATTTCGAAGCACTCGGTGAAGGCCGCTATCGCTCGTCGTGGCATTCCCAAGGTGCGTGGAATCCCCATGAGCAGCACATGGGTCCCGCCTCTGGAATCTTGGCCTACGCCTTGGAAAATTTCCAGCCTCGTGAAGACATGCGCATCGCACGGATCAGCTATGAGATCCATGGCCTTATTCACGCCGGAGAATTCGAGATCTCAACGCGAATGGTCCGTCCCGGCCGGACGATCGAATTGATCGAGGCCGAAATGACGGCCAAGGGCCGCACCAGCATCGTTGCGCGCGCGTGGCGGGTGATTACGGGTGACACCAGTGCTGTTGCAGGGGTTGAAGACAAGGAAATCCCAGGCCCAGAGGCCTGCGCGGTGCGCGAAATCAGTGAGCAGTGGCCCGGCGGCTACATCAAATCCATCGAGATGCGCGCCAATGATGAGCTGCGGCCGGGTCGAGGTTTTGCGTGGCTGCGTACTCCTTATGACCTCGTCGACACAGGAGACGCCACAGCGTTGTCCAGCTTGGTGGGAATGATCGACACGGCAAACGGTGTGGTGCCGCGCGTGGATCCGGGTGAAGGAACCTGGATCTACCCGAACGTGGATCTGCAGATCCACATGTACCGCAAGCCCGAGGGCAAGTGGCTGGGCCTGGATGTCCAGCAGAGCTTCGGCACAGACGGCATCGGCCTGACCTCAACGGTATTGCACGATGAAGCAGGCCCTTTCGGCCGTGCTGAACAGATCCTGACGGTCCGTTCGCGCTAGCTCGATGCGCCGGTTGAAAGCTTGGCCAGCAGCTTCTTGAGCTCTGGCTTGGACTTCAGCGTGAACTGGCGCTGGCGGTACTTTTCCCGGTCTGCACCGTGGGCCCGGAAAAGTGCATAGCCGCGCTTGACCAAGAACAGGACCGGTTTCCGGCGCTGTGCTACATCGCGCACGAACCGTCGAAGAGCAGTTACCAATGCAGGTTCGTCGACGTAATACGCTTGGACGTTAATGCCCTTGGCGCGCAGCGGATCAAGGATTTCGTAGAGGAAGATGCCTTCGGCGACAATCGGCCCGTCTGCGCAAGCGATTTCACGATGCCCGTTGTAGCTCGAGGTCGTGATCGAGTAGTTGGGGACCAGAGTGGTACCGTGGTGGAGCAAATCATCGATAGCCTGCAGTGCGGCTTCCTGATTCCAGGTAGCCGAATTGTCCCAATCGATTTCGCCGTAATCGGTACGGGGGAAATCAACGGGATTCCCGTCTTCGCTGATCTGGCGGTAGAACTCGTCAAGCGGCAGGTGGGGTCGGCCGAATTTCGACGCGAGATAGGACTTGCCGGAGCCGGACGGTCCGCCGATCAGGATGACAGGGGTAGAAGAATTTGGCACGCCTTTTATTATGGCCCAGAAACCTCGGCCATCGGCAATCGGATGCTGTGACATCTACTCCGCCTGGAGCGAATTGCTGAATTAGACTCAGATTTATGAGTTTGTGGAACCCCCAGTCAGATGCGCCGTTATCTGTGGAAATCGAAAATCCTACCGGAGACCCGGCTGCTGACCTAGAACGTGGAGTGCAACTGCTGCGCAGCGTCCAATCTGGCGAAAGCGGCGCGCTGCTACGGCTCTATCGTCCGGACCCGACCCTGGCCTTCGGCCAGCGCGATGTGCGGCTAGAGGGCTATGAGGCGGCTCGTGACGTAGCGCAGCAGCAAGGCTTTGCTCCTTTGGTGCGCAAAGCTGGAGGCCGGGCCGCCGCGTATCACCGGGGTACATTGATCGTTGATCATATTGAGCCCGAAGCCGAGGCGGTGATGCGCCAGCAGAATCGCTTCGAGGTCTTCGCGCGGGTGTATGCCAACGCTTTCCAGCGCCTTGGCGTGAATGCGCAAGTCGGGCCAATCCCGGGGGAGTATTGCCCGGGAGATCATTCGGTGCATGGCCTCCCTGATGGGAAATCGCCGCGCAACTATCCAGTGAAGCTGGCAGGCACAGCTCAGCGTGTGGTTTCCGGGGCATGGCTGTTCTCTTCGGTCTTTGTTGTCGAGGATTCCGCGCCATTGCGGCAAGTCCTCGATGGGGTCTACCAAGCAATGGGCATTCCAATGGATCCCACGACGGTAGGCGCGGCTAATGATCTGCTCGCCGCTGTCACCACCGAAGCATTTATTTCAGCGCTGCTCGACGAATATAGCGAGCACGCCACGCTGCAAGGCATCTAGCACAGCTTAAAAAAGAATCGGCACCCGATGCGGGTGCCGATTTTGGTTCGCGGCCGGATCTAGGCGCCGACTCGCTCAACAACCTCGTCAATGCGCGGGTTGGTGGCTGCGGTGCCGTCCGGGAAGATCAGGGTTGGCACGGTTTGGTTGCCGTTGTTGAACGCCTCGACGATCTCTGCGGTGCCTTCGACTTCTTCGATATTCACCTCGGTGTATGCGACACCCTTCTGGTCCATCAGGCGCTTGAGGTTGCGGCAGTAGCCGCACCAGCTGGTGGTGAACATGGTGACTCCGCCGGCAGCGGGAACGTAGTGGTCAAGGTTCAATTCGTTGCTCATACATGGTGTAACGGCAATGGTGTTTACTTTGTTCCCGGAGGGGTAGAAAAAGTTCGCTGGATTCTTTTGCTCCGCTCGCTAGACTGGGGAGCAGATTTTCCTTGATGCCGGTTCGAAGGGGTAGGCGATGTGCGGACGATATGTGATGGCCAAAGCCATCGGCGATCTGGTGGCAGAGGCCGAGGCGGAAGCGGACGCCAATCTGGAACTGCGCCAGTCCTGGAACGTTGCTCCGACTACCGACGTGCCGGTTGTGCTCGAGCGGCTGATCGACGATGAGCTGCACCGCCAGATCCATGTAGCACGGTGGGGGCTGGTGCCAGGATGGGCCAAGGAGCTCGCGGTCGGGGTGCGCGCCTTCAATGCGCGCAGCGAGACGGCCAGCACCAAGCCGACCTTCCGTTCGGCGGTGAAGAAGCGCCGTGCCGTCGTCCCGGTGGAAGGGTATTACGAATGGAAAAAGGAAGGCAGCAAAAAGCGCCCCTTCTACGTGCATCGCGAGGATGGAAAGCTGATCTTCTTCGCCGGCCTCTACGAATGGTGGAAGGACCAGGACGGGTCCTGGATTCTTTCCACCTCGATCATGACCATGGATTCGCCTTCAGCGGAAGAGCCCGGGGTGCTCGGCGAACTTGCGGGCCTGCATGATCGCCTGCCCATTCCGTTGGGCAAGGAGATGATGGGCCGGTGGATGAACCCTGCCGAGGAAGACGGTGAAGGGCTGATCGAGCAGATTCGCGCCGAAGCTTTCGATGTGGCTTCCCAATGGACCATGCATGAGGTCGATACCGCTGTTGGCAATGTGCGCAATAATTCGCCGGAGCTGATTGCGGCGCACAACAACTCGCTGTTTTAGCCGCGGATGGCTGAGCCGCTGGGCTTGGACCCGAGCCGGAACCCCAGGTAGCTGCTGGCCAGCAGGATTCCTGCCACAAGTCCCAGCTCGCCCATGACGTGGGCTGCGCTGTCAGGAACGAATGCTGCTTCGCTCAGCGGGGCATAGGCGAACCAGCCGAAGGTTCGAACCTGGTTGTAGTCCCATAGCAGTGCTCCGATGCCACCTGCTGCCAACAGCAGTCCGGCGATCAGGAACCAGGCCTTGAACCGAGCGAGCTGGCGAAGCGATAAGCCGCCGGCAACCCCCAGCGCGCCAACGCCGAGCAAAGCCAGCACCCAACCGAGAACTTCGGCGGGACCCGGGCCAAAGTAGATTTCAGAGTCTTCGACCAGCGGTACATAGGATCCAGAGTAGAAAACTACTTCTTGTTGACTGTCCCACCACAGCACGACGATGCCGACGATGATGAATACTGCTGCGCCCAGGAATAAGGCAGTGGCGGACTTGTAGCGTTTATCTGAAGGCATGTATTTAATCTTGCCATCACCAGATGTTTTGCGCATCAACTTTAAACACGAGCGGCAGCCGGCTCTAATGGCCTGCTGCCGCTCGATGCGTGGTGCTTAGTGACCGCGCTTGATCCATTCATCCAGGTTCGGCGCTTCTGCACCGATGGAGGTGGCATCGCCGTGGCCGGTATTGACCACGGTTTCAGCTGGCAGGACCAGCAGCTTGGTGCGGATCGACTCGACGATCGTCTCGAAGCTGGAGTAGCTGCGACCGGTAGCCCCCGGGCCGCCGTTGAACAGGGTATCACCGCTGAACAGTACACCGAGGTCTTCAGCGTAGAAGCAGGTTGAGCCCGGAGAGTGCCCCGGGGTGTGCAGGGCGGTCAGCGTGGTGCCGGCGATGGTGAATGAATCGCCTTCGCTGATTTCTGCGTCCACATCGCGCTCGGGGTAGACAGCTTCCCAGAGCATGCGGTCTTCCGGGTTCAAGAACAGCGGTGCATCCACGGCGTCGGCGAATTCGCCAGCCGCGCGGATGTGGTCATCGTGCCCGTGGGTAAGCAGCACGGCCATGACTTCTCGATCGCCCACAGCTTCGCGGATCTTGGCTACATCATGTGCCGGGTCGATGACCATCACCTCGGAATCATCGCCGACGATCCAGACGTTGTTATCGACATCCCACGTCCCGCCATCCAGGGAGAAGGTGCCGGAAGTGACGACGTTCTCGATGCGGGCGGCCACTAGAGCTCCACCACCGAACGAAGCACGGTGCCTTCATGCATCTTGGTGAACGCTTCTTCGATTTCATCGATCGTGATGCGTTCGGTGACAAAGGCATCCAGATCCAGGCGGCCGAGCTTGTACTGCTCGACAAGCATCGGGAAGTCGTGGCTTGGCAGGCAATCGCCGTACCACGAGCTTTTCAGCGAGCCGCCGCGGCCGAAGACATCGAGCAGCGGCAGCTCGAGCTTCATCTCCGGAGTCGGCACGCCCACCAATACGACGCGGCCAGCAAGGTCGCGGGCGTAGAAGGCCTGCTTGTAGGTTTCGGGGCGGCCCACCGCGTCGATGACGACGTCAGCGCCGAAGCCGCCGGTGAGTGCCTGGATGGCTTCCACGGCGTCGACCTTGGAGGAATCCACGGTGTGGGTGGCGCCGAACTTCTTGGCGCCTTCCAGCTTGTCCGGGTTCACGTCCACCGCGATGATGGTGGTTGCGCCGGCCAGCTGCGCGCCGGCGATGGCAGCAGCGCCGACGCCACCGCAACCGATCACTGCGACGGACTCGCCGCGCTTGATCTCGCCGGTATTGATCGCTGCCCCGATGCCGGCCATGACACCGCAACCGAGCAGGCCTACTGCGGCCGGGTCGGCTTCTTCATCCACGATGGTGCACTGGCCGGAGTGGACCAGGGTCTTTTCGGCGAAGGACCCGATGCCCAGCGCCGGGGAAAGCTCGGTGCCATCTTCCAGGGTCATCTTCTGGGTGGCATTGAAGGTGTTGAAGCAGTACTTCGGCTCGCCCTTGGCGCAAGCGCGGCACTGGCCGCAGACTGCACGCCAGTTCAGGATCACGCGGTCGCCGACCTTGACGTTGGTGACGTTCTCGCCGATCTGGCTGACTACTGCGGTGGACTCGTGGCCCAGCAGGTACGGGTACTCGTCGCCAATCCCGCCGAGCTTGTAGTGCAGGTCGGTGTGGCAGACACCGGTGGTGAGCACATCGACAACTACTTCTCCGGGACCTGGATCCGGAACGATGATATCGACGACCTCTACGGGTGCGTCCTTAGCGCGCGAAATGACGGCTTTGACCTTATGGGACATGGGATTTAGCTCCTGGAACGATTGGCTAGTGCTCTCTCGATGCTATCGGTGTCTCAGGTGCTAATCGAGCATTCGAGACACAATGACGCAGGCAGTTTCGCGCAGAGCCAATTTGTGCAGGTCGATCACGGGTTGCCCCCGGAATGGATGTGACGGGGCAGGAGTGCTGCATCCAGCTCAAACACCGCTGAGCAGGAGGACAGCGCCTAGGCCGGAACCCAGTGCTCGCGCGGCATTGGCCCTGATTCACCGTGGCTCATATTTCGCCCAAGCCAACGAATTCTGTTCCAGTCGCCGATTGAGCGGACCATTGACTCCGATAGTGAGCAGGGCACCGCTAAGCACCAGTGCCGCTCCGATCGATATGCGGATATTCTCGTGGACGATGGAGAGGGCAAGGCATCCGGTGCTGGCGAGCAAGCCGAGGAAGAACAAGCTCAGGAATGGGGGCCGTTGGGCGTATCTGTTCACGTGGACCATGAACGTGCTTGCGGAGCGATCATCCATTCGCGCTAGCGCAGGGAAGACCACGAGGGTGAAGGAAACGTAGAATCCGGCAATGATCAAGCCGGTGGCAATTGTCAGCAGCGGCAGGAAAATAGTAAGCAACGGCAGGTTCATGATTTCATTCAACAGATGTTGGGCAGGATTTTGAATGCTCAAGGCTCGACAATGCATACGCAATCGTCCAGAGTGGTGGCGTGAGACCCGATGCATTTTTCCCTTCTGGCCCACGGGCTCGTGAAGCCTTCATTCTCCGCATGTGCATGGAGGACCAGTGGAGTGTTGCTGTTCGCGATCTTTGCCCGCTGACGATTTTGGCGGTGCGCTCGGGATCCTGCAGGGTGCAACGAGGACAAAAGTCCGTGGTGGCGCGGCAAGGGGAATTGGTCGTCATTTGCGGATCAGCCTCCTATGAGGTTCGCTCGGCCAGTGCCCAGACCCTTCCGGGCGCGGCGCCTGGCAACTATGCCATTGCCCCGGGCCAGCAATGCCTGGGGCCATCGGGTCGAGCCATGGTCCAAGAGTTGCGCCATGGGGTGCGTGCATGGGGCAATTCGCCTAATGGCCCCGACCAGCTACTGGTTGGCACCTTCACTACGACCAGCGCTGTCGCTGATCTTGTCTGCGAGGGTACCGATCTGGCAGTTATCGATGACGATGCGGCGTGGCGATGGGCTGAACTGCTGGCGACCGAAGCCGAAAGTGCGGGTCCCGCCCAGCAGGTGGTATTGGACCGGCTGCTGGACATTCTGGCGATCTGCGCCTTGCAGCACTTGCCGGGAACCAGGGTGCTTCGCTCGGCGGCGCCAGGCATTGGGTTGGCGGTGGGGGCGATGTGGGCGCAACCAGCTCGAGCGTGGAGCGTGGAGGGGCTGGCCAGAACAGCTGCGATGTCCCGTTCGGCTTTTTCGCCAGCCTTCCGCCAGGCCATGGGCACCGCACCCATGGGGTACCTCACCAAATTGCGTCTGGGATTGGCTCATGATGCGCTGCTCGCCAGCGATGCACCGCTGTCGCAGATTGCCCGTGATGTCGGATACTCTTCACCCTTTGCGCTCAGCGCTGCCTTTCGCAGGGCTTATTCAACCAGTCCGTCGGCGCTGAGATCCGCTGCACTTGGCTAACCCAAACTGTCGGTCGCGCTGACTAGTGTAACTGTCATTCGAACACGTGTTCGAATAGAATGGTTCTACTAAGTAAGGAGTGCACACGTGGGGATGTTCACCGAGTCGATCGAGGTTACTCGTGCAGCTGATGGAATGCCGTTGCGCGTGAGCTGGCAAGGGCAGGACTATCGCTTGGTGGCCGAGCCTCAGCGCTGGTTCGAACGCCGCAAATGGTGGGATGAAAACCTGCGGATTCCTCGCGGAGCCGGTGCGGGGATTGCCGACTATGAGATGTGGCGCCTGCAACTGGTCGCGGTGCGCGGATCCCGGCAAGTGCACAGCGTTGATGTGAGTTTTGATGCGCAAACCGAACGGTGGCGTCTGGTGCGTGTGCATGAGTCGCTGGCCCGCAGCGCCTAATTCCCCTGCAGGGGAACATATATTCGAAGGACCTCCATGAGCTTCACCCACCTGAACGTCAGTTCTTCCTATAGCGCCCACTACGGAGTCTCGCACCCAAAGCGGCTGGCCCAAGCGGCCAAAGCGCAGGGTGCCCAGATGCTCGCGCTGACTGACCGGGATGGGCTCTATGGAACGGTCAAGCATGTGGCGGCCTGCATGGCAGAAGGGCTGCACCCGATTCTCGGGGTGAACCTTGCCGTGCTCGATAACCACGGAGAAACCCAAGGGCGGATTGTCCTGCTGGCCCGTGGGCGCTGCAATGGCGCAGGGTATGCGGCGCTGTGCCGAGCCATCACCCTCGCGCACAGCACTGCGCACGGGGTTCCGGGGCTGAAAACCGAGCAGCTGGCACACCTGGGTGCTGCCGGGAACCTGATGATCCTGCTCGGCGGCGAATCAGACGTGGCCCGCGCAATCCTCAAGGGAAGCTACGCCCAAGCCCGGGCACTGCTTGCCAGCTGGAAGAAGCGGCTGGGAAAGATGCTGCGAGTGGAAATCACCACGCACCTCTCCAGCCCTGGATCGCGCTACAGCCTCGGTGAAGCAGCCCGCTTGCTGCGCTACGCCCAGGAGCGGGGGATCAGGGCCGTGCTCACCAACGCCGTGCGCTACGTGGACCCCGATGGAGCGGTTACCGCAGACATCCTGGACTCGGCGCGCGCCCTGCATAGCCTGAAGAACCTGGACTCCTGCCAACCCAATGGCCAAGGGTGGCTGAAAACCCCGCCCCAGATGCGCCAGCTGGCCAAGGAGATCGGCCAAGCCACAGAAAGGAGCTGGGCGCAGCAGCTTTTGCGGGAAACTGAAGCGCTCGCCGAATGGGCAGCGGCGGACCCGGTAGCCGATCTTGGATGGAAGCAGCCGGTGATCCCCGAAGCGAAGATCATCGGCCTGCACCGTCCGGCCATGCAAGAACTCACCGAGCGAGTCCATGCAGCGGTGCCTGGGCTCTTGCCGCACGCCAATCCCAGCCTCATTGAAAGACAGCTGGCTCTGGAACTTGGGGTGATCGACCGGCTGGACTTCGCCGGGTATTTCCTGACCGTCGCCGAAACCGTCAAGCTGATCACCGGCATGGGAATCCGCGTGGCCGCCCGCGGCTCCGGTGCTTCCTCGCTGGTGAACTACCTGCTGGGCATCAGCCAGGTGAACCCGCTGGCCCACGACCTGGTGTTCGAACGCTTCCTCTCCGATACCCGCACCACCCTGCCGGATATCGACATCGACGTGGAATCCGCACGCCGCCACGAGATCTACCGCGAGATCTTCTCCAGCTTCGGGGAAGAGCGCGTCAGCCTGATGAGCATGCAGAACGCCTACCGTGCGCGCGGCGCGGTCCGTGATGCAGGAGCCGCCCTCGGGGTAGAGCAGGAGCAGGTGGATGAGATCGCGAAGCAGCTCTGGCGCTTCTCCGCATCCTCTTTCCGCGAAGCGCTCACCGAGAAGCCGGAGCTGGCCGCATTGGCAGAACGCATTACCGATGACACCCAGCTCGATATCCTCATCGACGCTACCGAGCGCCTGGACCGGCTGCCCCGGCATATCTCCATGCACCCCTGCGGGGTGATCCTCTCCGACGCGAGCCTGCTGGACCGCACCCCGGTCCAGCCCTCGGGCATCGGACTGCAGATGAGCCAGTTCGACAAGCATGACATGGACCTGATGGGCTTGATCAAGCTCGACGTGCTCGGTGTGCGCATGCAATCGGCCATCGCCTACACGCTCGAGGAGATCGCCCGCATGCACCCGGATAAGCAAGCGGCCGCCCGCGCCGGAGGGCACGCCGACGACAGCTATATCTCCGCTACCGGAGCGATAGACCTGTCCAGGGTGCCACTGGATGACGAACCCACTTTCGAATTGATCCGCTCCACCCATACGCTGGGCTGCTTCCAGATCGAATCCCCGGGGCAGCGCGAACTGATCGGCAAGCTCGCGCCCCGCGAATTCAACGACCTGATCATCGATATTTCCCTGTTCCGCCCGGGTCCCATGCAGTCGAATATGGTCAAGCCCTACCTGGAGCACCGCCACGGATTCGCCCCTGCCCAATACCTGCACGAGGATCTGATTCCGGCGCTCGCCGAAACCCACGGGGTGACCGTCTTCCATGAACAGGTGCTGCGCATGCTTGATGTGCTCACCGGATGCGGATTGGGCATGGCCGATGTCTACCGGCGCCTGCTGGGCAACCCGGAGAAGGAACCAGCCGTAGAGAAGTATGTGCGCGCCGAGGCGGCCAAACGCGGTTATAGCCAGGAAACCATTGACCAAGTCTGGGAGGTGCTCTCCGGCTTCGGCTCCTTCGGCTTCTGCAAGGCCCACGGGGCTGCCTTTGCCGTACCTACCTACCACTCGGCCTGGCTCAAGGCGCACCACCCCGAAGCTTTCCTTGCCGGGATCTGGGAGCACGACCCGGGCATGTACCCCAAGCGGCTGCTGGTCTCCGAAGCACGCAGAATGGGCGTTCCCATCCTCCCGCTGGATATCAACCGATCCACCGGGCACTACCGAGTCGAACGAATATTCGAATCCGCTCCAGTGAAGGTTCCTGTGGTGCCCCGCGCACCCAGCTCGCTGCGCCCTGGGCGCTATGGAATCCGCCTGGCCTTCCGCGACATCCACCAGATGAGCGAACGCGAAGTGCAACGCCTGGTCGCAGGCCAGCCCTATGAGCACCTCGCCGATGTCCGCGCCCGCGCAGGACTCTCGCGACGCACCTACCAGAACCTTGCAGCGCTCGGAGTGTTCGATTCCCTATTGTCCGGGACCTCCCGTGCCGACACGATCGCCCACACGCAATCCATGGCGCACAGCTCCCTTCCGGCCAAATACCGGCCGGGACCCGGACAACTTGCCCTGGATCTGGGGCAGATCGAATATATCGACCAGACCGGCAAAGCACTGGATCCCGCGGAAGTAGTACGTACCGAATTGGACCTCATGCATCTGGACGCCAGCGAGCATCTGATCACCTCGTACCGCCAACGGCTGGCGCACCTGCCCATTACGCAGGCAGCTGAGCTGCTGCACCTGCGCAACGGAACCGAAGTTCTGGTCGCCGGGGTACGGGTGGCCACTCAGACTCCTCCCATGCGCGGAGGCAAGCGTGTGGTCTTCATTTCCGTGGATGATGGGACTGGCTGCATCGACGCCACCTTCTTCGATGACACGCAGCAGAGCACAGCGCCCTTGCTCTTCTCCACACGCATGCTGCTCATCCACGGGGTCACACGCCGTACCGGACCGCGCGGCATCTCCCTCCAAGCGCTGAACGCCTGGGACCTGCATCAGCCGGAGACTCTGCCTGCTGCAGGCTACCTCGCGGAGCTCACCCGGCCGCAACCAAGCTATCGGCCAAACCTCGGCGAGGGAGCACGCAAGATCGAAAGTGTCGGGGAACTTGCCAAACGGATGGAAGCTGAAGGCCTGGACCAGAGAGGGGCCTGATGAGCTAGTTCGCTGACAGGGTTTACCTAACAGATACATCGGGTCCAATAGGAGAGATACCTGATGTGAGGGGAGAACGGGCGTAAGCGCAGATGATTGGTGGCTCACTGCAGGTGCACTATCCCAAACAGTTTGGAACGTGCTCGAAGGCAAAGATCCGCAAAGAGGAATTCGTGACTACGACTTCATCTACTTCGATGAAGATACGTCCTGGGAGGCCGAAGATGCGCTCATTCGTGGAGCCAAAGTCCTCTTCAAGGGCATGGACGCAGAAATCGAAGTACGCAACGGAGCATGCGTCCAACTTTGGTACGAAGAGCCCTTTGGGGCGCTGGCTATTCCATTCCTCAGCGTCACGGACGCCATCGACCATTTCGCAGCGAAGGCCTGCTGCTTTGCAGGCACTAGTGATGAGCTTGGGCAAATTAGCACCTATGAACCCTGGCCTGAACGGGAACCATCAAGGAAGATCACTGAAAACTGATAATTCTCAAACCGAGGAAACATGCCCATCGGCGTCGACGACAAATGACGGGTTGTGCACAAAATCCCAGCGGAAGCCATCCGGATCAGCCACACAGGCACTCTTGCCGCCCCACGGCTGCACCGTCGGTTCGGTGACAGAAGTCGCTCCCGCATCCAGCGCTCGCCGGTAGTGTCGGTCCACTTCTGCGTCAGAGTGCACGTTGTGTCCCAGTGAGATCGGTGGCGCCAGCTGGCTGTGCCCGACGTCGCCGTACTCGCTGGGCATCTGCTTCACATCCCAGAGGGCGAGCATCAAGCCATAGCCGGCACGGACAAAAGCGATTTCCGGGTGAGCTGGCTGGACCAGCTCAAACCCCAGGCCCTCGGTGTAGAACTTCGTGGAAGCACCGACATCGCGCACTCCGAGGGTAATAGCACTGATGGCAGGTGGGGCCAGTTTGTTCATATTACTAGGGTAGGAGGGGTTGAAAATGAAAGCCATGGGTTTGCGGATCTTCCAAGACTTTTCCTGCCTCCTTATAGATAGATCCATTGCTCGTTGAGCAGCGCTTGATACCTCGCCTGGGCAATTGCATCGTCGGCTTGGTGCGTCAATGCAGAAGCATGGCGGTATCTTTTTTCGCTGCTGAAGATTCGCTTCCGGGCTGATCGCTTGAGCCGGAAATCGCTGGGCGACGTGGGATCGGAATTCACTTTGGATACTCCTATTCGGTGGAGGCCGCTGGGGCGGGGGATTGTTGAGGGGCGGATGCGCTGGTGAGTTCGGGCGATGCCGCCATCCAATGCTCAGGACGGGGTATGCGCCGTACCTGCGGTGAGAGCCAGGCCAAGACTGCTGCTAAGGAAACGAATGCCCCGAAAAATATCAGCGTTGGTCCCATGCCGACCGATTCCAGACCAAATCCGGTAAGCAGCGGAGATAAGGGCAAAGCGGCCAGTGCCATAAAGGTGATTAGGGAATTAGCGCGCCCAGACATTTGCTTCGGAATGGAGGCCATGAAGTATCCACCCACCGCAGCGTTGAGAGCTGGAACGCTGAGGAAGCTGATCATCAGCATGGTCCCCATCCAGAGCAGGTTCGTATTAAACCCGATGAGCAGCATGGCTACACCCAAAATGGTGAGACAGGTGCAGGTCAGTAAACCACTGCGGAATTTATCGATGAGCTTCGTTGCGACCAACGATCCGAGCAGCATTCCAGCGCCCATGAAGGTAGAAGTTAACCCGATAACCCAGGGTTCTTCGGAACGCTGTTGAAGTCCGTAGATCAGCGTTGTCATCAGCCCGTTGACGCCGATGTTGACGACCGTAATCAAAATCAGCAGAGCGCGCAGCTGTGGCCGGGAAAAGCACCAGTGCATGCCTGCCAGAATTCCGTGGGCCACTTCCTCTTCGGAATCATTGCTGGTGCCATTGGAATCTTGCCCAGATAGCTTGGCTGCCCGCAATGGACGACGCAGTGCAAATCCACTGGCCGCAGCGATCAGATTCAGGACACTGACGATGAGCAGGGCAATGCCACCGCCTAATCCCAGAAGCACGCCGCCCAGGGGAGCGGAGCCGAGCATCAGCACCGAGTCGCGGCCTTGATTCGCCGCCATCGCGCGGCCGAGCTGTTTGGGGTGTACAAGATCCTTTAGGGCGGCATTAGTTGTCGACCCAAAGTACCCGCCGCGCAGTTCCATAAGGATGTGGGCAAGGCATAAGGAGGCAACCGGCAGTGAACCGACGCTGCTGCCCAGGGCCATGGCTGCCGTGATTGCAGCACCGGCGAAACTTCCTATGAGAATCATCCGAGCCTTGTCGGTACGATCCGCCATGGCTCCGCCGGCCAAAATTACGCTCGCCCGTGCTGCCATTCCCACTGCGGCCAGGGTTCCGGCCAAAACCGGGGACCCCGTAGCGGACAGCAAGATCAAAGGAAAGATGAACCCGTAAATACTGCCCGACAGCAAAGCCGTTGAGTCCGCCAGCAGCCACATCCGGTAGTTGCGCTGCACGCGCAAAGGCGGCAAAGGCTCCGTGATAATCGCTGTGGTGCCTGATGGATCGTTGGCCTGGATGCTGGTCATGGCACCAACTATAGATTCGCAAATAAAGTTGCGCAATAGAATTTGCGCAACTTTATTTGTGGGATTGCTATGCTGTGCTTATGAGCAACCATGAGCCACCGGTCACATTCACCACCCCCATGCTCAAGGCCATCGCAAACCCCTTGCGTCGGCAAATCCTTGACGCGCTTTCGGCAATGGAAACCGCACGCGCGGCAGACCTCGCGCAGGCTCTTGGCGTACCCGCGAACAAGGTCAGTTTCCATCTGCGTGAGCTGGCCAAAGCCGACATGATCGTTGAAGTTCCGGAACTGGCGCGCGATAGGCGTGACCGCGTATGGAAACCTGCGGCTCGCGGCTATACGACCGGCAAAGTGGGAGAGCGCCCGGAGGACCAGACCGGGACGGCCATGGATGCCTACCTCAGCCAAGTGGTCCATGACGAGCAACGCCGCCTGCAAGCGACGCTTCGGCATGCAGAAAGGCACTATCGCGGCGAAGAGCCCGGGGAGATTAAAGCGCAGATGCAAACGAGCAACCTGATGCTTACCCAAGATGAATGCGACGAACTCATGCGCCGCATGGAAGAAGTGATTCCGGCTTTCCGCGAGGATCTGAAAAACGGCAAAGTCACCAGTTCGCAGCCCGCGGGCGATCGTGAAATCTGGCATGTCATGAGCCTGTTCAACGCAGATTCGCTGTTGAACGAGTCACAAGAGGGCGATCAATCTTCGTAAAACCCGAGGTAAACGCACGCTGAGGTGGGGTCCTGAACTAAACTGGATTCTGGCTGGCTGTGGCCAAGGTATGCCACAAGCTATGAAGCCATCACAGATTGAAAGGTAGAACCCGATCTCATGAGCGAGCAGCTGACTCTCACCATTGACGGCGAGCAGGTACAGGTGGACGCGGGAACGACCGGTCTGCAGCATTTTGCCAACGATAAAGACGTGGTTGTCATGCACGTCGATGGCGTATTGCGCGACCTGGCCCGCGAACTGGAAGCCGGAACCACTGTCACCCGCGTAACCATCAATGATCCAGAAGGATTGGAGGTGCTGCGCCACTCGACCGCCCACGTGATGGCCCAGGCTGTGCAGCAGCTGCGCCCGGACTCCAAGCTGGGAATCGGCCCCTACATCACCGACGGTTTCTACTTCGACTTCGATGTCGAGGACCCATTCACCCCAGAAGACTTGAAGCAGCTGGAAAAGATGATGCAGAAGATCATCAACCAGAACCAGCTCTTTGTCCGCCGCGAAGTTTCCCCGGAGGAAGCCAAGGCTGAAATGGCCAACGAGCCATACAAGTGCGAGCTGTTGGCCAAGGCCGACTCCGCCGACACTTCCGGCGAAGGCGTCACCGTTGAGGTGGCCGCTGGCGAAACCACCATCTACGACAACGTGGACCGCAAGTCCGGCGACACTGTCTGGAAGGACCTGTGCCGCGGACCGCACCTGCCGAACACCAAGCTGATCAAGAACGCCTACGCGCTGACTCGCTCGGCTGCCGCCTACTGGCTGGGCAGCGAGAAGAACAAGCAGCTGCAGCGCATCTACGGCACCGCATGGCCAACCAAGGACGACCTGAAGGCCTACCAGGAGCGCCTGGCCGAAGCCGAGCGCCGCGACCACCGCAAGCTCGGTGCCGAACTGGACCTGTTCTCGTTCCCCGATGAGCTGGGCTCGGGCCTGCCGGTGTTCCACCCCAAGGGCGGCATCATCAAGCGCGAAATGGAAGACTACGTGCGCGACCGCCACGTCGAAGAAGGCTTCCAGTACGTGGGCACCCCGCACATCTCCAAGGATGGGCTGTTCCACACCTCGGGCCACCTGCCGTACTACGCGGACACCATGTTCCCGGCGCTGCACATCGATGAAGAGCGCGATGAAGATGGCAACATCACCAAGCAGGGCCAGGAATACCGCCTGAAGGCCATGAACTGCCCGATGCACAACCTGATCTTCCGCGGCCGCGGACGTTCATACCGTGAATTGCCGCTGCGCCTATTCGAATTCGGCCACGTCTACCGCTACGAGAAGTCCGGCGTGGTCCACGGCCTGACCCGCGTGCGAGGTTTCTCCCAGGATGACAGCCACTCCTACGTCACCAAGGAGCAGGCACCGGCCGAGGTTGAGCACCTGCTGAACTTCATGCTCTCGCTGTTGCGCGACTTCGGCATGGACGACTTCTACCTGGAGCTGTCCACCCGTGATCCGGAGTCGGACAAGTTCATCGGCTCGGATGAGCAGTGGGATGAAGCTACCGCCGTGCTGGAGCGCGTCGCCACCGAATCCGGCGTCGAACTGGTTGCCGACCCAGGCGGAGCCGCATTCTACGGTCCGAAGATCTCGGTCCAGGCCAAGGATGCCATCGGCCGTACCTGGCAGATGGGCACCGTGCAGTACGACTTCAACCAGCCAGCGCGCTTCGGTTTGGAGTACCAGGCTGCCGACGGTTCCCGCCAGGAACCAGTGATGATCCACGCTGCGAAGTTCGGTTCCATCGAGCGCTTCCTGGGCGTGCTCACCGAGCACTACGCAGGTGCCTTCCCCGCATGGCTCTCGCCGGTACAGGTTCGCGCGATCCCAGTGGCCGAGGCTTTCAACGACTACCTCGGTGAAGTTGTTGCCAAGCTCAAGGCGCAGGGTGTCCGCGTGGAACTGGATGACTCGACGGATCGCTTCCCGAAGAAGATCCGCAACGCGTCCAAGGACAAGGTTCCATTCGTGCTCATCGCCGGTGGCGAAGATGCCGATGCAAACGCCGTGTCCTTCCGCTTCCGCGATGGCAGCCAGGAGAACCAGGTTCCAGTCGACGATGCGGTAGCCCGCATCGTTGAAGCCATCAAGAGCCGCGACAACAACAACTAGTTCGGATAGGGAGTCCACCAAGCATGCAGGAACAAGCAGACCGGTCCGTCACCGACGACTTTGAACTCGCCGGAGTGCCGGATTCGTTCCAGCGCCTGTGGACTCCCTACCGGATGGCTTATATCAAGGGCGGACAGGACCAGGTCAAGGATGAGGCCAGTTGCCCATTCTGCGCCGGTCCTGGGCGTACCGACGAAGAAGCGCTGATCGTGCACCGTGGCAAAACCTGCTACGTGATCCTGAATCTGTTCCCGTACAACCCGGGCCACCTGCTCGTGTGCCCGTACCGCCATGTGCCCAACTACACCGATATCACGGTGGAGGAAACGGCCGAAATGGCAGCGTTGGCGCAGCAGTCAATGCGCGTGCTGCGCAAGGTCTCCAACCCCGCCGGTTTCAACCTGGGCATGAACCAGGGCGAAGCCGGGGGAGCAGGCATCGCCGCGCACCTGCATCAGCACATCGTGCCGCGCTGGAACGGGGATGGGAACTTCTTCCCTATCATCGCGCAGACCAAGGCAATCCCGCAGACCTTGTCCGAGGTTCGCAGTGCCATTGCCGAAGCGTGGGACAGCGAAACCCCGAACTAGGCAATAGCTGGTACTTGGGCCCGGCAGAACATGGAAATGTTCTGTCGGGCCCAACGTCATTTAATGCAAAAGCCACGATGTTGGCCTGCTGCAATGCAAGACCAAATAGACTGTTGCGGCATGTTGGAGCAACTTCTTCCTGAAATGAGCATCGTTGAATATTCCCAGGTCCCCTGAACCAATCGGCACCATCGAAGAAATCCGCGACTGGATTATTAGTGGATCCGAGCATGAAATGCGTTTCGCCATCCAAGGTGCAGCCCGCTACTCAATCGGCATGATTGATCAGCTGCTTGAAGACCTGAGCTACGAGCATGATGCAAACTGCGACAGGTTCCTGCGCGGTTGGCTCGATACCCTGGATCCGCTGGAACGGCTCGCGGCGGCTGTGGCCACCGAGCACCACTACCAATTGAGCCTAGTTGCGATCTCGCAAGCGGCGGACCGGGCATTGGTGCAGGTGATGGAGTCAGTTAAACCGGCAATCGAGGACCTTGCCAAAAATTTTGAATCCGTCCATCAGCGTGCCAGCGACCCGGACCCCTCCTACACCAAACACTTCACTCCGCGATTGCTGGCATATGCGCAGCAATTGCGCTCCGTAGCCGAAGATATCAACGGCGACGTTCCGCTGGTGCAATTTATGTCTGAGGAAGTGGCGCGCATTGAAGCAGCTAATCCTGAAGGCTACGGTCAGCCAGCAAAATATCAAGTGTCGGATGCAATAGCGTCACGCCAAATATTCACCGGCAAAAAGCACTCTGACTAGTTGTTTAGTAGAGATTGCCAATGTTACGCACTAACTCGTAACTGGTGGATAAATCTACTATCTGCCAATTATGACGCAACACGCGAGGTAATAAAGCAAAGCGATCCTACGATTACTGGCGTACCACCTCGCTTATATCCCCGAAATTCTGGGGCAAAAACGAGTCACCGCAGTGTCGAAAGGAACCCCTCCTCACCATGTCTACGAACAACCAGAACTCCGTCGTCGGTTCGGACCGCGTCAAGCGCGGCATGGCCGAAATGCTCAAGGGCGGCGTCATCATGGACGTAGTCACCCCAGAGCAGGCACGCATCGCTGAAGATGCAGGTGCCGTGGCCGTCATGGCTCTGGAGCGCGTTCCTGCGGACATCCGTGCCCAGGGCGGCGTCTCGCGCATGAGCGACCCGGACATGATCGACGGCATCATCGCCGAGGTCTCCATCCCGGTAATGGCCAAGGCGCGCATCGGCCACTTTGTCGAGGCGCAGATCCTGCAGTCCCTCGGCGTCGACTACATCGACGAGTCCGAGGTCCTTTCGCCAGCAGACTACGAGAACCACATCGATAAGTGGCCTTTTACCGTTCCATTCGTTTGCGGTGCCACTAACCTCGGTGAGGCATTGCGCCGAATCAACGAAGGTGCCGCAATGATCCGCTCGAAGGGCGAAGCCGGCACCGGCGATGTTTCGAACGCCACCGGGCACATGCGCAAGATCCGTGCAGAGATCGCCAAGCTGGCCGCATTGCCGGAAGATGAGCTGTACGTGGCCGCTAAGGAGCTGCAGGCACCGTATGAGCTGGTCAAGGAAATCGCGCAGACCGGCAAGCTGCCGGTAGTGCTGTTCACCGCTGGCGGCATCGCCACCCCGGCCGACGCTGCGATGATGATGCAGCTGGGCGCCGACGGCGTGTTCGTCGGCTCGGGTATCTTCAAGTCCGGCAACCCAGTGCAGCGCGCCGAGGCCATCGTGAAGGCAACCACCTTCTTCGACAACCCGGACGAGCTGGCTAAGATCTCCCGCGGTCTGGGCGAAGCAATGGTCGGCATCAACGTCGCCGATGTGCCGGTACCGCACCGCCTCTCGGAGCGCGGCTGGTAAGCGCCGACGTTCCCAGCATTGCAGGCCCACGCCACCGAATTCCCGGTGGCGTGGGCTTGACGTTCCCAGAGCAGTGAGTCGGGTGGAAACCGTAGTCTAAACGGCGTATCCGTCGATAAAGTTGTCTACAGTTGCATCTTGACAAGCAGTCACATACTAACGCTCCCACCGAGCCAATAAACGTCTGCTGAACATCCATCTCATGTGAGCAGATCGAGTGGGTCATTCCGCATTTTGGACTGAAACAAGGTGTATTGTCCGAGATTCATCGCTGTGTCGTGGAACCTCAGGCCAACCAAGGTCCACTGTCTTGATCTGTGTCGATCCAAAAATGAGTGGGCGTTTGTTCCACACTTTGCGAGTCATCTCGGAGAGACATCCAATTGCTGTTTCTATGAATGGACCAGCCTTCGTCTGGTATGTCTGAGGTGTCACTTGGACAGTCCAACTGATGGGTTCGCTTCATCTGTCGTATATGTTTTCCATGGCACCGTTACTCAAAGTGGCGCTTCGATTGCTTCCGCGATTGCTCGTAGACCTAATGCCGAGGAGCGAGGGCTACCAAGCTCGAAACTAGAAAATTTGGGATCGTTGTTCTCGTTTGTCTTCCGGACCGCACCCGGTGCGAGTTCTTGCAAGGTACTAAGGGCCGAGAGAACTTCACTAACCGAAGGCTTGACTTCACTTCGGCGGCCATCTCTAGATATGTCGCGAGGCGTGATCGGGTCACCTGATTCCTTTGCCTCTTCGGCAAGCTGCCCGACCACGTATGTGAGGACTGCGAGCTCACGTTGTTTGTCGGCAATCGCCTTCATAGTTGCGTCGACACCGCCGTTGGACTCAAATAACGCTCCCGATAATTCAGGTCCGATACCTAGCGCTAGCGCCTTGTCCGCGATGGCTCCAAGCATTGATGCGTCGATGAGAGTCCAGTTACGTGCCCGCGCCATATTCTTGATCGTGTCGCCGACAAACGCTGGGGCAATTACCGCAACGTGATCAGCATGATGTTGAACTTTATGTGATTCAAGTGCAACATCACTGACATCCGTGTGCGAGATGCTACCGCTGGAACGCGATTTGGCTTCGACAATTGAGGTACGTTTTGCACCCTTGTGGTCTCGCCATTTTACGAGTACGTCTGTGGTGCCTGAACCACTAAGTACGCGGGCATCGAATCCCATGAGAGTGAAGGCGTCACTGATTGCCCGTTCAAAGGCCTTCCCAGCCCCTCGTTCTTTCGCCATAGGCGTGCGGGAAAGTTCGTCTAATGACTCGGATAGGCTCGAAGAACAGAAAGCTGACTTGTTGTCTGATGCAGGAATATTTTCTGGATCAGAATCGGGCTGAACTTCTGGTTCTGCCAGGGGTAGCTCTTCGAGAAGAGCTACCCCTGTGGGAGTCGTCCGCAGGCTGCCATATTTCGGTGGCACTATGAGCCCCGTGTCCATAAGGAATGCCGCGATCCAGCGGGACTTATCCACATTTAGACCATGGCGTTTTGCTTCAGCATAGACATCGGCTCGAGTCGCGCCGCCCTCCGCCGCAAGGATCATCTCACCGACGAAACGCATATTGGCGTGAAGAATCCGGATGAAGTTAATGTTGCTGCCTGACTGGAGCCATGCACGAGCCGTAGGGGATGCTTGATATATACCTAGACCCACCTCGACGATGAGTCCCGAAGCTCGTAGGAAGGGCAACATTGAGTCCACGCTGGAACGTCGAAGACTGAATGTGTTGGCGATGAATCCGAGGAGTTCGGAACGACTGAGTGGATCGATCAACGCATTCACGATGACACGTAGATTTTCCACCTTGTTTGAATGAGTAGCCGGGCTCGGCACCCAGATATTGTAAGTGCTCCGAGACGACTGCAAACGAGTTCCATCGCTCAGTTCAGCCAGCAAGTTTTTAATCTGTATTGGCGCGGGCTCTATTGTTTCAACTGGAGCTGCTTCGATTTCAAGTGCTTCCGGGGTGACCAAGCGACAAGCCATCAACATCTCTTGGCCAATAGAAGTGATCATCCACCGTCGACCCGCGGTCGCCTCAATTGCACCGAGGGCATCGAGCCAATCTAGGCGCGCACGAACGCCACCAAGGCTTTTCCAGTCGGTGTGGTAAGCAGCTTTGAGGAATTCATCAACTTCCTCCACGGTTTCTGGTGAACTTGCAATAAAATTCAGTGATTCTGAGAGTAGCCGGAAACATCTTGCTAGTGACGTACCCAGAACGGATGGTGAACCGGTGATTAGATACTCATGGCCGACACCGGTGAGCACTAGTTTGGCGTCTTCCGCTCGAACGAGGCCTGCAGCCTTGAGGAATCTGCTGTACTCGCCCCACGTCAATGGCTCTCGTACGGCTGATGCTCCTGATCGTGATTCGGAATCCTTGAATACTGTGTCAGGTATATTCGGACGGGCATTCATCATGATATCCGCACCCGCTGCTTGCACTTGTGATACCAGCTCGAAAATAAGCTTTAGCCATGCGCGCTTCCCACCATGGAGCGAAGGTAAGCTCGCAGACTGTCTACGCCATAGGGCCCGTTGGTCTTCCACGGGAAAGTTCGCTTCGGTGATTGTCGATGACATGGATCAAGTCTATGGGAAATGATCACAATAATTATGGAAGTCATTTATGTAATCTCGAAATTGATTTGTGAATCTCGAAATGCGCATGAATAGATTGGATTTTGAAGATTGTTTACATGCCTGTTGAACCATAACCGCATGTCGGGAAAGGCATCAAAAGATTTGGGTAAGGCACCAGACCAATCTGTCTAGTTACGATTGGATCGCTGGGAACCGCTGAAGATCTGTTCATTGAACCGATCAGCGCCACGGCAACCGAATGGGCCCCTCGATTAGTCGGTGCCTACATTGCTGCTGTGGGAACAGCTAGGCCTGTTAGTCTCACGGGGCCGCTCGGCAGCGAATGGAGTGAGTCTACGAATTCTTCGAGTTCAACCTCCCGCTATCGGTTTGCCTGGCCCCTACACGACCTAAGAATCTGCCTAGATCGTTGGTCGCTTGTAGCCTTTCGCTTCCCACCCAGAAGCGTACCGTGGCCTGCCGCCGAAGTTTGACCAGGGAAATCAATTGGAGAGCGGATCGCCAGATGCTCGAATTAATTCGTAGTATTGGATCATGCCAACCTATGACTGGCCGCTGATTCAGCAGCGAAGTGGCGACTCGATCGAGTCCCTTATTGCAACCCTCCTGCGCCGCGAATTCGTCGACGCGCGGCAGATTAATCCTTCGCAGGGGGATGGCGGGATCGACATCCTCCGCACATTACCCGACGGAGTTGAGATTTGGCAGGTCAAAGGCTTCACGACGTCGATTTCCAGTAATCAATTCGGCCAGGTCAAGAACTCTTGGAAACGATTCCTTGAGGAGCATGTCAGACCCGGTGGGAAGCCAATTATCCGCTATCACCTGGTCACGCCGTGGACCCCTACTGAGGAACGAGTCGCGGACTTCGACAAGCTCACTGCGGGCGTTGCATTCCCCTGTCAGTGGGCCGGTGATGCCTTCATTTCGGGGTTGGCAGACCGCTTTCCCGAGACTATGCAGCGGTTTACTTACGGTGAGGCGGTGTTGGAACAGTTCATTAGCCAGAAAGCCATGCTCGCTGCCTCGCCAGTTGAAAGGGGAGAGCCGTTGAAGATGCTTGATGCCATAGAGACCCGACAGGACGCACTCGATGCCCTCCGCAACACTATCCACGACAACTATCGGATGGAGCACGGCACCCGCACCGTATCCAGCAATCAGGAAATACCACTGCCTCACGAAGGCGATCCAGCGGTCTTTCACAGGATGACTTACCTTGGAGATTGCCGCTGGAAATACGAATCCGTTGTGCCTCGCACGCCCGAGGCCTCGAAAATTGACCCGATCTTCATGGACGTTGAGTTCCTGACGATTCCCGGGACACCCGAGCATGCCGCAGTCCAGGCTTGGGAAGCGTGGGGTACTGCGTTCAAAGACGTGCGGGTCCGGATAACAACCACAGGTGGTCCATTCGCTCATGAGGAAGCGGTGGAGTCCACAGTCTCCATTTTCGAAAGAAGTCATGCCAACATCCCCTTGCTATATCTGCGGTGTACAGAGAGCAACGGGCAACGCCGGTTCAGGATGCCACTGGAAGTTACCTCCCAAACTGTCGGTTCACAAACGGGCTGGCTGCGTCTGGTTCTCGATACGCCAGAGCGGTCGCTGAACTTAGAGCTGCGTTTCAAACCGGGAGATAACGCAGAAGCGAAAGTTCAAATGGGAAACGTCGATGGGCGTAATCCGGAGTCGGTCTGTGATGAGCTCGAGGAGTTATTTGGCATTCGCGAGAGCGACGTCATGTCCGTGGAAACTGAGGCAGGGAGCGCACTTCTCAGAGCGCATGGTGCTGTCCTCCCCTCTGCACTGGAAGCGATCTATCTTCCCGTCGCCCGTCACCGGACCCTGCTTCAAACACATACGTCTCCTGCACTTGTCATGCCTTCGGTCGTTGAGATCACCGACCGTCAATTCCGGCATCTCTCGCTCCTTGCCACTACGTACGGGGGCATTCCTCATCGCTGGAATTGGACGGAACTTACGTTCCAAGTTCCCGAGGGCGGTTTAGAGGTAGCATCCATTAAGAACGTAGTAACCAACGCTATCGCCGGCCGTGGCACCATCGTGCAGGTGGAAGCGCCCGTCTTCGCTCTCGGGAACCGGACTTACACCGTTGATCATCCCCTCGCGAGTAGTGTGCATTCAGTTCAGCTCGAACAAGGTGTTGACCTTGCAAGGCTAAAATCGGGGGACACGTTCCGGCTCGTGCCCGGAGCGGATGACTCGGTCACAACGGCGAAGGTTGTCGATTGGACTCCTGGAAGCATCCAGTTCGGCTAATTCTCTGCGAACTATTTCGTGAACAGGATGGCCGGGTCTGAGTTCAGCGTGTCCGCAGCCCACCCGTGCTCCAGTGCCAGCATGGGCCTTCGAGTGGCCATTCTGCTGTGGCGGCCCAGGCCAGGATGCACGGCGAACGTACCGAACACCGGCCAATGTCCATCGAGTCTGGCAACGGCGGAATCTGGCACGATGCAAACGGCCCAGGCCGGAATTGTCGGTGGATGCCGCCGGGCGTAGGTTGGTGGAACCCGGAATTTGCGCCGACCACAAGAAGCTGACATGTGCCGCTGGCTTCCTATCGGGGTTCCCCGATCGCCATCGCCGATATTCTCGTGCGTCCCACGCATTCGCTGATCGACCAGAGGCTGCATGCCCGCCAGCTCTACCTTCCCCTGGATGAGCTCGACTCCGGCTTCGCGGACCATGCCTTCCCGACCAACGGCGACGGGCTCGGCATGGCCTGGGCAGGGTACTCGGGAATGCTCGGACAGTACCGGCAGATCGGACCGGCCTCGGACAGCCAGAATCTGCGGCACCTGGCGGCGCAGATCGCCTTAGAATGCATCCTGGCCCATGTGTGCGCGGCGCCGGGCGGGACCATCACCGAGCAGAACTGCCAACCTTTCGTCGATAAGGGCTGGATTTTCCAGCACAACGGGTCAATTCCGGACTTCGACAGGCTCAAGCGCGAACCGACCTTCGACGTGGACCCGGTGCGCTATCCGGGAATACTGGGCAACGCCGATACCGAAGTGTGCTTCTATTCGGCATTGAGCTACGGGCTTGCCGATGATCCGATAGCTGGCCTGTCGCGCATGGTAGCCCGGGTGGAGCAGGCGCGCGCTGAGCATGCGATAGCAGAACCCTTCCGCGCGACCATCTGCGCCTCGGATGGCCATCAGCTGGTCGTGTTGCCCTGGGTTAGTCCGGACGCCGAAGACTCAATCGCGCCCTCGCTCTACCACGCCGACGGGCCGACCATGCTGCTTACCGAAGACGGGCAGGAAGACCGATTGCCGGAAAACGCCCAACTAGTGGTGTCCGAGCCATTGGAACTGCACTGGAGCCGCAATACCTGGCATGAAGTTCCTCCGGGAACCATCGGGGTCATGCGTACCGGAAGAGACCCGGTATTCGCACCCGTGGACCTTGGTATGTAGGTGCATTCCTGTGGCAAACTAAATGCCATGAGCCAGATTATTTTCGACGCGGCAGTAACCCTCAACGGCTATCTGGCAGATGAGAACCACAGCCTGCAGTGGCTCTTTGACGTGCCCGGGGCCCACGAACCCGACCCGGACCTGCTGCCCAAGAACGTCGGCGTTCATATCGAAGGCGCGAATACCTATAAGTGGCTGATCGAGAATGAGCAGTTCATCGAGAACCCGCAGAAGTGGCAGGAATACTATCAGGGGATCACCACCTACGTCTTTACCTCGCGGGACTTGCCGATTCCTGATGGTGCAGACGTGCGCCTGGTTAATGGCCCGGTCAATGAGTTCTTGCCCGAAATCCGCGAGACCGCGGGGGAGAAGAACATCTGGGTGCTCGGCGGAGGGGAGCTTCTTGGGCAATTCCTGGACATCGATGCGCTCGATTCCTTGGCATTGACCATTGCTCCAGCAGCGCTGCCAGCGGGTGCCGCCTTGCTGCCGCGAAGAATTGGCAGCGATCGATTGGAACTGGCTGAAGCAAGGCAGGCCGGGCCGTTCGCTCGACTTGTCTATAGAGTTCTTCCGAACCGGTGAGCAAGCCTTAATGAACTCAACCGGCCACGGGAAATCCCGGGGCCGGTTGGGGTCCTGCCGTATTAGATGATCCCTACTGCTTCCAGGAGCGCAAGATCATGTGGCGTCCACGACCAAGGAGCTTGAGCCCATTGGCGCTGAAGAAGTCGGCGCTCGACGGCGTGGCGGCAGCGAGCAGCTCCTGCGGTACCTCATCGTCTGGCGGCGACAGCGGATTGATCATTGATCGCGACAGGCCATGGAGCAAGGCAGTGCCAACGCCATGGCGGCGATGTTCCTTGCCTACGGCCAAGGAATGCACCATGAGCTGGCCGTTCAGGCCCTGCTGGGCAAAGCCCCGGCCCACGATCTCTCCCTCGTCGGTACGAGCCAAGGCATGCTCGACGCGGCGCAATGCCGGATGCCCGCTGGAGAGCTGGGTGCTGGTCTCGCGCCAAAGGTTCGTCACATTCAGCTCGGCCGCATCAGCTCCCGTGGCCTCAGGCACGTTATTGCCCAAGCGGATCTTGCCGGTCCAACGATCCATTGGAATGGCCAATGGGCCGGCATGCCAGGAAACCTGGGCATTATCGGAGAAGCCGGTCGCCCTCAGCTCATCCGCGTGGGCGCCTGAGTTAACCCAAGCTTCCACACGCCGGGCGCCGAGCCGATGGCCTTCGGCTAGCGCCGGACGCAGGCCCGCCTGTTCTGGCTGTTCGGGGAACAGCAGGATCAGCCGCTTGCGTACTGGCTGCCATGCCCATGAGCATCCGTGGGTGGTAAAGATCTTGCCGCCGGTGGCGACTGCAAGTGCCTGATGCCAGTGGCTTAGTGCTTCCTGTGCGGAGGCAATAGTGGTCATTATTCTGCGTTCACCAATCCTCGACGGCGCAACAACGGTTCAACCAATGCGGTGCGGCCGCGGAATAATTCGTAGGACTCAAGGGGATCGCGCGTATTTCCGCGCGAAAGCAGTTCCTCACGGAACCGATTACCATTTTCGCGCATTAAGCCCCCATTTTCCTCGAACCACTGCACAGTGTCGGCATCGAGCACCTCACTCCAGATGTAGGAGTAGTAGCCAGCGGAGTATCCATTGGCGAAAATGTGCTGGAAATAACCGGTGCGGTAGCGAGGCGGAATCATTGCGGAGTCGAAGCCGGCGCCCTGAAGCACGTCCTGTTCGAACTGCAGCGGATCCTCGATAACAGTCCCGGCGCTGATGGTGTGCCAGGCCCAATCAAGGACACTGGCGGCAAGGTACTCAGTGGTTGCAAAACCCTGGCCCCATAGCGAAGCCGCGCGGATCTTCTCGATCAGCGCATCGTCCAATACTTCGCCGCTCTGGTGGTGGATAGCATAACCGGATACGACATCCTCGTGGAGCATCCACATCTCGTTGACCTGCGATGGGAACTCCACGAAATCGCGGGGGACCGAGGTGCCAGAAAGCGAAGCGTACTTTCCGCTGGAGAACATCCCGTGCAGCGCATGGCCGAACTCGTGAAACAGCGTATTTGCCTCATCCATGGACAGCAGAACCGGATCACCCGGCGCAGACGGGGTGATGTTCAAGGTGTTGGTGACGATTGGCCGCTCGTCCAGGAACGAAGCGGCATCGCGCAGGCTGGTCATCCATGCACCGCCCTTCTTGGTATTCCTGGTCAGGTAGTCGCCGGTGTAGAGCGCCAGCGGCTTGCCATCGGCGTCGAAAACTTCGAAGACGCGAACATCCTGGTGGTAGGTGGGAAGGTCGAACCGCTCGCTGAAGGTAATGCCAAACAGCTTGGTAGCGGTCGCGAAGACCCCATCGACCAGGACCCGGTCTAATTCGAAGTAGTTGCGCAGTGCCTCGGAATCCACCGAGTACTCCTCACGCAAGACCTGGTTGGAGAAGTATTTCCAATCCCACGCGTTGATTTCGGCACCGGCGATCTTGCCCAGCACCTGGGCTTCCTGGCGGGCATTTGCGGTGGCGGCCTTGGTTAGCTCGGCCAGCCGTTCTTCCACCGCAGCGGTGGAAGGTGCAGTGGCCTGGTCGAGCACGGTTTCTGCATGGTTGGCGAATCCGAGCAGAGCGGCGCGTTCAGCGCGAAGCTGTGCCATTTCGGCGGCCACATGGATGGTCGCGTTTTCCTCGGTGCCACGGCTGATCGAGGCATTGAACACCTTGCGGCGGGACTGGCTTGACGCGAGCGACTCCAGGACCGGTTGCTGGGTAGGCGAAACCAGCGTCAGCAAGTATCCCGATGCGTGGCCTGCTTGCTTGGCGGCTTGCGCAGCGGACTCGATCGCTTGGCTGGAAAGACCTGCGAGTTCCTCAGCATCGTCGAAGTGCACAGCGTGGGCATTCTGATTTTCCAGGACGAGGTCAGCGAACTGCGTGGAAAGCTCAGCGAGTTTGGCGTTCAGTGCCTTCAACTGGTCCTTTTCGGCGTCGCCCAAGCCTGCGCCGGCCAACTGGAAATTCTTCAGTGTTTGCTCGGCTAGACGGGCATCTTCACCCTGGAGACCCTCATAATTCAAAGCTTGTAGACGCAAGTACAAGGTTTGGTTTAGGTAAATCTCATCTTCTTGCCTAGTCCAGATCGAAGAAATCTCCGACTGAATCGCCCGCAGCTCTTCGGTGCCGTGGGCGGAAATCACCGAGAAATACGTCATGAGCGCACGGCGCAGGGTCTGCCCGCTGGCTTCCAGCGCCAAGAAAGTGTTCTCAAAAGTGGGAGCCTGGGCATCGTCGATGATGCGCTGCAGCTCCTCACGCTGTTCGGCTGCGCCGAGCCGGACTGCCTCCAGGTAATGCTCAGCGGTGAGCTGGTCGAAGGCTGGCCATTGGTAGGGCCTGGTACTGGGAGTCAGAAGCGGGTTTTGCATAGGCCTAGGTTTTCATGGAAAACGTGATTTAGCTTGCATTTACACCCCAGATGCCCAGCTGAGCTAGGCTCGATGCATGCCCCAACGTGCACTGCCTGCATTTCTTCCGCTGAGCTCAACGCTGCTGGCCGCATTGCTGATTGGCGGTTGCTCTGCAGTCCCAAGCGATCACGCAGAACCAGCAACCCCGCAGCCTTCCGTCCAGGCCAGCGTTCCTGCCTCGCCGGAACCGGCTCCGAGTTCAGCCATAGCGGATGCCTCGGCCGCACCTTCGGCACCCGAAGAGCTATCGCTGATGGTTACCGGCGATGTACTGCTGCATCCGCAGCTATTGGATGAAGCGAAGCAAGCGGCTGGAGCGGAAACGGGCAACGGCGGCGACTACGATTTCAGCCCCTTGCTTGCGGGCCTGGCACCCTATGTCCAGGACGCAGATGTGGCGCTATGCAATCTGGAAACACCGATTGGTGTCCCTCCGTATTCGGGGTATCCGCGGTTCACGGTCCCAGATCGAATCCTGGCCGACCTCGGCGCTATTGGCTACGACGGATGCACCACTGCCACCAATCACACGGTAGATGCCGGGACGGCCGGAGTAGAGCGAACGCTGGACGCTCTGGAAGCGAATGGGCTTTTCGCGACCGGCTCCTACCGCAGTGAAAAAGAATCCGAGAAGCCATCGATCCTGGACATGGAAGGCGTGAAGCTCGGTGTAGTAACCAGCACCTATTCGCTCAATGGCTTGCCGGAAGAAGCTGACTGGCAAGTCGATACCGGGGTGGATGCGCAGCAACTGATCGCCAGGGGCAAGGCAACGCGCAAGGCGGGAGCGGACATCGTCGTGGCTGCCGTGCACGATGGGGCTGAATACAGCACCGAACCGACAGCGTCCCAGAAAAGGCTCGGTCGAGCCTTGGCAGAGTCCGGTGTCTTCGATTTCATCTACATGCACCACACCCACTCGGTATTGCCCATTGAGAAGCACGACGGAACCTGGATCGTCTACGGTTTGGGCAATTCCGTGGCAAAACACGCCACACCAACCATTCTCAACCGCGAAGGCATCAGCGTAAAGGCAACGTTTACCCAGGGAGCGCCCGGCGAATGGGATGTCAGCGAATTGCGGTGGGTACCGCACCAGCTCTCAAATGAACCTGTGGCCTGGTGCCAAGTCTTCGATGCTGCTGGATGCATACGGGAAGATGAAGCAAAAGCCTCCTTGAAGCGCAGCGAGGCCACAGTGAATGCCTATGGCGCATTCGACGACGGACTTCGAGAGTGGACGCTGGACTGACCTAGCGCAATGGCCAAGGTGCCCACACGCGGCTTGAGGGAAGAATTGCGCGTGCTCTGGCTAGCCGTGCCGGCGATATGTCTTCGAGGCCGCGGGACTGCTCGCCGAATCCTGTCCGGTCAACGTCGAAACAGTGCACGAGGCGGTCCATGCCTCGATCCAGGAACTCGCCGAATCCTCCGGACGCGGCGGCACTCACCTGGATCTCGAGTTCCTCAAGGATTTCTGGGACAACTTCGTCGCATCCATCGCAGCCGCACGGCGGAAATGTCGCGCGGTACAACGCGCCGAGCTCCAGGTGCACCGCGGGAAACGTGGTGAAGACCATGCCCAGTGGCGCGCAGCGCGAATCCATCGGAAATACGCGAACAGAGCGCACCACATGGCCCGGTTGAATCCGCATTTGCCTGGCCAGCCCGGGATCTTCGAAGCAACGCACCTCGAACTGCTCGCGCAGGCAATCCAGCAACGCCTGGGCTACCTGCGGCACCGGGGCAAAGCGTTGCACATGGGAGGTCAGCGAATAGCTCTCCGCTGGAGGCTGCTCATCCCAGCGCTGGCCATAGGGGATCAGCGCACCGTGCTCGTCGAAGTAATCCGCCACTTCGATATCTGGGCGCTGGTAGCCGTGAAGCATGTTTGGGTTCTCCGTTTCTGCCGCATGCAGGTATTGCGGGAATTCAGTGCCCGAACTCATCCGAATCGGTGAAGGGGCCAGCACCGGTATCCATGGCATTGATGGCGGCCATTTCCGCCTGGGTGAGCTGGAAGTCGAAAATGTCCAGGTTCTCGCTCTGCCGCCGCTGGTCTGCCGATTTCGGTGCCGCTGCCCGCCCGGACTGGACATGCCAGCGCAAGGTCACCTGCGCGCTGCTCTTCCCATGCGCTTGGGCGATCCGGACCAGGGCAGGATGTGAAAGGAGTCCAGATTTCTTGCGTCCCAGCGGGGAATAGGATTCGGTCCGAACGCCATGCTCGGTGTTGAAACCTTGCCAATCGACGCTTTGCCGTTCAGGATCAACCTGGATCTGGTTCAGCGCCGGCACGAGCCCCGAATCCAGGACGTTCTGCAGCTGGTAGGGCTTGAAGTTCGAGACTCCCGCAGCCCGGATCTTGCCCTCGTCTACTAGTTTGCCCAGCTCAGTGAAGGCTTCGACATAGGTGTTCTGCGGGGGGTTGGGCCAGTGGATCAAGAACAGATCCACATACTCAAGACCCAAGCGGTCCAGGGAGTTCTCCAACGCCTGGCGCACGCCTTGGGTCGAATGCCATTGCTTGTTGAATTTGGTGGTTACGAAAATTTCATCGCGATGAAGCCGGCTCTGTGCCAGGGCCTTGCCCACGGCGTCCTCATTCTCGTAGTTCTCCGCTGTATCAATGCGGCGGTAGCCCACGTCGAGGGCGGACAGCACCGCTGCGGCCGCCTCGTATCCACGCATGGGCCACGTGCCCAAACCGATCGAGGGCATGCTCACGCCACCGGCAAGTTCGAGGGAAGAAATATCAGCAATCATGTCCTTGAACCTACCAAGTTCCACCACTTGCCGGGAGGCGGCGTCGAAGAATCCGCGACACACCGGGAAACAAAACAGGCGCACGGCGTCTCTGGGTTTAACGTTATTTCGGCGCATTTTTCGTGCTGCCAACCACTGAACACCATGAAGGTTAGAACCATGCCGAAAATAGGCGTCCTCGCTCTGCAAGGGGATTTCCGCGAACATCTGGCCTCTTTGGAACGGCTCGGGCAGCGCACGCACATGGTGCGCACCGTCGTCGATTTGGAGCAGGTTGACGCGCTGGTGATTCCCGGCGGCGAGTCCTCGGTGATTGACCGGCTGTCCCGCAACTACGGGCTAGCTGGTCCCATCAAGGAGCGCATCGCAGCAGGCATGCCAGCCTACGGCTCCTGCGCCGGAATGATCATGCTGGCCGATCGCATCGAGAACCCTGCAATCTCGCGAGATGGCGCGGTACAGCAAAGCTTCGGCGGCATCGACATGACGGTCAAGCGCAACGCGTTCGGGCGCCAGATCGACTCATTCGAGCACCAGCTGGACTTCAACGGGCAAAATCTCGAAGCGGTGTTCATCCGCGCACCGGAAGCCGTGCAAATTGGCCCGGACGTGCAAGTGATCAGCACCGTTCAAGCGGGGACGGATCACGAACAGGGTAGAATTGTTGCAGTACGCCAGGGAAAATTGTTGGCAACCAGCTTTCACCCGGAAGTCACCGGCAGCACCGCTATCCACCAATTTTTCATCAATCTCACGCGAGGAGACGCTTAAAGCATGTCAGGCCACTCCAAATGGGCAACTACCAAGCACAAGAAGGCCGCGATCGACGCCAAGCGCGCCAAGGCCTTCGCAAAATTCATCAAGGGCATTGAAGTTGCCGCCCGTGCCGGCGGCGCCGACATGGCCGGCAACCCGGCACTGGAACTTGCTGTCAGCAAGGCCAAGAAGAACTCCGTGCCGATCAACAACATCGACCGCGCCGTCAAGCGCGGCGCAGGCCTGACCGGCGAGGTCGTCGACTACACCGAGATCATCTATGAAGCACGCGGCCCGCAGGGCTCGGCCCTGCTGATCGAGTGCCTGACCGACAACAAGAACCGTGCAGCCTCCGAGGTGCGCGTGGGCATCACCCGCAACGGCGGCACCATCGCCGACCCGGGTTCGGTCGCCTACCTGTTCAACCGCCAGGGCGTTGTCCGCCTGCCCAAGGGCGAGCTGACCGAAGACGACCTGCTGATGGTCGTGCTGGACGCCGGTGCCGACGAGATCATGGACGAGGACGAGAACTTCGCCATCGTCTGCGACCCTTCGGACCTGCGCGCTGTGGCCGCTGCGCTGGATGAAGCGGACATCGCCTACGAGTCCGACGAAATGGAATTCATTCCATCGATGAAGGTCGACCTGGACGTTGAAGGAGCTCGCAAGTTCCTCAAGCTCTACGACGCGCTGGAAGAACTGGATGATGTCCAGGGCATCTACACCAACGCTGATCTGTCCGACGAGGTTCGCGCCGCGCTGGACGAAGAGCAGTAAGGCTTGGCCTTACGTGTTGTTGGCGTCGATCCCGGCCTGACCCGTTGCGGTCTTGCCGTGGTCGACGTCGCCGCAAACAGGCAAGTTTCGCTGGTCGACGTCACCGTCGCCGGCACCCCTCCGGGCACTCCGCTCGATGCCCGGCTCTTGAAGATCGCCAACGCCATCGACGAATGGCTGGATCTGCATCAGCCCGATGTGCTCGCCTTGGAACGCGTGTTCGCATCGGCGAACGTCTCCACGGTCATCGGCACCGCGCAGGTCACCGGCGTTGTCATCACCGCGGCAGCGCGACGCGGAATACCCGTGGCCCTGCACACGCCGACCGAGGTCAAGGCGGCGGTTACCGGTTCGGGACAGGCCACCAAGGCGGCGATCGGCAAGATGGTTGCCAAGATCTGCCGGCTCGATGAACCGCCTAAGCCTGCCGACGCCGCTGATGCGGTGGCCTTGGCGATTACCCACGGCTGGCGCGGTGCGGCCACCGGCTCGAATGCCTCGGCCTCCGCGGCTAATGCCGGTGGTTCGTCGCAGCTGACCGGTGCGCAGCAGGCGTGGATTGCCGCCGAGGCGTCGGCCAAGCGCCGTGCAGTGCGCCGCTAGCCGGCCAGCACGGCAGCGGCCCCGACCCACCGGGGAACGCGGCGGATCGATATTCGTAGGTATCTTCGATAAACTGGGTTCGATCGAACATATATCCCAAGGAGTGGCATGATCAGCTCATTGACCGGCACCGTGCAGGCGGTAGCCCTGAATACCGCGGTAATTGACGTTAACGGCTTCGGGATGCTGGTCAATGCCACCCCCGGGACGCTGTCCACCCTGCAGGCAGGACGCGAGGCAACGGTATTCACCTCCATGGTGGTCCGCGAGGATTCGATGACCCTCTTCGGCTTCGCTACCGCTGAGGAACGCGATGTCTTCGAGGTCCTGGTTTCCGTATCGGGCATCGGGCCGCGCACAGGCTTGGCCATCTTGGCGGTGCACTCTCCGGAGGAAGTCCGCATCGCGGCGAACACCAAGGACACCGCCGCTTTCACCAAGGTATCGGGCATTGGCCCCAAGGGCGCGAGCCGCATCGTGCTGGAACTGAACGGCAAGCTGATCCCGACTGGCGCGCCAGTGGCTCCGGTTTCCGGCGGCGGCAACGCGAGCGTCTGGGAACCGCAGGTGATCGAGGCGCTGACCGGCCTGGGCTGGAGCGAAAAGGATGCAACCAGCACCCTGAAATCGCTGTCCAAGGCTGATCCAGATGTCGTTGCCACCGGCAACGTCGCAGAAATCTTGCGTGCTGCACTGCGCAGCATGTCCAGCGGAACCCGCGCCTAAGCGGTCTGCGAGAGGATCAACTGATCATGAATGACTCCACCGGGCTCACGAATGCCGGCAGCGAACCCGAGGAACGGGTAATCGAAGCGGCCCTGCGCCCGCGGAACCTCGACGACTTCGTGGGCCAGTCCCGAGTGCGCCAGCAGCTCTCGCTGGTGCTTGAAGCAGCGAAAATCCGCGAACGCACCGCGGACCACGTTCTGCTCTCTGGCCCGCCGGGCCTGGGCAAGACCACCTTGTCGATGATTATCGCCGCCGAGATGAACGCGCCATTGCGCATTTCCTCCGGCCCAGCGATCCAGCATGCCGGTGACTTGGCCGCGATCCTCTCGTCGCTGACCGAAGGCGAGGTGCTGTTCCTCGATGAAATCCACCGCATGTCCCGGCCGGCCGAGGAAATGCTCTACATGGCCATGGAAGACTTCCGCGTAGATATCATCGTCGGAAAGGGCGCCGGCGCCACGGCCATTCCGCTGGAGCTTCCGCCCTTCACTCTCGTTGGCGCAACCACGCGCGCCGGACTATTGCCCGGCCCGTTGCGTGACCGCTTCGGCTTCACTGGCCATCTGGAGTTCTACGCGGTCAAGGAGCTTGAACTGGTTTTGCGCCGTTCGGCCATGATGCTTGATCTGAGCGTCACTTCGGCCGCGTTCACCGAGATCGCCGGACGCTCCCGCGGTACGCCCCGTATCGCCAACCGCCTGCTGCGCCGCGTGCGTGACTGGGCGCTGGTGCATAAGCTCGAAGAGATCGATGCCCAAGCGGCCGAGGCCGCCTTGGACATGTACGAGGTCGATGCACGTGGCCTTGATCGCCTGGACCGGGGTGTGCTCGAAGCCTTGTGCACCAAATTCGGCGGGGGACCGGTGGGGCTATCGACCCTGGCCATCGCCGTGGGTGAAGAAACCGAAACCGTCGAAACTGTCGCAGAGCCATACCTGGTGCGTGAAGGGCTGATGGGCCGGACCCCGCGCGGTCGTATTGCCATGCCCGGAGCCTGGGCGCATTTGGGCTTGGCGATGCCAAAGGATGCCATCTTCGCCAGTGCGCAAAGCTATGAAAACGATGAGGATTAGGCAAGCATTACTTCACTGCCCGCGTAAATGGTCTGCCGGTTCACCGTGACGCATTAGACTAAAGACGCCCGACCTATGCCCGTTTCGGGGCGAGGTGGGGCGTCTTTGCTGTATTACGCCAGAAATAGCCGCAACAGCATCCCAGAACTTCAGATCAAATCGCAACAATTCGTTAGCAGGTAAATACGTGAATCCCCTCGTAATCGCTCAGGCCGCTGGTGGCGGCTTCAACCCTTCGCTGATCCTGATGGTCGCGCTGTTCGCAGTGCTGATCTTCATGATGTTCCGTGGCCGCAAGAAGCAGTCCGCCCAGCAGGAGAAGCTGAAGAACAACACCGTGCCAGGCGCCAAGGTGATGACCAACTCGGGTATCTTCGGCACCGTCGTCGGCGTTGACGCAGAGGATCGCGTCCAGGTCGAGGTCGCGCCGGGCGTAGTGCTGAACCTGCACCGCCAGGCCATTGCCACCTTCCTGGACAAGGATGCAGCAACCCCGGCCGTGGCCGACGGCGCTGCAGAATCCACCAGCACCACCGAAACCCCGGAAGAGTCCCTGCGTCGCCTGAACGATGAGGGCAAGGACGAGCGCAACGCCTAAGTCCCGGGCAGCATAGCGGTGGCCTGAAGGCCAAGCCACTCAAACGAGAAAGCACATTAGATGTCATCAATCAGACCTGTTAAGCAGGCGCGCAAGGCGTTGCTGTGGTTGCTGATCGTCTTCATCATCGCAGCCGGCGTGTTGGTGGGTGGTGCAGCGAACGGTAAAACCGGATGGGGACCGAAGCTGGCCCTCGACCTCGAAGGCGGCACCGAGATGATCCTGGCCCCTCGGGTCCAGGGCGACGAAGCGATCAACCAAGAGCAGCTGGACCAAGCGGTGGAGATCATCCGCCAGCGTGTGGACGGTTCCGGTGTAACCGAATCGGAAATCACCACCCAGTCCGGTCGCAACGTTGTGGTCTCGATGCCCGGCACCCCGGACCAGACCACTCGCGATTTGATCCAGGCTTCGGCCAACATGGAGTTCCGCCCGGTGCTGATCACCGGCGGCTACGCAGCCACCCCTGAGGAAGATCGCACTCCCAAGGAAGACCTGCCAAAGCCTGAGGGCAAGCCAGAGAACCCATCGGACACCAACTGGATCACCGCAGAGCTCTTCCAGGAGTTTGAAGGCTACGACTGCGAAACCGAGCTCAAGGACCGCGGCGGGGACGCTGCGGACCCAGCCAAGCCAATGATCTCCTGCGATACGGACATGGGCGTCAAGTACATCCTTGGCCCACAGGAAATCTCCGGCGACAAGATCAAGGACGCATACGCGCAGCTCGCTCGCGGCGTCAATGGTTCGGTCACCGGCGAATGGGTTGTCGTGATCGAGTTCAATGCCGAAGGCACCAAGATCTTCGCCGACACCACGCAGCGTCTGATTGCCCTGCAGGGTTCGCAGAACCAGTTCGCGATCGTGCTTGATGGCGAGACCATCTCGGCGCCAACCACCAATGCGGTGATCTCCGATGGCCGTCCGCAGATTTCCGGCGGGTTCACCCAGGACACCTCGCAGGCGCTGGCGGAGCAGCTGAAGTACGGCGCACTGCCAATCAGCTTCGACATCCAGTCAGAGCGCCAGGTTTCTGCAACGCTGGGTGCTGACCAGCTGACCGCGGGCCTCATTGCCGGTGTTATCGGCCTGGTCCTGGTATTCATCTACTCGCTGTTCCAGTACCGCGCTCTGGGCTTGGTGACCATCGCTTCGCTGCTCGTCGCCGGTGTGCTGACCTACCTCTGCCTGGTCCTGCTTGGCTGGGGCATGAACTACCGCCTGTCGCTGGCGGGCGTGGCTGGCTTGATCGTGGCCATCGGCCTGATTGCGGACTCGTTCATCGTGTACTTCGAGCGTGTTCGAGATGAGTTGCGCGAAGGCCGGCCATTGGCAAGCGCCGTGGATATCGGCTGGAAGCGTGCCAAGCGCACCATTCTGGCTTCCAAGGCCGTGAACGTGTTGGCTGCAGTAGTGCTCTACATCGTTGCCGTGGGCAACGTGCGAGGCTTCGCCTTCACCCTGGGCCTGACCGCAATCGTTGACCTCGTGGTCGTGTACGGACTGACCCATCCAACCCTGGTCCTGCTGGCACGCACCAAGTTCTTCGCCAACGGCCACCCGCTCTCGGGCATGGATCCATCGTTGCTTGGCGTCAAGCCGCTGTACCAAGGTGCAGGCAAGGTTCGCCGCTTCGATGAAAACGTTGAGGCAAACCGCGGCAAGAAGAATGCCAAGGCTTCGGTTGAAGCCGCCAAGCGCATGACAATTGCCGAGCGTCGCCGTGCACAGGCCGAGCAGCCTGCCAGCCCGCAGGCCAAGGCCCAGGAGGAGAACAATGAATAAGCTAGTCACTTGGGGCAACGAGCTCTACACCGGCAAGCGTTCCTACCCGTTCACCTCCAAGCACCGCTTGTGGTTCCTGATCGCCGGTATTCTGGTGATCCTGTCAATCCTGGTTCCAGTGGTCAAGGGCGGATTCAACCTGGGTATCGACTTCCGCGGTGGTTCTGAATTCACCGTTTCGGATGTGCAGGAAACCGATATCTCCATTGGTGAAAAGGCTGTTGCCTCGGTGGCTTCGGGCGCTGCGGCAACGGTCACCAACATTGCGCCGGGAACCATGCGCGTGCAGACCGAGCGCTTGAGCGATGACCAGACCTTGGCCATCGCCAGCCAGCTCGCGGAGAACTACGGTGTCTCCAGCGATGAAGTTACCAGTAACTTCATCGGCCCAACCTGGGGCGAAGACGTTTCGCGCCAGGCACTGGTTGGCCTGGTTGCCTTCGTGGTCCTGGTGGGCTTGCTGATGGCTGCCTACTTCCGAACCTGGAAGATGTCACTGGCCGCGATTGCCGGTCTGATCGCCGTGGTCATCGTCACTGCGGGCATCTACTCGCTGTCCGGTTTCGAAATCACGCCCAGCGCGATCATCGGCTTCCTGACCATTCTGAGCTACTCGCTGTATGACACCGTGGTGGTCTTCGACAAGGTCCGCGAAAACACCAAGGACTACACCCAGCAGTCCAAGCGCACCTTCGAACAGCTGGTGAACCTCGCTGTGAACCAGACCCTGGTTCGCTCGATCAACACCTCGGTCGTTGCCGTGCTTCCAGTGGCCGCGATCCTGTTCATCGGTTCCTATTTGCTGGGTGCCGGTACGCTCAAGGACCTGTCCTTGGCGCTGTTCGTCGGTATCATCGTCTCGGCCCTGTCGACCTTGTTCGTCCAGGCGCCCATGTTCCATTGGCTCCGCCACAAGGACGACGACGTGGTAGCGCACAATCAGAAGATGGCTGCTGCCTAAGCCGATCCGAAGATCTGAATTTGGTGCTCCCAGCATTTGCTGGGGGCACCATTTCGCTTAAGCGGGAAGATGCGTAATTAGTTGTCACCGCCCGAACGTGCTATAACGTTTGAACTAAAGAAGGTGTTTTTTCAGTGCACGGCCACCAGTGATCTGGTGGCCCGGAACTACCGTTGGATTCCTTCGGGCTTCACGCAGGCTCGGGAAAGAATCCAGCGGCAACGGGAAGGAGCGGGGCATGGCGAATACGCCTAACCTGAACAATTCGAAACGACGCTCTATCTCTCGTTTGGTGCGCTTTGCCGGCCGGGGGAGCACCCCGAGCACATCGCCGACCCTTGAACCGCTATTGCGTACGGTCAAGTCCAAGCATCCGAAGGCCGATCTGGACCTGCTGGTCCACGCCTATGAGGTCGCCGAAAAGTACCATGAAGGCCAGAAGCGCAAGAGCGGCGACCCGTACATAACGCACCCGGTCGCCGTCGCCACGATCCTGGCGGAGATGGGGATGACCGGCTCGATTCTTGCCGCCGCCTTGCTGCACGACACCGTTGAAGACACCGACTACTCCCTGGAGTCCGTTAAGAAGGAATTCTCCGAGGAAATCGCCATGCTGGTCGATGGCGTGACCAAGCTGGACAAGGTCACCTATGGCGACGCGGCCCCGGCAGAGACCGTGCGCAAAATGGTCGTGGCCATGTCCCGTGACATCCGCGTGCTGCTGATCAAGCTGGCCGACCGCCTGCATAATGCCCGTACCTGGCGCTACGTGTCCCCTGAATCTTCCTCGCGCAAGGCGAAGGAAACCCTGGAGATCTTCGCACCGCTGGCGCACCGTCTGGGCATGAACACCGTCAAGTGGGAGCTGGAGGACCTGTCCTTCGCTGCCTTGCACCCCAAGGTGTACCAGGAGATCGTCCGCATGGTGGGCGATCGCACTCCGGAACGTGAAAAGTACCTCTCCGCGATCCGCCAGACCCTTTCGGGTGATCTCGACGATGTAGCCATCCATGCCTCGGTGTCCGGCCGGCCAAAGCACTACTACTCGATCTACCAGAAGATGATCGTGCGCGGCAAGGACTTCGACGATATCCATGACCTCATGGGCGTGCGCATCCTGGTGGATACCGTCAAGGACTGCTACGGCGCCCTGGGCGTCGTGCACGCAGAGTGGAATCCACTGCCTAACCGCTTCAAGGACTACATTGCGATCCCGAAGCTGAACCTCTACCAGTCGCTCCACACCACGGTGATGGGTCCTGAAGGCAAGCCGGTAGAGATCCAGATCCGCACCCACGATATGCACGTACGCGCCGAATACGGTGTAGCCGCGCACTTCCAGTACAAGCATGGGCAGACCGATAACTCCATGCTTTCGCCGGAGCAGAATATGGATTGGCTGCGTTCCTTGATGGAGTGGCAGGCGGATACCGCTGACTCCGAGGAGTTCCTGGACGGCCTTCGCTACACGATCAGCTCCGCTGAAGTCTATGTGTTCACCCCCAAGGGCGACATCATGTCCTTGCCGGTTGGTGCCACACCGGTGGATTTCGCCTACTCGATCCACACCGACGTTGGCCACCGCACCATCGGCTCCCGCGTCAATGGCAAGCTCGTTCCATTGCATACCGAGCTCAAGCAGGGCGATGTGGTGGAGGTCTTCACCTCGAAGGCCGAAGGCGCTGGCCCATCCCAGGATTGGCAGAACTTTGTCCGCTCGCCTCGTGCCAAGGCAAAGATCCGCGGTTACTTCTCCAAGGAACGCCGCGAGGAGGCCATCGAAAAGGGCAAGGAGCTGCTGACCAAGGAACTGCGTCGCAACCAGCTGCCATTGCAGAAATTGATGACTCACGACCTGCTCACGGCGGTAGCCAACGAACTGCACCACACGGACATTTCGGCCCTGTACCAGTCCGTTGGCGACGGCCATACCAGTGCACAGAACGTCATTGAGCATTTAACGGCCCTGATTGGCCCTCCAGAAGCCGAACAGGTCGATGAGGAAGCGGTAGTCCGCCCAATGGCTCCCAGCCCGGCTACGGGCAACGACGCCGGCGTGATCGTCGAGGGCCTGGGGGATGTGCTGGTGAAGCTGGCGCGTTGCTGCACCCCAGTGCCGCCAGATGAAATCCAGGGTTTCGTAACCCGTGGCGCCGGAGTCTCGGTGCACCGCACCGACTGCCTGAATCTGACGCAGCTCGCCGAGCAGCCGGATCGACTGGTCAATGTCACGTGGGCCACCAAGCACCATGGCGTGTTCCTGGTGGAGATCCAGGTCGAAGCATTGGACCGCAAGTCGCTGCTCTCCGACGTCACCCGGATCCTCTCCGAAAGCCACTTGAACATCCTTTCGGCCAGTGTGCAGACAAGCAAGGACCGTGTGGCAATCTCCCGTTTCTCCTTCGAAATGGGCGATCCCAAGTTCCTGAGCCACGTGCTGAACCAAGTACGCCGCATCGATGGCGTCTACGATGTCTACCGCACCACCGCAGGGTCCCGCCGCTAATTGCGCGCTGCACCCCGCGGTCCAGCCTAGGCCGCTTGCGCCGTATCGGAGAAGGACTGGACTAGGCGCAGGGCCCGGGAGCGCTCGGGTGAGGGAACCTCCGATGCCAGGGCTTGTTTGATGGCGTCCAAAGTCAGGTAGGGATCTGCCAGGGCCGCGACTGTGCCCAGCACGCGGCTGGCAATGGGCAAAGGATCGTATTTCGCGCAGTCGCAGGCGCTGCGCAATGCGGTGGTCACCCTGATGCGGCTGCGGAACACCATATCCGTATCCGGCACCTGGATTTGGGCGAATTCGGCTCTCAGCCCGTGCCCGGGGTAGAACGGCCGATGGTAGCTCTTGGCGTAGATGCACAATGTGAACACTGACGGCAAGAGCCCATGGATCCAGGCTGCAGTTTGGCGAGCTAGCACCGCATCGCGGGCCAGCTCGCGGCCACAGGCGAAACCTGCAATCCGTGCCCGCACCGACGCGTTGACTCGGATGCTGCTGGGCAAAAAATAATCACCGAGGACCTCGAGCAGCAGGCCGTTGTGGGCCATGGCGTGCAGCTCGTTGCGGGTGAACATCTCACCAGCGATCCACAGGTCCCCGGGAATGCGCAACGCGGCGGCGCGAGGTCCGGTAGCTGGGGAATTTCTCGTTTCCATAGAGCTACTGAACCAGTTCGCGCCGCCGCGTTGGCGGTGTGCAAGCGATCTGTGGATTACTTACTGGAAGTCGGCAGCCGACTTCTCCAAGGTGCTCAGCCACATGCGGCGTGCATCCAGGGCTTCCTGGGCTGTCGCGATCTGCTTGGCGTTGCCCTTGGCCTGTGCTGCTGCCAGATCATCTTCCAAGGCGGAGATGGTGTCCTGCAGCTGCGAGAGCATCGAGTTGGAGCGGGCCTTGGTCTCCGGGTTGGAACGGCGCCACTGTTCGTCCTCGGCACCCTTGACCGCGTCCTCGACCTGGCGCAGGGCCGATTCAATGCGCTGCAGGTCGTTGCGCGGCACCTTGCCGGCAGCTTCCCAACGGGTGCGGATCGAATCCAGCTTGTTCTTGGCAACAGCCAGATCCTTGATGGGAAGCAGCGCGCGCGCTTCTTCCAGCAGGGCTTCCTTCACCACGAGGTTCTGGGAGTACTCTTCATCGATCTTGGCGTTGGCCGCGGCGCGGGCCTGGAAGAAGACATCCTGGGCGGCGCGGAAGCGGCTCCAGAGCTGGTCGTCGTCCTTGCGCGAGGCACGGCGCGACTTCTTCCACTCGTCCATGAGCTTGCGGTACTCGGCGGCGGTAGCGGTCCAGTCGGTGGACCCCTGCAGCACCTCGGCGCGAGCGATCAGCTCTTCCTTCACTTCCTTGGCGGCCGCGTTGGTCGAATCCAGCTGCGAGAAGTAGGCCCGGCGATGGCGGTCGAAGGTGGTGCGGGCGGAGCGGAATCGCTTCCACAGCGCGTCTTCCGTGGACCGTGGCAGGCGCACCGAGGACCGCTGCGAACCCTTCCAGGCGTCGAACAGCTCGTTCATCGCCGCCGAAGCGGTCTTCCACTGGATCTGCTCCGGGCGCTTGCCGGCCAGCTCTTCAGCCTGTTCGACGATGGCTTCGCGGGCAGCGAGCTGTTCCGCGCGAGCTTCATCGTTGGCCTTGCGCTGTTCGCTGGTCAATGCCTCGACGGCTACGCGGGCATTCTCGAGGCGCGTTTCAAGCGCCGGGATGTCGCCGACCATATGGCGTTCGGCAACGGTGGCCGAGAGCGCCTGCACAGCCTTGCTGAGCTCGCCGGCCGGGGCCTTGGCAACGACGCGCTGCTCCAGGAGCATCAGCTGCGAGAGCGCGTCGTCGTATTTGCGCACGAAGTAGCCCAGGGCTTCGTCCTGGGTTGCGTCGGGGTATTGGCCCACTGGGAATTCGGCGCCGTCAATGATCACGAAGACGTGGCCGTCCTCGGTCACACGGGCGAACTTTGCCGCTTCGTCGAGGGGAGTGGTATGTGCGACGCTTGGCGCTACAACCGGCTTTGCGGCAGGCTTCTGGGCCTGTGGCAATGGGGTCTTCTGGCTGTCGTCGGATTGCTGACTGGTGGTCACCGCTGAAACTCTTTCACTTTACGAGCACTTGCTTTAGCCAACTCTACCTGTGACCTCCGCTTCTTAGTAAGCCGACGTGCACAGGTTTCTCGGGTTTCGGGCTATAAGATGGGTAGGTAGCCCAATTTGCACTAAGGAGTTTCATGGCACGCAAGGCCTCACTATCAGGTTTCCCGGAATGGCTTCCCGCCGAACGGGCAGTTGAACAGCATGTGCTCGATACCTTGCGCCACGTCTTCGAACTGCATGGATTCGCCAACATCGAGACCCGTGCGGTGGAAACCCGAGCGCAACTTCTGCGCAAGGGCGAAATCGACAAAGAAGTCTACGGACTGTCCCGGCTGGCCGCGGAGGATGAGAAGAACGATCCCAACGCGTTGGCCCTGCACTTCGACCTCACCGTGCCTTTCGCACGCTACGTGGTGGAGAACGCAGGCCACCTGGCCTTCCCCTTCCGCCGCTACCAGATGCAGAAGGTCTGGCGTGGCGAACGCCCGCAGGATGGCCGCTTCCGCGAATTCACCCAGGCCGACATCGATGTCGTGGGCGATGGCACCTTGCCCTTCAGCTACGACGTGGAGCTGGCGCTGACCATTGCCGACGCGCTGTCCGCCCTGCCGATCGGCGATTTCCGCCTGCGGGTGAATAACCGCAAGCTGGCCGAGGGCTTCTACCGCGGCCTGGGCCTGGAAGATCCGGATGCAGTCCTGCGCGCCATCGACAAGCTGGAAAAGATCGGCGATGATGCCGTCGCCAAGATCCTGGTCGAAGAAGTCGGCGCCACCGCGCAGCAGGCCGCCGCCGCCCTGGCCCTGGCCAAGATCCGCACCATGGACACGTCCTTCGTGGAGCAGGTCCGCGCACTGGGCGTCAGCCACGAACTGCTGGATACCGGCTTGGATGAGCTCTCGCAGGTCATCGATGCCGCATCCAAGCGCGCACCGGGCAAGGTCATGGCCGATTTGTCCATCGCCCGCGGGCTGGACTACTACACCGGCACCGTGTACGAAACCGTGCTGGTGGGCCACGAATCCCTGGGTTCGATCTGCTCGGGCGGGCGCTACGAATCGCTGGCTTCCAAGGGCAAGAAGAACTACCCAGGTGTGGGCTTGTCCATCGGCGTCACCCGCCTGGTCTCGCGCATCCTTGCAGAAGAGTCCGTGACCGCAAGCCGTTCGGTGCCTTCGGTGGTATATGTCACCTTGGCCAACGACGAGTCCTGGCACGAAGCGCAGGATGTAGCCTCGCAGCTGCGCGAGCGCGGCATCGCCTGCGAGGTAGCAGCCAGCGCGGAGAAGTTCGGCAAGCAGATCAAATTCGCTGATCGACGCGGGATTCCGTTCGTCTGGTTCACCCATGCCGATGGCGCCCACGAGGTCAAGGACATCCGTTCCGGCGAGCAGGTCGCCGCGGATCCGTCCACCTGGATGCCGGCCGAAGCGGACCTGAAGATCGCCATCAGCTAGTTCTCGGGCAGGATCGCCCGCCCGCGCACCAATCACGGTGCACTAAACTTCATGGGAAGAAACTTTCCCAACCGACCGAAAGGATCGTAGTGCTACGCACTCATCAGCTGGGCGTCTTGAACGCCGAGCACATTGGACAGCAGGTCACACTCACCGGTTGGGTCGCGCGTCGCCGCGACCACGGTGGTGTCGCCTTCCTGGATTTGCGTGATGCTTCGGGCGTGGCCCAGGTCGTCGTGCGCGATGAAGAGGACTTCCATCCGCTGCGCAATGAGTTCGTGCTGCAGATTCTCGGCACCGTCGAGCGCCGCCCGGAGGGCAACGAGAACCCGAATCTGCCTACCGGGCAGATCGAGGTCATCGCTGAGACCGTGACCGTGCTGAACACCGCGGCCCCGCTGCCATTCCAGGTCGACGAGCACGTCGAGGTCGGCGAGGAAGCGCGCCTGCGCCACCGCTACCTGGACCTGCGCCGCCCGACCCCGGCCCGCAACATCCGCCTGCGCTCCGAGGCCAACCGCGTGGCACGCAACCTGCTGCACGACCAGGGCTACATCGAGATCGAAACCCCGACGCTGACCCGCTCCACACCGGAAGGCGCCCGCGACTTCGTCGTGCCGGCCCGCCTGACCCCGGGCAGCTGGTACGCCTTGCCCCAGTCCCCGCAGCTGTTCAAGCAGCTGCTGCAGGTCGGCGGCTTCGAGAAGTACTACCAGATCGCCCGCTGCTACCGCGATGAGGACTTCCGCGCGGACCGCCAGCCGGAGTTCACCCAGCTGGACATCGAAGCATCGTTCGTCGAGGAAGATGACATCATCGAGCTCGGCGAAAAGCTGGTCACCGAACTGTGGAACCTGATCGACGTGCAGGTCCCGACCCCGATCCGCCGCATGGCGTACTCGGAGGCCATGGCCAAGTACGGTTCGGACAAGCCGGACCTGCGCTTCGGCCTGGAACTGACCGAAATGACCGAGTACTTCGCGAACACCTCCTTCAAGGTCTTCCAGTCCGAGTACGTCGGCGCCGTGGTCATGCCTGGCGGCGCATCGCAGCCGCGCCGCACCCTGGATGCCTGGCAGGAATTCGCCAAGCAGCGCGGTGCCAAGGGACTTGCCTACGTGCTGATCAAGGAAGATGGCGAGCTGGCTGGCCCAGTGGCCAAGAACCTGTCCGAGGAAGAGAAGGCCGGACTGGCCGCAGCTACCGGCGCAGCCGCCGGAGACTGCATCTTCTTCTCCGCCGGCAAGAAGAACGAATCCCGCGCACTGCTCGGTTCGGTCCGTGTCGAGATCGGCCACCGCACCGGACTGATCAAGGAAGGCGACTGGGCCTTCGTCTGGATCGTCGACGCACCGATGTTCGAAGCTGCCTCCGACGCTGTCGCCTCGGGCGACGTAGCCGTGGGCGCTGGCGCTTGGACTGCTGTGCACCACGCGTTCACCAGCCCCAAGCCGGAGTTCATGGAAACCTTCGACACCGATCCTGCATCGGCCCTGTCCTACGCCTACGACATTGTCTGCAACGGCAACGAAATCGGAGGCGGTTCGATCCGTATCCACCAGCGCGACGTCCAGGAGCGCGTCTTCAAGCTCATGGGCGTAACCCAGGAGCAGGCTGACACCCAGTTCGGCTTCCTGCTCGAGGGCTTCAAGTACGGCGCGCCACCGCATGGCGGCATCGCCCTGGGTTGGGACCGCGTGCTGCAGCTGCTGACCAACTCGGAGTCCATCCGCGACGTCATCGCCTTCCCGAAGACCGGTGGCGGTTTCGATCCGCTGACCGCGGCTCCTGCGCCAATCACCCCGCAGCAGCGCAAGGAAGCAGGCATCGACTTCAAGCCTGAGAAGAAGAAGGCCGAAGAGACCGAAGCCAAGGCCGAAGCCAAGTAGGTTCACGCAGCTTCGTAACGCCGGATGGAACGCTTGAATGCGTTCCATCCGGCTTCTTTTTAACCTGGAATTAGCTCTTTTGGTGGACTATGAGTATTTTTAATACTAGGTTTGTTTTTGACTTAGTTTGCAGAACCAGTTCTCACGACCACTTTGGAGCGATACGTGCCAGCAGAAGAACCACACGATATCATCGAACGTTACCCAGAAGCGGACCAGGAATGGGCTAAAACCTTTTTCGCTTCAATGGTGTGGAACGACCTCACCAATGCGCAGGTGGCGCTCGAACTGGACCGCACCCTGAGCATGGTTCGCGATAGCGGGCAGCGGGCCGAGGAACTCTTTGGCCATTCGGGCGAATATGGTGCGACGCGGGCTCAATGTCTATTGACGCCAGAGCAGCGCGCGGACGCGGAACTTCCCGTCGAATCAAGTACTGCGCTATTGGCGGTTGTTGGGATGCTTGTTGGCCTGCTGTGCACTGGATTTGGAATCTGGATCGGGTTCCGCGATGGGTGGACCTCGAGTTCGTGGCACTACTGGCAGCTTTCTGCTCTAACTGCCGGGGCAGGGATCGCACTATCGGGATACCTGTGGTGGTTTAACCGATTGAAGGGGAAATTCGGCCTGTCCTGGATACTGGGACCGGTAGGTATCCTCGTGTCGGTTGGAGCTGCCGCTCTAATCGTGCAGATAGGAGGAAGCAATAATCTGCTGCCCCTGCCAAATTGGTTAGCTCCAATTCTTGGCGCAGGGCTGGTGGTTGCTTGCTTCTATCTGATGCCTGCCTATAAAGCGCAGAAAGCCGCTGGCGGGCAACAAATCCTTCTCGGCACCGACGAGTGGTTCGCGGAAACCACCAGACTGCTGCGCGGACGCTACGGCATGAGTCACAAGGAAGCCAATGAGTCGCTGAGTACTGCGCGAGAACATCTCGATGATGCGGCGACCCGAGGCGAAAAAGCTGACCCAAACCTTGAATTCGGAACGCCCAATGAATTCGTGATTGGGCTGGCAGTGAACACCGAAAAGGCGCTCAAGCGTCGTTGGCTTCTACGCCGCATGGCCACCTTGACCGTAGTCGCTTTATTCGCGGTCGGCGCGGTCGCTGGCCTGATGGATCCAGCGCGAAATGGCGGGGATATTTTCTTTGGGGTCGCAGTGCTGGTGTTTGCCGCGGTGAGTGTTTACGAGCTGCGTCCGGCTGACCGCAAGGCCTACGTCCAAGAGAAGCTCAAGGAACGAGCAGCCAATGCCCGGGCACTGCAGGAGCGCGACGATGACTAAGCCCGAAGGCTTTCCGGGTAGCTGGCAACGCGCCATGTTGCCGATGCTCTTACTCGCCGAACTCTCGGCTGGCCAGGCCCACGGTTATGCACTGGCGAAATCCCTGCAGGAACGCGGTTTCGGGCCGATCAAGGGAGCCACGCTCTACCCCGCATTGGCCAAACTCGAGGCCTCGGGTTTTGTTGAAACCCGCTGGGAAGAAGGCCAAGGTGGCCCGGGGCGAAAGGTCTACGAACTCTCCGCCACCGGACGGGTGGAACTAGCCGAGCAACGAGCCAGCTTCGACCAACTGACCCAACTGGTACAGAGCACCGGCCGCTAGGGGAGGTCTGCCGAGTCTACGATCATCGTGAACGGTCCGGTATTCGTCAGCGAGACATTCATCATCGCGCCAAATACACCGGTCTGAACGCTCGCACCCAATTCGCGCAGGTGCTCCACGAAGTAGTCGTACAACGGTTCGCTGATAGGACCGGGCGCCGCATTGGACCAGGATGGGCGGCGGCCCTTGCGCACCGAACCGTACAGGGTGAACTGGCTGATCACTAGCAGTGGTGCATTCACCCCGGCTGCGGAGGTTTCATCCTCCATGATCCGCAGCTGCCAGATCTTTTCGGCCACCTTGCGTGCGATCGCCTGATCATCCTCATGGGTCACCCCAAGTAGGATCACCAAACCGGGGGAGTCGAGCTGGCCGGTAATCTGCCCTTCAACCTCAACATGGGCGGTGGAAGCGACCTGGACGACAGCGCGCATATGGCGGACCTTTCAAAAGACGGTGGGGCTTCCAGAATATCGGTAGGCTTAGGGGGTGAGCGATTTGTTCGATTCCCTGTCCGATGAGCCACGCGATGCGCGTGAGCCCCAAGTCAACCGGCCCCGTCCGCCACTGGCGGTGCGCATGCGCCCGAAGACCTTGGATGAGCTCGTCGGCCAACAACACCTGCTAGGCCCGGGTTCACCCTTGCGACAGCTGGCCGAAAACCCTGAAACCGGGTTGGCTGGACCTGCCAGTGTGATCCTCTATGGCCCTCCGGGAATTGGCAAAACCACCATCGCGCACGTGATCGCCCGCGCCACCGACCGTAAATTCGTGGAACTTTCGGCCATCACCGCCGGTGTCAAAGATGTCCGGCGAGTCATCGAACAGGCCAAGGATGACCGCGATCTGCGCGGGATTACCACCGTGCTCTTCCTCGACGAGATCCACCGCTTCAACAAGGCCCAGCAGGACGCACTGCTGCCCGGCGTGGAAAACCGTGTCGTCGTCCTGGTAGCTGCGACGACGGAGAATCCCTCCTTCTCGGTGATCTCGCCGCTGCTTTCGCGCTCTTTGCTGCTGACCTTGCGTCCGCTGACCGACGGCGACCTGTCCACCTTGCTCGAGCGCGCTGTGGCCGACGAGCGGGGTTTCGACGGCCAGGTGCTCCTCAAGGAGGAGCAGCGCGACGCCATTGTCCGCCTGGCCCAGGGCGATGCCCGACGCTCGCTGACCGTGCTGGAAGCAGCCGGCGCGGTGGCTTGGAACGCCGCGGGCGCCGGCATCGATCCGCCGGTGCTGATTACGGACGACCATGTGCAGCTGGCCATGGACCAGGCGGTCCAGCGCTACGACAAGGATGGCGACCAGCACTACGACATCATCTCCGCGTTCATCAAGTCCATTCGTGGCTCTGATGTGGACGCGGCCCTGCATTACCTGGCGCGCATGCTCTCTGCGGGGGAGGACCCCCGCTTCATTGCCCGCCGCCTGATGATCTCGGCCTCGGAGGATATCGGCATGGCCGATCCCACCGCACTTCCCGTTGCCGTAGCAGCCGCTCAATCGGTGCAGCTCACCGGCATGCCGGAAGCACGGATCATGCTCGGGCAGGCAACGGTTCATCTGGCTACGGCCCCGAAGTCCAACGCTTCATACAATGCGATCAACGCCGCCCTGGCCGACGTATCCGAAGGCAAGGGTTCGCTGGTTCCCGACCACCTGCGTGACGCGCACTATCCCGGCGCCAAGCAGCTGGGCCATGGCGTGGGCTACATCTACGCCCATGATGCTCCGCACTCCATCGCAACCCAGCAGTACCTGCCCGATGATCTGGTGGGCACCGACTACTACACGCCGACCAATAACGGTGCGGAAAAAACCATAGGGTCCCGCCTGTCCCGTTTGCGTGAAATCATCCGGGGCAAGGATCCGCAGCGCTCCAAGGGCAAGCGCTGATTGTGCGCTAAGCCTCAGCGAAAGCTGCTGCCGTTTCGTGTAAACTTGATCTTTGGCTGGCAAGCCTTGTCCCGCATTCGAGTCATCGAGCGTGGAGGCAGGGTTGAAGTGAAGCAGGGACGCGACGCCCACACACTCTCCCACCTGGAGGCCAGTAGATACCGTCGCTAATCGAAAGGGACACATTATGGCTAACGCCCGTGCCCGCCGCACCGTACGCCTTTCGCGTGCGCTCGGCCTTGCATTGACTCCAAAAGCTGAAAAGTACATGGAGCGCCGTCCATACGGTCCAGGCCAGCACGGCCGCGCCCGTAAGAAGCAGGACAGCGACTACGCAGTACGTCTGCGCGAAAAGCAGCGTTTGCGTGCCCAGTACGGCATCCGCGAAGCTCAGATGCTGAGCGCCTTCAAGGAAGCTAAGCGCCTCGGCGGCGAAACCGGCGGTAACCTGCTGGCTCTGCTCGAGTCCCGTCTGGATGCCCTGGTTCTGCGTGCAGGCTTCGCCCGCACCATCCAGCAGGCCCGCCAGATGGTTGTTCACCGCCACATCCTGGTCAACGGCCAGCGTGTAGACCGTCCGTCCTTCAAGGTACAGCCGGGTCAGCTGATCCACGTACACGAGAAGAGCGAGAAGATGGTTCCATTCCAGATGGCTGCAGCAGGTGAGCACTCGAAGGTGCTGCCAGCCGCTCCTGCTTACCTGGACGTAAAGCTGGAAGCCCTCCAGGCTACCTTCGTGCGCACCCCAGAGCGCACCGAAATCCCAGTGACCTGCGAAGAGAACCTCGTGGTCGAGTACTACGCACGCTAAATCCGTGCGCTAGTTCCAAGCCCGCAACCGGAAACGGTTGCGGGCTTGTCGCTTAACTACCTATCTGGGCTCTGACTTCGATAAGGTGGACTGGCACCAAAAACCCAAAGCAGAAGAGGAAGCACATGTCGGGTTCGGATATTGCAGGGCTCATCGCCGCCGGCGCGTTTGTTGTACTAGTTGTGCTGCTGGCAGTGCCGATCATGAAGTTGGGCAAGGTGTTCGACGAGCTGCGCAAATCGATCAAGGACCTGGCCGACGGAACCACTCCGCTGATCGGCGAAGTCGCCAACACCGTGGCGACCACCAACGACCAGCTCAAGAAGGTCGATGCCATCACCAGCAACGTTTCTGACACCACCGCCAATGTGTCCGCGCTGTCCTCGCTGGTAGCAGCCACCGTTGGCAAACCGCTGATCAAGGTTGCCGCGTTCACCGAAGGCGTGAAGGTCGCGATGAACACCAAGCCAAGCGGCAAGGCTCGCCGCAGCCGCTAAGCAAGCAACGCTGTTTGATCGAACACGTATCGGCGCGCTGAATAGGATACGGCCAACTGGTGGCCGCCAAGGAGACTAGAATGAAAAAGCTCTTGTGGGTTTCGATTGGAGTGGGCGTTGGCGTGCTCGCGTCCAAGAAATACGCTGAAGTTTCATCCGGGGCGGCGCTAAACCGCCAGGTCGGCAAGTACACCGACCGCGCCTCGGAATATTGGGAAGCCTTCCGCCAAGGAATGAGCTCCCGCGAAGAAGAATTACGTTCCGCCTTGGGCGTGGACGCCGCTAAGTGAAGGGATCATCCGTAACACGATGAAAACGCAGGAAATTGCCCGTCGTTGGGTCGACTTTTTCGTCTCGAAGGGCCATACGGCGGTACCTAGTGCCTCGCTGGTCTCGGCCGACCCTTCGCTGTTGTTCACGGTGGCCGGCATGGTCCCGTTCATCCCTTACCTCACCGCGCGCGAAGAGCCCCCGTACTCCCGTGCGACCTCCGTGCAGAAGTGCATCCGCACCGGCGATATCGAAGAAGTGGGCAAGACCGCGCGTCACGGCACCTTCTTCCAGATGTGCGGCAACTTCTCCTTCGGCGACTACTTCAAGAACGAAGCCATCCACTTCGCCTGGGAGCTGCTGACCAGCTCCGTCGAAGACGGAGGCTACGGCCTGGACAAGGAACGCCTGTGGGTCACCGTCTACGAAGACGGAGACGAGAAGGACCTTGAAGCCCGCCGCATCTGGGAAGAAGAGATCGGCATGCCTACCGAGCGCGTTGTAGGCACCGGCAAGGAAGACAACTACTGGAATACCGGCCAGCCCGGCCCCGGCGGTCCATGCTCCGAGATCTACTACGACCGCGGCCCCGCCTACGGTGTCGAGGGCGGCCCAGCGGTCGACGAGACCCGCTACGTGGAAATCTGGAACCTCGTGTTCATGCAGTACCGACTCTCCGCGGTACGTTCCAAGACCGACTTCGATGTGGCCGGCGAACTGCCCAAGCGCAACATCGATACCGGCCTGGGCCTGGAACGACTAGCCATGATCCTGCAGGGCGTCGAGAATATGTACGAGACCGACCAGGTCCGTCCGGTGCTCGACAAGGCCGCCGAGCTTGCCGGCGTCACCTACACCTCCACCGAGGATCCAGCCGACCCGAACCACGCCACCGACGTGCGCCTGCGCATGATCGCTGACCACATCCGCTCCTCGCTGATGCTGATCTCCGACCAGGTCACCCCGGGCAATGAAGGCCGCGGCTATGTGCTGCGCCGGCTGATCCGCCGCGCTGTGCGCGCAATGCGCCTGATGGGCGTGGACACCGAGGTGCTCCCTGAGCTGCTCCCGGTATCGCGCGACGCCATGAAGGGCGTCTACCCCGAGGTGGAGGCCGATTTCGAGCGCATTGCCCGCATCGCCTACGCCGAAGAGCGCGCTTTCCGCCGCACCATCGCTTCGGGCACCACCCGCCTGGACGAGGCACTGGGCCACGCCAAGGAGGAAGGCAAGAACCTCTCCGGCGATGACGCCTTCACCCTGCACGACACCTTCGGCTTCCCGATCGACCTCACCTTGGAGATCGCCGCCGAAGCAGGCCTGTCCGTAGACGAGTCGCGTTTCCGCGAACTGATGAACGAGCAGCGCACCCGCGCCCAGAAGGACGCCAAGGCCAAGAAGGCCGGCCACGCCGACCTGTCGGTGTACACCCAGCTGGCCGAGGCCGGCAACGTGCACTTCACCGGCTATGACACCCTCGAAGGCGAATCCTCCATCCGCGGCATCATCCGCGATGGCCAGGTTGTGCCATTCGCCGAGCAGGGCCAGGAAATCGACCTGGTGCTCAACGAAACCCCGTTCTATGCCGAGTCCGGCGGCCAGGCAGGCGACAGCGGCCTGATCACCGGCGACGGCTTCGTGCTGGAAGTCACCGACGTGCAGGCCCCGGTCAAGGGCCTGAACGTGCACAAGGTCATCGTGCGCGAAGGCGAATTGCCAGCCGAAGCACTGGTTCGCACCCAGGTCGACGCGGTGCGCCGCCGCTCCGGCGAGCAGGCGCACTCCGCCACCCACCTGGTGCACGCCGCGCTGCGCGAGCTGCTTGGCCCAACGGCCACCCAGGCCGGTTCCTTCAACAAGGCCGGCTACCTGCGCTTCGACTTCTCCTGGGCCGAGGCGCTCTCCGCCGCGGCACGCAGCGAAGTCGAGGAGGTAGTGAACCTGGCCATCGCCTCGAACTACCAGGTCGTCACCAATGAGATGGCGCTGTCCGAGGCGAAGAAGCTGGGCGCCATGAGCCTGTTCGGGGAGAAGTACTCCAACGACGTGCGCGTGGTCGAGATGAACGGCGACTGGTCGCGCGAGCTGTGCGGCGGTACCCACGTGGACACCACCGCGCGCATCGGCCAGCTGACCTTGCTCTCGGAGGCTTCGGTCGGTTCGGGCAATCGCCGCGTCGAGGCTCTGGTCGGCATGGAAGCCTTCCGCCACGGAGCCGCCGAGCGCGCCCTGGTTTCCGAGCTCTCGGGCCTGTTCCGCGTTCCATCCAGCCAGGTGTCCGAGCGTGTCAACGACACCGTTGCCAAGCTGAAGGCCGCCGAGAAGCAGATCGCCGAGCTCAAGAGCCAGGCAATGCTGGCCCAGTCCGCGGCGCTGCTGCAGAAGGTCGCCACCATCGGCAGCACCCGACTGCTGGCCCACAACGCCGGGCAGATCGACTCGGCTGACGCCCTGCGCACCATGGCACTGGACCTGCGCGCCAAGCTGGGTTCCGAAGCCGCAGTCATCGTGCTGATCGGCGTGGCCAACGGCCGCCCGCTGGTGCTGGCTGTGACCAACGACGAGGCCCGCGCCAACGGCTTCAAGGCCGGCGCGCTGGTGCGCACCGCTACCGGTGTGCTCGGCGGCGGAGGCGGCGGCAAGGACGATATGGCACAGGGCGGTGGCCAGGACGCATCGAAGATCGATGACGCACTGGCTGCAATCCAGGCGGCACTGGCCAATGGCTAATGCCGCTCTCGGCGTCGACGTGGGCCTGGCCCGCGTCGGCGTCGCCGCATCTGATCCCTCCGGAATCCTCGCCACCCCGGTGATGACCCTGCGCCGGGATGCGAAGAAGAACTCGGATCTGCGGATGCTTCTGCGCATCATTGCCGATCGCGGCGTCACCGAGGTATTCATCGGGGAGCCGAAATCGCTGGCTGGCAACGCGACCGAATCCACTAAAATGGCACGTGACTACGCGATTGCCTTGGCTCAGGAAGCTGCAAGCGCTAATATCGAGCTTGAGGTTTTCATGGTCGACGAACGCCTGAGCACCGTGAACGCGCATCGCTCGTTGCACGCCTCGGGCAAGAAGATGGAAGATCACCGCAAGGTGGTCGACCAGGTCGCGGCCACTGAGATCTTGCAGCAAGTGCTGGAAATGCGACGCAACAATGTGCGCGTACAAGCCAGCCGGATTGTGCTGCGCTAGCCCACAACCGCTAGGGCACCACAACGACCCGAGAGATGAGAGTTGATGCGAGAAGAAGCCCGCCATGAACGGCAACGCGAAACGCATCGCGCGCTATACGAACGCTTTGCCGCCGGCACTGGCTTGCCGATCGAACAACCCTCAGAACCGGAACTGACCGGCACCGGGCATTACCGCCAATCGCTGGCGGCGGCCGAGGACAGCTGGCAGGAGCCCGCAGACCAGGAAGCCCCGGACGGGGAAGGAACCGACACCAGGTTCCTCCCCGCCCAGGCAGCCGCCGCCTCCGATGCGCCAGCATTTGCCGGGCACGAAGATGCCGCCCAGGAGCACTACTCGCACGAGCCCGAAGCCGCGCAGCAGGCCGCGGTGCTCAGCAGCGATCCCCACGATGACCAAGCTGCCCAGGCCGCCGCCGGCAAGGCCCAGCGGCGCAAGCGCACCAAGCGCAAGCGCAACCTGGTCATGCTGGCCACCGTGCTGATCTTCGCACTGGTGGTCGCCGGCTCGGTCTACTTCGTCAAGTCCGTGCTCAAGCAGTTCAACCCGGACGACTATCCAGGCCCAGGCGGCGCCGCGGTGGAATTCACCGTGGAAGATGGCTGGGGCTTGAAGATCATTTCGCGCAAGCTCGAGGAGCTCGATGTCGTCTCCAGCGACGGCCTGTTCACCGACGCCGTCGCGGACTCCGAAGCGCAGAGCAAGCTGATCCACCCCGGCACCTACCTGCTCAAGAAGCAGATGCCAGCGGCCGACGCGGCAGATATCCTCGTGAACCAGCGTCCGGACAAGGTCTTCTACATCGGGCTGAAGGCCAATATGCGCCTGGACGCGGCGATCAAGGAGATTGCCAAGGGCTCGGGCCTGGCGGAAAAGGATCTGCAGGAGCTGGCCAAGAAGCCGCAGCAATTCGGCCTGCCTGCCTCGGTGCCGAGCCTCGAAGGCTGGCTGCACCCGGGGGAGTACCGCTTCCCGCTGAACGCCGACGCCGAAGAAGTCCTGGGCGAACTGGTCAAGGCCACCAAGGCTTCCCTGGAGCAGGCCGGCATCACCGACCTCGAAGAGGGCTACCGCACCCTGAAGGTCGCCTCGATCCTGCAGGCCGAGGCACGCACCCCGGACTACGCCACGGTCGCCGGCGCGATCGAGAACCGCCTGGACCCGGGCAACCGCGAAACCCACGGGCTGCTGCAGGTCGACTCCTCGGTGATCTACGGGCTGGACCGCTACTCGCTGCAGTTCAGCGCCCAGGAGAAGCAGGACGCGTCGAACAAGTACAACACTTATGTGCACACTGGCCTGCCGCCAACCCCCTTGGGCTCGCCGGCGAATTCTGCGATTGAGGCTGCTGCCCATCCGGAAAGCAACGGCTACTACTACTGGGTGACGGTCAACATCGAAACCGGTGAAACCAAGTTCGCCTCGACCTACGCTGAGCACCGGCAGAACCAGGCGGAATTCCGCGCCTGGTGCAACCAGAATCCAGGAGTCTGCTAGCGCGGATTCCCGTGCTTGCCAGTCGCGCTGTTGCCGCTGTGCGGGCAGCCACAAGCAGAAAGTCCATGAAGCCATGAAGCAGGCAGCCGTTCTCGGCCACCCCATCAGCCACTCCAAGTCGCCGGTGCTGCACCGCGCCGCCTACCAGCTGCTCGGCGTGCCGATCAGCTACAGCGCGATCGATCTGGAACCGGGGGATGCTGCCGGGCACGCGGCCGAGCTGCGCGCAGGAAACTGGGCGGGCTGCTCGGTCACCATGCCGCTGAAGGATGCGTTCGTGCCGCAGATGGATGAGCTGTCCGCCCGCGTGCAACGCCTTGGTGCGCTGAACACCGTGGTGGTCCGCGAAGACGGCACCCTCTACGGGGAAAACACCGACATCGACGGCCTGGTCCAGGCCCTGGCGGATTTCGGGCTCGCCCGCAGCGCGCAAGCGATGGTCCTGGGTTCGGGCAACACCGCGCTGGCCGCCATCGAGGCCGCCGCAGAAGTCGGCGCCCGGCAGCTGACGCTGGTGGTGCGCGCAGCCTCCCGTGCCACCCGCGCTGTCGAATTGGCCCGCGAGCTCGGGATGGAAACGTCCGTCCACGAGATTTCGGGCATCGGCCAGGAGCTGGCCGCCACGCTCAACGAGATTCCGCTGGTCTTCTCCACCCTGCCGCCGCACGCGGCCGATGACTGGGTGCCGGCGATCGGCGCAGGCACCGGAATCCTGCTGGATGTCGCCTACGATCCGTGGCCTTCGGCCTTGGCCCGGGCCTGGCAGGGAACCGTGATCAGCGGGCTGCATATGCTGGTGCACCAGGCGGTGGAACAAGTGCGGCTCTTCAGCGCCGGTGCATGGGAGGAATCGCGTCGCATGGACGTCACAAATGCGATGTATGACTCTTTGGGTCTGGCCCGACACCAGTAATCAGTTCGTGCCATGGCAAAATAGATGACATGTTGCGTTGGTTGACCGCGGGCGAATCGCATGGCCCGGCACTTGTTGGAATTCTCGAAGGACTACCCGCCGGAGTATCGGTGGATAGCGAAGCAGTGCGAGAGGCACTGGCGCGCCGACGCCTCGGCTATGGCCGCGGCGCGCGCATGAAGTTTGAAAAGGACCAGGTCACCTTCCTTGGCGGTGTCCGCCATGGCAAGACCCAGGGCGGCCCGGTAGCCATTGAAATCGGCAACACCGAATGGCCCAAGTGGGAACGCGTGATGAACGCGGATCCGGTGGACCTGGATGAACTGGCCTCGATGGCGCGCAATGCGCCACTGACCCGGCCGCGTCCGGGGCACGCCGATTTCACCGGCATGCAGAAGTACGGCTTCGAGGACGCCCGCCCGATCCTGGAGCGCGCCAGCGCCCGCGAAACCGCGGCCCGTGTCGCCTTGGGCACCGTGGCTTCCCGTTTCCTGAACGACTTGGGCATCCAGCTCGTTTCGCACACCACCGCCGTCGGCTCCGTGGCTGCTCCAGCCGATGCGCCGCTTCCCACGGCCGCCGACGTTCCGGCGCTGGATAACGACCCGCTGCGCTGCTTCCACCAGGAAACCAGCGAGGCGATGGTCGCCGAAGTCGATGACGCGCACAAGGCAGGGGAGACCCTGGGCGGCATCGTCGAGGTTCTGGCCTACAACCTGCCTCCGGGCATCGGCTCCTACGTGCACTGGGACCGCCGCCTGGACGCACGCCTGGCCGCGGCCCTGATGGGCATCCAGGCAATCAAGGGCGTGGAGGTCGGCGACGGCTTCGCCACGGCCGCCCGCCGCGGCTCGGCCGCCCACGACGAGATCGTGCACGCCGAAGACGGCAGCATCAAGCGCGACTCGAACCGCGCCGGCGGCATCGAGGGCGGCATGAGCATTGGCGAGGTGCTGCGCGTGCGCGCCGGCATGAAGCCGATCGCCACCGTGCCCCGCGCCCTGCGCACCGTGGACACCGCCACCGGCGAGGACACCACCGCGCACCACCAGCGTTCGGATGTCTGTGCGGTGCCGGCAGCCGGCGTCGTGGCAGAAGCAATGGTCGCCCTGGTGCTCGCCCAGTCCCTGCTGGAGAAGTTCGGCGGCGACTCGGTGGCCGAAACCAAGCGCAATATCGAGTCCTACCTGGCGAACATCCCGGGCAACCTGGGTTCGACCGGCGTCTAGGAAGCGCGCTTCAATGATCTACCTCATTGGTCCGATGGCCAGTGGCAAGTCCACCGTGGGCAAGTCACTGGCCACGGCCCTTTCTACGAGCTTTGCGGATTCGGACGCGGCCATCGTCGCCCACCATGGAACCATCGCGCAGATCTTCGCCGAGCACGGCGAGGCGCATTTCCGCGACCTGGAAGTCCAGGCGCTGTGCCGGCTGCGCACCGGCGTGGTCGCCACCGGGGGAGGCGCAGTGCTGCGCGAAGAGAACCAGCAGCTGCTTTCGCGCGGGACGGTGATCTACCTGGAGCTGGGTGAACAGGCCGCAGCCGAGCGCATCAAGGGCGACGGGCACCGCCCGCTGCTGGCTGGTGACCAAGCCCTCAACAGCTGGATCTCCGTTTACGAAAAACGCCGCCCCATCTACGAAATGCTCGCTGACGTGCACGTTCTGGTGGATGGAAAGTCCGTTCCGCAAATTATCGACGAGCTTTTGCCGCAGCTGGACGCCCTGTGATTAGCCTCACGAGATGCAACTTCTGGCCGAACGCACGCGTACGCTAGAAAAATCACCACCATCAGGAGGAACTAGACTGATGCCTATCGCACCGACCACTCTGAAGGTCACCGGAAGCACCCCAGGGGAGTCATACCCTGTCATGGTCGGCAACGGCCTGCTGGGCCACTTGCCCGAACTGCTTGGCCCCGCGGTCAAGAAGGTCCTGGTCATCCACCCGCGGGCCCTGCGCGCCACCGGCGACGTCGTGCGCGACGAACTGGCGAAGTCCGGCCTGGAAGCATTGACCGCAGAGATTCCGGACGCCGAAGAAGGCAAGCACATCCAAGTCGCCTCCTTCTGCTGGGAAGTGCTGGGCAAGAACGATTTCACCCGTTCCGATGCCGTGATCTCCGTGGGCGGCGGCGCCGTCACCGACGTCGCAGGTTTTGTCGCAGCCACCTGGCTGCGCGGCGTGAAGGTCATCCATATCCCTACCTCGCTGCTGGCCATGGTCGACGCTGCCGTGGGCGGCAAGACCGGGATCAACACCGCCGAAGGCAAGAACCTGGTTGGCGCCTTCCACCCGCCAGCAGGCGTGCTCGCCGATCTGGACGCGCTGGCCACCTTGCCTGAGAACGAGCTGGTGACCGGCATGGCCGAGATCGTCAAGTGCGGATTCATCGCCGACGAGCGCATCCTGGAACTGATCGAAGAAGATCCGGCCGATGCCATCGACCCGGCCAGCGACCGCTTGCGCGAACTGGTCGAGCGCACCATCGCGGTGAAGGTCGACGTGGTTTCCCGCGACCTGAAGGAAGCCGGCGACCGCGAATTCCTGAACTACGGCCACACCCTGGCCCACGCCATCGAGCTGTCCGAACGCTACCAGATGCGCCATGGTGCCGCCGTGTCCATCGGGCTGGCCTTCGCCGCCGAATTGGGCCGCTCGGTAGGGTACACCTCCGACGCGGTGGCCGATCGCCACGTCGCGATCCTCAAGTCCCTTGGCCTGCCGACCACCTACCGCAATGACCGCTGGGCTGCACTGCTCGATGGCATGAAGCGCGACAAGAAGGCCCGCGGCAGCCAGCTGCGCTTCGTCGTGCTGGAAGAAATCGGCAAGCCGCGCATCTACGAAGTCCCCGATAACTCGCTGCTCTTCGCCGCCTACCAGGAAATCGGGGAGTAACTACATGGTCGACTACACCGCATACGCCATTGACGTCGCATCGGTAAACCGCGAAGGTGTCGGCACCGCCGTAGAGGGCGTGCTGATCGACCCCCAAACGCTGAAGCCCTACATCGCCGACGAGGCCGCGGCCGAGCAGCAGCTGCTGGTCGGTTCCCCTACCGACCAGGTCATGGTGCTGCTGGCGCGTGGCGAGCTGGTGAAAGCCGGCGAGCTGATCGCTGAATCGCGTTTCGTGGATCCAACCAACGCCCACCTGCGCGTGCTGGACACCGAGCTGACCCGCATGCAGGGCGACTTCGATCGCGCGATCAACCGCCTGCGCAAGCTGGCCGAGGAATTCGCCGGCACCGCATACGAGCCGCTGATCCACCACCACGCTGGCCTGTCCTTCTTCGCGAAGGGCGATTTCAAGGCGGCGGCAACCCGTTTCCGCAAGGCCCTGGATCTGCGCATCGCGCTGGACGACGATGCGTACCTGGTCAACGCCGCAAGCACCTGCATGCAAATTGCCGAGGAGCGCGCCGCGCAGTAATGCGCGCCACCGTGTGAAACCCTTTGTACCGCATGGTGCGTAGGGTAAACTTGGAGATGGATTTTTGATAATGCCGGCGCTAGCTGGCGAAAATAGAGGATTGAGGAACCGTGGCGGATACAACTGACATCAAGAATGGACAGGTCATCAAGATCGATGGCCAGCTTTGGACCATCATTGACTTCCAGCACGTCAAGCCAGGCAAGGGCGGCGCATTCGTTCGCACCAAGATGCGCAACGTCATGTCCGGGAAGGTCTTGGACAAGACCTACAACGCTGGCACCAAGATCGAGCTGGCCACCGTCGACCGCCGCGACTACCAGTACCTCTACCAGGATGGCGAAGACTACGTCTTCATGAACCTGGAAGATTACGACCAGATCACCGTGTCCGGCACCACCGTTGGCGATGCAGCAGGCTTCCTGCTGGAGAACCAGGAACTGACCATCGCCATGTACGATGGCAGCCCGCTGTACCTGGAACTGCCAGCTTCGGTCATCCTGGAAATCACCTACACCGAGCCAGGCCTGCAGGGCGACCGCTCGTCGGCTGGCACCAAGCCGGCAACCCTGGAAACCGGCAAGGAAATCCAGGTTCCGCTGTTCGTTGAGCAGAACACCAAGGTCAAGGTCGACACCCGCACCGGCGACTACCTGGGTCGTGTCAACTAGTGAGAGCCCGCGCCAAAGCCCGTCGCCGAGCTCTTGAGTTCCTGTTCGAAGCCGAAGCCCGCGATGTCAATCCGCTGGCCGTAGCCATCGCACGACGGGAAAACTCGGATATCGTACTCAACGAGTACTCGCTGACGATCATCGAAGGCGTTACCGCACACCTGGACCGCATTGACGAAGTTCTCGAGAGCTACGTCAAGGACTGGACCATCGAGCGCATGCCAGCGGTTGACCGCAGCGCACTGCGCATCGGTGTGTGGGAGCTGCTTTACAACGATGACGTTCCCGATGCAGTAGCCGTGGCTGAAGCCGTGGTGAACGTCCGGGAATTGTCCACCGATGAATCGCCGGAGTTCGTCAATGGCGTTTTGGGTCGCATCCAGAGCGTCAAGGACACCCTGGTCGACTAATTCGATCCTCATCATTCCGAGCCCGGGCCGGAACCCCTTTCATGGGGTTCCGGCCCGGGCTTTTTTGCGTTAAGCCGTTGCCTGTCGCGGCTCGGCCCCGGGCAGGATCACGGCGAAGCAGGCGGAGCGGGCGACCTGCACGTCGACCTGCTGTCCACGGGCTCGAATGCCGGGGGCTGGATGCTTTGCTGCTGTCCACGCGTTCGGTTCTGCTTTCCACGCTCGGACTGCTTGTCCTGCCGCACCATCTAGGTGAAGCGGAGCGGAACTGGGACCTGGATATCCCGGGCTGATCCGGCGGGCAGGAACTCGGGTCCGCCGGGATCCGAGTTCGACGGAGCGGCGCAAATCCTGCACGAGCAGTACGCGCGGCATAGCGGGCCTGCAGATCTGCTGCGCGAATGCCTTGCCCGGGCGTGCGGGCCGATCATGCACGAGGAATCCCGGGCCCACGCCACTTCGCGGGTGTGTCGATCGCAACACATCTGCGCGCGGGGCCAAGGCCAAGCGCAGGGATCTGCGTGGTTCTGCCGGTCGCACGAAGCCGCCGGCCGATCGCTGTGACCGATCCCATGCCCTATTCAGTGTCATGCATAGGTTTCCGCTAGGGAATCAGCTCCCGCTCGTGATAATTTGAGTTAGCAATATTCCTTTAAATCCCGTCCCGTGAGGCGGAGAAGGGAGAGGTGCACAGCATGAATGAAAATTCAGTGCCAGATGCTGCCCGCACGGTATTAACCGGCGACGACATCGAACGTGTACTCACTCGCGTAGCCTTCGAGATCATCGAGGCCAACAAGGGCACGGACGACCTGGTGCTCCTAGGCATTCCCAGCCGGGGTTTCCCGCTGGCACAGCGGCTGGCAGCGCGAATCGCGGCTACCGCCCCGGGCAACCTGGACCCGGCATCCCTGGTAGGCCAGCTCGACATCACCATGTACCGTGATGATCTGCGCCACTCCACCACCCGTACCCCGTCGCCGACGCGCCTGCCAGCAGGCGGCATCGAAGGCAAGGTCGTGGTCCTGGTTGACGACGTCCTGTACTCCGGACGCACCATCCGCGCCGCCCTGGATGCCCTGGCAGACTGGGGCCGCCCCCGCATCGTGCGGCTGGCCGTCCTGGTTGACCGCGGACATCGGGAACTGCCGATCCGCGCCGATCATGTGGGCAAGAACCTGCCGACAGCCAAGAGCGAAAAGGTGCGCGTGCACTTGGCGGAAATCGATGGGAAAAACGAAGTCGTGATCGAGGGCGCCGCGTGAAACACCTGCTATCCACCGCGGACCTGACCCGCGAAGAAGCCATCGCCATCCTTGATATTGCCGAAGAGATGCGCGAGTCCTCGACCCGTGCCATCAAGAAGCTTCCGGCCCTGCGCGGTCGCACCGTGGTGAACCTCTTCTTCGAGGACTCCACCCGCACCCGGATTTCCTTCGAAGCCGCCGCCAAGCGATTGAGCGCCGACGTCATCAATTTCTCGGCCAAGGGCTCGAGCGTTTCCAAGGGCGAGTCCCTGAAGGATACCGCCCAGACCCTGCTGGCCATTGGCGCCGACGCAGTGGTCATCCGCCACCCGGATTCCGGCGCCCCGGCCCGGCTAGCGGCCACGGACTGGATTGGCCTGCCCATCGTCAATGCAGGCGACGGCACGCACGAGCATCCCACCCAGGCGCTGCTGGACGCATTCACCCTGCGCCGCCAGGTGGCATTGCGCGATGGCACCAGCCCGGCAGGCCGCGGCCTGGACGGACTGAAGGTCGCGATCGTCGGGGATATCCTGCATTCGCGCGTGGCCCGCTCCAACCTGTGGCTGCTGAACACCCTCGGTGCCGAAGTGACGATGGTGGCCCCTCCGACCCTGCTGCCTTTCGGCGCCGGCTCCTGGCCCTGCGCCATCAGCTACGACCTGGACGCAGTGATCGCCTCGGGCGTTGACGCGCTGATGATGCTGCGCGTGCAGGGCGAGCGGATGAACGCCGCCTACTTCCCGAACCCCCGCGAATACTCGCGCTACTGGGGACTGGACGATGCGCGCCTGGCGCAATTGGACGCCTCGGGCGCCGAAACCCTGATCATGCACCCGGGCCCGATGAACCGCGGCCTGGAAATCTCCTCGGCCGCCGCGGATTCGCCGCGCTCCACCGTGCTCGACCAGGTCACCAATGGCGTGGCCGTGCGCATGGCCAGCCTCTACATGCTCCTCTCCGGCGACCTGATCTGAAGGAAGAACCCATGAACTACTTGATCCAGCAGGCCTCCATCCTCGGCGGCGAACCGGTCGACGTGCTGATTGCCGACGGCAAGATCGCCCAGCTGGGCAGCATTGCTGCCGCCGGTGATGCCCAGGTCATCGACGCGCGGAATCTCGTGCTCCTGCCCGGGCTCGTCGACACCCACACGCACCTGCGCGAACCAGGCCGCGAAGACGCCGAAACCGTGGAAACCGGTTCGCAGGCAGCGGCCCGCGGCGGCTACACCGCCGTGCACGCCATGGCCAACTCCACCCCGGTAGCCGATACCGCCGGCGTCGTCGAGCAGGTCTACGAATTGGGCCGCAAGGCAGGCTGGGTGGATGTCCGCCCGGTCGGCGCGGTGACCGTCGGTTTGGCCGGCAAGCAGCTGAGCGAAATCGGCGCAATGGCCGACTCCCGTGCCCAGGTGAAGATGTTCTCCGATGACGGCATCTGCGTCTGGGACCCGCTGCTGATGCGCCGCGCCCTGGAATACGTGAAGGCCTTCGACGGGGTCATCGCCCAGCACGCCCAGGAACCGCGCCTGACCGAAGGCGCCCAGATGAACGAGGGCGAAGTCTCCGCCATCCTGGGCATGCCCGGCTGGCCAGCGGTCGCCGAGGAATCGATCATCGCCCGCGATGTGCTCTTGGCCGAGCACGTCGGCGCCCGCCTGCACGTGTGCCACGTGTCCACGGCCGGCTCGGTGGAGATCATCCGCTGGGCCAAGGCCCGCGGCATCCAGGTCACCGCGGAGGTCACCCCGCACCACCTGCTGCTCACCGATGAGAAGGTGCGCACCTACGACCCGGTCTTCAAGGTCAACCCGCCGCTGCGCCGCGAAGAAGACGTGATGGCGCTGCGCGCGGGCGTTGCCGACGGCACCATCGACGTGATCGGCACCGACCACGCCCCGCACCCCTCCGAGGCCAAGGACTGCGAGTGGGGCGCGGCCGCCATGGGCATGACCGGCCTGGAGACCGCGCTGTCCATCGTGCAGCACACGCTGGTGGACACCGGGCTGATGGGCTGGGAGGGCGTGGCCCGCATTACCTCGCAGGTGCCCGCGCAGATCGGCCGCGTTGCCGACCAGGGCCGACCGATCGCCATCGGCGAGCCTGCCAACCTGGTGCTGGTCGATCCGGCAGCCCGCTGGATCGTCGACCCGGCCGCCATGGCCACCAAGGGGCGCAACTCGCCGTTCGCCGGCATGGAGCTGCCAGGATCGGTGCGCGCCACCTTCTTCCACGGCCATGCCACCGTGCTCGATGGCCAGCTGGCTACCCCGAGGACGGCCAATGCCTGAGGGAGCCCTGACCCCGTTGATCTGGACGATTGTCGCGATCGTCGCAGGCGTGGGCCTGATCCTTTTCGGCTGGCGGAACCTCAAGGCCCGGCAGTCAGCGATTCCCGAGCCCTTCGAGGACTTCGCCGATGAGGTGGAGCACCATTTCGCAGGCATGTACGTGGTCACCACCCGGTTCGACGACTGGCTGGCGCGCATCGCGGTCCATGAGCTCGGGGTGCGCACCAACGCCACCTTGGAACTGGGACGCGAAGGGCTGCACCTGATCCGTTCCGGAGCGCGCGACGTGCACATCCCGTGGGAGCACTACGAGGACGTGAAGCGCAGCAACGGGATGATCGGCAAGGTCGTGGAGAAGAACGGCCTGATCGTCATCACCTGGAACAAGGACGGCTTCACCTTCGACACCGGATTCCGTCCCCGCTACCACGAGGACACCCCAAAGATCTATCAGTTGCTGGCGTCGCACAACGACGTAAGCCGAGCAGGAGACAAATAAGTGAATTCCCTGAGCAACCTACCAGCCGTGTTGGTACTTGAAGATGGCCGCATCTTCCGCGGGCGCAGCTATGGCGCCGTGGGCACCACCCTGGGTGAAGCAGTGTTCACCACCGGCATGACCGGCTACCAGGAAACCCTGACTGACCCGTCCTACGCGCACCAGATCATCGTGCAGACCTTCCCGCACATCGGCAACACCGGCGTGAACTCGCAAGATCCGGAATCCACCCGCATGTGGGCTGCCGGCTACGTGGTGCGCGACGCCGCCCGCCGGCCAAGCAACTGGCGCAGCGAGCGCACCCTTGATGCAGATCTGGTCGAGTACGGCATCGTGGGCATCCAGGGCGTGGACACCCGCGCGCTGACCCGCCACCTGCGCGACGCCGGCGCGATGAAGTCCGGCATCTTCTCCGGCGATGACGCCGCGAAGACCGACGCCGAGCTGGTGGCCCTGGTCAAGGCGCAGCCGTCGATGGCCGGCCGCAACATCTCCGCCGAGGTTTCGGTGGACGCCGCCTACATCGTCGAGCCAGCGGACCACGGCTACGACGGCGAGGCCAAGCACACCGTGGCCGCGATCGACCTGGGCATGAAGTCGATGACCCCGCACCGCCTGGCCGAGCGCGGCCTGCGCGTGCACGTGCTGCCGTACAACGCCACCCTGGAAGATATCAAGGCCACCGGTGCTAACGGCGTGTTCTTCTCCAACGGCCCCGGTGACCCTGCCACCGCCACCGCCCAGGTGGAACTGGTCCGTTCGGTGCTCGATGCCGGCATCCCGTACTTCGGCATCTGCTTCGGCAACCAGATCCTGGGCCGCGCGCTGGGCTTCGACACCTACAAGCTGCGCTTCGGCCACCGCGGAATCAACCAGCCGGTGATGGACAAGGCCACCGGCCGCGTGGAAATCACCAGCCAGAACCACGGCTTCGCCGTCGACGCGCCCATCGAGGGCGCCGTCACCGCTCCGGTCGAACGCTTCGGCAAGGTCGAAGTCTCGCACTATTCACTGAACGACCACGTGGTCGAAGGCCTGAGCTGCCTGGACATCCCGGCCTTCTCCGTGCAGTACCACCCAGAGGCAGCATCCGGCCCCCACGATGCCGCCTACCTCTTTGACCGCTTCATGACCGCGTTGGATTCCGCCGCAGAAAAGGACAGCAAGTAATGCCTAAGCGCACCGATCTGAAATCAGTTCTCGTCATCGGTTCGGGTCCGATCGTCATCGGCCAGGCCGCTGAGTTCGACTACTCCGGCACCCAGGCACTGCGTGTGCTCAAGGAGGAAGGCCTGCGGGTCATCCTGGTCAACTCCAACCCGGCCACCATCATGACCGACCCGGAATTCGCCGACGCCACCTACGTGGAGCCGATCACCCCCGAGGTCGTCGAGAAGATCATTGCCAAGGAACGCCCGGATGCGATCCTGCCGACCCTGGGCGGGCAGACCGCGCTGAACACCGCCATCGCCCTGGACAAGTCCGGTGCCTTGGAGAAGTACGACGTCGAGCTGATCGGCGCGAACATCGAAGCCATCGAGCTGGGCGAGGACCGCGAGAAGTTCAAGGGCGTCGTGGAGCGCTGCGGCGCCGAATCGGCCCGCTCGGTCATCGTGCACACCCTGGACGAGGCCTTCGCCGCCGTCGAGGAACTGAACTACCCGGTGGTCGTCCGCCCGTCGTTCACCATGGGCGGCTTGGGTTCGGGCATGGCCTACAACCCGGAGGACCTGCGCCGCATCGCGGGCGCCGGCCTGCAGTACTCGCCAACCACCGAGGTGCTCCTGGAGGAGTCCATCCTGGGCTGGAAGGAATACGAGCTGGAGATGATGCGCGACAAGAACGACAACGTCGTGGTCGTCTGCTCCATCGAGAACTTCGATCCGGTCGGCGTGCACACCGGCGACTCGATCACCGTGGCCCCGGCCATGACCCTGACCGACCGCGAATACCAGAAGCTGCGCGACATCTCGATCGCGGTCATCCGCGAAGTCGGCGTGGACACTGGCGGCTGCAACATCCAGTTCGCCATCGAGCCTGACACCGGCCGCGTCGTGGTCATCGAGATGAACCCGCGCGTCTCGCGCTCCTCGGCACTGGCCTCCAAGGCCACCGGCTTCGCGATCGCGAAGATCGCCACCAAGCTGGCCGTGGGCTACACCCTGGATGAGATCCCGAACGACATCACCCAGAAGACCCCGGCTTCCTTCGAACCGGCCCTGGACTACGTGGTCGTGAAGGTCCCGCGCTTCGCCTTCGAGAAGTTCCCGGCAGCGGACAAGACCCTGACCACCACCATGAAGTCGGTCGGCGAAGCGATGGCCCTGGGCCGCAACTTCACCGAAGCGCTGCAAAAGGCGCTGCGCTCCCTGGAGCAGAAGGGCTCCGAGCTGTCCTTCGAGCCGATCCCGGAATCCGAGCACGAGGCCGTGCTGGCCTCGATCGTCAAGGGCTCGACCGAGCGCCTGTCGCTGGTCCAGCGCCTGCTGTTCTCCGGCGTGTCCATCGAGAAGCTGTTCGAGACCACTGCGATCGACCCTTGGTACCTGGACCAGCTGCAGCTGATCAACGAGGTCGCGCAGCTGGTGGCCGCGAACAAGCACCTGCCGGAGCACGTGCTGCGCGAGGCCAAGCGCCACGGCTTCTCCGATGTCCAGCTCGCCCAGCTCACCGGCAAGGCCGAATCGGTCATCCGCGGCATCCGCCATGCCCTGGGCGTGCGCCCGGTCTACAAGACCGTGGACACCTGCGCCGCCGAATTCGAGGCCTTCACCCCGTACATGTACTCCTCGTACGACGAAGAGACCGAGCTGGAGCGCCACGAGAAGAAGTCGGTCATCATCCTGGGCTCGGGCCCGAACCGCATCGGCCAGGGCATCGAGTTCGACTACTCCTGCGTCCACGCGGTGATGGCGCTGCGCGCCGAGGGCTACGAGACCGTCATGGTCAACTGCAACCCCGAGACCGTCTCCACCGACTACGACATCTCCGACCGCCTCTACTTCGAGCCGCTGACCTTGGAAGATGTCCTGGAGGTCATCCACGCTGAAGAGGAAACCGGCGGCGTGCTGGGCGTGTTCGTCCAGCTTGGCGGCCAGACTCCGCTGAAGCTCGCCGCCGAGCTGAAGGCTGCCGGCGTGCCGATCCTGGGCACCTCGCCCGAGGCCATCGACCTGGCCGAGCACCGCGGCGCCTTCCAGCAGGTACTGGATAACGCCGGGCTGGTAGCGCCGAAGAACGGCACCGCGGTGTCCTTCGCCGATGCCAAGACCATCGCCGACTCCATCGGCTACCCGGTACTGGTTCGCCCTTCCTACGTGCTGGGCGGGCGTGGCATGGAGATCGTGTACGACGAGGCCAACCTCGAGCGCTACATCACCAACGCGACCGAAATCACCGTGGACCACCCGGTACTGGTGGACCGCTTCCTGGAAGACGCCATCGAGATCGATGTCGACGCCCTGTTCGACGGCACCGACCTGTACGTCGGCGGCATCATGGAGCACATCGAGGAAGCCGGCATCCACTCCGGGGACTCGGCCTGCACCCTGCCTCCGATCACCCTGGGCGCCGACGTGCGCGACCGCGTTGCCGCGGCAACCCGTGCGATCGCCGAAGGCGTGGGCGTGCGTGGCCTGATCAACATCCAGTTCGCCCTGGCCAGCGACATCCTGTACGTGATCGAAGCGAATCCGCGTGCATCGCGCACCGTGCCATTCACCTCGAAGGCTACCGGCGTGCAGCTGTCCAAGGTCGCCGCGCTGATCGGCGTGGGCCGTACCCTGGCCGAAATGCGCGGCAGCTACCTGCCAGCATCCGGCGATGGCGCGCACCTGCCGGAATCGGCGGCGATCGCCGTCAAGGAAGCAGTTATGCCGTTCGCCCGCTTCCGCACCCCGGAGGGCAAGGTCGTCGACTCGCTGCTCGGCCCCGAAATGCGTTCCACCGGCGAAGTCATGGGCATCGACAAGTACTTCGACACCGCTTTCGCCAAGTCGCAGGCCGCAGCGAACAACCCGCTGCCAACCGGCGGCAAGGTCTTCGTCTCGGTCACCAACCGCGACAAGCGCTCGATCGTCCTGCCGGTCAAGCACCTTGCTGACCAGGGCTTCGAGATCATCTCCACCGGCGGCACCGCAGAAGTGCTGCGCCGCAACGGCATCCCGACCCAGGTGGTCGGCAAGCTGCACGAAGGCGGGGAGTCCATTGTCGATTTGATCGTAGCCGGCCAGATCGGCCTGATCCTGAACACCCCGTCGGGCTCGGATGCACGTGGCGATGGCTACGAGATCCGCGCCGCCGCGACGTCTGTCGGCACCCCGGTCATCACCACCGTGGCGGAGTTCAACGCTTCGGTCCAGGCGATCGATGCCCTGCGCGAGTACGAGTGGGATGTCACCAGCTTGCAGGTGCACGACGCCAACCTGAACGCAGCGCGCAATGCCTGAGCCGACCCCATTCGGTCAGCGGCTTCGTTCAGCCATGCAGGCTTCCGGCCCGCTGTGCGTGGGGATTGATCCCCACCCGGCGCTGCTGGAAGCCTGGGGGCTGGAAAATACGGCCGAGGGCGTGCGATCTTTCTCACTGACCGTCGTGGAAGCGATGGCCGGTGCGGCGGCAATCCTCAAGCCCCAGGTGGCTCTGTACGAGCGTTTCGGGTCCAAGGGATTTGCCGCATTGGAAGAAACCTTGAGTGCTGCGAAGTCCGCTGGACTGCTCACGCTGGCCGACGCCAAGCGCGGGGATATCGGTTCGACCATGGCAGCGTACGCGAGCGCATGGCTCGATGATGCTTCTCCGCTGGCCGCTGATGCCGTGACTCTGAGCCCGTACCTGGGTTATGAATCGCTGCGTCCGGCATTGGATTTGGCTGCTGGAACCGGCAGGGGAGTGTTCGTTCTCGGACTGACTTCCAACCCCGAGGGGCCATCGGTACAGCACGTAGGCGGGGAAAACTCGGTTGCTAAATCAATTATTGACCAAGTCACTGCGGATAATGCATACGCAGGAGATTTAGGACATGTCGGGCTGGTTGTTGGTGCGACCATCGGGGATGCACCGTCCAAGCTCGGAATCGATCTGGCAGCTTCCAAGGCTCCGCTGCTCACACCAGGGCTCGGCGCCCAGGGTGCAACGGCCGCGGATATTGCCAAGTCATTCGCCTCAAGCTACGGCCAGGTACTGGGCACGAGCAGCAGGGACATCCTGAAAGAGGGGCCGACTAAGGCCGCTCTCAGGGAAAAAGCCCTGCGGGTTAGGGACGAATTGCTGGCAGCTCGCTAGCAAAAAATTCGAATAAGTGACATAGGCGCGTTGTGGCTATTAGAGTTTCTAGTAGCCACAACGCGTTTAGTCTTGCAAAAGCAGCGTTAGCTCGCTATGTTTCTCAACATAAGCCTTAGTCCACTACAACTGAAGGATGGCTGAACGATGGTACTGCGAGAACTCTCTGACGAAGATCGTATCCGCGCCCGCGCCAAGGCACTCGCCGCACGCACTCGTCGTGCAGAAATCAAGGCCGAGTTCAGTGCCGGCAAAATTTCCATCACCGAGGTACTAGACTTGGTATACGAAGATGAAGCCGTGGGACGCATGCGTGTCATGGACCTTCTGGAATCGGTACCGGGCGTAGGTGAAGTACGCGCGGCAAATTTGCTGGAGCGACTTGGCATTTCCCCTTCCCGCCGTCTGCGCGGACTGGGACGCAAGCAGCGCACCGCAATCACCGAGCACTTCAAGCAAAGCCCGCCAAAAACGAAAGTGTAGTCAATGACCGCTGCGTCGGTAACTGTTCTAGCCGGCCCCACGGCAGTAGGCAAGGGCACCGTCTCTACCTACATCCGCGATAACTATCCAGATGTCTGGCTTTCGGTGTCCGCAACGACCCGCAACGCCCGGCCAGGGGAGCAGGATGGAGTCCACTACTTCTTCGTGGGCCCCGAACGCTTCCAATCCCTGGTCGAGGAAGGCCAGATGCTGGAATGGGCTGTTGTCCATGGCCAGAACAGCTACGGCACGATTCGATCGACGGTTGAAGATGCAGTGGCAGATGGCAAGAAGGTTCTGCTGGAAATCGATCTGCAAGGTGCGCGCCAGGTCAAGGAGTCGATGCCCGAGGCAAAATTCGTCTTCTTGGCACCGCCATCATGGGAGGAATTGGTGCGCCGCCTTGTGGGACGCGGCACTGAAACGGCCGAGGAACAGCAGCGCCGCCTAGAAACCGCTAAACTAGAACTTGCAGCGGAATCTGAATTCGACGTGACCATCGTCAACGACGATGTCGCACGTGCCGCCGAAGAGCTTGTAGCCCTCATGGGGCTAAAGAACGACAAATAGGGAGTCCTGTGTCCAACCCAGAGGGAATCATTAACCCATCGATCGACTCGTTGCTTGAGACCAACGACTCGAAGTACGCCATTGTGCTGAACTCGGCCAAGCGTGCACGCCAGATCAACGCCTACTACGCGCAGCTGAACGAAGGCCTGTTCGAGTACGTAGGCCCACTGGTGGAAACCAAGCTGAACGAGAAGCCGCTGACCATCGCTTTGCGCGAGCTGGACGATAACCTGCTGAAGGTAACCGCAGCCGAGGTCATCGAAGACTAATCGAAAAGTCGGCGCCCCTGAGCGGGCGCCTTCTTTTTCGTTAAGCTCCTTTTTCTCCCGCACCCACCTCATTGCCGCACCAAATCCTCGAGGAAGTACTTCGTGAAGCGAATTGTCCTAGGCGTTTCCGCTGGTATCGCCGCCTACAAGTCCGTACTCCTGCTGCGCTTGCTGCGCGAAGCCGGGCACCACGTCGACGTGATCCCTACCCGGAACGTCACCAACTTCGTGGGCAACGCCACCTGGGAGGCCCTGTCCGGAAATCCGGTCACCTCGAACGTGTTCGACGCGGTGGATTCGGTCAATCACGTGCGCCTGGGCCAGCAGGCCGATCTGGTGATGGTAGTCCCGGCCACCGCGGACGTCTTAGCCAAGGCCGCTGCGGGATTGGCTGACGACCTGCTCACCGGAACCCTGCTGGCCACGCGGGCGCCGGTAGTGATGGCCCCGGCCATGCACACCGAAATGTGGCAGCATCCGGCCACTGCCGCGAATGTGCAGACCCTGCGGGATCGCGGCGTGCGGGTGATCGAACCCGCTTCCGGGCGGCTGACCGGCAAGGACTCGGGACCGGGCCGGCTTCCAGAACCCGATGAAATTTTCGCCGCAATCCAGGACCTGCTCGCCGAACCGGTGCTGGCCGGAGCCAAGGTGCTGATCACCGCCGGCGGCACCCGTGAACCGCTGGACCCGGTGCGCTTCCTGGGTAACCGCTCCTCGGGCCGCCAGGGTGTCGCGCTGGCACAGGCCGCCAGAGATGCCGGTGCCGAGGTCACGCTGATCGCCACCCATCTGGAAGTGCCCGCGCCGCATGGCGTGCGGCTGGTGCACGCCTCCAGCGCACTGGAGCTGCGCGAGGCGGTCTTCGACTGCGCCGAGGGCCAAGACGTGCTGATCATGAATGCCGCGGTCGCCGATTTCCGCCCGGCAAGAATCGAGAACTCGAAGATCAAGAAGCGCGATGAGCATTCGGCTCCGGTCATCGAACTGGTGCGCAACCCGGACATCCTCGCCGAGCTGGTCGCCGCGCGCGGACAGAATCCGCAACTGCCGCCGTTCATTGTCGGTTTTGCCGCCGAGACCGGCGATGAGCAGGGGACCGTGCTGGAGTACGGCCAGGCCAAGCTGAACCGCAAGGGCTGCGAAATGCTCGTGGTCAACGAGGTGGGCGCATCCCTGACCTTCGGGCAGGAAACCAATAGCATCCAGGTTCTTTTCGCCGATGGCGCCGACTCGGTGCAGGCCTCGGGCAGCAAGCTCGAGGTGGCCCGCGTGGTCATCGAACAGATTTCGAATGCAACAAAAAGTCATGCAGATGTAACAAAGTGAGTGGCGCCATACGGTGCTTGTTCACGAAACGTACCAGATCTGCTTACCGGTCCCAGAGACCAGATAGAGTTATACGGTGACTTCAACAACCCCTGAACTTCGTCTTTTCACCTCGGAATCCGTGACCGAGGGCCACCCGGACAAGATTTGCGACCAGATTTCCGACGCGATCCTCGACGCCATGCTGGCGCAGGATCCGGACTCGAAGGTCGCCGTCGAGACCCTGACCACCACCGGGCTGGTGCACGTTGCCGGCGAGGTGACCACCAATGGCTACGTGGAGATCCCGGAGATCGTCCGCAAGACCATCCTGGATATCGGCTACGACTCCTCGGCCAACGGCTTCGACGGTGCGCGCTGCGGCGTGTCCGTGTCGATCGGCCAGCAGTCCCAGGAGATCCACGACGGCGTCTTCAACTCGCTGGAGTCGCGCGAAGGAACGGCCAAGGATCCCCGCGACATGCAGGGTGCCGGCGACCAGGGCCTGATGTTCGGCTATGCCTCGGATGAGACCGACTCGCTGATGCCGACCCCGATTTTCCTGGCGCACCGCCTGTCCGAGCGCCTGACCCAGGTCCGCAAGAACGGCCGCATGCCGCTGCTGCGCCCGGATGGCAAGACCCAGGTCACCATTGGCTACGACGGCGACAAGCCGGTCTCTGTGGACACCGTGGTTGTCTCCAGCCAGCACGCCGCCGAATACGAGCTGGCGACCCTGAAGGCCGACCTGCATGAAGAGGTTGTGACCCCGATCCTGGAGCGTTCGGGCCTGGACATCTCGAACACCAAGATCATCCTGAACCCATCGGGCCCGTTCATCATCGGCGGCCCGGTCGGCGATGCCGGGCTGACCGGCCGCAAGATCATCGTGGACACCTACGGCGGCTTCGCCCGCCACGGCGGAGGCGCCTTCTCGGGCAAGGACCCTTCGAAGGTCGACCGCTCGGCTGCCTACGCGATGCGCTGGGTGGCCAAGAACGTGGTCGCCGCCGGCCTGGCACGCCGTGCCGAGGTCCAGGTGGCCTACGCGATCGGCGTGGCCCGTCCGGTGGGCCTGTATGTGGAGACCTTCGGCACCGAAACCGTTGATCCGGCCAAGATCACCAAGGCCATCAACGAGGTATTCGACCTGCGCCCGCTGGGCATCATCGAAGACCTGGACTTGAAGCGCCCGATCTACCGCAAGACCGCTGCCCACGGCCACTTCGGCCGCGAGGACAATGACTTCACCTGGGAGAAGCTGGACCGCGTCGAGGCCCTGCGCAGCTGGTTCAACGCCTAGGACCTGAGCGTGCAGCAAGACGCCCTCATCTCAGCACCCGAGCCGGCCCGCCTCAAGCGGGTTGCCCGGGTGCTGATTGATTCTTCCGTCCCGCACCTGGACCGCTTCTTCGATTACGAGATTCCTCCCTCGATGGCCCAGGATGCCGTGGCGGGGGTGCGCGTGAAGGTGCCCTTCGGGCCGCAGCTGCTCTCCGGATTCATCGTCGCGGTGCTCGAGGACCACGCCCCAGAGATGAAACTGCGGCCGCTGGCCAAGCTGGTCAGCACCCAGGTGGCGCTGTACCCGGAAATTGTGGCCGCCGCGCAGGAGATCGCGACCCGCTATGCCGGAACCCTGTGGGATGTGGTGCGTCTTGCGGTGCCCGCCCGCGCGGCCAAGGTCGAAAAAGAGGAATTGGCCACCGTCGCGCCGTTGCTGCCCGACGCCCCGAACCAGCTCTCCCGCTACGAGCACGGCGCCCAAGCGCTTGACGCCTGGGGAAGCGGCGAAACCCTGCGCGCCGTTGCCACCTGGGTGCCGAATTTCCACGGTGCCTGGCCAGGTTTCTTGATGGATGCGGCCCGTCCGGTGCTTGAGCGCGGCAAGCGCGTGCTGCTGATCGTGCCCGACGCGCGCGACCTGCGGCTGCTGGGTGGCTATCTCGATGAGCACTTCGGCGCCGAATCCTATGCGCGGCTGCAGGCCGACGACGGGCCGACTCCGCGCTACCGCAACTTCCTGCGTGCCATCGGAGGGCATGTGCAGATCGTCATCGGCACCCGTTCGGCGGCGCTATGCCACGTGCCCGGGCTGGAACTGATGATCGTGTGGCAGGACGCGGACCAATCGCACCGCGAACAGCGCGCACCCTACCAGCACAGCCGCGAGGTGGCGTTGCTGCGCAGCCAGCAGGCAGGCATCTCCCTGCTGATCGCATCGCCATCGCGCTCGGTCGAAGCCCAGCGCCTGGTGGCGACCGGCTGGGCCACCGAACTGAAGGTTCCCCGCGACCTGTTGCGTGCGCAAACCGCCCGCATTGTGGCCACCACAAACGATTTCGAGCTCGAGCGCGACCCGGTGCTCGCCCGGGCGCGCATCCCTTCGCTGGCCTGGCGGGAAGCTACCAAGGCCCTGGAATCCGGCCCGGTGCTGGTGCAAGTGGCGCGCACCGGGTTCATGCCGGCGCTGGCCTGCCAGGACTGCCGGACCCCGGCGCGCTGCACTGCCTGCCAAGGCCCGCTGCACATCGCCGGCAAAGGCTCGCATGTGGCTTGCCGCTGGTGCGGCGAGCAGTACCACGACTACCGGTGCGTGCACTGCGCCTCACCGAGGATCCGGGCCGCCAGCATCGGCGCCGACCGCACCGCCGAAGAACTCGGGCTGGCCTTCCCCAAGGTCAGCGTTATTTCTTCCACCGGAGCAAAACCCGTGGACAAGATTCCCGGCAAACCGGCGCTGGTGGTCGCTACGCCAGGGGTCGAACCATTTGCCGAATCCGGCTACGCCGCGGTTCTGCTGCTCGATGCCGACAAGATGATGGCCCACGATTCGCTGCGCAACCCCGAAGAAGTCATCTCCCGCTGGTTCACCGCTGCTTCCATGGCGCGTGCCGACGGGGTAGTGGTGCTCACCGGCAATCCGAGCCCCGCCGGGGCCGCGCTGGTGCGCTATGACCCGGCGAGCTTTGCCGAACGCGAATTGGCCGAGCGCCGCGAGGTGGGGTTGCCTCCGGCAGTGCGCAGCGCAGTGATTTCGGGCCTGGGCGCCGAACGGCTGGTCGCGAACCTGGATCCGCAGACCCGGCAGTGCGTGCAAATCCACGGCCCGACGGTGATAGACGGGCCCCCGGCCCAGCACCGCTACGTGCTCTTCTTCTCCTACTCCGACGGGCCGGCGGTGACCATGGCCCTGCGCCAGCTGCGCGCGAGCATGTCCGCGGCCAAGGACCCGGTCGTGAATATCGCTATCGACCCGGACGACGCGCTCTAGGAGCCCGCCGCGGGATCCTCGGCCTGGCCGGTTGCCAGCAGCTGCAGGAAGCCATCGATGGCGGCGGCGGTTTCGGGAGCCTTCTCGTAGTGGATCAGATGCCCGACGTTCTCGAGCATGACCAGTTGGGCGTTGGCGAAGCTGGCCCGCAGCGCCTCCTGCGTCTGCGCGGTGCCCAGTTCGTCTTGCAGGCCGCCGACCATCAGCGTCGGCAAGCCGAGCGCAGGGGAGTAGTCCCCGACCGTTGCGCTGACCGAGGCGCGGTACGACTGGGCCAAGGTGGCCCGCGAGTGGAAGCCGCCGAAGTAGGCGCGGTGCTGCTCGCGCACGTAGCGGCGGATTTCCGGGTCCCTGCTCTTGGTCATCACCAGGCTCATGGCATCGCTGAACAGCTTGGAACGCAGCAGCGGTTCGCCGATGCGGGCCGGAAGCTTGGCGCACACCTCGTAGTAGCCGCTGGTGAGCTTGGCCAGCAGCGCCTGGTCGGACTCCAACGCCGGCTCGGAGATCGGGTTGAGCAATACCAGCGAGGCAAAGCCGCGGACGGTGGCCAGCTTGGCGGCCACGATCGAGCCGAAGGAATGCCCCAGCAGGTGCACGGAGGATTCCAGTTGCAGCTCTTCGGCCAGCTGATTGAGCACCGCAGCGTACCCCTCGACGTCATGGGGCAGATCCGCCATCGAGGTCGAAGTGCCAAAGCCGGGAAGATCGGGAACGATCACCGTGTAGTGCTCCAGGTGCGAGACGATGCGCGCCAGCCCGTGGTGGTCTCCGCGGAAACCATGCACGGCGTAGATCACCCCGCGGGAGGGCTGCTGGGCCGGGTGGGTGTAGACCCGGATTTCTGCACCGTTCAAATGATGGGTGGTCACTAGCTGCTGTCGTGGGGCCATGGCTTTAACCCTACCCGTCCAGCAGCGCCAGGGCGGTGCCCTCGTCGATCACCAGATCGGTGATCAGCCCGCCTTTGAGCGCACCACGCACGGCCTGGAGCTTGCCGCGGCCGGCGACCACGCAGAAACGGGTCGGCACCTTGCGAAGGGCATCGAGGTTCGGGCCGGTGGAGCGGGCATTAAGCGAAATGTTCGAGCTGTTCCCGTCCTTGTCGAAGAACACCGTGGCCACGTCGCCGACCACGCCGATCTCGTTGAGCTCTTGGGTTTCCGCCTTGGTCAGGTAGCCGCCGCGGTAGACCTGCGAAGCCACGGCGGAGCCGGCCGAGCCCAGGGAGAATACCGCGAGACTCATCTCCTTCTGCACCTGCAGTACCCGGCGGATCGATGTTTCCTCCCACATTGCGTCGCGGGTGGAGGCCCGGTCGAAGAAGGCCGGGACCGGGAACTGCTCGGTGCGGGCGGTGAAGGCTTGGCCGAAACGCGTGAGGATGTCGCTGGCATAGCGCACGCCGCTGGTCACCGGATTAGCCGCTCCATTGAGCTGCACGATCTTCGTGTCATGGGTCGGGTGGGAGCCCAGCGCCGTGGACACCGACTGCATGGTCGATCCCCAGGCAACACCCACCGTCATCGAGGAGGAAACCATGCCGCCGAGCAGGTAGGCCGCGTGCGCAGAGACCCGGGCCAGCAGCTCGGAGTCATCCATGTTGCCATCGGTGGGTACGACGTTGAAGCTGATCCCGTAGTGCTCGGAGAGCTGGTTTCCCAGCAGCGCCGACATGTTGGCGCTGGGGGAGATGCTGATCGAAACCATGCCGGTGCGCTTGGCGTGGGTGAGCAACCGGGAGACCGTGGACCGCGAGGTGCCCAGCTCCTTGGCGATCACTTCCATCTTCATATCCTGAAGGTAATACAGCTGGGCGGCGCGCAGCGCATCCTTCGCCTTGGGGGTGCTGTGCACAGATGTGCCAGTCGTTGCCCGCTTGTAGGTGCCCCCGGACGAGGATTTCATCATGATTCAGACCACTTCTGCACGTTTGTGCATTTTGTTTGACCGCTTTGCCGTTCAGTAACAAGACTAGCTTCAGACTCATTCAATATTTACATAAGGGGCACAAATCGTGATTCGGGAACAGCTAGCCAAACTGCGCGAACGTCCGCAGGCGCAGGTTCTGGTTGTTGGCGGTGGCATCAACGGCGTAGCGACCTTCCGCTACCTGGCCATGCAGGGGATTGATGTAGCCCTGATCGAGCGCGGCGATTACTGCCAGGGCGCTTCGGGTGCCAGCTCGCACATGATCCATGGCGGAATCCGCTATCTGGAGAACGGCGAGTTCCGCCTGGTTCACGAGTCGGTGCAGGAGCGCAACTCGCTGCTGGAGATCGCTCCGCACTACGTGAAGCCGCTGCAGACCACCATTCCCATCTTCTCCACCTTCTCCGGCATCCTCAGCGCACCGATGCGCTTCCTGTCCCACAAGTCGGGCAAGCCAACCGAACGCGGGGCGGCGTTGATCAAGGCCGGGTTGATCATGTACGACGTGTTCGCAGGGATCGGCGGACGCAACACCCCTTGGCATAACTTCAAGGCCGGCAAGGCTGCCCGCCAGGATCTGCCAGCACTGCGCGATGACGTCAAGTACACCGCCACCTATTTCGACGCCTCGGTGCACAACCCCGAGCGGCTGACCCTGGATGTGCTGCGTGAAGGCCTGAACGCCAACGACGAGGCCCGCGCCAGCAACTACGTTGAGCTGGCCGGCGTCGACGGCGGCACCGCGAAGCTGCGCGATATGCTCTCCGGCGAAGAATTCGACTTCGACGCCGATGTCATCATCAACGCCACCGGCGCGTGGGTGGATCTGACCAACAAGGACCTGGGCCGCGATACCAAGTGGACCGGCGGCACCAAGGGTTCGCACATCGTGCTGGATCACCCGGAACTGCTCGCCGCTACCGGAGGCCGCGAAATCTTCTTCGAGCATGAAGACGGCCGAATCGTGCTCATCTACCCGATGCTCGGCCGCGTGCTGGTCGGCACCACCGACCTCGAGCACGACATGAACGAGCCAGCGGTATGCACCGACCAGGAAGTCGACTACTTCTTCGAGCTGGTCCACCATGTCTTCCCGGGCATCAAGGCCACCAGGGAACAGATCGTCTACAAGTTCTCCGGCGTGCGCCCCCTGCCCAGCCATGACGACACCGCGCCAGGCTTCGTATCCCGCGATTACCAGATCAAGGAAACCCGCCTGACCGACGCGACCACCATGCTCTCGCTGATCGGCGGCAAGTGGACCACCTTCCGCGCACTGAGCGAGAACCTCGGCGGAAAGGCCCTGGAATTCCTCGGCGCCCGTGAAGTGAAGTCCACCGCCGGCGTAGCCATCGGTGGCGGAAAGAACTTCCCGGCCAACGAGGGCGAACTCGCCGCTTGGTATGCCGCGCGCGAGTCCAAGGCCGGCCGCGAACGCTTGCGCGTGCTGCTCGAACGCTACGGCACCGGAGCCGATGCCCTGCTGGAAATCATCGGCGGCAACGAAACCATGCTAGAGCACACCAACGAGCTGTCCTGCCAGGAGTTGGCCTACATGGCGAACCAAGAGCAGGTGGGCCGGTTGATCGATGTCTTCATCCGCCGCACCAACCTGGCCTTCCGCGGCCTGGTCACGAAGGATTTGGTAATCGAGGCAGCTAATTGCCTTGCAGAGCCGATGGGTTGGGACCAGTCCCAGACCCAAGCCGAGATCGACCATTCGCTCTCGGTACTCGCAGAAGCCCACGGAGTCACCCTGGTCTAACCTGCATCCAGGCCGGCGGCAAGGCGCCGCTGGCACTCGAAACCACTAAGAGGTCAACGTTGTCCACTCACGTGTTTCTCGCCGAATTAGCCGGCACTTTCATTCTCCTGCTGATGGGCGGCGGCGTCTGCGCGAACGTCGCCCTGAAAGGCACTCTCGGCAGCGCCGCGGGCTGGGTAGCCATCAGCTTCGGCTGGGGCCTGGGCGTCTATTGCGGCGTCTGGATAGCTGGGATCTCCGGAGCCCACCTGAACCCGGCAGTCACCCTGGGCCTGCTGGTCAACCCGGACGTTGCCGAGTACGCCCCCGGCGTCGCCAAGACCATGGCCAATACGCTGCTCTACTTCGCGGCGCAGTTCATTGGCGCCTTCCTGGGTGCCGTGGGCACCTGGCTGTCCTACAAGAAGCACCTGGATGATCCGCAGAACGCGGGCACGCAGCTGGGCGTCTTCGCCACCGGACCGGCCATCCGCTCCTACGGCTGGAACCTGGTCTCGGAAATCTTCGGCACCTTCGTCCTGGTGTTCGTGATCGCCGGACTGGGGCACACTCCTCACGAGCTTGGCCCGCTGGCTGTCGGCCTGCTGGTTGTTGCCATCGGCCTGTCCCTGGGTGGAGCCACCGGCTACGCCATCAACCCGTTCCGCGACCTCGGTCCACGAATTGCCCACGCCATCCTGCCGATCAAGGGCAAGGGCTCCTCCGACTGGTCCTACTCGTGGGTTCCGTTGGCTGGTCCAGCCATCGGCGGTATCCTTGGCGGACTTGCCGCCGCGCCAATGTTCTAGAAAGAGAGCAGTGAATCATGAGTGAAAAATTCGTCATCGCCATTGACCAAGGCACGACCAGCTCCCGCGCAATTGTCTTCACGCACGCCGGTGAGGTGCATTCGGTAGGCCAGAAGGAACACGAGCAGATCTTCCCGGCTGCCGGATGGGTCGAGCACGATCCAGCCGAAATCTGGAGCAACGTGCGCGAAGTGATTGGCCAGGCCCTGTCCAAGGCCAACCTGACCCGCCACGACATCGAGGTCGTCGGCATCACCAACCAGCGTGAAACCGCGGTGGTGTGGGATAAGAACACCGGCGAAGCCGTCTACAACGCGATCGTCTGGCAGGACACCCGTACCCAGGACATCGTCGACGAACTGGCAGCCGATGGCGGCCTGGAACGCTACAAGCAGACCGTTGGCCTGCCCCTGGCGACCTACTTCTCCGGCACCAAGATCAAGTGGATCCTGGACAATGTCGAAGGTGCCCGGGAGCGTGCCGAAGCAGGCGACCTGCTCTTCGGCACCACCGACAGCTGGGTGCTGTGGAACCTGACCGGCGGCGTGGACGGCGGCGTGCACGTCACCGACGTGACCAACGCATCACGTACCCTGTTCATGGACCTCAAGACCCTGGACTGGGACGAGAAGATCCTGGCTGACTTCGGCGTGCCGCGCTCGATGATGCCGCAGATCCGCTCTTCTTCGGAGGTCTACGGCTCCGTGCACACCAACCAGCTGCTGCGCGAGGTGCCCGTTGCAGGCATCCTGGGCGACCAGCAGGCGGCGACCTTCGGCCAGGCGGCCTTCACCGCAGGTACCGCGAAGAACACCTACGGCACCGGTTGCTTCCTGATCTTCAACACCGGCACAGAGATCGTGAATTCGACCAACGGCCTGCTGACCACCATGGCCTACAAGCTGGGCGAGAACGCACCGGTGTACGCCTTGGAAGGTTCCATTGCCGTGGCCGGGTCGCTGATCCAGTGGCTGCGCGACAATATCGGCATGATCGCTACCGCTCCGGAGATCGAGGAACTGGCAGCCAAGGTGGAGGACAACGGCGGCGTGTACATCGTTCCGGCCTTCTCCGGGTTGTTCGCACCATATTGGCGCTCGGATGCCCGTGGCGCGATCGTGGGCTTGACCCGCTATGCGAACAAGAACCACATCGCCCGTGCGGCCCTGGAGTCCACCGCATTCCAGACTCGCGAAGTCCTGGATGCGGTCAACGCCGACGCAGAGGTTCCGCTCACCGAACTGAAGGTCGACGGCGGCATGGTGGCCAACGAAGCCCTGATGCAGTTCCAGGCTGACATCCTCGGCGTGCCAGTGGTTCGCCCGAAGGTCACCGAGACCACCGCACTGGGTGCAGCCTACGCTGCTGGCCTGGCCGTTGGCTTCTGGAAGGACCTGGGCGAACTGGAAGACAATTGGGCCGAGGACAAGCGCTGGGAGCCAACCATGGATGAGGCTACGCGTGAGCGCAGCTTGCGCCTGTGGAAAAAGGCTGTCACCCGCACCTTCGACTGGGTCGACGAAGATACCAAGGCCTAAGCGCAACCGTGGCTTGGCCGGTTCCGAGCCGGCCGCAACCGGCAACGCCCGAATCACCCGGATGGGTGGTTCGGGCGTTGCCGGTTTAACCCGCGGGGCAGCTCAATCGCCTCAATCGCCCGATGCGGCCTCAATGGTGTCCTCCTGGCCTGGACGCGCGGTTTCCTGCGCGGCGGGTCTGCGGCGCGCGGGGGACTCGCCGGCTTGCCGGGCGTCCCAATAGGTATTGCGGCGGGGCTTTTGCTCCGGATCGACATGTGCAGGCATGACCACGTGCGGCAGCCCATCGACATCGACGACCTCGAGCTGTCCGGCATGGCGCTTGTGGTGATCGGACGTGCACATTCCCGCCCCGGACCAGACACTGGTTTCGCCGCCTTCGGACCAGGGCTTCTGGTAGTGGTCGGTTTCGACATGATCCGGCGGCGCGGTGCAGTCGGGCACGATGCAGCCGCGATCCCGGGCCATGATCGCTTCGCGGATCCGGCCTTTGTGGTAGCGCATCTTGCGCCCCATATCCAGCACTTGGCTGTTGCCGCCGAGGACCATCGGGATGATGTTCGCCCTGGCGAGCAGCTGCCGGAGTTCTCCGGGCGGGATGTCGATGCCATTTGCGGTCATGCCGTGCGCGTCCGCCAGGTTCTGCAGATCCGCGAGCCACAGGTAGACCACGAACTTCGGGATGACGACTTTTCGATCGCCGCCAGCAAATGGTGCGCGCAACAGCGCCATGAACGCGTTGAGCCGGCGACGATGCACATCGGGCTGCCCGGCGGGGGAGTCCTGCAGGTGCGGCTCGTCTTGCGCCCCGTCTTGCGGTTCGCCTTGGGCCTCTGCCTGCTTTGCGGTGCGGCCGCCGTCCGGGTTCTGGCCATCGTGAGCTTCTGGTTCCTCTTCGGCCCACGGCGGCATGGGCTGATCGCTGCGCAGCCACGACGGCGGCTCGGGTGCGGCTCCACTTCCGTTGCCAGCGTTCTGGCCTGCCGTGGACTCCTGGTCCGCTTGGGAGTCCTGGCCCTCTCGCGGGCCGCCGCTGGCGCTGGATCCCGAACCTGCCGGGCGCTGCTGCTGGGGATCGCGATCGGCCCGGCCGGCCTTGGTTCGTGGGTTGCCGGCCTGCGTGAGTACCGAATGAACCAGTTGCGCGTCGGTGGCATCGGTGCGCAGCGAGAAGAAATGCACGCCGTTTTTCACCGGGCCGATGAACATGCCGAGCTTGGGAGGCAGCTCCTTGCCGTGCAGTTCTTTGTAGGTCCTGATTGAGGTGCTGATCTGCTTCTGCGCGGCGGCGGGGCCCAGCTCCCGCAGGGAGTGGGCCGCGGCTTGGTCCAGGCTGCGGCCATCGGTGCCATGGGCCAGCAACGGCACGGGCACGCCGTCAAAGATGGTGTCCTGCGGTTCGAGCCGTTCAAGGCGCCGCGCGGCGGAAGCGATGGCCCGGCGGTTGGCAGCGCCCTGCCCGTAGAGTTCGGCCAGATGCTCGAAACGCGGCGCGCAGATGCCGCCATCGGGGGTGCGCCGGCCAATGAGCAGGTGCGCGTCGGCAATGCGCCGTTGGGCTTCGAAGTAGCTGATGCCCAGCCATGCGGCCAGCAGCTGGGCGGTGTCCTTGTAGCAGCAGCGCCCCGGGGCAAGGTCCGGTTCCCCGGCAAAGAGCCCGTCGGTGATGGCGTCGGGGTCATCCGCAGGCAAACGCAGGGCCGCGTAGCTGTCCAGTGCCAGCGCCCGGGCGCCGGTGGCCTCGGCATGCAGTGCGCCGGCGTGTTGCTCGCAATGGACTTGCTGGGCGAACCTTTCGGTGAGCTGCAGATGCGCCAGGACCAGGCGCGGGTCGCTCGCATCGCGCACCAGCTTGCCCAGCGCGGCATACAGGGCCAGGCACAGGTAGCCAAGGCGCAGCACCATGGCACCGGACAAGGCCGGTCCGAGGTGCATCGGGGCCTGGCATGCGGTGCGCAATGCGGCGATCAGGGCTGGCGCGTTCATGGCTCCATGATCGGGCGCTGGAAGCTCCTGCCCCTGCGGGCAGCTGCGGGATGTGGATAACTGCGGTGGCGCCGCGTTTGCCGCTGTGTGCAATCTTGCGCTTCATCGATGCGCGCGTGGGCAGGGGATATGCGATAGAATCGCGATATGAATCCGAAGCGCAACCTAGCCTGAGCACGGCCCGTTGGCCGTACCCCCGAGTGGAAATTTGGGGGCTTTTGTTGTGTCTGGAACCAAGAATAAGTTTTTCCTATCGGAAATTTTCCGCAAAGCGTGTGAGAAGAGCAGCGTGACATCATCGACGAACGAACCCAGGACCTACGACTTCAAGGACATCGAGTCCAAGTGGCTTCCGGTGTGGGACGAACTACAGGTGTTCAAGCCCGCCGATGATGGCAGCCGCGAACGCCGCTATGTGCTGGACATGTTCCCCTACCCATCGGGCGATCTGCACATGGGCCACGCCGAGGCCTTCGCCATGGGCGATGTGGTCGCGCGCTACTGGCGCTTGCGCGGCTATGACGTGATGCACCCGATCGGCTGGGACTCCTTCGGCCTGCCCGCAGAGAATGCCGCGATCAAGCGCAATGCCCACCCTGCCGAGTGGACTTACAAGAACATCGATACCCAGGCCGCCAGCTTCAAGCGCTACGCGATCTCCGCCGATTGGGATCGCCGCTTGCACACCTCGGATCCGGAGTACTACCGCTGGACCCAGTGGCTGTTCAACAAGTTCTACGAGAAGGGCCTGGCCTACCGCAAGGACCACCCGGTGAACTGGTGCCCGAAGGACCAGACCGTGCTGGCCAACGAGCAGGTCGTCAATGGCGCTTGCGAGCGTTGCGGCACTGCGGTGACCAAGAAGTCGCTGAACCAGTGGTACTTCAAGATCACCGAATACGCTGACCGCCTGCTTGAGGACATGGAGCAGCTCAAGGGCCATTGGCCTGAGCGCGTGCTGCTGATGCAGAAGAACTGGATCGGCCGTTCCGAAGGCGCCGAGGTCACCTTCGGGATCGAAGCGCACGAGGACAAGCCTGCGCTGCAGATCCCGGTCTTCACCACCCGCCCGGACACCCTGTACGGTGCTACCTTCATGGTGGTCGCCGCCGACGCGCAGCTGGCTGGCGAACTGGTCACCGATGAGCACCGCGCCGCCTTGGAGGAATACCAGGAGCAGGTCAAGGCCCTGTCCGAGATCGAGCGCCAGTCCAGCGAACGCGAGAAGACCGGCGTATTCACCGGCCGCTACGCGATCAACCCGCTCTCCGGGGAGAAGCTGCCGGTCTGGGCGGCGGACTACGTGCTGGCCGACTACGGCACCGGAGCCATCATGGCTGTGCCTGCGCACGACCAGCGCGACCTGGACTTCGCCAAGGCCTTTGACCTGCCAGTACGCGTGGTCGTCGAAACCGGTCTGGAAGACCCGAACGAAACCGGCACCGCCACCGCGGGCGAAGGCCAGCTGGTCAATTCGGGGCAGCTGTCCGGTTTGGAGAAGACCGAGGCGATCGCCAAGGCCATTGAGATCGTGGAAGCTGCCGGCACCGGCAAGCACACCATCAACTTCCGCCTGCGCGACTGGCTGCTGTCCCGCCAGCGCTTCTGGGGCACCCCGATCCCGATCATCCACTGCGCCGATTGCGGCGAGGTCCCGGTTCCCGACGACCAGCTGCCGGTGCGCCTGCCCGATAACCTGCGCGGCGAGCAACTGGCCCCGAAGGGCACCTCCCCGCTGGCCGCCGCCGAGGAATGGGTCAACGTGGCCTGCCCGCAGTGCGGCGGCGCCGCCAAGCGCGACACCGACACCATGGACACCTTCGTGGATTCCTCCTGGTACTTCCTGCGCTTCGTCTCCCCGCAGTACACGCAGGGCCCTTTCGACCCGAAGGCCGTGCGCGACTGGATGCCGGTAGGCCAGTACGTCGGCGGGGTCGAGCATGCGATCCTGCACCTGCTGTACTCGCGCTTCTTCACCAAGGTCATCCACGACCTGGGCCTGATTGACGCGACCGAGCCGTTCTCCGCGCTGCTGAACCAGGGCCAGGTCCTGAACGGCGGCAAGGCGATGAGCAAGTCGCTGGGCAACGGCGTGGATTTGGGCGAGCAGCTGGACAAGTTCGGCGTCGACGCGGTGCGCCTGACCATGGTCTTCGCCTCCCCGCCGGAGGACGACGTGGACTGGGCCGATGTCTCCCCATCGGGCTCGCAGAAGTTCCTGGCCCGCGCCTGGCGCATCGCCCAGGACACCACCAGCGAGGCCGGCGTGGACTACGCGTCAGGGGACAAGGCGCTGCGCCAGGTCACCCACCGCACCGTGCACGAATCCGCCGCGCTGCTGGATTCGGGCAAGTTCAACGTGGTCATCGCCAAGACCATGGAGCTGGTCAACGCGACCCGCAAGACCATCGACTCCGGTGCCGGGGCAGCGGACCCGGCCGTGCGCGAAGCCGCCACGGTGACCGCCCAGCTGCTGAGCATGTTCGCCCCGTACACCGCAGAGGACATGTGGGAAGCGCTGGGCTATGCGCCCTCCGTGGTCACCAGCGCCTGGCCGGAAGTGGACGAGTCGCTGCTGGTCGATGACACCATCACCGCGGTGGTGCAGATCAAGGGCAAGGTCCGTGCCCGCCTGGAGGTTCCGGTGGACATCACCGAGGAGCAGCTGCGCGCCCAGGCCCTGGCCCACGAGTCGGTGATCCGGATGCTCGATGGCAAGGAGCCGCTGAAGGTCATCGTGCGTGCGCCGAAGCTCGTGAACGTGGTTCCCGCCCCGTAAGCTCGGCTCATGACTGAACGCCAGAAAAGCTCGCGCGCGGGCTGGCTGCCCAAGTGGCTGGCCCCGCGCGGGCTTTCGCGTACCCGCATCGGGGTCGTCTCCGATTCGGCGTCCTGCCTGCCCGGGCATTTCGGGCCGCATCCGGATTTCATCGAAGTGCCGATCCCGATCATCGTGGACAACCATGTGCACGGCGAAGACCTGCAGGCGCTGATGATGGGCCTGGCCATGGGCAAGGCGGTGAAAACCTCGCGCCCGGCGCCAGGCGAGTTCGAACGCGCCTACCGGCAGCTGCTCGACGCCGGCTGCGAGTCGATCATCTCGATCCACATGTCCGGGGCGCTGTCGGGCACCGTGGAGGCGGCCCGCTTGGCGGCCCGCAGCTTTGAGGCACCGATCACCGTGGTCGATTCGCGCACCGTGTGCCTGCCCCAGGGATTTGCCGTGGCCGATGTGCTGGCCGCCCGCGCCGCCGGCGCCCCGCTGGAGATGCTCGAGCAGATCGCCGGCACGGCCACCGCCAACACCGTGTACTTCGCGGTGCCGAGCCTTGAGCAGCTGCGCCGCGGCGGCCGGATCAGCGCGCTGTCCTCCGTGGTCGGCAGCTTGCTGAATTTCAAGCCGATCCTCGGGATCGCCGAGGGCTCGATCGTCGCCCTGGAAAAGCCCCGCTCCTTCGCGCGCGCCACCGCACGGCTGGTCGCCCTGGCCCTGCGCGACGCCCGCGACGCCAGTGGCGAGGTGCGGCTGGGGGTGATGCATTTCGGCGCCGAGGAACTGGCCGAGGAAATCGCCACCGAACTGGCGCCGTTCAGCGCCATGCCGGTCGTGGTCGAGTCCCTTCCGGCGGTGCTGGCCGCGCATACCGGCCTGGGCGTGATCGCCGTGTGCGTCGCCCCCAGCTATCCACAGTCGGCGTCGATCCTGGATCGGCCGCCGGCGCCATAGCCCAGACTGTGGCCCATGGGCCGCCACGACTTCTTCAGCAAGTACGCGCCACGTCCCGGTCGCCTGAGATTCGCGATCTCGCGCGTGGCCGTGCTGGTGCTGGTCATCGTGGTGCTCGCCTGGATTGCGATCTCCATCCTGCTCGCGCCACCGCCGGTCGCCCAGGAGCTTGAAACTGTTCCGCTGGTATCCGACCCGTCCGCTTCGGCGCCTGCGGACCGCCAGTCCCCGAGCCCGGCCGCACCCGAGGTCACGGTCCACGTGGTCGGCGCGGTGAAGAAGCCCGGCGTCTACCAGCTGCCCGTGGATTCGCGGATTGCCGACGCGGTGGACGCCGCCGGCGGGCTGGCCAAGGGCGCACGTGCGCAGATGGTGAACCTGGCGGCCAAACTGGTCGACGGCCAGCAGGTGGTCCTTCCAGGAGCCGAAACGGCCACGGAACCGGCCGCGGCACCGAGCGCGGCGGCGGGCGGGAAGATTTCGCTCAACAGTGCCGATTCCCAGACCCTGCAGGAGCTTCCGGGGATCGGGCCGGCATTGGCTGCCAGGATCATCGACTTCCGCACCGAGAACGGTCCGTTCAGCTCCGTGGAAGAGCTGGATGCGGTACCGGGCATCGGTCCGGCGCTGCTGGGCCAGCTGAGCGAACTGGTGATCCCGTGAACACCGATTTCCGCGGCCTGTGGCTGCTGGGCGGCGCATGGACCGCCGCCTATTTCACCCTCCCGGCCTGGTTGCTCTGGGCACTTTCCGCGCTGATGGCTATCCTGCTGTTCCTGCTATTGCGGCCCCGGCACGACCGCGCCTACGCGGCGCCATGGTTTACCGGTCCCATTATCCTGCTCCTGGGGGTGGTGGCCGTCAGCAGCCTGGCCTTCACCGACCCCCAGTGCCAGCTGCCGGGCGCCGGCGAGCAACAGCGCCGCGCCGTGGTCCGCTTCGAGGACCCGGCTACCGCCCAAGGCCAGGGGGCTGCCGCCGGCCGGGCGGAAATCCAGCGGTACTGGGCCAACGGCCAATGGGTGCCATGCCGGGTGCCGGTCTTCCTCACCATTGATTTCGGGGTGCCGGCCACTGCGGGCGAGTTCGAGACCATCCTCGACTTGGAAGCAGCAGCTGCCGGCGCCTTCGATTGGTGGGCGCATGCCGCCAGTGAACCGCAGGTGAGCTCCTGGGTTGAGCCTACCGCCGCGGATTACCTCAAGGAACGGTTCACCCAGGGCCTGCGCGGCCTGCCGGACAATGCCCAGGCACTGCTGCCTGGCATGCTCTATGGCGATCGTTCCGGACAGGACGAAGCGTTGAGCGAGGCGATGAGATCCAGCGGGTTGAGCCACCTGACAGCGGTGAGCGGATCGAACATTGCCCTGATCGGGGCCATTGTGCTGGTGCTGTTCCGGCTGTTTTCGGTGCCACGGGCACCCAGCGCGATCTTGATGATTGGCGTGGTCGGGCTCTTCGCCTGGTTTGCCGGGCCGGATCCCAGTGTCCTGCGCGCCAGCCTGATGGGCAGCATTGCGGTCATCTCGGTGCTGCTGGGCCGTGGCCAAGGCTCCCTGGGAATACTGTGCCTGAGCGGAACAGCCTTGCTGGCCATCGATCGCTCGCTGGGTGCCGAACCGGCCTTCGCCCTGTCGATGCTGGCGACCCTGGGAATCATCATGCTCGCCCCGGCCCTGACCGAAATCCTTCTCCACATATTCCCGGCCTGGTTCGCGCAGCTGACGGCCATTTGCTGCGCGGCGCAGTTCACCTGCCTGCCGGTGGTCATCGCGTTGAATTCGGATTTCAGCCTGTACTCGCTGCCCGCGAACCTCGTGGTCGCGCCGTTGCTGCCTTTGATTACTGCGCTCGGCATGGCCTGCCTGATGCTGTGCACGCCGTGGCCAGCGCTGGAATCGGTGCTGATCTGGGTTCCGGGGCTGCCGGCAGAAGCCATTGGCCAGGTGGCCCATTTCGTTTCCGGGCTCCCCGGTGCCGCCCGGCCGTGGCCCGAGGGCCTACCCGGAATCGTCTTGGCAGTGATGCTCTCCCTGGTGCTGTGCACCCTGCTGGTGCTGGGCCGGGAAACCGAGAGGCTCCGGGTCAGGCAGGTGTCCCTAAGCGTGCTGGGAGCGATCATGGTATTCGCCGTAGCGCTCGTTCTGCCTGCGACGCTGTTCTACCGGGAAGATCTTGCCCCGCAGTGGAGCATTGCCATGTGCGATGTGGGCCAGGGCGACGCCTTCGTCATCAATCTGGGGGATTCAGAGGGCTGGCTGATCGATACCGGACCACCGGAGAGCGGGTTGCTGCTGTGCCTGGAGCGGCTGGGCATCAGCAACTTGAGCAAGGTCTTCATCACGCACACCCACAGCGACCATTTCGGGGCCGTGGGCGAGCTGGAGAATTCGCACGTAAAGATTGGTGAACGCCTGGTCTCGACCGGGTTCGACCTTGAACTATGGCCAGGTGCGCGTGCCTTGGAGCCCGGTACGCGGCAGGCTGCAGGGGAGGTGGGCTTCGAAGTCGTGGGCCCCGAGGCGCGCTTCGCGAAATACGCCGAACCGAACGATACGTCGCTGGTCATCCGGTTCAGCTTTTCCACCGGGTCCGGGACCATCGATCTCTTCACGGCCGGGGACATGGAAACCGAAGCCATGGATCGCCTGCTGCGCCTGCATCCGCAAGGGCATGCAGCGATCCTGAAAGCCTCGCACCATGGGGCACGCAACGGCGGAACCGAAATCATCGAGCAGATCCGTCCGCAGATCCTGCTGGTCTCCGCCGGGAAGGATAATTCCTATGGCCATCCGCACCCCGAAACCCTGGAGATGGCGCAGCAGGTCGGCGCGACGGTGATTCGCACCGACCAATCGGGTACCGTACTGCTCACATTTACCAGCCAGGGCGTTCTGGGTACCGCCCTGGGTACGCCAGTTCGGTAGGATCGTTATATCGACCGATGCACTAAGGAGTTCGATGGCACGCGCCCAAGCAAATCCGGGTATCTCATGGCGGGAACTGCGCCCGCAACCACTGATCCTGTTGACCGGTTCAGAGGATTACCTCGCTTCGCGCGCCTTCGAATTGCTGCGTTCCCAGGCATCCCAGCGGGACGATATCCAGCACACGCGTCTTGACGCGGCAAAGTACGAGCCAGGAGAGCTGCTCATGGCCACCAGCTCTTCGCTGTTTTCCAGCGCCAATCTGGTCGAGGTCCACGAACTGGCCCACATGAACGAGTACTTCCTCAAGGACGCCCTGGCCTACCTGAAAGACCAGGCTCCCGAGAATGTGCTCATCATGCATTACTCGGGTGGTACGCGCGGCAAGAAGCTGATTGACGCAATCAAAGCTGCCGGTGCCCTGATCGTCAATTGCCAACCGGTGAAAAAGGACTCCGAGAAGATCGACTTCGTCCAGTCCGAATTCAAAGCCGCCAAGCGCCGGATTACCAATGACGCGGTCAAAGCCCTCGTAGCGGCGGTAGGCAACTCGCTGGCAGAGCTTGGATCGAGCTGCTCCCAGCTGATTGCCGACACCACGGGAACCATTGACCAGGATACGGTCGACAGGTACTACGGCGGCCGGGTTGAAGCAACTGCGTTCAAGGTGGCCGATGCCGCAATTTCCGGCAACGCCCAGATGGCGCTTCGCACTTTGCGCCATGCGCTGGGTACTGGAACCGACCCGATTCCCATTGTGGCCACCTTGGCGATGAAAGTCCGCCAGATCGCCAAGGTCGCCGGCGTGAATGAACCCGCAGCTTCATTGGCATCCGAGTTGGGGATGGCGCCGTGGCAAGTTCAGCAGGCGCAGCAGCAGGCTCGCGGCTGGAAACGCAGCGATCTTGCCCTGTGCGTCGAAGAAATAGCGAATACCGACCGCATGGTCAAGGGCGGCAGCCGTTCACCGGGCTACGCGCTGGAACACGCCATCATGTTCATTGCAGGCAAGGCTCCGGGACGCTAGCCGCTGAGGTTCCAGGTGGGGGCGGGCACGATGCACTCGTGCGCGCTCCCACTGCTCTTTAATTAAGGCTAGCCATCAGCGCGTGCCTGCCTGGAAGCTTCGATGAGCAGTTCCGGGCAAAACAAAACCCCCGCACTCGATGAGTGCGGGGGAGTTGATGAAGTCTAAGCTCGGCTTAGAGGGCGTTAACCTTCTTGGCGATAGCCGACTTGCGGTTAGCAGCGTTGTTCTTGTGCAGAACACCCTTGCTTACAGCCTTGTCGATCTTCTTGCCAGCCAGGCGCAGTGCCTCGGTTGCCTTTTCCTTGTCACCGGAGACTACTGCCTCGTTGACGTTACGGATCACGGTCTTGACCTCGGAACGGACAGCTACGTTACGCAGACGTGCCTTCTCGTTGGTCAGGATACGCTTCTTCTGGGACTTGATGTTAGCCACTTTAATAAACTCTCTCGTTTATCGTTTTATACGGTCGGTAGAGGGTTCATCCTTCAGGCCATCGACTGAGCGGTGTGGGGCACCTATGGCGACCCGAAGGGGGCGTGTTGCCCAACCTGCGCAACACACAAAGATTAACTTTATCAGATAGGGAGCCTGACAACGAGTGCTTATGCGCGTTCGTTTAGGGCGTTCACCACATTTGAGAAGCGTTCGCGATCCAGGATGGCGCCTTCGCGGCGGACGGCTTGCTCGCCGACTCGGATAATGCGATCGAGCTTGACCTCGCTCGGACGCCGCTCGCGGTCCCAGTCCCCGGTACCGATGTCCATGTAGTTGCGGTCGCGGTGATCCGTGTTGTTCTTGTCCCTGCTGGTGAGCATCAACCCCAGCAGCCAGCCACTATCACGGCCGACGATCAGCACCGGGCGATCCTTGCCCTGCGAATAATCCTCTTCATAGGGAACCCAAGTCCAGACAATTTCTCCCGGATCGGCGTTGCCGTCCTTCGCCGGGTTGTACTCGTAGTGAATCTTCCCACGGTAATCACCCGGGTAGCCGGCACCCGCTGGAGAATCCTGCATGGAGTTGGCACGAGAGCGGCTTCCGGCAGTGCTCGGGGACCCGCTGGCCCCGCGGTTGCTGGCCGGGCGCTTGCTTGCCGAATTTGCGCGGACCTTGCTGATTTCCTTCAGCGCGCGCATGACGATGCTAAATATCTTCTCTGGATTCAGTGCCATGGACGACAAACTATCAGTTTCAGGCTGTCGAAATATGAGAAGACGCGGAAATCATGACAGAATGGAAGCTAATCCAACTATGTCTTTTAGTCAGCTAGTGAGGTCTGTTTAGGTGTCTCCATTGGCCCGCACCGCTCCGGTGCCTGCCGCGACCGATCCGTCGCTCATCCGTAACTTCTGCATCATTGCCCATATCGACCACGGTAAGTCGACCCTGGCCGACCGGATGTTGCAACTGACCGGCGTTGTCGCTGCCCGCGACATGAAGGCACAGTACCTCGACCGCATGGACATCGAGCGCGAACGCGGCATCACCATCAAGTCCCAGGCTGTGCGCATGCCGTGGGGAGCCGAAGATGGCACCCCCTATGCACTGAACATGATCGATACCCCCGGGCACGTCGACTTCACCTACGAAGTCTCGCGTTCGCTGGCAGCCTGCGAAGGCGCGATCCTGCTAGTTGACGCCGCCCAGGGCATCGAGGCGCAGACCCTGGCCAACCTCTATTTGGCTATCGAGGGCGATCTGACGATCATCCCTGTGCTCAATAAGATCGACCTGCCCAACGCGCAGCCGGAAAAGTACGCTGCCGAGCTGGCCAACCTGATCGGTTGCGAGCCAGAAGACGTGCTGAAGGTTTCGGGCAAGACCGGTGAAGGCGTTGAAGCACTGCTCGATGAGGTCATCAAGCAGCTCCCGCCGCCTGTCGGCGATGCCAAGGCTCCGGCTCGCGCAATGATCTTCGACTCCGTATACGACACCTACCGTGGCGTGGTGACCTACGTTCGAGTTGTCGATGGCAATCTGTCTCCTCGCGAGAAGATCCAGATGATGTCCACCGGCACCACCCACGAACTGCTGGAAATCGGCGTATCCTCGCCGAACCCCGAGCCCACCAAGGGCCTGGGCGTTGGCGAAGTGGGCTACCTGATCACCGGTGTCAAGGACGTGCGCCAGTCCAAGGTCGGCGATACCGTCACCAACTTCCACAAGCCGGCCACCGAGTCCCTGGGCGGGTACGAAGAGGCCAAGCCAATGGTCTTCTCCGGCCTGTACCCGATGGACGGCACCGACTACCCGGTACTGCGTGATGCGCTGGATAAGCTGCAGCTCAACGATGCTGCGCTGACCTACGAACCGGAAACCTCCGTGGCCCTGGGCTTCGGCTTCCGCGTGGGCTTCCTGGGCCTGCTGCACCTGGAAATCACCCGCCAGCGACTGGAATCCGAATTCAATCTGGACCTGATTTCCACGGCGCCGAACGTGGTGTACGAGGTCATGGGCGAAGACAAGCAGATGATTACGGTGACCAACCCCTCGGAATTCCCGGATGGCAAGATCCTGGAAGTCCACGAGCCAATGGTTGCCGCCACCATCCTGGCGCCAAGCGAATTCATCGGCTCGGTCATGGAACTGTGCCAGACCCGCCGCGGCACCATGCGCGGCATGGACTACCTCTCCGAGGACCGTGTCGAAATGCGCTACCACCTTCCGCTGGCTGAGATCGTGTTCGACTTCTTCGACCACCTCAAGTCCAAGACCCGCGGCTATGCTTCGCTGGACTGGAAGGCCGACGGCGAGCAGGTGGCAGATCTGGTCAAGGTCGACATCCTGCTCCAGGGCGAGCAGGTGGATGCTTTCAGCGCCATTACGCACCGCGACAAGGCCTACAACTACGGGACCATGATGACCTCGAAGCTGCGTGAGCTGATTCCTCGCCAGCAGTTCGAAGTTCCAATCCAGGCCGCGATCGGTTCGCGCATCATTGCCCGTGAGAACATCCGCGCAATCCGCAAGGACGTTCTTGCCAAGTGCTATGGCGGCGATATCAGCCGCAAGCGCAAGCTGCTGGAAAAGCAGAAGGAAGGCAAGAAGCGCATGAAGATGGTCGGCCGCGTGGAGGTTCCGCAGGAAGCCTTCATTGCCGCACTGTCCACCGACGAGCCGAAAAAGAAGTAGATGCCTTCAGTACTGCCTGACGGCGATCCGGCTCCGGCCGATGGTCTACTCCCTGCCTCATGCGCGCATGAGGCACAGGGGCGGACCATGTCCTTTTATGTGCATATTCCGTTCTGCACCGTCCGTTGCGGCTACTGCGATTTCAACACGTACACCGCCACGGAGCTGGGCTCCGGTTCCAGCCAAGCAACCTACGCTGCCACCGTCAGCAAGGAAATCAGCTTCGCCCGCGAGGTGATGGACCGTTCGGGCCAACCGCACCGCGAAATTGAAACCGTCTTCTTCGGCGGCGGAACTCCCACGCTGCTGCCCGCCGGAGACCTGGTCGCGGTGCTCGGCCGGATCCGCGACGACTTCGGCCTGAAGCCGGGCGCGGAAATCACCACGGAGGCCAACCCGGACTCGGTGACCCGCGAAAGCCTGCAGGAGCTGGCCGACGGCGGGTTCACCCGCGTGTCCTTCGGCATGCAGTCCGCGGTGCCCCACGTGCTCAAGGTGCTTGAGCGCACCCATGATCCGAAGCGCGTTCCGCAAGCCGTTGCGTGGGCGCGCGAGGCCGGCCTGGATGTCAGTGTCGATCTGATTTATGGCACTCCGGGGGAGAGCCTGGCAGACTGGCGCACCAGCATCGAAGCCGCGTTGAGCTACGAACCTGATCACATTTCGGCGTATGCGCTGATCATCGAGGAAGGCACCAAGCTGGCGGCCCAGATTCGCCGTGGCGAGGTACCGAACATCGATGATGACGACCATGCCGAAAAGTACCAGTTGGCCGACGACATGTTTGCCGCGGCCGGTTTCTCCTGGTACGAGGTCAGCAACTGGGCGAAGACCCCGGCGAATGCCTGCCAGCACAACATCGCTTACTGGCAGGGCGGCGACTGGTGGGGCGCAGGCCCCGGCGCGCATTCCCATGTTGGCGGGCTGCGCTGGTGGAATGTGAAGCATCCAGCCGCGTATCAGCAACGGATCGATGCTGGAATCTCCCCGGGCCACGGCCGCGAATACCCGGATGCCGAGGCCGTGCAGCTTGAGCGCACGATGCTGTTGACCCGGCTGGGTTCGGGCATGAAGATTAGCGAGCTCGATGAAACCGGACGCAAGAAAGTCGCCGGCTTGATCGCCGACGAGCTGATTGATGCCAAGGCCGCGTTCGCCGGCACATTGGTGTTAACGCAGCGAGGCCGGCTCCTGGCCGACCTCGTGGTGCGTGAACTGCTCGATTTCTAAGACTGGGAAACCGCTGCTACTTCATCAGCCGCAGATTGAATTGGTAGCGGTAAGGGCGTCCCTTGTTGGCCTGGATGGCAGCAAGGGCGCCCGAGACCGTCATGAAGACCCAGAGGGCCACGGCGAGTACTGCGAAAAGCCAACCGATCACCGGCAAGACCATGAGCACATTGAATACGATGGCGAGAATGGTCAGCGGGAACGTGAAATTGAACGCTTCCTTCGATTCCTGTGCAGTGAACGGGCCACGGTCCCGGAATACGGCAAAGACGATTGCCGAAGGAACGCAACCCAAGATGGCACCGAAGTGGGCCATCATTGCCCACTGGCGATCTTCTGAAGGAGTCAGCGGCAGCGCAGAGGTCCTGGAACCTTCGAAGCGGGAATTCTCCGATGGCTTCGTCTGGCGTGATGTCACTATTTTTCCTTGTCTTGCTAAGTGTGGTTCCTCTTATCATAGCGACCGCGGCTGGGCGCACGGGGAGATTCGCAGACTAATCTCCAACTATTAGTCAATCGTTAGGAAACCGTAATCTTCGGTCGTGAGAAAATCGATCAATTCTTCAATCCGGCCCAAGAGCTGTGGTTCAAGCTGCCCGTAATGCTGCACCGTGGACAAGAGCCGCTGCCATCCGATGCCGATGTCTTCCGCGGTGGAGTGCGGCCAGCCAAAGGCCCGGAGCACACCGGTTTTCCAATCGGTGCCCTTGGGGATCACCGGCCAAGCCTTGATGCCCAGTGTCGCAGGCTTGATCGCCTGCCATACATCCACGTACGGGTGGCCGAGGATCAGCACGTTTTGCGCTGCACCGGGGACCTTCATCGCCTCGGCAACGATGCGCGATTCCTTGCTTCCGGCAACCAGGTGGTCAACCAGGATTCCCAGGCGGCGCTGCGCGGAGGGGGCGAAGTCGCGGATAGCCCCGGCAAGATCGTCCACGCCATGCAGCGGTTCAACGACGATGCCTTCAACACGCAGGTCGTGGCCCCAAACTTTTTCAACCAGCTCAGCGTCGTGCTTGCCTTCTACCCAGATGCGGCTTGCCCTGGCTTCCCGGGCCTTCAGTCCGGCAACGGCACGCGAACCCGAAGCCGAGACCAGCTTCTGGGGCGGTGCGGCCTTGGCAACGGGATCAATGATCTCCACCGCTTCGCCTTCGAGGAAGAACCCGAAGCCCGCCTGGAAGGAGCGGGTCTTGCCGTGTCGGTCCTCGAGCACGATCACGCGCATGCCACCGGATTTCTCGGTACGGATGACTTCTCCTACCCATCCTGAGGTGGCATCTTCCAGAATCATGCCACGTTCAACAGGGACCTGGCGGAGTTTTTTCGGTGCCGGTGCACTCAGATCCCGTGGTCCCCAGGAGTAATTAGTCACGTACTGCCTTTCGCTGTGATCGAATACGCTCGAAATCCAATGCTAGCAACTGCTGAACGTATTAGACTTGGCACTTGACAGGTTAGAGTGCCAAAGCCGGGCACAGGGAATCCAAGGAGGTGCTGTTGTGACAGAGCCGCGACGCCTAGACGTTCTGCGTGCCATCGTGGAGGACTACGTCCAATCCCGTGAGCCAGTGGGTTCCAAAGCGCTCCTCGACCGGCACAACCTCGGTGTCAGCGCCGCGACGATCCGCAATGACATGGCTATGCTGGAAGAAGAGGGGCTCATAGTCGCTCCGCATACTTCCTCCGGACGGATCCCCACCGAAAAGGGATACCGCCGCTTCGTCGATGAGATCGGCGAGCTCAAGCCGCTGTCGCGGGCTGAACGCGACGCCATCAACAAGATCCTGGACAGCTCCACGGACCTGGACGAGATGCTCAAGAGCACCGTTCGCCTCCTGGCGCGGTTGACCAACCAGGTAGCAATGATCCAGGTGCCGCACTACGACACCGCTTCGTTGAAGAACCTCGATCTGGTCGGACTGGGCTCGGCCCAGGTGCTGATGGTGATGATCGCTTCCAATGGCACGGTGGATCAGCGCATGATGCCGGTCCAGCGTTCCTACAGCGATGATGAGCTGGACGACCTGAAGCTGTGGCTGCTCAACAATTTCGGGGGAGTGAAGCTTGCCGAACTTGCCGGACGGCTCACCCGCATCGAGCGCAGTTCGACGCAGCAGGCCGACCCCCTGGTGGACCAGGTGATCGGTGCGCTGGAAGAAATGGCCCAGGCGGCCAACGCGCAGCGCATCATCATGGCAGGCACCGCGAACCTCGCCCGCGTGGAAGGGGACTTCCCGCTGAGCATAACCCCGGTGCTCGAGGCGCTCGAGGAGCAGGTAGTGCTGCTCAAGCTCTTCTCCGAGCTGGAAGCCGATTCGCGCGGCGTGGCCGTGGCCATCGGCACCGAGCACCACTACGGGCAGCTGTCGGAAGCCGCCGTGGTCGCCACCACTTACGGCACCGATCTGCGCAACAAGCTCGGGGTCCTGGGCCCCACCCGGATGAACTATCCAACCTCCATGGCCTCGGTTCGTGCGGTGGCACGGTACCTGTCGAAGATTTTGGCTAACTAGCCTCGCTGGGCACCGCCCGGCACTACCGAATTTCAAGATTCTCAGGAAAGGACACGGCGAATAACGTGAGCTCGCATTACGAGACCCTAGGCGTCGCCAAGGACGCGACCCCGCAGGAAATCAAGAGTGCCTACCGCAAGTTGGCGCGTAAGCTGCACCCGGATGTAAACCCTAGCGATGACGCTGCAGAACAGTTCAAGCTGGTCACCCGAGCCTACGAAGTCCTTTCCGACCAGACCAAACGCTCCAACTACGACGCCACCGGCGATGAGAACGGCAACGGCCACCCGGGCTTCGGCGGTGGCGGCCAGGGCTTTGGCGGCTTCGGCGACATCTTCGAGCAGTTCTTCGGTGGCGGCCAGGCCCAGGGCCCGGCATCACGCACCCAGCCAGGGCGCGACGCGCTGATCACCATCACCATCGACCTGGAAGACGCGGTCAAGGGCACGGTCTACCCGCTGGAGATGGAAACAGCTGTCACCTGCAAAACGTGCAACGGTTCGTGCACGCGCGAAGGCACCAGCCCGGTCACCTGCGATATCTGCCATGGCGCAGGCCAGGTCCAGCGTCCAGTGCGTTCATTCCTGGGCCAGATGATGACCGTGGAAACCTGTGCGGCCTGCCGCGGTTTCGGCACCACCATCCCGGACCCCTGCCTGGAGTGCAACGGCGAAGGCCGGGTGCGCGAGCATGTGTCCAAGTCGCTGAACGTTCCTGCAGGTGTCGACTCCGGCACCCGCATCCAGCTGCGCGGACAGGGCGAAGCCGGCCCGGGCGGCGGGCCTAACGGCAACCTGTTCGTCGAGATCGACGTGCGCCGCCATAAGGTCTTCGAGCGCGCCGGCACCGACCTGCACGCCAAGATGAGCCTGCCAATGACCGCCGCCGCACTGGGTTGCGAGCTGAAGCTGGAAACCTTCGACGGCGGCCAGTCCATCAATGTGGAGCCAGGCGCCCAGGATGGCGACACCGTCACCCTGCCGGGCCTCGGTGTGCCGCGCCTGCGCGGAGGCAAGCGCGGGGACATCACCGTGCACCTGCAGGTGGAGACCCCGACCAAGCTCGACGCTGCCCAGCGCGATTTGCTCGAGCAGCTGGCCAAGCTGCGTGGCGAAGAACTCTCCGCCGGCCGCGTGGAGCACAGCGGCGGCATGTTCTCCCGCCTGCGCGACAAGCTGAACCAGCGCTAGGCATGAGCAACCACAGCTTCGTCATCGACGCCCAGCAGGGCCGGGACGCATCGGTCGGGGACATTCTTGAACTGGATGGCTCCGAAGCGCACCACGCGGTCACCGTTAAACGGGTCTCCGCGGGCGAGCACCTGGACCTGCTGGATGGCAAGGGGCTGCGCCTGACTGTGGAGGTCATCGGCACCGCCAAGGACCTGCTGAGCGTGAAGGTCCTGCGCCGTGCCGAGGAAGCTGTCAGCGATCACCCGGTCACCCTGGTCCAGGCGCTGTCCAAGGGGGATCGCGACCTGCAAGCTGTCGAGTCCGGCGTGGAACTGGGCGTGCTGTCGGTACGCCCCTGGCAGGCCGACCGCTCGATCGTGCGCTGGAACGCGGCCAAGGTCGACAAGGCCATGGCCAAGTGGCGCGCCCAGGTGCGCTCGGCGCAGAAGCAGTCGCGCCGCGCCTATGAGCCGGAGGTGCTGGACCCGCTGGGTTCCAAGGAACTGGCCAAGGCCATCGCGGCCGATTCCGCAAATGGCGCGCTGGTTCTGGTTCTGCACGAGCAGGCCGCGGACTCGGTGGCCCGGCATGTGCAGTCGTGGCTCGCCGATGCGCGGGCCGGCCAGGAGGTCATCATGATCGTCGGGCCAGAAGGAGGCATCTCCGAAACGGAGCTGCAGTCCTTCGTCGATGCCGGCGCCCAACCAGCCCTGCTGGGCCAGCATGTGCTGCGTGCCTCGACCGCAGGCCCCGCGGCCCTGGTCTTGATCCGCCATTTGATCGGCGAAATCTAGATTCCAGAATTCCGGTTAGCAGGTGAATTGCTCCGCAGATCCCGGCAGGCATATGCCTGCCGGGATCTGCGGAGCAATTTCGTCTCCGGCCGGCGCAACGGGTTCGAGCCGAGAAAAGGCCTCGGGACGGGGAACGCGAAGCCGCTGCGGGTCAGATCCGCGAATGCGGCAGCCGATCGGATAAGGACGCTGTCCTAGGCAACGGCACTGGAAATCCTGCCAGCAGGCCAAGAATGCTCAGCCGCCACCAGTTCAGGAGCTGGCCCGGACAACGGGCGCCCAGGTTCATGTCCAGGACTTCCGGCAGGGGGCTGCAGCGCTGGATGCTGCGTTACTCGACGCGGAAGTCGCTGGTGACCTTGCCGACCAGATGGTCCGATCCGGTCTCAACGCCCCAGAAAGTCAGCCGGTATGAGCCGGCACGCAGATCGGTGGTCAGGGTGAATGAACCGTCGGCATTGATCTGCCCGGGGTTGACCTGCTTCTGAGCGGTCATCACCGTGAGCTTGCCGTCGGCGTCCTTGCGCTGCAAGGAGTAGAAGGTGCCGATGTCGAACTGGGTGGTTCGGCCGTTAATCTTGATCGAGCCATCCGCCAAGGTCTTGTTGAACTGCGGATCGATGATCCAGATCGGTGCAATGAACGCCGCATCGCGCTCGTAGACATCCTTGAGCCGGAAACCGTCGAAGACTGTGGCATTTGCCTGGCCATCAACCAGGATGCGGACCGTTGCGGGAAGCTCGCCCACGACCAGTCCAGCGCTGGCGGCAGCTGCCGTAGCGGTGAAGACCAATTGCTGGATGGCGCGCTCCGACAGGCCCTGGTCGAGATTGGCGCTGAAGACCTTGGCCGGCAGATCCAAGGTGATGACATTCGCATTATTGATTGAAACCCCGATTTCATCGGTGGGCTTCAAATGGGTATAGCGTTTCGGCTTCATCGGGTCGGCTGAGAGCAGCGTCCAGATCGCGTCGCCGATGGGTTCCTGATGGCGGGTGTCCTCGATGTACTCGCGGTACAGGAACACGCCGGTATCGGTGTTTTCCAGCCAGTAGATGGGCAGGCTAGCCGCGATGCCGACATCCTCGCCAGCGTCGGTGGCGTTCGGCAGGTTCAGCGATTCAGCCACGGCGGTCGATGGCATCTCATAGGAGCTCTCGCGATTCGTCAGACCGCATCCTGCGGCGACGACGAGAGCGGCAGTGATTCCCAAAACGCCGAATCGGCGTGGAATCTTCCGCAAGATCCTTGATTGCACTGCGTACCAATCCGTGGTGATTTTAGCTGTTGCGGCTCCTGGCCGTATTGGAACCGCTCTCAAGCTTGCCATATCAGAAGCGGCTAACTGCAGAAAAATGGCCCAACCTACTAATCCGTAACCAAATCTATATGTTCGCCACTTGCCCCGATTAGCATCATTCAAGACTACTTTCAGGTTCTACTGCTTACGCTGAGACCTGAATTTTCTCCGGATTGGCCTGCGACTCGATAGAATGGCAAGCAGGACAAATCACGATCACCACCAAGCTCGCAAAGGGGCGCCGCGCACTGCATGCAGGTTGAACAGAATAAGGCGACAGCGGAGAACGGATCCGCATCGCTCACCATCAGTTTCGATACAGCTGAGCTCATGATTGCCACCCTCGGTCCCAATGACGAGCTCTTGCGTATTCTCTCCGGCGCCTACCCGCAGGTGAGCTTCCGCCCCAACGGCCAATCCCTGGCTCTGGTAGGTGAACCGCAGCAAGTTCGCAAGGCCCAGCGCGTCACCGAAGAAGCCCGTTCGCTGGCTACTCGCGGCTCGCGCATGAGCGCCGAAACGATCGAGCAGATCATCAAGATGCTCAGCGCCGGCAATCCGGATGCACCCACCGACGTCCTGGGCCTGAAGATCCTCTCGGGGCGCGGACGTTCCATCCGCCCCAAGACCGTGAACCAGAAGAGCTATGTCGACGCCATAGAGGATTCGACAATTACTTTCGGCATTGGCCCAGCCGGTACCGGCAAGACCTTCCTGGCCATGGCCATGGCCGTCGCCGCCTTGCAGGACAAGCAGGTCAACCGCATCATCCTGACCCGGCCTGCCGTTGAGGCAGGGGAGAAGCTGGGCTTCCTGCCGGGCTCGTTGACCGAGAAGATCGACCCGTACCTGCGCCCGCTCTACGATGCCTTGCACGACATGATCAATCCGGAAACCATTCCGCAATTGCTCGAAGCCGGAACCATTGAGGTCGCTCCGCTGGCCTATATGCGTGGACGCACCCTCAATGACGCCTTCGTGATCCTGGATGAAGCGCAGAACACCACCAGTGAACAGATGAAGATGTTCCTGACCCGCCTGGGATTCGGTTCCAAGATGGTAGTGACGGGGGATGTCACCCAGGTGGATCTGCCCAACAATGCGACCTCCGGGTTGCGCATGGCCAGCGATGTCCTTGAAGGCATCGACGACATCAGCATCTGCCGACTCGACTCTTCGGATGTGGTTCGCCACCGTCTGATTGCCGACATCGTTACTGCTTACGACCGTTGGGATGACACCCGACGCAAAGACCACAACCGGGGACGCCGCAGCAAATGAGCATTGAAGTAAATAACGAAACCGAATACGACGTCGATCTCAAGGATGTCAACGCCTTGGCAGAATCGGTGATGCGGGCAATGTTCCTGCATCCGGAAACCGAAGTATCGATCGTTTTCATCGACGAGGATGCCATGAGCGCCCTGCACGTCGAGTGGATGGACCTCGAAGGCCCCACCGATGTGATGAGCTTCCCGATGGATGAGCTGCGCCCAGGAACTGCCGGTGCGCCGGGGGAGAGCGGCATCCTTGGCGACATCGTCATCTGCCCTGCCGTCGCCGAAGCGCAGGCCAAGGCCGGGGGCCACAGCACCCACGATGAAATCCTGTTGCTGACCACCCACGGCCTGCTGCACCTCATGGGTTTCGACCACATGGAGCCAGCAGAAAAGGAAGAGATGTTTGCGCTGCAGCGCCAGCTGCTAGAGAGCTACACCGGCCGCCCCGCGCCAAAGGAAACGGTGGAATAACCCCGTGGAAATAATTTTGCTGATTCTCGCCCTTGTTTTCATGGCCTTCTCGGCCGTGCTGACTGCCGCAGACTCAGCCTTCTACGCATTATCCCGGCACGCTGCTGAACGCCTGCGCGCCGAGTCCAATTCCAAATCGCTGTCCGCAATTCTGGATGAAACAGAAACCCACGCCCAGGCAGTGAAGTTCTGGCGGATCTGGTTCGAGACCGCTTCCGCTGTCGCTGTAGCCCTGCTCGTTTCGCAGTGGATCGAGAATGTGTGGCTGATCGGCATGATCTCCACTATTGCGATGGCCGCCTTGGGATTCGTCCTGGTCAGCGTGTCGCCACGTCGCTACGGGCGTTCCAACGCCCAGAACGTCGTGCAGTCCACCGCCACCCTGGTCCGCTTCCTGCGCCTGGTGCTCGGACCCATCACCACGTGGTTGGCATCCATCGCCAAGGCGCTGAGCCCCGGCGGCGTGGATGGCGACGGCTACCTGGGCAAGGAACGACTGCGTGATCTGGTGGATCGCGCCTCCGAAGGCGAGGACCTGGATGAGGAATCGGCCGAACTGATCTCCTCGGTAATCGACTTGGAGGAGACCAGCGTTCGTTCGGTGATGGTGCCGCGCACCGACATGGTGGTGCTGGATGCGGATCATTCCTTCCACAGCGCCATGGACCTGTTCATCGCCTCGGGCTTCTCCCGCATCCCGCTGATCGGCGAGGACACCGATGATATCCAGGGCATCATCTACCTCAAGGACCTGATCCGCGAGATCCACGGTCTGCAGCAGGCCCGGACCCTGGCCGAATTGGCGCGAAAGGTCCGCTTTGTTCCCGAATCGAAGTCGGCAGCAGAGCTGATGCAGGAACTGCAGCAGGAATCCATCCACCTGGCCATCGTCATCGACGAGTACGGCGGCACCGCGGGCCTGGTGACCCTGGAAGACCTGCTTGAGGAAATCGTTGGCGAAATCGATGACGAGTATGATCGTTCGAGGGCCGAATTGATCCAGAACCCTGACGGGTCGATTTTCGCCGTGGCGGCGGCATCCATTGACGATATTGCCGACCACTTCGACATGCACATCGAGGAAGAGGACGTCGACACCGTCGGCGGCCTGCTCTCCAAGGCCTTGGAATCGGTGCCGGTACTCGGTTCCACCGCTGAAGTGCACGGCCTGCGCCTGACCGTGGTAGCCCTCGCGGGCCGCCGCAACCGTATCGGCAAAATCCATGTAGAGCGTCTGGAAACAGATGCATCCGACCATATTGAGAACGACGAGGATTCCTCACATGAGTGAAAACCACAACCTGCTTGCATCCAGCGGATGGCCTGAGGGCTTCCGCTCCGGCTTCACCTCTTTCGTAGGCCGCCCGAATGCCGGCAAGTCGACCCTGACCAATGCGCTGGTGGGCCAGAAGGTGGCCATCACCTCGGCCAAGCCGCAGACTACCCGCCACACTATCCGCGGTATCGTGCACCGCGAGGATGCGCAGTTGATCCTGGTCGATACCCCGGGCCTGCACCGTCCGCGCACCTTGCTCGGCCAGCGCCTGAATGACCTGGTCGCCGACACCCTCTCCGAGGTGGACGCGATCGGCTTCTGCATCCCGGCCAATGAGAAGATCGGCCCGGGCGACCGCTACATCGCCACGCAGCTGGCTCAGCTGCAGCGCAAGCCGATCATCGCCCTGGTCACCAAGGCTGACCTGGTGGACCGCGAACAGCTCGCGCAGCAGCTGGTTGCGGTGGCCGAAATGGGTACCCAGAACTTCGGCGAGAACGGCTTCGCCGCAATCGTTCCGGTCTCGGCTGTCAAGGAATTCCAGGTCGAAGAGGTGGCCAACGTGCTGGCAGAGCACCTGCCAGTGGGCCCGCCGCTGTACCCGGACGGCGAGCTGACCGACGAGCCGGAAGCCAAGATGGTTTCCGAGCTGATTCGCGAAGCCGCCCTTGAAGGCGTGCGCGACGAACTGCCGCACTCGCTGGCCGTCGTCGTCGAAGAGATGGTTCCCCGCGAAGGACGCAGCGAAAGCAATCCGCTGATCGACATCCACGTCTCGCTCTTCGTTGAGCGCTCCAGCCAGAAGGCCATCATCATTGGCCGTGGCGGTTCGCGCCTGCGCGAGGTCGGCACCAACGCCCGCCAGGGCATCGAGAAGCTGCTGGGCACCAAGGTCTACCTGGACCTGCACGTGAAGGTTGCCAAGGATTGGCAGCGCGACCCGAAGCAGCTTGGACGCCTCGGCTTCTAGGCTGCGCACCCCAGCGCTGGAAAATGCGTAGCTCGTCCCTCAAGACCAGACCGGTTTTGGGGGACGAGCTGGTTAATCGGCTGCTTGGCCCGCACTCTGGATCTCCTGGGCCAGCCTTTCCGCGGGAGAAGCACCGGGACGCAGCCCATGGATTCCAGCGCCGATGCCGATCGCCTCCATCCATGGACCTCCCTGGCGCTTAGCTCCATGAGCCCCATTGTTCGCCTGCTTGGGCATCCTGTCCGCTGCCTTGCGCAAGGCGGACGTCCACTATGTGACACGCAAGTGACATAAGTTTCACTTGCCTCCAAAGCGCGGTGATATGCTCATCTCGTGCATTTCGAGCTTCTACTACTACTTAGCCGCTGCGAGGATCCAAAGGACCGCTAGTGGTCTACAGGCCGACCCCTCGTCGCGGAGTAGCTCTTGTCTGGCCCCACAAACTAAGCACTAATTTTGTCTAGGGGACCCACAGAAATGCAGAACATGCAGAAATCTTCGAACATGCCAATCCACAAGTATGTTCCATTCCAGGATCAGATCGAGGTCAATCTGCCCGATCGCACCTGGCCCGACAAGTACATCACCAAGGCCCCGCGCTGGTGCGCGGTCGACCTGCGAGATGGCAACCAGGCGCTGATCGATCCGATGAGCCCGGAGCGCAAGCACAAGATGTTCGACCTGCTGGTCGAAATGGGCTTCAAGGAAATCGAGGTCGGCTTCCCGTCGGCTTCGCAGACCGACTTCGACTTTGTCCGCCAGCTGATCGAGCGCGGCATTCCCGATGACGTGACCATCCAGGTGCTCACCCAGTCCCGCGAGCACCTGATCGAGCGCACCTACGAAGCGCTGGAGGGCGCCAAGCAGGCCATCGTCCACCTGTACAACTCCACCTCGATCCTGCAGCGCGAAGTCGTCTTCCGCCAGGACGAAGACGGCATCGTGGACATCGCCGTCCAGGGCGCCCGGTTGTGCAAGAAGTACGAAGAGCAGCTGACCGGCACCAAGATCACCTACGAGTACTCGCCAGAGTCCTACACCGGGACCGAGCTGGCCTTCGCCAAGCGCATTTCCGAGGCCGTAGCCGAGGTGCTGGAAGCGACCCCGGAAAACAAGATGATCCTGAACCTGCCGGCCACGGTGGAAATGGCTAGCCCGAACGTGTACGCCGACTCCATCGAGTGGATGCACCGCAACCTGGCCAACCGCGACTCGATCATTCTCTCGCTGCACCCGCACAACGACCGCGGCACCGGAGTGGCCGCGGCAGAACTGGGCTACCTGGCCGGCGCCGACCGCATCGAAGGCTGCCTGTTCGGCAACGGCGAACGCACCGGCAACGTCGACCTGGTGACCTTGGGCATGAACATGTTCGGCCAGGGCATCGACCCGCAGATCGATTTCTCGGACATGGACCACATCCGCCGCACCGTCGAGTACTGCAACCAGCTGCCAGTGGCTGAACGCAGCCCGTACGGCGGAGATCTGGTCTTCACTGCCTTCTCCGGTTCGCACCAGGACGCAATCAAGAAGGGCCTGGAAGCGATGGAAGCCAAGGCTTCGGCTGAAGGCAAGGACATCAACGACCTGGTCTGGGCTGTTCCTTACCTGCCGATCGACCCGAAGGACATCGGCCGTTCCTACGAGGCCGTGATCCGCGTGAACTCGCAGTCCGGCAAGGGCGGGGTTGCTTACCTGCTGAAGAACGACTACAACTTGGACCTGCCGCGCCGCGCGCAGATCGAGTTCTCCGGCGTCATCCAGCGCAAGACCGATACCGAGGGCGGCGAGATCTCCTCGCAGCGCATCTGGGACGTTTTCCAGGATGAGTACCTGCCGGTCAGCGAAGATTCGGGCATGAACCCCTGGGGCTACTACCAGATTGCTTCGGCGACCGCGGCTTCGGCGGAGGACGGAAGCTTCCGCCTGGATACCAAGCTGATCATCGACGGCGTGGCCCATGAGCGCAGCGCCCAGGGTAACGGTCCGGTCTCCGCGCTGGTCAAGCTGCTCAACGATGATGGCGTGGATCTGCGCGTGCTGGACTACTCCGAGCACGCCATGAGCGAAGGTGGCAACGCCCGTGCAGCCGCATTCGTCGAATGCGCCGTGGGCGATCGCATCCTGTGGGGCATTGGCCTGGACACCAATACCAACATTGCAGCACTGAAGGCCGTAGTTTCGGCCGTCAACCGCGCGATCCGCGACAGCAAGTAGGTCTGCGGCACCACCTTGTTGCTAGCTCAACGCCACGGCCAGCCTCACCACGCTGGCCGTGGCGTTTTGCCTTCCATATACTGCCAGGGCGGCTGGCAAGCAAGCGCCGACGAAGAAAAGGAACTGGCAACTGCGTCGCTGTCGGCGTTCCCGCTGAATTCAAATCAAAAGACGCCTTGAACCCCTTTTCCTCGGTCGCGGTAGATGCCGGATTGCTCCTGCAGCTACCGCGCCCAGGGACGAATCGACACCCATAGGAATCGTTGGATTCAGAACTTTGGGAGTTGAAGTGGGAGAATATTGTCCGTGTCCAGATCAGGTTTCGCTTCCAAGAGCTACCACACCCGTGGTTTGGTCTTGCGTACCCACAAGCTGGGAGAAGCCGATCGCATCATCACCCTGCTGACACCCAATGGGATTGTCCGTGCGGTGGCGAAGGGCGTACGCCGCACGTCGTCGCGAATGGGCGCCACGCTGGAACCGTTCATGGAAGTCGACGCGCTTCTGGTGATGGGCCGCAATCTCGATATCGTCTCGCAGGCACAGCTTCGAAATCCATACGGCCAATTGCTGGTCATGGATTACCCGAGCTACACGGTGGCCAACGCCATGTCGGAGATCGCTGAAAAACTGCTGGAAACAGAAAGCGATTCAGCCCTCCAGCAATATCAGCTCTTTCACGGTGCGATCGCCCTGTTATCCAAGCAGCGAGTCGATTCCGGAGCCGTGCTGGACTCCTACATCTTGCGGGCCCTCTCGGTTGCTGGTTGGGCGCCGTCCTTTACCGACTGCGTGCGCTGCGGCAAGCCTGGCCCGCATCAAGCGCTCCACGTCCAGCTTGGCGGCGTCGTCTGCCCCGAATGCCGCCCCTCTGGATCGTTATCGCCGCACCCCGTCACCATTGAATATCTGCAGGCGCTGCTGGAAGGCGACTGGTCCACCGTGGCAGAAGCAGGACCTCGAGCGCGCAAGCAAGCAGCAGATATCGTGGCCAACTACTTGCAGTGGCACCTTGAGCGTGCCGTGAATTCCCTACGTCTTGTGGAGAGAAATTGAAGAAGCTTCCTAAGATCACCGGCCGCCAAGGCCCCGTTGCTCCTTATGCGCATCCGGATAATCCGCAGATGCCCGCCATTCCGCAGGAACTCATCCCTGAACACGTAGCTATCGTCATGGATGGCAATGGACGTTGGGCGAACCAGCGGGGATTGCCTCGTACCGAGGGGCACCGTGCAGGCGAAGCAGCTTTGCTTGATGTGGTGGCCGGAGCCGTGGAGCTGGGCGTCAAGTACGTCTCTGTCTACGCGTTCTCAACCGAGAACTGGAAGCGCAGCCCTGAGGAAGTGCGCTTCCTGATGGGCTTCTCACGTGATGTTCTGCGCCGCCAACGCGATACGTTGAACTCATGGGGCGTCCGCATACGCTGGTCGGGGCGAGAACCCAAGCTATGGAAATCGGTTATCAATGAACTCAAGGAAGCCGAAGAACTCACCAAAGACAACCTGGGTTGCCAGCTGACCATGTGCGTGAACTACGGCGGGCGCGCAGAACTAGGCGACGCTGTCAGCGCGATTGCCCAGGATGTTGCAGCCGGCAGGCTTCGCGCTAGCTCGGTTGGCGAAAAGACTATCGCCAAATACCTGCATGCTCCCGAACTGCCAGATGTGGATCTTTTCCTCCGAACCAGTGGCGAGCAACGCACAAGCAACTTCCTGCTCTGGCAGTCGGCATACGCAGAGATGGTCTTCCTCGACCAGCTTTGGCCGGATGTCGACCGGCGAACGCTCTTTACCGCCGTAGAAGAATATGCCAAACGCGATCGCCGTTACGGCGGAGCTATCGACAAGCCACAGACCTAGGACGTTTTCAGCGCTGTTCCCACCAAGCGCAACCAGAGGCTTAGGTCTCGATATGCTGCGGATCTGGCGGGCTCAGCGGAGGTGAATACATCGTGCATTGCGCCCGGAATTTCGGACAAGGTAACGAAACTGCCTAGTTTCAACGCCCGCAAGCGCGTTTGCTGAACGTCGAGTACCGAATCGCAGTGCTGCATGTCAGGGGAGTAGCTCGTGCCGATATGGGTGCGATCCGAGGTGAGGACGAAGATCGGCTGTTGAAGTTTCAGCCCCTTCGCAACTAGGGCATGGCCATCAAATATCGTTTTCAGCCATCCCGCGGTGTTCGGAAAAGCGATCCGTGGTCGCCATAACCGATGAACGTCCCACTGGCCATGGCTACCAGTACTTAACGATTGCCAGTAATGATCGAATTCTGGTCCGTTGAGCTTCCTGCGCGGATTCGTGCGGGTGATCGCTTCCATAAGGCCGTGAAAAGGAATGCGCAGGAACGCCGTTCCCTGAAACTCAAGCCATGGAGCATTCAGGACCAGAGCTTTAATGCCCGGCGCTTGGCGCGCAAGCCACAAGGTCAGGATCAAGCCGCCCGTCGAGTGCCCTTGGGCAACCACCGGTAATTGAGGATGCTCATTACGCAGCAGTTCCAAGCTCGCATTGAGCTCCTCATCGAAGTCCGCCAAGTCATCGACATAACCAGGCAAAGCATGTTCGGCTCTCAGACTGCGTCCATGCCTGCGTAGATCAAGTGCGTAGAAGTGGTATCCATGGTGATGCCAGAAAGCTGCCAGTTCGCGGTTGTAAAAATAATCGCTCCAGCCATGCACGCTCAGAACAATTCCCTGGGCTCGTCGTCCGAGCCGATTCCTGAATCCAGCCGGGCAATAGCGGACCAAGGTCGCGACGGCCGGTCCTTCCGCATCGACGCCGAAATCCAAGGTTTGGTGCTCAAAATCAGGCCCGAGGGGATCTTCGACCCATTGCCCCGGCCTAGTTGAAGACATAAAGTCTGGCCAACTGCTGCTTTCTGGAACAACGAAGTGCTTCATATCTTGAATACTACCCATCTCAAGTTGTCTGTTTCGGGTTCTTCACGGGAAAATGGTTCCATGCGCATATACCCACTGGTCTTCAAACACGTGTTCACCAAGATGGATCCTGAACAGGCTCACCATTTTGCATTCAACGCGATCAAGATTGCGCAACGCGCAGGGCTCACTAAGGCAGCTCGCAAGTTCTTCGCTCCGGCACCCAAGCTGAAGCGCACCGTTATGGGCATCGACTTCCCATCCCCATTCGGATTGGCTGCTGGCTTCGACAAGGGCGCCACCGGAATCCTGGCGTTGAGCGATATCGGCTTCGGCCATGTTGAAATCGGAACCGTCACCGGACAGGCCCAGTCCGGCAACCCGCAACCGCGGCTCTTCCGCTTGGTTGAGGACCGCGCGGTAATCAACCGGATGGGCTTCAACAACGAAGGCGCCGAAACTGTCGCTGCCCGTGTCGCCAGTTCTCGCCAAGAGCTCAAGACTGGTTACGCTGGAACCCGCCCGGTCATCGGCGTGAATATCGGCAAGACCAAGGTTGTAGAGCTGGAAGACGCGGTAGGGGATTACCTGGCGTCCACCCGCCAGCTGGCGATCCACGCAGATTACCTGGTCGTCAATGTTTCGAGCCCCAACACCCCGGGTCTGCGCCTGCTCCAGAGCGTTGACTCTCTTCGTCCGCTGCTTTCGGAAGTCGGCCAGTTGGCTGACAAGGTTGCCGGCCGCCATATTCCCTTGCTGGTCAAGATTGCTCCCGATCTTAGCGATGAGGATGTCGCTGACGTTGCACGCTTGGCCATGGAACTTGAACTCGACGGCATTATTGCCACCAATACGACCATCGGTCGCGAGAACTTGACCAGCGATGCGTCCAAGGTTGAAGAGATTGGCGCCGGCGGGCTATCTGGCGCTCCGCTCAAGCAGCGATCGCTTGAAGTTCTTCGCCAGTTGCGTGCACTTGTTCCGGCCGAGATGGCTCTGATCGCCGTCGGCGGCGTGGAAAATGCCGCGGATGTGAAGGAACGCCTGGACGCAGGCGCGGACCTGGTACAGGGTTACACCGCATTCCTCTACGAGGGTCCGTTCTGGGCACGTTCGATCAATAAGGACCTGGAGCACATGCTCTAGTTCTTTGGAGTGGAATTTCCCAAATGCTCCGGAATGGCTCCGATTCTCGAAGAATCGGAGCCATTCCGTGTTAACCGGGCCCATCTTCTGCGTACGTCATGCCTGCAACAGCTTTGAACGCAACTTGGATCAGGAGACTAGGCAAGGGCAGCCGCGCTAGGGGAGAAGGTGGCAATAACGGTTGCCGACCGGGATGAATCCTTGTATCGGAGCCAACAAGGCCGCATGCTGCGAGCACGGACAGGATTGGCAGAAATGCGTCGCGGCAACGATATTCCTATCGCAGAATTTGCATCACCTTGTAGTTGGCTCCACAAATTTTGAACATTGTTATTCAACCAAGCAATTAACTAGAAAGGGGCAAGCTCAGCGAGCTTGCCCCTTTGCGGTCTAGCGGTATCGACTAGTCGATATTTGCGCCGCGCTTGACCTGTGGCTTTGGCAGGCGCAATTTGCGGAACTGCATTCCACGCATTGCCGCGTACATGCGTACGCCCTTTTCCATGTGGCCGAACTTGGCGACCAGGCGCTTCTTCAAGAGGATGGTCGTCACAATTGCTTCGATGATGATCAGTGCGATAACAACCCAGAGGGCTGCCTGCACAAACATCTGGATCTGCAGGTTGCGCTGGAACACCAGCGAGACAACCAAGAAGGCCAGGATGATGAACATCATGAACTCGCCGAACATCCAGCGAGAGTCAATGAAGTTACGGGTGTAGCGCTTCTGCTCACCCTTGTCGCGTGGCATCAGGTAGCGTTCATCGCCAGTTTCGTTGGCTAAGCGCAAACGATTCTGCGCTTCAACACGCTGTTGACGCTGGGCTTCCTTAGCGGCCTTGCGATCGGTAGGAACCAACGGGCGCTGACGGTTCGCCTGCTGCGCATTGCGCTTGGGCGTTGGACCAGTCTTGCGGCCGTCGGTTGTTTCCGGGGCCTGCTGGGCAGACTCCACATTTACGGGGGATTGAGGTTCATCCTTCTTACGTCCAAACACCCCTCTATTCTAGCCGGAAATAGTTAGCGGCGTGACATTCGATACGCGAGGAATTGCTAGGCTGAAGGCATGACCGAAAATACTACCGTCGACGCTGTTGCAAGCGGCGTCGATATTGCCGCGCTAAAAAGCCACATCGACACGAACTTCGAGAAGATCCTCGAAGAGCTCACTTCCCTGGTCGCGATCCCGAGCATCGCATGGGAATCCTTCGACCCGCAGAACCTGGAAAAATCGGCTGCGGCAGTGGCCGAATTGGCCAAGTCGGCCGGGATGGAGACCGTGGAAATCCTGCGCGAGCCTGCGCAGAACGGCGCTATGGGCGCGCCTGCCGTGGTAGCCCAGCGCAAGGCGGCACCCGGAAAGCCAACCGTGCTCCTGTACGCACACCACGACGTCCAGCCTCCTGGCAACGCGGCGGACTGGAACACCCCGGTATTCGAAGCCACGAAGGTAGGGGACAGGCTGTTCGGCCGCGGTGCCGCTGACGACAAGGCCGGCATCATGGTCCACATCGCGGCGATGCGCGCCGTGCTGGACCTCATTGGCGATTTCGGCGTCGGCGTAACCTACTTCTTCGAGGGGGAGGAAGAAGCAGGATCCCCATCATTCCGCAACTTCCTCGAAGCCCATCAGGACAAGTTGGCAGCAGATGTGATCGTAGTTGCCGACTCGTCCAACTGGTCGGTTGGAACCCCAGCACTGACCAGCTCGCTGCGCGGCATGTGCGCAGCGGAGATCACCGTTCGCTCGTTGAACCATGCAGTTCACTCGGGCATGTTTGGCGGACCAGTTCTCGATGGCCCGATCCTCGCCGCCAAGTTGATCTCCAGCTTCCACAACGAAGACGGTTCTGTTGCCTTTGCCGGCCTGGTTGCCAACGACATCGCTGAAGTCGACTTCGACGAAGCCGAATTCCGCAGGGACTCCGGCGTTCTGGAATCCTTCCAGCTTGCCGGCACCGGCAAGATCACCGACCGCTTGTGGAATAAACCAGCACTGAGCGTGATTGGAATGGATATCCCGAGTGTCGACCACTCGTCGAATACCTTGCTGCCGGCAACGCGTTTCAAGGTATCGATGCGCCTGGCCCCAGGGCAGAATCCTGCAGATGCGCTCAAGGCCCTTGAGGCACACGTCAAAAGCGTTGACCTTCGCGGCGCCGAGGTTGAATTTGTCGCCACCGAAGCAGGCAACGCCTACAAGGCGAACCTGGACGCTTCGGCAAATGACACTGCGCGCTGGGCGCTTGAACAAGCTTGGGGCGTTGTACCAGTAAATATGGGCCTGGGTGGATCAATTCCATTCATCGCAGATTTGCTGGAAGTTTTCCCGAAGGCGCAGATCCTGGTGACCGGTGTCGAGGATCCCGATTCGCGTGCGCACTCGGCCAACGAGTCGCTGCATCTAGGCGACTTCCAGCACGCAATTGAGGCTGAAGCCCTCATGCTGGCGAGGATCAACGCCAAGGGACTATGAACCGTGTCATACGGAGAGACGCAGGGGAAGAATTCTTCAGCGTAGCGACGTAGGATAGAAGCAAGAACAGAGGTGCCGGTTCCAGTAACAAATCTGGAGCTTGGTGCCGCATCGAGCAGTATGGGAGGAAAATCATGACTGCATCTGTTGACCAGACCAAGGGCGATCCAACTGAGGTGCCAACCCATGAGGTAGAGATTTCCGACGTGGCGGCGGACAAGGTTCGCTCGCTTCTGGAACAGGAAGGCCGGGATGATCTTCGTCTCCGCATCGCCGTGCAGCCAGGTGGCTGCTCGGGCCTTATCTACCAGCTTTACTTCGATGAGCGCATGCTCGACGGCGACGCGGTACGCAACTTCGATGGCGTTGAGGTCATCGTTGACAAGATGAGCGTCCCGTACCTCGCTGGCGCGTCCATTGATTTCGAGGACACCATCTCGAAGCAGGGCTTCACCATCGACAACCCGGCCGCATCGGGTTCCTGCGCCTGTGGAGATTCCTTCCACTAGGCCGTAGGGAACAAACGCCGCTGTTCAAACGTTGAAGAAATTTCTCGTTAGCACAGCGGCGTTTTTCGGCATTCTGACCCCAAAGAGGGTAAGCTCTACATTAAGTAGTAAAACTATGTTTCCCTTCGTGAGCCACCTCACCGTGCAACTCGTTTAAACCACGAGGTGACTTATGAAGACCACATTCTGCACCAACAAAGAGGAAGGGCCGTCTGTGAGTTCGCAAGACCGAACCGGCAGTCGCGGGTCCGCTAAAGCCAAAGTACTGGCTTTAGTCGGCACTGGCGCATTGCTGTTGACGGGATGTACAGCGGAGGCAAAACGCGGTTGGCTCCCAAACGTGGAGCGCGACACCACCAACCACACCGGGGCAATCCAGGATTTCTGGGTTAACTCGTGGATCGCTGTTATTGTCGTCGGCGTATTGACCTGGGGATTGATGCTCTGGTGCGTCATCGCCTACCGCCGCCGCAAGAACGATACGGGTTACCCGCGTCAGCTGAGCTACAACCTGCCATTGGAGATCTTCTACACGGCCATTCCTTTGGTCCTTGTTCTGGTCTTCTTTAGCTTCAACAACACCCTGGAAAAGCAGATCAACGCCCCTGTTGATTCTGAGGTCGTAGTCGACGTCCGAGCCAAGCAATGGTCGTGGGACTTCAACTACAGCTACCAGGGCACCGAGAAGTATTACGCCGGCGAACAGGCTCACCTGAACACCGATGGCTCGGAAGGCGTTCGCGAAGAACTGCCAACCTTGTACCTGCCAGCGGGCAAGTCGGTAACCCTTGAGCTGAATAGCCGCGATGTCATCCACTCCTTCTGGGTACCAGCCTTCTTGCAGAAGCTGGACATGATCCCAGGCAAGACCAACTACATCTACCTGACTCCACAGGTTGAAGGCAGCTACGACGGAAAGTGCGCCGAGCTTTGCGGCGAGTACCACTCCGAGATGCTCTTCAACGTCGAGGTTGTCAATGAGTCCGAGTTCAAGGCTCAGCTGGCAAAGATGGAAGATGGACACATTGGTGAAGAGTACGACCGTAAGCCAGATGTTGTTAACGGCGTCGTAGTAGAGCACGGGGAAGGAGAGTAATCATGACAACGTTTGAATATGCAACTGACGACGTGAAGTCGATTGCTCCAGCCGTAGTGCCGAAGTCCAAGGGTCGTCTGTTCGTCGACTACATTACTTCGACCGACCACAAGAAGATCGGGTACATGTACCTGATCAGCTCGTTCATCCTGTTCTGTGTCGGTGGCGTTATGGCGCTGCTGATTCGTGCAGAGCTGTTCGAACCAGGCATGCAGATCCTGCAGACCAAGGAACAGTACAACCAGCTGTTCACCATGCACGGCACTGTCATGCTCTTGATGTTCGCAACCCCGCTGTTCGCAGGTTTCGCCAACGTCATGATGCCCCTGCAGATCGGTTCCCCGGATGTGGCCTTCCCACGTCTGAATGCATTGGCTTTCTGGTTCTTCTCGCTGGGCTCGCTGATCGCTCTGGCCGGCTACCTCACCCCCCAGGGTGCAGCTAGCTTCGGTTGGTTCGCTTACGCTCCGCTGTCGAACACCACCTTCTCGCCAGGAATCGGCGGAGACCTCTGGGTCTTCGGCCTTGCACTGTCGGGCTTCGGTACCATCCTTGGCGCCGTCAACTTCATCACCACGATCATCTGCCTGCGTGCACCTGGCATGACCATGTGGCGCATGTCGATCTTCTCGTGGAACACCTTGATCACCTCGTTGCTGGTCCTGATGGCTTTCCCGCCACTGGCAGCTGCGCTGTTCGCACTGGGTGCAGACCGCCGCTTCGGTGCCCACATCTTCGACCCAGAGAATGGCGGTGCCGTACTATGGCAGCACCTGTTCTGGTTCTTCGGGCACCCTGAGGTCTACATCATTGCTTTGCCGTTCTTCGGCATCGTCTCCGAGATCTTCCCAGTGTTCTCCCGCAAGCCGATCTTCGGCTACAAGGGCCTGGTCTTCGCGACCATCTCGATTGCTGCACTGTCGGTTTCCGTGTGGGCACACCACATGTACGTCACTGGCTCGGTAATGCTGCCGTTCTTCGGCTTCATGACCATGCTGATCGCAGTTCCAACCGGTGTGAAGTTCTTCAACTGGATCGGAACCCTGTGGCGCGGCTCGATCACCTTCGAAACCCCAATGCTCTGGAGCATGGGCTTCATGATCACCTTCCTGTTCGGCGGTCTGACCGGTATTATCCTGTCGGCTCCGTCGCTGGACTTCCACGTATCGGATACCTACTTCGTTGTGGCTCACTTCCACTACGTAGTCTTCGGTACCGTTGTGTTCGCGATGTTCGCTGGCTTCTACTTCTGGTGGCCGAAGTGGACCGGCAAGATGCTCAACGAGCGTCTTGGCAAGATCCACTTCTGGTTGCTGTTCATCGGCTTCCACGGCACCTTCCTGATCCAGCACTGGCTGGGCGTTATGGGCATGCCACGTCGCTACGCCGACTACATGCCTGAAGATGGCTTCACCACCATGAACCAGGTTTCGACCGTCTTCGCATTCATTCTGGGTGCGTCGATGATTCCATTCTTCTGGAACGTGTGGGAAACCCACCGAAACGCCAAGAAGGTCGAAGTAGATGATCCATGGGGCTTCGGCGCATCGCTGGAATGGGCAACTTCTTGCCCTCCACCACGCCACAACTTCCACTCGATCCCTCGCATCCGTTCCGAGCGTCCGGCACTGGATCTGCACCACCCGGAACTGAGTGGACGGGTAACCCCCGAAACTCCGGTTGCGAAGATCTTCGGCTCGGCTGACCAGAAGGACGTGTAACGATGAAAGTTGAATCCTGGATTTTCCTGGGTGGCGTCTTCTTCTTCACCCCAGTAGCGATTGTCTACGGTTACATGACCAACTGGAGCGAATGGGTCGGATTCCTGGCATTGCTGATGCTGGTCGCATTGTCCGCGATGGTAGGTGGCTACTTGCTATTCACCGCTAAGCGCGTTGGCAACAGGCCCGAGGACCGCGTGGATGGCGAAATCCACGAGAACGCCGGCGATATCGGAATGTTCTCCCCATGGAGCTGGTGGCCACTGGTCCTGGCTTCGGCTGCAGCGATTGGCTTCCTTGGCCTCGCTGTCGGCTGGTGGGTCTTCTTTATCGGCGCCGGTTTGGCCGTCGTTGGCGTGACCGGCTGGGTTTACGAATACAGCCGTGGCGATCACGCTCACTAGGCAGTAACCCTGACGGGACGACAAGCAATTTTGCTTGTCGTCCCGTTAGTCTTTTAATAGGGGTTCCTCGATGGCGATAGGCCGTCAGGCTATTTGGATCAAGGAGAAGCAGCATGCGCCACGCACCGCAGCCACATGTCCAGGCGCACCTTGATCCGGCCAGCCGGCAAAGTAAGTACCGGCAAATCCGAGAGATTCTCAAGACCCATGCGCGCGAGGCCTGCAAACCCGGCTACAAGCTTCCGCCCGAACGCGTGCTGGCAGAGCACTTCGGCGTGGCCCGCAAGACCATCCGCCAAGCCATCGATGCCTTGGTGGATGAACAAGTGCTCAAACGCGTGGTGGGAATCGGCACATTCGTCGTGCCCGAAAAATTGGACCTTCGTGTCCGCCTGCATTCCTACTCCGAAGATATGATGCGCCGCGGCATGGTTCCCGATGCCCATGTACTCGAATTCGCGGAGATCAAAGCCAGCGCCACCTTGGCTTCGCAGCTGATGGTGGAGGAGGGTACTGCCGTAGTCCAGTTCAAGCGCCTGCTGCTGGCCGATGGCACCCCCATGAGCCTGGACGAGAACTATATGCCTGCCGATCTCGTGCCTGGCTTTGTGGATGGCGATCCGCCGTCAAAGCTCTATCAGGCATTGCACGAGCGCTATGGCATCTTGCTCGAATGGGGTGAGGACCAGGTGGAAAGCACTGCGGCGAGCAAGCGGCAAGCCGTGCTCCTGGGCGTAGAACCAGGCTTCCCGCTCCTGCAGATCACCCGGTATGCCTACATCGGCGATCGGCTAGCCGACTACTCGGTCTCGCTCTACCGCTCAGACCGCTACAAGCTCTTCGTGCCGTTGCAGCGAGTGGGCACACGCACGCCTCGCTACACCGATACTTTCTAGGCCTGGCCTGGCCAGGCGGCCGGCTGCTTCGATTTCAACGGGCAAGTACCAGGCAAACCCGTCAACCATGCCCAAGGATGCCATATCTGCCGTTCAAAATGGTTCCGGGCATCAACTACTGAATAAGCACTCCCGCAGCCTGGTCCGCCGGTATGGAGCTATAGCAGGAACTAGCAGGTCTCCCGCACACGGAAGAAGATCGCGGCGCAAGCTCAAAGCCGCTTCAAGGCAGCAGGACATGGAATGTCGACGGAAGTTGAAAAGTGGACACTCCAGCCGCCCTGTCCAGTGGGAAACCAGCCACACTGGTGCGATAGGCCGTAGCGAAGATCCAATATATCCCTAGATCACACAGTCTTGTTTGCAGCGTGATTCTGCCATCCGGTCGATGCGTCCAGAGTTATTCCGTCATCCAATTCAAACGATTCTGAAGCAGGACTGGAGGTCATGGTGCCTGCCGGGCATTCTTTCTGGCAGGAGAGCAGCCTTTGGAAGAGCGCTCTGGATATCGGCTCGGCCATGCCGAGCGCCAAAACGGGAGTCTGAACTGCTGCATTCGAAGTCTTGGCGAACGTGATTGCGGAACTGAGCTCGTCCCCAGTCTGGAGGGTCTTCGCTGGAAAGACGAATGCACTGAGCAGCTCTCCGCTCCGGTTCGGCCCGGGACGACACCGGGCAGCTGCGCCAGTCGCAACTGGCATTGGCGTGCAGCATTCGATTCCAGCCAATCCAGAATGGCTGCACTGCAGGCCGGCAGTAGCATACAGCCCCGAACGGCATTTCTGACTGAAGTGCCAAACAGGATGGCCAATTCTTCTCCGCACTGGGGAGCGCAGCTCGATACGCGGCTAGGGGAGCAGGAACGGACTTTCCACCCTGAGCACCCGGCAGTGCCAGATGGCGTTCTCAGCCACTGGAATTTCGATGGGCGTCCACCATGCGTCTTCGGAGCGCTCACCGGCGCTAGGCTCACTGGGCCCCCTGGGAAAGCCGGGTTAACGAAAGGAGGGACACACCTTGCGGTTTGTCCCTCCTTTTGTGACTAACTCAGGTCGCTATTACTTGGCGATCGAGTCCTGCGTGTCACCCTCAACCTCATGGTGGCCGTGGGCTGCATGAGCAGCTTCCAGCTCCGATGGGGTTACCGGGGCGACGCGATCTTCGAAGAAGAACTTCGAGATTGCTGCACGACGCTTCTCCGAACCGGAGACGTGTCCTGCTGCGTCAGGCTGAGCCGGGATGTACTTGCGATCAACGTAGTTGGTCAGCAGGTAACGCTTGTAGACGTCGACTTCCTCGTGCTTCTCCGAGAAGCCGCCCTCAGGCGACATCTGGATGATGCCAGCTTCACGGCCGTGCAGGACGATCTCGCGATCCTTGCGCTGCAGCGACAGGCAGATACGGCGAGTCAACCAGAAGGCGAAGATTGGGCCCAGGAAGAACAGCGTACGCAGCCAGTAGGTGACATCGTTCAGCGACACGTGGAAGTGGGTCGCGATCAAGTCCGAGGAAGCAGCAGCCCACATGACGCAGTAGAAGACTACGCCGGCAGCGCCCACTGCGGTTCGGAATGGAGCGTTGCGTGGACGGTCGAGCAGGTGGTGCTCACGGTTGTCCTTGGTGATCCAGCGTTCGATCCACGGCCATGCGAACATCACTGCGAACAGTGCGCCTGCAGGAACCAGTGCTGGCAGCAGTACCGACATCACCAGGGTGTTATCGCCCCATGGGAATGGAATGATCCATTCGAAGCTGAAGTTGCCCAGGTAACCTGGCATCAAGCGCAGCGCGCCATCGACGAAACCGATGTACCAGTCCGGCTGGGTACCAGCCGAAACAGGGGATGGGTCATATGGACCGTAGTTCCATACCGGGTTGATCTGGAACAGGCCAGCAATGAATGCCACGATGCCGAAGACGATGAAGAAGAATCCACCGGCCTTGGCTGCGTATACCGGACCAACAGGGAAGCCAACAACGTTGTCGTTGGTGCGGCCTGGGCCAGGGTACTGGGTGTGCTTGTGGGTCACGACCATGAACAGGTGCACAACGATCAGCAAGATGATGACCGCAGGAACAATCATGATGTGCAACGAGTACAGTCGCGGAATCACGGTATCGCCAGGGAACTCGCCGCCGAAGAAGAACATCGACAGGTAGGTGCCGACGATCGGCAGTGCCTTCATGACGCCATCGATAATGCGCAGGCCGTTGCCGGACAGCAGATCATCTGGCAGGGAGTAGCCGGTGAAGCCGGCAGCAAGACCCATGATCAGCAGCACGCCGCCGACAACCCAGTTCAGTTCACGTGGGCGACGGAATGCGCCGGTGAAGAATACGCGCAGCATGTGCACGGACAGGGAAGCGACGAACAGCAGTGCCGACCAGTGGTGTACCTGTCGCATGAACAGGCCGCCGCGCACGTCGAAGGAGATATCCATGGTCGAGGCCATAGCCGTCGACATGCCGATACCCTTCATCGGTACGTACGAGCCGTCGTAGACGACGTGAGCCATCGACGGATCGAAGAAGAAGGTCAGGAAGGTGCCCGAGAGCAGCAGCAGTACGAAGGTGTACATTGCCACTTCGCCGAACATGAACGACCAGTGGTCCGGGAAGATCTTGCGACCGAATTCCTTGACCATGCCCGAAGCGCCGACGCGGGAATCCACGAAGTTGGCGATGCGACCGGTAGCGGTCGATGCCTGGTATTCGTTAGTCGTCGTCATGATTAACCACGCTCCCAGTAGGACGGGCCAACTGGTTCGTGGAAGTCACTCTGAGCTACCAGGTAGCCCTCGGAGTCCACGGTAATTGGCAGCTGTGGCAGTGCGTGGCCAGCTGGGCCGAAGATGACCTTGCATTCCTGCGTCAGGTCGAAGGTCGACTGGTGGCAAGGGCACAGCAAGTGGTGGGTGTGCTGCTCGTACAGAGCAATCGGGCAACCCACGTGGGTGCAAATCTTGGAGTATGCGACGATGCCGTCGACGTTCCAGGTTTCGCGTCCCTCGGAGATCTGCATTTCTGCTGGATCCATGCGCATCAGCAGAACGACGGCCTTGGCCTTTTCGTTCAGCGGGTGCTCGGTCTCGTTGAGGCCTTCTGGGATCACGTGGAATGCGGAACCGATCTGCACATCCGAAGCCTTGATCGGGGTACCAGATGGGTCGCGGGTCAGACGGATGCCCTTGTCCCACATGGTGTGGCGCAGGGAATCGATCATCTCGTTCGCGGTGTTACCGGTGCGATCCAGGTCGCGGAACATGAAGATTGCTGGGATTGGCGCCAAGGCGATGGCACCGATCAGGGTATTGCGGATCAGCGGACGACGCTTGATGCCGGACTCTTCGAGCACGGTATCGATGATTTCGACGGCATCCTGGCGATCTTCTTCCGAGCGGATCTCGTGGCGCATTTCCATGAGCTCGTGATCCGGCATCAGGGTCTTGGCCCAGTGAACAATACCCACACCGATACCGAGCATCGCGAAAGCGGTGCCCAGTCCCAGTGCAGCGTTCTGCACACGCAGTTCAGCGAAGGTCATCTCGCCCAGGTGGCCCAGGACGAAGTAGGCCACGAAGAAGAAGAGCGTGCCGATGATGGAGATGGTAAATAGGAGCGCTACTTGACGCTCATGTCGCTTGGCTGCGCGCGGATCGCGGTCTGCGAGACGCGGACGATGGGGTGGTAAGCCCGGATCTGGGAATCGATCCTGAGCTACATCGTCAGCCTTAGCAACGGTGCCCGAGTTTTCGGGACTGCCGTGACTATGGTCGCCCATGTTTCTCTCTCATCCTTCTGTTAGGAATTTATGTACGTAGTGATGGTTACGGCCGAGGCCGCGGGTTTGCCTTAGGAAGGACGCGAGGTCAACCAAATGGTGAAGGCAATGATGATACCCAGACCTGCGGTCCAGGTGAACAGGCCTTCAGCAACTGGACCCAGGGAGCCCAGGGCTGCACCGCCAGCGGAACCATTTGCTTCAATGGTCTTCAGGAAGGTGATAACGTCACGCTTCTCTTCTGGGGTGATGTTCGAGTCGTTGAACACTGGCATGTTCTGTGGGCCGGTAGCCATCGCTTCGTAGATGTGCTTCTCGGATACACCGGTCAGGGTTGGTGCGAACTTGCCGCGGGTCAACGCGCCACCGGCAGCAGCCGCGTTGTGGCACATTGCGCAGTTCACACGGAAGACGGTGCCACCGTGGGCGGCGTCGCCCTGGGTGGTATCCAAGTATTCCTCATCAGGGATCGCTGGGCCTGCACCCAGGCTTGCAACATACGCTGCCAGCTGGGAGATCTGCTCGTCGTCGAACTGTACTGGCTTGACCTGGGCCTGCGGGCCCTGCATCTGCATCGGCATACGGCCGGTGCCGACCTGGAAGTCAACAGAAGCCGCGCCAACGCCGATCAGCGATGGACCGGAGTCAGAGCCTTCGGCATTCATGCCGTGGCAAGTAGCGCAGTTGGCGACGAAAAGCTTCTGACCTTCTTCTACATCGGCCTGCGATGCAGAAGTGGTCTCAGCTGCCTTCGCTTCGCTGATGTTACCGGCTGCAGTGTAAAGACTGCCGGTAATCAGCAATCCGAACAGAAGCAGGGCCACAGCGGCGAGCGGGTGGCGGCGCTTTTTCGAAAGAGCCTTCACTTGCTGGTTCCTCACTTAGTTTCTTTGGTGTGGTGTTGCCGTACTTCTTGTTGAGGCAACTAATGAATTTAAGTTGCTACTTCAAGAAGTAGATGATCGCGAACAGGGCGATCCAAACAACGTCAACGAAGTGCCAGTAGTAGGACACGACGATGGAGCCGGTTGCTTCGAAGTGACCAAACTTCTTAGCCAGCATCGCACGACCAATGATCAGCAAGAATGCAATCAGACCACCAGCGACGTGAATGCCGTGGAAGCCGGTCGTAATGTAGAAGGCCGAAGCGTAGGAGTTCGAGTCGAATGCCACGCCCTCGCTAACGAGGACAGCGTATTCGTAGGCCTGAACCGAAACGAAGATCGCGCCAAGGATGAAGGTAAGAATGAACCATTCAATCATTCCCCATTCCTTGAAGTTGAAAAGCCCACCGGAACGGCGAGGCTTGAATTCTTCGGCACGGAACACGCCTAGCTGGCACGAGAACGAGCTGGACACCAGGATGATGGTGTTAACAAGCGCGAACGGTACGTTGAGCTTGGCAGTTTCAGTCGCCCATAGTTCGGGCGCGGCAGCCCGGAGGCTGAAGTACATGGCGAAGAGGGCGGCGAAGAACATGAGCTCGCTGGAGAGCCACACCATCGTTCCCACCGACACCATGTTTGGGCGGTTCGGCGCATGTGGCGCCGTCGTATTTGGGGCATGAGTCGCAGTTGTCACACTGACATTATGTCTCTAAATGCCCCTCAGATACCAATGCAAAAGCGGGTTGGCAGAGGTTTGTTGCGCCACATCTTGGCAACATCCGCGGAAACATGCGGAAGTACAGAGAAAACTCTTTCTACAATTCGTAGAGCTTCGTCCGGCGAGTCTCACGAAACAATCATTTATGCAACGAAAGTGTTTCGTATTTAACCCCAGAAACTAGGCATTTTTAGCGACCTGAGCCACATCATCTAACGACATGAATTGGGTAGCGCCCCGGTGTCTGGATAGGCTTTCCCATGTGTCAACGAGCCTTGTAAACGAAAAGTTCCCGACGTGGCCAGATCTATTGGCCACCCTGATCAACGGTGGCGATCTCAGCCGCGAACAGGCCGCTTGGGCAATGAATGAGATCATGTCCGGCGAGGCGAGCGACGTTCAGATTGCCGGGTTCCTGGTTGCACTGCGATCCAAGGGTGAGACCGTGGCCGAATTGACCGGCTTGGTGGACTCCATGGTCGCCAATGCGCGCCCTTTGACCATCGATGCACAAACTTTGGACATTGTTGGGACCGGTGGCGATCGCCAGAACACCGTCAACATCTCAACGATGGCCACACTGGTGTGCGCTGGCGCCGGCGTGAGCATAGTTAAACACGGCAACCGCGCATCCTCTTCGTCCTCGGGTTCCGCCGACGTGCTTGAAGCATTGGGCGTCCGCCTGGAGGTACCAATCGAGCGCCTTGTAGAGGTGTACGACAAGGTTGGGATTGCGTTCTGCTTCGCCAACGTCTTCCATCCCTCGATGCGCCACGTTGCCGGAGCACGCCGTCAATTGCGCATACCAACCGCTTTCAACTTCATGGGCCCCTTGACCAATCCCGCATTGCCCAGCGCATCCGCCATCGGCTGCTCCGACATGGTCATGGCACCAATCATGGCGGGCGTTCTTGCAAGCCGTGGCGTGCGTGGGCTGGTCTTCCGCGGGGATGACGGACTGGATGAACTAACCACCACTACAGCTAACCGCGTCTGGGAAGTGCGCAACGGCACGGTCTCCGAGTTCACGTTCGATGCCCGGGACGTGGGATTTGCCCGTGCGACGCTTAATGATCTGCGCGGTGGAGATGCACTACATAACGCAGGGGTTGTACGAGATGTCATCTCGGGGAGTCCCGGACCCGTTCGAGATGCGGTCCTCCTGAACGCGGCTGCCGGAATGGTGGCTTACAGCGATACTGCTGAAGGCAGTTTCGAAGACCGCATGCGGGCGGCGATTGGGAAAGCAGCGCATTCCATCGATTCCGGTGCGGCGAAGGCGACCTTGGAAGCCTGGTCCTCAACGACCCAGGCGATCGTAGGCGCGTAGCACCGTCAGATGCCAACAAAGCCGGTCTTTGGTTCGCGATTTTACAATCGCTGAACCGAAGGCCGGCTTTGTTCTTGAAAAGTCCTTAGTCGCCTAGGCCTAGGGAAAAAGCTGCTTCAAGATCATGTTCCGAATATGCGCGGAATGCAATGTGGGTCTGGGTGCCGCGGATGCCTGGAATCTTGGAAAGCTTATTGGCAATGACTTCGGCAAGGTCCTCGTGCTTGTTGACTCGTGCAATTGCAATCAAGTCCCAGTCGCCTGCTACGGAATAGACTTCGCTGATGCCCGAGATTGCGGAGATCTGCTTAGCGCATTCAGGGATACTGTCCGTTGCAGTCTGGATCATGACGAATGCGGTGACCATCACTGTGCCTTTCGGTTCTAACTTGTCGCCTGCCAGGAGGCGGCTGATCTGGAATCAACTCTAGTCGAAAAGCAGCGAATGAGAGGCATGGGCGCATCGCCCCGCTTCGCATAGTACAATGATTTTAATTTGTAGATTCGGATACAAAGTTTTACAATTGTTTCATGATTGTGTTGACCATTGACCAGCGGCGTTCACGTTCCACCGAAGACAAGGTGGAGGCTCTAGTCAAGCAAGCTAATGCTACCGTTCCAGTGGTTCGCCCCTTCCAGCGAACCGCCGGCGATGAAGTCCAAGCTGTCTTGGATAACGCCAACGAAGCAATTCGCTTGGCAGTGATGATGGCAGCTTCAGGGGACTGGAGTGTCGGCATTGGCTTCGGGCAAGTTGAAACGCCACTGCCCGAAGAAACCCGTGCCGGACGGGGGCCTGCCTTTGAATATGCTCGTGTCGCAGTTGAGCGGGCAAAGAACACCAATGCGCATCTAGCTGTTCATGGACCGTCGCATGAAGCCACCCGCCTGGAAGCCGAGCTCCAGCTGACTGCCTGCATAGTTTCAAAGCGACGGGCCACGGCATGGGAAGCTGGCACTCTGGCCGATGAAGGCCTGACCCAGCAGCAGATTGCCCAAGAATTAGGAATCACCCAGCAGGCTGTCTCTTCTCGTCTGTCGGCCGCGCTATGGTTTGAGGCGAACCGAATGATGGATGAAGCTGCCAAATCGCTGAACCGACAGCTGAAGATGCTAAAGGAGCAGTAAATGCTTTGGATCGCTTGGGGGAGTCTGAGCCTGGCGGCGTTTGTCTCTTGCATAGCTGCCTACCTTGGCTATGCCATGGGCAAACGAGCTCGTGTCCGCGACTGGCTAGTTGTGGGCTCTGCCCTGTTCGCCATTCTCTCGGCCCTGCTGGCAGTTGCTTCTCAAACTTCGTTGGAGCAGAACGGGCTTTCGCCGGTGTACGCGATCGTCCTGAGTTCCATCTTTGCCATTAGTTTCGGCGGTCCGTTTACGGAACTTGTTTTCCGGCTTGCTGCGAAGAATGATGTCGAGCTCCAAAAGGAGGAGTCCGACCCTTCACCGCTTCGAGGCGGGCTGTGGATCGGACTCCTGGAGCGCACGGCCATCGTTGGAAGCCTCTGGGCCGGTTGGCCAGAAGGCATTGCCGTCGTCTTGGCGGTCAAGGGTCTTGGCCGGTTCTCTGAACTGAAAAACCATCGCGCCGCCGAACAGTTTATTCTGGGGACTTTCGCCAGCGGTCTCGTCGCTGCCGGTTCCTACGGGCTCGGCCTGCTATTTACCTAGCCGCTTAGCCACCATTGAGGTAACCAGCCGACGCCCCATCAAGAATGCGCCCAGAACCAATGTCGCGACAATGATGAAGGGGAGTGCCGCAGTGGAATCCATGCCAACGCGAAGCGCAAGGCCCGCTGCTACGGTCACCACCCAGACCAGTACGCCAACAGGGAAGAGCTTGTTGATCGTGGTCCAAGGCTTGGACAGCAAGGTCACGACGACGTAGGCAACCAAGAACGGCAGGGCGGTCATCAGGATGCCGCCAATGCTCAAGGCATGCTCGTGTTCACGTCGACCGAGCAGGGCGAATAGAACAATGAGAACAACGTCGACAGCCATCCACAGCGGCCACTTACGAATAGAATCCTTCATGTACTCATCATAGGTTTACCCCGGTGTCCGTGAGTAATTCGGCGTTGGCTGGATCGTTGTCGGTTCAGACACAGAAGGTCGCCGTCGCGGCTCGCCCGAATGAGCTCACGGCCATGGTGGCCGCAGCTATTGTTCTAGCATTAGTCCTATGAAGATCTGGCCTGGCAATGCATGGATGCAAACGCACCAGATCGCCCTCTATTTATCCGCGATCACTGCCGGTTGCGTTCTCGGCCTGGCCTTGCCTGCCGCAAGCAAGGGTCTCGAGAACTCGGTTAACCCGTTCCTTGGATTGCTGCTCTACGCTACTTTCCTGGGCATGCCGCTGACCCGTTTTCCGGAGGCCTTCCGGGACACTCGCTTCATGGGTGCACTGTGCGCGGTCAACTTTGCCGTGGTGCCGCTCGTGGCCTTCGGGCTATCGCGAATAGTGGCGGGGGACCAGGCACTGCTCTTCGGCGTGCTGCTGGTCTTGCTAGCGCCCTGCATCGACTACGTTATCGTCTTTACCGGCTTAGCCGGGGGAGACAGCCAACGGTTGCTGGCGGCCACACCGCTCTTGTTGATCTTGCAGATGCTGCTCGTGCCGGCATACCTCTATATATTTGCTGGACCCTCGGCGATCGACGTGATCGTGCCAGCTCCTTTCCTGGGGGCACTGCTGGGACTGATCGTGCTCCCACTGCTGGCAGCAGCACTCACCCAGGCACTCGCCAAACGATTTACCTGGGCAGAGCCCATCGGGGATTGGGCCGACTATCTAATGGTTCCGTTGATGATGGGAACGCTATTTAGCGTGGTGGGCTCGCAGATCTTCACGGTGAGCGCAAGCCTGGGTCAATTAGGGCTGGCCATTATGGTTTTCGCCCTGTTTATCTGCATCATGAATGTCCTTGGATACTCCGCGGGGAAACTCTTCAAGCTGCCCACCGCCTCGCGGCGGGCAGTTACTTTCAGCGGCGTCACACGCAATTCTCTGGTGGTGCTTCCCCTGGCCCTGGCTTTGCCCGCGGAGCTGGAATTAGCTTCTGCCGTGGTCGTTAGCCAGACCTTGGTAGAGCTAATTGGAATGTTGGTGATGGTTCACTACGCACCGAAGCAACGCACCACCAAGTAGTTCGAGCCTTACCCTGCTATGTCCGGATTAAACAGAATTTGCCTGGCCAAGAACACATGGAAGTGACCGGGCCAGGCAAATTGGATTGAGGAGTCAGTGCATTCAGTGATGCCCAGGCGAAAGCAGCCTGCTCCTCATAGAATCCATGATTAGTGCTCGCCACCTGGAGGGCCAATGAAAAGCATGGCCGAGAAGATACCGGCAATAACGACGAATAGCAGGACCGTGGTCAGCGCCGGGCGGGCAACAAGCCAACGCATCGTCGCGTCGGTCCACTTGCGATCATCTGGATGATCGGTTGCTTCGGTACGCCAGGTACCTTCCAGCTTTCCCTTGCGTTCCAGCCACTTGTCGTAAGGAATGGTCAGATATGGGACGACGGCGGTCGCGGCAGCTCCAATGATCAGCGACTTCCTCCAGCGCTGATTCATGCCAATGAGCACAGCCATCGTTGCATAAGTCAGGAAGACAAAGCCGTGGATGAAGCCGGCAATGGATACAGGCCAATCACCAACCTTGACGACGTACTTCAAAATCAATGCGATGATCAGCATCGTCCATGTGACAGCTTCAGCGCGGGCAACTAGACGGTACAGGGCGCTTGGAGACATAGGGTGTTTTCTGTCCTTGAAGGTAGATAGGGGAGTAGTCCGGGAACTCGGTCAAGTACTAGCCTATCTGGCTCCCGGGATACCGCCGACATCCTGCCCTGGAACATGGAGTTCCCGGTTGACGCAGCACCTGCTAGATTTCTAGGCAGGCCCTCGCTGCAGGAAAGGCACCGCATGCACTTGGCCCCAGATGCCCCAATGCGCCTGCATCTGGCAGGATTGCCCCATGATCCACGCAGTAGTTTTCGATTTGGACGGAGTGATCCGCAACTTTCCCGAGGCCGCCACTGCTGACGTTGAAATGGAATATGGGTTGCCATCGGGCACTTTGAACGCGGCGGCTTTCGACCCTGCTCGCCTGGAAGGACTCACTACAGGTAAAATATCTCGTTTGACATGGATCAAGGAGATTGGGAAGAGCATTGGATCCACGGAAGCCGCCAACGCATGGGGTCGCATAGAGCCCGTTGTAGATCAGGATGTGCTGCAGCTACTCGACGATCTACAACGTGCAGGTATCACCACCGCCATTCTCACGAACGGCAGCGACACCATTGACATCGAACTTAAGCGGCAAGGAATCGCCACCCACGTCGCCCGAGTATTCAATTCAGCAACAATCGGTTATCCGAAGCCAGACCGACGAGCATTTCTGCACGTAATCAATGCTCTGCACCTGTGTGCAAACCAGATCCTCTTTACCGACGATTCCGCCGGGAAACTTGTCGGGGCGACCGATCTCGGGATCCACACACATCACTTTGCTTCCGCTGCGGATTTGAGGTCGGCATTGACCCGGCGCGGTGTACTCTAGCCGGATCGATCATCGTTTGGAATAACATCGAGGGGAGTGGCAAGAGGAAAGCGCCCTAGTTCTCGAATACCTCCTGATAAACGTCCCAGAATTGATCCATCGAGCGCGGAGCCCCAAGCAGGACGGCCTCCAGATACATGAGATGCGTTTCCCATCCCGCCAAGTAATTCGAGACGCCAACGCTGAGTTTGGAGTGGCTCAGCGCAAGTTCAGCTCCGAAGAGGCTCGACTGCAGAGTCAAACTAACCTCCGACACAGATTCTTCCGGAAACTTCCAGGACATCACGAGGGCGGATGCTGGCTCGACCTGTTCAATCCGGCTTTCGCAGATGAAGTTTTCCGCATGCTCGATCTGCACAGTAGAACCCACGCCAAGGCTTCCAGCGACGTGAGTTCCCAGCCAGAGTGGCAATGCCTGACGATCAATCATTGCGTGCCAAAGCCTGTCGGTCGATACGCCGAAGGACCACCTGAGATCCACAGATCCCGCCGAAGCGTCCGCGAACTTTCGAATGATGGGCATGAAAGGAGCCTGCTTCGATAGACGGGGCAGCCAGCACAAATGGCTGCAGTGAGACCCTGCGTGGGGAGTCGTGGATTTCCATTACTTTACATAATGTAGATTATCGGCTTATTCGCAATGTCGCTGGAAGTAGCCATATTCGTCCATTTACGCCACGGATTTCGAAGGCCGCTTACTGCTCAGCTTGTTGACGCTGATCCTGCAAATCCAGCCGGTGCCTCGCGAACTCCAGGGTCTGCCGAATGAACTCGCGCGATCGCTCATCATGCATCGAGTAGATGACATGGCGGCCGGACTTCCTCGTTTGCAATACACCAGCTGCTCGCAGCTTGGATAGCAATTGGCCGGCAACCGTTGGACTAACGCCGATCAACTGAGCCAAATCGGACAGGGAAAGATCGTCCATGGACAGCGCCCAGAGCATCTGGAGCCTTGCCGGATCCGACAAGGTTTTGAGTACCGTTGCCGACATGTCCAAAAGATCGCTGGAGACGATCTCGTCTTCAGCCGTTGGGACAATGAATTCACTGGTCATCTCACGCGCTCCCTCTCCGCATTTCGCCCGCCCTGGTCCGATTCAACTGCTTCAACCCAGCTCTATGGGTGTGTCCATTATGGCCACGGATCAAGATAAAGCGATAGGTATGCTCAAAATTCACAAGACTAAACAGGCTCGTAGCCATCTTTGGGAGCACTCCCCTATTTAAATCATCCGTTTCGAAATAAATCGAAGGCTTCTTGACTAGGCACTTTAACGTCGCCTCGGCACCGCAAGGCATCCCTGCAAGCTGGAATGGTGGCGATTGCATCACAGAAGATTGGCCGCGTCTGCGCTCAGTGGCAAAATTTAGATATGGCTAATCCGTTGCTACGCATTCCCCACGGGAATAAGTACGCTCTTCAGATCCGCGAAGCTCTCAAGCTGCAAGGTATCGAAGTTGACCCGGTTCAGAGTGATCTGATCGACCTTCTAGGACGTACTTTGCGTACGACGATGACGGCAAAGCACCCTGGCGTCTACATTTATGGCCCTCCTGGTCGAGGCAAAACCCTCATCATCAATACCTTGGTCTCGGTGCTGCCTGAAACCACGACAGCGCGCTTCCATTTCCACGAGTTCTTCCAGCGCGTAAATTCCCCGGTCAACCGTGTCCCGGGCCAGCCGCTGGGCGCGATTTTCTCGCAAGGGCTTGAGCGCGAGCTAGCTGGACTGCAGTTGCTGGTCTTCGATGAGTTCCATTGCACCGAACCTGGCGACGCGATGTTCATGGCCAAGCTCATTCGGCATTGCACGGAACACGAGATCCAGCTGGTCACTACGTCGAACTACGGGCCGGAGAAGCTGCTTGACGATGACACTTTCCATCACCTGGTTCAGCCAATTATTGACCGGATCCAACGGGACTTCACTGTATTCTCGCTGGATCATTCGGTGGACTACCGACAGCTCGCCGCCGATCCCGAGCAGGTCTTGGACGGGTATCGGAGAGGCACGCTAAATCTCTTCGAAGCACCAGGAGAACTGCCGGTCCACGATACGATGATCCAGATCGGCTACGACGAAATCGGGCCAGTCCACGTGAATGCGTATGAGATCTGGATCAGCTTCGATCAGATCTGCCGAACCCGTCGCAACACTGCCGACTATCTGGATTTGGCAAGCCGGTATTCGCGCTGGCATATAACCTGCATCCCAGCTAGTGCCACCATGCCAATGGATGAGGAACGCCGATTGGCGAATCTTATCGATATCTTCTACGACAAGAACGTGGAAGTCCATCTGTACGCCGCAGACAATCTGGGCAATCTTGGACACATGCTGCATGACACTGAAAAGGCCCGACTCACCTCGCGCCTGGCTCAACTTCAGCTCAACGAATACGAACGGACTAGCGCTTGCCGATGAACACCGAGTACACCGAACAGGACATCGAGAATATAGTTCGAGAAGTCCTGGAGACTGCAGATGAGAACCTCATACTGCCTATTGTCCAGCTGGGACATCCCGTTCTCCGCCAGCAGGCGGTGGCCTACGAGCAGCAGCTTCCGCAGGAACTGCTCGAAGAACTCCTTGAAGCAATGCGCCAGACCATGTACGACGCCCCTGGCGTAGGACTCGCCGCTCCTCAGGTGGGTATCCCCCTGCAGATTGCCGTGCTCGAAGATCTCTATCCCATTCCGGAGGAAGCTGCCTCGCACAGAGAGCGTGAGCCGCTGGAGTACTTCGAGATCTTCAACCCCGTATATACGGCATCAACAGAGCGCGCGGCAGTCTTCTACGAAGGTTGCCTGTCTTTCGAAGGATTCCAAGGCGTAGTGAGCCGGGCCGCCGATATCACCGCCACTTATAAAGATCGGGACGGCCAGGAAATAACTCGAAGCTTCTCCGGTTGGCAGGCCCGCATTGTCCAGCACGAAACTGATCATCTGTCGGGCACTGTCTATATCGACAAAGCACTTACCCGCTCCTTGATTAACGAATCCGAACTGTGGCGCCATGAAAGCATGGACGTTGCAACGGCACAAGAGGTTCTGAAATTCTAATGTTCTCCGGCACCACGAACGTTACTTGCCCGGTCTGCGAGCAACCCCTTGGCTTCGAGGAATCTCGGGATAGAACCCTGAGTTGCGAAGCCGGGCATCGTTTTGATGCTGCCAAACAGGGTTACTTCAACTTCCTTACTGGCAAAGGAACGAACTTCCTCGAAGACACCTCGGCCATGGTCCAAGCCCGCGATGCTTTCCAGTCAAAGGGACATTATGAGCCTCTGGCGCGCGCGCTGTCCGAGCTGATCAATGATCATCACGACGGACATTCGCTTGACGTGCTGGATGCGGGCGCAGGTACCGGCTACTACCTGGGGAAGATTCTAGAGAACTCTCCTGCTGCTGAACTTGATGCTTTGGCTCTGGACATCTCCCGCTTTGCCATGCGTCGTGCCGCGAAGGTTCCAAGCACGCTCGCTGTGGTCTGGGATGTCTGGCGCAAATTGCCTACTGCCGACCGATCACGCGATGTGGTGATCAACTGCTTCGCACCGCATAACCCGGCAGAGTTCCAACGTGTACTGCGTACTGGTGGATTATGCATTGTCGTGACCGGCGAACCAGATCATCTCAACGAAGTCGTCGACCCGCTGGGCATGCTCACCGTAGGACAGGGCAAGCAAGCCGCCTTGGTGGAAAAATTTGCGGCTGAAGGCCTTAATCATCGCGGATCCAAGAATCTGACATATCGGATGAACCTGAATGCGGACGATCTCTATAACCTTGCATTCATGGGTCCGTCCGGGCACCACCTCTCCCCTGAAATTCTTCATCAGCAGACGCTGGCGTTGGGTTCCCAGCCTGTAACAGCTTCCTTTGGAGTACACGCATTCGTCACGCAGGGCTAGAAGATACCCCAAAATGACTACACCTTTTATCTGCCTTCTACGGCAGAATGTAGGAAAGACCAGTTACGACTGGTCAATGTCCTAACAGAATTTAGGTGAATGCCATGACAACAGCCGAATGGATCATCAGCAACGCTTGGGTGATCTGGCTGGCACTGTTCTTGCTGCTGGCGATCATCGAGATGCTTTCTCTTGATCTCTACTTCATCATGCTCGGCGTAGGTGCCCTTGGTGGTGTAGCGGTCGCACTGCTCAGTGGACCCATGTGGTTGCAGGTCCTTGTATTCTGCGTCATTTCATTGTTGATGATCTTCCTGGTTCGACCTATTGCCGTCAAACATTTACGGAAATCACCCGAGGGCTTCCGCACCAATATCGAGCGATTAATCGGTGCGGATGCACTTATTCTCGAGCCGACCTCGCGCATGTCGGGTTCGGCCAAGATCCGTGGAGAGATCTGGACCGCCCGTGCTGAATCCAGCGTTCCGACCATGAATCCCGGCACCTATGCCGTGGTTTCACGTATCGACGGGGCAACTGCATACCTCACCGCGAAGTCCCCTGACCCTGCTAACGGCTAGCTAGCCTGACGCCCCCAAATTCATCACTACTGCACAAGGAAAGAGAGTACGAACCATGAATTCAGATGGCTTTGGCTTGACTATTGTGCTTGTCGTTCTGGCAATCTTCGTGATTGTCGTCCTACTGCGCAGCGTGCGCATCGTGCCGCAGGCACGTGCTGGCATCGTTGAGCGCCTCGGCAAGTACAACCGAACCCTAAATCCCGGTCTGACAATCCTGATCCCCTTTGTGGATCGCTTGCTGCCGCTGCTGGACCTGCGTGAACAAGTTGTTTCCTTCCCGCCGCAGCCAGTTATTACCGAGGACAACTTGGTAGTTTCGATTGATACCGTGGTCTACTTCCAGATCACCGAGCCGCGTGCCGCGACGTATGAAATCGCTAACTACATCCAGGCCGTAGAACAGCTGACCACCACTACGCTTCGTAATGTCGTCGGTGGCCTGAATCTGGAAGAGGCCCTGACTAGCCGCGACCAGATCAACGGCCAGCTGCGTGGTGTCCTTGACGAGGCAACCGGCAAGTGGGGCATCCGTGTTTCCCGTGTCGAGCTGAAGGCTATCGATCCACCGCTGTCCATCCAGGACTCGATGGAGAAGCAGATGCGCGCCGAGCGTGACCGCCGTGCTGCCATCCTGACCGCTGAGGGCACCAAGCAGTCCTCCATCCTTACTGCCGAAGGCGCACGCCAGGCTTCCATCCTCGAAGCCGAGGGCGATGCACAGGCCGCAATCTTGCGCGCTGACGGCGAGTCCCAGGCCATCCAGAAGGTCTTCGATGCAATTCACGCCGGCAAGCCGGACCATGAGTTGCTCGCCTACCAGTACCTGCAGACTCTGCCGAAGCTTGCCGAAGGCACTTCGAATACCCTGTGGGTGATTCCAAGCGAACTGACCGAAGCACTCAAGGGCATCGGCGGAGCGCTGGGCGGCAACGGATCGGGCAGCAAGCCTGCCACTCCGGAATCGCCATCGGCCCCAGGTAGCAACCTGTAGCAACAGCTGGTTTAGAACCGATTAGCCGTCTGCGGCGAGGTGCATACAATGCACCTCGCCGCAGACGCGTATAATGGATGTTTTGGCACCAAGAATTATCTTCACCTCTAGTCGGAGGGAATTATTTCCGAGTGCCAAACGTTGGTACGTGTAGCGAATTCTTCAATCATCGCGGAGGGAAAACATGAGCGATCGCAGCCTACGAGGCATGCGCCTGGGTGCACAGAGCATGGAATCTGAGGCAGGTGTGGAGCCGGCTGCCCGTCAGCGTGTGGAATACCGTACCGAAGAGGGCGAGACCGTCTTCGTCGTCTTTGCTGCCGAAGCTGAAATTCCAGCAACCTGGCACACCAAGACCGGTAAGGAAGCCAAGCTCGTCCACGGCGAAGCCAAGGCCGAAGAACCGGGCAATGAAAAGCCTGTCCGTACCCACTGGGACATGCTTCTTGAGCGCCGTTCCGAAGAAGAACTGGAAAAGACTCTGGCAGACCGCCTCCAGCAGCTGCGCGCTGCTCGCGGGGAAACTGCCTAATCTCCCCCACGCACGGTTCCATGCTGCCTTAGCATGGCCGTAGGGGCTTGGTTGAGGGCTGGGTTTGATGACCAATGGTTATCAAACCCAGCCCTCACTCTTTTGCCTGTCTGCTATGGGGCTCAAAGACCACGCCCAGTATTTTCAACTGCGTCAAAGAGCCTGCATGAAATTGCGCGGCCAGCGCCGCCGGCCTAAGCAGCTTCGTAGAAGCTATCTTCATCCTGCACAGTCCGCCTTTGGGGCGGTGGGCTGGTTTGTATTTCACTGCCTGCCCGAGACCTGATGATGATTCCTGGTTAAACGAACTGGCGTGCAACGATCCATCGTTGCACGCCAGTTCGCTTAAACACGGGTATTACTTCTTGGAAGTCAGCTTCTTCCACCGGGCGCCCAAGCCCCAGCGGGTGACATTCCACATTGCTTCGAACACAATGTTGCCGCTCATCTTCGACGCGCCCAGTTCGCGCTCTACGAAGGTCACGGGAACTTCAACGATCGTCTTGCGCAGCATGGCCACGCGGAAGGTCATGTCCACCTGGAAGCCGTAGCCGCGCGACTCAACGGCGTCAAAATCGATTGCTTCCAGGGTTTCGCGCTTGAAGGCGCGGTAGCCTGCGGTGATGTCGCGCAGAGGCAAGCCCAGCATGGTGCGCGAGTAGAAGCTGCCGCCGCGCGAGATGATCTTGCGCAGCATTGGCCAGTTCACGACTTCGCCGCCCTTGACCCAACGCGAACCGATTACGAGATCTGCGCCCGCGGCACTGGCTTCCAAAAGGCGTGGAAGCTGCTCTGGCATATGCGAGCCATCGGCATCCATCTCTACCAGTACGTCGTAGTCGCGAGCCAACGCCCATTCGAAACCTGCAATGTAGGCGGCTCCCAGGCCATCCTTGCCGGTACGGTGCAATACGTGGATATTCGAGTCCTCAGCAGCCATCTTGTCTGCAAGTTCTCCGGTGCCGTCAGGCGAGTTATCATCAACGATCAATACATCCGAGTCAGGAACTGCGGTACGCAAGCGTCCTACGGTCAGCGGGAGCGACTCCAGTTCGTTGTAAGTCGGAATGATTGTAATGACGCGCACGCGGCGGCACCTTTCTGGGTATACAACACAAAGCCTCTTGCCTGCTCGGCGTCGACTGCATGGCTTATGCAGGACACCGGGTCGAAAAGAGTTAATCCAAATTCAAAGTATAGTCATCATTTGCCAATCAGCGCGCTGGAGACACCGCATTAACGAACGATCCTCAGTGACTTCGGCCCTATTCTCCACGCCGAAAGGCACAGAGAATGTTATCTAAGGTCACTGAGGATCGTTGTTTAAATTGCGTAGTTTCCAACGCAATGCATGTGCATCTCGAAGAGGCGCTTAGACCAGCCTAGTGGGTACCCCACCTAGGCTGTCAACCATCAAATGACTTCACTCTTTACCTAGACACCACTAGTCAGGGCAAATTTTGCGAATTCATTCTGCTTATTGAGCATCTGTTTCGCTTTAAGCCGATTCGCTTGGCTCAAGGGTATTGAAAAGCGTGATTCCAGCGCGTACTGTACGCAGGCACTGCGGAATTTCCTCATCAACGACCGGAAGCATCGGAGTTCCAGCTCGTGCATCGGTACTCCAAGAACTGATTCGGACGTCCGGAGTTTGCACAGCAAGTTCAGAGGCAGTCCACACTGCAAAAGTCGCCGGCGCGCCGATCACGAGCTGCCCGGCAAACGGGTTCATCTCGCCCATGGCGCGGTAGGTGGATCGGGTTTGAGCCAAGAAGGCCGCACGAGCCGAAATGCGAGCCTCAGCATTCGTCATGTTCATGCCGGCGCGAACAACCTGCCAGCCATCAACCTCCGTTACCGGAGCATCAGAGCCAAGCACCATTGGCACACCAGCCGAAAGCATAGCGGAGAGGTTGTTCATCGATGCTGCGCGCTCCCCCAGGCGCTGCGCGTACATGCCGTTCGAGCCGCCCCACGCCTGGTCGAAGACCGGCTGCATCGAAACCATGATGGCGTACTGCAGCAAACGGGCCCGCGAGTCTTCATCAACCATCTCGACATGCTCCAGACGGTGCCGGCACATCTGCAGCTTAGCTGCCCCAATCTGCTCAGCAGCCAGGTCAAAACCTGCCAACACCTCGTCCAGGGCGCCGTCTCCGATCACATGGAACGAGGCCTGGATCTCCCGGGAACTGCAAGCGACCAGGTGGGCCGCAATTTCGTCACGCTTCAGATACAGGGTGCCGCGTTCGCCCGGCTGATCGCTGTAGTCTTCGCGCAGGTACGCCGTGTGGCTGCCTAGCGAACCATCCACGCGAAGATCGCCACCCAAGCCCAGCACCTTTCCCGTTGGGAAGGATGCGACCAGTTCCTGGGCGATGTCTGCATCGCTAACCAGTTCGCCCCAGTAGGCATGGACTTGCGGCAGTTCAGGGTTGTCGATGGCCAGCAACTGCTCCAGCGCCTCTCGGCCCTCAATATGCGGGGCCGCCATCTCCACAACGCTGGCGAAACCACGCGAGGCGTAGTGCTCCAGTGCCAGGCGCTGGTATTCCTGTTCGGCCTTCTGCGTATTGGTGAGTGCTTCACGCACGGCGTCGTGATCCGCACCAGAAATGATGCCAGCGGCGAGGTGGCCCAGGTCCAGCAGATCCAGCAGTTCCCGATTGACCAGGGCACTGTGCACATCGCGACGCGCCAGGTAATAGCCGCGGCCTTCCGCGGCACTGGTCAGGTCGGTTTCCGCGGGCAGCTGCTGGTCAGCCCAGTTCGAGTTGTCCCACCCCTGAGCCAGGACCAGCTTGGTCGACTTCTGCGCCTGCTCGGCGACGAGGGAAAGCAGCGAAGAAGCCGAGGTTGCTGCACCCAAATCGGCTCCCGAAAGGGTGCGGCCCAAGGCGGCAAGGTGCGTGTGGGATTCGACGAACGCCGGGGTAATCAAACCACCATTGAGGTCGACCACTTCGTCGACGGCAGACGCGTGGCGCTCGGCTGCGTCCTCGCCGCCCAACCATGAAATGGTGTCGCCGTCCACCACCATTGCGGTAGCAAATGGATCGGCCGCTGAGTAGATGGACCCGTTTCGGTAGAGTGTTTTTGCCATCAGCGTCTCCCTTTTCTCGTGCACTGGCTAATAAGTTTTTCGGCTGGACCTGCTGGCTAGTCCAGCACGTTCGAGTAGGCCACTACACCGCGCTTGATCTGGTCTACTGCCTTGTAGGCATTGCGAACCAGCAATGGCGGAAGGTCGCTATTCTTTGCGAACTGGTCCAATGTGTCGATGACCTGCTTGGCCCAGCGCACGAAGTCACCCGGTGCCAGATCGGTACCGCGCAGCGCGCTGTTCAGGCTCGAACCGCGGGCCCACTTGTACATTGGCCAGATCAAACCGGATTCCGGTGGAGCGGTCGGGTCAAGGCCCAAGGCCTCTTCAGCGTCCGATAGCTCGCCCCAAATCTTGATGGTGCTATTCCAGATGTCATCGATCTTGCCCGTTGGCATTTTCGGATCGGCACGGTCCCCGTCGCGGCGTGCCTGGTAGACCAGGCTGGCGACAACCGCGCAGAGTTCTTCCGCATTGAGCTGCGTGAGCTTGCCGGTCTCCAGGATTTGGCTGGTGAGCAGATCTCGGTCGCCATAGATGCGGCGCAGGCGGCGGCCCGAGTCGGTCAGCGCGAAATCTTCGCCGCCCTCGGAAGGCACGAGGTATTCGAACTGCTCGAGCACTTTGCAGACCTTGTCGAACTGCGTGGCAATGGTATTGGTTCGCCCGCGGATGGCGCGACGGGCCTTGTCCGTGTCCTTCTTCAGCTTCCAGTACCTGTCGGCCCAGCGCATGTGCTGGTCCTTCTCCGAGCAGGCGTGGCAAGGATGGTCCTTGAGCTCCAGGCGCAGTGCGTTGATTTCACGCTCGAAGGAATCCGAGCCTTCGAAATCAAAGCTCTGGGCGTCCTGGCGTGGAGGACGCGACTCGTAGATCGCGTTGCGCAAGGATGAAGCAAGGTCCCGGCGCTCCTTCGGTGTGCGCCCGTTGAACCCCTTGGGAATCTTGATCCGCGAAATGATCTGCACTGGTCCGTTGAGGTCTTCCACCGAGAGCCGGCGAAGCTGCGCTTCTTCGGTCAGCACGGTGTGTCGCGGGTTGTACATGGCCTTATCAAGCTCGACGACCACGGCGCGGCCGAAGCGGCGGCCACCTGGCAGGTCCACCACGTCGCCGCGGATCACGGCCTGCAGTGACTGCTCAGCTGCCGAACGGCGCTCGTGGCGGCGGTCCTTCGCAGCGTTCTTCTCGACCTGGGCCAGGTTTCGTTGGAGTTTCAGGTACTCGGTGAAATCTCCGAGATGGCATTCCATCGACTTGGCGTAGCCGGCCAGGGATTCTTCCTTGGAACGCACCTGGCGCGCCATGCCCACCACGGAACGGTCCGCCTGGTACTGGGCAAAGGAGGTTTCGAGGATTTGACGAGTCTGTTCACGGCCAAACTGCGCCAGCAAGTTGGTGGACATGTTGTAGGTCGGACGGAACGAGGAATTCAGCGGATAGGTTCGCTTCGAAGCGAGTCCTGCCAAGGATTCCGGTTCCAGGTCGGGGTTCCAGACAACAATTGAATGGCCTTCGACGTCAATGCCGCGGCGCCCGGCACGGCCGGTGAGCTGGGTGTACTCCCCCGAAGAGATCTGCACGTGGGATTCGCCGTTGAATTTGACCAGTTTTTCCAGCACGACCGAGCGTGCTGGCATGTTCACGCCCAGTGCCAGGGTCTCGGTTGCGAACACCACCTTGATCAGGTTGCGTGCAAAGAGGTCTTCAACGATTTCCTTGAAGATCGGGAGCAGGCCGGCGTGGTGGGAAGCGAAGCCGCGAACCAGACCATCGCGCCAGGACCAGAATTCCAGAACGTCCAGGTCTTCGCTGGGGATCCGGTAGGCGACTTCATCCAGCGCTTGCGCGATCTCGGCGGCTTCTTCATTGGTCGTCAGGCGCAGGTCAGCCATGGCGCACTGCTGCACGGCCATATCGCAGCCCTTGCGGGAGAAAATGAAGAAGATAGCTGGCAGCAGAGCAGCCCGGTCAAGCTTCCCGATAACCGCTGGACGGTTGATGCGGTGCCCCATGCCTGAACTGCGCTGGGGGCCGCGGCCGCCGCGACCCCGGCCGCGCTGCACTCGGCCGCCAGGGCTGTGGGAGCGTACGAGTTTTCGCAGTTCGGGGTTGACCGAGGCCTTTGAATCGTCTTCAGCCACCTTGTCGAAGGCTACGTCTTCGGCAAACAGGTCCACCACGTTAGGGCCGACCATGACGTGCTGGAAGAGCGGCACCGGGCGATGCTCGGAGACGATGACATCGGTCTGGCCCCGGACGGTATCCAGCCAGCCACCGAATTCCTCGGCGTTGGACACGGTTGCCGAGAGTGAAATGATCTGCACGTTGGACGGCAGATGGATGATGACTTCTTCCCATACGGCACCACGGAACTTATCGGCGAGGTAGTGGACCTCATCCATGATCACGTAGCCCAAGCCGTCGAGGGTTTGGGAATCCGCGTACAGCATATTGCGCAGCACTTCGGTGGTCATGACGACGATCTGCGCTTCGGAGTTGATGGAGGTGTCGCCGGTCAGCAACCCGACCTTCTGCGCTCCATAGCGATTGACCAGTTCCGAATACTTCTGGTTGCTCAGCGCCTTGATGGGCGTGGTGTAGAAAGCCTTGCGGTTCTCGCCTAGAGCCTGGTAGATGGCGTATTCGCCAACAACAGTTTTTCCGGCGCCGGTGGGCGCAGCGACCAGTACGCTGTGCCCTTCTGCGACCTTCTGGCAAGCTTCGGCCTGGAATGGATCCAGGTCGAAGGAGATGCTTGCCCGGAATCCAGGAAGTGCAGTGCCGTTTTCGACCTGCCGTGCCTTGGAATTCGCGTAGCGTTCCGCGGGTGAAGTCACTTGTGGTCGTTCACTTTCTTGCCCTGGTTCAGAGCTGGGATTTAGGTTCGTCAATCGAGCTAGGGGTTTCAATGCCAGAAGTTTCACCAGCTGCTAGGCGTTCATTCTCGGCTTCCCGTGCCGCCAGCTTCTTTGCGCGCTTCTTGTCGTTGAAGTGGCAGATCAAGGTGGCAACGGCGAAGGTGAGGAACAACGGTCCAGCCAACGCGAACATGGTGATTGCATCGCCGCCTGGTGCTGCCATAGCGGCAACCAGGGCGATGAGGAAGACGGTGATACGCCAGTTCTTCAAGATGAGCTTGGCTGGCAGGACGCCAACCATGTTCAGGCCAACCATCAGTACCGGTACCAGCATGGCCAAGCCGAATGCCAGGAGCAGGCGGAAGATAAACGGCAGGTACTCGGAAATGTTCAGCAGGTTATCCGAGTTCTCCGGCGACAGGCTAATGAAGAATTCCAGCGCAAACGGAAGAACGAAGTAGGCCATCGCCACGCCGCCAAGGAACAGCGGAACCGCGGCTGCTACGAAGCTGTAGCTCAAACGGCGCTCGTTCTTTTTCAGTCCCGGCACGATGAATGCCCACAGCTGGTAGAGCCACACCGGCGAGGAAACGATCAGGCCGACGAACAGCGCCACCTTGATCATGATGTCGAAGGGTGACATCACCGCGGTGAACACTACCGAGCCGCCGGCAGCTTTCACAGGCGCGATCAGCAAGGCAAGCAGCCAGTCGTATACGAAGAAACCGGCTACCGTGCCCAAGGTCAGCGCGATGAGCGACTTGAATAACCGGTTCCGTGCTTCAATCAGATGCTCTTTGAGAGCCATCCGACCTTCTGCGTCCTTGGCCCGCTTCTTCTTGCTGCGCGGGTTCTTGTCTTTATTTGTTGCCACTGAAGAGGTCTACGAGTTGTTCTTTTCGTTGGGGTTCGGATCATTGATGGTGCCATCAACGGTTTCAGATTTAGGATCATCATCCTTCATCTGGCGAACCTCGGACTTGAAAATGCGCAGCGACTGGCCCATCGAGCGAGCCAAGCCTGGAAGCTTTGGAGCGCCGAAAAGCAGCAGTGCAAGCACGATAATGATGACCAAATGCCATCCCTGTAAGCCACCCATGTGGATTCCCTTCTCTCTATCTAAAGTCTACGTCAGAACAAGCCAAGATCGCGCATGTTCTGAGCTTGGCCGCGCTGTGCGCGACGTGCGACGCGGCGAACTCGACGCGCCTCGATTCTTTCAGCTTTGCCCTTATCGCGAAGCTTTTTGATCTTCTCCGGATCCGCGTGCGTGGCATCGGTTCCGTGCGGGTAGCGACGAGGGTTCGTAGCGTACTCGACGACGGTGCCCTCCTGGCTTAAACCGGCGCTGATGTGATCCGCAGCGTCGCCCAGGCCCTCGACGACCGCCATTCCCCGTTTGAACAAACGGAAGCCGGCAAGTGCCGCAACAAGTATTGTCGCCAAAACGAGCACAGTCCACAAAAGTACCCAAAACCACCAAGGAAGCATCTATTAATCCTCATACATTGCGATAGCCTCGTCCAACCAGTTCACTACCTGTTCGCGCGTAGCGTCAGGAGAGACCACAGTCAGTTTACCGCTATGGCGAGCCACGAGCGGCGCAGCTACCTGGTGATCCGAGAACCGGACGTTGGCCAGATACCCCGTACCGACCTTTCCCGTGGACCAGGAAAGAGGATGGAAAGCTTCGATAACCGGTAAGATCTCGGCGTCTACATAGACCATGACCTCTAAGTCATCGTCGTTGGAGGCATACCGGATCTGGACATCTTGCTGGTCTTCATGCCGAGCCGCCAGCTCGAATTGTTCACCGGCAGTTTCCACACTTAACATCCGGTCCACCCGGAAAGTTAATAGGCTCTGGCGCTTTCGGCACCAAGCCCGCAGGTACTGCACCGCTCCGTCTTCAATGAGCCGGATCGGTTCCACATCGCGAACCTGGTGAGTTCGCGAACGGGCCGAGTAGTAATCGATGCGCACGACGTCTTGGGAACGAATCGCCTGAATCAGCTGCTGCGGAATATCGTTCTCGCGCGCCTCGGACAGTGCGAAGCCCAGCGCCCCGCTCCAGCCGTCAAAACGGGCCACCGCGGAATTCACCTTGGCCAGTGCCGCGTCGAGCACCTGCTGGTGCTCGAACTCGGGAATGCTTGCCAGGGCGTTGAGCCCGCCGAGCACGGCTACTGCTTCCAGCGGCGCCAGCTTCTGCGGCTCGGCCAGCAGGGCTGCATTGGAGATCGTAACGGTATCGGATTCAACGTCGCCGTCATTGACGTTGATCAGTTCGTCATGCTGGCCGTACGGGACACCGCACATCATGATCATGGCCAGCTCTTCACGGACCTTGGCAACGCTCATGGAGTAGCGTTCTGCCAGCGCTTCGATTTCTACGGCACCATGGGCGTGCACATACTGGATCATGTCGATATTTCGCATGACCTGAGTTGTGGTGGTGCCACGGCCGGTGGCGCGATGCGGACGGAACTTCACCTCTGCGTAGGCATCCTGGTTGCCCTGGCTGGTCTGGGAGCTGCGCGCGTCGCGCAGAATCCGGCGCACCTGGGCCACCAGTTCGGAGGGTCCCAGGACTTTCACGGCCGGACCATAAGCTGCCAGCTGCTGGGCAAATGAATGCGGATCCGCATAGCCGATCTGCAGCTCATCCTGATCGCTGCGGCCATTTACTGCCTGGGCGCGCAGCGGGATTGCTTCATCGCCCAAGAGCCGCACCGTTGCCACCAGTCCCGGATTCTGCAGGTCGAAATCCTGCAAGACCTGGGTCATGTCGAAATCCTGGGGGCGGGCGTGGTACTGCCCGTCGGCGTTAGCGCCGCCATGCCGGTAATTCGTGAACTTGCCCTGAACCCGCGAGAGGCGGAAGACACGGGTATCTTTCCGCGTGTGGTCATAGCCGGTGAAGTACCAGTTGCCGTAGCGCTGCCCGATCCCCCACACATCAACAATTCGTTCGCTCTGTGCGCCGCCAGAGGACGTATAGGCGAACTTGAGCGTGTTGCGGTTGAAGACCGCCAGGGCGCATTCGCGGAAGTTCGGTTCATCCATGGAAAGGCGTGGGACCAATGAGCCGGCCAACGGAGCGACCGGCGAGGCCACGCCATCATGGCCGGTGACTCGGGCCGCGGCATTGAGCCCCAATGACTGGAGCTTGGTGTCTTTCCAAAGGCTCGCGGCCAATGCGACCAGGCCGGCTTCTGCGGGGCTGAATTCCACCGGCGGCAAGAACCACTCGGTCGTGTCGATGCTGTAGTACGTAACATCGTCGATTACTTCTTTGTCCAGCTGCAACCCGAAGTCATTGCGGATATCGTCCTTGAGGCGATCCAGCGCCTTCTCTCGGGTCTCCTTGGTACCGCCTGGCACCAAATAGGATCCAATGCGGTCGGCGTTGAACTTCCGTGATTTAGTTGCCAGCGCATAGATGAGGCTGGTCAGGCGTTCTGCCTTGCTGGGTCCCGGGGATTGCTTTGTGCTCACGTGCCTAGACTAACCAACTTTCGCCGATAAGGATGACTTCTGGGACAGCAATGGCCCCGATTATTTAATCGAGGCCATTGCCAGCACTTGGAATTACTTGGTGCCCATCAGATCCACAACGAAAATCAGTGCTTCGTTAGGCGCAATGGCGCCTGGGGCGCCACGCTCGCCGTAGGCCAGGTGCGATGGGATATCCAGTCGGCGACGGCCGCCGACCTTCATGCCCAGCAGGCCCTGGTCCCAGCCCTGGATAACCATTCCGACACCCACTGGGAAGTCGAGGGTCTGCCCGCGGCCCCAGGAAGAGTCGAACTCTTCGCCGGTGGACCAGGCAACGCCTACATAGTGCGCTTCAACGGTGGTGCCTGGGGTGACCTCGGCGCCGGTTCCCTCGACCAGGTCGGTGATGACCAGTTCTTCAGGAGCGTCGGTGCCCGGGAAATCGATCTCAGGCTTGGTGCGGTCGTAGTTGCGTTCTCCGAACGACATAGTCACGGCCTTTCTGTTACTTGCTTTCGCTTACCTTGTCTAATTCTACGTAGAAGACCAGTGGTCCTGCAGGACGCCCCTGGGCTTCAGCTGTTTCGCCGTAGGCCAAGTCCGTTGGGACAGTCAGCAAGACCTTGCTGCCTTCCTTCAGGCCCTGGAAGCCCTGCAGCCAGCCCTGGATGACTCCGCCGGCCATATCGGCTTCGAAGCCTTCTTCGTTGCCGAAGTTGCCGTCGAACTTCTTGCCATCTTCCCAGCGCACGCCGTGGTAGTGGGCAGTGACCTTGGACGTTTGGCCAACGGCTGGGCCGTCGCCTTCTTCAAGGACGTCCACTGCCAGGCCTGCCGGGGCTTCGGTGTCCTTGGGGATGGTGATCTGCGGATCGCCCTTGCCGGTCTTCACGGTGGGGAGCTTGCCGTCGTCCTTGAGCTGCTGGACTTCTTCCTTGCCCATCGTCTGGCTAGGGCTCTTGGAGTCCGCAATCTTGATCACGATCAGCCGTTCGGCACGCGAGCCTTCGGCCGGTTCGGCGATGGACCCGTCCGGCTGCTGAACGCCTTCGATGGCTGCGTAGGCGATCCAGTCGCCAATCTGGGACTTCAGCAGGGTTTCGTAGAGCTCGGGCATCTGCTCCTTGAGCGTCTCGTCAACCTTCATGGGAGCCGGATCAGCAGTGAAGTTCTCATTGGTCAGCAGGCCGTCGATGGTCTTGTACAGGCCCGACTGGATCTGGATGGTGTCGCCTTCCTTGATGTCGGAACCCTCGCCCTCCACCACGGTGACTGCTTCTGACTTTTCGGTCAGGAGCGGCGCATCGAATTTGACCTCAGGTGCGGTCTTGCTATCTTCTGCTGGCTTGACGTCGATGCCGCTCAGGGATGACGAACCCGAACCGCAGGACGCCAGGGCAAGGATGGACGCGGTGGCGCATACTGCCAAAACTTTTCGCACGAATCTTCTTTCCGGTTGGACTAGCTGGTCATGCATTGCGGGCTTGCACAGGGCAAGGCCCGTAATGATCTGCGTCCAGCTTAGAGGTTTTTGCTGTGTAAATACTTGTTTCCAGCTAGCTAAAGCTGCTGGCCCATCAGCTCAATGAGCTCGTCAATCTGTGAATTGGTGGTTGCGAACGGGTCCTTGCACAGCACAATTCCGCCCGGGCCATCCTCATACTTCATGTGGACCCAATCGGCGCTATAGCGTCGCCCATTGGCGCGGGCGGCGTGAATGAATTTGCTTCGCAGTGCCGCGCGTGTCGTGGCTGGCGGGTTGTTCACAGCCTGATTGATTTCAGCGTCGGAGACGACTGCGCTGGCCAGGCCGCGGCGCTTGAGCAGGTGGAACAGGCCGCGCTGCGGGTCGATGTCATGGTAAGTCAGGTTCAGCTGCGCGATCCGTGGCGCCGAGAGCTCCAGGGAGTTCTTCTGGGCATAGCCCGTGAGCAGCTTGTGCTTGATCGCCCAGTCGATGTCCCGGTCGATCAGCGAGAAGTCCTGGCTTTCCACTGCGTTCAGCGTGCGTTCCCACAATTCCAGGACGGTATCCACCTGGTCGTGGTGCGCGCCGTGGCGGGCGATGAATTCCTTGACGGATTCGAAGAGGATCCACTGGATCTGCAGTGCGGTCGGTTCGTCGCCGCCCATGAGCCGCACCACGGTCTGGCCAGTGAAATCGTGGGAGATCTGGCGGATGGAGCGAATCGGGTTTTCCAGTCGCAGATCGTGGTAGATTTCGCCGGATTCGATCAGGCGCAGCACCAGGTCGGTGGCGCCGATCTTCAGCAGCTGGGTGGTTTCGCTCATCGACGAGTCGCCCACTATGACATGCAGCCGGCGGTGGTACTCGGCATCGGCGTGCGGCTCATCGCGGGTATTGATGATCGGACGCGAGCGCGTTGTGGCCGAGGAGACCCCCTCCCACATGTGATCGGCGCGCTGGGAGAAGACGTACTTGGTCTGCTCTTCATCGGTGATCAGATGCCCGGCACCGCACAATAGCTGGCGGGTGACGAGGAAAGGGATGAGCATGTCAGCGAGGCGCTTGAACTCGATTTTGCGTGGAATCAGGTAGTTCTCGTGGCAGCCATAGGAGTTCCCGGCGGAGTCCACATTGTTCTTGAACATGTAGATCCGGCCTTCGTGGCCTTCCTCGGCCAGCTGGTCCTCTGCCTGGTCAACGAGGTCCAGCATGAACGCCTCCCCAGCGCGGTCGTGGGCGATCAGCTGCTTGAGCTGGTCGCATTCCGCGGTGGCGTACTCCGGGTGCGAGCCCACATCCAGGTAGAGGCGCGAGCCGTTCTCCAGGAACACATTCGAACTGCGCCCCCAGCTGACTACCGGCTTGAACAGGTGCCGTGCGGCATCCTCCGGGGTGAGCCGGCGCCCATCCGACGGGACATAATTCAGCCCGAATTCGGTTTCCAGACCAAAGATTCTGCGATCCACGCGAAGCTACTTCCCCTCAACTGCGGTTCCGCCACATTGGTCAGAACACGACTTCCAAAGCTGTGTGCCCGTTGGGGCTTACTGGCCGCCCTTTTGCACGAATCCGCGGACAAACTCTTCAGCGTTGGATTCCAGCACCGAGTCGATCTCGTCCAGCAGGTCATCCACGCCGGCGGACTGGCCGGTGGTATTCACCTGGACCTGTTCCGTTTCGGCCTGCTGGTTCTGGGTGCTGCGGCGGGCCGAGAAGCTTTCCTGAGTCATCGTTTTCTCCTAAGTCGTCGTGAATCCCGGAATTACGCGCCGAGACTCATACCTATTCTGCGCCGATTAGCGACGCCTGGCCAATTCGTCGATAAATTCCGCAATCTCCAGCTGCGTGTCGAACAGCTCGCCAACCTGCGCACGGGTTCCGCCCAGCGGCTCGGGCATGTGGAAGCGGCTGATCTTGCGCGCCCCGGGGACGGCGAAGGACAACGCATCCCAGTTCGCTGCGACGACGTAGGGCGCATAGCGCTGCAGGGTCATGCCGCGCAGGTAGGCGCGGGTATCCTCCGGCGGGGCGCCCACGGCTTGGTTGATCTCCTGCTGGCTGAAGATCCTCTGGATGGCCCCGCGTTCGGCCATGCGGTAGTACAGGCCCTTGTCGGTCCGCAGATCAGCCCATTGCAGGTCCAGCATCGCCACGCGTGGATCGGACAGCTCAAGCTGGTGGCGCTGGGCGAAGCCGTTGACCAGCTGGTATTTGGCGATCCAGTCAATCTGATCTGCCGCGTCCATCGGGTCGCGCTCGAGCAAATCCAGGATCTGCGCCCAACGGCTGAGGATCTCGGTGGTGTCCGGATCATCAATCCCGCGTGCCGCACAGTAGTTTTCTGCCGCATGCAGGTAATGGCGCTGGATTTCAATGGCGGTGAGCTGGACCCCGCCGCGCAACCGCACCTTGGCCTTCAGCGTGGGGTCGTGGCTGATTTGCTGCAAGGCCAGGACCGGCTCGACCAGTTCCAGCTGCGGGGCCATCCCCGCTTCGATCAGCGAGAGCACCAAGTTGGTAGTGCCCACGCGCAGCAGGGTGGAAATCTGCCCGAGGTTCGCATCCCCGATGATCACGTGCAGGCGGCGGTACTTGTCCCAGTTCGCGTGCGGTTCATCGCGGGTATTGATGATCGGGCGGTTGATCGTGGTTTCCAGGCCCACTTCCGCCTCGAAGAAGTCGGCACGCTGGGAGACCTGGAAGGCGGCGCGCTCGTTGAGCATGCCCTGGCCCACCCGGCCGGCACCGCAGAAGATCTGCCGGCTGGCAAAGAACGGGGTGAGCCCGCGGACAATCGAGGAGAACTCGATGCCGCGCGGCATCAGGTAGTTCTCATGCGAGCCGTAGGAGACCGACTTGTTATCGGTGTTGTTCTTGTACAGCAGCAGTTCCCCGCTGCCCAGGCGCTGGGCGGCGGCCGCGGCGCGGCGCATCACTTCATCGCCGGCTTGGTCCCAGAGCACCGCATCACGCGGAGTCATCGATTCGGGGCTGGAGTATTCCGGGTGGGCGTGGTCGACGTACAGGCGTGCGCCATTGCCCAGGACCATATTCATCACGACATCCGTGGATTCCTTCTCCTGATAGAGCGTGGAACCCAGATGCGCGTCATTGCCATCCAGCGCAATGGATTCGGCGGTCCAGATGCCCTCGTCGTCCAGCCCCGGCTCCAGGTCGGTCAGCTGGCTCGGATGCGCTTGGGCCCGGTCCATGGCGAATCCGCGCGCATCTTGCAGCGGGGATTCGTCGCTGTAGTCCCAGCGTGCTGCCTTGGCCGCCGAATCCTGCTCGGCGACCAATTGCGCGTAGGCGTCAACGATCTGCGCCGAAAGCACCGTGGCGTTGGCCTTGGGCATGTTCGGGCGGATAATTCCGTATTCGGTTTCCAGGCCGACCAGGCGACGGGCGCTCATTTGCCGGCCTGCTGCTGGACCAGGGAACGGATGTTGCTGATCCGCTCGCCCTTGCGGCCGGAAATCCGGGCCCAATCATCGGGGTTGGTGGTGTTGGGCATGTCTTCGTGCTCGGCGAACTCTTCGCGCACCGCACGCAGCAGGTACTCCATTTTCAGTCCGCGCTCGTTCTGCGTAATCAGCGCCTTGATGGCATGCTTCTTGGCGCGGTCCACGATGTTGTGGATGACCGCGCCCGAGGCGAAGTCCTTGAAATAGAGCACTTCGGTGGCACCGGTAACATAGGTGACTTCGAGGAATTCGTTGATCCGCTCGGTGGAGTACATTGCCTGGACGGCTCCGCGGATCATGCGCGCTATGGTGGCGCCGGCATCCCCGGCATCGGCATCGAGCTCATCGGCGTGCAGCGGCAGTTCGGTCGTCAGGTACTTGCTGAAGATTTCTGTGGCGCCCTCGGCATCGGGACGGCGGATCTTGATCTTGACGTCCAGGCGTCCCGGACGCAGGATCGCCGGGTCGATCATGTCCTCGCGGTTGGACGCGCCGATGACAATCACGTTATCCAGGCGCTCGACGCCGTCAATTTCGGCCAGCAGCTGCGGCACGATGGTGGTTTCCACATCCGAGGAGACACCGGTGCCGCGGGTACGGAACAGCGCTTCCATCTCGTCGAAGAACACCACCACCGGATCTCCATGCAGCGCCTTCTCCCGGGCGCGGGCGAAGATCAGGCGGATGTGCCGCTCGGTTTCGCCCACGTACTTGTCCAGCAGCTCCGGTCCCTTGATGTTCAGGAAGTAGCTGCGGTTGCTGGCCCCTTCCTTGCGCTCGACGACGCGCTGGGCCAGGGAGTGCGCCACCGCCTTGGCGATCAGGGTCTTGCCGCAGCCCGGAGGGCCGTAGAGCAGAATCCCCTTTGGCGCGCTCAACCCGTGTTCGCGGTACAGCTCAGGGTGGGTGAAGGGCAGCTCCACCGAGTCCTTGATGGCTTCGATCTGCGAGTTCAGCCCGCCAATGTCCGAGTAGGCAATGTCCGGGACTTCCTCGAGCACCAGTGACTGCATGTCGGTGAGCTGGACGCGGGATACCGCCATGCCCGAACGTGAGTCGATGGCCAGCTGGTCGCCCACGCGCAGGTGCATCTCGCGCAGCGGGCCAGCGAGTTCAACGACGCGCTGGTCATCGGCACGGGCCATGACTACGGCGTGGTGATTTTCCAGCAGTTCCTTGACCGTGACCAGTTCACCGGTCTCCTCGAATCCCAGGGCCGCGACGATCACCAGTGCTTCATTGAGCAGCACCTGCTGGCCGATGACCAGCTTGTCGAAATCCATCAGCGGGCTGACGGCCACGCGCATCTTGCGCCCGGAGTAGATGACATCTGCGGACTGGGCGCCGGTGGATTCGATGCCGAGCCCGGGTTCGGGGTGCTTGCGCGGGTGCTTGGCCACGATGGTGCCGTGGCTGAAGGGAGTGTCCCCGTCTTTTTCCAGCGCCGACTTCAGGTTGATGATCTGCTCGCGGGTGGTTTCCAGCAGGGCCACCAGGCGCTTGTTATTGCCGCTGATCCCGGCGAGTTGCTTGTCGAGGTTGCGATTCTTGTCGCGCAGCACGTTGACCTGGCGTTCGGTCATCTGCAGCCGCTCGGCCAATTGTTCTGCCTCGCGATTATCGTTCACGTTCCAACCTCCAACATCCAACGTCACCGGGGCGGTTCGTGCGCCCTGATGAGGTTTTTTCCGGTGCTTGGCGCACCGTCTTGCTTCCATCCTAGGAACTGAAGGCCCCGAGTGCAGAACACTCGGGGCCCAATGTCACATAATGAGACGCAATATCTCAATATATGGTTGCAGCTCAGGCTTCGCCGCCAGCGCCTTCGGCGTCTTCTTCAGCGGCACGCACGCGCACGGACTGGTTGGCATCGCGGGCGGCCCGGCGCAGCTTCTTATCCGACAAGCCGCGCTCGCCCAGTGCTTCAGCGGTCCACTCGCCGTCGGCGTGATCGCGCGTCCATGCGCTCAGGTCCTCATCGGAGTACGAGTGCTCCTTGATGCGCTTGGCCTTCGGGATGCCATCGGCGGAATCGGCCAGACGGCGGCAGGTGATCAGGAATGCGGTGTGCGCCACCATCCGGTGATCCGGGCGGACGGCCAGGCCGTCGACGTGCCAGCCGCGCACCAGGGTTTCGAAGCACTCTGGCTCGGTGAACTGGCCCGAAGCACGGATGGCCTCGACCACGCGGGACATCTGGGTCACCGAGGACACGTAGTTGGTCCACACGCCGCCTGGCGCCAGCACGGTAGCTACCGCATCCAGGCACTCCCAGGGGCTGAGCATGTCCAGGACCACGCGGTCGATGCTGCCCGGTTCTTCCAGCTCGACGACCCTGTCCTGGAAGTCGCCGATGGAGATCTGCCACGACGGGTGCTCGCCACCGAAGACGGTGGAGATGTTGCCGCGGGCGATATCGGCGAATTCCTCGCGTCGCTCGAAGGAGTGCAGGAAGCCCTCATCGCCGACCGCGCGCAGCAGCGAGATGGACAGCGCGCCGGAACCGACGCCGGCTTCGACGACGCGTGCGCCCGGGAAGATGTCGCCGAATTGCACGATCTGCGCGGCATCCTTCGGGTAGACCACGGTGGCGCCGCGCGGCATGGAGAGCACGAAATCCTTGGCCAGCGGGCGCAGGGCCTGGTAGCGGAAGCCGTCGATATTCTCGATGACCGAGCCTTCGGGCAGGCCGATGATGGCCTCGTGCGGCAGCACGCCCTTGTGCGTGTGGAACTCTCCACCGTGCTGCAGGGTGATGGTGTTGATCCGGCGTTTCTCGTCGGTCAGCTGCACGCGGTCGCCGACACGGAAGGGGCCGCGACGGGCTGCCGCGCCGTGCGGCGCCTGGCTCTTAGCTTCGCTCACTGATGTGATCCTTTTCTTGGTGCTTTTCAGTCTGTATAGAGTTTACTAGCGGCGTCCGGTGACGGCGTTGACGATCTGCCGCTGGTGCAGCAGGCCCACCACCTGCCCGGTGGCGCTGATCACCGCGTATTCGGCGCTGTCCACGCTGGCCAGGTAGTCGATCAATGCGCGGCCATCGGAATCCTCGGCCACGATCGCGCCCTGGCCCAGGGCACGGGACACGGCCAGGGCCGGAACCTGGGCCGCCTGGTTCGGGTCCACCCGGGACAGCGCCTGCGCATCGATGACCCCGACCGGCATCCCCTTCGGGTCGACCAGGATGATCTCTCCCCCGCGCGCGTTCTGGCGGGAGAGCACGTCGGCAACGGTTGCGTGCGAAACCATGGCCGAAGCCGGGCGCATCAAGTCGGTGGCGATCACGGTGGGCAGGTTCAGCATCATCTTGGAGTGCGCAATCAGCTGCGTGGTGGCTTGCCACATGAACATCGCCACCATGATGCCGACCACCACCGTGATGATCTGGGGCTGCTCGCCGCGTACCAGAGGATAGATCACGAAGTAGAAGACCAGGCCCACGGCGATCGCCCGGCCCACCCAGCTCGAGGCGATGGTGCCCTTGAACTGGGATCCGGTGGCCTTCCAGACGATCGATTCGACCAGGCGCCCGCCATCGAGCGGAAGCCCGGGCAGCGCGTTGAAGGCGCCGAGCAGCAGGTTGGCATAGACGAAGAAGTCCAGCAGCAGGTTCGGGTACACGCCCATGGGCGCGTTCTCGATCACCAGCCAGCCGATTCCGGCCAGCAGGAAGTTCGACAGCGGTCCGGAGAGTGCCACCCAGAGCGAGGCGCCGGGCTTGGCCTTGAAGGAACCGAACTGGGTGTGCCCGCCCATCAGCGTCAACACGATGTGCGCATCTGGCCACTTGAAGGCGCGCGCGGTCATCGCGTGCGCGACCTCATGGATCAGCACGGCCACGGCAATAGCCACCGCGCAGGCCAGGCCCATCAGGTAGGCGTTCAGCGGCGGAATGATTCCGCCGCGCGAAAGCTGGATGCCAACGCTGAAGGTGATGACCGCGGTGATGATGAACCACGAGCTGGAGAGGTAGACCGGGACGCCGCCGATACGCCCCAGCTTGATTCCAGGGGACTTTTCCTGAGTGTCGCTCACGCGCTAACCTGCACCAACCATCGAGTCATTTCATGTACATCCACGGATGCCAAGCTGTCGATCCGGCGCCAATTGCCTTCGCCCGGGTCGGTGGCGTTGGGGACCAGCACCGCATGCAGCCCGGCCGCGGACGCCGAGGCGATGCCCGGCACGGAATCCTCGAAACCAATGCATCTGGCTGCTTCCAGTTCTTTCCCGGTGCACTGGCCCAGCAGCTGCAGTCCAGCCAGATAAGGTTCCGGGTGCGGCTTGCCGTTGGCGACCTCTTCACCGGTAACGCTGGCCTGGAAGATGCCTTCGGGGATGCTGAGCATCAGTTCATCGACGATGCTGCGCTCGGACATGGTCACCAGGGCCTGCGGGATGCCTGCCTGCTTGCACGCCGCGAGCAATTCGCGGGCTCCTGGCCGCCAGGGGATCTCGCGGCGAATGCCGGCAACCACCCGGGCAGAGAGCCAGTCGATGATCTCGCGGATCTCCAGCTTGACCCCGGCCTGCTGCAGGGCCCGGGCGCCATCTGGCAAGGCGTTGCCGACCAGGGCCAGGCCTTGTTCATGGCTCCATGAGCCGCCATGGGAAGCCACCAGCTCAGCTTCGGCAGCCAGCCAATAGGGTTCGGTGTCGATCAGCGTACCGTCCATATCCCACAGGACAGCTTGCGGGGTTGCGGGCTCGGTTCCGGCGGCAAAGTCAAAACTGGTGCTTGGCATGAGTCCATTCTAGATGGAAGAGTGGGGCTAAGCCGCTTCGGCGAGCCACGCCGAGAGCATCGAGTGCTGCCAAGGAGTCTTCAATGAACGAGGAATACCACGCCCCGACGCTGAATAGCTATATCGCCAAGACCCAGCATGAGATTCGCCCCACCATCGTCTTGGCTGCCTTCGAGGGGTGGAACGACGCCGGTTCGGCGGCCACGGACGCCGTCCGCCTGCTGCTCGAGTCCAACGCCCATGAGCATGTGGCCACCGTGGGCGAGGACGATTTCTACGACTACCAGTTCACCCGGCCCAAGACCCGGCGCACCGGGAGCGGGCGCGTAGTGGACTGGCCGTGCACCGAGATCTTCAAGATCCATTTGCCCCAGGCGGCCGCCGACCTGCTGGTGGTGCTGGGTGTCGAGCCGACGTTCAAATGGCAGACCTTCTGCTCGCGGATCATCAAGGTGGCCCAATCCCACAATGCCCATACCGTGCTCACCCTGGGCGCCTTGCTGGCCGATGTGCCGCATACCCGGCCGGTGCCGACCTCGCTGGCCAGCGACGATCCGCGGTTCCAGGAGCACCTGAGGATCAGCGCCTCCACCTATGAGGGGCCCACCGGAATCCCCTCGGTGCTCGGCGTGGAGTTCGAACGGTACGGGATCCCGAGCCTGTCGCTGTGGGCGCAGCTCTCCCACTATGTTGCGCAGTCCCCCAGCCCGCGGGTGCAACTGGCCATCATCGAGCTGCTGGAGGAAGTCATCCCGGTCTCCGTGCCGGACCAGAAACTGCGCGAGGATGCGCTGGCCTGGAAGCATGGGGTCGATGAGCTCGCGGCAGCGGATCCGGATGTGGCCAAGTACGTTGAACAGCTGGAGCAGGCAACGGACACCAGCGAGCTTCCCGAGGCCAGCGGCGAGTCCATTGCCCGGGAATTCGAACGCTATCTGCGCCGCCGGGGAAAGTACCGCAAAGACAGCCCGGGGTCCGACTTCGATATCTGAAGCCGGACCCCGGGATGCTTGGCGCGGTGCTGCCTAGAGCTTGAGCCCCAGCAGCGCGTCGATGCCGTGGCGCAACGCTTCGGCGCCGTCGCCATTCGAGCCGGCCGGCTGTGCAGCCCACCGGTCGAGTGCCTCCAGCGCGGAGGGCGCATCGATGTCATCTGCCATGTGCTTGCGGATGCTTTCCACTACCTTGGCTGCGTCCTCGGTGCTGGTGGTGGCCAAGGCCTGGCGCCAGGCAGCCACCCGCTGCTGGGCTGCGGCCAGCAATTGCTCGGTCCAGAACCAGTCGCTGCGGTAGTGCTGGGAGAGCAGTACGGCGCGGATCGCTACCGGCTCGACGCCAGCTTCGCGCAGTTTGGAAACCAGCACCAGGTTGCCTAGGGACTTGCTCATCTTTTCGCCGTCCAGGCCCACCATGCCGGTGTGCACGTAGGTCTGCGCGAGTTCCGCGTTATCGCCAGCAGCTGCGTGGGCCGCGGAGAATTCGTGGTGCGGGAAGATCAGGTCCGAGCCGCCACCTTGGACGGTGAAGGGGGCCGGCAGGGTCTTGCGGGCAATCACCGAGCATTCGATGTGCCAGCCCGGGCGGCCGGAACCGAGCTTGCCGCCATCCCATGACGGTTCGCCCTCGCGGGCGGCACGCCACAGCAGCGGGTCCAGCGCATCGCGCTTGCCGGCACGATCCGGATCCCCGCCGCGTTCGGCGAAGAAGCCGAGCATGGTCTGGCGGTCGTAGTTCGAAACGGCACCCAGTTTCCAGGCATCGTTCTGGGCGGCCAGGGTGTCGAAGTACACGTCGCCTTCCACCCCATCGGCACCAGCTGGCACACGGTAGGCCAGATCCGCATCGAGCAGCTGCTCGACCACCGGGACCAGCCAGTGGATGGATTCCACCGCGCCGATGTAGTTCTGCGGCGGAATGACGTTCAGGGCTTCCATGTCGTCGCGGAAGAGCTGGATCTGCGACTCGGCCAGTTCGCGCCAATCGACGTTGGTTGCTGCGGCGCGTTCGAGCAGCGGGTCGTCCACGTCGGTGATGTTCTGGGTGTAGGCCACGGTTCGACCGGCATCGCGCCAGGTACGCTGCACCAGGTCGAAGGTGACGTATGTGGCGGCGTGGCCCATATGGGTGGCGTCATAGGGGGTGATACCGCAAACGTACATGCTGGCCGGCGCAATAGCTTCATCCGCTGGCGCAGTGGCCTGTCGGGCTCCGGTGGCGGTATTGAAAAGTTCCAGTGTTGGTGCTGAACCAGCCACCTGAGGTACCTCAGGGTTATTCCACGCGTGCACTTATGGACATCCTTTCGCAGATGCGACGTATTTCTTCCTTTAACTCCAAGTGAAGCAAGGCGAGGTTTATTCCCGTTAACTGCAAGATGCCCGTGAAGCAGTCCACGGACATCTTGGAAAACCTGGATCAGGCGGCCATCCAGCCCAATCCCAGAGCGACGAACAGCGCCAGGCCCAGCAGGATGCGGTACCAGACGAAGAAGCGGTAGGAGTGGGTGGAAACGAACTTCAGGAACCAGCCCACAATCAGGAAGCCGACGACGAAGGCCACGACGGTAGCGACACCGGTCTGCGCCAGGGTATAGACACCTGGTTCGTCGAAGGACTTGACCAGCTTGTACAGGCCCGAGGCGAACACCGCCGGGATCGCCAGCAGGAACGAGTAGCGGGCTGCGGCTTCACGGGTGTACCCCATGAGCAAACCCGCGGTGATGGTGCCGCCCGAACGCGAGACGCCCGGAATCAAGGCCATGGCCTGGGCGAAACCGTAGAAGATGCCGTGCTTGACGGTCAGCTTGTCCAAGGTGCGCTGCTGCTTGCCGTAGTGGTCGGCGATGGCCAGGATCAGGCCGAAGACCACCAGTGTGGTCGCAACAATCCACAGCGAACGGAAGTTCGTATCGATGTAGTCTTCCAGCAGCAGGCCCAGGATCGCGATCGGCAGGGAGCCGATAATGATCAGCCAGCCCATCTTGGCATCCGGATCCGAATGCGGGATCTTGCCGGCCAGTGCCTTGCACCAGGCGCCGATGATCCGCACGATGTCACGCCAGAAGAAGACGATCACTGCGGTTTCGGTACCCAGCTGGGTAATGGCGGTAAATGCCGCTCCGGGGTCTTGGGCGTTGGGCAGGAGTTCGCCAACGATACGCAAGTGGGCTGAGGACGAGATCGGGAGGAACTCGGTCAGGCCCTGGATCAATCCTAGGAAAGCTGCTTCAAACCAATTCACCCCTCGACATTACTTCACCGATTGCGACTATCTGGACTCAGAAACACGGAATAGGAAAAATTCACTCCGTGGTCGTACTCACGCATCATCCGAGGGTATGGTGAAGGGCAATAACTCGGAATACTGATCGTAGAGGGCGTCTTCATAGTCTTCGAAGGCATCGGCCAGCGCGCCAAAAGCCGCGTCGACGGATGCCTCGCCAGCACCGCGGCTCTGCGACACAATTGCCAGGTGCTGCTCCAGGCGTGCAATAAATGCTTGCAGTGCAAAACTCGGTTCAGTACTCATAGCATGAGGCTACAACGCACGGCGTTCTTTAGATAGGGGGCAGGATGCTCGAAGAAAGAATTAAGCCACCGCTGCATCATCCCGATGACCAGCGCTTTGAATACCTGGTCATAACTTCTTTCCCGGGCGAACCAAAGCATGTCGCCCGCGCCGCCCTGCGGGAGCACGCCGATAACGGCAAATGGGAGCTCATGCGCACCTGCCGCTATGAAGGCGGCGCCCAAAAGTACTGGCTGCGCCGCCGGGTGATGCGCATTCGCAGCACCCTGGCTCCCTGAACCGGCAACAGGGCACATGGCACCATGCCCGCCATTGGCCCTCACGGCAATCGCGGGTCCTTGCCTCAGCTGTCGAGCGGGCCTACCAGCCACGAGGCCACCGTATTGGCTGCCGAGGCGGCATTGGACGGGTGGTACCAGCTGGCCTGCACGTCGCGGTAGAGCCGTTCGAACTCCGATCCCCGGAAATATCCGCCACCGCCCAGCAGCTGTCCGGCAACCTGGATGTTCTCCCGTGCAGTGCCCCCGGCCAGGGTGCGCAGCGTCACCAGCTTGGGGAACCACGCGCCCTGGTGATCCGCCTTGGCCTCCAGGTCACCGGCCACCGAGCGTTGCAGGGCATCCAGGGCCAGCAGGCGCATCGCCGCTTCGGCCAAGAGCCCGCGGGCACGCACATCCTGCGCATACCGGGTCCCGTCCTGGTGCACCCGCTGGCCCAGGGCCTCCTGAGCCAGGGTCACCGCACGATCTGCGATGCCCACGTAGACGCTTGCGGTCAGGGTCAGGAAGGATGCGAAGATGCCGAAGACCAGCGGGTCCTGGTTAGGACCGGCCGGCAGCCGGCTATGCACCCATTCGCGCGGGGCCACCGCATTTTCCAGCTTCGTGGTGTGCGACTGGCTGGCCCGCATGCCCAGGGTGTTCCAGTCGTTCATGGAATGCACGCCCTCGCCCCTGGCGACGAAGCCGTGAACCAGTTCCCCGGATTCCTCATCCTTGCCGAACACCCCCAATCGGGTGAACGCCGGCGCCAGCGAGGTGAAGATCTTCACGCCATTGAACTCCACCGAGCCATCGGCATCAGTTCTCGCCCTGGTCTTCGAGTCGAAGAGCACCGCGTCGTTGCCGGGCTCCGAAATCCCGAACGCCATCACTTCGCCCTCGGCAATCCAATCGGCCACCATATCCAGGCGCCGGTCCCCGCGGGCCTGCAGCAAATACGCGACGCCCGCCCATACCTGGTGCATGTTGATCGCCAGGGCCGTGCCGGGTGCCGCGGTGGCCAGGCGGCGCTGGGCCAGGGCCAAGGTCTGGAAGTTCCACCCCAGTCCCCCGCGCTCTGCCGGCACCAGCGCCTTGAGGTAGCCCAGTTCCACCAGTTCGTTGAAGTCTTCGATGGCGAACGAGTTCGACTCGTCATAGCCGGCGGCCCGGTCCCGGAAACGCTCAAGCAGCTCGTCGCTCAGTATGGATTCGATGGTCAAGGATTCTGCTCCTGGATTCTGTTGTGCTGGCTGGGCCAACGCTGGTTCTAGTATTCCTGCAAGAGGTTTTGCAGCACCCGCACGCCGAACTTGATCGAGTCCACCGGCACGCGTTCATCGACGCCATGGAACATTCCGGTGAAATCCAGCTCGGCAGGAAGTTGCAGCGGCGCGAATCCGTAGCCGGTGATCCCCAGTTTGGCCAGCCATTTGTTATCGGTTCCGCCAGAGAGCATATAGGGCAGAACCACGGCATCCGGGTCTTCAGCCAGCAACGACGCGATCATGGAATCCACCAGCGCACCGGCGAAGGGCACCTCCAGGGATTCCTGCTCATGCACCATGGACAGCTCGACGTGTTCCCCGGCCAGTTCACGCAGGGTCTGCAAGGTGGCTTCGTGCTGCTCGGGCAGGGTGCGGCAGTCGATCAGCGCTTGGGCCTGCCCGGGAATGACGTTGTGCTTGTAGCCTGCCTCCAGGGCGGAGGGATTCGCGGTGTTCTGCAAGGTAGCCCCGACGAAGCGCGAGACATTGCCCATGGCCGAGAGCAGCGGGGCCGGATCGGCTTCATCGAAGTCCAGTCCGGACAGCTCGGCCACCTGCTCAAGCAATGCGCGGGTGGTTTTGGTGTAGGACAGCGGCCATTGATGCTCACCGATGCGATGGACGGCTCCTGCCAGATGGGTGACCGCATTATCGGTGTTGAGCTGCGAGCCATGGCCGGCCATGCCCTTGGATTCCAGCTTCAGCCAGGCGATGCCCTTTTCCGCAGTCTGCAGCATGTAGGCCCGGCGGCCGTTGATTTCGACCGAGAACCCGCCGACTTCGCTAATGGCCTCGGCCGCCCCGGCGAAGAGTTCGGGATGGTTCTGCACCATCCAGCCGGAGCCATAGTCCCCGCCAGCTTCCTCATCGGCGAAGAAGGCGATGACCAGATCGCGCCGCGGGGTGATGTTCTCGCGTTGCAGGTGCCGGATGGCGGCGATAATCATCGCGTCCATGTTCTTCATGTCCACCGCTCCGCGTCCCCAGATCATCCCATCGATGATCCGGGCCCCGAAAGGATCCACGCTCCAGTCTTCGGCGATGGCCGGCACGACATCCAGGTGGCCGTGCACGACCAGGGCCGGCAATGACGGATCGGCCCCCGGGATGCGGGTGACCACGTTGGCCCGCCCGGGAGCGGATTCATAGATCTTGGTATCCAGGCCGACGTCCTCGAGCAGCCCAGCGACATAGCGGGCGGCTTCAAGCTCCCCCGCGCCCTTGTTGCCTCCATAGTTCGTCGTGTCGATCTGAATCAGTTTCCTGCAGATCTCTACGGCTTCATTTTCCATGAGTGGAATGTCGCCAGCAGTGGACATCGCCAATGATCCTCTCGTAGCAGTGCTTTGCAATACACACTAGTGGGCAAAGCCCTCACCGTCGTGTGCGCACGTGCGCAATTTCTAGCCGTGAAGTTCCTGGTAGGCCTTCCTCGCGCCCGGGTGCAGGGGCTGGCCTCCGGTGCTGACCAAGGTTTCGGGGGTCAAGAACTGGATGCCGGCACTGGATTCTGGCACCAGCTGATCGGCATGGGCGACCAGGAGCTTGACGACGGCTCCGGCCAGCTCCTCGGGCATGTCCGCGCGCGCCATCAACAGGTTGCCAACCCCGATCGTCTCCACGGACTTGATTCCGCGGTAGGTTCCCTCCGGGATGACTACCCCGTCGTAGAGATCCGGGTACTGCTCGCGCAGCTGCGGCAGCACCGCTGAAACATCGAGCAGGCCCAAGTCCATGTCTGAAGCGAGCCGGCTCAGCGAAGCAACCGGCAGGCCGCCGAAAAGGAACAACGCGTCAATGCTTCCCTTGCCCAGCGCCTCCAGCCCTGCCACGTACCCGTACTGCAGCTCCTTGGGCGCGATCCCGCTATTCTTCAGCTTCGCTGCCCGCAATATGCGCTGGCCGGTCACCCACGTACCTGACCCTGGCGCGCCGGTGCCGATGGTGCGTCCTGCCAGATCCTGCAGCGAGCTAATCCCGGCTGCTGTGCGGATGATGCAATGGAAATAGTTCTGGTAGACGCGGCCCAGGGCCAGCGGCTGCGCGTGTGGAGCACTGTCCTTCCGGTACTGGTCCACCGTATCGGCTAGGGCAAGAGCCAGCCCGGCCTTGTTTTCTGCGAGCATCGCCAGATTCTGGGCGCTGGCCTGGGTGTTGAGGGCTGTGGAATGCTCGGCGACGCCGTGGTCCACCAAGGCGTTGGAGAGCAACGAGGCAAATTGGAAGTACATGCCCCCGTCTTCACCGGAGGCGATATCCAATCGATGCGCAGCGGGCAACGAGCTGCAGGAACTCAGTACTGGCAGTCCGGCGGCGACTGGGGCTGCCAGGAGATATCGAAGCAAGTTCCGCCGCGACGGCATGGGCTCAGGATTCATCGGGCACCTCGGGCTTGCCGCCATGCAGGGGCAGGCTGATCGTTGCTTTGAGCCCTTCGCCCGGAGCCGATTCAAGCGTGAGCTCACCGGCATTCGCGCGCGCCAAGCGATCCACGATAGCCAGTCCCAAACCTGTTCCCGGACTGTGCCGCACACGTTCTGCACGCCAGAACCGCTCGCCTGCATTCGCGAGTTCAGCAGTGTTCATTCCGGCTCCGTGATCCTGTATTTGGATGCTGGCAGTTCCCGGATCGAGCCGCAGGCCCAGGACGATCTTGCTGCCAGGGGCGTACTTGAAGGCGTTTTCCAGTAGTTCTGCGAGCATCTGCTGCAAATCGAATCCGTTGCACCACACCATGGCGGTCGGCCCCGAGGTGGCACTGCCATCGAGCACCAGCTGGTTTCCCCGTTGCCGGGCAACCTCGGATTGGCGTTCGACTTCCTCGGCGAGCATTTGCCCGACGTCGACTTGTTGGCCGTGCACGGCTGTCTCGGGCAAGGACTCCCCCGCATTTTGCTCGGCTAGCCGATGCTCGGCGCTGGCCAAGCGCATGACGCCGTCCAGCAAGGTTTCCACCCGATGCAGTTCGTTTTCCACCGCGTGCACTCCGACGGGATCCGCTTGGTCGCCCATGCGCATCTTCAAAAGATCCACGCGCAACCGCAAGGCGGCAACGGGGTTCCGGAGCTGATGGGAAGTTTCAGCAATGAACTCCTGCTGCTGCTTCAGGCTCTCGGCCATAGTTCGGGCCATGCTGCCCAGCGACCGCGATAGCCGGCGCAGTTCCGGTGGGCCTTGCTCTTCGAGGAGAACCGGTGCCTGATGCCGCGCAATGTCATTGACGGCATCATTGAGCTGGTGCACCGGACGGAGCACCCAGAAGGTCAGGCGGTCGGCCAAGAGCAGGAGTCCAGCGCCAATGGAAATGACGACAAGCCACAGCAGGCTGGACTTTTCCAGCACCTTGGCGCGTGCAGTTTCCAAGTTCACTTGCATCGTGACAGAGCCGAGCACTTGGGCGGAATTGCCGAACGGCTGCGAGAGCAAGGCGGTGGCATCCGAGAGAGGATCGATCGGCGGGATCTGGACCAGTCCCAGATTCAGCTCTGAATCGCGCACGGTGCCAGCGACCTCGGGATCCGCAGGATCGATACTGCCCGAGACCAGTTGCCGCTGGCCCAGATTGATCAGCAGCCCTTCGCCATAGAGGTCGCTATAGGTGTCCATCTCCAGCTGGAGCAGCGACATGTCATTTGCCAGATCAGCATGGGCGGCAAGCTGGACAAAGCGGTTCAATGCCGATAACCGGTTCAGCTGGACTTCAGCGGTGGCATCACGGCTGACGCTCTGCAACAGCATCGCGCTGACGATGGCGACGATTGCAAGCAGCGCCGTGCCCAAGATGCCCAGTACGCGCAGCCTCACGGGTTTGGCGTCTCTAGCCGGTAGCCGACTCCGCGGACGTTCACGATCATCCCGGGCGCAGCAAGCTTGGAGCGCAAACCGGTGAGGTGCACATCCAGGGAGCGCGACACCGCCACGAACGCGTCGCCCCACAAGCGGTCAAGAATCTGCTCCCTGGTAACCACCGCTCCGTCATGCTGGGCCAGCAATGCCAGCAGCTCGAATTCCTTGGCGGTCAGCTGGAGGTGCCGTCCATTCAGAATTGCTTCGTGCTTCCCGGTGTCCACACGCAATCCGCCGGCGATGAGCACACCGCCGTTGTCATTGGATTGGACCTTGGCGCGGCGGGCCACCGCATCGATGCGTGCGAGAAGAACCGCCAGCCCGATGGGCTTGACCAGGAAATCGTCGGCACCCTGGCGCAGTCCCCGGACAACGCTCCGCTCGTCATTGCGCGCCGAGAGGATGACCACGGGGACTTCACTGATTTGGCGCAGTTTGCGCAGGACTTCCAGTCCATCCATATCCGGCAGGCCCAGATCCAGCAGGATCATCTGTGCATTGTGGTGCTTCAAGAGCGCGTCAGCACCGCGGCTGACATGCTCGGCCTGATGGCCTGCGGCACTCACAGCATCGATCAGGGCGCGAGCGACGGCGTGGTCGTCTTCGACGATCAACAGCTGCACGGCATCATCCTCGACGTTCAGATCCGGGCTCGGCGCCCATGGGTAACTGCTCAATTCTACCAATCGGGGCACGCAGTGTTCTCCAGGTCACTGCATTCCTAAGAAAGTGTTAGTACTTGACTGTGAGTTTGCCAGTAAGAAAGATCACTACCAAGATTGAATACGATCTCACACCCCCGTGGTCCGCGTCACTGCCGATGCGACTCCGCGGCGGCATCGCACTGTGGCAAAAGGAAAATCAAATGAGCGAAAACATCCAGGCGCAACGCGCCGACCTAGACGGTGGCGGCCCGCCGCGCTGGAAAGTCATTGGCCCGGGACTGGTCGTTGCGGCGACCGGCGTTGGCGCCGCCGACATGGTTGCCACACTAGTAGCCGGCAGCCAGTACGGCTATGCGCTGCTCTGGGCAGTGATTGTCGGCGTGATCCTGAAGATTGTTCTGGTTGAAGGCGCCGGCCGCTACACCCTGGCAACTGGCAAAACCATTTTCGAGGGTTGGAAGACCCTGGGCAAGTGGACCACTTGGTATTTCGGTCCCTACATCATCATCTGGGGCTTCGTTTACGGCGCTACAGCGATGAGTTCCGCTGCATTGCCGCTGGCAGCCTTGATGCCGGCAGTGGATCTGAAAATCTGGGCAGTAATCATGGGCCTGCTGGGCTTCGTGATGGTCTGGTTCGGAAAGTACAGCTTCTTCGAGAAGATCACCGCTGTACTGGTGGGCATCATGTTCGTAACCGTGGTGGGCTTGGCTTTCATCGCTGTGCCCAATATTCCGGAAATACTCAAGGGCCTGATCCCGATGATCCCAGAAGGCGGCGTGGTCTACACCCTGGCGTTGGCTGGCGGCGTCGGCGGTACCATCACCTTGGCCGCTTACGGCTACTGGCTGCGCGAAAAAGGCTGGTACACCCCTAAGTGGATGCGGGTCATGCGCATCGACAACTCCATGGCTTACGTCATGACCGGCATCTTCGTGCTGGCCATGCTGATCGTTGGCGCGGAAGTTGTTCGCGCCGCCGGCGTGAGCATCTCCGGTGGCGACAAGGGCCTGCTGGAACTGGGCGACGTGCTGAAGGCCGAATACGGCGATGTCGTAGGCAACGGCTTCCTCATTGGTTTCTGGGCCGCGTCCTTCTCGTCGATCATCGGCGTATGGAACGGCGTTTCCCTGATGTTCGCCGACTTCTGGGGCCATATGCGCAAGAAGCCGGCAAACCACCCGGATACCCTGACCGGCGGCAAGTACTTCAAGTTCTATGTCCTGTGGCTGACCTTCCCGCCAATGGTGCTGTTCCTGCTGGACAAGCCAATTGCCCTGATTCTGGCCTATGGCGTCCTCGGTGCGCTGTTCATGCCATTCCTGGCAGTCACCCTCCTGGGCCTGCTCAACGGCAAGCGCATCCCCAAGGCATGGGCCAACCGCTGGCATACCAACACCGCACTGGCGATTACCGCTGCGCTGTTCATCGTCTTGGGCGTACAGCAGCTGTACAAGTCACTGGCACCGCTCTGGAGCTGATGGCCTTTCGCTAGGCAAAAGCCATGGTGGCATGCAATGAATTGCATGCCACCATGGCTTTCGCGTTTAGGCTGGAGGCTATGAGCATCAAGCGGATTGGAATCCTTGGAGCGGGACGAGCCGGCACAGCCCTCGCCCGCGCAGCAGCATCGGCCAGAATCGACGTACGCATCGCAGGTTCCAGGCCTCCACGGATGATGAAGTACCACCTGGCGCAGTACGCATCGCATGCCACCGCCGTACTGGCCGAAGACATCGCCGAGGATGCCGATTTGGTGGTGCTCATGGTGCCGCAAGAGGAACTCGACGACATTGATGTCCCATCCCTGGCGGGCATCTTGCTGGTGGATGCAACCAATCGCTGGGAAGACGAGCCGCTTCCCGACTGGCTGGAAACATCACTTGAGGCCGGCTTGTCCAGCTCCGAAGGCATTGCAACCCACTTCAAGAGCTCTCGCGTGGTCAAAGCGCTCAATCACATCAGCCACTGGGACATGGACGCGGATCGGGCAACCAAGCAATCCGCGCAACGCGCCCTGGGCGTCGCATCGGATAACAAGCAGGATGCCCAGACGGTTTCGGAACTTACCCTCGCCTTGGGCTTCTCTCCGGTCCTCCTGCCCAACTTGGCCGCGGGCCGCGGCTTGGAACCTGGTGGCGCGATCTTCAACGAAGTAATCGATGCGGCAACGCTGTCCGCCAGGCTCGGCCCACCTGCGCAGTAGAGCCGCTAAACCCGGGTTTCACTAGGCAGATCGCATGACATTCCTGTGACGCTCGACACTGATTTTCTGAATTTTTACCTTAAACCTCTACTCAATCCCGGTTTTCCCGCGGAATTCCGGGGTTTTCACCCTCCAGTTGCGAGGAGTTTCCCGATTGGAAATCCCCTGCTGGGGGTGGTAAAGTTTTACTTCGTTGCCAGCGATAACAACGCGAACAACAGACAACCTGCGCGGGTGGCGGAATAGGTAGACGCGCTAGCTTGAGGTGCTAGTCCTCGCAAGAGGGTAGGGGTTCAAGTCCCCTTTCGCGCACAGGTAGAATCCCCGGTTGACTTCGGTCAACCGGGGATTTCTTTATTTAATCCGAACGACTCCCCGCCCTCGATTGAGGATGCGGCGCATGCCTCCCCCGCGCTTGCACGTGCGCTGTCGTAAAGTGCTTATATGACTGACTTTTCCCCGGGCAACGTCCCCGCCCAGCAGGGGCTCATGCCAACTGATGACGGCCACCAGCTGTACTGGGAAGAGTTCGGCAGTCCCGGGGGAATCCCGGCACTGCACCTGCACGGTGGACCAGGAGGAACACTCGGCGCGAGCGGCTACCGGAACCGCTGGGATCTGTCCCGTACTCGCCTCATTGGTTTTGAACAGCGCGGTTGCGGACGTTCTCTCCCCTCGGCAGCCGCTGCGGATACGGACATCGGAGAATTCACTACCCAGCGGCTGATAGCCGATATCGAAACGCTGCGTGTCGGGCTGGGTATCGAGAAATGGATTATCAATGGCGTGTCCTGGGGCGCGGCCTTGGCTCTCGCCTACGCACAGGCCCATCCCGAACGCGTCGTCGGCATGGTGCTTTTCGCCGTCACGACAACGAGCCGTGAAGAAGTCCAATGGATCACCGAAACTGTTGGAGCACTCTTCCCGGAAGCATGGGACCGCTTCTCGCGATTCGCCAGCAGCCACATTCCGGCCTACGCGGCGGGTGAACTGCGACTGGTCGAGGCCTACGCACAACTGCTCGGCTCCACCGATCTGGAACTTCGCGATGCGGCGTCCCGCGAATGGGCGCTATGGGAGGATACCCACATTTCCCTCGGATCGGAGCAGGTCATCCGCGATCCGCGCTGGCATGACCGCCGCTTCCGGCATTCGATGGCACGGCTGACCACTCATTTCTGGGCCCATGATGGTTTCTGCCAGCCGCCGATCATCGAGAATATGGCTGGGATCCGGCACCTGCCGGCCGTTTTGATCCACGGACGAGCCGATGTTTCCGGACCGTCAATGACGGCATGGAAACTTCACCAGCTCTGGCCAGCTTCCTCACTGGTTATCTGCGAGACCGATGGCCACGGCGGAGCGGAGATGGTCGATCACTGGACATCGGCGAACGCGAACATGCTGGACCTGGCTTCTTGATAGCATCAGAGGCGGAGTTTTGAACGAAAAATTCCGTCACTAGCACAGCACTACTGGAGTACTGAACATGCGCATAGCCATGCTTTCCCTGCATACCTCACCGATGCAGCAGCCGGGCTCCGGCGATGCAGGTGGCATGAACGTGTACATCCAGAACCTTTCCTATGCGCTGGGCGCCCTGGGCCACGAAGTCCACATGCTCACGCGCACCGCCAACGAATCCGAGTCGCTCCAGGTCAGCGAGGGCGTGTGGATGCATCAGGTGCAGATCGCTGCCCATCGGAACCTTGCCAAGGAACAGCTCCCGGCGATCATCGACGAGGCCGCGGAGGAAATCGCAACGCACTTGCACGGAGTGAAGTTCGATGTCGTCCACGGGCACTATTGGCTCTCCGGAATGGTGGGGCTGCAACTGGCGCAGCGCTGGTCCGCTCCCTTGCTGGTCTCGATGCACACCTCGGCCGCGGCCAAGGAACACGAATCAGGTCTCCCCGAGCCGGGGAAGCGAAAGGAAGCGGAGAAGCAGCTGCTCGCCGCCTGCGCGCGCATCATCGCGAACACGCCCGTCGAGGCGAAACAGCTGCAGCGCTTCTACGCCGTGGACTCGAACAAGCTCGACATCGTCCTGCCGGGCGTCAACCACCGCATCTTCCACCCGGATCAGGACAAGCTGCGCCGGCCTCTGGGCGACGATGACTTGCACCTGGTCTACGCCGGGCGCATGCAACCGCTGAAGGGAGCCCATCTTCTGCTCGAAGCCATGGGCATCGCGCGTCGCGAGGATCCAGCCCTGCGCATTACCGCATCGCTGTTCGGCGCGCTGTCCGGGGCAACGGACTACGACCTGCCAGCGCAAGCCCAACGCCACGGCTTGGAGGACGTCGTCCGGTTCTTCGATCCGCTCTCCCCCGAGAAGCTGGCGCTCGTCTTCGCCAATGCCGACGTCGTTGCGGTACCGTCGCTCTCCGAGACTTTCGGGTTGGTAGCCGCCGAAGCGCAGGCCTGCGGCACGCCGGTGTTGGCCAATGCGGTGGGAGGGTTGGCCTACGCCGTCAATGACGGCGAATCCGGTTGGCTCATGACCGAGCCTGATGCCCAGCTTTGGGCCGCTAAGCTGCTTGAACTGGCCCGGGATCCTGAACAGATTACCGCTGCCGGACATGGGGCGCTGGAACATTCGGCCCTCTTCACCTGGGAACGCGCGGCCGTGGCCACCCTGGCCAGCTACCGTGTCGCCCAGTCCGAGCGCCAAGTACGTTGAATGCAATAGTGCCTTGGCCTTCATTGGAAATCCATTGAAGGCCAAGGCACTAGCGGTGGAGCCTAGCTGCGCACCAGATCCAGCTCGAAGTGGGGCTTGGACTTGCGTGCATTCCACGCGTGGACCTTGTACCCATCGGCTTGCGGCTGGAAGGCCAGGTCAACCGATGCCGGAAGCACTACCGGGGTCTTGAACTCGATGCTCCAGTGGTACGTTCCGTTGGCTGGTTCGATCCCCGCCAATGCCCGGGCTGCCAGGTAGATGCCGTGGGCAATAGCCGCTGGCATGCCCAACGCCTTGGCGCTGAGCGCGGACAGGTGAATCGGGTTGTAGTCGCCGGCTACTGCGGCCCAACGACGTCCCGTTCCCTGATCCAGTTTCCAGCTCGCGGTACGCTGCGGTGCAGCAAAGGCCGGATGCGCGCTCTTCTCCGGTGTGCGGCCCTCGAGCCGCACGCCCTTGGCCAAGAACGTGCTGCGCAGCAGCACCCGGTCCTGCCCGTCCACCACGAGGCGCATCACCAAGTCGGAGGTGGCCCCATGGGGATGGGCCGAAAGGTTCTCGCTGTGCACCTCGATATCGAATGCTTCGTGCTCCCCCAGCGGCTGGTCCACGTCGACCTGGTTGGACAGGTGGATCATGCCCAGCAGCGGCATGGGGAAATCATCTTGCACCATCAAGGACATCGCCAGCGGGAAAGCCAGCGAGTGCAGGTAGAGGCTGGGCAGCACGCCGTTCATCGGCGCGCCTACGGCCTGGCGGAACTCGGCGAGTTTCACCGGATCGGCCTTGGCGCCCTGGAAGACCAGGACGGTTTCGGGCAGCACCGGATTCTTCGGCTTCCGCTTCAGGGTCTTCACGGCCTTGGCATAGACCGAGGCCATCGAGGGAATCCCGGTGACGAACTGCGCACCCATCTAGGCACCTACCAGCGATTGGCCGCAGACCCGCAGCACCTGGCCGTTCAACCCGGCTGCGGCATCCGACCCGAGGAAGCTAATCGCCTCGGCAACGTCTACCGGCAGACCGCCTTGCATCAGCGAAGGCAGAACCATGCGGGCCACGGTGCGGGTACCCAGCGGGATCTTCGCGGTCATCTCGGTCTCGATGAACCCGGGAGCCACAGCGGCGATGGAGCCGCCATTTTCTGCAAACAGCTTGGCGCTGGCGTGCACCATGCCGATCACCCCGCCCTTGGAAGCTGCATAGTTGGTCTGGCCGCGGTTCCCGGCAATGCCGGAGGTGGAAGCCAGCGAAACGATGCGCAAACCGGGCAGCTTGGCTGCCAGGAAGGCTTCATTCATGCGCAGCTGCGAAGCGATGTTCACGGCAATCACCGAGTCCCAGCGGCCGGCATCCATATTGGCCAGCAGCTTGTCCCGGGTGATGCCGGCATTGTGGATCACCAGATCCAGCGAGCCATGGCGGCCGATCGCATGGTCCATGATCTGCTGGGCGGCATCCTGGGCGGTGACATCCAGCTGCAAGGCGGTGGCGCCGATGGAGTTGGCGACCTTGGCTAGCGATTCGCCGGCAGCAGGCATATCCACCACAACCACCTGCGCGCCGTCGCGGGACAGCGTCTTGGCGATGGCCGCGCCGATGCCGCGAGCGGCACCGGTCACCACCGCGACCTTGCCGGCCAGCGGCTTGGCGAAGTCGGCAGGCAGCACGCCATCATTGGTGCGCACAGAAAGGAACTGGCCGTCCACGTAGGCGCTGCGCCCGGAGAAGAAGAAGCGCAGCGCGGCCAGCGCACTAGGGCTGGCAACGCTGGTGCCTTCGGCAAGCACGATGCCATTGGCGGTGGCCCCCGCTCGCATTTCGCGGCCCATTGAGCGCACGATGCCGTCGATCCCCTGGCGCACGGCGGAAAGCTCCGGCGCATCGTCATCGCTGGCGGGACGGGAGAAGGCCACCACGCGGCCACCTGGCAGCAGCTTGCGCAACGCCTGGCCGGCCGCCAGCATCAGCGGCGACAGCTCGGTGGGGTGCTCGAGTTCATCGAGCAGCAGCACCAGCCCGCCGAGCTTGGCATCGCCGGCGTCGTGCCGGCGCACATCCAGCCCCCAGGCGACCAGGGTGTCGCTCAGGTCCTGGGCGTTGGACGAGGCACCGAGCACCAGCACCGGGCCGGGCAGCAGTGGCGCATCGGGGCTGTAGCGGCGCAAGCGCGGAGGACGCGGCAAGCCCAGCAGGGTGGCCAGCTTCTTGGTGATCCCGGAATTAACCAGTTCCATGTACTTGTCCGCCATTAGCTGCGAGCCTCCAGAATTGCGACGACGCCCTGGCCACCTGCGGCGCAGACCGAAATCAGCGCGCGGCCCGAGCCCTTTTCATGCAGCATTTTCGCGGTGCTGGCGATGATGCGCCCGCCGGTGGCGGCGAAGGGGTGCCCTGCGGCCAGCGAGGAGCCGTTCACGTTCAGCTTCGACCGGTCGATGGCGCCCAGCGGGGCATCCAGCCCCAGCTTCTCGCGGCAGAATTCCTCGTCCTCCCACGCCTTGAGCGTCGAGAGCACGGTGCCTGCGAAGGCCTCGTGGATCTCGTAGAAATCGAAGTCCTGCAAGGTGAGGTTGTTGCGCTCCAGCATCCGGGCGGTGGCGTAGGCCGGAGCCATCAGCAGGCCCTCGGCACCGTGCACGAAGTCCACTGCTGCCGCTTCGAAGTCCACGAAATTGGCCAGCATCGGCAGGTCGTTGGCTTGCGCGTAGTCTTCGCTGCCCAGCAGCACGGCCGAGGCGCCGTCGGTCAGCGGGGTGGAGTTTCCGGCGGTCATGGTCGCCGCATCGCCCAGGTTCTTGCCGAAGGCGGGCTTGAGCTTGCCCAGCTTTTCCATGGTGGAGTCGGCGCGCAGGTTGTTGTCCTTGGACAGGCCGTTGAACGGGGTGACCAGGTCGTTGAAGAAACCGCGGTCGTAGGCGGCGGCCAGGTTCTGGTGGCTGGCCAGGGCCAGTTCATCCTGGGCCTCGCGAGTGATGCCCCACTTCTTGGTGGTGATTGCCTGGTGGTCGCCCATGGACAGGCCGGTGCGCGGTTCGCCGGTGCCGGGGGCTGCGGGGGCCAGATGGCCTGGGCGCAGCTTGGCCAGCGCGGCGAGCTTGGCCTTGGTGCTGCGGGCGCGGGAAAGCTCCATCAGGATGCCGCGCAGCGCATCCGAGACGGCGATCGGCGCGTCGGAGGTGGTGTCCACGCCGCCGCCGATGGCGGAATCGAGCTGTCCCAGCTTGATCTTGTTGGCCAGCGAGCCGATGGCTTCCATGCCGGTGGCGCAAGCCATCTGCACGTCATAGGCAGGGGTGGCGTGATCCAGCGAGGAGCCGAGCACCGATTCGCGGATCAGGTTGAAGTTCTTGGAATGCTTGAGCACCGCGCCGCCGGCGACGGCGCCGATGCGCTGTCCCTGCAGGCCGAAGCGGGCGACCAGGCCCTCGAGTGCTGCAGTGAACATGTCCTGGTTGGACGCATTGACGTAGGCGGTATTGGAACGGGCGAAGGGAATGCGGTTGCCACCGATGATCACGGCATTGCGCACAGAGGGCTGGCTCATGTTCGTTGAACTCCTACAAATATTCTGGTGTGACAAGTATTACTGTAACCAAGAGTACATGATACTGTGAGTTACGTGAACAAGATCACTGGGGAAATCGACCGCGAGACCGACGGCCGGGCAGCTCGCTGGCAAGCGCATCGCACCGCTCGCCACGAAGAACTGCTCAAGCTGGCGCGCAAGGCCGTGCACAAGCTCGGCCCGCAGGTCTCGATGGAAGATATTGCTGGGCACGCACGCACCTCCAAGCCGGTCTACTACCGGTACTTCGGTGACAAGGAAGGCCTGCGCCAGGCGCTGAGCGCCATGGTGATCAACGACTTCCGCGAACGCGTCATCGCCGCAGGCCTGGCCAAGGAAGACGAAATCAGCGCCCTGCACGCCATGGTTTCCTCCTACCTGGAGCTGGCAGCCAACAGCCCGAACCTGTACTTCTTCGTGACATCGGCCCCGCGCTGCGCCGACGATGAATCCGCTGGCGCCCTGAGCACCTTCTTCGAAGAGGCATCCAGCTTGATGAGCGAACGCCTGCTCAAGCTCTATGACCAGCGCGCCACTTCCGCGACCCTGGAGTTGTGGCCGCGCGCGGCGCTGGGCATGGTCCGCGCGGCCGGCGAACAGTGGCTGCGCCAACCGGATTCCGCCAACAAGCCGGCATTGCCGTCGCTGGCCGAAGAACTGACCAATTGGCTGGCCTATGGCATCGCCTCCACCCGGACCCCGAAAACCTGCTGAAGCACCCAGGTGCAACCCCAAACCGAGACACCACCGAAATGAAAGGTACGTCATGAGCGTGAACCGCATCAACGTCAACGCCCTGTCCGAACAGCTCTTCGGCCCTTATGCCGAAATCCGCAAGGCCTCTCGCGCCCGCGCCGCGGACCCGCAGCTGCAGCGCGACCCGCTGCTGGGCATGGATGAGCACCGCGAACGCGTTCTGGGCCAGCTGGGCATCCTGGTGCAGCAGGAAGCCGTCCAGCGCGCCTTCCCCACCGAATTCGGCGGCAAGAACGACCACGGCGGATCCATCGCCGCCTTCGAGGAACTGGTCGCCGCGGACCCGTCGCTGCAGATCAAGGCCGGCGTGCAGTGGGGCCTGTTTGCCGGGGCGATCCTGCACCTGGGCACCGAAGAGCACCACAAGGCATGGCTGCCCGGCGCGATGAACTTGGACACCCCCGGCGCCTTCGCCATGACCGAAATCGGCCACGGCTCCGACGTGGCCGCGGTGGGCACCACCGCCACCTACGACGAGGCCACCGATGAATTCGTCATCCACACCCCCTTCAAGGCGGCCTGGAAGGAATTCCTGGGCAACGCGGCCCTGCACGGCAAGGCCGCCACCGTCTTCGCGCAGCTGGTCACCAAGGGCGTGAACCACGGCGTGCACTGCTTCTACGTGCCGATCCGCGATGAGCAGGGCAACTTTCTGGAGGGCATCGGCGGAGAGGACGACGGGCTCAAGGGCGGGCTGAACGGCATCGACAACGGCCGGCTGCACTTCACCAATGTGCGCGTGGCGCGCACCAACCTGCTCAACCGCTACGGCAACGTGGATGAATCCGGCACCTACTCCTCGCCGATCGCCTCCCCGGGCCGCCGCTTCTTCACCATGCTCGGCACCCTGGTCCAGGGCCGCGTCTCGCTGGACGGCGCCGCCACCAACGCCTCGAAGATCGCCCTGCAGATCGCGGTGACCTACGGCAATCAGCGCCGCCAGTTCAACTCCGTCTCGGACACCGAGGAAACCACCTTGCTGGACTACCAGCGCCACCAGCGCCGGCTACTCACCCGGCTGGCCCGCACCTATGCGTCCTCCTTCGCCCACGACGGGCTGCTGGAGAAGTTCGACGCGGTGTTCTCCGGGCGCGAGGACAGCGACACGGACCGCCAGGATCTGGAAACCCTCGCCGCGGCGCTCAAGCCGCTGAGCACCTGGGACGCGCTGGACACCCTGCAGGAATGCCGCGAAGCCTGCGGCGGAGCCGGGTTCATCGCCAAGAACCGCTTCACCCAGCTCTATGCAGACCTCGATGTCTACGTGACCTTCGAGGGAGACAACAATGTGCTGCTGCAGCTGGTGGGCAAGCGCCTGCTCACCGACTATGCCGCCGAATTCCGCAAGCTCGATACCGGGGCCATGGCCCTGTACGTGGCCAAGCAGGTGGGCACCACTGCCCTGCACCGCTCGGGCCTGCGCAGCGTCGGCCAGGCGTTCGCGGATATCTCCGACGAGCGCAAGAGCGCCAACTTCTTCAAGGACCCGGAGAACCAGCGTGCCCTGCTCACCGACCGCATCAACGCCAAGGTGGCCGAAATTGCCGGCGCCCTGCGTGCTGCCGGCAAGGACAAGGCCAAGGGCGCCGCGGCATTCAACGAGAACCAGGACCTGCTGATCTCCGCGGCACGCGACCACGGCCAGCTCTTGCGCTGGGAAGCGTTCACCGCCGCGTTGGAGCAGACCGGCGATGCTGCCACCAAGGAGGTGCTGACCTGGCTGCGCGATGTCTTCGCCCTGAGCCTGGTCGAAGACGACCTGGGCTGGTACCTGGCCAACGGCCTGCTCTCCATGCAGCGTGCCCGCACCCTGCCCGGCTACCTCAACCGCCTGCTCGCCCGCCTGCGCCCGCACGCACAGGACCTGGTCGAGGCCTTCGCCTACACCCAGGACCACCTGCGCGCGGACATCTCCTCGGGCGGCGAAGCCGAGCGCCAGGACGAGGCCGTGGAGTACTTCCGCAAGCTGCGCGCCAGCGATGACGCGCCGGTCAGCGAAAAGTCGCTGCAGAAAGCCAAGGGCTAACCCGTAGCCACGCCGATGCCCGTATCCCAAAGCATTCTGGGTGCGGGTATCGGGTGGTTAACCGTTCAAGCGCTGGGCCAGCGCCACAATGATCCCCTCAGGTCCGCGAATGTATGCCATTTTCCACACGCCTTCATAGTGTCCGATGCCGCCGATCAGCGGATAGCCGTGCTGGTTCAAGTCATCCACCGTGGCCTGCAGGTCATCGAGCTCGAAAGCGATCGAACGCAGTCCCAATTCATTGGCCATCGCCGCACGGTTTCCCGGCAGGTGCGCTGGTCTTTCGAAACTCGACAGCTCGATTCCCACATTGGATCCGGGAGCCTTGAGCATCACGATATTCGTGCGCGAGTCGGGCACAGCGCAGACGGTCTCCAGGAACTCGCCTTCAAGCCCGTTCGCCCGGCCTTCCACTTCCAGCCCCAGGCTGACAAAGAAGCCGGTCACCATCTCGAGGTCGGCAACAGTGATGCCTACATGGTCGAATCGAATGGGTCGCGGCATGGGAATCGGTTCGCTTTCGCTCGAAGGTACGCCACAGCCTACCCCGATGGACGGCGGCGAACCAGATCGCCGCTGCCTTTTGGCACCGGCAAACTAGCTAGCCCCCAGTGAAAGCTCGTCCACCACCTTGGCTACCAGCTCCCGCTCTTTCGGGCTCACCGCCTGAACCGGCAGCGGCAAGCAATCTTCAGCTACCCAGCCGAAATGCTCGGCGATGGCGGCACTGATCCTAAGGCTCCCGCCGCAGTGTGCCATCAGCTCCCACAGCGGCTCCAGTCTCGCTGAGATCGCCAACGCCTTTTGCGGGTCTCCTGCCTGCACGGCACGGGTTATTGCCACCATCGGAGCCGGAACGGTTCCGCCCACCGCGGTAAACCACGCGTTGCATCCTGCGATCAGGCCAGCTGCCCCTAAAGCGTCGCCCGATACGCCGATGCCCACGTGTTCGGGCAGCACCGCACGAATTGCGGCCACGTGCTCCTTGGCCTGCACCGGATCGGCTGGAACCCCGGGAATCTTGATTGACACGATCCCGGGCAGCTGCGCGATGCGCCCGTAGAGCCGGTTGCTGAAGGCGAAGTGGGTGGTTCGGGGATTGTCGTAGACAATGACCGGCAGCTCGCTGTGTTCACTGGCCGCCTTGAACAAAGCGAAGACCTCATCGTCATTCAGCTGCTGATAGCCCACCGGGGCGAGCAGCACGCCGACGGCACCGGCGTCCCGGGCATCGCCAATATGTTCCAGGACGCGGGAAGTGCGCAGTGCACCCACGCCAGCAAGCACCGGGATCCGGTCCGCGTGCTGCACGGCCAGCTCGATGACGCGCCGGCGCTCGGCGCGATCCAGGTACATATACGAGCCAGTTGAGCCCAGCACGGTGATCGAATCCACCTCGGCCCGCACTAGCCGCTGCACCAGGCCAATGAATGCCGGCTCGTCGAGCCGGTCATCGCGCAAGGGCGTGAGCGGGAAGGCACTGAGCCCGGTCCACGCAGTTGCCGGCGCCGCGTTGTTTTTCGCTGCCAAGCTCATGATCCGTTCTCCTTAATGATGCGCTGGTTCCTCGATCTTACGGCGAGCAGTGCGCAGAGGATGACCGCGCATCCGCCCACGACGGTGGGCCAACCGATGGATTCGTGCAGCAGCAAGCCCGCCCAGCAGATGGTCATCACCGGTTGCGCCAATTGCACCTGGCTCACCTGCGCCATCGGCCCGATGGCCAATCCCCGGTACCACGCGATGAAGCCCAGGAACATGCTCACGACACCGAGATAGGCAAACGCAGCCCACTCGCCGGGTGTCGCCGTGGGCGGGTGCTGGACCGCTGAGACGGTGGCGAGCGTCAGCATCACCGGAGATGCGAGAACCAGCGCCCAGGAGATGGTTTGCCACGAGCCGAGCTCGCGCGAGAGCAAGCCGCCCTCCGCGTAGCCGATAGCGCAAGCCAGTACGGCGCCGAAAAGCAGCAAGTCTGCTCCGTGCAGCCCGCCCAGCCCGCCACCTTGCACAGCCGCAAAAGCCAGGGCGGCCAGTGCCCCGGCAGCTGCCGCAATCCAGAACCTGGTGCTCGGACGTTCCTTGGTGCGCAGCACTGCGGCAACTGCCGTCGCCGCGGGCAAAATGGCGATGACTACCGCACCGTGGCTGGCCGGAGCCGAGGTCATTGCAAAAGAGGTCAGCAGCGGAAACCCGGCGACAACTCCCCCGGCGACGACAAGCAGCCGCCAGCATTGCGGCCGCGTAGGAAATTTCTGGCCGGTCAACCAGAGTGCGGCGATGGCTAGCACTGCGGCGATCACCGATCGCCCCGCACCGGCAAACAGCGGATGCAGGTGGCCGTGCTCTACGGCGATGCGGGTGAAGGGCACGGTGAAGGAGAAAGCGAGAACGCCCAGTAGCCCCCAGAGCGGTCCGGCACCCGGGGTGGATAGCGGTTGTCCATTATTGACAGTAGCGGTACTATGTAGCTTCATGTTTAACAGTAGCAGTGAGCGTGTGGTTGCGAAACTCCAAGAGTGGATTGCGGCAGCCCCTGCCGGGAGCCAGTTGCCCTCCACGCGTGCTCTGGTGGCGGAACACGAAGTCAGCCCGGTCACGGTGCAAAAGGCTTTGCGCACGCTCATCGGCCAAGGCGTCGTTGAGTCACGCCCCGGTATCGGCACCTTCATCCGCAAGCAACCGGTAGCCCGGGCGCACGACTACGCCTGGCAAACCGCCGCGCTGGGGGTCGTCCATCGCCCGTTGCCGGAGTTGGCCGCCGCCCAGCGGGCGACACCCAATGACGTCATCTCCTTGCATTCTGGATACCCGGATCGCGAGCTGCTGCCTGAACGCCTGGTGCGCAGCGCCTTCGCCCGAGTTGCACGCAGCGACGCCGTGCTCCAGCGCACCGAAGCCGCGGGATTGCCGGAGCTGCAAAGCTGGTTCGCCAGCGAACTCGGGGCGATCACCGCGCCGGGACTGAGCGCCCCGGCGGCCAGCGATGTTGTCGTGCTCCCGGGCAGCCAAAGCGGACTGGGGTCGATCTTCCGCTCGCTGGTTGGGTCCGGAAAGCCGATGCTCATCGAATCCCCCACTTACTGGGGCGCCATCCTGGCTGCCGCGCAGGTCGGCGTGCAGCTCATCCCCATTCCCGCTGGGCCGCACGGTCCGGACACCGAGGTATTGGACCGTGCTTTCGAGCAAACCGGGGCTCGCGCTTTCTACGCGCACCCGAATTTCGCCAACCCCACCGGCGCCCGCTGGTCGCCCGAGGTTTCGCTGCGGGTACTGGAGATCCTGAAGCATCGCGGCGCGTTCCTGGTGGAAGATGACTGGGCCAAGGATTTCGGGATCGACGTGGATTCTTCACCGGTCGCCGCCCGTGATGACAGCGGCCATGTGGTGTATCTGCGATCCCTGACCAAGAGCGTTTCCCCTGCAGTGCGCGTGGCCGGGGTAATTGCCAGGGGCCCGGCACGTGAACGGATCCTGGCCGACAACCAAGCGCAATCGATGTATGTCAGCGGCCCGCTGCAAGCGGTCGCATTGGATGTGGTCACGCAACCCGGGTGGCGCACCCATTTGTGCTCCGTGCGCCAGCAGCTGGCAACCCGCAGGGACCTGGTCCTGGATGCTTTGGCGCAGCATCTGCCCGAAGCCCAGGTTGAACAGATCCCCCGAGGCGGGCTGAACCTCTGGGTACGGCTGCCCGATACAGCTAATCCGGCACAGCTGGTGCGCGACTGCGAGATGCGCGGTGTAGCGATCGCGGCCGGCGACAGCTGGTTCCCTGCCGAGCCGACCGGACGCTTTTTGCGGTTGAACTTTGCTGGTCCGAATCCCGGAGCCTTCAGCCAGGGAGTCGAGATCATTGGCCAGGTGCTGCGCGGCTAGTTGTACGTCTCCGAAATACTCAAAGAGTCCAATGGTGGACCGCGAACGCGTACCATCCCACTGCCGCCTTAGCGATCTCCGACTCCCAACGCGCCGCACTGGAAGTGATCGCGAGATCGCAGACCGCCTCCCAAGTTAACATGCAACGCGCGCAGGTCCTGCTGACGGCCACCGACGGTCTGGCTAACGAATCGGCCTCCAAGGTGGCCAGGGTACCTCCGGGGAAGGTCCGCGCATGGCGAACCCGTTTCGAATAGAAAGGGCTGGCCATCTTCCCCTTCACCACCCGCGGACACACCCTACCCCCGCTGCGCCGGCAACAGCTCATGCAACAGCTCCGAACGGCACACCGCGAATAGCTGCCGGAGATTCTCAGTGGGAAAACCGGGCTGGCCGGCCATGGAATGCCGTGCGGTCCATAACGAAAGCGTAAAAAACCCTCAAAGGTTCCTCCCCGAACTTAAAGGCACCCTCGCCAATCAATGTGAGCAAAGGGTAAGAAGTGTACAAATACCCATAGATTTCCTTCATCACCCCGCCTTTGGAATTTTCAAACTCACTACTACCGAAGGACCACGCTGATGGGTATTCATTTCTTTAAAGCACAGCAGTACCGGTACGAAGTTCGAGATTTGCCCACCAAGCTCGCGTTCCATCCTGGTTAGCTTTGTGGTTGCCTGTACTGCGAATCTCGTGATTTCATCACTGAAAGTGCTATTGAGACGGGCTACTGGACGCGGTGAGGACTGGCTTGTAATTGCCGCCATCCAACGACCGCTCTGCCGCGATGCCGCACAACGAAATGGCTGATTGCCCTACCAGTTATTCACTGAACAGCGAGTGTCAACAATGAGCGTTGTTCTTAGTCATAACGCCTCTTGGAATAATTACGAGCAACTGCATTACTCATAATCGTTCTCGTGCCGTTCGGCGGATAGCCAAGTGGTGCTCGCTCCACCGATCGATAGCGGCTCTCGGCATTGATGCACTGGCCAGAAGTGAAATGACCGGCCAGCATCTCCTTTCCGGAAGAAGAAAGAAGGCCCCGGTGAATGAAAAATAATTTCATCCACCGGGGCCTGTTGAACTCTTTGCTGGCTACAGTCCGTCTACCTCGACCAGGCCGCGGCGCGTAGGCACCGGGGCCACGTGCGTGCCGTTGGCCGCCACGCGCTGAACCGACAGCAACCGCGGCGGCGCCCCGTCGGCGGTTTGCAGGATCCACGGACCGACCATCAGGTAGCCGCGATCATTTTCGGCTTCGGTGACCACGCCGGTAATCACGAAATCACCGTAGGGTTCCTGGCTGAAGGATGCGGCAACCAAATCGCCGTGGGACAGCTCGGAAACTTCGACGTCTTCCGGGGCGAACTCGCCTTCGAAGACTGCGGGGAAGGCGCGCACGTCCTTATCAGGCTGGCGGGCCATGGTTTCGCCGCCGTCGGCGTCTTTGGCTTTCTTCTTGGCAGCGGCCGCGTTCAGCCCGCCAACCATGACGTCGTCGAGCACGGTGGCGTGCGCGGCACCGGTGATCAGGAAGTTGCCGAAGCGGGCGGTCTTGTAGAGCACCGAGATCACGTCCCCGGCTTCCACCTCGCCGAAGGCCGCTTTCATGCCGGCAACATCGCGCTTGGAAGGGCCCTTGATAAAGACGTCCACGGGGTGATTCTCCGATTCTGCAGGAATTAGGTTCTGCGCTTAATCGTAGGCCAGTTGCCAGCCACGAAGAAAACGCCTAGCCTCGCAGGGCGGCGTCGAACCATCCGGTAATGCTCGCCGGATGGGTGATTGCGGTGCCCACCACCACGGCGAACGCGCCGGCATCCAGCGCGGCTTTGGCCTGCGCCGGGGTGTGGATCCGGCCCTCGGCAATCAATGGCGGCTCCAGGCCCGCTGCTGCGATCTGTTCCAGCAGCTCAAGGTCCGGCCCCTCGGTCTTGTCCCGTTCCCCGGTGTAGCCGGCCAGCGTGGTGCCGATCAGATCGGCCCCGGCCTGCGCGGCAGCCAGCGCGTCGTCCAGCGACCCGCAGTCGGCCATTACCAAGGCGGCAGACCGTTCGTGGACCGCGCTAATGGTTTGCGCCAGGCTCTTGCCGTCGGGCCGTTCGCGGCGGGTGCCGTCCAGGGCCACGATGTGCGCCCCGGCGTTGGCCACCGCCAAGGCGTGGTGGATGGTGGGGGTGATGAACACGCCCTCATGGCCGTCCTTGAACAGCCCGATGACCGGCACCTCGACGGCCGAACGGGTGAATTGGATATCCGCGATGCCCTGCACGCGCACCGCGCCGGCGCCTCCGATCACCGCCGAGGCAGCCACCTGCGCCATGGTCTGCGGGTGGCGCATCGGCTCCCCCGGATAGGCTTGCGCCGAAACGATCAGCCGTCCGCGCAGGGCTTGCAGTGCTGCTGCCGAAAGCAACATGTCTTTCTCCTCTTAGTCTTGTGGCCAGAATAGGCTGGCCGCCCCGATCAGGGCGGCATCGGTTCCCAAACGGGCAGGTTCCAGCGCGGTGCCCCGCACCAGATCGATGGCGCTGGCGGCGAAGCCCTCGCGCAGACCCTCCCACCAGATCTTCCCCGCCCCGGCCATCCCGCCGGCAATGACGATTTTCTGCGGGTCCAGCACGTTGGCCAGCGATCCGGCGGCGGCGCCTGCGGCCAGGCCTCCGGTATGCACTGCCCGATAGGCCAAGGCGTCGCCGGCTCCGGCCAGCGCGGTGACCGCCTGGGTGTCGCGCACCTTCGGGTTGCCGGCCAATCGCTGGTAGTGCCGGTGGATCGCCGGCCCGGCGGCGATCGCCTCCACATGCCCGGTGCGTCCGCAGGAGCATTCCAGCCCGGTGGCGTAAGCCGAATCGATGTGCCCCATATGCCCGGCCACGTGGTGGAAGCCGGTGACCAGCTGGCCGCCGTGCAGGTAGGCTCCGCCGATTCCGGTGCCGATGGCCAACAGCATCATCTGGCCGGTTCCCCGGCCTGCGCCGAAGCGGGCCTCGCCCAAACCGTGGGCGTGCACGTCATTGACCGCGCGGATTCCCAGTCCGGTGAGCCGTCCCAGTTCGGCCGCCATGTCGGTGCCGGCCCAGCCCGCCAAGGTATCGGTGGCCGATACCACCTTCGCGGTTTCCGGGTCGATGACCCCGGCGGCGCCGATACCCAATCCGGCCGGCTGCGCCGAGCATGCACCGCGCAGCTGCTGCACCACGCCGGCCATGGCCGCGATGATTGCGGCGGCGCCTTCGCGGGCCGGTGTGGGTGCTTGGCTGCGCGCGGTGATGGTGCCATCGCGGCGCACTACGGCGCCGGCGATCTTGGTGCCGCCCAGATCCAGGGCGAGCACCTCGCCGGCGCCTGCTAGTTGTTCTTGCACTGGGCCAGGGCCTACTTGGCGGCCACCGGCAGCAGGCCGGTTTCGGCCAGGATCCCGCGGATCGCGGCGGCCTCGGAGGCATCCAGCGACGCCATCGGGGTGCTCATGGCGTTATTGGCGATGATGCCCAGTTCCACCAGGGCGGTCTTGAAGGCGCCCAGGCCTGCAGCCCCTGGCGACACCCGGGAAGCATCCGGGGTGTAGACGATGTCGAAGACGCGGGCCAGGCGGTCCTGCTCGGCCGCGGCGCCGGCCCAGTCGCCGGCCACGGCCAGCTCGAACAGGCGGCGGTAGCCAGCTGGGTCCACGTTGCCCAGGCCCGGGACCACGCCGTGAGCTCCGCCCAGCAGTGCCCCGTCGACGACGACCTCATGGCCGGTGAACACCGAGAAGCCCTCGATGTCCTTGGTGGCCAGCAGCAGCTGGCGGAAGGACACGTCGTCGCCCGAGGAGTCCTTCACGCCCACGATGGCGCCGGACTGCGCCAGCCGGATGGCCACATCCAGCGGCAGCTTGTGGTGGGTGCGCACCGGCACGTCGTAGGCGAAGATGTCGACCTGCAGGGCGTCGTGGATGGCGGTGAAGTGCGCTTCGATCTCCGGGCCGTTGGAGATGGCATAGAACGGGGTGGTGACCACCAGCGCGTCGGCGCCCAGGGCGATCAGGCGCTGGCCCTCGTCGATGACGCGGGCGGTGGTCTGCTCGCTGGCACCGACCAGCACCGGCACGCGGCCAGCGTTGGCGGCCACGATCCGGGCGAGTACCGCGTCGCGTTCGGCATTGGCCAGGTAAGGCACCTCGCCGGAGGAACCGAGCACGAACAGGCCGGCCACTCCCCCGTCGATCAGGTGTTCCACCACGGCATCCAGGCCGGCGGCGTCAATGGCGCCATCGGCGGTGCGCGGGGTGATGACCGGCGGGATGACGCCGGAGTACTTCGGGTTGTTCGTGTAAGCCACGGGAATTCGGTCTTTCTCTAGGTGCCGCAATTGCGACGAATGGTTAGTGCTCCAGCAGTGCCGGGGCAGCACCCAACAGGGTGCGGGTGTAGTCATTGGTGGGCGCGTCGAATACCTGTGCAGCATCGCCTCGCTCGACGATTTGCCCGGAGTTCATCACGCAGATGGTGTCCGAAACATAGCGCACGGTCTGGATATCGTGGGAGATGAACACCATGCCCAGGTTCAGCTCGGATTTCAGGTCGGTGAGCAGGTTCAGCACCTGCGCCCGCACCGAGACATCCAGCGCGCTGGTGGGCTCATCGGCCACGATCACCGCAGGTTCCAGGGCCAGCGCCCTGGCGATGGCCACGCGCTGGCGCTGGCCGCCGGAGACCTGGCTGGGCAGGGCCGAGGCCGCCGAAGCCGGCAGGCCCACCACCTCAAGCAGTTCCAGCGCCTTGGCCTTGCGCGAAGCATCGCTGCCGATGCCATGCACGCGCAGCGGGTCGGTGAGCGTGTCCATGATCGACATGCGCGGATTCAGCGCGGTGGCCGGGTCCTGGAAGACCACGCCCACGCTGCGCCCGAACTCCTTGCGGTCTGCGGCGTTGCGCTTGCCCACCGGCTTGCCGTTGAACAGCACCTGCCCGCTGGTGGGTTCCTGCAGTCCCACCAGCACCGAGGCCAGAGTGGACTTGCCGCAACCGGATTCGCCCACGATGCCCACGGTCTGCCCGCGGCGCACCGCGAAGTCCACCCCGTTGACGGCCTTGATCAGGCGCGGGGAGAACAGCTTGCCGCCGCGGATCTTGTGGTGCACGTGGATATCCTGCAGCTCGATGATCGCGTTGCTCATTTGCTGGCTCCTTGAAGGTGGCTGCCATTGCCCTGGTGGCTGGCCCAGCGGTGCTCGCTGCCGGCGTCCACCGGGACGAAGGACAGGTGCTGGTCCGGGTCGGCGCCGGCACGCTGCGAACGCTCGGCGAAGCGGTCGCCGGCGGCGAAATCGTACGGGCTGGGGACGGTGCCCGGGATCTGGTGCAGGCGTTGCGCCTTCGACTCGATGGAGAGCACCGCGCCGAGCAGGCCCTGGGTGTATTCGTGATGCGGGTCAGAGAGCACCTCGCTGATCGGACCGGACTCCACCACCTGGCCGGCGTACATCACGGTGACCCGGTGGGCCAGCGAGGCCACCAGTGCCAGGTCGTGGGAGACGAAGACCATCGCGAAGCCCAGCTGCTCGCGCAGCTCGTTGAGCAGGTCGACCACCTGCTTCTGCACGGTGACATCCAGCGCGGTGGTCGGCTCGTCGCAGACCACCAGCTTGGGGCTGCGCGAGAGGGCCATGGCGATCAGCACGCGCTGGCGCTGGCCGCCGGAGAGCTCATGCGGGTAGGAGCGCAGGGTGCGCTTGGCGTCCAGCTTGACCAGGGCGAGCAATTCCTCGGGGGTCTTGCGTCCGCCGCGGCGGGTGAGCTGGCGCAACTGGTCGCCGATGAGCATCGAGGGGTTCAGGCTGGACAGCGCGTCCTGGTAGACCATCGCGATCTGCTCGCCGCGCAGGCCCTTGTAGACCTTGTCGTCCCCGGCCCGGGTGCCGCCATCGGAGGTGGCCGGCAGCAGTTCCCGGCCCTCGAAGGTGATGGAACCGGAGAGCTGGGCGCTCCCCGGCAGCAGCCCCATGATGGCCAGCGAGGTGATGGACTTGCCGCAGCCGGATTCGCCCACCAGCGCCATGGTTTCGCCCTCGCGCACCGCGAAGGAGACATCCTGCACGATCGGGGTGTCCCCGTAGCGCTCCGGGAAGCGGATGGACAGGTTCTTGACCTCCAGGATGGTGCGCGGCGCGCCCTGGGAGGTATCGAGCACCAGGCGGTCGGTGCGCTGGGCCTCGGCCGCTGCCAGCAGGTCCAGTTCCCCGCGCAGCCGCTCGGCGGCCTGCGGGTCCGCGGCCGCCTTGGCCTTGGCCAGCGCAGGTTCGCCGTTCTTCTTCGCCTGCTTCCTGGCCGAGCCCTTGGTGTTCACCAGCGCATCGGTCATGCCTTCGGCCAGCATGTTCAGCGCCAGCACGGTCAGCAGGATCACCAGGCCGGCGAAGGTGGTCGCCCACCACGCGCCGTTGAGCACCAGGGTGCGGCCGTAGGAGATCACGTTGCCCCAGCTCGGGGCCGGATCCTGGATGCCTGCACCGAGGAAGGAAAGGGATGCTTCGAGGATGATGGCGTCGGCCACCATCACGGTGGCGAAGACCATCACCGGGGCCGCGCAGTTGCGCAGCACGTGGGTGCCCAGGATGTAGAAGCGCCCGGCGCCGATCACGCGTTCGGCGCGCACATAGTCCTCGCCCCATTGGGCCAGCACGTTGGCACGGACCACCCGGGCGATCTGCGGGGTGTAGATGATCGCGATGGACAAGATGATCACCGGCAAGGTGTTGCCCAGCGAAGCCAGCAGCGCGGCGGCCAGGGCGATGCCCGGGAAGGCCATCACCATGTCCATGATGCGCATGATCGTCTCATTGGCCCATTTGGCGCTGGTGGCGGCCAACGCACCGAGCAGCCCGCCCATGACCAGTGCCAGCGCCACCGACCCCAGGCCGACCAGCAGCGAGGCTTGGGCGCCGAAGAGCAGGCGCGAGTAGATGTCGCGGCCCAGCCGGTCGGTGCCGAAGAAGTGCTCGGCGCTCGGCTTCTGCGCCGGGATTCCGGTGGCCAGCGGGTCGTGCGGGGCGATCAGCGGGGCGAAGAGGGCCACCGCGGCAATGGCCAGCAGGAAGGCCAAGGCGATTTTGGAGCCTGCCGGCAGCGCCTTGAAGCGGGCGCCGGAATCGGAAAGGCGGTTCACGAGGTTGTTACGTGGGGCCATGATGCTCATCCCTACACCGTCCTAATTCGCGGGTTGATCAGCAGGTAGAGCAAGTCGACGATGATGTTCACGAGCACGAAGGTGATCGCGATGGTCAGCGTGACGCCCTGGACCAGGTTGGTGTCCTTGTTGGTAATGCCGTTCATGATCAGCTGTCCCATGCCGGGCAGGGAGAAGATCATCTCGATGACCACCGCACCGCCCAGCAGGTAGCCGATGCGCAGCCCGAGCACGGTCACCGGGGTGACCAGGGCGTTGCGCAGCACGTTCTTGGAGATCACTTCGCCGCGCGGCACGCCGTTGCCGATGGCGGTGCGCACGTAGTCGCGGTCCAGTTCCTCGACCATCGAGGTGCGCACCACGCGGGTGAGCGAGGCGGAGACCGGGATGGCCAGGGCCAGGGCCGGCAGCGCCATATGCAGCAGCCAGGTGCCCGGGCCCGATCCTTCGGGGGCCGCTCCCCCGGAGGGGAACAGCGGGCTGGAACCCAGGGCGAACCACTGGATGAGCAGGATGCCCAGCCAGAAGGACGGGGTGGCGATCGCCGCGATGGAGAAGATGCGGACCAGCTGGTCCGGCCAGCCATCGCGGTACAGCGCACCGAGCAGGCCGAAGGCCAGCGAGATGACCACGGCGATGACCACGCCCAGGAAGGTCAGCTGCAAGGTCAGCGGGAACGCGCCGGCGATCATCTGGGAGACCGATTGGGCCGGCGGGGTGGTCAGGCCGAAGTCCAGGCGGATGAGCCGGCCGATGAAGCTGATGTACTGGACCACCAGCGCGTCGTTCAGGCCGCGTTCCTCGCGGTAGGCCTCTTTGGCGGCCTCGGAGGCGCCCTCGCCCAGCGCGGAGGTGGCTTCATCGCCCGGGGCCAGCTTCATGATGATGAAGACCATGGCGGAGATGCCAAGGACCATCACCGGCAGCGCGGCCAGGCGGCGTAAGAGCAGGTTGAGGAAATTCCCCATGGAGTAGCTCCGTCGAGTATCGAAGTGTGCAGGTCATTGCGCTGTGCGGGCCGGGCGGCACGGCGTGGGTGCCGTGTCTCCCGGCCTGCTGCGCGGGGCCGGGGCCAGCTAGGCCTTGCGGTTCACGCCGACAAAGGAGATGCCGGTGGTTGGCAGCGGTTCGAAGCCTTCCAGCGCGTTTTCGTCCCAGGCCGATGGCAGCTGGCGGTGCAGCACCGGGTAGAGCGGGGCCTGGTCGGCGACGATGTTGATCGCCTTGCCCCACGCCGCCATGGCCTTGTTCGAATCATCGGTCTGGATGGCCGCGTCCAGCTGCTTCTGCAGCTCCTTGTATTCGGGTGCATCGTTCCAGCGGAAGCGGTTCTTCGGCCAGACATCGCCTCGGTAGAACCAACTCATCAGCAGGTCCAGGTCGTTGCCGAAGACCGATGGGTCGCCCGGGGCGGCCACCACCGAGAAGGTGCCGCTGTCCACGTTGTCGGTGTACAGCGCGCCGGACTGCAGGTTCTTCATGGTGACCTTCACGCCCGGGATCTTGTTCCAGGATTCGAGGATCAGCGGGGCGATGTCCTTGACCCACGAGGTGTCGGTGGTCAGCAGCTCGAATTCCAGCTTGTCCACGCCGGCTTCGGCCAGCAGCGCCGCGGCCTTCGCCGCGTCGTAGCCGTAGACCGTATCCGCCTTGATGTACTGCGGGTGGCTTTCTTGCACATAGGAGCTGGCAGCCTTGGCGTTGCCCAGCAGCGCGGTGCTGATGATCGACTCGGTGTCCAGGCCGTAGTGCAGTGCCTGGCGGACCAGCGCGTTGTCGAATGGCTTCTTGGCGCAGTTGAACATCAGGAACAGCAGGCCGAAGGAATCGGCGCTCTTCACCGTGGCCTTCGAAGCCAGGCGGTCCATATCCAGGTACGGAACGTCCTCGATGGCCTGCACGCGGCCCGATTCCATGGCGGTCACGCGGGCCGCCGCATCGGAGAGCAGGAACCAGGTCATGCCGCTGGCGGTCGCCGGGTACTTGCCGTTGTAGTCCTCGAACTTCTCGAAGACGATCTTGTCGTCCTTGGTGGCCGAGACCAGCTTGTACGGGCCGGTGCCGATCGGTGCGGCGTCGAAGGCGGCCTGGTCCTTGGAAGCCACGGCCTTCGGCACGATCTTGACCACCGAGATGCGGGTCGGGAACAGCGGGAAGGCATAGTTCAGCGTGAACGCCACGGTCTTCTCGTCCTTGGCCTTCACCGATTTGATGAAGGGGATGAACTGGGCGAACAACGAGGCGTTGCCGGTGTCCAGCACCCGCTCGAAGGAGTAGACGACGTCCTGGATGGTGACCGCTTCCCCGTTGTGGAAGGTGGCCCCGTCGCGCAGGGTGATTTCCCAGCTGGTGTCGTCAATCTGCTTCGGCTCCGCCGCTGCCAGCGCCAGGTAGGGTTCACGGGTGGCCGGGTGCAGGTCCACCAGGCCCTCGAAGATGTGCATGTTGGCGGCGAACGGCGTCGCGCCGGAGGAGGTCATCGGGTCGAAGCCGGTGGACAGGGCGTAGGAAATGCCTGCCTCGATGGTGCCCGTGCCGGCAGCTGCGGTGCTGCCCGCGCCGCCGCTGGCTCCTGGGGAGCAGGCGGCCAGGCTGGCCGAGAATGCCGCAGCAGCGCCAACCATGCCGGTGATCTTCAGGAAATCTCGTCGTGCAAAGGGCTTGTTGGCTACTTCGTTCAAAGCCATTCTTGCCACCTCCAGGAAAATGAGTGAGTGTTGTAGGACGTAGGATGTCCGATCTATGGTCTAGACTGTAGTGGACGTCACGCCGCAAGGTCAACTGCGTCACATGAACTTCTCCGCCCGCCGAGGAAAGCAGGATCCGTTGAGCACGATGCCAGCCCGCCGATCAGATGCCCGTGCCCGCCTGCGCGCGCTGACCAATGACATCACCGCGCTGATCCTGGAACGCGGACTGCTGCCCGGGGACCCGCTGCCCACCGAGCAGGAACTCATGGCCGAGCTGGGCGTGGGGCGCAACTCCCTGCGCGAGGCGATCAAGGTGCTCCAGGCCCTGGGCATCATCGACACCCGCCACGGTTTCGGCATGTTCGTGGCCCAGGAAAACCTCAACGCCCTGCATGATTCCCTCGCCTTCCGCGGGCAGATGTCGCTGCGCCACCATGGCCATGAGGCCAGCGAGCTGGTCGATGTCCGCCAGGCACTGGAAACCGGCCTGATCGGCCTGGCCATCCGCGCGGTCACCGACGAGCACCTGGAGGCCTTGGAGCAGTGCGTAAGCCAGATGGAGCAGCACGCGGCGCGCGAGGAGACCTTCGTCGAGCAGGACAAGGCCTTCCACCGCATCCTCTTCGAGCCGCTGGGCAACCAGCTGCTGACCAACCTGCTCGGAGTGTTCTGGGATGTCTACCGCACCATCTACGATGCGATCGACTCCGATCTGGAAATCACCCAGCCGGCCAAGACCGCCCAGGACCACCGCGATATCCTCGACGCGGTACGCGCCAAGGACGTGGAAACCGCCCGGCAGCTGATCTCCGAGCACTTCCACGGCATTCGCGCCCTGCTGGCGAGCCGGGAAGTTTAGCAAAAAGAACCCTAAAGCATTCCTTTCACAGCTAAGCTGGGGTGGTGGACACACTTCAACGCTATGCACCCAATGAAAACCTCAGGCGCGACGAAGCGGCCTGGCGCGCACGGAATATCGAATGGCACTTCGCCGAGGTCCAGCTCGATCTTTCCAATGCCACCGATCGCACAGCCACCAGCTTCAGCTCGATCACCACGCTGAACTTCAGCTCCAAGGATCCGGCAGCCTTCATCGACTTCATCCACGAATCCGTGGACGAGGTACTGGTCAACGGCACCGCGATCGACCTGGAATCCGCAGTGCTCGATGCACGCATCTACCTCGGTCAGCTGCGCACCGACGTGCCGAACACCGTGAAGATCACCGGACGGGCGATCTACTCGCGCTCCGGCGAGGGCCTGCACCGCTTCGTGGATCCGCAGGATGGCCAAACCTACCTCTACACCCAGTTCGAGCCTTCCGAGGCGCGCCGGGTCTTCGCCTGCTTCGAGCAGCCCGACCTGAAGACCAGCTACCGCTTCACCCTCACCGGCCCGGCAGCCTGGCATCTGGCCAGCAACCAGCCGATCGTCGATGAGGTACTGCACGATGACGGCACCAAGACCGTGGCCTGCGCCCCGACTCCCCCGATCTCCAGCTACATCACCGCGGTGCTGGCCGGACCGTACCACGTGGTGCGCGGCGAGCATCTCCAGCGGCTGGATGACGGCGAAGAGCTGAGCATCGAGATGGCCGCCACCTGCCGCGCCTCGCTGGCCGGGCACTTCGACGGCGACGAGATCATCAAGCTGACCAGCCAGGGCCTGGACTACTACCACCAGCTGTTCGACTACCCCTACCCGTGGGGCAAGTACGACTCGGCGTTCGTGCCGGAGTACAACCTCGGCGCCATGGAAAACCCGGGCCTGGTCACCTTCACCGAACGCTACGTCTTCACCTCGCACGCCACCGAAGGCCAGTACGAGCAGCGCGGCAACACCCTGATGCACGAAATGGCGCACATGTGGTTCGGCGACCTGGTCACCATGAAGTGGTGGGATGACCTGTGGCTCAAGGAATCCTTCGCCGACTACATCGGCACCCTGGCCAACGACGAAGCCACCGATTTCACCACCGCGTGGACCACCTTCGCGGCGCGCCGCAAGGCCTGGGCCTACGTGGCCGACCAGATGCCCACCACCCACCCCATCGTGGCCGACATCCCGGACCTGCTGGCCGCGGACCAGAATTTCGATGGCATCACCTATGCCAAGGGCGCCAGCGTGCTCAAGCAGCTGGCCGCCTTTGTCGGCGCCGAGGCCTTCCGCGACGCCGCCCGCGCCTACTTCCGCAAGCACGCCTACGGCAATACCTCGCTGGATGACTTCCTCGAAGCGCTCGAAGCGGCCAGCGGCCGCGATATGGGCCAGTGGGCGGATGCCTGGCTGAAGACCAGCGGCGTGCCGAAGCTGCACGTCGAGTACACCACCGACGCCGGCGGCACCATCACCGCGGCATCGCTGATCCAGTCGGGCACCGATCCGGTCACCGGGCAGAAAATCGCCCGCCCGCATGTGCTTTCGGTCGGCGCCTACCAGCTGGACGGGAGCCAGCTGGTGCGCACCGACTCGGTGGACGTGGAGCTCTCCGGCGAATCGGCGGCCCTGGACTTCCTGGTTGGACGCCGGATCCCGGATCTGCTGCTGCCCAACGACGGCGATGAGACCTATGCGCTGATCGAATTCGACCCGGTTTCGCGTGCCACCTTGCTCGGCCACCTCTCGGGCCTGGGCGACTCGCTGCCCCGCGCCACCTGCTGGGCGTCGCTGTGGGATGCGGTGCGTTCGGCCACCTTGGATGCGCAAAGCTACGTGCAGGCGATCCTCGATCACGCGCACGCCGTCACCGACGCGGGCGTCTTCGGGGTGCTTACCGACCAGTTGGCCACCTCGATTTCCAAGTACGTTGCCCCCGAGCTGCGCGCGGAGCTGCGCCAGAAGGCCGCCGCAACCCTCACCGGGTGGCTCACCCGGTTCGAGGCCGGCGGAGACCAGCAGACCACCACCGCGCGCACCCTGGTTCGCCTGGCCCGTGCCGGCGTGGCTCCGGAGGTGCTCGACGCCTTCCTGGGCGAGCAGCCCAATGCCTACCAGGTCACCGTCGATGAGCAGCTGCTGTGGGGTTCCTACATCGCGCTGGCCGCTTCCGGCCGGCTCGACGAGGCCGCCGAGGCATCCATGCACGAAGCGGCCAAGGCCAACCCCACCAGCGTGGCGCAGAATTCGGTTCGCACCGCGCTGGCGGCGCGCCCGGATCCGCAGGCCAAGGACACCGCTTTCGACACCGTGCTGATGGCGCGCGATGAACACGGGGAGCTGTCCAACGATGCCCTCTCGGCCACCGCGCTGGGCTTCACCATGGGTTCCTCCGCCCTGCTGGCACCGTTCGAGGAACGCTACTGGGCCGCGATCCTGCCGGTCTTCGAGACCATGGGCATGGAATTCGCCACGCGCGTGATCGAGGGGCTGTATCCAGGGCACCAGGATCTCCAGGGCGCCATCGAGCAGAACCATGCACTGGCTACCGCTACCGCATGGCTGGAACGCCATGAGAGCGCACCGGCCGCCCTCAAGCGCATCCTGCTTGAGGAACGCGCAGAACTGGAACGCTCGCTGAAGGCCCAGGCCTACAGCCGCACCAGCCGCTAGCCCTCCGAAGCCGGCCCGCTGCTTATCCACGCAGCGGGCCGGCCAAGAGCCGCAGGCCGTTGCCGGTGGCGCAACTGGTTCCAGTGCGGGTCTGCCCTGCGTCCGAACCCGGCCGGCGCAGCGGAGATGGCAGGGCCACAGCACCATGGCCTCAAGCAAAACAAGGGCCTGGCCTCGAACTTGATCGAGAACAGGCCCTTGGATCTTGGCTCGCTACGGAACCCGCGCGGTCCACTGCGCGGTAGCGAATTTGGCCTCGGCCAATTCCTTCGCCGCCAGACGGGATTCGGCATCCAGCTGCGCCGGCTTGGCCCCGGTGCGCTTGGCGAAGGTGTCCATCATGACGTTGATGATCTCCATGCGATCCAGCTTTGTCTGCGACTTCAGCGGATCCACACGCTTGACCGCTGAGGTGATGCCCTTGTCGGAGATCTTCTCCCGGCCAATGCGCAGCACCTGGGTCATCTTCTCCGCGTCGATGTCGTAGCTCATCGTGACGTGGTGCAGCATCGCACCGTTGGCCAGGCGCTTTTGCGCTGCGCCGCCGATCTTGCCGGCAGGGGTCGCGATGTCGTTCAGCGGCTTGTAGTACGCTTCCAGGCCGATGCTTTCCAGCGCTTCCATCACCCAGGCGTCCAGGTACGGGTAGGAATCGGCAAAGCTCATGCCGTCCACCAGGGATTCAGGAGCGTAGAGCGAGTAGGTAATGCAGTTGCCAGCTTCCATGAACATCGCGCCGCCTCCGGAAATGCGGCGAACCACCTGGATGCCGTGCTTTTCGGCTTGCTCCATGTCCACTTCGTTCTTCAGCGACTGGAAGGATCCGATCACGACGGCACTTTCGCTCCAGTCCCAGAAACGGATGGTCGGCTTGCGGGTCCCCTTGGCGATTTGCCGGGTCAGCACCTCATCCAGCGCCACTTGCTCGGTGATTGGAATGATCTCCGGGCTCAGGACTTCCCACTCGTGGTCTTCCCACTTGGTGGCGTGTCCCAGCGCGCGGCGGACGACGCGCGCGATGGCGTCTTCGTCAAAACCGAACATCACTGCGCCTTCACGCAGATTGTCGGTTACCGCATTGCGTATGGTGCTGTGGCTGGCGTCCGCTGGCAAACCGCGTAGCGCATCATTCAAGTCATCGAGTGCATCATCTGGTTCCAGGAAGAAGTCGCCATTCAATGACACTTCGGTGATCACGCCATCGGAAGTATCCAGATCTACAACGACTAATTTGCCACCGACTACCTTGTATTCACCATGATGCTTCATGGTTTCATTCTATCCCCGGCTGCCCACTAGTCGAATCCACGCGCCCCCGGATTCGGTGGTTCGCAGTGGCAACATTCGACGCCGGATAACAATCGAATAAATATTCGATAATACTTCCACATTCCGCGGATTTCCGGGCCAAACTGTCTGTTGCCGGCAGGATAATTAACTATGGCTATACCCGATTTCATCCATGACGACGATGATGAACATCGTCTACCGTTGCCCCCAGCTGGCACTCGCACAGAATCCCACAAGGATTCGTTATTCAGCGACCATCTCGAACATCACCTGTTCCATGGTCCGCTGAAGCAATTGGCAGATGAGCTCTACGACGCGGGCCCGCTCAATGGCCCCGACGACGCCCTCGAACGGCTGAAGAAGATCCAACGCATTCAGAGCACCCTCGATGCAATGACATCTGTGCTGCTGGCCGATTCAGTAGAACAAGTCAGTGAATCATTTGCCGATATGATCGCCACCGCGGGGACCACTACCGAGGAGGAGGAACGCGAGGCTCGGAAAAGTGCTCAATACTATGGCGTTGACCGCGGCAGTGACCAGGTCATCAACTCCAACTTCATCGCAGAAGCGGCTGTCGCGCTGCGTGAGACCCCTCGCATGGTAGGCAAGCGGATGTTCTATGCCAAGGGTCTTCGCTACGCCTGCAAGGAAACCCTCACGGCTCTGGCTGCAGGAGAGATCACGTCCAAGGCAGCGCATGGCATCGTGAAGTATTCGCAGGACTTGCTCCCCGAACAAATCATGCAGATGCAACGCGTGCTGTTGCCCATGGCGAAGACTGCGTCTGATGACGCGATATACCAACGCGCACGCCGGTTCCATGACAGGATGTGCCCGGAGGCCGCCGAACAAAGGCACAAGAAGTCTGAAAAGAATCGCAAGCTCACGCTATGGGATAACGAAAATGGCATGTCCACCCTCAAGTACTACAACAGTGCCGCAGTGATTCATTCCATCAAGAACTCCGTGAAGTGGCTAGCTGATCAGCATAACGATCCGCAGGATCCCCGCACCCGGGAGCAAATAGAAGCGGACGCCTTTGCAGACATCATCCTCAACGGCTGGCCGGACCGGGAAGGCACGCCCCTCAAGCCACGGGTATCCATCACGATTCCCGCGGTGGAAATGCTGGCGGATCCTACAAGGACCGTGGCTGACCTGGAAGGCTACGGCCCCATCCCACTGGGGGTCGCATTGGTGTTGGCAAAGGATGCGCCTTCGTTCCAGCGCGTGCTGACCGACCCATGGACTGGCGCCGCGATAGATGTCGAGCGAAGGCGCTACCGGCCCTCGCAGAGCCTCAAGGATCTGTTACGGCACCGCGATGAGCATTGCTGCTTCCCCGGCTGTCGCCGTCCAGCTGACCGCTCCGAGATTGACCATATAAATGGCTGGGCTCACGGAGGGCATACGACCAGGGACAATACGCATCTGCTGTGCAAGCAGCATCAAATGTTCAAGCATGCATTGGGTTGGAAAGTCGTTCCGCGTCCTGACGGATCCAAGATGTGGGTGACTCCACACGGGCTGAGCGCACTCGTTATTCCGGAAAGCGTCAAGCGTGTGGACCAATTCGATCATGTAAATGATCATTGCCCAGAGCGCCCTAAGGTCATTCCTTTGCCGCATATTCGACTCACGGCAGAAGTACGCAGGGTACTTGGGCTCAAGCCTCGCGTCGACATTCCAGACGAGGATCCCGGTCCTGAATCGCCGCCAGATGACGGCCAGAAGGAAACAGGCTGAGGACGCTATCCCGATTGACCGGTTTTTGGGTGACAGAATTTTTCAGTCACCAGCACCTCCACACCACCAATAACACCATTCACGCAACGGCGATGGAGCCAGTTGCTCGGAGCAGTGCGGCCAAGACGTCTGCTTCGACGAGTCAGCGAATCCTTATTCAGCCGCCACTGGAAACCCCGACGGCTATAGCACCGAAAAGCTCTGGGCAAACGCTCCTGACAATATTTTTCAGTCAATGGCGCCTCCAGGCAACTGCCAAAATGCCCGATGCGCACCGCTGTGCCAAAAACGGGACCTCTACGACAGTTCCGTGAAAATATTTTTCAGTCATCCCCGGCTGCCCCGACGGCTATTGCGCCGAACGACTCTGGGGCGAACGCTGCTGACAATATTTTTCAGTCACTGGCGCATCGAGACGACTACCAAAATGCCACTAGCGCATCACGGCGCGAAAAAGGAATCCTCCTAGTCAGTTAAGTGAGAGCATTTTTCAGTCATCTCCTGCCGCCCCGACGGCTATTGAGCCGGAAGACGCTGGGGCGGACGCTGCTGACAATATTTTTCAGTCACTGGCGCATCCAGGAAACTGCCAAGATGCCGCGATGCGTATCGTGGCGCGAAAAACGAATCCTCTTAGACGGTTCCGTGAAAACATTTTTCAGTCACTGATGGACAGGTGTGCTGTTAAAGCAGCAGCGGCGTGTTTCCAAATACTGGAAACACGCCGCGAAAGCTTGCTAGGGGCGAAGTATTACTTCTTGCCGCCGAAGCCCTTGAAGCGGGCGTTGAAACGCTCGACACGACCAGCGGTGTCCATGATGCGCTGCTTGCCGGTGTAGAACGGGTGCGAAGCTGCCGAGATTTCGACGTCGATTACTGGGTAGGTGTTGCCATCTTCCCATTCGATGGTCTTGTCCGACTTAGCGGTCGAACGGGTCAGGATCTTCTCGCCGGATGCCAGGTCGTTGAAGACAACTGGGCCGTACTGTGGATGGATATCAGCCTTCATAGCTATACACCTTTTTGTTTATGGCCACTGGATTTTGCCAGTAGCTACTTACTCGGAAATTGTGTCCCGCATTCAGGGCTCCATGAAGAGACCTCAATGCACAGACAGTCCATCCTATCGCAAAAGCGGCGGCGGCAGAAACCTTCTTAGCGTGGCGCGGAGCACAAATGCCAGAATGCAATTGCGCTAGCGGCACCAACATTCAGGGAATCCACTTCGCGGTACATAGGGATGATCACGGTCCGGTCAACGGCGGCCAGAGCTTCATCGGTAACTCCCCTGCCTTCGTTGCCCAAGATCATGGCGACCTTCTGGCCAGACTTGATCTCTACTTCGTTTAGCGGGATCGCGTCCTCGGTCAGTTCCATGGCGAGCATCTCGTAGCCATGCTTCTTCAAGGTCTGGATGTCCTCTGGCCACGACAGCATGCGTACCCAAGGAAGGTCGAAGACCGTCCCCATTGAGACGCGGGCGCTGCGACGGTACCAGGGGTCCACGCATTTGGGGGTGAGCAGCACGGCGTCAACGCCGAGCCCTGAAGCCGAACGGATAATTGCGCCGAGGTTAGTATGGTCGGCGATGTCTTCCAAGATGGCGACGCGCGAACTGGCTTCAAGCACTTCGTCCAGATCCAGCGGTTCGGGACGATTCATCGCCGCCATGGCGCCGCGGTGCAAGTGGAAGCCGACCAGATCCTGGAGCTGCCGATCATCCCCAATGAAAATCGGCGCGTCTGGGAAACGGTTGAACTCCTCGGTTAGCTGGTCCAGATGCTTTTCGGCGAGCAAGAAGCTGCGCGGCACGTGGCCCGCGTTGATCGCACGCTGCACCACTTTGGTGCTCTCGGCAATGTAGAGCCCGTTTTCCACGTCAGTGCGCATACGCAGGTTCGCTTCGGAGAGCCGGAGGTACTCGTCGAGGCGGGAATCAGCCAGATCCGCGACCGGCAGGATCCGTTCAGGGTTGAGAATTTCAACCACGAGCTACACCAACTTGTAGAGCATGTTGCCCAGGGCAACCAGGCCCAGGATGACGATGACCAGGCGCAGCAGCCCAGGCGAGAGCTTGCGGCCAATCTTGGCGCCGGCAAATCCGCCGATCAGCGAGCCGACAGCGATAAGCAGGACGACGAGCCAATTGATGCGTTCCGGCGCAATGATCAGGTACATCGCGGCCGCCACGAGATTCACGATCAGGGAGAGGATGACCTTGATTGCATTGGACTGCTGCAGGGATGCTTGCAAGAACACGCCGAATACCGCCATCAGCAGGACTCCCTGCGCGGCGGTGAAGTAGCCGCCGTAGACACCGATGATGAACACCAGGATGTAGAGGACCATTGGAATCTGGGCGCGATCTGCATCATCCGGGTCGGTGCCGCCGGAAGCGGCCTGCCGGGTCTTCGCCCACTTCGCAAGACGGGGCTGGAAGATCACCAGCACCAGCGCGCAAACCAGCAGCACCGGCGCAACGATGCCGAAGACGGACTCCGGCAGGTTCAGGAGGAGCAAGGAACCGATCAACCCGCCGACCAGTGAAACCGGCACGAGTTTGAGCAGCGTCTTCTTGACGCTGGCAGCTTCTCGACGGTACCCCCAGGCACCGGAGAAGCCACCAGCAACCAGACCCATGGCGTTGGAGACGACGGCATTCACCGGAGCCATGCCCAACGCCACGAGAATGGGGAAAGTGACCAACGTGCCCGAACCGACGACGGTGTTGATAGTTCCGGCCCACAGTCCGCCAATGAAGACCAGGGCTTCGCGCCAAAATTCGATCACGTGGAAGTTTCCCCTTTAGTTATTGCTGTTAGCTGCGTGCAAAAGCAGAGTAGCGTCCACCTTCACGGCGCAGGCTCAGCGGCATGCCGTAGGTTGCTTCCAGGTTCGCTTCGTTCAGCGTGGATTCGATCTCGCCGGCAGCGACAACTTCGCCGTCGCGCATCATCAAGATGTGGGTGAATCCCGCTGGCACCTCTTCAAGGTGGTGGGTTACCAGAACCAGCGCCGGGGCATCCTCGTCGGCTGCCAGTTCCGCCAGCTTGCCAACCAGGTCTTCGCGCCCGGCAAGGTCCAAGCCTGCTGCAGGCTCATCGAGGATCAGCAGTTCGGGATCGGTCATCAAGGCACGGGCGATCAGCACGCGCTTGCGCTCGCCTTCGGAAAGCTTGCCGAAAGGCTGGTTCATGAAGGTGGACATGCCCCAGTTGTGCAGCAGATGGAAAGCACGGCGCTCATCGAGCTTCTCGTACTTCTCGCGCCAGCGACCGGTCATGCCGTAAGCCGCGGTGAGTACTACGTTAAGCGCGGTTTCGTTGGCTGGAATGGAGTTGGCAACCAGGGCTGAGCTCAGGCCGATCAACGGACGCAGATCGAAGACCGACACCTTGCCCAAACGTTCGCCAAGGATATCCGCGGTACCGCGGGTTGGGTGCAGCCGGGTGGCCGCAATGTTCATCAAGGTCGACTTGCCGGCGCCATTGGGGCCGATCACAATCCACCGCTGTCCTTCTTTGACTTCCCAGGACACGTCCTTGAGCAGGTCTTTTCGCCCGCGTACAACGCTGACATCTTTGAAAGTTAGCACTTCGCTCATGGTATTCAAGATTAGACTTTTCGCCCCTGTTTCACTAATTGGAAATGCCGGACGGGGCCTGAGATCGCCGGATTGACCTGTATTGCGTCCAACGGCAATACTAGTTCGCTCCCCTGGGCCTGGTCAGCAGCTTTGCGCCAACACGTCATGTTTGGTCGTAAACACCGAAGCAATGAAAAATGGTTGCATGGCTTCATCATTGGTTTTCGCATCCCGCCCCGCTTTCTCCCGCACAGACTTCAACGCTGTATTGCAGCAAGCGGCCGCCGCCGGGCTCATTCCCGCCGCGGACGAGAGCCAGATCAAAGCCAGCGAAGAGCGGCTGGTCGCCAAGTTCCGCCTTGAACAGGCCGATCAGGCGAAGCTGCAGCAGGCCGCTGCGGCATTCGTCGATGCGCAGGTCGCCGACGGCGCACTGGAATACGCGGACATGTGCGTAGCGGTGGTACCGGCCGAACTCGTCGATGCTCCGCAGCTGCTCTTGCTGATGGATGTCGATTCCACCTTGATCAAGCAGGAAGTCATCGAACTGCTCGCCGCTCACGCTGGACGGGAAGAAGAAGTGGCTGCGGTGACCGAAGCCGCGATGCGCGGTGAACTGGATTTCGCCCAGTCCTTGATCCAGCGCGTAGCTACCTTGAAGGATCTGCCAGATACTGTCCTTGCCGAGGTAGGCCAGCGCATTGTCCTCTCGGACGGCGCCGAAGCCCTGGTCAAGCGGTTCCACGCTGCTGGGCACAAGGTCGGGGTAGTTTCCGGCGGGTTCCAGCAGATCCTGGATCCGTTGGCTGCCCATCTGGGCCTGGACCATGCGCTGGCTAACACCTTGGGCATTTCCGAGGGAATTCTTGACGGAACCGTTCACGGCCAGATCGTCGATCGCGGCATAAAGGAAACGATGCTGCGCGCCTGGGCCGAGGAACATCACATCCCGATGACGGCAACCGTCGCCGCCGGTGATGGCGCCAATGATCTGGCCATGGTTGCTGCCGCGGGTTTGGGCGTGGCTTTCAATGCGAAGCCTGCCCTGCGCGATGAGGCGGACGTGCGCCTGGACTTCTCGCGCCTGGACGTCATCGCCGACCTAGTACTCAATGATTTGGCTTAGCGGAATCCAACAACTGCATAACAATTCTGCCGATAGCGGCTTTCGGTAACTTGATCGGTTGTTCCAGCGGTTAGTATTTCTATTGACGCGTTTAACGGCTGGCGGAATAAGTCCTAGCCGCGCGCGTAGCCCCTATCGCTTTCGAAAGAGCTACCAGACCAGTGCAGACCCCCTCCCCGGACAGTTCCTCAACTACGCCTACGCACTCCGCACAAGACAAGAAGAAGCCGAAGAGCAAGGCCAAGCCTTGGATCATTACCGGTTCTTGTGTTGCAGCCGTAGCCGCAGCATATTTCGGCGGAGCCGCCTATGTCAGTTCCCAGGTTCCAGCCAACGCGTCAATTGCGGGCGTGAACATCGGATCCATGAACAAGGACCAGGCTCGCGCCGAATTGGAACGCGAGGTACTCCCCTTGGCTGAAAAGCCAATGGATGTCACCGTCAACGGTGAAAAGTACACCCTGGATCCGGCCAAGGCCGGCCTGGAACTGAACGTTGATGACACCATCAACGAACTGACTTCCTACGAAATCAACCCGGCCAAGCTCTACGAGCGGCTCACCGGCGAATTCCACGTCACCCCAGCGGTCGACGTAGATCAGGAAAAACTGGGCGCGCAGCTTGAAGCGCTGGCCAAGAAGGCCAATGCCGAGGTCGCCGAAGGAACTATCGACTTCAAGGATGGCACCTCGAAGCTGACCAAGCCCGTTGACGGCGTAGCGCTGAAGACCGAAGAAGCCGCCACACTGATCAGCGAGGAATGGGAAATTGCCGGCGCGGCGATCGACCTTCCTGCCGAAGTCAGCAAGCCGGCGATCTCTGCCGACGCCCTGCAGGCGTTCTACGACAAGGACGTCAAGGCGCTGCTGAAGGACGAGGTCATCCTGGCATCGGATGACAAGAAGGCGTCCATCTCGGCCGCGTCTATTGCCGCGGCGGCAAAGTACGCGCCCAAGGATGGCGCCCCAGCGATCGCATTGGATGACGAGAAGCTCTACAAGGCTGCGACGAAGAATTCAGATCTTTCCAGCACTGCCAAGGATGCGCAGATCGTCTTGAAGGACGGCAAGCCGTCCATCATCAAGTCCTCCAAGGGCATCTCGCTGGAGACCAAGGGCCTGGGCGCCAAGGTCCTGGCCGCCACCGCTGCCAAGAACCGCACTGCCGAAGTTGAGATGACCGAGAAGGAAGCCGACTTCACCACCGCAGATGCGAAGAAGCTCGGCATCAAGGAACCGATCGTCACCTTCTCCACTCCCTACCCGGCTTCCGATACCGTACGCACCAAGAACCTGCATGCCGGTTCGGCGCGCGTCAATGGCGATATCATCAAGCCCGGCGAACGCTTCTCGCTGCTGCAGGCCTTGGGCCCGATCACCGTGGCCAACGGCTATTACAGCTCCGGGGTCGTGGAAAGCGGCTTCAGCACCGAAGCCGTAGGCGGCGGACTCTCGCAGATCTCCACCCAGATGTACAACGTCGGCTTCCTGGCCGGATACGACGACATCACCCACAAGCCGCATTCGCGCTGGTTCGAGCGCTACCCCGCGGGACGCGAAGCCACCTTGTGGGAAGGCCAGATCGACATGATCTGGGAGAACAACACCCCCTACGGCGTGATGATCCAGGCCTGGGTTTCGGGCGACAAGGTCAATACCCGCCTGTGGTCCACCAAGTACTGGGATGTCTCGCAGAAGAGCTCGGGCAAGTACAACCAGACCAACCCCGAAACCAAGTACAACCCGGCCGAAAAGTGCGTCTCGGAATCTGGTGGCAAGAAGGGCTTCAGCATCGATATCACCCGCTACCGGGAAGCCTTCGATGGATCCAAGAAGCTGCCAGCTGAAACCAAGAGCTGGACCTACAGCCCATGGCACAAGATCGTCTGCGGCGACAAGCCCAAGGACTGATCCAAGCGAAATCGCCGGGCGCCTCCCTTTCGGAGGTGCCCGGCGATTTCGCTTAACCCTGCGCATTTTGCCCCAGGCACGGAAAAGCTGGCGGTCGGAACCCCTGCACGGGGTAACTGCCGCCAGCTGATGCGCGCTGCTGCGGGGCTTACTTGCCCGACTGCTCCAGGAAGTCGCCTGCGCCGCCAACCAGCTCGGTGTGGCCGGTCTCGACGTCGGCGAAGACCATCTTGGCTACCTCGGCGCCGAACTCCTCGACGGAGTACAGCTTGCCGGCAGCTTCGCGGCGGGCGTCGATAGCACCTGGCTCCATGCGGTTGAGCAGGGTTGCGGTGATGGTGCCTTCGATCATGTCACCGGAGACCACCACGAAGGTGATGTTCTTCTCGGCCAGCTTCGGGATCATTTCACGCAGTGCATCTTCGCCGGCGCGCTTGGACTTGGCCACAGCGTCGTAGGCATCCATGGTGGTTACTTCGTTGATGAAGTGCGCCTGGTGGCTGGTAACGAAGACCACGCGGCCGCCCTCGCTCAGCTGGGGCAGCGCGGCTTCCAGCATGGCCACCTGCGCGTCGCGGTTCAGGCGCAGCGCATAGTTTTCGCCCATGGAGGTTTCCATGCCGCCCGAAGCGTTGAGCACGACGACATCCAGCGAGCCGAAGTTCTCAACAGCCGCGTCAACCAGAGCCTGCGGACCCTCAACGGTGGTCAGGTCGGCGCCCACGGCAACGGCCTTGCCGCCCTTTTCTTCAATAGCGGCAACAATCTTGTTGGCGCGCGGGGCCTTGGCGCGGTAGTTGACCACTACGCCAACGCCCTGCTCGGCCAGCAGCTGCGCGGTCACCGCACCGATGCCGCGCGAGGAACCGGTTACAACGGCACCTTTGAATTCACTCATGGTGGTACTCCTTTGGATTTCTTGCTTAAATCTTCTAGTGGCCCATGCCCAGGCCGCCATCAACCGGGATCACGGCACCGGAGATGTAGCCTGCTTCGTCGCTGGCGATCCAGCGGACCACGTTGGCAACCTCTTCAGGCTCAGCAAAGCGGTTGGCCGGGATGCTGGAGAGGTATTCCTTCTGGGTGTCCTCTGGCAGAACAGCGGTCATCTCGGTGTTGATGAAGCCCGGAGCCACAACGTTGGCGGTGATGCCGCGTGAGCCCAGTTCACGGGTCAGCGAGCGGGCGATGCCCACCAGGCCGGCCTTGGACGCCGCGTAGTTGATCTGCCCTGGCGAGCCGTAAAGGCCGACGACCGAGGAAATCAGCACGACACGGCCGCGCTTGAGCCGGATCATGCCCTTGGACGCGCGCTTGATCACGCGGAAGGCGCCGGTGAGGTTGGTGTCGATCACCGAGGTGAAGTCGTCTTCGCTCATGCGCAGCAGCAGGGTGTCCTTGGTGACCCCCGCATTGGCGACGAGGACTTCTACCGGACCGTGGGCCGCTTCAACTTCCTTGAAGGCCGCGTCGATCGATTCGCCGTCGGTGACATCGGCCTTGACGCCGAGCAGTCCGGCGGGAACCTCGCCGCTGCGGTAGGTAATGGCCACTTTGTCGCCGTTGGCTTCGAATGCGCGCGCAATAGCAAGTCCGATGCCGCGGTTGCCGCCGGTCACGAGGACACTGCGGCCAGTGGTTGGTTCCGTAGTCAATGTATTTCTCCGTTCATGCGCTCGCTGTCCTGGCATGGTAAATCTCTCCAAGGGCCAGCCGAAAAGCGCACTTTGCCTAGTTAAGTAGCTACTCCGTGAACAATCCTATTAGTTACTACCCAGTTTTACCGCTTCGACAGCGCGTAGAAATTACACTCTTCGTGCCGCAGGTGAGACAATGGGAGCAGATCCCGTACTGCGAAGCGAAGTCTTTTACATGTCCCCACAGCCCACGAATCACGGTTCCAGCCAACCGGAAGTTCACCGCATTACCGAAGCGCGCGAGTCCCATACCACCGAGCGCGATTCACGTGTGCGCAAATACACGATTTCCATGACCGTGCGCCTGATCTGCTTCGTTCTCGCTTTCTTCTTCGATGGCTGGCTGCGCTGGGTCTTGCTCGCGGGCGCAATTATCCTTCCCTATATCGCAGTGGTGATCGCCAACGGCGGTGCGGATCTGACCAAACGCGAACCGCCCGCCGAGTTCTACAAGGCTCCCGGCGCCCAGGCTATCGCCGCACCGGACGAAACCGCGCCGGCCGCGCAGCAGGCACCGGAACCAGAAGTGATCGACGGAAGCTTCGCCGAAGAAGCTGCTCCGGTGCAACAGCCAACAACTGCTCCCAAGGAGGACTAGTGGATCTGCTAGGTTCGCTCGGCGGCTCCCCTGCCGCCGCCGAAATCCAGTGCTCGCGAAAGGGCTGCCGCAACGCCGCCAGCCACCAGCTGCTGTGGAATAATCCGAAGATCCACACCCCGGACCGGCGCAAAATCTGGCTGGCCTGCGAAGAGCACCGCGACTGGCTCGAAACGTATCTGAAGGAACGCCTGCTCTACAAGGAAACGCTGCCGATGCCGGGCAATGAAGGAGAAAGCAAGTAGATGTATCGTTTTCTGGCCAGTACCCGGTGGGTCGGCTGGCTCATTCTGGTGGCGATCTTCGCCGCCGCCTGCATTGGCTTGGGCAATTGGCAAGCCGACCGCCGTGCCGAAGTCCTCGAGGGCATCGAACGGGTCAACCGCAACTACTTCGCAGAGCCGGTCACCGGCACGCAGGCCCTGGAGAATTTCCAGGACCTGGACGAGGACAAGACCTGGATGACCGCGCAGCTCACCGGCCGATATCTGCCCGCGGATACCATGATCGTGCGCAACCGCATCAAGGCCGGCAGCCCCGGCTACGAGGTGCTGGTGCCGTTCAGGACCAACGAGGGCGGAACTGTCGTCGTGAACCGCGGCTACCTGCCGATCGGCAACCAGGAAGACGGCCACCCGGATGCTGTTCCAGCGCCACCTGCCGGAGAAGTCACTGTGGATGTGCGTTTGAAACCATCGGAAATCCGCTTGGACCGCGGCGCCCCGGAGGGCCAATTGGCTTCGATCCAGCTCGAAGACTACGCCAAGCTCCTGGACTACGAGATCGCCCAGGGTGCCTACGGCCTGATGTATGAAGAGGATCCGGCCCCGGCCACTGCGCCACTGCAGCTGGACGCTCCGGATATGGATGAAGGTCCGCATCTTTCCTACGAGATCCAGTGGTACATCTTTGGCGTGCTGGCCTTCATCGGCTTCTGGTATGCCGCTCGCCAGCAGAAGAAGCTGAACGCCGAGGATGCCGCCGAGCAAGCCGAAGCCGAGGCGCTGGGCCTGGACGAGCCGCTGCACAAGGTGCGCAAGATTCGCGCCAAGCCGGATAAGAAGTTCCGCCGTGACGGCACGCCGACCGATGAAGCCATCGAGGATGCGCTGCTCGACCAGGCCGACCACACGCCAGGGGGCCTCCCGAAGTAGCTGCGGGAAACAAGGGAACCGCGCGGTAGCTGGAATATTCCAGTTGCCGCGCGGTTCTCTGCTTAATGCAGTTTTCATTCAGCTGCCGTTGGCCGGCGGAGTCCAGCGGATCCCGCTGTCGCTGCACCCAGGAGTCTTGTGCCCCTCGCCTTCGAGGCAGGATGCATCGATGAGGGTGCGGTCCCCCACCGGCTCCTGCAGTTCCAGCGTGTAGGGCGCGGTCTCGTTGCCCTGGCAGGCATGCGCTTCGCCTTCCAGCGGTTCAACCACGATCCCGATGGCGATCTGGTCTTTGGACAGCTCCACCTGGGTGGCGGTCACCTCGCCGGTCACCCCGGAGGAACAGGCAAGCCGCATGACCCCGAGGTCGAGGCTGGTGCTCGACGCGTTCACCCCGGCAGGGTCCAGCAGCGTCCACTGGGCGTTGACCTCATCGGAAACCTGTGCGGCGCAGCCGGCCAGCGCGCTGGCAAGCAGCAGCCCAGCGCCTGCGATCCGCGGTAATTTGCGTCCAAAAACACTCATGGCTTGGCAGCTCCCTTTGAAGATGGTGATCTGCCAAGCCTACGAGAGCTATTACGGGTTGTCAGGAGTTAAGTCAGCGAAACCAATTCCAGGTAATCCTCGTTGAAGAGGTCCTCATCGCCATCAGGCAGGATGACCACGCGCTCAGGCTGCAACGACATCACTGCGCCCTCATCGTGGGACACCATGACCACGGCACCCGGGAAGGTGGACAGCGCGCCCAGCACCTCGGCGCGCGAGGCAGGGTCGAGGTTGTTGGTCGGCTCATCAAGCAGCAGCACATTGGCGCTGGAAGCCACGATGGTGGCCAGGGCCAGACGGGTCTTCTCGCCGCCGGAGAGCACGCCGGCCGGCTTGGTCACGTCGTCGCCGACGAACAGGAACGAGCCGAGGATCGAGCGGACGTCGGCATCGTTCAGGTGGTCAGGCGCGTTGCGGCGCATGTTCTCCAGCACGCTGGCTTCCGGATCCAAGGTGTCATGCTCCTGGGCGAAGTAGCCGATCTTCAGGCCGTGGCCCGGAATGATCTTTCCGGTATCGGGTTCGGAGACACCGGCGAGCATGCGCAGCAAGGTGGTCTTGCCGGCACCGTTCAGGCCCAGGATGACAACCTTCGAGCCGCGGTCGATGGCCAGCGAGACATCGTTGAAGATCTCCAGCGAGCCATAGGCCTTGGACAGGCCTTCGGCCATGAGCGGGGTCTTGCCGCAGGGAGCCGGATCCGGGAAGCGCAGGGCTGCGACCTTGTCGGAGGCACGCTCTTCCTGCAGCCCGGAAAGCATGCGATCCACGCGCTTGAGCATGGACTGCGCCGCCGAGGCGCCGGAGGCGCGGGCCTTCATCTTGTTCGCCTGGGTCAGCAGGACCGAAGCCTTCTTCTCGATGTTGGCGCGCTCGCGCTTGCGGGCACGCTCATCGGTTTCGCGCTGGATCTTGTAGCGCTTCCAGTTCATGTTGTAGACATCCACCACGCCGCGGTTCGCGTCGAGATTCAGCACCTTGTTCACGGTGGATTCCATCAGGCCGGTATCGTGGCTGATCATCAGCACGCCGCCGGGGTAGTTCTTGATGAAGTCGCGCAGCCACATGATCGAATCGACGTCCAGGTGGTTGGTCGGCTCATCGAGCAGCAGGGTCTCGGCGTCCGAGTAGAGGATGCGGGCCAGCTCGACGCGGCGGCGCTGTCCACCGGACAGGGTGCGCAGCGGCTGGTCCAGGATGCGGTCCGGCAGATCCAGGTTGGCGCAGATGGCGGCCGCTTCGGATTCGGCAGCGTAGCCACCGGCAGCGATGAATTCTGCTTCCAACCGGTCATACTGGCGCATGGCCTTGGCGGAGACGGCAGCGTCCTCGCTGGCCATGTCCTCGCGGTTCTGGGCCAGCTTGGTGACCACCACGTCCAGGCCGCGGGCGCCAAGGATGCGATTGCGCGCCAGCTGCTCCATGTCAGGGGTCTTGGGGTCCTGCGGCAGGTAGCCGATGGAGCCCTTGAAGGTGACCTCACCCGAGGCTGGCTGGGTCTCGCCGGCGAGGACCTTGGTCATCGTCGTCTTGCCGGCACCGTTGCGTCCCACCAGTCCGATCTTGTCGCCCTTGTCGATGCGGAAGTTCACTTCGTCCATCAGCAAGCGGGCGCCGACGCGTAGCTCAAGGTTGGCTACGGAAATCATATGGTGTGGCCCTTTCATGCGGGTACAAGAATTGTGCGGCCCACAAATTGGGCAACTTGACTATTCTACCGGCCAACCACGCCGTGGCCTGCGGAACGTGCACAAACTAACAGTTTGGGGTTGAGCTGGCTAAAGAATCGAAGCCCGCACTTCCACCGCAGTGGAAATCCGGGCTTCGAATCGAAATTATTCCTTGTCGCTGGGTTGCGATCGGTAATCCATCATCTGGATCAGGCGGCGGCGCAAGGAGGCTTCGCGGCGCAGGTCCCCGCCGCTGGTCTTGTCGATGTGGTCCTTGCCGAAGCGCCAGAGCAGCACGTCGTCAAGCAAGCGGTCCGGGCCCGGCGAGTACCGGTGGTCCAGCGCCGCACGCACATCGGTGACCACATTCGCATCCAGCAGCTGCGCCAGCTGCCAGGTCTGGTCGATGCCGTGGGAGCCGAGCAGCTCGGCGGCCCAGGACCAATCGTCATCGCGCTTGCGGTCCACGTGCGGCAACAGCGTCTGCCATATTTCGCCGATCTTCTCGCCGGTCAACGGCTCGGATCCGGCGCCCTGCTGGTCGTGGTAGCCGTTCAGGCGGTGGTACAGCTCGTCGATGTCCGTGAAGTAGTCCTCCACGGTTTCCAGCATCGCCGCGGTGGCGGTGAAGTGGCGGTCGATCTGCGGATTCCAGGCGGCCTCGCCGGGATGCTTGAAGCGGATGTCGTGCTCCATTTCGGACCAGGCATGCTGCAGCACGGTGCGGATCTGCACTTCGAAGACGAAGTTGCCGCTGGCTACCACCGGCTTGCCCAAGGCCTCCTGGAATTTGCGCACGATCGGCTCGCTGCGGGTCTTGAGCAGCAGGTGGCGCGAGGAGTAGCCGTAGGTGCCGGACTCCACCGAGCCGATGTCCTTCTCCCGGTCGCTGCGGCAGTCGAAGGAGTCGCGGTGCGACTTGATCAGGCTGGCCACCTGCTGGATTTCATGGGGCAGCATCACGATGATGCGGATGCCCACCATGTCGTGGATTTCGCGCAGCGGGTTGGGGAATTCCAGCACCGGGGCGGTCTCGGAACTTTCCTGCAGCCGGCGCGAGGCCTTGGCCGCGAAGGACTGCGGCGATTTCACCCGGCCGGTAATGAACAGCGGTTGCACCTCGGAATTCGCGAACAACCGGCGGATCTTCGCCTTCATGGCCGACATGACGGTATTGAGTTCGCCGGTCACAGACTTGTACTGCTCAACGGCGGCCGCAATCTGTTCGGAGAACTCGTCGTTCGCCTGGCCCTGCGCCGGATCCATCATTGATGCCTCCTGGATGCTAAAGCGTTCCTGAAAATGCTGTCCTCATGCTCATGCCCTGGCGCCAGCCGGGTGCGGCGACGGCCCTTATGGGCGGGAAAGGCGCTTAGCCATGTCGTCGAACAATGGCGCCTTGTCCTCGGTCTTCTTCTGCGCTGCAGGCTTGGTTTCCTTGGCTGGCTGCGCGTTCTGCTTGATCGGGGTGACCTTCGAGTCCGATCGGCCGGCCGCGATGCCTTCGGCGCGGGCTCGGGCCAGCGCGTCCTGGTGATCCTGTTCCAGGACCGAAAGGCGTTCTTCCTCGGCGGTCTTGGTGTCGGTCAGCGCAGCGTTGTAGCCATCATCATAAGCGACGCCGTACTTCTCGGCGTTTTCCCGCTCTTCGTTGTATTCCAGCTCAGCGCGCAGCTTCGCGGCTTCGGACTTCTTCTGGTACATGTGCACGGTCAGGTGGGTGATGGCCAGCAAGACGATTGGCGGCATGGCGGCAACCAGCGCGGAAACCAGCGGCGGCACTCCGTTTTCGATCGAGTCCACGGTCAAGATTGCGTGGGTGGAGTTCGCCGCAGTGGAAACGATCGCACCGAAGAACAGCAGCGACCACGGGTAGATCATGGCCTTGCGATGGAAGCCGTTCAGGGCCACGATGGCCACGGTGGCGGCCACGATCATGCCGTCGATGATGATTGGCCAGATCCAGGCCAGGCGCGGGCTGATGCCCGAGCGCTCGGCCAGGTCGGTCAATGCAGCGAACGAGAGCACGAATGCGCCGATGGCAATGAGGACCGTCGCGCCTACGGCCGTGCCTAGGACGGCGCGGTGCGGTTCGGCCGGGACCTCTGGTTTGTTATCTTCCATGCTGCTGAGCAGACCTAACTTTTGGGAATTATCGGTATGTCTTCAAACGCGAGTTTGCTGGACCGCACCCCAGGCGCAGACCACCGCGTTCCATTTTAGCGTGCGCCTTGCGGTGCTGGGGTGCCTTGGATCAAAGGGCGCGACGGTCGATGAAACCGGTACCGCTGATTTTTCCGGCCAGCCCCCGGTGATTCGCCTCGAAGATGAAGTAGAAGGCGCTGATCGCGATATAGATCACAACGAGCATGTTCAGCAGCGGGTAGGGCGTGAAGTCGACCATGCTGGTGGAAATCTGGAAGAGGAAGTTAATCCCGCCAAATCCGAGCAGGCTGCGCAACAAGGCCCGGCCCGCCGGAGCCGGTTGCCCCTGCCCGTCGGTGAGCATCAGCCAGGCGCAGCGCTGGCCGAGGGTGGCCCGCCCCGGCGCCAGGCTCGGCAGCCAGAAGACGCAGAAGACCACGAGCAGCGGAAGCCAGAAGTTCATCCACTGTTGGCCGAACTCCGGGGCGCCCAAGCGCTCCAGCAGTTCCAGTGCAGCGCCGATGACGAAGAGCACGGCCGAGGTGAAGCCTGCATCGAAGATGTTGGCCAGTGCGCGGCGGGCGCGGGTGACCGGCCGCGCCGGCGCGTTGGCCGCGTCCGCTTCCACCGGACCGGACAGGAAGCGGAACATCGGAAGGTAGGCGATCATCGCACCCAGCAGCGCGCCGGCAGTGTTAGTGATCAGGTCATCGACGTCGGCCACACGGTAGGCGCAGGTGTACAACCCCCAAATAGCGGTGTACTGGGTCAGCTCGATGGCCAACGAGGCCGCGAAGCCCAGCAAGACGCCGGTGAAAATGTTGCCGCGCAGCCAGCGCACGGCCAAGATGCCCAGGGGCATGAACAAGATGATGTTGAACAGCACCTGCCACAGCGTGAAGCTGGTGGCGAAGCCGCTCAGCCCGCGCTCCACGATGGCCACCCTGAAGTCGTCGACGAAACGGCCGGGCACCAGTTGCGGGATGGCCACTCCGGGACGGCAGAATTCGTCGCGCGTGGCCGGCAGCGGAAGCATGGTGTAGCTGAAGAGGCCGAATCCGTAGACCGCTGCGGTTGCGGTGGTAATGGTGCGGCGCCAGGACAACCGTCCATGCCGGCGGTATTGCACGGCCAGCAGGAAAACGCCGGCGGACGCCAAGAAGAGGGCGCCGCCGAGAATGGCGATTGCCGCTGGCCAGAACATTGTTTGCATATTTCTATCTAAGCGGAATTTTCCGGGAGAAAGCTGGGCTGCAGAATGTGACCTTGGCTATGCTTTCGGCCCGCGCAGCACTTGCCTGGTTCTGGCATCGGCAGTGAAGAGGCCGATGAACAAGCCCGCTACGAGCACGCCAGCCAGGGTCTTCATCAGCCAGGCCGAGTGCCACTGCTCGATGGAGAGCTGGTCGACGAAAACCGCCACCAGGATCAGGCTGGATACATAGATCATCAGCTTTTCCGATCCCCAGGACACCTTGTGCGAAATGGCGAACAGCGCCATCAGCCACAGGATGTACCACGGCTGGATAATCGGAGCCAGCAGCACCACCGCCGAGAGCGCCCACGCCGCTAGGCGCACCGGGCTGGAGGTGTCCTTGGCCAGCGCCAGGCGCGCCACAATGGCCAGCGCGATGACCTGGAAGACGCCCACCACGATGGCATTCACCAAGGAGATATCGGCGCCGAATATGCCAGCGAGATTGCTCAGGGACCAGCCGATCAGTCCCACGGGAGCGTACGGGAACGCCGCATCTCCCGCGGTGAACATGGCAAGCAGCCAGCCGAACCAGAGGTTGGTGACCGCACCGATCAAAAGCAGCCAGGTCAGGGAGAGTGCTGAGACCTTGGCCCAGATTTTCCACCTCTCGCGCATCGACGGGCTCCTGCCCAGCAGGACCAAGCCGATAAAAGGCAGCGCCAGCAGCACGATCGGCTTGACCGACACGGCTATGGCCAGCGCCATCGTGGCGGCCATGGGACGGCGGTCGTAGGCATAGGCGAAGGCGCTGAAGACACCGGCGATCATCAGCGCGTCGTTGTGGACGCCGCCGATCATGGTCAGCAGGAACAGCGGATTGCCCACGATGGCCCAGTTGGCCCAGTTGGCGCTCTGCCCCATTTTCTGCGCCAGCTTCGCAGTGAAGTGATAGCAGCCCCAGACACCGAGCACGGCAATGATGCGCAGCAGGCCCACGCCGATTTCGGGAATGCCGTTGGAGGCGAAGTAGATGATGCGGGCGAGCACGAGGAAGAACGGGCCATAGGGCGAGGGCGATTGCGCCCACAGGCTGTCGGATCCGCCATCGAACCAGCCCGGAAGCGCGGACACGCCTTCGGCATACGGGGATTTGCCGGCGTGCAGCATGCGGCCCTGGGCCAGGTAGGAGTAGACGTCGCGGCTGAGGATCGGGAAGCTGAGCATCAGCGGAGCAGACCACATGGCCAGCACGCGGGCCAGTTCCCGCCCGGTAATCTCACCGGCAGCCTGGACCCATGGCCGGGCCAGGATCCAGGTTCGGGTCAACCAGACAATTCCCACGGCCATCAGCACGATGCAGCTGATGACACCTGGCACTTCGGTTCGGAATTCTATGAAGAAGCCGCTGCGTGCCAGCGGGGACAGCTGGTTGCGCGGGAACCAGCCGATCCCCCAGGAGGCGACGGTAATCATGGCCGAGGCGGTGAACCCTTGCCATGATAGTGACCGCAGGCTTGCGCGCTGCGGTGCCAGCTTCGGCTGCTCCACTGCCACTAGGCTTTCTTGCTCTTCTTCAGCCAGTTGGTCGAGCTGAGCAGATCAGCGCAGATGTTCTTGGTCTTCGGATCGAAGAAGACAAGGTACAGGGCGCAGGCGATGGAGATGCCCCAGGAAATCAATTGGACGCGTGGAACCAGGGAATCCTGCAGGAACTGCCAAACGAAGATCTGGTCAGCGGCCTGGTAGGCCAGGAAGAAGATGGTGGTCAGGTGCAGCCAGAGCATCTGCCAGTCATCGCGCAGGCCGGTCGCGGCGAAGAACGGCAGCAGCCACAGGAGGTACCACGGCTGGATCACCGGGGAGAGCACGACAATCGCCGCGAAGGCGATGGCCATGCGCTGCACCAGGTGCGAGTGCTTTCCGCGGAAGATCAAGACAAAGGCGATGGCTACGCCGACCAGGCGGCCGAAGAGCTTGGCCGCGGGCAGGATCCACTCGGTGGACAGCCCGATGGCGGAGACCAGCCCGCTCAGCGCGATGACCGCAATGCCTACCGGGGAGAAGATGGAGTATCCGGTACCGGTGAAGAGCATGACCTTCAGCCAACCGAACCAGTAGCCATTGAGCCACCCAACCACGGTCATCAGGGCCAGGAAGATCATGCCGGTGTAGAACCAGTAGAGGATGCGGCGCGGCCAGGCCGCGTTAGGCCCTGCCCAGAGCAGGCCGATAAACGGCAGCAGTACCAGGGTAATCGGTTTGACCCCCACCGAGGCCGCCAGCACCACGATGGCCCAGAAGCCGTAGCGCTTGCATGCCAGGTAGACAGCCCAGACCGACAGGCCGGTCATCAGGGCATCGTTGTGCGCACTGGCCACGAAGTTCACCAGGAACAGCGGGTTCGCCACGGTCATCCAGGCGGCTTTGGCCCCGGAGACACCGTGCAGTTCGGCAAGCTTGGGCACGTAGCGCAGGCAGAGCAGCACGCCGATGAATGCAATGGCGCGGAAGGCCAGGACCGCCGCGTCGGTCGAAGGGCCAGTCAGCTTGACCACGAGGAATTCGATGCTCAGGTAGAGCGGGCCGTAAGGGGTGCCGTCCTGCGCCCACATGGTGTCGGCACCGAGCTGGAACCAGTTATTCAGCGAGGATATTCCGTCAACATAAGGATCCTGCCCGGCATCCACCAGCCGGCCTTGGCCGATGTAGGCGAACACGTCCCTGCTCATGATCGGCAACGTGACGAACATCGGGATGCTCCACAGCCAGACCGCACGGCGGACCACCTTCAGCGAACCCTCGCCCCAGCCCTTGAGCTTCTGGCCCAGGCGCCACCAGGAACGGAAGAGGACCCAGCAACCCAGGGCCAGCAGGATCACGCAGGTGATCACGCCGGCGGGTTCGGTGCGCAGCATGATGAAGAACGGGTCGCGGTTCAGCGGGGATACGCTGGCCAGCCACCCGGTACCGAAGGATCCGAAAAGGATCAGGGAGGAACCGATGACGCCGCTGAGAAGGGTCCTATTCACTCCAGCGTAGGGCGGGGAGCTCACTGCTGCTGGCTTGCTGGCTGACACACTGACACCTCGGGCTGTAACGGACATGAGTTCGAGAGTAATTAAGCCAGCGTCGCATGTGCCGCACCCTTGCAAGCAGGCAATTCAACAGCCGGAAATCTCAGATGATTTTAGCATCGAGCACGCGTCCAGGCCGGTTGAAACACTGTCCTTCCGCCGTGCGACGAGGGTGCGCTCCCCCACAGCGCTGCTTGAAGTGTAGATTGGTTACGTGGCTAGTAACTCAGAAAAAATTGTATGGATCGATTGCGAAATGACCGGCTTGGATCTGGTTAACGACGCATTGATCGAAGTAGCAGTGCTCATTACCGACTCCGATCTGGAGATCGTCGACGAGGGCATCCAGGTAGTCATCAAGCCCGAGCCGGCAGCTCTGGCGCAGATGGATGTTTTCGTTCGCAATATGCATGTGGTTAGCGGCCTGCTGCCCGAGCTGGAGAACGGCATTTCCATGGAGGAAGCCCAGCGCCTGGTGGTCGACTACATCAAGAAGCACGTTCCGGAGCCGAACAAGGCGTTGCTGGGCGGCAACTCGGTGGGCACCGACAAGAACTTCTTGGCACGCGATATGCCCGAGGTCATTGAGCACCTGCACTACCGCATTATCGACGTGTCGACCTTGAAGGAGCTGAGCCGCCGCTGGTTCCCCAAGGCGCACTACGGCGCTCCAGCCAAGACCGGCAACCATCGCGCACTGGGCGACATCCAGGATTCGATCAACGAGCTTCGCTACTACCGCGACGCCATCATGGTGCCGGCGCCGGGACCAACCTCCGTTGAGGCCAGGAAGATCGCCGCCGGGATCACCGAAAGCGCCGGCTAACCGCTAAACGAAGGCCCCGGCGCATTGGTGATGCACTGCACAGTGCCCCAGGGGCCTTCCGATTGGCATCAAGCGCGGAATTGTGTGTATAGTATTTCTCGTTGCCAGATACGGAATTGGTTCGCAAAAGCGTTCTGACTAGTAACGAAGCAAACATGGTGGGTATAGCTCAGTCGGTAGAGCGTCTGGTTGTGGTCCAGAAGGTCGCGGGTTCAAACCCCGTTACTCACCCCAGAGACAAAGACTCGATCCAGAACGAAAGTTCCGGATCGAGTCTTTTGCTTTACCCGCACGCCTGGCAACGCCGCCGCTCAGCTGACGAGCCGCAGAATTAGACCGTGCGCACCACCCTGGCTGGCGAGCCAACCACAACAGCGCCGGCAGGTACGTCTTTCGTTACGACCGCGGCGGCAGCGACAACTGCGTTCTCGCCGATCGTGACACCGGAAAGTATGGTCGCGTTCGCGCCAATCCAGACGTTGCGCCCAATGATCACTGGAGCCGGAATCATATCCGCCCGCCGAGCAGGTTCAAGATCGTGATTAAGTGTTGCCACAACGACGTTGTGCCCAATCAAGCACTCATCCCCGATACTGATGCCGCCTTGGTCCTGGAATTTGCAGCCAGCATTGATGAAGACGTTTTTCCCCAGTTCGATATTGCGGCCAAACTCCGAGTTGAACGGCGGGAATAGCACCACCGAGTCGTCAACGTTCGTTCCGGTCAGCTGCCGCAGCAAATCCCGCACTTGCCCTGGGCTGCGGTAGCCGTCGTTCAGCTCCGCGCAAATGCGCAGCGCGTCCTGGCTTGTGCTATGCATGAGCGCATGCAGCGGCGAACCGGCGGTAATTCTCTGGCCAGCATTCAAGGCTTCCAGAAGATCGTCAATGCCCAAGAATTCCCCCCATCATCAATTCTTCACGGTGGCTCAAACTATATCGGCTTCCACCGTCGATGCCTAGCATCGTCGGGCCCTGCACCTGCAGCAAAGCATTTCCCGCAAGTACTGCTGGCAAAGGCGTGATCACGGCACGGGGATCCATCTCATGAGGCAGTTCAGCGGCGAGCAACAGCCCCACGGCCATGAATAATGAGCATCCCGTCACAATCCCGGAAATGGCTCCATGCGAATTGGTATTTCCGGCCTGGATACGTGTATAGTATTTCTCGTTGCCCGGTACGAGATCATGAGCACTACAGCTTCTGACTAGTAACGAAGTAGACATGGTGGGTATAGCTCAGTCGGTAGAGCGTCTGGTTGTGGTCCAGAAGGTCGCGGGTTCAAACCCCGTTACTCACCCCAGATCGAAAGACCTGGTTCGGAATGGAAATTCCGAACCAGGTCTTTTCTCGTTTCCGACGCCTTGAAGCGCAATCAGCAAGGCACCGGGCCTCGTTGATTCCAGACCGAACATCTGGAATCCAGAGGCACTCGCCACCAGTCCCCGCCAGCGAATCCGACACGGCGTTCAGCATCGCGCCGCTAGCCGCCAACCCGCCTTCACACCGCCGGCAATGGCCACCGCATGGAACCACCAGATGCCCAGGCACCCTGCCGACGCCGAAAAGATCGCTTCCATGGCACAGGTCGGGCGCCTCGACGCGATCGCACGCAACCCTGCCAGCAGTCTCGAAACAAACAGATTCCATCAAGCGGCAACCGGGTCGATTTCGCGTGGAGTGATCCGCAACCCGCGGGACAGTCCAGAGTTGCATCATTGGCACTGCGCGCCCCTGCATAACGAGCCACTTGCCTCCCCTAGGCCCCTATTCGAAGTATCACTGTCTCCGGTGAAGCCAACGCCATCACGCACGGATGCCGGTTGCAGATTCGTCGCCGACAGGACCGATTGAACAGGCAGTTCGAACCTGCCGGCGAGCGCAGTGCTGCCCGGATGCGGTGTTAAGTCATATTTCGGTGGCTAGGAACACGGATTCGAAACTATGTTCGAATGCGTTGTGTTTTGGGGTCTACCCCCGTGTTTTTCGAGACTTTTTGCGTTATCTAGTGACTTGAATCGTTGTTTGCCCTGGCGAATAGGCACGCATTGGCCTGAGCGACCATAATGGATGATGTACTTCGGCAAGCCAGTGAGCTTTATGCCTTCGTTCCATCCACCGAAAGGTACTCCCCCTGTGAAACGCGCGCTCTTTGAAGAGGACCACGAGCAGTTCCGTGAACTGGCTACGGAATTCAACGCCCGGGAGATTTCCGGTAAATACGCTCAGTGGGAAAAGGATCATCAGATCCCCCGCGAGGTGTGGCAGTCTGCCGGTGAAAACGGCCTGCTGGGTCTTGCAGTGCCTGAGCAGTTCGGTGGCATGGGCATCGATGATTACCGCTTCCGTGTAGTGCTTGATGAGCAGCTCGTGCGTTCGGGGCATCTGTCCGTAGCCTTGGCCTTCCACCTGCACGACGACCTGGTGCTGCCGTACCTGCTCTCCTACGGCTCTGCCGAGCTCAAGGCCAAGTGGCTTCCACGCATGGTCGATGGCTCCACCATTACCTCCTGCGCGTTTACCGAGCCTGGCGCTGGGTCTGACCTGCGCGCGGTGCGCACCAAGGCAGTCCGCGATGGCGATGACTGGCTGATTAGCGGCCAGAAGACTTTCATCGGCAATGCTGCGTTTGGCGATGCCGCTCTGGTGCTTGCGCGCACCGATGGCGAAAGCGGACGGGCGGGCGAGCAGTCATTCTCGCTGTTCATGGTCGAGCGTTCCGAGGGGTACACCAACGGCAGCCCCTTCGACAAGATTGGGCTGCGGGCTTCTGATACCGCTGAGCTGTTCTTCGACGATGTCCGCGTCTCAGCTGCAGATCTTGTTGGCGAGGCTGGACAGGGCCTGGCCCATGTCAAGGCGCAGCTTCCCCAGGCCCGTCTGGCTATTGCCGTGGCTGCCTCGGCGATCTGCACCGCGTCCTTCGAGCAGGCGCTGGAGCATGCGAAGAACCGCTCGACCTTTGGCCAGGCGCTGACCGAGTACCAGAACACCCGTTTCGAACTGGCTAACCTGAAGACTGAGGCGCATGTCACCCAGAGCTTCGTGGACCGGGCCGTCCTGGCATTCAACGACGGCGAGCTGGATCCTTCCGAGGCTGCCGAGGTCAAGCTTTGGGCTAGTGAGAGCGCTAAAAAGCTTTCCGATCAGGCATTGCAGCTGCATGGCGGCTATGGCTACATCATGGAGTACCCGATTGCCCAGTCCTTCACTGCCTCCCGCTTGCTGACCATCTTTGGTGGCACAAGCGAGATCATGCGTGAAACTATTGGACGAGCACTCTAAGCACTTTTGAAAGGAACCGATCACGTGCCTATTCGGCAGATCACTGTTTACGGAGAACCTGTACTTCACAAGCGTGCGGTGGAGGTCACCGAGTTTGATGGCGCCTTGCGCGAGCTCGTTGCCGATATGCACCTCACCATGGATGAAGCGCATGGCGTGGGCCTGGCGGCTCCGCAGATCGGTTTGGGCCTGCGCATGTTCACCTACGTCTTCGCGGACCAGGACGATGCTCCCGAGCGGGGCGTAGTGATCAACCCCAAGCTGACGCTTTCAAAGGTGTCGCAGGCTCCCGCAGATGCTGATGACGACTCCGAGGGCTGCTTGTCCGTGCCCGGGTTGAACTACCCGCTGCAGCGTGCCGACTATGCGAAGGTGGAGGGTTTCGACGAGTTCGGCAATCCGATCTCTTTCGAAGCGCACGGCTGGTTCGCGCGCATCATGCAGCACGAGTACGACCACCTTGATGGCTACCTCTACGTGGACAAGTTGCAGCCACGCTGGGAGAAGAAGTGGAAGAAGGCCAAGAAGGCTCTGGGTTGGGGCGTGCCTGGCAACACCTGGTTGCCGGGTACCGATGAGGATCCATTCGGCCACTAGGCCTCCCGCCGCCTACCGGGCAGTCTTGAAGTCCAGATACCGCTGATGCAGCGCCGCACCGATTTTGCCGGTGGGCGCTGTTTCTGCGTTCCAGAGCTTCGAAGCCCTGCCTTGTTCTAGCCAGAAGGGCAGGAACATGCCGTTCTTGCCGGGCAGGATCTGCGCAGCCATCTGCTCGTCGGCTACCAGCGTGCGATTCGCGTAGCCCAGGTAGTACTCGTCAAAGGGACCGAGCAGGCGCAGTGGCAGCCCGGTGGGCTCCATCGCTTCAAGCTCCCGGTGGGCGCGGCTGCCGGCGATGACCCAGTAGCCCTCCCCGCGCTCATCGCTTCCTGCGCTGGACAGCAAGCCGCCGAGTGCTTCTGCGGCGGTTCTCATGGTGGTCAGCGTCTGTCCCGTGTACCAGGCTGCGTCGCGAAGGGTAGCTGGCCCATGCGAGTGCAGGTACCGGCGCAAGAGTTGCGCCAACGGATCTCCTGGTTCCCGGTGACTTGCAATCCATTCATCCACGAGCACGAAGTCCTGCGCGATGAGTTTCGCGTCTTGTGGAATGGGCCCCTGGCAGATCAACCCGTCCAGGACGAGGACCTGCAGGATAACCAGTCCTCGCTGCTGGCCGGTCTCCATTCCATTCTGGTTCAGTGCCTTGAAGAGCGCGGAGCGGCTGGCTTGCCCGTGCTCCTGCAGATGCGCGCTGATGATGCCAGCTGCCTGGTCAATGTCCTGGGTGCCGATCTGCAGTCCCCGCATCCGTGTGGCCGAGGAGCGCAAGGTGCGTTCACGTGTTGCGCGAGTCATCCAGCGCGCATCTTCGGCCAAGCAGATATGCAGCGTGCCCCGCATGGTCCATGACCGCACGAGCCGGCCTTCGCTGAAGAGCGCATCGACTTGCTGGCGGGATTCTTGCGCTGCGGAGCGCTGAGCCAGCGCGTAGCGTCCTGCAGCGAAGTCCTGGGACTGGAACGCGAGCATGTGTTCTGCGGCCTGCAGTACGGATTCTGCCGGCTCCAGTAGCAGCTGGCTCGCCATGCGCGCCGCCAGCGTCCGGGTACTGTCCATTAACCAACCTCGATCCAATGCTTGATGGCCTAAAGCCTAGCAGTGCGGGGGTCCAGAGATGCCCGCGAAGCGGCGCACCTGCAGCCGCCGTTGACGCAGGGACGGCGCAGGCTCAAGCGGACCTCCACGCCCGGATGCGCGCAAAGGTCGAGACCTGCCTGGACTTTGCTGGAGAGGTGCTGGCCAGGTACTGGTTCTCGTTGGCCCCCTGGACCCGGAAGGTCCTTTGGAGGGCTTCGTGCCACCCGGATGGAATAGCAAAAGGGACCATCCCAGCGCGCAATGCGTTGGGATGGTCCCTTCAGCTGCAAGCAGCGAGGTCCTAGGCGGTGACGGCTTCAGCCTTCACTGCAGGCACTGCAGCCGGGTGGGTGCCGGCCATCGATTCGATGACGCGCACAACCTGGCAGGAGTAGCCGAACTCGTTGTCGTACCAAACGTAGACGACAGCGTTCTTGCCGGACACGATAGTGGCCAGGCCGTCAACGATGCCGGCGCGGCGCGAGCCGACGAAGTCGGTGGAGACAACCTCAGGCGAATCGATGTAGTCGATCTGCTTGTGCAGGCTGGAGGTCAGCGAGGTTTCACGCAGGTAGGCGTTGAGCTCTTCCTTGGTGGTCCCGTTCTCCAGATTCAGGTTCAAGATCGCCATGGAGACATCCGGGGTCGGTACGCGGATGGCGTTGCCGGTCAGCTTGCCTTCGAACTCCGGCAGGGCCTTGGCCACTGCCTTGGCGGCACCGGTTTCGGTGATCACCATGTTCAGCGCTGCCGAACGGCCGCGGCGCTCGCCCTTGTGGAAGTTGTCGATCAGGTTCTGGTCGTTGGTGAACGAGTGAACGGTCTCGACGTGCCCGTGGGTGACACCGAACTTGTCGTTCAGGGCCTTGAGCACTGGGGTGATGGCGTTGGTGGTGCACGAGGCAGCGGTGACGATCTTGTCTTCTGCGGTGATCCACGAATCGTTGATGCCGTGGACGATGTTCTTCAGATCGCCCTTGCCCGGTGCGGTCAGCAGGACGCGGGAAACGCCCTTGGCGGCCAGGTGCTGGGACAGGCCGGCCTCATCGCGCCAGCGGCCGGTGTTGTCCACCACGATGGCGTTGTCGATGCCGTGCTCGGTGTAGTCGACGGTGGTCGGGTCATTCGAGTAGATGACCTTGATCAGGGTGCCGTTGGCGAGGATGGTGCTGTTTTCCTCGTCGACCGTGATCGAGCCTTCGAAGCGGCCGTGCACCGAGTCGCGGCGCAGCAGCGAAGCGCGCTTGACGATGTCGTCATCCGAGCCCTTGCGGACCACGATGGCGCGCAGGCGCAGGCCGTAGCCGCCACGCTCGATCAGGATGCGGGCCAGCAGGCGTCCGATGCGGCCGAAGCCGTAGAGGACAACGTCCTGGGGTTCAGCGTCGGTTGCGCCGGCCTGGCCAACCTTCTCGCCCAATTCATCGGCCAGGAAGGCGTTCAGATCAGCGGAACCGGATTCCTTGAACTTCTTGTTCACGCGGCCGAGGTCAACTGCTACCGAACCGACGTTCAGGGCCTCGATGGCATCCAGGATGGCCTTGGTGTCGTTCAGGTCGAGCTCTTCGCCATCGATGCGGCGCACTACGCGGTGGGCCTTGATGATGTCGATGGCGGACTGGTTGATCAGCTTGCGGCCGTAGACGGAGGTCACCACATTATTCTTGCGGTACAGACGTCCGATCAGTGGGATCATGGCCTCGGCGAGCTCTTCGCGCCCGCTCCATTCTTGCTGGGCAACGACAGACTGCTGGGTCACAGAAAATCCTTCCAATTCAGCCGACTCGCAGATCCATAAAGTCGGTTGGCACCGTGGGAAGCACCATTGCTTTTGCGGTGGCACGAGGTAACAGGATCATCCTCGTAAGTACATGATCCATTCTAGACCGTGCGCAGAAAAACTGAGGATCGGGGACTGTGAATCATCTCACCAGCGCACTAAGGGCTGATGCCGGCGCAATCGCAGGAAGGAAGAGTGTGAATGGGATGGCCGATACGCCGGGTTTTGTCGCGCCGAAGCGGGACGGTCATCTATCTACGACTGCCGTTGCCGGCAGCCTCTAGCGGTCCACCCGACTGCATGGGGCGAACAGCCCTCATAACGCAGTCTGTCTGACCTTGCTCCGAGTGGGGTTTACCTAGCCACCCCAATCACTTGGGGTGCTGGTGGTCTCTTACACCACCGTTTCACCCTTACCAGGAAAACCTGGCGGTCTATTTTCTGTGGCACTAGCCTGCGGGTTACCCCGAGTGGGCGTTACCCACCACCCTGTTCTGCGGAGCCCGGACGTTCCTCGGGGCAATTGCTTGCCACGCAACCGTCTGGCCATCCCATTCACTACCAGTCTAATGCGTTGGGCGCGGCCTGCGGACCACTTCCGAACGCTGATTCGATCACAGCCGGCTTCACCCGAACCGCTGCGCCTCAAGCAACCGCAACCAGATTTCGCTGATCGTCGGATAGGCGGGGACCGCATGCCACAGCCGGTCCAGGCTGACCTCGCCGACAATCGCAATGGTGGCCGCATGCAGCAGTTCCGCGGCATCCTGGCCGGCGAAAGTGGCGCCGACGATCACCGAACGCGCCTGGTCTATCACCAGCTTGGCCCGCCCGGAATACCCGTCGGCGTGCAGGCTCGCCCCGGCCACCGCACCCAGATCGTGCTCGAGAACCGAGATCTGCAAACCCGCGTCGCGGGCCTGGCGTTCGGTGAGTCCGACCGCGGCGATCTGCGGATCGCTGAAGACCACGCGCGGCACCGCATGGTGGTCCGCCGTGGCCGCATGCCTGCCCCAAGGCGCATCGAGAACCCCGGTTCCATTGATCCTCGCGGCAATGGCCTCGCCCGCGGCCCTGGCCTGGTACTTGCCCTGGTGGGTCAGCGGGCTGCGCCCGCTGGCATCCCCCACGGCGTAGAGCCAGTCGGTGCCCGCCACGAGCATCGTGTCATCGACCTGCAGCCGCCGGGACGGATCCACCCCGAGTGCTTCGAGTCCCAGGTTCCCGATCTCCGGCCGCCGCCCGGTGGAGACCAGCACTTCCTCGGCTTCCAGGAGGGATCCTCCGGGCAGCTGGAGGCCGGCTATCCCGCGCTCATCGCGGTGGACCTGCAACGGCGTGGTGTCCTGGTGCACCACTACCCCGGCCTCGGCCAGCGACTGGGCCACCAGCTCGCCGGCGAACGGCTCTTCGCGGCCCAGCAGCTGACCGCGGGCAAGGATGGTGACCTTGGATCCGAGGGAGGCGAAGGCGAATGCCAGCTCCACCCCGGCAACTCCGCCACCGATGATGGCCAGCCTCGGCGGGATCGCCTTGGCCGCAGTGGCTTCCCGGGTGCCCCACGGCCTGGCTTCAGCCAAACCCTCGATCCCAGGCAGAACCGGAGTGGAGCCGGTGGCCAGGACTACGGCCCGGGCGCAGTACTCCCGGCCCTCCACCTGCACCAGGCCGCGCCCGGAAAGCCGCGCCCGCCCGCGGATCAACTCGATGCCGGCCGAGCGCAGCCACTGTTCCTGCCCGGCGTCATCCCAGTTGCTGGTGAAGGCATCACGCCGCGCGAGCACCGCCTCGGGATCCAGCGCACCAGTCACCGCTTCGCGGGCACCGGGAACCCGGCGTGCCGCGCGCAGCGCATCGCCGCTGCGCAACAGGGCCTTGGAAGGCATGCATGCCCAGTACGAGCATTCCCCGCCCACCAGCTCGGATTCGACGATGGCCGCCTTCAGGCCCTGCCGGGTGGCATAGTCGGCAGCGTTCTCCCCGGCCGGCCCGGCGCCGATCACGATCACGTCGAAATCGCAGTGCTGCCCGGAGGCAGTTTGGCTAGCTCTTGAGATCTGCTGGGGCATGTTTTGTCCTTGCTCTGCGTGAAGCGCTGCTGGGTCGTGGGTTCAGCCTAGCCAGATCTGCGCTGCGGGTACATGCCCTGGGCAGAAGATCAGGTGAACTCCGATAAGCTGGAAAGCGTGCTTATTTTGTTGCCGCCTTCCGAAGGCAAGACCGCCCACGCCGAAGGTTCTCCATTCGAAATCGAGGATCTGTCTTTTCCGGAGCTTTCCGGGGAACGCCGCCTGGTGCTTGACGCCCTTGCTGAAGTCTCAGCACGCGAAGATGCCATGGACCTGCTGGGAGTCGGAGCGTCGCTGGCCAAGGAAGTAGCGCGGAATATCAATCTGCACACCGAGCCCGCAGCCAAGGCGCACGATATCTACTCGGGCGTGCTCTTCGAGGCCCTGGACTACGCGAGCCTGGGCGAAGCGGCGCAGCGGCGCGCCGATGAATCCATCATCGTGATCTCCGCCCTGTGGGGTGCCGTGCGTTTTGGCGATCGCATTCCGCCCTACCGCCTATCCATGTCGGTCAAGCTCGAGCCGCTGGGCAAGCTGGCCACCTGGTGGAAGAAGCGCCTGGCTCCGGTGCTGGATGCGGTGGCCGGCGACCAGCTGATCGTTGACGCGCGGTCGAGCACCTATGCGGCCGCCTACAAGCCGGCCAATGGCAACACCGTTGCGGTCAACGTCTTCCAGATGCGCAATGGGACCCCGAAGGTGGTCTCGCACTTTGCCAAGCACACCCGTGGCGAGGTCGCCGGTTTCCTGGTCCAGCAACCGGTCGCACCGGAAAACCCTGGAGAATTGCTCGAACTGGTCCAGACCAAGTGGGAAGCGTCCCTCATCGAAGACAAGAAGGGCTTGGCGCTGAACATCCTGCTGCCGGAAGACCACCAGTTCACCACCGCCAAATAGCCCAATCAGGATTTGCAGTCCACTACCCCTCCGGCGTTGCCACGCGAAGAATCCTGACTGCAACCGCCGGCCTCGCAGCACCCCGGGCTTCGTTATTCCATGCAGACCCCTTCCAAATGTGATGCAGTTCACTTAGGCTTCACGTATGACATCCTACGTCATACGTCCTTCCTGATTACAGGATCCCACTCACCTGCGAGGAACTGGCCCATGCGAATTCGCTCTAGGCTTCATCATGGAAAAACCCTGGCGGCTGCCATCGCCATCTCCCTAGCCATCCCCGTCATCAGCGCCCACGGGGCGCTGGCGGCAAGCACGTTGGACGAAGCTGATCCCGGTGCACCTCCCGGAAACTTCTCCGAGATCAATCTGGGTTCCGACCGCACTGCCCAGAACTTCTTCTACCGCATTCCGGCGATGGCCCATCTGGGCAATGGCGTTATCATCGCTGCCTGGGATGCCCGCCCCGGCAGCGCCGCCGACGCTCCGAATCCAAACAGCATCGTGCAACGCAAGAGCACCGACAACGGTGCCACATGGGGCGCGATGACCACCATCGCCGCCGGCTTCCCCGGCTCCGCTGACGAAGGAAAATACGGCTATTCCGACCCAAGCTACGTGGTGGATGAAGAGGTGGGGAAGGTATTCGCCTTCTTCGTCTATTCAAAGGATCAAGGTTTCCATGGCAGCACCTGGGGTCACGATGACGGGAACCGCCAGGTCATCAGCGCCGCGGTGGTCGAGTCCACTGATGACGGTGCTACCTGGAGCAAGCCACGGTTGATCACCGATGTGGTCAAGCCCGGCGACCACGCAGTACCCGGAGCGGTCCGCTCCACCTTTGCCACCTCTGGCCAAGGAATCCAGCTCACTCGCGGTGAATACGCCGGCCGCTTGGTACAGCAATATGCCGGTGATGTCATGCAAGCCGATGGATCGCGGGCTATCCAAGCCTATTCGGTGTACTCGGATGACCACGGGGCTACCTGGCAGCGTGGCGAATTCACCGGGAAAGCCATGGACGAGAACAAGGTCGTTGAGCTTTCCGATGGACGCTTGCTGCTCAACTCCCGCGATAACAGCGGCGGCGGCTACCGCAAGGTCGCAATTTCGTCCGATGGCGGCCACAGCTATTCATCGGTCACTCAGGACAGGAACCTGCCTGACCCCACCAATAATGCCCACATCACGCAGATGTTCCCCGATGCCGAAATCAACAGCAGCCAGGCCAAGAAGCTGCTATACACCGGAGCCAACTCGCAAGCCTCCCGCTCCAACGTCTCGGCGAGGATCTCCTGCGATGACGGCAAGACCTGGCCGGGGCTTCGCACGATCCGCCGAGGGTTGTCTGCCTATTCGGTGGCAGGTGCGCTCGATGGGGGCAAGTTCGGTGTGTTCTACGAGGCCGGCTATACCGACAGCATGCAATTCGCATCCTTTGATGAAGAGTGGCTGAATTACGTTTGCGCCCCAATGCAAGCCAGCACATTCAAAGCCGATGCTGGAACGACCGTGGACGTGCCGGTCACCATCACCAACCAGGAAGCCCAAACCATTTCGGGAACCATAGACATCGGTGCATCGAACCTGTTCAATGCGGCAGCTACCCAGGTCACCGATCTTGCATCGGGCCAGAGCACCACCGTTAACGTGCCCATAACCATTGCGGCGACAGCTCTCGGCGTCCAATCATTGCAGCTGCAGTTCACGAGTGCGTCCGGAAGCACTTCGCAGGCCACCATCGCAGCTCAGGTGGCCGGCCAAGAAGTCACCGGCATCGAGGTAGTCGGCCAGCGCGGCGATGCGAGCCGCGACCTGGCAGCAGATCCCTACGCGGTGGGTGAAAAGGTGCCATACAGTTTCCGCGTGAGCAACATCGGCAATATCAATCAATGGGTAGTTCCCGCAGAAGGCAATTTCTCACCGTTTGCTGCCAAGCCGGTAGGCGAATCCAGTCCAGCAGGGAATTGCCGCTACTCAAACCTCGGTGCTGACAAGTCCTACACCTGCGCAACTCCGCGCCACGAGGTGACGGATCAGGAAATAGCGGACGGTTATTTCGTTCCTCAGACCCGCTGGACTTCAGGCCGCATCGGCGAATACACCAGCGTTGTGGATGAATACACCGTTACCGGCGAGGAAGTAGATCTGCTGGATCGCCAACCGGCCTTCAGCGTTGAAGTATCCCAGCCGGCAGTAGCGGACCGTCCGGGGAACTCCTCTTCGAGGGCCGGCGCTTGGGTCAACTTCGAGGTGACTGTCACCAATACAGGCAACGTGCGATTGACCGATCTAGAAGGACCGGGGTTCAGCGTCGTCGAATTGGCGGCCGGGCAGTCAAGGACTGCAACCATCAGCAGATTGCTAACCAGCCTGGAAATCTCAGAAGGAAAACTGACCAAGGGTTCGTTGCTTGCAACTGCCAGCAACGGGCACAGAGAAGTTGAAGCCGAGTATTCGCTGGCCGAGGTGAAGCTGGCGGAGCGCTAGGGCCTCGTAAAAGTGCGCGAGGAGGCCGCGGCAGATCTATCCGGCTGCTGCCAGCACCCTGAAGAAAGCAACCGGTGCGATCCGGGATTGGGTATTTCCTGGATCGCACCGGTTGCTGGTTCACACTTCAGCTTGTGTCAGGGCCGCTACTAGCTCAATCTCGAAACCGGCAGCATCTTCCAAATACGCCGCGTAGTGCTTTGGTCCCCCGGCGTACGGGTGCAGCTCCGGGAACATCAGGGTGAACCCGTGATCCAGCGCCTGGGCAGCCAACGTTTCCACCGCCTGCCTGGTTCCAGCATGGAAAGCCAAATGGTTCAGCCCGGGAGCCAGGCGGTCATGCCGTTGCCTTTTGGCATCCGGTCCGGATTCCAGGACTATATAGAATCCATCGCGGGCATAGCTGATGCCATCAGCCCATTGGGAATCCACTACATAGCCAAGGCGAGTGAGCAGCCAGCCCAGGGAAGCTGTACTGGCTGCCAAATCCTCAACCCATATTTCCAGATGATGCAGCATGGAACTCACTGACTACGGAGTCAGCACGAAGTCCCATGGATCGGAATTCACTTGGGAAACCTCGATCTCCACGGTGTGGCCAAGATCGTTGAGCACATTGCCCAGGGCGCGGGCACCAGCCGACAGCCAGACCCATTCCGAAGCGAAGTGGGAGACATCGATCAGGTAAGGGAACCCGCCGTTGGCAGCTTCGCGTGCTTCGCTTGCCGGGTGGTGACGCAGATCAGCAGTCACGTAGACATCGGCCTGGTGCGAGCGCACCGCGTCAAACAGGGAATCGCCGGCACCGCCGCAAAGGGCGACCTTCCGGATGATGCCTGTACGGTCTCCGGCGACACGAACACCGCCAGCCACCGCTGGGAGCACGGTGTAAACGCGTTCAGCGAAATCCTCGAGCTTCATCGGCTTCTCCAAGAAGCCCACCCGCCCCAAGCCTTCTTCTGGCAGTCCATCCTTGGACTCGATCAACGGCACGCAGTCCTTCAGCCCGAAGGCATCGGCGAGGGCGTCGTTGACTCCCCCGATGGCGCTGTCGGCATTGGTGTGCGCCGTAAGCAATGCGGTTCCGGATTCGATCAGGCGGTGAATGGCTTCGCCCTTGAAATTGGTGGCGGCAACCTGGGTGACTCCGCGCAGGAGCAATGGGTGGTGAGTGATCAGCAGATCGGCCCCACGCTCGATTGCATCCTCGATCACCTCCAGCGTTGGATCAACAGCCATCACGATCTTGGAAATCTGCTGGCTGGTACGTCCGGTCACCAAGCCAACGGCATCCCAATCTTCGGCCAATGATTTTGGCCAAAGTTCCTCAGCTGCTTCAAGGACGTTACCCAAGGTGGTCTGCGGAACCGAGGTGTCTTCCACCGGTTGCTCAGGCGTTTCTCCGGTAACGGGCTTGAGCGTCGAGGCATCCAGGGAATCGCTGCTCTTCCCCAGGTCTTGCGAGTTATCTGCCTTGCTCTGCATACCCACCACCCTACGCGGTGGGTATGGGGATGGAACAGAATGCAACGCCGCAACGTTGTGAACTGTGTGAGTATTCCCAGCCTTCAGTCCCCTCATCAATTCAGCCCGTTCCTGGAAGTCCAGGACACCAAGTTGAGCACCTTCGTACTAGCCGGCGGTTGCTTCTGGTGCTTGGATGCCGTGTACCAGCGAACGCGTGGCGTCCACGCCGTGATTTCCGGATACATCGGTGGCCACACCAAGGATCCGGCCTACCGCGAAGTCTGCAGCGGCACCACCGGCCATGCCGAAGGTGTCGCCGTGATCTTTGATCCGCAAGTGGTTCCGGCCGAAGTCATCTTGGACATGTTCTTTACCGTGCACGACCCGACCACGCTGAACCGCCAGGGCTACGATGTGGGCACGCAGTACCGCTCGGCGATGTTCCCGCTCGATGACCAGCAGCGTGGCCTCTTCCAGGACGCCATCGAGAAGTTCTCGCGCGTATACCCCAATCCGATCGTCACTACGCTCGAAGAGTCCAAAGATTTCTATCCTGCCGAGCAAATCCACCAGGATTATTACTCCGAAAACCAGGAAGTCGGCTATTGCCGCGTGATTATCGATCCAAAGATCGCAAAAGTCAGGAAATATTACGCTCAATGGCTAAACGAAGCCTAGTCGCGCTTTTGGCCTACTAGGGTTAGTTGTGAACCTCATAGGTGTCCGGCGGTTACGCCAGATTCCGGCAATTATTTCGCCGCAACCAACTGCGGCCGCATAGACTCACGTAAGGATTGCATACAAGATGGGCAAGATCTACAACAACGTCACCGAAGTCGTCGGCAACACCCCGCTGGTGAAGCTGAACCGCGTCGGCGAGGGCCTGCCAGGGAACATCGCTGTGAAGCTGGAATTCTACAACCCGGCGAACTCCGTCAAGGACCGCATCGGCGTGGCCATCGTTGATGCAGCCGAGGCCTCTGGTGCGTTGAAGCCAGGCGGCACCATCGTTGAGGGCACTTCGGGCAACACCGGCATCGCACTGGCGATGGTCGGTGCGGCCCGCGGCTACAAGGTCATCTTGACCATGCCTGAAACCATGTCCACCGAGCGCCGTGTGATGCTGCGCGCTTTCGGCGCCGAGATCGTGCTGACCCCGGGCGCCGACGGCATGCGCGGGGCTGTGGAGAAGGCCAAGGAAATTGTTGCGACTTCCGAGAACGCTATCTGGGCGCAGCAGTTCGCCAACACCGCGAACCCGCAGGTCCACGCGGAGACCACCGGTCCGGAGATCTGGTCTGATACCGAGGGCACGATCGATGTCCTGGTTGCCGGCATCGGTACCGGTGGCACTATCACCGGTGCAGGCCGCTACCTGAAGGAAAAGAACCCAAACCTGAAGATCGTGGCCGTTGAGCCCAAGGATTCCCCGATCCTCAATGGCGGAAAGCCCGGCCCGCACAAGATCCAGGGATTGGGAGCGAACTTCATCCCCGAGGTGCTCGACACCGAGCTGTACGACGAAGTCCTGGATGCCAGCATCGAGGATTCGGTATCGACCGCTCGCGCGCTGGGCGTCAAGGAAGGCATCCTCGGCGGCATCTCCGCTGGCGCAGCCGTTTGGGGTGCGGTACAGATCGCCGCGCGTGAAGAGAACGCCGGCAAGCAGATCGTTGCGATCATCCCGGACTTCGGTGAGCGCTACATCTCCACCCTGCTCTTCGACGACATCCGCGGCTAAGTCAATTTGCAGAAGCAGAATAAATCGGCGCGAGCCACTGTTGGGTCTATAGAGAGACCTGTATCGGTGCAGCTCGCGCCGATTTGCTGTGTGACATCTGCGGATTGTCCCCGAGCGAACCGCAACCCCTAAGGTAGTATTCATGAGTTTTTTCTCCCGCCTGCGTGAGGATTTGGCCAACGCACGCCAGCACGATCCGGCAGCGCGAAGCGATCCGGAAAACTTCTTCGTGTATTCCGGACTGCACGCGATCTGGCTGCACCGGTTGGCTCACAAGATGTGGCAGAACCCCTCGCTGAAGTGGCCAGCGCGTTTGCTATCCCAGGCGAACCGCGCCCTGACCGGGATCGAGATCCATCCCGGCGCCACCATTGGCCGCCGCTTCTTCATCGACCACGGCATGGGCATCGTCATTGGCGAGACTGCCGAAATCGGCGATGACGTCATGCTGTACCACGGGGTGACCCTTGGCGGCCGTTCACTGGCCAAGGTCAAGCGCCACCCGACCATCGGTGACCGCGTGGTCATCGGTGCCGGAGCCAAGGTGCTCGGCCCGATCGTCATCGGCGCCGATTCCGCCATCGGTGCGAACGCCGTGGTCGTCAAGGATGCCCCCGAAGGCTCGATTGTCACCGGAATCCCCGCACAGAACCGTCCGCGCAGGCCTGAAGAACGCAAGCCTGCTGTAGACCCGGCCGAGTACATCGACCCGGCCATGTGGATCTAGTTCTATTCCTCCTGCCACTGCGGCAGAGCAAACCCGCCCAGCGCACGGACCGGCCACGGTCCGCCTGCTGGGCGGGTTTTCGCTTTCGCCCCGATCCTTGCGGGCAAAGCAAAACATCGATGCCCGGTGCCACTGCGAGTCTGGTACCGGGCATCGATGCCTCTGCGAGTGATGGAAGCCGCTTAGGCCAGCTTGTGCTCACCTGATTCGCTGCCATCGGCCAACTCAACGATCTCAGCCTCGGGATCCTGGGGCTGGGCGCCGAGCTTGCCACGGGTCAGCTTGTGCATGATCATGGCCAGCGCGCCGTCACCGGTCACGTTGGTTGCGGTGCCGAAGCTATCCAGGGCAATGTAGGCTGCGAACATCAGGCCGACTTCGACCTCGCCGAAGCCCAGCATCTGTGCGAGCAGTCCGGCAGCGGCGGCGATAGCGCCACCTGGCACGCCTGGTGCTGCAATCATCATGACGCCGAGCATCAGGATGAATGGGAAGTAGGTGCCGAAGGAAACGTCGCCACCGGTCAGCAGGAGCACTGCGATGGAGAAGCAGGTGATCTTGACCATCGAGCCTGAAAGGTGGATGGTGGCGCACAGCGGGACGACGAAGCCGGCTACCGTGTCGGAAACACCATTTTTCTTGGCTGATTCCAGCGTCACCGGAATGGTTGCAGCCGAGGATGAGGTACCCAAGGCGGTGAAGTAGGCATTGCGCATGCCCCACAGTGCGGCCAGCGGGTTGCGCTTGTTCATCGCCCCAGCGATGGAGTACTGCACCAGCAGGACAACCAGGGTCAGTGCGAAGGAGACCACGGCGACGAAGAGGAACTTCTGCACTACGGTGACGGCGTCCCCGGCAGCGGACAGATCCAGGAAGATTCCGAAGATGAACAGCGGCAACGCGGGAACAATCACACGGCGGATCACCATCTCGATAATGCTGCGGAACTCCACTGTCCCACGGAAGATCACGGTGGATCGGAAGGCCGTCAGGCCCAGGCCCAGCATGAATGCCAGAACCAGTGCAGTCATGACGCCCATCAGCGGAGTCAGCACGATTTCGGTTGCCGCTTCGCCCGCACTGCCGACCAGGGAAATATACGGTTCGAAACCTGATCCTTCGCCTGCGCCAACTTCCTCGACGCCGCCGCCGGAAAGCGACTTGGTGAATAGCCAACGGCTCACGAAGTACGCGAGCAGTCCCGCGCACAGGGTGGAGGTGTAGGCGATAACCGCGGTGATGCCCAACCACTTTCCTGCGCCCTTGCCGAGTTCAGCGATAGCCGGTGCCACCAAGCCGAAGATGATCAACGGCACGATGAACCCAAGGAATCCGGAGAAGATCGAGTTGTAGGTCAGGAATACGCTTCCTAGCCACACCGGCATAACCGGGCCAAGCAGAATACCCAGCAGGATGGCAACGAGCACCCAGCCAAGCAGTGGGATAGATTTCAGCAGCTTCATGAATGTCCTTTAAACGGTTAGGGATCGGAGCGCACTGTTGGACGGGCCACAAGTGTGTCGTGGCGCACGCCTCAATCATGATAGACGTAATTTTTGTTACACCGAAATCCTGTGAATGGATTGAGTGTTACGAGAATACGCCCTTCTGCCGAATATTCTCTACCGTAAATCGCAACACGCTCAATCAGGTTCGATCCCTGGTGCAGCAGGGGTTCGTGAGTTGAATATTCGGCGATTTTAACGGCAGCAAGGCGGGTCTGCCCCATTAAGCAGTCTCGCCCTGGCTTGGATTCATTGACTATTCGAAGTTCGCTTCGACCACGCCTTGTTCTTGGCCCTGGCCCACCACCTGGCTTTGCACGCGCAGGTTGAGCACGGATCCGTCATCGGCATTTTCATAACTCACGAAGACCGAACCGGCTCCGGCATCGCTGCCCGTTTGCGACCAGTTCGGTCCGCCCGCCGCCGAATGCCCGGTGAGCAAGGCGACCACCTGATCGGTGGCCAGCTGTTGCATCTGCGCTTCATTTCCATTGCCCCAAGCGACGACCAGGGCATCTGCATACTCGGTAGCGCTCGATGGGAGCTTGCCCAGCTCTTGGCCTCCGACAGTTCCAGATTGCTCCGACTCCCCGGCATCCCCGGGAGAGGATGCCGTTGGCGATGCGGACTGCGTTGGGCTGGCTTCAGGAGTTGACGGCTCCTGGCTTGCGGTGCCACCTGCAGTGCTGCCGCAACCGGCGAGCGCGAGGCAGCCGGCCAGTGCCGCCACCGAGCTGAGCTTGAGTAGTTTCCTAGTTCTATCCGGCATGGATTTCTCCGCTCTCGCAGGGGGTCGCTGATTCCTTGTGGGTTCGATACTCCACCGGAATCGGCAGCGTTTGCAAGTCCGCCGCCCTCCAGCAGGTGTCGGTTGGGGCATTTCTCAGTAGGCTTGGGGCATGAGCCAGCACCCTGCCGATAGCCATGACACCATTCGAGTACGCCAAGCCCGGGAAAACAACTTGCGAGGTGTTGACGTCGATATTCCAAAACGGCGCATTACCGCGTTTACCGGTGTTTCCGGTTCCGGCAAGTCCTCCCTGGTGTTCGGCACGATTGCTGCAGAGTCCCAGCGCCTGATCAATGAAACGTATACGACCTTCATCCAGAGCTTCATGCCCTCGATGCCCCGGCCTGATGTAGAAGTGCTGGAAAACCTCTCCACGGCCATCGTGGTCGACCAGGAACGCATGGGCGCGAATTCGCGTTCTACCGTGGGCACGGCGACCGACGCCTACTCGCTCTTGCGCGTTCTGTATTCGCGTTATTCCACTCCGAGCGCCGGCGGCGCTGGCGCGTACTCGTTTAATCTCGGCCAGGGCGCGTGCCCGGTCTGCGAGGGTTTCGGCACCGAGGCGAGCATCGACCTTGATGAGCTGCTGGATTGGGACAAGTCGCTGAACGAGGGAGCCATCAAGGCGCCGAACTTTGCCCCGGATTCCTGGCTGTGGCAGACGCTGACTGCCGGCACGCAGGCAGATCTGGACATGAAGCTCAGGGACATGCCCAGTGCCATGCTTGACCGCTTGCTCCACGAGGAAGCAGGCAAGGTCAAGCTCAATGGTGCCAACATGAGCTACTCCGGGTTGGTCACGCGCATCAAGTCCAACTACATCCATTCGGGCAGGGAGATCAAGCAAGCCCATATTCGTGCCTGGATCGAACGCATCTCCACCACCGCACCGTGCTCTGCCTGCGCCGGATCACGGCTCGGCCAGGCCGCTCGCGCTTCGAAGATCAATTCCTTGGGAATCGCGGACATGACGGCACTGCAGGTTTCCGAGCTGCTCGAAACCCTGGAGAAGATCCAGATTCCGGATGCAGCGCCGTTGACCACCAATTTGAAGGCCGTGCTCAAATCCATGGTGGATTTGGGGTTGGGCTACCTGTCCCTTGACCGTCCGGCGGGGACCCTTTCGGGCGGCGAAGCCCAGCGCGTGAAGATGATCCGGCATCTTGGATCAGCGCTCAGTGATGTCACGTTTGTCTTCGACGAGCCCACCGTTGGATTGCATCCACATGACATCCAGCGGATGAACGGGTTGCTGGCTAGCCTTCGGGACAAGGGCAATACCGTGCTGGTGGTGGAGCACAAGCCAGAGGTCATTGGCATCGCGGACCACGTGATCGACTTGGGCCCGGGCGCTGGTACCCATGGCGGCACCATTTGCTACAGCGGTCCAGTGGACGGCCTGCTGTCCAGCGATACGCTGACCGGAAAGCACTTCACCACGCGTGCTGCGCTCAATGCGAACCCGCGCGAGGCACAGGGGTCCATGCAAGTGCGCAGTGCCTCCTTGCACAACCTGAAGAATGTTTCCGTGGATATCCCTACCGGCATGATGTGCGCAATCACCGGTGTCGCCGGTTCCGGGAAATCCACGCTGATCCATTCGACAATCGCCAAACGTGATGACGTGGCGGTGGTGGACCAAACCGCCATCCGAGGCTCCCGGCGTTCGAACCCGGCCACCTATACCGGGATCATGGATCCGATCCGTGCGGCATTTGCTAAAGCCAACGGCGTGAAGCCTGCCCTGTTCAGCGCCAATTCGGCCGGAGCGTGCCCGGGGTGCAGCGGTGTCGGATACACCTATACGGATTTGGCTTCCATGGCTGGAGTGGCCTTGCCTTGCGAGCAGTGCGGCGGCAAGCGATTCACCGCTGATGTGCTGGAATACACCCTGGATGGGTTGAACATTGCCGAAGTCCTGGACTTGAGCATGGAAGAAGCATTGGAGCAGCTCAAAGTGCCCAAGGCGAAGGCCGTGCTCGAACGCCTGAACCAGGTGGGGCTGGGATACCTGAAACTGGGACAGCGGCTGAACACGCTTTCTGGCGGCGAACGGCAGCGAATCAAGCTGGCTATCCATTTAGGCCAGGGCGCCGGTACCTACATCCTGGACGAGCCAACCACAGGATTGCACATGGCTGACGTGCAGAACCTGCTGCGCCTGCTGGACGAGATGGTTGATGAAGGCAATACCGTCGTGGTCATCGAGCATCATCTGGCGGTGGTTGCCCACTGCGATTGGGTCATTGACTTGGGTCCCGGGGCAGGGCACGAGGGAGGAAGCATTGTCTTCGAAGGGACCCCGGCTGACCTTGCCGCCTCCGGCACGCTGACCGGAGTTCATCTGTCCGACTACATCAAGGGATAGGAATGGCCCAGAAGCTCAGGAAACCGCTGCCTGCCGACGCGCAGGAGCTTGCCAAGCTGCATGTCGAATGCTGGAAAGAAACCTACACGCAGCTGCTGCCGGATGGATTCTTCGACCCTGCCCACAGTCAGCAGCGGCTGCGCATGTGGGACAGGGTTCTGGAGGACCCGAATCCGCTCTTCAGGATTTCGGTGGCGGAAAGTGAGGACGGGAAGCTTGTCGGATTCGCGTTCTCTGCATCACCCATGGGGAATATCGACGGGATACCGGAGAACGTCTCTCGCCAGCTGTACAACCTGTATGTGCTGGAAGACTCCCATGGCGACGGAACAGGGCAGGCGCTGCTGGATGCAGTCCTTGGCGATGAGCCGGCCGTGCTGTGGGTGGCGGCCCAGAATCCGCGTGCCATCCGATTCTACGAACGCAACGGATTCGCCTTCGACGGCGTGAGCGAGGTCGACCCGGCTGCTCCGAAAATTACCGACGCAAGAATGATCCGGTAGCTAGCAAGCGGAGAGAATCCCGACGATCTCCGGGTCGCTCCCACGACCCAGTTTCGCGTCGATTTCCAGCACCAGCTGAGCCTGGCGAATCAGTGTGCCGTATTCAGGGCCAGGATCGGGGGTCGCGCGGATTCCAGTGGCGCTGAGTTGGCGCGATTTGTCCATGGCCAGCTCCTTGAGCACATCACGGATCAAGGCCAAATCCTCTGGCTGCACCGCCCAGCTATCCCTATGGCCACGAAGCCAGGATTTGCGCCGCGCCCCCTCCAAGCCTTCGGGCAGCTCGCCGACGCCTTGCAGGTGGTCGAGCATCGAGGTACCGACATTCTGCTCGGTGATGTCTTGGGACAGGCACCGGTCGATGGCGTACTGGACACGCAGCAACCATTGCCCGGCGGTATCCAGTTTCGAGCGCAGCCGCAGTGTCCGCAAGGCGAGAACAACGCCTGCGGTCGCGATGAGTACTGTCAAAAGCGGGACGAGCGAGAGCAGGATCCCCAGCCCCGCGCCCCAGCTACCACCATAACCGTTCATGCTCCGATCCTAGCCCTTGAATCGGGGGGCGGACCGGAGCAATCCTCGGGTTGGCAGAACTAGATGCGTACCAGCATCTTGCCGGTGTTCGCACCGCGCATCATGCCAAGGAAGGCGTCCACGGTATTCTCAATGCCGTCAACGATCGTCTCGTCGTAGGCGATCTTGCCTTCGGAGAACCACTTGCCCATGCGCTCGCCGAACTCCGGGGCGAGGTCAAGGTAGCTGGAGAGGGTGAATCCCTGCAGTTTCAGGCCGCGGGTGATCAAGTTGGCCATGTTCTGCGGGCCCGGAGTCGACTCAGTGGTGTTGTAGCTGGCGATAGCGCCGCACAGGGCAGCACGACCGCCATCGTTGAACGCTGCCAGGGCGGCTTCGAGGTGGTCCCCGCCCACGTTGTCGAAGAAGACATCGATGCCTTCCGGGGCTGCGGCGGCCAGCTGCCCGCGGACATCGCCATCCTTGTAGTTGAAGGCGGCATCGTAGCCGTACTTGCTGGTCAGCAGTTCAACCTTCTCCGCACTGCCAGCCGAGCCGATGACGCGCTTGGCACCCATGAGCTTGGCGATCTGCCCGGCAGCCGTACCCACGGCACCTGCAGCGCCGGAGACGAAGACGGTCTCGCCCTCGGCAAGATTGGCGACTGCGCTCAGGCCTACATAGGCGGTCAAGCCGGTCATTCCCAAGATGTGCAGGCGCAGCGACGAGGAAACGCCGGGCAGATCAGGTGCGGACTTGAAATTGGCAGAGTCGGCTTGCACGGTGTCAGACCAGCCCAGCTGATGCTGGACCAGGGTACCTGCCGGGAACGCTTCGTCCGCGGTCTCGATGACACGGCCAATGGCGCCGCCGAGGATCTGCTCGCCAATCTTGAATGGCGGGATGTAGGAACGGGTGTCATTCATGCGTCCGCGCATGTACGGGTCCACGGAAATGAACTCGTTGCGCACCCGGGTTTCACCGGTCTTCAGCTCCGGCAGCTCAACGGTCTGGACGGTGAAGTTCTCCTGCGTTGGCCAACCGGACGGACGGGAGGCGAGCAGGATCTGCGTGCTGGTTGCTTCAGTCATGGTTACCAGTTCTTTCAATTCTCGGTGATATTGGAAACTCTCGGTGTCGTTCTAGTTGCCCAGCGCCAGGCCGAGGACCAGCAGCGCAACTGACAGCAGCGGGAAAATCCCCTGCTTGACGGCCAGCTTGGATTTGCCCGGGCTCCCCAGTGCCAGCACCAACGCAGCGGCCAGCATGGAGCCGGCTCCGGTGAAGACCAAGGTGGCACCCACAGCCAAGTGGCCCATGCCCAAGGCAATCACCCCGGCAAGTGCGGCAACCGCCAGGAAGAGGTTGTAGAACCCCTGATTGAAGGCCATTTCGCGCGTTGCTTCTGCTTCAGCCTCGCTGGTCTTGAACAAAGCGCGGGTTTTTCCAGTGGTCCAGGTGATGGACTCCATCCAGAAGATGTAGACGTGGAGCAGGGCAGCGGCGGTTGCGAAGATCTGCGCGGCGATGATCATGGCTTGTCCTTGGTGTTGGGAAGGCAACTATTCTGTAACGACCATTTCAATATATACTGGAATGGTCGTTACGAAAAGAGGAGGTGGGTGTGATGGCGCGTACATCTGCATTCGACAAGGAAACGGCTATCCAGAACGCCCGCTCGGTGTTCTGGTCCAAGGGCTTCGAGGCCACGTCCATTCCCGAACTTGAAAATGCCACCGGCCTGAGCCGTTCAAGCATCTACAACTCCTTTGGTTCCAAGCGCGGCCTGTTCGACGCAGTGGTAGACAGCTACTTGAACGAAATTGTGCGCCCACGACTGAAACCTCTGCTTACTGAAGATGTCTCCTCAAGCGCATTAGAAAATTACCTGAGCTCTTTGGCGGAGGTTTTTTCCAAGCCAGAATCCCTGCCGGCAACCCACGGGTGCTTGCTCATCAACACCGCCAGCGCTCCCCTAGCAGCGGAATCGGAAGTCGCTTCCGTGATCAGCAGCTACCGCAACGAACTTCATAATGGGCTCAGTGCAGGCCTTGGCGCAGCCCACCCGGAATTGAGCCCCAGCCGACACCTGCTTTTGGCCGATACCATCACCGGATTAGTCATTGCCGCCTTCACTCTTGTGCGCATCGCACCTGCCGAAGCTATTCGCCTTCTGGTCTGCGCTGAGAAACTGATCGCCGAATAACTAGGCTTACCCGCGAGACAATATAAGTTTTCTTGCCACCGCCTAAAATATGATCCGTTAGGGCAATTTCGCGCTATCCGACAACTGTGTCCTCGATAGCAGAATTCACGAAAGACCATCCGCCAGACCTCGCAAATTACAGCACTAACCCTTCTTCGCCTCGATATTATTCTCTCAAATAGTGATTTTCCGTGCGACAGCGATAATCTTTCTTAGGTCAGCTTCTATGACTTAAGAATGAGGTTCCCAGATGGCATCTTTGAATGATCAGAATCAAAAGATCAGCATTTTCAATTTTGATCCTGTCGAACAGAATAAGTTGTGGCTCCAGCTTGGTCCTGCACGCGCTCGAAAACTATTGGTCGGAGTTCTCCGAACTGCACTATTGCTTGGTAAATCCGTTGAGCTTGATCGCAATCAGGTTTTCGAAGGTGTCTTTTTTACCAGCATGACCCCCGATAAACTTCGCTGGCACCTTGGCCTAGAACCTGATTCCGCCATCCCCCTCAGCATTCGACTACTACCCACGAAAGTTATTGCGCCTCTTACACCTGGTCCGTGGCAGCTTTCTAAAGACGGTATGGCTTGGGGCGTAGACCTCGAAGTCGAAAAATGTATTCGCGCCAACCTGTTAGCTGTACAAAACACTGACAGGGCTTCGTCGCCCCTAATTGCCCTGACCGACGGTAAATACGATGGCAGTTCAATACACGAGTCCGCCTCTGAGCACTCATCATCAGGAGCTACCAGCACCGATAAATACAAACTGTCTGACGTAACGGTCATGCCCCAGCACATTTGGAAACAGTATGACCTTGAAGTCGCCCGCGATCTACGTGACAAGGCGCGCGAATCCTGGATGCTTGAAATGTTAAGCGGTCGCATCGCTGTACGCACGCCGGAAGAATTTGAAGAAGATATACGAGGCATTGGCCCTGCCCTAGAGTTGAACCCCAAGCCCAACACTGACAATCGAACTGTCAAGCAACTGGTTGAATTGCTGATGAAACTTGAGTATACCGATGAGGCTAAACGCAAGGCATCGATACAATGCACCACAACTCACAGCGGCTTAGACTGCAAGCTGCATCATGTAACGACGAGATCTCTAATTACGAGATGGCTCGACGGTGAGACTATCAAAGAGTTCTCGATCGAACACCTCCCAGTAAATCTACGAGGAGCCGAATTTGTCGCCCATCGAAGTGCGGCCCTCGCTTGGTGGACCAAGGCGTACTATTCATGGATTACTAGCAGAGACAAGACAACATTACTGACCTTGTCAGGGGTTTTGCAGTCGCCAACTGGATTCCCCGAAGGTCAGGCACAAGAAGAGGAACGTGCATGGCAATTAATCCCTACCAAGGTCGGCTTCTGGAAACGAATCGGCAAGGTAATGTCTTCACGCTACAAGTCCTCTGCTTCGAAGAACTTGACCCTCGGTGGTCAAGTCGTTGACGAGCTTGCAAGCTTTACACCTGAGCAATATTCTCGCGTGCGCGCCGCCTTCGAAAGCAGAACTGAAAGACAACGAACGACTAAGTGGAATAACTCGCTCAACGAACTATCGCTAGCCGTAATTGAGCACGGACATGACGAAACTCCAAGAAAGACAAAAATCAATCGTGCTATTTTCAGAACACTGTTGCTGACATCACTGGCTGCGCTAATTTTCCTTATTGAAGAGGGAATTATTAGGCTTCCTGGATCAGGATGGTTCGTCGTCGCCCTAGTTTTATCGGGTCTCACCGCCATACCTTGGGGCGAGTTCGCCGCTCTTACCCGCATGTACGATTCATCTAAGCTCCTACAAATTGAGAAGGCACAGTGACCAATCAAGACGCATGGAGAACCGTCTGGACTTCGCCAAACGAACGACTCATCGTGCAGGCACGCGATGAAAAACAATGGGTCCGGCATCGCTTCGTTTCTAATGGCGAAGGCAACGGTGCGGTGGTAGTGGCAATCAATGACGGAAAGATACTTTTCGTGCAAGCCCCGCGTCCAGTTATTAGCAAAACGCTATGGGAACTTCCCCGTGGCCAAGCAGATAACATCGATAAATCGCCTGAAGAAACTGCTCGTCGAGAATTTGAGGAAGAAACGGGTTTGCTCGTCAGCGCCCTGAATGCGTTAGGCCTGGTTTATCCGGATAGTGGCCTATGCGGCGATGCGGTCAACGTAGTGATGGCCAGCGTCGATTCACCCGACGATGCCGTCGAAAGTGAATACGAAACGCTTGCTTGGTTATCGCCAGCAGAAATCCATCAAGAAATATCAGCGGGCCACATCCGCGACGGCATCTCTCTTTCCGCATTGATGTTGGCGCAGTCGAAAAAGCTAATCTGAAAGTTCTGGCCACCGAAATAACTGAAGCCTGCAAGCACTCTTGTACTTGCAGGCTTCAGCTTTAACTGGAGCTAACCACTTCTAACCCAAATTCTTAGTGGGTGTCCTCGGCAGCGATTTCGGTACGGTCACCGCTCCACTGCGTGTGGAAGGTGCCTTCCTTGTCGGTGCGGCGGTAGGTGTGCGCACCGAAGTAGTCGCGCAGGCCCTGGGTCAGGGCTGCTGGCAGACGGTCGCGGCGCAGGCCATCGTAGTAGGCCAGCGACGAGGAGAACACTGGTGCAGGGATGCCCAGCTGGACAGCAACGGAAACCACGCGGCGCCATGCTGGAACTGCCTTGTTGATGGCTTCAGCGAAAGCCGGAGCGAACAGCAGGTTCGAAGGCTTCTCGCCTGCCGAGTAGGCAGCGGTGATGTCCTTGAGCAGGGCTGCACGGATGATGCAGCCTTCACGCCACAGGCCAGCGATCTCGTCGAGCTTCAGGTCCCAGTTGTATTCGCCGGCAGCCGAAGTGAGCATGTCGAGGCCCTGCGCGTAGGAGACGAGCTTCGAAGCGAACAGCGCCTGGCGCACGTCCTCGACGAAGTTCTCCGGCAAGGTGACCTCGGCGGTTTCGCCGGTCAGCACCTTCTGGCCCACGGCGCGGATATCGCGCTGCGAGGAAAGGGAGCGGGCGAAGACCGACTCGGCGATGGCCGAAACAGGCGAGCCCATATCCAGGCCGGACTGCACGGTCCAACGGCCGGTGCCCTTCTGGCCTGCGGAGTCCTGGATGACGTCGACCAGCGGCTTGCCGGTGGAAGCATCGACGTGGCCGAGCACTTCAGCGGTGATCTCGATCAGGAAGCTGGACAGTTCGCCCTGGTTCCATTCGTTGAAGATCTCCGACTGCTTGGCTGGCTCGATGCCGGCGGCGCTGCGCATCAGATCGTAGGCTTCGCCGATGACCTGCATGTCGGCATATTCGATGCCGTTGTGGACCATCTTCACGAAGTGGCCGGCACCGTCGGTGGAGATCCAAGCGCAGCACGGTGCGCCGTCGTCGGCCTTGGCCGAGATCTTCTCCAGCATCGGGCCCAGCGACTTGTAGGATTCAGCGGAACCGCCGGGCATGATCGATGGGCCGAGCAGTGCGCCCTCTTCGCCACCGGAAACGCCGATGCCCACGAAGTGCAGGCCCTTTTCAGCCAGGGCAGCTTCGCGGCGGCGGGTGTCGGTGTAGTGCGAGTTGCCGGCGTCGATGACCACGTCGCCCTCTTCGAGCAGCGGCACCAGCTGGTCGATGACCGAGTCCACTGGACCACCGGCCTTGACCATGATCAGCACGCGGCGCGGGGTTTCGAGGTTTGCTACCAGCTCTTCCAGGCTTTCGGTGCGAATGAAATCGCCCTCATCGCCATGTGCTTCAAGCAGCGCATCGGTCTTGCCGACCGAGCGGTTGTGCAGGGCGACGGTGTATCCGTTGCGAGCGAAGTTACGGGCAAGGTTTGCGCCCATGACGGCCAGACCTGTGACACCAATCTGTGCAGGCATAAAAATAAGTCTCCATCGATTACGGGGAGTTGAACCGCCAAGCAGAGACCGGATGAGTCACGATCCCTGTTCACGGCCACGTGACCTTTCCATCCTACAAGGGCGACGCCCGTGTTTTACAGAGGATCGCGTAAATTAAAGCATATTTATTTCGCGGATCGACTCGCCATAGTCTGATTTGGCGCAAGTCATTGGCTAAACTGACCCCATGGCAACTAGTCTGCACGCTCATGTGGTTGAGCACCTCGGCTCTCGCATTATCAGCGGGCAAATTCCGCGCGGCTCCATTATCCTCGCCGCCGACCTCGAGCAGAAGCTCCAGGTCTCGCGTTCGGTGATCCGTGAAGCGATCCGCGTTCTGGCCCAATGCGGCTTAGTCACCAGCACCAAGCGCGTGGGCATCCGCGTGCTGGGAGCGGAGCGCTGGAACCCCTACGACGATCATGTCATCCGCTGGCGGCTGGCCAGCGACCAGAAGGGCGCACAGCTGCGCTCGCTGACCGAGCTGCGCATTTCCGTAGAGCCGATGGCCGCGGAACTGGCGGCCGAGTTCGCCCCCGAAGCGATGCGCAAGGAGCTGATGATGCTCTCGGCGCAGATGAACCATTACGGGCGCCAAGGCGATTTGCGACGTTTCCTGGAACTGGATGTCCGATTCCACGCTGTGGTGCTGGCCGCCTCCGGCAATGAGATGTTTGCGAACCTCTCCACCCCGATCGGTGCGATTTTGCGCGGTCGTACCGAATTGGGCCTGATGCCTGAACGCCCGCACGAGGAAGCGTTGCTCTGGCACCAGTCGGTCGCCGATGCCATCTCCAATTCGGACTCCGCCAGCGCGCGGAAGAACATGGAAAGCATCATGCGCCGGACGCACAACGAGATCTGCAGCCTCTGGGACGGCGCGCCGCGCTTGTTCGTGGACCCGGCCAAGAGCTCCCAGTAACCCGGCGTTCCCTTCTTAAATGCGAATCCGCCGGGGCAGCGATCTGCATCGCTGCCCCGGCGGATTTTTTGTCCTTCTAGCTGCCCTTGGTTAGGCCAGCGCGGTCGCCAGGCCGTAGAGCACCATGACGCAGGCGAAGCCGACCACCGATACCAGCGCCTGGCCAACGGTCCAGACCTTCAAGGTGGTTGGCACATCGATGTCCAGGAAGCGCGAGATCAGCCAGAAGCCGGAGTCGTTGACGTGGCCGGCGAAGACCGAGCCTGCTGCCAGCGCCAGCACCATGGCGGCGACCTGGAATGCGGTCAGCGAGGCATCCGCCAGCACAGCCGGCTGGACGATGGCGGCCGCGGTGGTCAGCGCTACTGTTGCCGAGCCCTGGGCCAGTCGGACGATGGCCGCGATCAGGAAGCCGGCGACAATCAGCGGCATGCCCACCGATTCAAGCGAGGTGGCAATGGCGTTGCCGATGCCGCTGGCACGCAGCACTCCGCCGAACATGCCACCAGCACCGGTGATCAGGATGATCGAGCAGACCGGGCCCAGCGCGGAGTCCACGATGGTCTCGGTCAGGGTCTTGTCCTTGCCCTTGCGGAAGCCCAGAAGGAACATTCCCAGCAGCACGGTGATCAGCAGGGCCACCGGAGTTTCACCCAGCAGGCGCAGCCAGCGCACCCAGGAGGTCTCCGGGTCCACGACGCCGGCGGAGCCGAGCATGTTCAGACCCGTGTTCATGAAGATCAGCAGCAGCGGGAGCAGCAGCAGGCTGAACACCGTGCCCACGGAAGGAGAGGACTTGAACTCGTCCTTCGATGCGCCGTTGCCCAGTGCGGCATCCAGGATATTCGGTACCGGGATGTTGAACTTCTTGCCGACAAACTTTCCAAAGAGATGGCCCGCAACGAACCACGTTGGAATCGCGACGACCAGGCCGAGCACCAGCACGAGCCCGACATTGGCTTCCAGCAGGCCGGAGGCGGCCACTGGGCCCGGGTGCGGCGGAACGAAGACGTGCATCACCGAGAATGCGGTGGCCGATGGGATGGCGTAGAGCAGCAGCGAGCCGCCCAAGCGGCGGGCCACGGTGAAGATGATCGGCAGCATGACTACCAGCCCGGCATCGAAGAAGATCGGGAAGCCGAAGAGCAGCGACGCAACCGACAACGCCAGCGGTGCGCGCTTCTCGCCGAACTTGGAGATCAGCCAGCTGGTCATCACATCGGCGCCGCCACTGGTTTCCAGCATGCGTCCGAGCATTGCGCCAAGGCCGACCAGCAAGGCCACACTGGCCAAGGTGGATCCGAAGCCGCTGGTCAGCGTGGTAATGACCGATTCAGCAGGGATGCCGGAGGCGACCGCGGTCAGCAAGCTGGTGAGCACCAGTGCGAGGAACGCGTGGACGCGGAAGCGGATAATCAGCACCAGCAGCAGCGCTACCGCACCGACCGCCAGCATCAGGAGCCCGGGCGTACTTAACGTCCAGTTCAGTTCAAGCTCAGTTGTCATTGTCTTCCTTGATCAATGGGGGGCTTCATGCCATGGGTGGTCTGTGGATTGCTGCCAGCGCACTGCGCTAGGACAGTTTAGCGATCAGCTGTCGAACGATGTCCTCGGGGCTATCGGCAATATCGGCGCTGAGCACTGGCTCGTCCGCATCTGGGGCCTCCAGCGTGGCCAGCTGGCTGTCGAGCAGGCTGGTGGGCATGTACTCGTGCGAGCGCGCGTTCATCCGATCGCGAATCAGGGTCGGAACACCGGTGAGGTGGATGAAGATCGTTGCTGGCTCCAAGCTGAGGATGAGATCCCGGTAGCTGCGCTTGAGTGCGGAACAGGCGATAACCAGCGGCGCTTGGTGCCGATTGCTTTCGGCCAGTTTGGCGCCGATCAGCTGCAGCCACGGCTCGCGGTCAGCGTCATCCAGAGACTGTCCGCCGGCCATTTTTTCCTTGTTGGCCTTGGGGTGCAGGTTGTCGCCATCAATGAATTCATGATGCAGCTGATCAGCCAGCATCTTTCCGATGGTGGTCTTGCCGCTGCCCGAGACACCCATTACAACAAGGGGCGGGACCTGTTCACTCATCCATTTACTCCGTCGTACGTGAACCTAATATATGACTTATCTTGTAGCCAAAGTCATAAAGTATGATTTAACTAGAGTAGGAGCGGCAGCGGACGCTGTCAACAGGTTGCACCTGGTTCACCAGGAGGATTCTGCAAAACATGTGGCCAGATGGGGAATTCCCGGATCAATTGGCCCGAGGTTCAAGCATGGCTTGAACCTAGCCTTTGAAAATGCTGAATTTCTTCGAGGTCGTTGTAGAACCCCAGCTCAATGCCATGTACTCTCGGTTTTTAAGTGGATCGAACCCGACCACTGCACAGTCTGACCATTGGAGCGAATCATGGGATTCATTGGATGGATAGTTTTGGGCTTGATTGCCGGAGCGATCGCAAAGGCCATTCTGCCCGGCAAGCAAGGTGGCGGCTGGATCGCTACCCTGATTCTCGGCGTCGTAGGCGCCCTTCTCGGAGGCTGGATCGGAAGTGCTATCTTCGGTGAGGGCGTGGATGAGTTCTTCTCGATCTCAAGTTGGCTTCTTGCCATCGGTGGCGCCCTGATCGTCTTGGTCATTTGGGGCTTCATCACCAAACGACGGGCATAACGCACCTCCCGAGGGACCATTGTCCTGCGGATCTTGAATTCCCGCCGAGCAACAGTACCAACTGCTGCTCGGCGGGTTCTTCTCTTGCCTTGGCTACTTCACCCGCAGCAGCTCAGAGCCCACGGATTCCCTGCGCAATTCGAAAAGCAGAAGGCTCCCCTCAGTGTCCGCGGCTTCCCCAAGCGCGGTATGGAACACCTTGAAGCTGAGTACCGCGGGGCAGTTGCGTGCGAACATCTGGGCCACGGCGGCTGGCCGGGACCGCTGGCCCGGGGCGTCGAAGACCATATCGGTAAATCCTTCGGGAACCCAGCGTGCACCAAGGTTGTCGTCGCCATCCAGGGAAGCTTCCTGCTGCTTTTCCCAGCGTTCAACGATCCGTTCTTCCGAGACATCCTGCGGCGCATACGCCTCCACGATCTGAATCTCGTATCCGGCCTCCTGCAGTTGAGCTGCCAGCTTCTGCGCTGAATCCTCGGACGCAAGGACCTTGTCGATGACGACATTCAGTCCTTGCTCGAAGCATGCGGCACGCAGGTTCTCGCTGAGCATGGAAGATTCCTCATGCACCAGGCTCGCCATGTCCATCGGGAAGAACTGCTCACCGCGCTTCTCGCGCTCTTTGACTTCCCGAGGCTTGAAGAATCCTTCGTAGGTTCCGTCTTCTTGCGCTTCGCGCATCAGGTTCGCCTTGAATTCATCGGCATCGATCACCACATAGTGATCCTCATGACCGCCAAGCAGTTCGCGCAGCAGGCTGCTCTTGCCGGCTCCCGGAGCTCCGGCAAGCACAACAGCTTGGCGCTGCGCTTTGGCGCTGCCCGATGCCCGCAGTTCCTGGTCGATCAGCCGCCGATGCAACTGATCACGTTCCCCGATCGCCTTCCACGAACCCGGGCCCACTTCTTCGAACCAGTCAGGGTTGCGCACGGAGATGAACGGTGAATCATTGGCCAGCACTTCTCCGGGCTCATTGAGTTGAGCAATAGTCTTCAGGTGGTCGGTGATTTCTTGGTCATCTGCCATATTCGAATCCTAATCGGGAATTATCGCGATGCCCCCCACAGCGCGCTGACAGCCGGTTATCGTATAGTTCGATGTTGGGCCCAGCGCCCGCGCACGACATTAAGGAGACCCATGGCTACCGCACCGCTACCATCTGCAGGCAAAGGCCGAGCGGGGCGAACCTTTGCGCACATCGGCACCGAGCGCACTCGCTGGCGCGGGCTGATCCACGCCTGGTCCACCCCGGGCATCATCATCATGAGCCTGGTGCTGGTCGTGCTGGCTAACGGACGCTTGGCGGAATGGACCACCGCGGTCTTCGCGCTCTGCTCGATCCTGCTCTTTGGCACCTCGGCGCTTTACCATCGTGGCAACTGGACCGACAAGGTGATGGGCCTCTTCCGCAGGGCCGACCATGCGAACATCTTCCTGCTCATTGCCGGCACCTACACTCCGGTAGCGGCATTGACCTTGCCCGGTCCGCAGGCGATCATCGTGCTGTCCGTCATCTGGGCCGGTGCACTGGCCGGAATTGCCATCAAGTCATTCTGGCCCGCGGCACCCCGCTGGGTTGGAGTCAGCCTCTACATCCTGCTCGGGTGGGGCGCTTTGATGCAGTTGCCAGCGTTCTGGGCCGCGAACCCCGCGGTGATGATCCTGATTCTCGCTGGTGGCCTGGCCTATACGATCGGCGCGGTTTTCTACGCCACCAAACGGCCAAATCCGTTGCCGAGCATTTTCGGATTCCACGAGCTCTTCCATGCCTGCACCGTCATGGCCTTCCTGTGCCACTGGACGGCTGTGCTTCTGGTGGCTCTGTAAGCGCGCACCCGCTGGAAAAAGCGATCGCCGCAAGCTCCACGAGGAAGCTTGCGGCGATCTTTGGCTGAATCCCAGGCTGGACTAGCGCTGGCCGTAGCGCTTTCGCACGACCACGAGGCCGATCAGCGAAATCACGGCAATTGCCATGTAGTACAGGCTCGGTGCATCCAGCGACCCGGTCAGGTCCAGCAGCCAAGTCAGTACCAGCGGGGCAATTCCGCCCAAAAGGGTCACGCCCACGTTGTAGGCCACCGACAGGCCCGAACCCCGGATGGCAGCCGGGAAGAGGTTGGAGAGCAACGCCGGCAGCGGACCGAAGTAGAAGGACATGATCACGCCGAGAACCGCGATCACGATCACCATCACGATCACGCTCGGGTTCGAGGTCATCAGCTTGAACAGCGGATAGGCCAGCACGAACGCCGCGACCGCGGCGTAGGTCATCACCCGGGCCGGGCCAATGCGGTCAGCCAGATGGCCCACCAGCGGGACGCCGCACAATGTGATGATGCCCGCCGAGATGCCGCCCAGGAAAGCCGCTTCGGCAGGGATCTTCAGGTTCGTGACGGCGAAGGTCGGCATGTACAGGATCATGTACACCGAAATCGTGGCCACGCCAATGGTAGCCGCCGCGGCCAGCAGGCGGCCGTAGTGCTGGGTGAACAGCGTGCCCAGTGGCGATTTCTCCTTGGCGGCGGAAACGAACTCGTCGGTCTCATCCAGCTTGGCGCGGATATACAGGCCCACCGGCCCGATCAGCAGGCCAACGAAGAACGGCACGCGCCAGCCCCAGCTCTCCAGGGCTTCCTGGCTCAGGCCGGTGGTCAGGAAGTAGCCGAAGGCAGAAGCCAGCAGCATGGATGCACCCTGGCTGGCGACCTGCCACGAAGAGTAGAACGCCTTCTTGTGCGGTGCGGTTTCAATCAGGAATGCGGTGGCCGTGCCGAACTCGCCACCGGCAGAGAAGCCCTGGATCATGCGCGAGAGCAGGATGATCAAGGCACCGGCTACGCCCGCGACCTCGTAGGGCGGCGCCACGGCCATGATCAGCGTACCGAGCATCATCAGGCCCAGCGTGAGCGTCAGCGCGTTCTTGCGTCCCTTGCGGTCGGCGTAGCTGCCCAGCACCATGCCGCCCAGGGGGCGGATCAGGTAGGAAATCGCGAAGGTGGCGAAGGTGAGAATCAGCGCGAACGTGCCGTCCGATTCCGGATAGAACACCTTGGCAATGGTGGTCGCGAAGGTGGCATAGACAATGATGTCGAACCATTCCAGCGCCGCGCCAATGGAACTGGAAATGACCGCCTTGCGGGCTTTGACGATCTGCTCGGGTGTCGCCTTCACCTCTGCGCTCACGAGCTGACCTGCGCAATCAGCGAATCGATGAAGTTCTCGCACGCCACGATCTGCTCCAGCTCGATGTATTCGTCCGGAGCGTGGGCCTGGGCGATATCGCCAGGACCGCACACCACGGTGGGGATGCCGGCCGCGGCGAACAGCCCGGCCTCCGTGCCATAGGTGACCTTTTCATCGGTGGCAATGGCGCCGCAGGCGGCCGCGAAGGACACGATCTCTTCCTCCGCAGCGGTATCCAGTCCCGGAGCGCCCGCCTGCTGGGAGAACTCCACGGAGCAGCTCGGGTTCTGCTCGCGCATCTGGGCTTCCAGCTTGGCCGCTTCATCGCGCAAGCGCGCGGTCAGCGCCTCGCGGTCCACCACCGCGAGCGAGCGGTACTCGAAGAACACCACCGCCTGCGAGGGAATGGTGTTCACCGCGATGCCGCCGTCGAACTTGTTCACGTTCATGGTGGTGGTCGGTTCGATGAATGCTTCATCGCGCGGGCCATGGTTGCGCAGCTCGGCCGAAACCTCCTCGACGAAATTCGCGAAGCGCAGCGCATAGGAAATGGCGTTGACTCCCTCGGATGGCAGCGAGGAGTGCGCTGCGACGCCGTTGAATTCGGCGCGGAAAACGTTCATCGACTTGTGGCCGCGGATCGCCCGCATGCTCGATGGCTCCCCCACGAAGCATCCGCGAGGCGCCAGCTTCTCGTCAACAATTCTCTGCACCAGCGACACCGCGCCGACGCAGCCGACTTCTTCGTCGTAGGACAGCGCCAGGTGGATTGGTTCGGCAAGTTCTGCGGCGGTGAACTGGTCCAGCTTGGCCAGGATCACTCCGAGGAAGCCCTTCATGTCGCAGGTGCCGCGGCCATAGAGCTTGTCTGCGCGCACCTGGGCGTCGAATGGATCGCTGCTCCATTTCTGCCCGTCCACTGGCACCACGTCGGTGTGCCCGGAAAGCACAATGCCGCCGGTGCGGGTTCCATCGGCGGCGGGGATGGTGGCCAGCAGGTTGGCCTTGGTGCCCTCTTCGTTGTGGATCAGCTGGGAGCTGATGCCATAGGCGTCCAGCTTCTTCACGACATTCCCGATCAGCGCAAGGTTGCTGTCGCGGCTGGTGGTGTCCACGGCGATGAGCTCGTGGATTTCTTTCATGCTTGCTTCGCTGGGCGCGGGCATTTCAGCTCCTGGATCTAGGCGATGATGCTATGGATTCATGCTTCCACATTGCTCCCGCACCACCTAGAAGATGTCAAAGAATGGCCTCTGGCTAGTTGGGAATAACGCCGGCACCACGCAGATAGTGCATGATCGCGTTCACGAAGGCCTCTTGCTGGTCCACGGGCCTTGCCGCTTGGCCCAGCGCGGCCGACAGGTGGGGGTAGCGGCCTGTTTCCAGCTGGGCGAACAGCGCCGCCGGGTCATCGGGCCGCTGCTGGCTTTGCTCATTGAGCGCAAATGCTGCGGTGATGGCGTTGAGCATCGCCAGGCAATGCAGCTTGGCCCCTGCCTCCAGCCCGCTGCCTTCCAGGGCCGCTAATCCGCGTTCCAGGTAGGCCAAGGCGTTCGGCCCCATGGACGACTTGCCCATGGCCAGCGAGGGCACCCAGGGATGCCTGCGCATGATCTGTAGGCCCTGGGCGGCCAGGCCGAGAAGCTGCTGGGCAGCCGAACCTGCCAGCGATTCCAGTTCATATTCCGCGCTGATCTGCTCAACCATAAGGCCGGTGAGCTCCTCATGGGACTCAACGTAACGGTACAGGGAGGCGGCTCCTGCTCCGATCTTTGCAGCTACGGCTCTGATGGATACCGCTCCCATGCCTTCTTCATCGGCCAGCGCGATCGCCGCCTGGGCAATCTTGTCCCGGGAGTGCCGGGGCCTGGGCCCGGTGCGAGGCTGGTTGCCGGTCATCGCTCGTCCTTTCCCGCAGGGCGCATCGCGCGCCGTGCTCTGGCTGTATAGTTAACCGCGAACACTGTTCGCATTTAACTCTACAGGAGGAACCATGCGCTTGCTGATGATCGCACCGGGAACACGAGGCGATGTCGCGCCGATGGCCGGCCTCGGCCAGAAGCTGGCGCTCCATGGTTTCGATGTATCCATTGCGGCAAACCCGGCATACAAGGACCTTGCGGTTTCCGCAGGCTGCCGATTCCGGGAGCTCCCCGGCGACATGGGCGCCTTGGTCAAGCCGGCAGCTCCGGGCGCTAAGGCCAGCCCCAAGGATCTGCGCCGGTACCTCCGGGAGCTCCGGGACTATTTCGAACTGGCAGCTACCGGAACGATGGCCGCAGCCGAGCGAGGTGCCGATATCATCATGACCAATGCGGTAGCACCCTATGCCTACGACGTGGCCGAGGCCATGGGCATCCCCGCGATCGGCGCGCACCTGCAACCCATTGAACCCAGTGCAGCGTACTCGCCCATGGCTTTGGGTGCATCGCGCAGCTTCGGGCCACTGGGCAACAAGCTGCTCGGCCAGCTCTTCGCCGCTTCCAAGGCGCCCTACGACCTCCCAGCAAAGCGGGTACGCGAATCCCTGGGATTGCCCGCACGCAGCCGTGCCGCCTCCGAACGCCTTCGCCGCCAGCACCGGAGCCCCATTCTCCACGGCTTCAGTTCAGTTATCGTTCCACGGTCCGCTGATTGGCATGAGGGGATCGTCAATTGCGGGTACTGGGGGCCGCCAGCCGATCCGGCATGGACACCGTCGCAGAGGCTGCTCGACTTCATCGACGAGGGGCCGGCGCCAGTCTTCATTGGCTTCGGCAGCACGCAGGCGCTGGAACCGGACTTCATCACGGATGTTGCCCGGCGCACCGGAAGACGGACTATCGTGCAAGGGGAACCGGAAATCGACGAACCTGGCATCCTGGGCATCGGCGCGGTACCGCACCACTGGCTGTTTCCGCAGATGGCAGCCGTCGTGCACCATGCCGGGGCCGGCATCACGGCCGCTGGCCTGCGGGCAGGCGTCCCCGCAGTTCCGGTTCCAGTCTTCACCGACCAGCCGTTCTGGGCCCAGCGCATCCACCGGCTCGGCGCGGCTGCCGAGCCCATTGCCTACAAGCACTTGACTGCGCAGCGGCTCGCGTCCTCGATTACCGGAGTCCTGGCCAATGAGGACCTGGCCGATGGCGCCCGGCGAATTGCCCGGCAGCTGGCAGCCGAAACGGACAGCTCGATTCCAGTGATAAGGATCCTCGAACAGCTGGGCGCCAGGCACCGGCCCAGCTAGCCTGGCCGGGACCGGTAGAATTGGAACTCCAGCCCCTCGCAACAGAACAGCTCATGCGCGGTTGCCATGCGCTTGAGCAACGCTGATCGACAGGGCCATCCCATCGCTTCCCATTCCGCCACCGCCCCTGTGACCGTTTCCTGGGACCACGAAGGAACCAGCACCACAGCCATCTGGCTGTCCGCCAATTCCCGCCGGGCACCAGCACACATCGTGGTGGCCGATGACCGCTTGAGCGCGGATGCGGCCATGCGCCACGCGGCCCGCGGCACGGCCATGCTGTGGACCGGCGACTTCCACAACGCCAAGCAGCTGCTTGCCGCCATGGACCGGCGCATGGCGGCCGCCAACGCGGCCAAGGCCAGCAGCGCGAAGGCCAAGAAAAAGGTCCTGGATGATGCGCAGAAGTTCTACGCCATCCGGCAGGCCCGGGCCCAGCGTTCACGAATGCTGTCGCTGATCCTGGTTCCCTTGGATTTCCACGCCGAGGACGGCCTGGCCGTCCTGGACTTGCCCCGGGCGCCGATCGTCGGTCCGGCGGTGGCATTCGGCTACGAGCAGGCCGCGGACCTGGCAGGTCACCGGGCTGTGGCCAGCCTGCAGGAACTAGCTGGCATGCTCAGTGCCCACCAGTGGTTCCTGAAGGGTGTGGACGTTCCGGTACTGGGAGCGAAAATCCACCCGGCCTACGGGACGTTCATGCCCACCCGTCAGGAATATGTGGATCTGGTGGCGGTGGCTCCGCTGGAGGACCTCTCGCTGGCTTTCGACATCGGCACCGGAACCGGAGTGCTCTCGGCAGTGCTGGCCCGCCGCGGAGTCAAGCAGGTCATCGGCACCGACATCCACCAGCGCGCGGTGGACTGCGCCAACGACAACTTCGCGCGCTTGGGTATTTCCGGCGCCGCCCGTGCGCAACTGACCAGCATGTTCCCCGAAGGCCGGGCCCCGCTGGTCGTGTGCAATCCCCCGTGGCTTCCGGGCAGCGCGCCGAGCACCCTGGATGCGGCTATTTACGATCCCGAGAGCAAGATGCTGATGCAGTTCCTGCGCGGATTGCCCGGTCACCTGACCGAGAACGGCGAAGGATGGCTGATCATCTCGGATCTCGCCGAGCTGCTGGGCTTGCGTACCCGCGCGCTGCTGCTGGAGGCCATCGAGGCGGCAGGCCTTGAAGTCATCGACAAGATCGACACCGCGCCAAGGCACCACCGCGCACAGGATGCCCAGGACGTGCTGCATGCGGCCCGTTCGAAGGAAGTCACTTCATTGTGGAGGCTCAAGGCCAAGTAGCCCCGAGTGCGTTCCATGCAGAAACGGCAAAGGTGCCCGCGGTATTCGCGGGCACCTTTGCCGTTTAAGCTCCTGCGTGCCTGTTGCTACTTGTCCAGGCCGTCGCGTACGTCCTTGGCCGCATCCTTGACTGACTCGCCGGCCTGTTTGGCTTTCGCAGCGGCTTGGTCCTTTACGCCTTCAGCCTGCAGGCGTTCATTGCCGGTCGCATCGCCTACGGATTTCTTGGCCTTGCCCGAAACTTCTTGCGCCTTATTCTGGATCTTATCGCCTAGGCCCATTGGAAAATCTCCTTCTGCAGTTGATTCGTCAGCGTACCTTCTCCAGCCTAATGGGCCGCCCAGATGATTCACCTGTCCCGGGCCTCTGCATTAGCTGGCAGATTTTCCCGGTTCCTCCCCGGCTGCGCAATTGCGTGTATCCTTGCACGTTCGTCCGGCGATCACACCGCATCCAGCAGTGCGCGAAGCTGTTCCCTGTACTCTTCGAAGGCGGTTCGCCCAGCGCGGGTCAAGGCAATGTAGGTCACTGGGCTGCGCCCCTCCAGGATCTTGTCCACCTTCACGTAGTCACCGTCTTCCAGCGTGCGCAAATGCGTTGCCAGATTACCCGAGGTCATCGACAGCAGGCCCTGCAGCTTGGGAAACGAGATGCTGTCCCCGGCCCGCAAGGTGTCCAGGACCGTGACGGTCCTCAGCCGTGCCTGGGCGTGGATCAGCGGGTCAAGCTCCTGCATGCCCACCCCGGATCAACGCTCCTGAGACCAGTTCCGGCTTGCTGCCGTGCAGCAGGCCCAGCACGATGAATCCCAGCCCGCCAACGGCACCGGCCAAGAGGTTCAGCGGTGCCGTCGAGGCCAGTGAGAGCAGGGCAATAGCCAGGATCCAAGCCCCGAAGAACAGCTGGACCCGATCGTTGAAGAGCACCGAGCCGGCGACCACGAGCACACCGATGACCAGGCACAGGCCGGTGATGGCTAAAGCCGCCATGCCTATTGAGCTCAGCCCCTGGGCATGCAGCCGCCATCCGAGCAGGGCGGTGATGATCAGGCCCAGGCAGAAGGTGTTGCCGTAAATCGCCCCTTGCGCCATCGAGGGACCGTTGGTCCCCGACCTGCGCTTGGCCGAATGCTCGGCGGAAATCACGATCGCGATGAGGAATGAGGCAACTGCGGTGCCGATGCCAACCGCTGCCGGCAGCAACCGCGCAGACTCGTGCCCCACCGTTTCCTGACCACGGCAGAAGCCGCAGGCCAGGGCCCTTCAAGAGCGATTGCACGTCGCATGGAAGCGAAGTGGATTTTTCCTGCAGCGCTCGGTTTGCGCATGGCGCTATTTGCGCCCGAGCACGGCCACCAGGAAATCGGCGGCAGGCAAATGGAAGTTCCAGGTCGAATAGCGTTGCTGCAGTGCCAGGCCCGCCTCCAAAGCGTCGGCCTCGAAGTCATCGAACCCGTAGCCGCGTCCCGAGCCGAAGCCGATGATCATGCGCCCGTCTGCCGCCAGATGCCCGCGCAGTTGCTGCAGCGCCGGGCGGCGTTCGGACTCGGAGAGGAAGGTGACGACATTGCCGGCAGAAACTATCAGGTCGAATTCCTGGTTCTCCCCCGCTGCGTCAGCGATGGTGAAGTCAGCCAGATTGCCGACCCGCCATTGGGCTTTGGGGTAATCTGCCCGGGCAACATCGATTAAATGCGGGTCGAGGTCCACGCCAACCACTTGGTGCCCTTGCTCGGAAAGCCAGCCGCCGATCCGCCCGGTCCCGCATCCGGCATCCAGAATTCTGCTGCCCCGGGCAACCATCGCGTCAACGGCGCGAGCTTCCCCGAAAATATCCTGGCCTTCGGCGGCAAGCGTGCGCCAGCGCTGGGCAAAATTCTGCGAGTGGTCCGGGTTCTTGCGAACGGTGGCGAGCCAAAGGTTTTCTTCTGGTGCAGTCATGCATCCAGTTTCGCACTTTCGCTGGCATTCGGCGATTGGCTGGCGCCGGCCGGGAATACGAAGAAGACCGCTTCAATCACTCTTTCCAGAGTGATTGAAGCGGTCTTCGTTTTGGTGGGCCCTACCGGGATCGAACCGATGACATTCACGGTGTAAACGTGACGCTCTACCAGCTGAGCTAAAGGCCCTCCTGCAGTGTGTGAAATCGGGAAGTTTCTTTCCTTCAGTCCTTCGCTGCAACAAGTAATAATCTAATGCATCCCGAACTGACTTGGCAAATTGAAATGGAGGTTTTCATAAAAGAGTGCCGAGCGTCACCACATCGCCTGATCTTGGAACCTACTCTCCAGTGGCGTTGCCGGCAAGTTCGAGGCTGTTCGCATGCACGGGTAATCCGCAATCGCCAGCATCGCCCCCACACCTGCTTATTCCACGCTGCACCACTGGGACCAGCGCCACCGAGGCGCGAGCTCAGTCCAGCGCGGAAGAACACGAGGCGCCTGGATCTGCGGACTTGCCCCGCAGGTGGAAGCGAAGCAGCTCGATGAGCGATAGCACGTACCAGGAAGCGGTGATCGAAGACGACGCCGCCACCCTCCACGGGGCATTGGAAAACAGCGATGCCAGATCGCTGTACCGGGTTCGCAGATTCGAAGCACCCTCCGGTGCCGCGCAAGGGCCACCGGCTCAGCCACGCTGGCTTCGGACGACAATGCCAGGAGTCCAGCGTCATCGAGGATCAAATATTCCATGAAGCCGGCACTATGGGCACCGCAGGACTTGCCCGAGTGGAAAAATCGCCTCAAGGAGACAAAAAATCCCCGATCCGAATGGATCGAGGATTCTTATTTGGTGGGCCCTACCGGGATCGAACCGATGACATTCACGGTGTAAACGTGACGCTCTACCAGCTGAGCTAAAGGCCCTTACCATGTTCGCTTTTGCAAGCCAACGAGGAATAACTCTACACAGGTTTCTGCGTCCGGGCAAATCGGTGAGCCGACTTTTTTCGTGAACTGGAGCACAGCCCATATCGGCACGCTAAACGGCGCGTTCCACTGCCGCCTTGTAATCATCAATGCTTCTTGGCTGCGTCATCTCGCTGCGGAAAATATCGCGCACTTCACCGTCAACCAGGTACAGCGTCAATCTGGCCGCGACCCCACGCTCAGGGTCAAAGGCGTCGGCCTGTTGCGCCACCGCCCCATGAGGCCAAAAATCGGCCAGCAGCTCGAAGTCCAAGCCAAGCGACTGCGCATAGTTGCGCAGGGTGAATTTATGGTCCACCGAAATGGCCACGATGCGCACCCGGTGCTGCGTGAAGAATTCGTAGTGCTCTTGGAGTGTTGCCAGTTCCGACCCGCATACCCGCGAAAATGCCCAGGGATAAAAGACAACCAGCACCCGGCCGCCAGACAGCCCGGTACTGGTTATCGTTTCGCCGTACTGATTTTCCAGCGAGAAGTCGAACAGGCGTGAACCTGTTTGAATCATTAGTTCTTCTTACGCGGGGCGAGGCGGATTGCGGACCAATCCTCCGAAACGCCTTCACTAGTAGTTACATGCAGGCCAGCGGTTGGCGCCTCCTGCTGGATAAGTGCTGGGGATACATGTCCCTCGCGGCCCTGCTTAGGAGTAAGCAACCAAACGATGCCACTCTCGTCCAGGCAGTTCAGCGCGTCCATCAATGCGTCAACTAGATCTCCATCGCCGTCGCGCCACCAGAAAATGACTGCGTCGACAACGTCATGGTCCTCTTCGGTGAGCAGCTCTGAACCAATCAGGTCCTCGATCGATTCGCGCAGATCGTAATCCACGTCATCGTCGTAACCCAGTTCCTGAATAAGGTCTTCATTAGCGAAGCCCAATTTTTTGGCGGGCTCCAAGTTTGCCGATACGGCGTCGCTCACTTCATTCCTCCTGCTGGTGCAAAGCGTTACTACCAACGAAACACGGTTTTGCCGCTCCGTTCAAGCGCTACAGCGATAACACGCCGAACAAATATAACCCACATTTCAGTGACCCGCATCATATTGACATGGCCATGAGGAAGTTAGCTCCCGTACCTAGTTGCGCAAGTCACTTCAAATGTCTGATTTAAACCGGTTTTTGCTGGAAAACGCGCCACAAAACTGGATCGTTTAACACTAGAGTTGCATATGAACCGGCAGTGCACATCATTCCAGTGCTACTGCACCCGTTGTCCCAATACCGATGCACCGCAGCGCAAAACTGCACAGCGTCGGAGCCGCAATTCAATCAAGGAGCTTCCGTGGCTGTAGAGGAACACATCTCCCAGATCCGTAGCGGGTTGACTTACCAGCTGTCCGATCGGGATCCTGAGGAAACTCAGGAATGGATGGACTCGTTTGACTCCCTCGTAGAGACCCAGGGCACCGAGCGTGCCCAGTTCATTATCCGCTCGCTGCTGCAGCGTGCAGGTGCCAAGTCCGTGGGCGTGCCTCACGTGACCACCACCGACTACGTGAACACCATTCCTGTGGACCAGGAACCAGAATTCCCGGGCGACGAGGCCATCGAGCGCCGCTACCGCGCTTTCATGCGCTGGAATGCCGCCATCATGGTGCACCGCGCCCAGAACCCTCATATCGGCGTTGGCGGGCACATCTCCACCTACGCCGGTGCAGCGACCCTGTATGAAGTAGGTTTCAACCACTTCTTCCGCGGCAAGAACCACCCAGGCGGCGGCGACCAGGTCTTCTTCCAGGGCCACGCCTCGCCAGGCATGTACGCCCGCGCGTTCCTCGAAGGCCGCCTGTCCGAAGAGGACATGGACGGCTTCCGCCAGGAAAAGTCGAAGGAAGGCCACGCGCTTCCTTCCTACCCTCACCCGCGTTCCCTGCCAGACTTCTGGGAATTCCCAACCGTCTCGATGGGCATCGGCCCAGCTAACGCCATCTACCAGGCGCAGCTGAACCGCTACCTGCAGAACCGCGGCATCAAGGACACCTCGGACCAGCAGGTCTGGGCCTTCCTGGGCGACGGCGAAATGGACGAGCCGGAGTCGCGCGGCTTCCTGCAGCTGGCCGCCAACGAAAAGCTGGACAACCTGAACTTCGTCATCAACTGCAACCTGCAGCGCCTTGACGGCCCGGTTCGCGGCAATGGCAAGATCATGCAGGAACTGGAAGCCTTCTTCCGCGGTGCCGGCTGGAATGTCATCAAGGTTGCTTGGGGCCGCGAGTGGGATGCCCTGCTCGAAGCAGACAAGACCAACGCGCTGGTTGACATCATGAACCAGACCCCGGATGGCGACTACCAGACCTACAAGGCCGAGTCCGGCGCATTCGTTCGCGAGCACTTCTTCGGCCAGCGTCCGGAAACCAAGGAATTGGTTGCCGACATGAGCGACGACGAGATCTGGAACCTGAAGCGTGGCGGCCACGATTACCACAAGGTCTACGCCGCCTACAAGGCTGCTGCGGAGTTCAAGGGCAAGCCGACCGTCATCTTGGCCAAGACCGTCAAGGGCTACGGCCTGGGTTCGCACTTCGAGGCTCGCAACGCGACCCACCAGATGAAGAAGCTGACCATGGAGGACTTGAAGAAGTTCCGTGATCACCTGCGCATCCCCATCACCGACGAGCAGCTCGAAGCGGACCTCTACACTCCTCCGTACTACCGCCCAACCGAGGATTCGGCTGAGTACAAGTACATGATGGAGCGCCGCGAGGCCCTGGGCGGTTCGGTGCCTACCCGCCGCCAGGAAGCTTCGAAGAAGCTGGCCCTGCCAGGCGAGAAGACCTACGCGATCGCCAAGCGCGGTTCGGGCAAGCAGCAGGCGGCCACCACCATGGCCTTCGTGCGCCTGCTCAAGGACCTGATGCGGGACAAGGAATTCGGCCACCGCATCGTGCCGATCGTGCCAGATGAGTCCCGTACCTTCGGCATGGACTCGTTCTTCCCGACTGCGAAGATCTACAACCCGGGCGGCCAGAACTACCTGTCCGTGGACCGCGACCTGGTCCTGGCCTACAAGGAATCCCCTCAGGGCCAGCTGATCCACCCGGGCATCAACGAGGCCGGCGCCGTCGCAGCCTTCACCGCTGCCGGCACCAGCTACTCGACCCACGATGAACCGCTGATCCCGATCTACGTGTTCTACTCGATGTTCGGCTTCCAGCGCACCGGCGACCAGTTCTGGGCAGCCGGGGACCAGATGACCCGTGGCTTCATCATCGGCGCTACCGCCGGCCGCACCACCCTGACCGGTGAAGGCCTGCAGCACGCAGATGGCCACTCGCCAATCCTGGCCTCGACCAACCCTGCTGTGATCACCTACGATCCGGCCTACGGCTACGAAATCGGCCACATCATGCGCTCCGGCCTGGAACGCATGTACGGCGGAACCCACGCCGATCCGAACGTGATGTACTACCTGACCGTGTACAACGAGCCGATCAGCCAGCCAGCTGAGCCGGAGAACGTTGACATCGAAGGCATCATCAAGGGCATCCACCTGCTCAAGGAAGCTACCACCGACGGCCCGCGCGCACAGCTGCTGGCCTCGGGCGTGGCCGTGCCATGGGCGCTGGAAGCCCAGGCCATCCTGGCCGAGGAGTGGGGCGTTTCGGCTGATGTCTGGTCGGTCACCTCGTGGAACGAACTGGCCCGCGACGGCCAGCGCGCCGACGCCGAGGTGCTCGTGGATCCATCGAAGCCGCGCCGCACCCCGTACGTGACCTCGAAGCTGGAGTCCACCCCGGGCCCAGTCATCGCGACCACCGACTACATGCGCGCCGTGCCCGAGCAGCTGCGCCCGTACGTGCCAGGTGAGTTCCACACCCTGGGCGCGGACGGCTTCGGCTTCTCGGATACCCGTGCCGCAGCCCGCCGCTTCTTCAAGATCGATGCGCACTCGCTGGTAGTGCAGACCTTGCAGTCGCTGGTTGAGCGCGGCGAAATCCCTGCGGACACCGCAGTGAAGGCGCACGCCAAGTACGACCTGAACAACGCCAACGCCGGCCAGTCCGGCAACGCTGGCGGCGACGCCTAGGCCCCAGGGTCCAGGTGCCCGGAGCTTGCTCCGGCGCCGCATTGAGCAGCTGCCCGATGACGAGGTTTTCCTCGTTGCCGGGCAGCTGGCTCATTTAATCTCACCATTACCTGCTGTGCCGGGCGCGGGGGAAGAAAAGAAACTAAGCTGGAACCCATGAGTCCTGAAATGGATGCCGCCGCAGCTCCGAAGAACCGTCCCAGCCGATCCCAGGCACCCAGCAGTGAAACGCTCAAGCGACTCAAAAGCCATATTGGCGTCCTGTCCACCACCGCGCTGAAATACCTGGACCAGCAACTGCCCTGGTACCGATCGCTGGCGCCCAATGAGCGCGCCGCCCTGGGGCTGATCGCCCAGAAGGGCATCTCCACCTTCGTTACCTGGTACGAGGATCCCTCCTCCACCCCGTCCTGGGTGGTGACCGACGTCTTCGGCGCCGCTCCCACGGAGCTGACCCGATCCATCTCCCTGCAGAAGGCCTTGGGCCTGTTGCGCACCATCGTGGAAGTGGTCGAATCCCAGGTGCCCGACATCGCCGCCGAGCATGAGCAGGCAGCCCTGCGCGAAGCGGTGCTGCGCTATTCGCGCGAAGTAGCTTTTGCCGCCGCCGATGTCTATGCCCGCGCCGCCGAAACCCGCGGCGCCTGGGACTCGCGCTTGGAGGCCCATGTGGTCGACGCGGTGCTGCACGGCGAGGCCCACGACTCGCTCTCCTCGCGCATTGCGGCCATTGGCTGGAAGTCGCAGAAGAATATCCGCATCCTGGTGGGCACCACCCCTTCGTCCAACCCGGCCACCTTCGTCTCGGCCCTGCGCCGTATTGCCATCCGCTACTCGCGCGATTCGCTGGTGGGCGTGCTCGGCGACCGCTCGGTGCTGATGCTTTCGGACACCAAATTCGAAGAAGCGGATCTGAGCCGGCTGACCCGGTTCTTCGGGCCCGGCCCGCTGGTCTACTCCCCCATGGCTCCGACGGTGAAGGAGATGCACCACGCCGCGGTGGCAGCCGTGGCGGGATTCAGCGCCGCCAAGGCCTGGCCGCAAGCGCCGAATCCGGTCGGTGCCGATGACCTGTGGCCAGAGCGTGCCTGCAACGGCGATGAACTGGCCCGCACGGCGCTGGTGGACCAGGTCTACATGCCGCTGCAGCAGGCCTCCAATGGCCTGGCTGAAACGCTCTCCAGCTACTTGGCGCTCGGCCACTCGCTCGAAGGCACCGCCCGGGAACTGTTTGTCCATGCCAACACGGTGCGCTACCGGCTCAAGCGGGTCAGCGAAGTCACCGGTTGGGATCCACTGGTTCCCCGGGATGCGTTCGTACTGCAAACCGCGCTACTTTTCGGACGGCTTCACGAATCGAACTTGTAGGCTTCAACCAAAGAGCATCGAGCTCCCGACACCGATAATTCCGAGTTGATCGCGCATTACAGCGGAATTCAGCTTCTGGATACGCTAGGCTTTTGTAGAGATCCTACAAACAGTCACCACGAGCTTGGTACTCAAATGAAGCGCCAAAAGCTCCCAACATTTGGAAAGCTGTAAGAGTGTTAGCAATCGTTTGCCCCGGACAGGGCTCCCAGACCCCAGGTTTCCTCACCGAATGGCTCGACGTCGATGGTGTGGCCGAGCATTTGCAGGCGCTCAGCTCGATCACCGAGCGCGACCTCACCGCCCACGGCACCACCTCCGATGAAGAGACCATCAAGGACACCGCCGTCGCCCAGCCGCTGATCGTCGCCGCCGGCCTGGTTACAGCCCGTGCGCTCTTTGGCAGCTCACTGCCGGCAGGTGCCATGGTGGCCGGCCACTCGGTTGGCGAGATCACCGCGTCGGCGCTGGCCGGTGCGCTGGACGAAGCTGACGCCATGAATTTCGTGAAGGTCCGCGCCAACGCCATGGCCGAAGCCGCTGCGGCGACTCCGACCGGCATGGCAGCAGTGCTCGGCGGCGACCCGGATGAGGTGCTGGTCAAGCTCGACGAGCTGGGCCTGACCCCGGCCAACGCCAATGGCGGCGGCCAGATTGTGGCCGCAGGAACCATGGAGCAGCTCGCGGCCCTGGGCGAGAACCCGCCGGCCAAGGCTCGCGTGATCCCCCTGAAGGTTGCCGGCGCATTCCATACCGCGCACATGCAGCCAGCAGTTGGCATCCTGGAGGAACTGGCCGGAACCATCACCCCGAAGGAACCAGCGGCAACCCTGCTCTCGAACTTCGACGGCAAGGCCGTAGCCGATGGCCAGGCGAACCTCGATTCGCTGGTCGCCCAGGTATCGCGCCCGGTCCGCTGGGACCTGTGCATGCAGACGCTGGCCGAAGCTGGCGTGACCGGTGTGCTGGAACTGGCACCGGCCGGAACCCTGGTGGGATTGGCCCGCCGTGGTCTCAAGGGCGTGAAGACCCTGGCGGTGAAGAGTCCAGCGGATCTGGAAGCTGCCAAGGCGTTCATCGCCGAGCACACCGCCAACTAGGCTTTTGCGCCGTTCACAGATTGTGCACGCCGGGAACGTCATGTTGCGTCCGCCGAGCGCGTCTCTGGCCTAAGCTTTAAACCGACGAAACGTGCCGCGCATTCTTGATGCGCCACCAAAGTTTCATTAAGCCGGCTGGAACCGGTTCCTGGAAACAGGATCCGCGCCCAGCCACAAAAATGACCGGAGTCCTCCGGCTAAGAAGAAAAGGAGCCATCCATGGCTAGCAACGAAGAAATCCTGGCGGGCCTCGCCGAAATCGTCAACTCCGAGACCGGCCTGGACGAAGCAGACGTGCAGATGGACAAGTCCTTCACCGAGGACCTGGACATCGACTCGATCTCGATGATGACCATCGTCGTTGAGGCTGAGGAAAAGTTCGAGGTCAAGATCCCTGACGAAGAGGTCAAGAACCTGAAGACCGTCGGCGACGCCGTCAACTTCATCGCTGCGGCACAGGCCTAAGCTTCCCGGCGTTTTTCGCCACACCGTTGTGCGGGCAAGCCGCGCACACCGGCCGGTACGTCAAGCCGGCCCCCTGAATTTCCAAGCACAGTTCTTATTCGCACAGTAGAGAGTTTGATGATGGCGCGCAAAGTAGTGATCACCGGTCTCGGAGCCACCACCCCAATCGGCGGGGATGTCCCCACCCTATGGGCAAACGCCCTCAAGGGCGTCTCCGGCGCCGTAACCCTGGAAGATGACTGGGTTAAGGAATACGACCTGCCGGTCACCTTCGCCGCCCGCGCTGCTGTGCAGCCGACCGAGGTACTCTCCCGCCCGGAGACCAAGCGCATGGACCCATCGACCCAGTTCGCTGTGGTTGCGGCCCGTGAAGCCTGGGCCGACTCAGGCCTGGACAAGGAAGAGATGGACCAGAACAAGCTGGCCGTTGCCTTCGCTACCGGCATCGGCGGCGTCTGGACCCTGCTCAACGCCTGGGACACCCTGCGTGAAAAGGGCCCACGCCGCGTCCTGCCCATGACCGTGCCAATGCTGATGCCTAACGGCCCAGCAGCTGCCGTGTCGCTGGACCTGGGTGCCGCCGGTGGCGCGCATACCCCGGTTTCGGCTTGCGCTTCGGGTACCGAAGCGATGCACGTTGGCCTGGAACTGATCCGTTCGGGCAAGGCCGATGTGGTCATGGTCGGTGGCGCAGAAGCCGCGATCCACCCCATGCCGATGGCCGCCTTCGCGTCCATGCATGCACTCTCCCGCCGCAACGATGATCCGACCAAGGCTTCGCGTCCCTACGACACCGACCGTGATGGCTTTGTCATGGGCGAGGGCGCTGGCGCGCTGGTACTGGAAGCCGAAGAGCATGCAATCGCCCGCGGCGCACGCATCTACGCCGAGCTGGCAGGCTCCTCGGTCACCTCCGATGCGCACCACATCACCGCACCGGATCCAGAAGGCATGGGTGCAACCCGTGCGCTGAAGGCTGCCATGTTCGATGGCCGCATCCAGCCAGAGGACGTGGTCCATGTGAACGCCCACGCAACCTCCACCCCAGTTGGCGACAAGCCGGAATACGCTGCGCTGAAGAACGCCCTGGGCGATCACCTCGAGAACGTGTGGGTATCCGCGACCAAGTCACAGATGGGCCACCTGCTGGGCGCTTCCGGTGCCGTGGAGTCCGTGCTGTGCGCACTGGCCATCTACAACCGCAAGGCCCCGGTGACCATTAACCTGGACAATCAGGATCCAGAGATCCCGTTGAAGGTCGTCACCGGCCAGCCTGCGCAGCTGCCTGCAGAGGGCTCCATCGTTGCGCTGAATAACTCCTTCGGCTTCGGCGGCCATAACGCCGTGGTCGCCATCCGCAGCGTCTAGCCGTTCCGGCAGCTGCAGGCGAGCGCGCCACTGGGCTAGTTGAAGATTACTCTTCAACCAGCCCAGTGGTCTTTAACCCCGAAAGAATTGGCTCAGAGCCATTGCTTCGGTCCTGACATGTTCGTTAAGCTCAAGTACCGCCTCATGTCGGAGGCAACTGACGGTACTTGCCACGAGCAAAGGATCCCTTCCCATGCGCACCCTGATCGCCACTTCCTTCGTCTCCTTGGACGGTGTCGTCCAAGCCCCGGGCGGCGAACCCGGCTACCGCAATTCAGGCTGGACGATGAACTCGGTCGAGTTCGACCCCGCCGCCTACGAACTGAAGGGCGCCGAGCAAGAAGAAGCCAGCGCCATGCTCTTGGGCCGGCACAGCTACGAGGCCTTCTGCGCGGTGTGGCCCTCGATGACCGAGCAGTTCCCGCAGTACAACGCGATGCCCAAGTACGTGCTCTCCACTACCTTGCGGGAGAAGGACTTGGCCGGGAACTGGGGCGAGACTGCGATCTTGCGCTCGGTCGCCGATGTGGCGCGGCTTCGAGCCGGCGACGGCGGCCCTATCAGCATCCATGGTTCGGCAACGATGGTCCACTCGCTGCAAGAACATCAGCTCATCGACCAGTACAACCTGCTGGTCTTCCCGGTTTTGCTTGGTGCAGGCAAACGCCTTTTCAGCGACGCGAGCCTGGACGCGCAGAAGCTGGCCCTTATTGATTCGCAGGTCTACTCCAACGGCATCCAGAAGAACGTGTTCAAGGTTCAGCGCTAGCTGGTCCTAGCTGGCTGCGGGCAGGTAAGGCCGGGTGATCAATTCCAGGTAGTGCCCGGAAGGATCAAGCAGGTAGACTCCCCGGCCGCCGTGTTCATGATTAATCTGCCCTGGCAGCTGCCGTTGGGGATCGGCCCAGTGCTCCATTTTCCCCTCGCGGATAGTCGCGTAGGCGCGGTCGAAATGCTCGTCATCGAGCAGGTAGGCATAGTGCTGCGCTGGGAAGTCCATCGGTGGTGCAGCGAATTGAAGCAGCACCCCGTGGGCCAGGCTGATGTTGGTAAATGGTCCCCAGCTTGATTCCGTGCGGGCTTCGAGCAGCTCAAGATAGAACTTTGCCATGCGTTGCGGGTCGAGTGAAGCGATGATGGTGTGGTTGAACTGTGCGGTCATGTCTCCCTTTCGTGGTTCAGATGTGCTGTTCTTTGGTGGAATGCATCTGGCACGGGAGGCCCGCGGATCAGGGAACGACCAGTTTGCCGTTCCGGGAGTGGCCGCATGCGGCCTGACTGGTCATCATCGCCATCGAGCATAGCACTGCGCTTCGACACTTCTCCACAACCGCAGTTCTTAGAGCAAGAAGTGGGATCCCCGGCATGGGATCCCACTTCTTTTGGGTAACAACCCCGCACCATCGGGGTTGTATCTGAGTGTCTGTTGATAAGTCACTCAGGGACTAGATAACCAGTTGCTAAACCACCTGGTTGAGCCATCGAACAGGCGCGTCTTCGCCTGCGTGACGGAAGGGTTCAAGTTCTTCATCCCAAGGCTCGCCGAGAGCGATGGACATCTCCTGGTAGAAGACCGAGGGATTGCCGTCGCCCTTTTCATAGGCCCACCGGATGCGTTCTTCGCTGACCATGACGTTGCCAGCGCAATCAACCGTGGCGTGGAAGATGCCAAGATCAGGGGTCACGGACCAACGGCTGCCGTCGGCACCCGGGCTTGGGTCTTCGGTGATTTCGAAACGAAGATGCTGCCAACCATGCATCTCACTGGTCAGCAAAGCGCCGGTACCTTGCGTACCTACCCACTCGATTTCGGCGCGACAAAATCCGGGTGCGACGTGCTGTTCGGTCCACTCCATTTTTACTGGAGTGCCGAGCACGGACCCGATTGCCCATTCCAGATGTGGGCATAGCGCTGCAGGGGCGGAATGAATATAAATCACGCCTCTGGACATCGGTGCAGACATGCCATCCTCCGTTGCGGTGTTGATCGTCTTCCCCTACGTCAACATCGTTCCGGTGCCATCGCCGCCGATACTTCCATTTTGCCCGATGAAGAGGCCTTTCGCCACCCAGAAAGGCTATTTTTGCAGATTGGTACCAAATAGTCAGGCTCGCGGATGGGCTTGGCGGTAGCTTTGCCTCAATCGGTCAACCGAAACGTGAGTATATAGCTGGGTTGTTGCCAGCGAAGCATGCCCGAGGAATTCCTGGACGGCACGCAAATCTGCGCCGCCATCCAGCAGATGCGTGGCTACGGTGTGCCTTAACGCGTGCGGGCCGCTGGCAGCGGTATCCCCCAGCGATTGCAAGGCCTTGGAAATGACCTCGCGTGCCTGGCGTACATTCAAACGCGCACCGCGCACCCCTACGAGCAAAGCGCCTTGAGCTTCCTGGCGGGCCAGGACCTTGCGATGCGACCGAATCCACCCGATGATCACGCGCTCTGCGGGCTTGCCAAACGGAACAACCCGTTCCTTGTTGCCCTTGCCGAGAACCTTGACGGTGCGTCGTTCGAAGTCGATGTCGTCAACGTCCAAGGCCACGAGCTCGCTGATACGCAGGCCGGATGCGTACAGCAACTCGGCGATGACTTTATCGCGTGCCGCTACGGCCTGGCTCTTGGCATCGGGGGCAGGTTCCGGCTTGCTCTCGCTGACTTCTTTTCCAGCAGGCGGCTGGGCTGTTTCGGAGAGCAAGCGGTCGATCTGGCTTGGTTGCAAAACATGCGGAAGACGCCGTTCCTTCCTGGGCGCGGCCAGCCGCAGGGCAGGGTCCGCGTCGATCAGCTGATGCTTCAGCGCCCACGCGAAGAAGCTCTTCACCGCAGAGATCCTGCGGGCCAAGGTGGTGCGGGAAATCTGCGATTCATGAAGCTGCGCCAACCAATCGCGGAGCGTATCAACTGAAATCTGCTTGAGGCTCGGATCCTGCGCATGGTGGAGCAAGAACTGGCCGAGGTTCCGCAAATCCACTTCGTAGGCTCGCAGGGTATTAGTGCTGCGGCCGCGTTCGCGTTGCAGGTACTCCAGGTAGTCTGCCACCGGCTCAGCGAATTTTGCTGACATCGCATTGCTGGCGTGCGTCGTTGATTCTTGCTTCATCACTATTGAGGATACCCTCAGCTGCGTCACCGGTCAGTTTTGGCGCACCAACTTCCATGCCAGGCCATCGGTGGCAGCCATTTGCAGTGTCTCCAATCGATTGATGGCGCGTAGCGTCTGGATCAGCGGCACCCCGCTGCGGGCAGAGATCTCATCGACCAGCAATCCTTTGGTGAAGGACATGATGTCGTACACCATTGCTTCGTCCCTACCCAGGACGTCCGTCGGGCGTTGCTGAACTTTGGCACTCCGCGGCTCTGCTTGGCAGTGGTGGCCAACCAGGCCCAGCGCATCTTGCGGGCTGGCGAGCAGGGCCGCACTGCCCTCTGCAATCAATCGGTGGCACCCTGCGGAGTTGGGCGCGAAAACACTTCCGGGAACGGCCGCTACATCGCGTCCCAGCTCGACTGCATGGCTGGCGGTGTTCAGTGCTCCTGAGCGGTGGCGCGCTTCGCTGACGATGACCAGCCTGCTCAATGCCGCGATCAGCCGGTTGCGGTTCAGGAAGCGAAAGCGTGCTGATGTGGTTCCGGGAGGCACCTCTGAGATCAGCACGCCGCGAGCAATAATCTGGTTGAGCAGGTTGCTGTTGCCCGAAGGGTAGAGCCGATCGATGCCGCCAGCCATAACCGTGATCGTTGGCGGGTTCGGATGCTGCCAATCGTCCACGCTCAGAGCGGCCCGGTGCGCGCTGGCGTCAATGCCGTAAGCGCCACCCGAGACAATGGTGTACCCGTTCAGGGCCAGGGTCCGGCCAAGATCGAAGGTGACTTGATCACCGTAGTCACTGGCATCGCGGGAGCCGACGATGGACACGCTGCGCGCCAGCTCTTGGCCTTCGAGCAATTGCGGGTTCGCTGAACGCCACCACAGGCACAGGGGACGTCCCAGTTCCAGGTCGGCTAGCTGTCGCGGCCACGAAGCATCGTCCGGGATCAGCAATCCGCCACCCGCGCGCGCAGCGGCATCCAAGGCTCCCGCCGGGTTGCTCAGCGACAGGCGCTTTCTCCATCGGGCCAAGGCTACCCTCAAGTCTTGTGCGCCATCCCCGGGCGGGTGGAATCCGAGGATTCCGTCGACCGGCGCTTTGAGCGCGGCCGGGTAGAAATCCTCCCGCTGGATCAGGCGCAGCAGTTCCTGTGGGCTCATCAGTTCCAGCAAGGCCGTGGCCACATAGTCGTTGGGCTCGATAAGTTGGTTCAGATGGGCGTAGACCCGGCGCTCCTGGCTGGTTGGAGCCGAGGCTTTTCCGGCAGTGTTCACATCGTTGAAAGTCATGGCCTTACCTAGCTATTTTCCAAGTTCTGGCGAAGGTGAGCGGCGATGGCCAGATCATCCTCGGTTGGTGCTGCATGCCCTTGCTGGTCTGCAACCGTCCACGCGACCCGCAGGAGGCGGTGGATGGCACGCGCAGAGAGCCCGCGTCGTGTGGCGAGTTGTTCAAGCGCCGCCCGGGTCTTGGCCGAGTATTCCAGTTCATTCCTGAGGATCTGAGTTGGTATTTGCGCGTTGCAAGCAATAGAGAACTTTCCCAGCCGCTCCTTGCTGCGTGCCCGGGTGGCCAAGACGCGTTCACGCACCTGTGCACTGGATTCATTTGGTACTCCGCTAAGAAGCTGTGCCTGCGCTACCGGATTGACTCTGACTTGCAGATCCACACGGTCGAGGATGGGTCCTGAAAGCCGGGCGAAATAGCGCCGGCGGGCCATGGGCGTACAGGTGCACCCGGTACCGGTGCCGAAGTTTTTTCCGCAGGGACACGGATTGGCGGCCATGATGAGTTGGAAACGGGCCGGTAGCCGCTGGTGGCCGCGTATCCGCGCGAGGTTGATATAGCCTTCCTCGATCGGTTGGCGAAGCGCATCAAGTACACCGGTTTGGAATTGCGCTGCTTCATCGAGGAATAGAATGCCCTGGTGCGCGCGGGTAATGGCCCCGGGAATGAGTTGTGCGGTTCCGCCGCCAATCAGGGCTGAGCGGGACGCGGTGTGGTGCGGCGCCACGAAAGGCGGGGTGCGTTGCAGCTGGTCCAATTCCCCGGATCCGCCCCGAGTAATGGAATGGACCGCGGTGGCTTCAAGTGCTTGCAAGTCATCAAGTGGCGGCAGAATCGATGGCAGGCACTTGGCCAGCATGGTTTTGCCGGCGCCGGCCGGTCCGACCATGATCAGGTGGTGCCCGCCGGCTGCGGCCAGTTCCAAGGCGAGCCGAGCTTCCTGCTGCCCGTTGACCAGGCCCAGGTCCGCATCGCCCGAGGCAGCAGTTCCTTCGGAAGGGCCGGCAGATTCGGTGGGCGCCTGCGGCTGCCGGTGGCGCAGGTAAGTGGTGACCTGTTCGGCTGGGGCTCCGCAGCAGGTGAGGACCTGTCCCAGATGGCGTAGCGCCATGACCTCGATTCCATGCACCAGCCTCGCTTCTGCCCCGTTAGCCTCGGCCACGATCACCCGGTCAAGACCATGGACCTTGGCCAGCTGCACCGCTGGCAGCACCCCGGGTACTGGCCGCAAGGTGCCATCCAAGCCGAGTTCCGCCATGTACAGCGTGCTCGGTGACGCGAACAGCTGTTGATCAGCGGCCAAGGCGGCGATGACGATGGCCAGATCGAAAGCTGATCCATACTTGGGCAGTGTGGCTGGCGAAAGATTGACCGTCAGTTTCCGGTTTGCCAGAGGAATCCCTGAGTTCCTAGCCGCGGCTTTGATTCGTTCGCGGGCCTCGCTCAAAGATGCATCGGGCAAGCCCAGCAGGACGAATCCGGGAATGCCGTTGCCGAGGTCGGCCTCGACTTCCACCAGTGAGGCGCTGACCCCGTGCAGGGCCACTGCGCTGGTCCGGGCGGTGCTCATGAGCGCACGTTCTCATGCAGCCGGCATTCGAACCCTGTTGTTGTCAGATAGACCTCGACGATGTCCACGCGAAGTTCGGCGAGAAACATGCGATGGCATTGGGCCCAGGAAATCAGCAGCCTGTTGAGCCGGCAGAATTTTGCCGCGCTGATCGCCTCGAAGCCCGATCCATAGCGTTGCGAGGACCTCGTTTTGACTTCGACGGCGGTGATCTGGCCGTTGCCGGCTCTTGCCACCAGGTCCAGCTCCCCTGCTGGGCATCTCCAATTGCGATCGAGAATTTCGTAGTGCTGCCCGGTGAGAAATGCGGCGGCAGCTTGTTCGCCATCGGTCCCTAGGCGTTGCTTCGCGGTCTGCATGTTTGCTCCTCGATGTCTGCGATCCGTAATGGAAACATCGTCGGAGAATTATGGTCCACAGCGGCGGCGCCCGCCGCGGAATGTGGACAATTCGCTTTAAGCGAGATCGCCGGCTCTGTTCCACGAACAGAGCCGGCGATCGAATGCCGCAGTGCCTCGCGCTAGGAGCCCAGCCCATCCTTCGGGATCTGGAACTCGTCAGGGTTCAGTTCTTCGACGTTGACGTCCTTGAAGGTCAGCACTTTGACGGACTTCACGAAGCGCCCTTGCCGGTAGATGTCCCAGACCCACGCGTCGGTGAGGTTCAACTCGAAGTACACTTCCCCGGCGTTGGACAGGGTCTTCACGTCCACTTGGTTGGCCAGGTAGAAGCGGCGCTCGGTCTCGACCACGTAATTGAACAGCCCCACCACGGTCTTGTACTCGCGGTATAGCTGCAGTTCCATGTCGGACTCGTAGTTTTCCAGGTCGTCGGCAGCCATCACTTTGCTTTCCTTGTCGTGGCTTCACCTTGGGCCTGATCAGCACCCGAAGTCAAGTTCCAGCTCTTGCGGTGGTAGTCGCAGGGACCCTGCGCAACGATCGCGGCACGATGCGCAGCGGTGGCATACCCCTTGTTGATCTCCCAGCCGAAGGCCGGATGCTCGGTGGCCAGATCAACCATGATTCCATCGCGTTCGACCTTGGCCAGGATGGACGCTCCAGCGATCGCCTGGCAGGTCATGTCGCCTTTGATGATGGTCGTCACCGGGATGTGCAGGCCCACGGGTTCGCGGTCATCGGCCAGGATGTCGAAGAGATCCGGTTCCGGTGCGGTCAGCCAGTCGTAGCTGCCATCCAGAAGCGCCGCCTCGGGCTGTACCGCGCACAGCTCCATGGCCCGCGATCCGGCCAGGCGCAGGGCGCCAGTAACTCCCAGCTCATCGATTTCAGCCGCAGAGGCATGCCCGACGCCATAGCCCACGGCCCACTGGCGAACGGGATCGACCAGTTCCGTACGGGTTTCCGGGCTCAGCAGCTTGGAGTCGCGCAGCGCTGGGAACTCCGTGACCTGCTCAATATCTATTACCGTCATGCCGACGGTAATCGGACCAGCCAAGGCGCCGCGTCCCACCTCATCGACCGCTGCGATATAGCGGAACCCATGCTTGGTTGCCAAGGCGCGCTCATGTTCTAGCGTGGTTGCCTTGCTCTTCAAAACGGCCATGGGCGGTGCCCCTACTTCGCCACTGCGTGCGGGACGTTGGCGAAGACTTCTTCGTGCGAGTCGACGATGCCCCAGCGCGAGGTTGGCCAAGAGATCACCGAAGCGCGGCCCTGGACGGATTCGAGGTCGACGAAACCGCCCTGGCGATCGGCGTGGAAGCGGGAATCCGCGCTGGCACCTCGGTGATCACCCATCACCCAGATTTTTCCTTCTGGGACGGTCGCCTTGAATTCCATGTCTGACGGGCTGTCGCCGTCAAAGATGTACGGCTCGTCAATGGGCTCGCCGTTGATCGTGATGGCACCTTCCGCGGTGCAGCACTCCACGGTGTCACCGGGCATGCCGATGATGCGCTTGACCAGGTACTGCTCATCAGCCGCTGGCAGCACGCCGACAAAGGAGAGCGCATTCTGGAACGCGGTGGGGTACTCGGTCAGCGGTGGCAGCCATTCCTGGTCATCGCGGAAGACGACGACGTCGCCACGTTCCAACTCGAACGGCCCGGGAACCATGAGGTTGGCGAAAATCCGGTCGTTGACCTCGAGGGTATGCTCCATGGAGCCTGATGGGATGTAGTAGGCACGGAAGAAGAAGGTCTTGATCACGAACGAGAGCAACAGCGCGATCGCGATGATGATGACAATCTCGCGGACGAAGCGCCATATTTTGTATAGGGGTCCCCTGCTTGGAGGAGTCTCTGCTGATGCTGCGCTCACGATTCGATTAGTACCTTCCATTGTCGCGTGTAATCCCCATCTTACGTGTCTTGCCAGGCGCAGCGGATCATTGCATAGCCACGGCCAGTTGCCCAGAAACGCACCAATGGCCAGGTCCGTCGCCGGGCCTGGCCATTGGTGCGTCCGTTCAAGCGGACTGCGGGCTACTGGGTGGCAGCAGGCGACATGATGCCACCGCTCTGCTTGTAGTCCACGGGGATTTCGCCGATGGGCTTCTCAGCTTCAATCAGCTTTTGGACTTCGTCCAGCTGGCTCTTATCCACCGACAGGGTGATGCCGCCCGTTTCAGGATTCAGCGTGTATGCATGGATGGCAGTGCGCACGGGGTTTTCCTGCTTGCCCTGCCACTTCATGATTTCGGAAATCGCCGAACGAAGCTCCTCGCTGCTGAATTGGACTAGGTGCCCGATAGCCCCGGCTTCTTCAATAACGGATAGCTGCTCTTCGCTGGTCGTCGAAACGTTCAGCTGCCCGTCCTTGATCCAACCCTGGACGTATTCATCGCCCAAGGCTTCGGAGAGCTGGTCATTAGTCTGGAGCAATGCGTCTTGGTCCACGGTGTTCCCGCTCGAGTTTTCTGTTTGCTGCGAGGGTTCCGATGCCGTGGCGCTGGCCGTAGCCTGCGCACCTGGATCAGTTCCCTGACCACAGCCGGTTAGCAATAGGGCAGCCATGGCGGCAGTAGAGGCCAGCATGATTGGCGTGCGTGAAGTTCTAGCGTTGAAATTCATAATTTACACCTCGGTGATATTCACGTTGCCGCAACGATCTTAGCTTTGAGACTAGTGCCGAAATCGTAGAGCAACCAAGGAACTACATGTGTGCCAAGTAAAAATGCCCCGCTACTTGTTCTCAAGTAGCGGGGCATTTTCAGCAGGACCCAGTCCCGCCGGATCAGAATCCCTTAGCCGTGGCGACGTGCGTTGCGGCGGAACAGCAGGAATGCCGCACCGGCCAGGGCCATTGCGCCACCGGCGGCGATCAGCGGAACGCTGTTCGAACCGGTATCCGCCAAAGGATCGTCCTTCTTAGGAGTTTCCTTTGGAGTTGCAGACTTGCTTGGCTCGTCGTCCTTCTGGTCCTTCGGAGCTTCCGACTTGTCGTCGTCCTCCGAAGCGGAAGGAGAGGTGCTCTCCGATGGCTTGTCGCTTTCGTCCTCGGAAGGCGATGGCGAGGTGCTCTCGGAAGGCTTGTCGCTTTCTTCTTCGGAAGGCGATGGCGAGGTGCTCTCGGAAGGCTCAGTAGTTGGTTCCTCGGAAGGCTCCACAGTAGGTTCCTCGGTCGGTTCCTCGGTTGGCTCCTCGGTCGGTTCCTCGGTTGGTTCCTCGGTTGGCTCCTCAGTCGGTTCCTCGGTTGGTTCCTCGGTTGGAGTTGGAGTCGGCGCAGCAACGATCAAGACGTTGGCGTTGACCCGCTCAGAGGTGTTGAAGCCGTTCTTGGCCACAACGCTGAACGCAAACTTTCCTGGTTCTTCCGGGGCTGGGAACGAGAAGTTTCCTTTAGCGTCCAGCTCAACCTTCTTGTAGAGCTTGCCGTCAACGACCACACGGATGATGGTGCCAGCCGGAGCATTGGCAAGGGTACCGGTGATTGCTTCACCAGGTTCAACTTCAGTACCGTTTTCCACCGTGATGGCAGGGGTATTGATATGGAATTTCAGCGTGTAGCCATCAATGTAGCCCTTGTCGAAGACATCATCGAGCGAGGTGTACATGGCGATGTCATCAGCGGTGTTTTCCTCCAGGTCTTCACCTGCGGCGTTGGCCGAGTTGATGCCTGCAGCCTTGCTGCCAACGAGCATTGGGCCACCGGAGTCACCCTGGTCGAGCACGCGCTGGCCAGGATTTTCAGCGACATAGCCAGCAGCTGAACGGTAGGTCTGGTCCGAGCCACCGACGAAGAAGACACCTTCGCCGACGATCGGGGAGCAGCTCCAACCGGTAGTACGGCCCGAAGAGCAAGCTTCCGACCCGACGAGAGCCTTGGTCGTGCCAGTCACGTTGATAACGTCGTCGCGAGGTTCCTTGCCGTCAACCCATTCGGACACAGCAGCATGCAGGTTCAGCGCAGGATTGATGTTATCGATCACCGAGATATCCGTGCCTGGTTCCAGGTTATTGAACTCTTCCTCGGTCAAGGAGTTCAGTTCGTCGGCAGATAGGCCCGAATTACCCGGACCACCGAACTGGTTGAATCCAAAGGTACCCAGCTCGGCACCCAGCGTTGGCGATTGGCCTGGTACCGACTGTTCGGCAAGGCCCAAAATCTTGGTGGCGCCATCTTCCGAGCAGTGCCCAGCCGAGATGATGGCATCTTCACCCTCTGCGGTCCACGCAGTGAATCCGAGCGAGCAGACCGTCGACGTGCTAGTAGGTGCGCCGGACTTGTCCATTGCGTAACCCAGAGCACCGTAAATATCCTCTGCGGCGGTGGTCTTGGCAACACCCGAGCTTTCTACACCGTCAACGTGCGTAGCTTCGCTGACGAACTGCTCAACGGTCAGCTTCTCAGGCAGGGAGCCAGCGGACTTGGACTTCAGTTCGTCCGCAGCTTCCTTCTCGTCGAAGCCCTTTGCGTAGATCTTCAAGCCATCGTTGGTCTGAAGGATAGCGGTGATGCGCTTCAGTTCCTTCGGCTCGATGTTGGCCAAAAGCTCGGTGTAGACCTTGTCTACGGTCTTGACCTGCGAGTCAACTTCGGTCACCACGATAGGAGCCGGAGCTGCACTGGCCTTGACGATCTCCTTGGCCTTGGCAGCGTCCTTCTTGCTTACGGTGATCTCGGCTTTGCCGTCCTTCACCGAGGCAGTGGCGTCAATGCCTTTCGCATTCAGTTCGTCGCGGACTTTGGAAGCAGCGTCGCTGGTCTCCCCGTCCTTGACGTACTCTTCAACGGACTTATTGAGGTCCTTCTCAATAGCCTTGTCGAGCCCCTCGGTGTCCAGAGCGGTTTCGCTGGCCAAAGGCTTCTCGCTTGCCGTAGCGGACGCAGACGGCGATTCGGAGGCCGTTGGCGCCGCTGCGGCAGGCATGAAGCTAGAGCCGACCACCAAGGCGGTCGCGGCTGCTGCAACGATGCCGCGTTGCGCAGTCTTCTTTTTTGGATGTGGCATTAATGCTTCTCCCAGATTTATGGTGCGAGTGCCCGCGCGTCCCCTTACCTAAGGGCGCGCGCGTAAGCACAGGTGTTGTTACCAAAATGAAACAATACTTGGTTCCGACACAGCTTTTCAACCATCGAATCCAACAAAAATATAAATTCCAGAACCCGTTTCACCTAGTCAAATAGCTCTACCCTCATCGAGCTTGGTTACAACTTACGTGCCAGTAGTATTGGTTTAAGATTGGACTTCTCTTTCTAATCCCTAGTCAGCTTGGTGGATCCTGAGTGTTGTCGCGAAATTTACACACCAATTGCACAGCAAATCGGGTGGGATGGAAATCCATCCGAATTAATTCCATTAACCTAGAAAAATAGCGCCAGATGGGTAGTTCTACCCATCTGGCGCTATCAAAATCGCCGGTTGCTACGGCGTGTCATCTGATTACTGAACGCTGATCGAGCGGCCAAATCACCTCGGTCGCTTTGCCCGTGACGCGCTCGACGCTGATCATTCCGCCGCCGCTTGCGCCCAGCAATGCCCGCGAATCCTTGGAAGTGGAGCGGTGATCGCCCATGACCCACAAGCGGCCAACCGGCACTTCTACGGAAAACTTCTGTTCGCTCGGAGCATCCCCGGCGAAGATGTACTGCTCGTCTGCAGGCTCGCCGTTGACGAGCAGTCGCCCATCGGCGCTGCAGCATTCCACGGTGTCTCCCCCAACGCCAATGACGCGCTTGACGTACTTATTGCTGCTCCCGGTGAGGCTGAACGCCCCCAGCAGATCATCAGCGAAGCTGGCCTTGGCGTAGGGCAGGAACGAGCCGCGGCCATCGAAGACGATGATGTCTCCGCGTTGCGGTTCGGCATCCGAGTAAGCGCGGCGGTCTACGGCGATGCTCTGGCCAGGGTTGAGCGTGGATTCCATGGAGTTGGACTCGATATGGAAGACGTCGATCAGGGTGGCGCGAATGACGATGGTGGCCAGCAGACCAAGAATGATGGCGAGTACAGCGAAGCGCCAGACCCATGAAAAGGCCCGGCGCTTCATTGTTGCCCGCTCAGTGCGTGCAATCCGGTTCATTGAAGAACGCAGATTACTTCTTTGCGCTGAAGTCGCGCTTCTCGCGGATGCGAGCAGCCTTGCCGTGACGATCGCGCATGTAGTACAGCTTTGCACGACGAACGTCACCCTTGGTCACAACCTCAATCTTGTCGATGATTGGGGAGTGAACTGGGAAGGTACGCTCAACACCGGTGCCGAAGGAAACCTTGCGAACGGTGAAGGTCTCGCCAACACCCTGGCCCTGGCGACCAAGGACGTAGCCCTGGAAGACCTGAACACGGGAGTTCTTGCCTTCGATGATGTTGACGTGAACCTTCAGGGTGTCGCCTGGGCCGAAGGCTGGAACGTCGGAGCGCAGCGAGGCTGCGTTAACAGAGTCAAGAATATGCATAGTGCATCTCCTAGGATCAATGCCGCAGGTCACCGAATCCTCGTAGCGGGGCCCGACACCGGTCGAAACCAGTGAAATCCCCGGAACGTTGTACCACCGATTGCCTCTAGCAAACGGTGCGGCGGTCTTCTGTGGCTCGAGCTTCCCCCTGCGGCAGGAGTCGAACAAAAACACACCAAGAAACAATTATGCCGTATCAGCGAAGCCGATGCGAGTTTGCCCGAAATGGCTTTCGAGTGATTTTGGCCTCTTAGTCGCTCTCGGTGCCGGCGCCGGTAGCCCAGTCCAATTCGGACTTGGGGGTTATGGCACCGTCAACGAGCGCGAATCCGCTGTGCCATAGGGCATCGCGGTCCCTGCGGTTCAGGCTCTCGGCATCCAGCTGCGTGATCAGGTCGGGGCGACGCGCTGCGGTGCGCTTGATCTGCTCGTCGCGGCGGAACCGTCCCACCCGCTGGTGGTTGCCACCGAGCAGCACCTCGGGGACATCGCGGCCGCGCCAGGAGGCCGGCTTGGTGTACACCGGGTATTCCAGCAGAACATCCGAGTGGGATTCTTCTACCAGCGATTCCGGGTTGCCGATGACTCCTGGGATCAGCCGGGCGATGGCTTCCACCATCACCATCACGGCCACTTCTCCCCCGTTGAGCACGTAATCGCCGATGGATACGGGGATGACGTTGAAGTTCTCGTGCGCGTATTCGATGACGCGCTCATCGATGCCTTCGTAGCGGCCGCAGGCGAAGACCAGATGCTCTTCCTCGGCAAGGTCGTAAGCCATCTGCTGGTTGAAGACGGCGCCTGCAGGCGAAGGGACAATCAGGGTTGGCTTGGGGCCGCCAGCATCGGCTGGGCGCACCGCGTCCAGTGCCTGTCCCCATGGTTCCGGCATCATCACCATGCCGGCGCCGCCACCGTACGGGGTGTCGTCGACCTTGCGGTGCTTGTCGGCAGTGAAGTCGCGCAGGTTGGTGACGTTCAGATCCAGGATGCCGTCTTCGGCGGCGCGGCCAATCAGCGAAAGCGAGAGCGGCTGGAGGTACTCAGGGAAAATCGAGATGACGTCAAGACGCATGGCTTACTTTTGTCCCTCTTCGTCGCTGCCGTCTTCATCGCTGTTCAAGGTCAGCAGGCCTGCCGGCGGGGTGATGACCACGATGCCGGCTTCCGGATCGATCTCTGGGACGAATTCGTCGACGAACGGGAGGTAGATCTCCTGGCCGTCAGCGTCTTCGAAGACCAGCAGGTCCTGGGCGGGGTTGGTGCGCAGTGCGGTGATGGTACCGACCTGCTCGCCATCGAGCATGACCTTCAGGTCCAGCAGTTCATGCTCGTACCATTCGTCCGAGTCGTCTTCCGGCTGGTCGGAAACTTCAATCTCAAGGCGCGCGCCGCGCAGGGTTTCAGCCTGGTTGCGGTCGGCGATTTCCTTGAAGGAGAGCAGCAGGATGGTCTTGTTCCAGCGCGCATTGGCGATGGTCAGCGTCTTGACCGGGCCGTCGACGACGATGAGTTCTTCGCCAGCGGTGAAGCGCTCTTCCGGGGTGTCGGTCATGACCTGGGCGGTGACTTCGCCACGGATGCCGTGGGGCTTGCCGATGCGGGCAACCTGCAATCGCATAGTCTGCTGCTCTTTCTGCACTGTGTTCCGTGGCGTGTGCCGGGAGACTGGAATGGAAATTCTAGGGGTAAACACGAAAGGAGTTTCCGTCACTAGTTAGGACGGAAACTCCTTTCGTTTCGAAGCCAACTTAAAAGCCAGACCTCTAAGTTGCTTAGCCTCGGCGACGGTCGGTGTCGATTACATCGACACGTACCGGCTCCTTGGCCAACGCTGCCATTACGGTGCGCAGTGCTCGTGCGGTGCGTCCCTGGCGTCCGATCACACGACCGAGATCCTCAGGGTTCACACGTACTTCGAGCAGGTCGCCGCGGCGGGTGGACTTCAAGGCGACCTTGACGTCTTCCGGTTCCTCGACAACCCCGCGTACCAGGTGGTCTAGCGCGTCAACGAGCACTGTTACTCAGCCTCGGTAGCTTCGGCCTCTGCCTCTTCAGCAGCTGGCTTTTCAGCCTTCTTGGTGATTGCCTCTGGGAGGATCACCGAACCCTTGTCAGGAGCAACGAATGCTGGCTTAGGCTCGGCAACCTTGTAGGTGCCTTCCTGGCCATCGATGCCCTTGAACTTCTGCCAGTCACCGGTGATCTTCAGCAGTGCGTGTACCTGCTCGGTTGGCTGAGCGCCAACGGACAGCCAGTACTGTGCACGATCCGAATCGATCTCGATAACCGATGGGTTCTCGGTTGGGTGGTACTTGCCGATCTCCTCGATGGCACGGCCATCGCGCTTAGCGCGCGAGTCCATGACGACAACGCGGTAGAAAGGTGCGCGCATCTTACCGAAGCGCTTCAGACGAATCTTTACGGCCACTTTTGTGGTCTCCTGTTTCTCAACATGGTCGAATCCAATTTTTAGCACCTGTGGGGCAGGCCTTACTGGTCGGATTCTAAAAGGACAGGACTCATAGCGGAGAGAGGGGCCACTGCGAATCGAGTACCCTGCAATTATGCCAGAGAGCGTGCGCGGTGGCCAACTCTAATTGGCCCCGCGCGTCGGGCGAAGATCATGAGCTTGCTCACCCTGGGGCCTGCGCCCAGCTGCAACTTCTAACATTGAGTGCATGACCGTTGCTTCCGCCTTGCTGGGTTTCAGTATAGTTGCCGCCCTGATGACGTTGATTCCGGGTGTCGATACCGCGCTGATCCTGCGATCGGCCATTGCCCGGGGACGCGGTGGAGCGCTGCTGGCGGCGCTGGGGATCTGCACGGGAGTATTCGCTTGGGGTGTGGCCGCGGCCGCGGGAGCTTCGGCAATTCTGGCCGCCTCATCTCTGGCCTACCAGGTGCTGGTCTATGCCGGCGCAGCCTATCTGGTGTTCCTGGGCGGGCAGATGATCCATCGGAGCCTGCGGGGCAAGCAGTTGGCCACGATCCATGTCCCGGTATCGCACAGCAGGTATCGAACCTACCTGACCGGGCTGGTGACCAACGTGCTGAACCCGAAGATCGGCGTCTTCTATATCGCTGCGATCCCGCAGTTCACCCCGGCGGGCACCAACGCCCTATTCATGGGCATGGGGCTATCCGCGGTGCATGTTGCACTGACCCTGGTGTGGGCAGTGGCCTTGGTATACGGGGTTCGGATCGCTGGCCGCTGGCTGGGCTCAGCGAAGTCGGTGTCCTGGATGGACCGGATCACCGGGACGGTGCTGATCGGTTTCGGACTGAAGGTCGCGCTCTCGCGCCCATAGCATCTTGGCCACGCCGGCAGGTGCAGCAGTTCGCGGCTCCGGGTGCTCAGGCGGCCACCGGAACACTGTTTCTTCGCGGTACCTGCATCGGGTCCAGGTGCTTGGGCAGCAGGATGTGAGCCAGTCCCCCAACGGTAACCAGGGTCAGCAATCCTGCATGAATGGCATGGTGGTGCCTCCGGCACAGGCAGCTGCCATTGCGCGATGAAGTGCACCCGCCACGTTCCCACCAGTTGTCGTGATGGTATTCGAGCATTTCAGGCGGTGCGGTGCATCCCGGGACGATGCATCCGCGGTCGCGGGCGAAAATTGCGCGCTTCATTGCATCCGTGAAGAAGCGTTCCTTGCGTCCTACATCCAGCGGTTGCCCATCGGGTCCGAAGACCACCCGGTAGATCTCGCCTTGGCAGATCAGCTGTGCGGTGTCCACGGAATCGAGTTTCACCCCGTGGTCGGAGGTGGCGCGAAGCTTGGCCGGATCTCCAAGATCCTGCGGATCGCGCAACTGGATATGGATGCCGATCCTTGGAATGATTCCATTGGGCGCGGCACCTGCCGTGCGCCCTCTCAGCGCGGCCAATAGTGCGTTGAGCCGGCGCTGGGCCACCGGAACCTCCCCATCGCCAAGCAGCAGGGACGCTTGGAGGCCTTCGCCTGCTCCGCCTGCGCCGCGCGTTTCCTGCTCATCAACAAGCTTGTCAGGTTGTTGCTGCGCTCCGGACAAGGATTCTTCCTCCCCGTGCCCGTCCTGGGCCCATGGCGGTGGTGGTTCCTTGCTGCTGAACAGGTCGTCGGTGGCTGATTGCCCGGCATTTGCCCCGGGATCCGCTTCCTGCTGGTCCTCTGAGGCGTTCTGGCCATCATCAGGGGCAGCGCCTGAACCGGATTTGGCGGCACGGGCGGCTTTGCCTGCTTTGGTACGCGGGTTATCGGCCTGGGCCAGGGTGGAGCGGAATTCCTCGCGCTGGGTCCCGGCGATGTAGAGCTCGTACTTGTCGCAGTCGCCCACGGTGCCTCGCGGATAGATTCCGGGTGCCGGGTTCCTGGTTTGCTTGCGGGCCCTGCGCTCGGCGGAAAGCATCGCCGCGAGCTGGGTCTCGCGGGTGGCACGGTCAGGTTCCTGCAGCAGGGCCGCGGCTTGGTGATCGAGCAGTTGGCCCTGTTCATTGCGGGCGGCCGGTTCCAGCGGCCGGCCTTGGAAGCTCGTGTCAGCCGGCTCGAATTTGTCCAGTGCGCGGGCCGTGCGGGCAATCAGCCGCGGGTCCAGATCCGGCGCTTCGGCGTAGAGCCTGGCCAGCTGGGACAAGCGCGGGGCGGCGGTGCTGCCATCCATGAGGCGCCGGGCGATGAGCAGGTGCGCGTCGTTCACCCAGTGCTGCCCCTCATGGGCGTTGATCCCCAGCCAGCTGGCCAGGAAGTCGCCGGTGTTCTGGTAGTGGGCGCGGCCTGAATGCTGTCGGGCGGGGCGGTCGTAGCTGGTCCGCGATGCGGAAACGGCCGCCAGCTCATCGTCTTCCAGCAGGTGGGCGCCGGTTGATTCGAGATGGATAGCGCAGTGCAATTGCTCCCGCAGGGTGTAGCGGTAGAGCGTTTCAATCAGCCGTGCATGCCCCGCCGCCACCCGCGGGTCATCGGACTCGCGCAGGGTGCAGGAGAGCTTGGCCAGCAGCGCGCAGCAGGAAGCCATCAGCTCAAGGAGCACTTGGATCGCTCCGCGCGGGAGCGACCCGGTGATGGATTCGCGCAGGATCTGGATCGCTGCGGCTAGCTGGTGGATGCCCATGGACCCATCATGGGCGCGGCCAGAGGCCCGAGCTGGCAGCCATCGCCAACTGTGGATAAACCGCTAGCCGCGTTGGCGGACCTTGGATTGGCGGATGACCAGGAAGATCAGGTACGGGGCGCCAATCACCGCGGTGGCCACCCCGGCGGGCAGGATCACCGGGAAAGCCCGGGCCGCAACCAGGTCGGCCAGCAGCACGAAGATCGCCCCGATCAGCGCGGCATGGGGCACCGGCGGGATGGTGCCGCGGGCCACCAGCCGCGCGGCATGCCCGCTGGCCAGCGCAACGAAGGCCAGCGGCCCGGCGATCACGGTCGCGGCAATGGCCAGCAGCGAGGCGATGCCGAGCATCAGGACCCGGTCGCGCCCCAGGTTCATGCCCAGCGCGCGGGAGGTATCCGAATCCAGCGCCAGCACCTCGCGCTGGTTGCGCAGCAGCGCGGCCGCGGCCAGTCCCAGCACGATGACCACCGGCGCGAAGGCCAGGTCGGCCCAGGAGATCGCGTTGATGGTCCCGGCCAGCCAGGTCAGCGCCTGCTGGGCGTTGTAGATTTCTCCCAGGGTCAGCATCCAGGAGGTCAGTGCGGCGCACAGCCCGGAGAAGCCCAGGCCCACCAGCACCAGCCGGTTGCTTTCCAGGGACCTGTGCCAGACCAGCGCGAAGACCAGGGTCGAGACCAGCAAGCCGCCCAAGGTGGCGGCAATGGGCAGCCCGTAGTGCACCAGCAGTTCCGAACGCCCGCCGGCGTGCACGCTCAGGGCCAGCACGGCCACTGCGCCCAGGGCCGCGCCGTTGGTCACCCCGAGGATGTCGGGGCTGGCCAGCGGGTTGCGCGCCACGTTCTGGGTCAGCGCCCCGGCCACTCCGAAGCCGGCCCCGGCCAGCACCGCAGCCACGCTGCGCGGCAGCCGGAACTCGATGATCGTCAGCTCGGTGCGCGGATCCGGGGCCGCGCCGAAGAGCGTGGCCACCACATCGCCCAGCGCGATCGGGGTGCCCCCGATGGCCAGGTGCAGGCAGAAGGCCGCGAGGGCCACGGCCAGCAGGATCAGGCCGGTAGCCACAGCGCGCCGGGCGCGCACCGCGGAAGCGGGGGTGCGGATCGCCGGGGCGCTCATACGGTGACCGCCTTGCGGCGCCGGGCCACGTAGATGAAGAAGGGCGCGCCGAGCAGCGCGATGACCACGCCCACGGGCAGTTCCCCGGGGCGGGCCAGCATGCGGCCGAGCACATCGGCCACGCACAGCAGCAGCGCGCCGCACAGGGCCGAGCCGGGAATCACCCAGCGGTAGTCGGCGCCGAAGATGCGCCGGGAAATATGCGGTACCAGCAGGCCCAGGAAGGCGATCGGCCCGGCCAAGGTGACCGCCAGCCCGGACAGTGCCACGATCGCCGCCAGCCCCAGCCCGCGGGCATGCAGGGCGGTGACCCCGAGGCTGCGGGCGGAATCCTCGCCCAGGGTCAGCGCGTTCAGCCCGCGGGCATTGGCCAGCGCCAGCACGGTGCCGGCCACCAGCAGCGGCCACAGCGACAAGAAGGATTCGTAGCCTTGGACCACGGAGCCGACCTGCCAGAAGCGCAGGGTTTCCAGGGCGGCCTCGCTCAGCAGCACGATGGCCGAGACCACTCCGGCGCAGAGCGCGGTGACCGCCGCGCCCACCAGCAGCAAGGTGATGGGCGACCCCCCGCGTCCGTCGATGCGCCCGATGCCGAAGACCACCAGGGCCGCCAGCAGCGCTCCGCCCAGGGCCAGCAGCGCCTGGGTCCACGCCGGCAGCGGACCGGTGAAAGCGGCGACCGAGACGATGGCCAGGGCCGCGCCCTGGTTGATGCCCAGCAGGCCGGGTTCGGCGATCGGGTTGCGGGTGTGGCCCTGGATCAGCGTGCCGGCCATCCCCAAAGCGGCGCCGGCGGCCAGCGCGGTGACGGTGCGCGGCCAGCGGATCTCGCGGATGGCGATGTCGCTGACCTGGCCGTCGGGGGCCAGCAGCGCGTGGCGCAGCTCGGCGAAGCTGGAGGTGGTGCTGCCGATCCACAGGCTGAGCCCGATGGCGGCGCCCACGCCGGCGGCCAGGGCCAGCAGCGAGCTGATGCGCGGTGTGGTGCGGTCGATGGTCGGTGGCCTTTCTCGGGCCGCGCGGTGCGCGGCGGGTGCGTGCAGGATATGCGAAGCAATGATGTCGCAGGACCTTGACCGGGACGGCCGGATCCATGCTACTGTTCTTCTCGCGCGCTAAGCTTACCCTTGCCTAAGTGGGGCAAGCAAAAATACATCATGCGCTAATTAGTCAATCACCTTCATGGAAAGCACTCGCATGCACACTCCCCGCATTCTCGCCCTGAGCGCCGCACTGGCCGCGGCCGCACTGGCCCTGTCCTCCTGCGCCAGCTCCTCCCCGAGCACCGAGCCGGCAGAAACCGCCGCCACCGCGGAAGCCGATTCCAGCTTCCCGGCGGCCATCAAGCACTTCCGCGGCACCACCGAGCTGGCCGAACGCCCGCTGCGCGTCGCCGCACTGGACCCTTCCTACGTGGATGCCGCCATGCTGCTGGGAGCCGAGCTGGTGGCCTACACCGAATACCGCAAGGGCAACAACCCTTTCCCCGAGTACCTCGGGGACATCACCGAGCTGACCGATGAGGCCGTGAACGTCGGCACCATCACCGAACCGGATCTGGAAAAGCTGCTGGCCACCGAGCCGGACGTGATCATCTCCGCCGACGTGCGCCAGGGCGCCATGTACGACCAGCTGAACAAGATCGCCCCGACCATCTTCTCCGAGTCCACCGGACCAACTTGGAAGGAAAACGTGGTGCTGCTGGGCGAGGCCCTGGGCAAGAAGGAGCAGGCGGTAACGGCCGTGGCTGACTACGAGGCCCGCGCCGCCGCGGTGGGCAAGGAAATCCTGGCGAAGAAGCCCGAGACCACTTACTCGCTGGTGCGTTTCGCCGGCGAGGACACCGCGCGCCTGTACGCCACCGATTCGTTCATCGGCGAGATCATGGTGGACATGGGCATTCCGCGCCCGGAGGATGCCCCGGATACCACCGAGTCGATCTTCGTTCCGCTGTCGCCGGAGGAAATCCTGAAGGCCGACGCCGAAGTGATCTTCCAGTCCACCTGGGCCCCGGAAGGCGCCGAGGGCGACGCGTCGCGCGCCCAGGAAGACAAGTTCACCTCCAACCCGTTGTGGGAGAAGCTGGAAGGCGAGGTCATGCAGGTCGACGACTCGATCTTCCTCTCCTCGGTGTCGTTGCAGGGCGCCCACGAGGTCATCACCCAGGTGGCCGAGCACTTCGAGGTCGACCCGCAGCTGCCGTAAGCGGCGCCCGGAAAACCGGCAATTAAAATACTCGAGTCCCTGCCCGGCGTCGTTCGCCATAGGCAGGGACTCGATTCATTTACCGGCTCCGCGCGCGGGAGCCGGTGCCAATCAGTGGTTATCTGGCAGCTTTGCGCACCGGATCGACAGCGACCTCCGCGTGCTTCAGCCGCTTCTCAGCGCGCTTTTCCTTGATGCTCTTGCCTGGTTTTTTCGCTTCGCCCTTGCGTGGGGATTTGCTCGACATGACGTGCCGTCCTTTACCGGAGACGCGCTGCGCCTCCAACAAGTGTGGGGAGAGTACCCCATAACCTGAACCATAGGAAGTTTCGCGCCGAAGAGCAAGGGCTGGAGCCTTCCCGGCGATTCTCCCACGGCGTTCGGCGAGCGCCATGGCGTTCTCGAAGATACGTTCGAATCCGCGTTGGCGGCCTCTGCGGCCACTGGGCCCGCCTTGAGGTGCAGCTCAGGGAAATCGAGGCCGACACGACGGTGTCTTCCCAGCGCCCGCCTAGCTTCACCGCGTAGTCTGGAGTTTGGCGCGAGGAACTGCATATCCTCGCGCGAAATTAACTTTGCCGTGGTCAAACTAAGGATCATTCTCCGTGGATATCAGGGAACAGCAGTTGGACGCCTACATGGTCACGTGGAAGCTCGAGCGCGAATTCGGCGGGATGACCACCGTCTGCACCCAGCGCGCGGCCGCTTTCGCCCAGCGGCACGGTTCTGCCGCGGTGGTGACCTTCGGCCCCAACGAACAGCTCCCGCAGATCGTTGAGGAACTCGCCGCGCGCGGCAAGCTTTCGCCCAAGGTCCGGGTGCTCAATCCCTACCTCCATCTGGCGGACCATGACCTGCAGCCGCAGGGCAGCATCCCCGAGCGGAAGGCCGAACCGGGCTGCCTGGACTTCACGGTAAGCGAGTCCGTCCACCACCCTGGCCAGGACGCCGCCTTGTTCTGCGAGCACAGCGTCGCAGGCCCCGAAGACGGGATCAAGAAGACCACGTATTACCGCGCCGATGGCACCGCCTTCTTGTCCGATATGAAGTTCCATGACGGGAAGGCCCGTCGTATCGTTGAGGCTTTTGACCGCAGCGGAACCCTGGTGGCCCGCTTCCCCAGCGCGGCGTCGTTCTACCGCCATTGGCTGTCGCAGATCGTCGACCACCCGAACTCCTTGGTGGTCATCGACAGCAAGTACACCGCGGCCATGCTCGCTTCCTGGAAACCGGTGCACGTGCCCAAGGTATTCGCGTTCCACAGCATCCATGTGGCCAAGGGGCAGGACCTTGCCAGCGGCCAGCTCTCCAAGGGCCACGAACCCATCATCGAAGAACGATCCAACTGGGATGCTTTTGTCTTCCTGACCCACGCCCAGCGCCAGGCCTATGTCGACCGCTTCGGCGAAGCAGACTCGGCATTCGTCATTCCCAACCCGCTGAAGCCCGCAATGGTGCAGCCACCTATGCCGGCACGCAGCTCGACCGACCTCATTGTTGCCGGCTCGCTGACCCCCAACAAGAACGTAGCCGCCGCCCTGGATGTCCTCCACGAGCTGGCCCTTCGCGGCAAGCGGCCGACACTGCACGTTGTGGGCGAGGGCAGCGAACACGCCGCACTGGCGGAAAGGGCCGCCGAGCTGGGCCTGCGCGAGTCGGTAATCTTCCACGGCTACTCCGACCAGCTCCCCCGCCACTTCGCTTCCTGCACGGCCCAATTATTCACCTCGACCAACGAGGGCCAGGCGCTGGTCATCCTCGAGGCCCAAGCCCAGGGATGCATCCCGGTGTCCTTCGACATCAACTTCGGCCCTGCCGACAGCATCACCGATGGGCATAACGGCTTCCTGGTCCGCCATGGCGATATCCAGGCCATGGCCGACCGGGTGCAGCAGCTCATGGACGATCCCGCCCTGGCCGCCCGGATGTCGCAGCAGGCCCGCACTTTTGCCAGCGAGTACCAAGCTCGCGATCTAGTCTCACTTTGGGAGGACACCATGTCCATAGCCAAGATGCTCAAGAAGCTGGGCGCGAAGAACCGCGTCCCGCATTTCGAAGCAAAACTGCGGGGCGTCGACTTCCCTGACGGCCAGGGATTGCAGGTGCGGGTGGAGCATCGGGCCCACGTCGAAGACCTACCCGAACCGGCAACCTTCGAACTGGTCTTCGTCAATCGGGACAGCAAGGAAGAAATTGCGGCCGTGGCCAGCAGCAGCGTGGACGAGCAGCTGGCGGTCTTCGATGTGGAACCGCAGCTCTTGGGCGAGACCCAGGAACAGGATGCAGCGGTGGACGTGAACCTGCGCCTGCGCGTGGGCAGGGCCATGGAAATGAAGCGCTTGGGTCTGCCCGAATCAATGATCCTGCCGTACTTCACCACGCAGAAGAACCTCTCCTTCCGCCCTAAGCAGTAGCCGGGCAGCAGGTCGCATCCAGCGCGCGTTCGGGACTTGCTGACAATTCTCCAAATCCGGTCCCATAAAGTCGATCGCATGCGAATTCAGATGTCCCAACTGCGGCCGCTGCTCAAAAGCCACCGGATCCTCATGACGGTTCCGGGCATGAAGGATTTCGAGAACACCGGAAGCACCTACAATCCCGAGGCGTGGATCAGCTACCAGGAAGACCTCGCGCTGGATCCCTACACCACCTTCTGGGGAACCAGCGGAACAGCCCTTCCGCGCATGGGCGCGTTCTCCTACACCCATTCAAAGCTCAACAAGGCCATCAGCGTCGGGCGGTTCACCTCGATCGCCAAGGGCGTGACGGTCATGGGAGCCAAGCACCCCCTGGAGTGGGCATCGACCAGCCCGGTGTTCTACAACCAGCGGCTGCTGATGCACACCTAGGCGGCTGATCACGGCGCGGAACTGGGGACGACGAAGTACGGCTACACGCCGGGGAAGATCTCCATCGGCAACGATGTATGGATCGGCGAAAAGGTCACGCTGGGCCATGGGGTCGCCATCGGCGACGGCGCGGTCATCGCCTCGAATTCCGTAGTCACCAGCGACGTCGAGCCGTACACCGTGGTCGGCGGCCTGCCGGCCAAGAAGATCCGCGACCGCTTCGATGCGCCGACCGTCCAGGCCCTCCAGGCATCGCAGTGGTGGCAGTACGCCCCGGAGAACCTGACCCACCTGGACGTGGCCAACCCGGCCGCCTTCGCCCAGCAGGTGCTAGAGCAGGCCGAGGCAGGGAATGTACGGCCATTCCAGACGAGGCCCTTGACCGCCAAGACCATTGCCGAGCACCTGCAGGGCCTGGGCACCGGAACCGGGTGAAGACAGGAAGTGCCCCCGGGCGCTCGCCGCTTCAGCGAGCGCCCGGGGGCAATGAAGCCTCGGTGCGTTGTCTCCGCGTTAGCCTACGGCGACGCGCAGTTCGTTGTTCCAAGGGTCCCGGAAGCGAAGTTCGGCTCCGGTGTGGTGGTTTGCCACCTTGGCGTAGGCCAGCCGCTCGGCGAGCTTGCCCACTTCTTCTTCGGTCGGGACGTTGATCAGCACTTCGCCCAGCCCCAGCGTGTCCTTGCGCGGGCCGGCTCCGCGCGAGTTCCAGACGTTCATGGCCATGTGGTGGTGGTACCCGTCGGCCGAGACGAACAGTGCCTGCTCGCCCAGGGTGGTGGTTTCGTCAAAGCCCAGGGTGCTGACGTAGAACTGGCGGGCGGTTGCGACATCGCCCACCTGCAGGTGCACGTGGCCTACATCCGCGGCGGCCTTGCGCTGTTCGGCAATGGCCTGCTCGGTCAGGTGCTCATTGAGGAACTTGTTCGGATCCAGGTAGATGGTGTCCATGGCCACCTCGCCGCCGCTCCAGCTCCAGGTATCGCGCGGGCGGTCCCAGTACAGCTCGATGCCGTTGCCCTCCGGGTCGGTGAAGTAGAACGCTTCGGATACCAGGTGATCGGAGCTGCCCACGAAGCGGCTCTGGTCGAACTGGGCTGCCGACAGGACGGTCGCAGCCAGATCAGCCTTGGTGTCGAAGAGCAGCGCGGTATGGAACAGGCCCGCTTCGTTGCGCGACGGGAGCTGCAGTCCTGGCGCGTTCTGCAAGTTGACCAGTTCCTGGGTACCGCGGCCCAGGCGGGTGCCTTCGGCTGATTCGGCCAGCACTTCAAGGCCCAGGGCCTTCTGGTAGTACTCGCTCATGATTTTCATGTCGCCGACCTTGAGCTGGACTGCGTTCATGTGGGTGGTGGCCGCTAGTTTGTCTTGCTGGAGTACTGACATGGCAAGCTCCTTTTCCAAGTGCATCGATTCCTTATTGATTAACAGCCTATCGCAAATTACTTGATGCTTCAATGAAATTGGGATGTTCAGCCGATCACAGCGAATTCTGTTCCGGAACCCCGGCTGCACGGAATCCATCCGCGAGGATTGATGAAACCGCGACCCTAGAAGTCCAGCACAAACAGCGACTGACTTCCCTGGCCAAAGAACTCAAAACCAAAAAGGAAGTAGCCCGCGAGCTGCCCGAGGATTCTGGAGGCGGGAATCCGATGGCCGAGCTCCCGCGCATGAACCATCCGCGGGGCAACTTTGCCCGCGAGTCCTAGCCATGCAACCCCAACAAGGAGAAGCCTGGCCCCTAGCAGCGGGACGCGCAGAAGAACGAAGGGCCAAACCGCTAGGCGCACCCTGGTTACCCCCTAGCAAACGACCGGATTCAGATTCGGGCCGGCCTTGCCCCTCAATCTAGGCCAATCAAATCCATGCTGGCAGACACCTGCGAAGCGAAAACACTTGCGGTCATAATAAAAGCTGGTTGCCAATCCAATTGCCAGTTCTTGCAACCAGCATCCGAAAGTCATATGCGTCAAAGAATTTGAATATTCAATAAAAATGCATAACTTGAGAACATCACTAGACTGCCCTGCAAAGCCTTCAGGGCATCCTCACTCGCACAACAAGGAACCAATAAGAATTGAAGAAAACAACTGCATGGATATCCATTGCGCTCACCGGGTCGCTGGTCACTGCAGGAGCCGTCGTCGCGGCCACGCACAATTCAGACAATCACGGAATCGTCACGCGCGTAATTGACGGTGACACCGTAGATATGACCATCGCCGGCAACGAGACGCGGGTGCGCTTGCTGAACATCGACACTCCGGAAACCGTAGACCCAAATAAGGCCGTAGAGTGCTTGGGCCCCGAAGCTTCAGAGCATTTGGAATCATTGCTTCAGCCTGGGGACAAAGTCGACCTGGAGTACGACATCGAACGAGAAGATCGCTACGGCCGCACACTGGCCGCCGTCTACAAGGACGATGAGTTCATCAACAGGTCCATCGCCGCTGCTGGCCTAGGCATCGCCGTGAAGTACGAGCCGAACACCAAATTCTACAACGAGGTGCTCGAAGGGCAGAACGAAGCCGAAAAACGCACCTCTGGCCTATTCAGTCCGGAAGTATCTTGCACAATCGCCTCGCAAGCCAGTAATGCAATCTACGCGCTCAATCAGGTTCCAGACGAAGCCGCCACGGCCATCGACGAAGCCGAGTCCTTGGCGGGAGAAGCTGCAGCCGCCGTGGCAGCAGGTCTCGCGACCAGCAAGGCACTCAAGTCCATAACTCCCAGCTCCCACCCAGTTACGGCGGCCCTGCTCGCAAGTTCATTCAAGGACGCGGTTGGCACCCTCGAGCACTCAATCAAAGAAACCCAGAAGCTAGAAGACAAGCATTCTGAGCGCCGCAATGAGCTCATCAAGGAAGAAAAAGAACGCAAGAAAAAAGAGGCCGCAGCTAAAGCCAAACGCGAGGCCGAAGCCAAGCGCAAAGCTGAAGAAATTGCGGAACGTCAGGCCGCGCAACGCGCGGCCGAACGTCAAGCCGCAGAGCGACAGGCCACATCGCAACCAAGGGCCACTACGCCACGACGCAGTACGCCAATACAGCCTTCGGTACCTAAAAATTACAATGGCCCACGCTGCTACGCACCAGGGGGAAAAACATGGAAGCCCTGTGGTTAGCTCATCAGGACTGCTAAGCGACAGCTAGTAATTCAAAGCCGGCCGAGCCTCGCGCATTCCAGTATTGCGCGGGGCTCGTCCATTTATTCAGGTCAAGTACCAGCACGCTTCCTCTTCCACTCGCTAGGACTTCCAAGTATATTGACTGGTGATCCACCTCACCTTGGGTTTTGGTGGTTTACCCAGAGCTACGGAAGGTTAGTTGTGAGCGTTACCGAAGAATTCAGAGCAGCCCGTGACCGTCTCCTGGAGCTAAGGGAGGATTACCACCAGGCTCGCGCCGAGTTCGCATGGCCGGAATTCACCCATTTCAATTTCGGCTTCGACTGGTTCGACCACGTCGCCCGGGATCCGCAGCGCTCCGAGCGCCCAGCACTGGTCATCGCCGAATCCGACGGCCGCTGCACCCAGCGGACCTGGGCAGAACTATCAACCCGGTCCACCCAACTTGCGCGCTGGCTCAGCGACCAGGGCATCAAGCGCGGGGATTCAATCGCCATCATGCTGGGCAACCAGGTCGAGCTTTGGGAATCGATGCTGGCAGGCATCAAGCTGGGTGCGGTCATGGTCCCCTGCACCACGCAGCTGACGCCCACCGACCTGGCCGACCGCATTGCCCGCGGCCATATCCAATGGGTCATCACCAACGAGGGCGAAATCCCCAAGTTCGAATCGGTGCCGGGCGATTACACGCTAATCCAGATCGGCGGGCAGCCGCCGGCTGGCATCCTCGACCATTCCCAGTCGTGCTCGGCAGAAGCGGCCTTCGCACTGGAGCACCCGACCCGCGCCGATGAAACGCTGCTGCGCTATTTCACCTCCGGCACCACCTCGAAGGCCAAGCTGGTCGAGCATACGCATACCTCGTATCCGGTCGGGCACTTGAGCACGATGTTCTGGATCGGCCTCGAACCAGGCGATGTCCACCTGAACGTCGCCTCGCCGGGCTGGGCAAAGCACGCGTGGTCCAACTTCTTCACCCCGTGGATCGCCGAAGCGACGGTCTTCATCTACAACTACGACCGCTTCGACCCAGTGGCCCTGATGAACCAGATGGACGCCCAGCAGGTCACCAGCTTCTGCGCGCCACCGACCGTCTGGCGCCTGCTCATCCAGGCCGACCTCGGTGCGCTGGAGCATCCGCCGCAGAAACTGGTCTCGGCCGGCGAGCCGCTGAATGCAGAGGTCATCGACCAGGTCCACAAGGCCTGGGGGCAGGTGATCCGCGACGGGTTCGGGCAGACCGAAACCACGGTGCAGATCGCCAATCCCCCGGCGGAGCCCATCACCATCGGCGCCATGGGACGCCCGATGCCCGGCTACGAGATCGTGCTGCGCGATCCGGCCACCGGGGAAGAAGGAGATGTGGGCGAGATCTGCCTGGTCACCGCCCAGCGCCCGCTGGGGCTGATGAAGGGCTACTTCGAGAACGAGGAAAAGACCAATGAGGTCTTCCGGGACGGGGTCTACCACACCGGGGATATCGCCGAGCGGGACGAACGCGGCGTCCTGACCTATGTGGGGCGCGCCGATGACGTCTTCAAATCCAGCGACTACAAGATCAGCCCTTTCGAGCTCGAATCGGTTCTGATTGAGCATCCGGGCGTGGCCGAAGCGGCCGTCGTTCCAGCACCGGATGAGCTGCGGCTGACGGTGCCCAAGGCCTACATCGTCGCTTCCGGCGGGCATGAGCCCGGACCGGAATTGGCCGAATCGATCCTGGCCTACTGCCGCGAGCACCTTTCGGCTTTCAAGCGCATCCGCCGGCTGGAATTCGCGGACCTGCCCAAGACGATCTCGGGCAAGATCCGCCGGGTGGAGCTGCGCCAGGCTGAAGAGGACCGGCACCGCGCTGGCGCCCCGGCGGGCACCGAATACAGGGACACCGACTTCCCGAATCTCAAGGGGTAGAGACCTCGAGCATCCAGGGCGCATTCCGGACATGGCTTCGGCAGGCGCCCTGGATTTTTCTCTTCCCTCGAAACGTCCACCAGCCCATCACCGCTCCCCTTCCTCGCGTCAAGCCGCCAGGGTTCGCATCGGGTTTATTTCCAGAGGTTTCCCGCTTAAGAAGCAAATAGTTTACATCGTGAGCTGACACTCATACTATGAGTTCTCATGCCGTGGCTTATGTCACACTGCTCCCCGATTCCTCTAGAACGGATCCAACATGTCCGATATCGCGATTCTGATAAATACCGCGGTGGCCGTGCTTGCCGCCGTGGTGCTTATCGTGAAATTCAAGGTCAGCCCAGTCATCGCCTTGGTCATTGGCTCGCTCTACCTGGGCCTATCCACCGGCTTGGGAGTCACCAAGACCATCGAGACCATCACCCAGGGTTTCGGCGACATCATGGTGGAAGTCGGACTGCTGGTGGCTTTCGGCGTGCTGATGGGTTCCATCCTCAATGAGACCGGCGCCATCCGCCGCCTGGTCGAGCACCTGCTGAACACCTTCGGCCCCAAACGGCTGCCATACACCATGGCGTTGGCTGTCAGTACCGCGCTGCAGACCATTTTCCTCGATGTGCTGCTGGTCATCGCGGCCCCCTTGGCCCGGCGCATGGCGCCGAAAATCGGCAAGCACGGAACCGCGCGCATTGCCACGGCCATGGCCATCGCCGGCGAGGTCGGCATCGTCCTCATGGTCCCTGGCGTCGGCGCCGTCGCCTTGGCCGGTATGCTTGAAGTTCCCCTGGGCAAGATGCTGATCTTCGGCCTGCTGGTCGTCGTGCCCACGGTCTTGATTTCCGTCGCCATCATGTCCTTCTTCTTCGACCGGGGCTTCTGGAAAGCCGAGAGCGATGAGCAGCTGCTGGCGCAAGAGGAGCCGACACCGGGAACCCGCAAGCTGGAGCACGGCGAAGGAACCGGCCAGGATGCGGCACGCACCGGTAAGGCCGGAACGGCCGCCGCGGCCACCGCGGTGCAGACCGGGCAGCGCCGCGAGGCGCCCCTGTTCCTGCTCTTCCTGCCGTTGCTCGCATCCTTGCTGCTCATCGCCAGCGGCGCGCTGGCCGAAATCCTGGGCTATGAGGCCAGCTGGATCCAGCTGGTCGGCAATCCGGTAGTTGCCCTGCTCATCGGCCTGGTCGGAACGATTGCCGTGGCACGCTACACCATCGGCCAGAAGGCGATTGACCGCGGCGTGGCCAGCGGGTTCAGGGAGAGCGGGCAGATCCTGCTGCTGACCGGTGTCGGCGGCTCCTTGGCAGCCACGGTTTCCACGGCTGGATTGGGCGACATCATGGGCCAGTTCTTCTCGGCCAGCACCGTTGCACCACTGGTAGTGGTCTGGGGCATCGCGGCCCTGCTTCACATTGCCGTTGGCTCGGTGACCCTTTCCGGGATTACTGCCGCAAGCCTCTTGGCACCGATCGCCCCGAGCCTGGGCATCGACCCGGTGCTCATCGCGTTGGCGGCAGGTTCCGGAGCGCTGTTCATGGTCCACGTCACCTCGAACACCTTCTGGCTCCTGCAGTCGTTGTTCGGGCAGACCGTGCGCGGTGCCCTGAAGACCGTCAGCGTAGGCGTCTCGGTCGCATCCATCGTGGCCCTTGGAATGGTCATGATCCTCAACATCTTCATTTAGCGCGACAGCAAAGGAACGGCAGAACATGTCAGAGCACATCACCCCATTGAAGGGTGTCCGCGTTCTCGAATTGGGCAATTACATTGCCGCCCCCACTGCAGGCCGGCTCCTGGCGGACTTCGGCGCCGAGGTCATCAAGGTGGAACGCCCGGGAACCGGGGACGAGCTGCGAAATTGGCGGCTCAAGAAGGGCAGCGTCTCGATGCTGTACCGGACGATCAACCGCAACAAGAAGTCCATCGTCTTGGACCTGCGCAGCGATGCCGGCCGGGAGGCCGTGCTGGAACTGGCCAAGCACTGCGATGTGCTGCTGGAAAACTTCCGACCGGGCACCCTGGAGAAGTGGGGCCTGGGTCCAGAGGAACTCAGCGCCGTGAATCCGGACCTGGTGATCACCCGCATCTCGGCCTTCGGCCAGACCGGGCCGCTCTCCGAGCGCCCGGGCTTTGCCGCCGTGGCCGAAGCTTTCAGCGGCTTCCGCAATCTGGTGGGCGATCCGGATCGCGCGCCGGTTCGTGTCGGCGTATCGATTGGCGATTCCATTGCCGGACTGTACGCCGCGTTCGGCGCGGTGATGGCGCTCTACCAGCGGGAGATGGCGCGCGGGGAAAAGGCCTCCCTCGGGTTGGACCATCGCGTGATCGATGTGGCGTTGCACGAGGCGATGTTCTCCATGATGGAATCTTTGCTCCCGGACCACGGTGCCTACGGCGAAACCCGAACCCGCACCGGTGGACGCATGGAAGGCATCGCGCCATCCAATGCCTATGTCTGCGCCGATGGGGCCAGCATTGTCGTCGCCGGAAACGGTGACGGAATCTACCGCCGCTACATGGAAGCCATCGGCAGGCCGGAGCTCGGGGCCGATCCGCGGCTGCAGGGCAATGCCCAGCGTTGGGAGGCCAGGGAAATGCTGGATGCCGCCATTGGCCAGTGGGCCGCAAGCGTGGATTCGAGCACGGCCCTGGCCATCCTCGATGCGGCAGGAGTTCCTGCCGGTCCGATCTACACCGCAAAGGACATTGCCAACGAGCCGCAATACATCTCCCGGAACATGATCCAGCATCTGGATGTCTCCACCGGAGAGGAAACCTTGCAAGGTGTCGGCTTCCCCGGCATCGTGCCGGTCATGGGAGGCACCTCGCTGCCCATTCGGAACCTCGGCCCCGACCTCGGGGAGCATACCGAACAGGTACTGGGCGGATTGCTGGGAATGACCGATGCGCAAATCGCGCAAGCCTCGGCTGGCGAAAGGAATATCGCGTGAGCTACTCATTCACCCCCGCAGCCGCGTTGCGCGACGTCACGCTGCGTGACGGGCTGCAGCTGACCGGGAAGCTGCTGAGCACCCCGGAGAAAATCAGGACTGTGCGCGAGTTGATCCGGCTCGGAGTACAGGAAATCGAGCTCGGCTCCATGGCGCGTGCCGACCTGGTGCCGCCCATGGCCAATACCCTCGATGTTGCCCGGGGGCTGCGCCCCGACGAGCTGGAACGCTGCTGGATCTGGGTGGCGACCCCGGGGCATGTGGCCAAGGCGGCCAAGGCGGGTATCCGGAACTTCCAGTATTGCCTCTCTGTTTCTGATGCGCACAACCAGGCGAACATCGGGCGCAGCACGGAGGCGAGCCTCGCCGCCCTGCCAGAAGCCGTGCGCTATGCCCAGGAAGCCGGCGGGCGCATCCAGCTGTGCCTGGCCACCTCGTTCACCTGCCCTTTCGAGGGGCAGGTCCCCGCCGAGCGCGTGCTGGAGATCGCCAATGATCCACGGGCAGAGGGCACCTGCGACATCGTCATCTGCGACACCCTGGGCCAAGCAGTTCCGGCACAGGTCGCCTCGCTCATTTCCAGGGTGCGCGGCGAAACCCCGCAACGGCGCATCGTGTTCCACGGCCACGATACCTGGGGGCTGGGTGTTGCCAATACGCTGGCAGCCATTTCGGCAGGAGCCACCCTGGTTGATGGAGCGCTCGGCGGCTTGGGAGGCTGTCCCTTCGCCCCCGGGGCCAGCGGGAACACGTCCAGCGAGGACATCCTGTTCGCCACCCAGCCGCCATGGCTCACGCCGCAGCGCTTTGCCGGGCTCGTCGGGCTCTCCGAATCCTTGCTGCAGGAGCTGGGCGAGCCGAACCGTTCCAAGTCGGCCCAGGGGGCGCGTTCCAAGGCAGAAGCCTTTGCCTGGGTGATCCCCTCTGATGCCACCCCGGATTGCGGCACCAGCCTCTAGTGCCGCTGCTGCCTGGTGCCGCCGCAGCCCTCGGACCGGGCGGGCGGCGCTAGGCGGAAGGCCGGTGGGTTTCGCCCGGGAAGCGTCCGCCGATCAGCCGGGTCATCCGTTCAGCAGTGTCCAGCAACGGCTCGATCCAGCTCTGGCAGGTCTCCCGCGGCATGCGCAGGGTGGGTCCGCTGATGGTCACCGCCGCCACCAGGCCCGCCGCGGAATCGAACACCGGTGCGGACAGTCCCGAGGCCCCGCTTTCACGCTCCCCCGTGGTGATCGCGAAGCCATCGGCGCGGGTCTGCTGAACCGCTTTCTCCAGGCTGGCCATGCCGGTAATCGTGGCATCGGTCAACGGCTGCAGCTGTGATTCCTGCAACCGCTGCATGAGCTCGGGCTTCCAGGCCAGCAGCACGCGGCCGGCAGATCCGGCATGCAACGGGGCGAGCTCACCCAGGTGCATTTCCCTGCGCAGCGCGTGGCGCGTTTCGGCAATGCCCACGCACACGCGGAATTGCTGCTCGGCACGGAAAAGGCAGGCTGTTTCGCCGGTGAAGTCGCGCAGTTCGCGCAGCGACGGGCTGATGACGTCCAGCACTTCCCGCCCCCGGGTCGCCGGCGCGGCCCAGTAGGCCATCTTCATCCCGATGCGGAAGCCGTCATCCTCGCGGTCCAAGAAACCCTGCCCCACCAAATTCGCGACAAGACGCTGCACCGTGGAGGCAGGCAAATCCGTTGCTTCACGGATATCGGCCAAGTTCATCACCGGCTGGCGCAGTGAAAAGGAATCGAGGATGGAACTGATTTTTCCCAAGACCAACAGGGGGTTGTGCTTCTTGGCGGGGGTCTCTTCCTTTGGCATATTCCAGACGCTAGACCATCGGCATCTGCGAGTCCAGTTGCCTGCCCGGCACTGCTCTCAGGATCCATGGCCAGCCCGCCACCGTCAGCGTCCCCGCCAACGGGTTCAGCCGGATCGGGCATTCGGTCACTATGCATGCCCGCACAGGAAGCTAGTGGACAAAATTCGTGAACTTCAGCACCTGCACCACGCATGGTGACGCAACAATTCGCCAGAACTGTGCACTGAAGTATATTGAATCCTGAAGACCGAAGAATTCTGTCGGGCGCAGGCGCCCATCACGCAAAGGACCCCCATGGGCAATACCGAGAAGTTCCGGGCAGCACGCGATCTGCTGCTGGCAGCACGCGATGACTACGACCGGGCTCGGGCAGAGTTCACGTGGCCGGAATTCACCGATTTCAACTTCGCCTACGACTGGTTCGACGAGGTAGCCAAGGACCCGGCGCGGGCCAATGAGCCGGCACTGATCCTCACTGAACCCGATGGCAGCTCGGCACGCTACAGCTGGGCCGAACTTTCGCGCCGCTCCACCCAGGTAGCCCGCTGGCTTTCCGACGAAGGCCTGCAGCGCGGCGATACCATCATCGTCATGCTGGGCAACGAGGTGGCCCTCTGGGAAGTGATGCTGGCCGGCATGAAGCTCGGCGCGGTCATCATCCCGACCACCACGCAGCTGGTCAGCGCGGACCTCGCCGACCGCATCGAGCGCGGCAACGCGAACTGGGTGATCACCAGCCATGACCAGGTCGCCAAATTCGAAGCAGTCCCCGGGGACTACCGGATCGTGCAGGTCCGCGGGCAGGCCGCCGAAGGGACCTTGCACTATGCCAAGTCCCACGACGCACCGGCTGAATTCCGCCTGGACTCCCCGACCCTGGCCGATGAGAACATGCTGCTCTACTTCACCTCGGGCACCACCTCGTTGGCGAAGCTGGTCCAGCACACCCATACCTCGTACACCATCGGCCACCTGGCAACGATGTTCTGGATCGGCCTGGAACCAGGCGATGTCCATCTGAATGTGGCGTCCCCCGGGTGGGGCAAGCACGCCTGGTCGAATTTCTTCGGCCCGTGGATCGCCGAAGCGACGGTCTTCGTCTACAACTACGAGCGCTTTGATCCGCTGGCGCTGATGAACCAGATGGATACGGAGAAGGTCACCAGCTTCTGCGCGCCGCCCACCGTTTGGCGCTACCTGATCCAGGCGGATCTGGGCACCCTGCAGACTCCCCCGCGCAAGCTGGTCTCTGCCGGCGAGCCGTTGAACGCCGAGGTCATCGACCAGGTGCGCACCGCATGGGGGCAGGTGATCCGTGATGGCTACGGGCAGACCGAGACCACGGTGCAGATTGCCAATTCGCCGGGTACCGAGGTGAAGGTCGGCGCGATGGGCCGCCCGATGCCGGGCTATGCGGTGGAGCTGCGCAATCCGACCACCGGGCAACTGGCCGAAATCGGGGAAATCTGCCTGCGCCTGGATCCCCGGCCTGCCGGCTTGATGAAGGGCTATTTCGCCGATCCGGAGAAAACCGCCGAGGCGCTGCGTGGCGGCGTGTACCACACGGGAGACATCGCCGAACGCGATGATGAGGGCGTCTTGACCTATGTGGGGCGTGCCGATGACATCTTCAAATCCAGCGACTACAAGCTCAGCCCCTTCGAACTGGAGTCAGTGGTCCTGGAGCATCCCGCGGTGGCCGAGGTGGCGGTGGTGCCTTCGCCGGACACGCTGAAGCTCTCGGTGCCCAAGGCCTTTGTGGTGCTGGCATCGCACGTCGAGCCCGGCGCGGAGATCGCCAAGGACATCCTCGGCTTCTGCCGCGAGCACCTGGCGCCGTACAAGCGGATCCGGCGGCTCGAATTCTCCGCGCTGCCCAAAACTATTTCAGGCAAGATCCGCCGCGTGGAGCTGCGCCTGGCCGAGGAAGAGCAGCATGCGGCTGGCACGACCCCGAGCGGCGAGTACCGCGATACCGACTTCCCTGAGCTGAGGGAACGCGGCTAGGAACAAAAAAGCAGAAGACAGCCCGGCGGGAAGCGGATTCAGCTTCCCGCCGGGCTGTCCTTTTGACTGCGGCGAGCGCCTAGCGCTTGTTCCTGGCCTTCAGCGCATCGACGATGCCCTTGCCCAGATAGAAGGCGCCATCTGCGTACCAGGCCAGCATCAGCAGCTGGCGCGCCGGCTTGGGCAACCAGGCGAACCTGCCGCTCTTGGCCAGGACCAGGTGCGCTGCCGCGCCGGAGGCCAGTACGGCGGCACCCGAACCCATCAGCGCTTTCGGATTCCAGTTGTGCCGGTACAGCAGCCGTTCCAGGCCCTTGGCCTCGCGCTCCTGCTCAGCCAGTGCGGACTTCAAGGTCTTGAACGGGCCGCCGGTGGCAATGACCCTGCGGTCTTCGGGCAGCGGGCGGCCGGTGAGGTAATCGATGCTGCGCGGATCGAAGCCGAAGAGCGAGACCAGGCGCTTCATGTCCTTCAGATCCCCGCTGCTGCACAGCAGCTGCTGGGCCTCGGCGCGGTCGGCCGGATCCGGAATCAGCTGCTCGATGATCTGCATTTCTTCTTCGTCCCAGCCAAAGAGCAAGCTGCTGAGCTCATCGAGGCGCACCGCTGCCGGCGAGCCGGCTTCCGGTTCCAGGATTGCCGTGCGTTCCAGGTCCACCACCATGGACACCGACGAACCGAACATGGTCCGGCGCGGGCCCTTGGCCTCGATGGTTGCGGTAATGACATTGCCGGTACGGTCCAAGCACAGGTACGGGCGGTTCGAGCGCGAGATGCTCGGGGCGTAGACCGGTTCCTTGGGCATGGCCATCAGCCCGGATGCATTTTCCCAAACGGTGATCTCGTTCTCGGCAAAGCCCGCTGCCAGCACCAGCTCGGAACCCTTGAGCTTCGGCCCGTGCAGCAGCTCGTTGGTGCCGCCGTACTCGCCGAGCTGCTCGTCATCCGGGTTGGGGCCGTCAATCTCGTCCCCGTCCACCAGCACGTAGCTGGCCCCGGTGGAGTTCTTCAGTTCGTGGACCAATTTGGTCACGCGCGAGCCTTCGCGCAGCTTGCCCTTGGCATCGATGCGGTAGAGCACCGCATCGCGGGCTTCGCTCACCGTGGCCACCTCGGCGGCTGCTTCAGTGGAGTTCTCGCGCTCAACAGCTCCGCCAATGAAACCCAGCAGGCGGCGATCGGCCAGCGCGGTGCGTACCAGTTGTGCAGATTCAGGCTTGTCGCCCATGAAAATGAACTCTAGGTTGAGGTAGTTGAACCCGGTTGAATCCACGAAAAGTAACCCCTTTGGTTATTTGGATATGGCGATAAGTCAATCATAGGCGGTAACCCGTGCCGTCCTGGCAGGCAGCGCCCGGGTGGTTGCCTGGCTCTAGCGCCGGCGCCGGGCGCGGAACCAGCGGACCGCGCCGAGGACGGTATTCCCGGTGGCATCAACATAGCCGAGCACCAGCAGCAGCACGATCACCCAGGGCGGCGCCCAGGGCTGCTGCCAATGGGTGGCCGCAAGCACCAGCGAGAACACCAGGGCCTCGATGAGCCCCAGCGCCAGCTGCGCGGCGGGTTTCCACGACAACGAGTTGTACCATCGCGGCCGGGCACCGGAGGTGCGGGATTCGGCGATCAGTGCACGGCCCACTGCCCTGGCCATTGACACCGGTTCGATCCGCCGCGCGTCCTCCGGAAGATCGGCGTCTTCCAGATAGCGGGCCAGGACCGGTGGATGCCCGAAGGTCTCCAGCACCCGCTGGGCCGACTGCAGGCTGCCGGTGCCCACCAGCGCCTGCTTGAGCCGCTCGATGTGCTCGGCGCCGACCAGAAGCCCGGCCAGCTCGTCGAGTTCCTGGCCATCCACGCTGTCCTGGTTGGCGAGCAGCCAGTCCAGTTCGCGCCGGGCGGGTGTTGAGGCCTGCGGCCAGAAGGCGGGGCTGGCCGCGACCGGCCAGATGTGCACCCAGGCCGGGTGCCCGCCGAGCTTGGCCGACTGCTTGCGGAACCAGAAGCTCGCGGTGAAGCGCGCGCCGGTGCGGCTGATCATGATCGCCGGATGCTGGCTCGCTGCCAGCACGCCGCCCACCAGGAAGCCCTCGTGCACGGCCACGGCCGCGCCGCCGGATTCCAGCGGCGGCAGGAGATGCCAGCTGGTTTTGCTCGCGGCGGCCAGCAGCCCCATGTCCTGCTCGTTCAGCGCGCCGATGGCCACGGTCCACCCCGGCGGCATGGCATCGAGCCGCGGATCCTCGATGGGCTCCCCGGTTTGCACCTCGGCGTCGTCCTGGTCGATGTACAGCGCACCGGTGCCCAGCTTCAGCGCCAGCGCGAAGTCCTCGACCTGCTGGCCCAGCCTGATGGCGCCCGCGGCGCCAGCGAGCAGCAAGAGCCCCTCGTGGTTCACCGCAAGGCTGGCTTCGATCATCGCCAGCCCGTTCCAGGGCACCGGCACGGAGACCAGCGAGATCACTTCGCGTGCGGCCAGCAGTGCGCGGACCGTGGCTTCGGCCTGCTGCGCCTGGGGTTCTTCGAAGAAAAGAGTCAGGGCGGCGACCAGCGTGTGCTCCTGGTCGCCGCCCTGCAAGGACTGGTTGCTACTTGTTGCCAAGGTACTTTTCGAAGCCCGCCGGCAGGTTCAGGCTCGAAGGATCGAAGTCCTGGTTGGCGCCCTGCCCGAAGGCGGCACCGCTCGGGGCGGCGGCCTTCTTGTTCTTGGCCTCCAGCTCGGCCTGCGCGGCCCTGGCCGGGTTGCCGAACTTCTGCTGCTTCTTGCCCTTGCCCTTGGCCTTCGCCTTGCGGGCAGCGCCCTTGCCGGCCCCCGGCATGCCCGGGATGCCGCCGCCGGCAGCCATCTTCTTCATCATCTTCTGCGCTTCGGCGAAACGCTCCAGCATCTGGTTCACCTCGGAGACCGAAACACCCGAGCCCTTGGCGATACGCGCGCGGCGCGAGCCGTTGATGATCTTCGGAGCCACGCGCTCGTGCTGGGTCATCGAACGGACGATGGCCTCAACGCGGTCGATCTGGCGTTCGTCGAACTGCTCGAGCTGCTGGCGGGAGATCTGCGCGCCGGGCATCATGCCCAGCAGCTTCTTCATCGAGCCCATCTTCTTGATCTGGGCCATCTGGGCCAGGAAGTCGTCCAGGGTGAAGTCTTCCTGGTCGGCGAATTTCTTCGCCATGCGCTCGGCTTCGGTCTTGTCCCAGTTCTTCTCGGCCTGCTCGATGAGCGTCATCACATCGCCCATGTCCAGGATGCGCGAAGCCATGCGGTCCGGGTGGAAGATCTCGAAGTCGTCCAGGTTCTCGCCGGTGGAGGCGAACATGACCGGCTTGCCGGTGACCGAGGCGACCGACAGCGCGGCACCGCCTCGGGCATCGCCATCGAGCTTGGAGAGCACGACACCGGTGAAGTCGACGCCCTCGTGGAAGGCCTGGGCGGTGTTGACCGCGTCCTGGCCGATCATCGCGTCGATGACGAAGAGGACTTCATCCGGGTTGATGGCGGCGCGGATGTTCGCGGCCTGGGCCATCATCTCGGTGTCCACGCCCAAGCGGCCGGCGGTATCGACAATCACGATGTCGTGCAGCTTGGCCTTGGCCTCGGCTACGCCGTCGCGGGCTACCGCTACCGGGTCGCCGGTGGCGGTGTCGAATTCCGAGGAGACGCCCGGGTGCGGTGCGTAGACCGGCACCCCGGCACGCTCGCCGTTGATCTGCAGCTGCTTGACGGCGTTGGGGCGCTGGAGGTCGCAGGCCACCAGCAACGGGGTGTGGCCCTCGGACTTCAGGTGCTTGGCCAGCTTGCCGGCCAGGGTGGTCTTGCCGGCACCCTGCAGGCCGGCGAGCATGATCACCGTCGGCGGGTTCTTGGCCAGGTTCAGGCGGCGGGTTTCCCCGCCCAGGATGCCAACGAGTTCCTCGTTGACGATCTTGACGACCTGCTGGCCCGGGTTCAGCGACTCGGAGACCTCGGCACCCAGAGCGCGTTCCTTCACCTGGGCCACGAAGCCGCGGACCACCGGTACGGCAACGTCGGCGTCAAGCAGGGCGCGGCGGATCTCGCGTGCGGTACCGTCGATATCCGCTTCAGTCAGGCGGCCCTTGCCGCGCAGGTTCTTGAAGGTTGCTGTCAGGCGATCGGAAAGTGAATTAAACACGTGCCGGGCACTTCTTTCGATAGGTCTTGTGGTGCGCATTGGAAAATCGCACAGGACTCAACTCCCAAGAATATCAATAATCGGGCGCTGGACTAACCAGCTGTGCAGCGTTTCACCAGTTGTCTCTTCCCCAGCGCCACGCTGCTCCCGCCCAAAGGGACGGGAGCAGCGCCAGGGAACCGGGCAGCCAAGGACTACGGTTTGGCCTCGCTGGCAGGTGGTGCGGCCGCTGCCGGCGCCTGCGGGGGCTTCGCCGGGGCAGCCGTCTTGGGCTTCACCGCCGCCGTCGCCTTCGGCTTCGGCTTGGCCGGTGCCTGGGCAGTTTTCTGCACAGCCGGCGCTGCAATAACAGGCTTGGGCTTGGGCAGGGTTGCGACCGGCGCCTTGGCGACCAGCTTCACGGGCGCTGCAACTTTAGGCTTGGCCGGGGCCGCGGCCTTGGGCTTCGCTGGCGGCTTGGCCTGCTTTTTCGCAGCCGGCACCGCGACCTCGGGCTTGGACTTTTCAGCCGGTACTTCCTTCGCGGCCGGCTTTTTCGCAGTTGTGGACTTGGCCGGTGGCAGGGCCTTGGCCACTGGCGGTTTCTTCTCCGGCTCTTGTGCTTGCAAGTCCACGGTCTTGGGTTGGGCTGCACCTATTTGGCGCTCGACGCGGGCAGCAGGGTCCGTGGGATCCTCGCTGGCTGGAGCATCCTTACCGCCTGGATCCGGGTCCTCCCGGGGCTCGACACCTGTTTCTTCGCTGGGTCCAGGCACTTGGGTCGGTTCAGAAGTTGGCGTGGCGTTAGTCGATTCCGTTGCCTCCGGAACGCTATCCGGAGCTGATGGCGACACGCTGGAAGGTGATGCCGAAGGACTTGGCGACGCGGTCGGAGCCGCCGACGGGCTCGGCTCACCAAATGGTCCATTACTCGGCGTCGGCGCTGCGCTCGACGCGCTCGGCTTGGCCGAAACGGGTGCCGGTGACGCTGATGCAGATGGCGTGGCCTTCGGGCTTTCGGTATTCAACTTTTGTGGCGGCTCGGGTTTCTTGCTCGGCTCTGGTGCCGCTTGCGCCGGACGCGGGGTCGGGCGGAGCTTGCCGGTTTCCTTTTTCGGCTGGGCCTTCGGCTTGGCTGGAGCGGCTTGCTTCTTCTTGCTCGCCGCTGGCGGCTGGAGCGGATCCGCGTGGGTGTGCCTCGTGGTCTTCGGCGGCGCTGGATGCTCCGTTCGGGTCGATCCGTAATGCCTGGCCGCCCCGGCGTACTGCCCGCTTCTTCCTGTTGCCGGTTGATGGCGCATCGCGCTGCCGGCATCGACTGCAAATTGCGTCGAAGCGAACAATGCCTGGCGCTGCCCTCCGCCTGAAGGAAGGTAGTTGCGCGGATTATGCCATTGGCCATTGACGATGACCTCGAAGTGCACATGGCACCCCGTGGAATTGCCGGTGGTCCCGGCCAGGGCGATGATCTGGCCTTGGACGACAAGCTCGCCCACTCTGACGAGCAAGAGCGAATTGTGGCTGTACCCGGTTAGCACCTCATGCCCGTGGTCAATGGTGACGCGCTGGCCCGAATGCCCGGCCCAGCCCGCAACGACCACCCGGCCCGACTCGCTGGCGCGCACGGGCGAACCGCAGGAAATTGGATAGTCCTGGCCGATATGGATTTGGCGGCCGAACCCGGTCGGGTTGAACCTCCAACCGTACGGGCTGGAAATCCGGCGGGTGGCCACTGGATGCTCCAATAGCAGACCAGGGCTCAGCATTGCCGGACGAATGCCCTGGTCGGCAGCTAGCGGCGCGGGCTGTGCCAGCGCTCCAGGGCTTGTCTTTGCTGTCATCGCTGCCCGATTGGCGGCCACGTGGGCCAGCGGGTCGGGCGCGGGCCCTCCGGCCCTTCCGCCAAGTGAACTCAGTCCGAGGACTTGGATAGCGGATGCTCCGCCCAGATCCGGTGCGGTGACAGCCTCGCTCCCGAGCGCCAGCGCTGGCGCGGCGGGAAAGGCCAGTGTGCTTGATTGGGCTCTGGCTGGCACTGCACCGGCCGCCCCGGGCCAAGCCAATGCACTGCTTAAAGCGAAGGCCGCTGCAATGGCCAGCGCCCCATACGGAAGCCGCCGGCCATTCCCCAAAACGCCGCGCGGCACAGAGCTGCTTAAACCATGATGTTGTCGTTTCATAACTTGCCAGTCCCCCAAAAACTGCAACTACTCAACAGAACCTCAGAATAGCCCCGGCACGATGATTAATCCATGGCTAGTTGAAGCCTTCTTCAGCAGCGTGAGGATTCCATGCACCACCGCTTTCCCCTCTGCGCCATCGCGGCCACGCCACGCGCGTGGAAATCCAGCACCGGCTCGATGCGGTTTCGGCACCTGCGCGAGGCCCGAAGCACCCTGGAATCCGCCAAAACACTATCCATCGCCAGGCCAGCCAGCACCCGCTGTAACCGAATTCGGGCTGAACTTTTCAAAGCCCCACATGGCACGTGGGCTGGCACAGGCTATGAAGAGGGCCTCGGCTCGCCGCCGCAGCAGAATGGCGGGCGGCCCCACGCCTGGAATTCCCCAGGCCGGGCAATGTCGCTGCCGGACTCAGCCCTACTCATGTGGTGATAATGCTCTTGGGACCGCGCCGCGGCGCAACCGGTCCCACAGCGCAACACGCAGCAAAGGAGCACCGGTGGAGACCAGCACCCTGTCCAGCAGGCTATCGCGGTGGGCGGTATTGTCCCGCGCCTGGCTGCAGGATTATCTCTATGCCGGTGCCTGGCAGCTGCGTTCGCTGATGCCAAGTGCCGAGGCCGGGCGCCTGCGCTCCGGCAGCCATCCGGCAGCCGAACCGGTGGTGCTGATCCCGGGAATCTGGGAATCCTGGAAATTCCTGCTCCCGCTGGCCAACGCACTGCACCAGGCCGGCCACCCGGTGCACGTGATCCCGCAGCTCGGCTTCAACCGCGGCACGGTGCCGGAGATGTCCCAGGTGGTCTCCAGCTACCTGGACCGGGAGCAGCTCGACGATGCGGTGCTGGTGGCGCACAGCAAGGGCGGACTGATCGGCAAGTACCTGATGTCCGCCTCGCCGCAGGGCTACCGGATCAATCGGATGATCGCCATTGGCACCCCCTTCTCCGGTTCGCGCTATGCACGCTATGCGCCGGTCCGCTCCCTGCGCTCGCTGTCCCCCAACGACCAGGGCCTGCTCAAGCTCTCGGCCAACCTGAGCGTGAATTCCCGGATCATCTCCATCTACAGCAGCTTCGACCCGCACATCCCCGGCGGCTGCGACCTGGCCGGAGCCACCAACATCAAGCTGCCCACGCTGGGGCATTTCCGCTTGCTGGCCGATGCGCGCCTGCACGCCGCCGTGCTCAAGCACCTGGCACCTGGACTGCCTCCGGCCAGCTGAATTCCGGCAGGCAGCGCACCGCAATCCGTGCGTTCCGTGTGAATCGCCCGGTGCTGTTGAGCCCGCCGGGGCCCTGGCCTAGCGTGAGCGGACAAGGGCTGGATCCCCAGCCCGCAGCCCAGAAGCAGACAGGAGCAGCCAATGGACCCGCAGGAATCCTCCGCGTCGCAGCCCGACGCACAGCAGGATGAAGCCCAAGAGGCCAACCGCGACGCCGCAGCCACCTCCAACCCCGACCCGGAGCAGCAGCTGATTACCGGACTGGAACCGGGCGGTTCGGTGCCGCCGGGCGAAACCCCGCCCGGCGAAGGCTCGATGAGCCAAGACCAGGGGCATGGCGAATAGCGGCCCGCAGCGTCCGATCAGCGAGGCACGCATAGGACGCTGGCTTGAAGAACTGGCCGAATCGGACGGGAACCCGGGCGGCGGAGCCGCGGCGGCACTGATGCTCGGTGCCGCCGCCGCGCTGATGTCCATGTCCGCCGGCTACGTCTCGGCATCCGGACCCGCCCACGCAGAGCTCGCCGGCCTGCAGGCCCGGGCCAAGCAACTGCGGATCGACGCGCTGGGCATGGCCGACCGGGACGCCAAGGCCTCCGCGGATTTCGGGGAAGCCTCCGCGCAACCGCCCTCGGAGCAGCGCGACCGCCAGCTCGCCGCGGCCTGCTTGCAGGCCGCGAAATCCTCGGCCACACTTGGTGCGCTGGCCATGACCGCCGTGAACGACCTGCGCTGGCTTGACCAGCACGCCAAACCGCAATTGGTGGCCGATGTCGCCGCCGCGCTGGGCATGGTCCGCGCAGTGCTGCAAGCCGCCAGCAGCAACCTGCGCTACGACCTGTCCCAGCTGCCCTCCGGCCCGGCGCACGCGCAGCACTCCGGATTACGGGATACCGCAGCATCGCTGGAGCGCGCGATGCAGACCGCCGCGCAGCTGGCCGCACGCGTTGATGCACGTATCAAGCGCTGATCCGGCTGCCCGGGAGCACCCTCGATGACAAGGAATGATAGCCATGGCCCAGACACCGATTAATGCACTGATCCTGGTCTGCACCCTCTCCCCATCGCCCAAAGCCTCCAGCAGCGACCTGCTGGCCCGGCAGGTGGCGGCGGAATTCACGGAGCACCAGGTCCACTCCGAGATCCTGCGCATTGCCGATTTCGACGTAAAGCCCGGAGTGCTCAAGGACATGGGAGGCGGCGACCAGTGGCCGGGGATCCGGCAGAAGCTGCTGGCCGCGGACATCCTGGTGCTGGCCACCCCGATCTGGGTAGGCCACCCCGCGAGCCTGGCCCAGCGGGTGCTGGAGCGGCTGGATGCCGAGTTGTCCCAGACCGACGAGCAGGGCCGCCCGATCCTCTTTGGCAAGGTGGGCGTGGTGGCCGTGGTGGGCAATGAAGACGGCGCGCACCACGTGATTGCGGATCTGGGCCAGGGCCTGGCCGATGTCGGGTTCACCCTGCCGGCCCAGGGCTCCACCTATTGGGTGGGACAGGCCATGCACACCACCGACTACCAGGATCTGGACCAGACCCCGCAGGTCACGGCCAACGCCACGCAGATCGCCACGCGCAACGCGGCGCATCTGGCGCGGCTGCTCAAGGCCCGGCCGTTCCCGGCCCCCTAGCCGCCGGATGCTGGGTGCTGCCTGCGGATCAGCGTCCGGCCATTGGCCAGTGGCGGCCGGTGCCCTAGCGTTTCAGCCAGCAGAAGACTGCAATCCCAGGCGAGAACTAAGGACGGGCCCATGCCGCACAACACCATCGACCAGACGACCTTGCACCGGTACCTGAGCGAACACCTGCTGGGTTCCGAATCGGGGCTGAACCACTTCAAGGCCGCCCACGGCACCTGGGCGGACACCGCCTATGCCCAGCGTTTCGAATCGCTGCACCAGCAGGTCAAAGCAGATCAGGATGACTTGAAACGGATCATGGACCGGCTGGGCTGCACCAAGCGTCCGCTGGCCCGCCTGCTCGCTCCGGCGGCCAAGCTCGCCGGGCACGTCAACCCGTTCAATCCGCTGCGTATGCGCAAGCTGGCCGCCGCGCAGGTGCAGCTCGATGTGCTCACCGGGCTGCTCAATGCCAAGCTGCGCATGTGGCAGACGCTGTTGCTGATGCTGCCCCATGATCCGCGCCTGGACCAGGCGCTGCTGCAGGACCTGTCGCACCGCGCAGAGTCGCAGATCAGCCAGCTCAAGGCGCTCAGCGACGAGACCTGGCCCGAGCGCTTCGCCCCGCCAGTGCACGATGAGCAGGGGGAACACCGCCCATGACCCCAAAGAAAGCGAACATTGTCGGCGCCGGCCCCAATGGGCTGGTCGCCGCGGCGGTTTTGGCCGAGCAGGGATTCGATGTCCAGGTCTTCGAGCGCAATGCCCATCCCGGCGGGGCCGCGGCCTCCGGCAGCACGTTGGGCGAGGGCACCATCGTGGACCTGGGAGCTGCCGCCCACCCCTTCGCCTATGGCAGCCGGGCCTTCGCGCATTTCGATCTGGCCGGCCATGGGCTGCAGTGGGATTTCCACGGCTATCCGCTGGCCCACCCGCTGGACGACGCCGAGTCGGTCTTCCTGCACCAGGACCTGGAAGCCACCATGGCGCAGTTCCCCGCCGACCGGAAGATCTGGCAGCTGTTGCACGGGCCGCTCGTGCGCCATCCGCAGGAGATCCTGGACAATGCCACCAGCCCGCTGCTGGGCATCCCGCCGCATCCGGTGCTCATGGCACGCTTCGGGCTGCGCGCGCTGCCGCCGGCGAAGCTGCTGGCCGCCGCGTTCCGGACCCGGCAGGCCGCGGCGCTCTTTGCCGGATCCAGCGCGCATTCCATGCTGCCGCTCTCCCACCCGTTCACCTCGGGATTCGGCGTGCTCTTCGGGGCCTTGGGCCAGTCCTGGGGCTGGCCGGTGGCGCACGGGGGCACCGGCAGCATCATCGACGCGCTACTGCGGGTGCTCGACGGGCTGGGGGTGCAGATCCATACCGGGCACCAGATCACCCACCTCGCGCAGCTTCCCGATGCGGACCTCACCTTCCTGGATGCAACGCCCCGCCAGGTAGTGCAGCTCGCCGGCGACCAGCTCCCGGCACGCCTGCGCCGGCGGTTCGAGCGCTGGCGCTATGGCACCGCGGCCTACAAGGTGGACTACCTGCTCGATGGGCCGATTCCCTGGAAGGATGCGCGCACCGCGCAGGCCGGCACCGTGCATGTGATCGGCGATGCCGCCGAGCTGGCCCGGGCCGAGCGCCGGGTCGCCGCCGGGTCAATGCCCGAACGCCCGTTCGTGATGGTGGTCCAGCCTTCGAGCGCCGATGCCTCGCGCGCCCCGGCCGGCCGCCAAGTCATCTGGTCCTACGCTCACGTGCCCCAAGGCTACAGCGGGGATGCCGGTGCGCTCATCGATGCGCAGATCCAGCGGTTCGCGCCGGATTTCAAGGACCGGATCGTGCAGCGGGTAGTCACCGGACCGGCGCAGCTGCAGGCCTGGAATCCGAATCTGGTCGGCGGGGATATCGGCGGCGGATCACTGGCCGGCACCCAGCAGTTCTTCCGCCCCTCGCCCTCGCTGAATCCCTATTCGCTGGGCGTGCCGGGACTGTACCTGTGCTCCTCCTCCACCCCTCCGGGCGGTGGGGTGCATGGCATGGCCGGCTGGCATGCGGCGCACCGGGCGCTGCGTGATCTTGGGCGGGACTGAACCGCGCAATCACGGTAGCTGAATAGGGATACTGACTAGTAGAGAATAAAGTCTGGGAATTTCCTCAGAATCGCGGCCTGTTCGCAACAACTTGGTGGGCCAATGATAATTTTTTATCGAGTCCCCCACCGCTGGCCGCATGGTCCACAGCGTATTTCAAGGGCCACGCTGCCCAGTCCGGAGGGACAGATAACTGCATTGTTGAAGTGAGAAGTATCGTCTAGAAGTGGAGGGTAGTTCACATGCCAGGAAGGCTAGTCAGGTCCCAGACCGCGTTGCGCGTAGCAGAGCTGCTGGGATCACGCGAGGGAAGAAGGCATCTGAGCAGCTATGGCTGGACCCAAGGAATGCCAGTGGTCATGACACAGCCTTTGGAAGCGCTCGATGATGTGATGGGCCTGGTCTCGGTGCACAAGCGGCCGGTGCTGGTCGCGATGGTTGAACCGCAGACCGAGGAACTGAAGTTCTTGCACATTTCCGAGCCGTCTCCAGTCTTGGAAGTGGTTCAGGCCAGCGCGCCGCGCAGCAAGATCAAGGATCTGTTCGGCCAGGCCGAGCACAGCGGAATGGCTGCATTCCGTGTGAAGTACTGGCAATACACTGCGCTCGCCCACGCGGTTCCGGCTTTCGACGCCAGCAAGCTGGGACACAGGTACGCCACGCAGGAGTCCGGCAGCAGCGTGTAACCGCAAGCACCGCCGCAACGGGCACAGCCCCCGGGAAATCGCGCATCCGCGCAGATTCGCCGGGGGCTGTTCCTATGCCAGGGACCGGGACCGCTTACTTGGGCACTACCGGGCGTGGAGCATCTGGTGATCCAGCGCGGCAAGATAGTCCGCGAAGCCCTCGCACAACCGCCCGCGCAAGCGCCCCGAGGTGATCGCCTGCAGGCGGGCCGTGGCCTGGACCCGGTAGCCGGCGCGGCGCAGCGCCTCGACCAAGGCCACATCCTCCCGGGCCGCCAAGGGCTCGAAGCCTCCAACATCCAGGTAGGCAGCAGCGCACACTCCGAAGTTCGCGCCGTGGATATGGCCATGCCCCTCGATCGGCTGGTAGGCCTGCTCCCATAAGGCGAAGATATGCTCATCGAGTTCGCCGCGGTCCGGTTCCACGGTTCCGGCCACCGCATCGGCCCCGCCGGCGTGCAGGCAGGCAAAGCCCTCCAGCCAATGCTCGGCGACGCAGGTATCCGCGTCGGTGCTGGCCAGCCAGATGGCGCTCGGGTCCGCGTCCGCGCCGAAGCTGGCCAGGGCGTGGCGTGCCCCGGCAGCCCGGCTGGCTCCGACATTACCGAAGCTGGCCTGCAGCAAGCTGATCCGCTGATCTGCGCTAATCTGCCGCTGGGCAACCTGTACCGTGCCGTCGGTGCAGCTATCGGCAACCACGATGGCCCGGACCTGCAGCTGCGGGCGGGCACGCGCCAACCGGTCCATGGCCGCGCGCACCGAATCCAGGCAGCGGCCCAGGCGTTCTTCCTCGTCATGGGCCGGGATGATGACCGCCATGGCCGCCAGCTGCCTACCCATGGGCACCAGCGGGCTTGCGCAGTATTTCAAGCAGGAAATCGGCCTCGCGATGCTCCACGATGCGCTCCCACCCCAGTTCTCCCGCCATCCGGTGCACATCCTCCCCGTCCAGCGGCCAGCCTTCAATGGGATGCAGCCAATGGCAGAGCACCAGCTCTCCGCCGGCTTCCAGTGCGGCAGCACTGGCGGCGAGCACCTGCGCCAATTCGTCGGCGGCCAGGAAATAGCCGATCTCGCTGAGCACTACCAGCTGCACGCTCCCCGGCTCCAGCTGCGGAAATTGTTGGGGCACCGTGGCCTGCAGCAAGCTGACATGCTCCATTCCGGCCACGGCACGCCGGGCCTGGACTAGCGCTGTAGCGCTGGCATCCACCGCCAGCAGGCTGGTGCTGCGGCGGCCCAGTTCGGCGCTCTGCACCCCGATGGAGCATCCCAGCTCCAAAACCGCCGCATACTGTTCCCGGGGCAGGGAGGCGAGCAGGATCTGCTGCTTGCGCTGCTCGTAGCGGCTGCTGCGGTATTCCCACGGATCTTCGCGTTGCCCGTAGAGCTCGTCGAAGACCACCGGAGCCGACGCGGCGTCCTTGTGGCCAGGCCAGGTGGCGCGGAAGATCTCGGCGCCGCGGGAAAAATGCTGCAGGAAGCCTTCGCTAAGGAGGACTTCGTCTCCTGGCAGGGCGGACAGCGGCCGGGTTTGGGAACGGTGGGCCTCCAGGGCGCGGGCCTTGGCATCCGCGCTGGATGCATCCAGGGCCAGCCGGCGCCAATGCCTGAAGCTGGGCTGCCGGTCCGGTTGCGCCCAGTGCCAGAACCAAATGGGGAATTCCAGATGGCAGGCATTGTGCGCCAGGGCGCAGTCCGCGGCGAGCAGGCCCAGGATTTCGTGGTCCGGGTGCCCGTCGCTGCGGTAGGTGCTGGCGATCAGGCAGCGCTCGCCGGCGTGCTGCTCAAGGGCTGCGCGGATCGGCTCCTGCTGCGCTTCGAGTTTCCCGTCGCCCAGGCCCAAGCAGTGCAGATGCAGCGTTCCGCTGCGCGGTCCTTGTACGCGCAGCGTGTCCATGGCCTCGGCCAGCTCGGCCTGGCGCAGCGCGGCCAACTGGGCCGGGGAGTGTGTGGTGGAGTCCGGATGCGAGGCTTCCCCGAAGCTGCAGACGATCACGTGGACATCGATCCCCCGGCCAAGGGCCATGCGGATCAGCCCTCCGGCTCCCAGCGTCTCGTCATCCGGGTGGGCGGCCAGGACAACCACCGATGCGATTGCGTGGAAGAGCTTCTCCGGATCCAGTGCGGCGATCCGCTCAAGCCCAGCCTGCTGCCAGCAGCTTGCAGATGTTCCCTGGTCCTGATGCGTGAAGTTCACCATGCGCTGCCACTTTCCGTTCCGGCGCGGTCCGCAATCAACTGGCCCAGCGCCGCGTCGTCGCGGGCCGCGTGGTGCTGGCGCAGATAGATGCCCAGGTCAGCTGCACGCCGCGCATGCTCCTCATCGGCGGTCAGCGGGCCCGGACCGGTGGACTGGCCGCTGAGCTGCAACACCCGCTCGCAGGCCCCGGCCACCTGGCCGCGGACCCGATGGGCCGAAATGGCATCCAGCGCTCCGGCATCGGCCAGCCCGGCGGCCTGTTCCAGCAGCGCGGCGCAGCTGGCCAGCAAGCGGTCTGCTTCGCCGAGCCAAGCAAGGGCCAGCTGATCCGGGGTGCGCGCTTGGGCGCTGCGCAGCAGATGGCGGTAGATTCCCACCGCTGCCCCGAACCAGCAGGCGGCCACGCCAACGCCCCCGACAGCGAACCCGGGACGGGACAGGTACCAGCCGGCGTCCTGCACCGGTTGTGCCGGCACGCCGGTGAAGTTCACGCTGCCGCTGGGCAGCTGCGCCATGCCGCGGCTGACCCAGGCATCCGATGCCGGTTCAACGCCCGGATGCCGCAAGGAAACCATGAACAGCCGGCCACCATCGGGCGTGGGGGCGGTGACCAGGGCATGCGTCAGCTGCGCGGCCAACGAGCACCAGGGCTTGGTGCCGTTCAGCTCCCATCCCCCGCCGGACTGGCGAACCGCTTCCAGGGTGGCGTTGGGCGGCTGCGCGGCGAAAACGCCCCATGCAGTGCCGGCCGGCCACGACATGCCCGCCTGGTTCAGGATTCCCGCGGCATCCAAATGCGGTTCCAGCGTCCTGGCCGCGACCAGGTCGGTGGCGGCCACGGAGGCCAGCAGTTCCCACAGGCGCTGGGTCTGTCCGGCCGCTGGCACCGGAGGTTCCTCCCCCGAACTTTCCAGCGTACGCAGCATCGCTTCCGGGTTGCCCTCGCAGCGCACGGCGGCCGCACGCACCGCGACTTCGGCGCCCCACCATAACTCGCTGTTGCGGGGGCGGGATCCTGGTTCGGCTGCACTAAACGACACCGGCCGCTGGTCCATCGATTCTCCTTCTCTGCGCGGAACTTTTGGCCAGTCTAGGTCACGGCCCATTCGTGCCCGGCCCAGCTGAATGACTCCTGATAACCGCAAAGAACAGCGCAACGCAGCGAGGCAGTTTATGGGATTGGCCGCCGCGACGGCGGCACTGTGATGATCTGCAAAGTTGGCCGCAAGCAAACTTTCAGCTTCGGGACCCCAATTTGCAATCTGCCCTATAGTTCAAGTTGTCAGTAACCAGATCCACACAGGAGGTAAGAATCATGGGAATTGGAGACAAGATCCAGAACAAGGCCCAGGAAGCATCTGGCAAGGCCAAGGAGGCCTACGGCGATGCCACTGATAATGAGCGCCTGCAAGCCGAAGGCGTGAAGGACCAGGCCGCCGCCAAGGCAAAGCAAGCAGGAGAACACGTCAAGGACGCCGCCAAGGATGTCAAGGACGACCTGTCCTAAACCGCACCACCAGCTATGCCCCATGGATACGAATCCATGGGGCATAGCTCTGCGCCAGGCAATGTGCACAGCAATACGGCCGCTGCTCCAGGAATTTGGAGCAGCGGCCGTTGGCGGTTTTCGGCGTCCTAGAGTTCGACGCTATTCGAGTCCCCGGGCTCGGCAGGTTTGCCGGTGAGCTTCTGCTTCACCCAGCCGGCCACCAGGCTCGCTGCCCCACCGGGGTTCTCCCAGTATTCAGCGGAGTCGGCATCGACGCGCAGCAGCACAGTCTGCGCAGATTCCGGGCCTTCGCTGGCGAAGGTCTCCACCGCGGCGTTCCACAGTTCCTTCTTCTTGGCGACATCGAGCACCACCTCGGCGTGGCCGCTGACCGACACCCACGCCTTGGATCCGCTGAACGCGGCATTGACCAGTCCCTGGGCCCGGATTTCCTGGACAATCCCGGCGTCGGCGGTAGAGAAGAACCAGAGTTCTCCTTCGTCGGTGGCTTCAATCAGCGTCAGGGGGCGGCTGGCCAGCCGTCCAGCGCTGAGGGTTGAGACCATGGCGATCCGCAGGTCCTGGATGATGCTGATGACTTTGCTTGCCTCGTCGTTGGCCATGAAGAGCTCCTTTGTCTTGGAATGATCTGGTCGTTTCACACGCTACCGAGGTGCTGGCCCGCGCCAAGGGGCGTCAGGCGATGGCCAGCTTCGGCTCCTGCTCAGCTTTCCGGGTTCCGCCTGGAATCCGGATCCGCTTGCTCTTCGGCGTCCAGCTCGCTGGCGAAACGCAGCTGCCGCCCGTCGCTGATGTCCTGCTCTTCTTTTTCCTCCTGCTTCATGCTGGCCTTGGTATCCCGCGGCGGAAGCTGGACCGAGCGCTCGGCGGCAATCCCCGCCTGCAGCTGGCGCCCGCGCTCGGCTTCCGCGTCGAAGACCGCGCCGAACAGCAGCGACAGGTTGGCGATCCACAGCCACAGCAGCAGCACGATGACCCCGCCGATGGCGCCGTAGGTCTTGTTGTAGTTGCCGAAGTTCGAAACGTAGAAGAAGATGCCCACGGTCGCCAGCGCCAGCACGAGCAGCGCGATGGCCGAACCGAGGCTGATCCAGCGGAACTTCGGTTGCTTCACATTGGGAGCCCCGTAGTAGAGCACGGCCACCAGCACAATCGCGCACAGCACGATCACCGGCCATTTGGCGATGTTCCATATCGCCACCGCGCCCTCGCCCAGCCCCATGGCGTTGCCCAGCGCCTGGGCCAGCGGACCGGAGACGATCAGCAGCATCCCCAGCACGGACACGGCCACAAGAAGCACCAGTGTCAGCAGCAGCATCAGTGGGCGCAGCTTGTAGAACGGGCGGCCTTCGGCCACCTCGTAGATCTGGTTCATGGCCCGTCCAAACGCCCCGACATACCCCGAGGCGCTCCATAGCGCACCGACCAGACCGGCAATCAGGGCCAGGCCTGCCGACGGGGCCGATGCCAGCTGCTCGATGGGCTGGCGCAGGGTTTCGACCACTTCCTTGCTGGCCAGTTCCTCGATCAGCGAGAGGATGTTGCGGGTCATGTTCTCCGCCTGGCCGGCAACTCCGAGCAGGGAGACTACCGCCAGCAGGGCCGGGAAGATGGAGAGCATCGCGAAATAGGTCAGCGCGGCCGCCATATCCGTGCATTTCTTCCGGGAGAATTCCCTGATGGAGCGCTTGCCCGCGTATTTCCATGACCTGGAGTGCATATCCGGCGGGGAATCGGGTTTGGATTCGGCATCGGGTCCAGGAGCGTGCCGGGCCTTGGCAGCGGTTTCGGCCGAGTTCCCGTTCCCGGCATGGCTATCGGTTCCTGAAGGCATCTTGCACCTCTTTTCATCAGCTATCTGTGCCAGTTGATTGCCGCCGGCCCTGCTGCTGGGCCAGGCCGGCGCGGCAGGCAAATCGAATCATGCACCTGCCGCGCCGCCCGCTAGGCCAGCTGGGCCGCGCTGCTACTCGGCGACCGGGAAACGCTCCCACGCGCGGTGGGTGGACAGCAGCTGCTCCGCGCTTTCGGCAACCGCCGAAAGCTCGACCAGCGCGATGCCCGGCGCGTCATCCTCCAGGCCCACCGCTTGCAGCAGGCCATCGGAGAGCCCGTCCAGGGTGATGATGGCCTTGTTGTGCCGGTAGGCCTCCGCGACCAGCAACGCCACGCGCGGGTCGACGGGAACCCCGCCTGCCCCCAAGGCGCCGGCCTTGGCATCCAGCGCAACCGCGGCGTCCGGGGCCGGCGGCAGCGGGCCGATGAGCACCAGCGCATCGAATTCGATGGAGCGCGCCGTCAGGTAGGTGCGATCAATGGGCAGGTCCGGGGCCACCTCGCCACCGGAGGCCGAGACCAGCAGCGGGGACATTCCGCGTTCGGTCAACGCTTGGGCGATTCCCGGCACGTGCTCGTGGTTGCCGGTATTGAACACCACCCCGACCTTGCGCCCGTCCACCGGCCAGGACTTCCCGATCTGCGACAGCGCGGGACTGGCCACCGGGTCAGCCAGCTCCATGGCTGCCGGCTGAGGCAAGCCCAGTGCCTTGGCGACCCCGGCGGCCAGCTGGCTATCGATCTTGGCCAGGCATTCCACCTGCCGCTGGCGGATCGCGGTATCGGTGCACTTGCCCAGCTCAAAGGAGTAGGCCTGCTGCACATGGGCGCGCTCCACGGCCGAGAGGCTGATGTAGAACAAGCGGGCCTGGCTGTAGTGGTCCGAGAAGCTGGCCGGTTCGGAACGCACCTTCTTGCTTTCAGGCACCGGCTGCGGGAAGTCCAGCGGAGGCTGCTGCCCGGAAAGAACCTCCGACATGTACGGGCAGCCGCCATCCAGCGAGTTCGGCTTGTACGGCGCGATGCCCTTGGGCACCCGGTGCTGGTGGAAGCCGTCGCGGAACATGTCGTTGACCGGCGAGTCCGGCGAGTTGATCGGGATCTGCGCGAAGTTCGGCCCGCCCAAGCGGGTCAGCTGGGTGTCCAGGTAGGAGAAGAGCCGCGCCTGCAGCAGCGGGTCGTCGCTGATATCGATGCCCGGAACCAGATGCCCGGGGTGGAAGGCGACCTGCTCGGTCTGCGCGAAGTAGTTCTCCGGGTTGCGGTCCAGCACCATCTTGCCCAGCGGCTGGACCGGAGCCAGCTCTTCTGGGACGAATTTCGTCGGATCCAGCAGGTCGATGCCCTCGAAGACCCCCGAGCCGTCGTCGGGGAAAATCTGCACGCCCAGTTCCCATTCGGGGTAGGCGCCGGCATCAATGGCTTCGGCCAGATCGCGGCGGTGGAAGTCCGGATCCGCGCCGGCTGCCAGCTGGGATTCTTCCCAGGCCAGCGAGTGCACGCCGAGCTTTGGCTTCCAATGGAACTTCACCAACGAAGATTTGCCCGCCTCGTTGACCATGCGGAAGGTGTGCACGCCGAAGCCTTCCATCATGCGCAGCGAGCGAGGAATCGCACGGTCGCTCATCTGCCACATCACGTGGGCCTGGGCGGGGGTATGCAGGGAGACGAAATCCCAGAAGGTATCGTGGGCCGATTGCGCCTGCGGGATCTCGGTATCCGGGTGCGGCTTCGCGGCATGGACCAGATCCGGGAACTTGATGCCATCCTGGATGAAGAACACCGGGATGTTGTTGCCCACCAGGTCGAAAATGCCCTCTTCGGTATAGAACTTCGTGGCGAAGCCGCGGGTATCGCGGGCTGTGTCCATCGAGCCGCGGGAACCGACCACGGTGGAGAACCGCACGAAGACCCGGGTCTGCTTGCCCGGCTTGAGGAAATCGGCCCGGCACAGCTCGGAGGCGTTGCCGTAGCTGATGAAGGACCCGTGGGCGCCAGCGCCACGGGCGTGGACCACGCGCTCCGGAATCCGCTCGTGGTCGAAGTGCATGATCTTCTCGCGCAGGTGGTGATCCTGCAGCAAGGTGGGCCCGCGCTCTCCGGCTTTCAGCGAGTGGTCGGTATCGCTGACGGGAGCTCCCTGGTTGGTGGTCAGGAATTCGCTGTCCTGGCCGGGGCCGGACAACACCGGTTCCCCTCCCGGGCTTGCTTGCTGTTGTGGTTCGCTGGCCATGGCACTCTCCTAGCTGCTTGGGAATAATCGGCTGGTGAATGCCACGCTAGGGGCCGGTGCACGCCTGATGCCAGCGCGCTAGGCGATTCCCATGATTTACACATGTGCCCGCCACCGGGCGTGAACACGCCAGGACCGCCGGTGGCTGCATGGCCCACCGGCGGTCCTGGTAGGACGTTTCAGAAACGTCCTGCCCCTCGTGCTTGTGTTGCGTTACTTTCCAGATTCCGCTCCTTACTTGGAAACCAGCTGGTATCCATTTTCGTTGTGTTCCGCCTCGTCGATCCCGGCAATTTCGATATCTGCCGTGACACGCCATGGGCTGAACTTTCCAATGACCGTGGCGATGACCCAGGTCATCACCGCGGAGAAGACCATGACCACAATCAGGGTGGCTGCCTGGGCGATCAGCTGGGCGACGCCTCCGCCGTAGAACAGTCCGCCAGCGCTCTCCTCGGTTGGCAGGGCGAAGAAGCCAAGGAACAGGGTTCCGATCAAGCCGGCGACCAGGTGCACGCCGACAACATCCAGCGAGTCGTCGTAGCCCAGCTTCCATTTCAGGTTCACTGCCCAGGCTGCACCGGCGCCAGCCAGGACGCCCAGCAGCATCGCGGCCCACGGGGCCACGTCTGCACAGGAAGGGGTGATGGCGACCAGGCCGGCCACCAGGCCGGAGGCGACGCCCAGCGAGCTGGGGCGGGAACCGCGAAGCTTCTCAACCAGGATCCAGCCAAGGACGGCCGCACCCGGAGCTGCCAGGGTGTTGACCCAGATGAGGCCGGCCTGCTCGACGGTGGTCGCCGCCCCGGCGTTGAAACCGAACCAGCCGAACCACAGCAGGCCGGCACCGAGCATGACCAGCGGGGTGTTGTGCGGCTGCGGACGGTCGTGGAAGTTATGGCGCTGGCCCAGCTTCAGGGCCAGGACCAGGGCTGCGATACCCGCGTTGGTGTGGACCACTGCGCCGCCGGCGAAGTCAATGGCTTCGCCGAAGATGCTGCCCAGGAATCCGTCTGCTGAGAGCAACCCTCCACCCCAGACCCAGAAGGCCACAGGTGCGTACACCAGGGTGACCCACAGCGGGACGAAGAACAGCCATGGCGCAAAGCGGGCACGGTCGGCGATGGCTCCGGAGATGATGGCTACCGAGATCATGGCGAAGGTACCGGCGAAACCGGCGGCGAGCAACTCGGACTGCTCGGTGTTGTGCATGGCGAAGTCGCTGATTGGATTGCCGACGATTCCGGCGATGGCTGGTTCCCCGGCGGAGAACGAGTAGCCCCAGAGCACCCAGACAACGGCGGTGATCGCCGCGGCGGAGAAACTCATCAGCATCATGTTCACCACGCCGGTGGCGCGAGTCATGCCGCCGTAGAAAAGTCCCAGTGCCGGTGTCATCAGCAATACGAGTGCGGCAGCTATCAGGATCCATAAGCTGGCTACATCCAACTCCATCTGGATCACTTCCCCTCAAGGTATTCGGTGTATCGGTGGTGTTATGACTATCTAACGCGCTCGATGTTTCCGAACACTCGCTGCTTCGTTTCCGCTGTGTATCAAGTTCCTGCCGGGGGTAACGTTTGCTTCTCGGCAATGTTTCGCCGCCGTTTCGAACAGTTCACGGTACTGCTGGCCGACGGTCAAAAGAACAGCCCGGCATCAGCAGAAAGTGCTTTCTGCTGATGCCGGGCTGGCAAGGTGGACGCCGGCAGCGGCTATAGCCGCTTGATCTTCACGACCTGGAACTTCGGCACCGTAGTGGATCCGCCGATGGTCGTGTCGTAGCTCAGGGATCCGGTCACCGTAGCGGTGATTTGGACAATGTCCTCGGCCACGATGTCATCCAGCGCCTCGCAGTCCTCCAGGCCGTCACCGGCAGTGAACATCGAATTGTGCTCGTAGTCGTATTTGCCCACCTGCGCGTGGCTCAGCTCGGCACGGAAGGTGCAGGGACCGGTCGCGGAGTCGAACTGGGTGACCAGGCCGTAGAGAATCACGTTCTCATCAATGTGCGAGTCCGGTTGCTTCACGATTTGCGCCAGAGCCCGCTTAGTGACCTTCTTGGCCTTGTTGGCCTTGGTTTTTTCCGCCGCGGCCTCAGCTTCCCTGTCTTCCTTTTCCTTCGCCTTGCGTGCCTTCTGGGCTTCTGCGGCTGCTGCGCGTTCTTCCTCGGCTGCGCGAAGCTCTGCTGCTTCTTCCTCGGCCAGGGCCAATTGCGTTTCGGTTTCTGCCAGCTGGGCTTGCAGTGCGTCCTTTTCAGCAGATATTGCTGCGCTCGAAGCTTGCGCAGCCTCGAACTCTTCTGCCGATACCCCGCAGGCAGCCAGCGTTAGCATTCCGGCCAGTGCGGTTGCAGTTGCTAAGAACCTTTCCATGCTCATTCCCCATTTCTCGAGTGCGAGTTGCTTGAACCCCCAAGTTTCAAGTACCCATGATCCTTACAGGGGCCGGGGACAATTTAGCTGGAGCAGGCACACTGGAAGCATGGACCGATCTTTCTTCTTGCCCGATGCCCTGGACGTTGCGCCCCGGGTGCTCGGGGCCACGCTCACCGTGGATTCGATTGACGGACCGGTCAGCGTGCGCATCACCGAAACCGAAGCGTACATGGGCCTGGGAACCGCAGGGCCCTACGATCCGGGCAGCCACTCGAAGGACAGGAAAACCGAACGCAACGCGTCCATGTTCCTGGAACCCGGGCACGCGTACGTGTACTTCACCTATGGAATGCACTACGCCCTGAATTTCGTCTGCTCACCACCAGGAGCTGCGTCCGGGGTGCTGTTACGTTCTGGCGAAATTATTTCCGGCGCCGACCTGGCCCACGCACGAAGACTGGAGAAGCGGCCCATCCGCTACGCCCGCAATCCCATCCCGGAAATCCAGCTGGCCCGTGGACCGGGGAACTTGGCCACCGCATTGGGCCTCACAAGACTGGAACATGACGGGCTGGATCTGTTCGCTGCCCCCTTTACCCTCCATGCTGCCCCTGGTCTCCCGGAAGCTTTGCGCACTGGACCCCGCGTTGGCGTCGCGGGGATAGCCGGCGGTCCGCAGTTCCCCTGGCGATTCTGGCTGCCCGATGAGCCAAGCGTTTCCGCATTTCGCCCGGGCCGCGATGCTCCCGGGGCAGTCACGGGCATTAGGAAACAAAAATAGGCTCTGGCCCCAACGCAATTAATGCGTTGAAGCCAGAGCCTATCGAGCAAGGTGCCGCAAAGCCCTATGCTGCCGGGAACAGTTCCTTCGAATCCAGTTCCTTCTTCAGTCGGGATTCCAGGGTCTGGGACAGGGACTCGGCAAAGGTTTCGGTCAAGTGCGAGTGGTCCCAATAGGCCACAATGCCACCGACTACCGCAAAGCAGCGTCCGTCCTCGCACAGTTGGTCATTCATGTCCACATCAATAATATTCGGCTTGTCCAGGGCCTTCACCGCATCTACCTGCGGATCCATCGGGATCCATTGCTTCGCCTCGCCACTGCATTCGCTGAATTCGCCATCGCTGGAGGCCACGCAGTCAGGCACATTCTCCACGGTCTCCCCCGGGAAGGACGTATCCCGGATGACCGCTACAGCGGCGCCGGTGCCGGCCCAGTCCTGGAGAATCTTTTCGTAGGCCTGCTGGGCAGGTTCAGCGGTGTTTTCCATTTCGTATCCGGAAACCGGAAGGGACTGGCGGTTGGAGCTGATCACCAGATCATAGTCTTCCTTTTCGATCTGCTTGGTCACCCAGCTGCCATAATCAGCGCAGCCCTTTTCCCGTGCCTCGGAGTCAAAGACCTGGGGTTCGCCCATGACGGCGCAACGGCTGGCCAAATAGGTATCAATACTCCAGCCATTCTTCTTCGCCATCGGTTCCAAGGCAGGAATCCACTGGCCTGCATGCGAGTTTCCAACCAGTGCTACCTTGATCTTGCCATCACCGTAGTTGCATACCGGGCGGTCCTTGTAGTCGGCGTCCTGGCTGGCGAAGCAATCATCCTTGTAGACGACCGGCTTGTCGGTCTTCGCGACTACCGGGGCGGGAGCCACCGGCTGGTAGGCCGTCTCGATATTCACTGCTTCGCCGCATGATTCACTGAGCGACGCGGCACCGAAGCAGTCTTCGCCCAGCTCCTTTTCGACCTGGGCCAAGGCCTTGTCGACGTCTTGGGCGTCATTGATGATGCGTTCGGTGTTGAGGTAGAAAGCTCCGGCAACCAAAGCCAAGACGAGGCTGCCCGTGGCAAGGAAGCGTGGCGCCGTGAGCAGTACCGAAGCGTCAATGAACTTACGGAATCGAACCTCGACAAGCTTCTGCGTCAAAACAGCCAAGACCAGCGTCAAGGCCAGGGCAATGATCTTCTGGGGCCATTTGAAGTCATCCACCATGAACGGCATCAGGATCAATAGCGGCCAATGCCAGAGATAGATGGCATAGGAATTGTCACCGAAGAACTGGAACGGCTTGCTGCTCAAGAACATGTTCGGCGAGTACTTGTGCGTGGAATGGCAGAGCAGGATCAGTGCGGTGCCGAATACGGGAATCGCTGCAATGTATCCGGGGAATGGCATCTGCCCGGTAAAGGCCACCGCGCTGAATGCGATGGCAAGGACTCCGCCCCACGACCCGATCAAGCTCATCGCATCCTTCTTGGCCGCATGCGCACGCGTTCCCAAGGCCGCCACCAGGGCGCCTGCCGAGAATTCCCAGACTCGGGTAAAGGTCGAGAAGTATGCGCTGCCCGGTTCAGTCGCGGTTGCGTATAGCGAGTATCCGAAGGAAATCAAGAAGACGGCGCTGATCCCGGCCAACGCGGCGGTTGCCGGCTTGATTCCGGACTTGATGGCAGCAAAGATCAGCAGGCCGATCAGAATTGGCCATACGAAATAGAACTGCTCTTCTGCAGACAGGGACCAGAAATGCTGGAAGGGGCTTGGAGCTTCGCCTTCGGCAAGGTAATCGACCTTGGTCAGTGCCAGGTACCAGTTCTGGAAGTAGAACGTCGCGGCCATCGCTTGCAGTCCCCAGTCCTGCCACACCGTGGACGGTGCGAAGAACCAGATACCCAAGACGCTGGCCAGGATCACCAAGAAGGAGGCGGGGATCAGCCGCTTGACTCGCCTCATCCAGAAATTGACGACATCGCCAATGTTTTTCGTCGGCTTGGCGAGCAGATGCGAAGTGATCAGGAATCCTGAGATCACGAAGAACACGTCGACTCCGACGAAGCCGCCGGGCAGATAGTGCCCCCAGAAGTGGTACAGCACAACAACACCTACGGCGATGGCGCGCAGGCCCTGGATGTCCATGCGGAAAGCTCTGGGCTGAGGGTCCTGCTTGACTGGTATGGGCAGGTCTTGGTTCGACGACACTTCTGGATGGATCCTTTACCGGCTGGTCTGGCCGCACGGGGGCATCCAGAATCAACCGGAGTATCCCTCATGCAGTGCGTACAGATTGAAGGGACACACTTCCCCACAAAACATCTTTACCCAAGTAATCTGGACGTTTTCTGTAGCGCTGGTCACTGCTTCCTTGGGTGACCTGCTGCCAGAAGGCGCCGGAAAAGTTCCATTCACTCACTGACTAGATCTTTTCCGTGGAGGCCCCAAGGAGAGTTTCGGACCCGGGATCGAGTGGTGTGACTGACCTCACTGCAAGATTTCCTTGATTCCAACCCCTGTGTGCGCCCCATGGCCCAACAGGAACAAAACCGCTCTGTGCAGGAATTGCAGATGCGCAGCGCCCGCTTAAACAAGATCTCCCCGCCGCAGGAGACGACGGGGAGATCAAGAAAATATGGAATTATCGATTAGCCTTCGAGCAGTGCGTCCACGAAGTCTTCCGGGTTGAATGGCGCGAGATCATCCGGGCCCTCGCCCAATCCCACCAGCTTCACCGGAACACCGAGCTGACGCTGGATAGCCACGACGATACCGCCCTTGGCAGTGCCATCGAGCTTGGTCAGCACGATGCCCGAAACATTGACAACCTCGGAGAAGACCTTGGCCTGCTGCAGGCCGTTCTGCCCGGTGGTCGCATCGAGGACCAGCAGGACTTCGTCAATGGTGGCCTTCTTCTCGACCACCCGCTTGATCTTGCCCAGCTCGTCCATCAGGCCGACCTTGTTCTGCAGGCGGCCAGCGGTGTCGATCATGACAATGTCGACTTCCTGCTCGATGCCCGCGGAAACGGCTTCAAAGGCAACGGAAGCCGGGTCGGCGCCGTCGATTTCGGAACGCACGGTAGGCACACCCACGCGGTCGCCCCAGGTAGCCAGCTGCTCGGCGGCGGCCGCACGGAAGGTATCGGCAGCGCCCAGCAGGACGTCCTTGTCTTCAGCAACGAGAACTCGCGCCAGCTTGCCGATGGTGGTGGTCTTGCCAACCCCGTTGACCCCGACCACCATGATGATGCTTGGGCGGTCCGGATGCGGTTCAGGCAGGTAGCTGCGGTCCAGGCTAGGATCCACCAGCTTGAGCAGTTCCTCGCGGAGCATTGCCTTGACGCGAGCCGGGTCCTTGCTGCCTTCAATCTTCACTCGTTCACGCAGTGCGTCAACAAGCTCAAGCGCAGGCTCGGTACCCAGGTCTGCCATCAGCAGGTTTTCTTCAATCTCTTCCCAGACATCCTCGTCAATCGAGTCTTGGCTGAGCAGGGCCAGCAGGCCCTTGGAGAACATGCTGTTGGATTTGGTCAGTCGCGCACGCAGCCGGGCCAGGCGGCCCTGCACTGGTTCTGGAACATCGAGCTGTGGCGCAGCAGGTGCGGCAGGCTCTTGGACCGCGACAGGCGCATCGCTTGCACCGGCAGTGTCCGCTGCGGCATCAGTATCGCCCTCAGCGCTCTGGCCAGCTGGCAAGTCGTCTGCATCGCGCTCTGACGTATACGGAGTCTTGGGCTTGCGGCCCTTGGTGACGAAGGCAATGACGCCAATGGCCACCACGGCAACAACCGCGACAATGATGATGGTTAATATAAGCGAATCAGACACGCTCTAAATCGTCTCATATCTCCAACGATTTAGGGATCATATGGCAGGCAGCACCAGCATCAGCATATTTTGCATTCAAGGCTAGACTGGCAGGTGGGTTGCTTAGCCCCGCTCGTCGTTCCAGAAAGGCTGAGGGTTACTGCTCGCTGAGCGGCAGAACCATCTGTTCAATTGATATGGCATTGAAAACCACCCGTGCTGCCAAGGCGCCCATCCCCCAAGAGATCAGCGTATTGCTGGTTGCGGCATTCATCATCGCATTGGGTTTCGGGCTCATCGCCCCCATCTTGCCCCAGTATGCAGTGAGCTTTGATGTCGGCAATGCGGCCGCCACGATTATCGTCAGCATTTTCGCCTTTACCCGATTGATTTTCGCACCGGTAGCAGGCGTTCTGGTAGGCAAGCTCGGCGAGCCCAAGATCTACGTCACCGGCGTTCTGCTGGTTGCGGTATCGACTTTGCTTTGCGCTGTGGTCCAGGACTATACGCAGCTATTGATTGCTCGTGGACTGGGCGGGTTCGGGTCGACCATGTTCACCATTTCAGCCATGGCATTAATTGCGCGCCTGGCTCCGGAGAAATCCCGTGGACGCATCTCGGGCTTGTACGCCGGCTCGTTCCTCTTGGGCAACGTCTTCGGCCCGGTTCTTGGAACCTTGCTTGCCCCGCTTGGCATGCGTATTCCGTTCTTGATTTACGGCACCGCCCTGGTGATTGCCGCAGGCGTGGTCTACATGGCCTTGGGCCGTCGCCGCGATCTGGATGCAGATTCGGCAAACCCGCGATCAAGGCATTCCGATATTGAAGTGGTGACCACCCGCGAGGCGCTGGTCTCCCCCGCCTACCGGGCGGCATTGTTCTCCGGGTTCAGCTACGGCTGGCTGGCGTTCGGCGTGCGCAACAGCATGATCCCGCTTTTCGCCTTGGCCGTGTTCGGCCAAACCATGGGTGCCACGGCCGCCGGACTCTCCATGACGGTGTTTGCCATCGGCAATGGTTGCGCGCTGGTGTTCTCCGGTCGCCTGACAGACAGCATTGGACGCAAGATCCCTGTGGTCCTTGGCATGAGTGTCCTGCTCGTGTCCATTGGCGCGATGGGGTATTCGACGTCCCTGGTTGGCTTCATCGTCTTCTCGGTCCTGGCCGGCATTGGCGGCGGGCTGCTGGGCCCAGCTCAGCAAGCGTCCGTGGCTGACGTGATTGGTTCCGGCCGCAACGGCGGCAAGGCACTGGCCGGATTCCAGATGTGCACCGATCTAGGCTCCATCATTGGCCCGCTGCTGGCCGGGGCCATGGCCGACATGATCAGCTTCCAATTGGCCTTCAACATTTCGGCTGTCGTGGGCTTAGTCGGTGTGATTGCCTGGCTGTTGGTTCCAAAGACCATAAAACCGGTGGAATTGGCCGATTAAGCAATTCCGCAGTTTTGGATTTCCCTTGGCATCGGCGGCGATATTAATTCGCGGAATCTTGCCGGGAAACATCGGGTAGATATACTAGCAATGGCTTTCGCCATTTCACTTGCACTCGATTATTCAGGGGAATCCATGCCGGCTATCCGGACGCGACGATCCAAAGCTCTATCAATTGCGGTTATAGCCGCACTTTCCATCCCGCTTTCTGCTGGTCCGGGGTTCGCCGCGCCAACAGAAAAGCCCTCCGCTCAAACTGTTCAGTCTCCCTCGCCCACTGCTACCGTGGATGATGCGCCGGAACCATCGTCTGCGCCGTCTCCCGAGGCCGAGGCCACCGGGACCAGCACCAGCGAAGTTGAGTCCGAGGCGCCAGCACCAAGTGCGCCGGCTGCTATTGCCACTCCAGCAGCTGAAGAAATTTCCAAGGCACTGTCCAAAGACGATGATCTTTCCAAGAAAGAACGCGTACAGCTAGCCGACAAGGCGCTGGCCGAAATGGAGCTCGAGCACCTCGATGCCCAGCTGGGCCAGGGTGCCAAGCGAATTGCCGAAACCGGTGACGCGACGATCCCTACCATGGATGAGCTAGCGGATCTCGCGAAGCTGTCTTCAAATGATTCTGCGACTTCAGTTCCGTTCCAGGTGGGCGCGCCGGCTTCCCTTGATGAGTTGCGGACCTGGCGTCCACCGGGCACCCTTGGGATCGATGTTTCCCGCCATCAAGGCGACGTGAACTGGTCCACTGCCAAGGCAAATGGGGCACGTTTCGCCTACATCAAGGCCACCCAGTCGTGGCCTTCTTCCTTGTACAAGGACCCTAAGTTCAGCCAGAACTACACCAAGTCGCGCAATGCCGGCCTGATTCGCGGTGCGTACCATTTCGCCATGCCTGCCCATTCTTCCGGTGCTGTTCAGGCCAGGGAATTCATGGCCAACGGTGGTGGTTGGACCAATGACGGGTACACCATGCCCCCACTGCTGGATATCGAGTGGAACCCGTACAACAAGACCGCTTATCCGCAGGGCAAGGGCGATATGTGCTACGGCATGACGCCCTCCCAATTGGTTACCTGGCTCAAGGACTTCGGCAATACTGTCAAGGCCAAGACCGGTCGCCTGCCGATGATCTACACGGCCCAGTCGTGGTGGGATGAGTGCACGGGCGATTCTGTAGCGTTCAAGTCCTGGCCACTGCACGTCTCGATCTTCCCCACCGCTGACGTTGCGAAGAATCCCCGCGAACTTCCTGAAGGCTGGACCACGTTCAATGTCTGGCAGTATTCTTCCAACTCCAATTTGTTGGGGTCAACGAAGAATGTGGATGCCAACGTGTGGAACGGCGATCTGACGTCGCTGCGCGACTTTGCGAAGAACCGCCGCAGCACGCAGTACAAGCTGACTACCAGCTACTTTGGCAATATGGATGTCTGGCCGACCCGCTTGGGCCCATCACGCATGTCTGGCGCCAACCGCTATGGAACGCCTGTTGCGATCTCCAAGCGCACCTTCCCCTACGGGGCCAAAACTGTTGTCGTGGCTTCCGGCGAGCACTTCGCTGACGCACTATCAGTTACCTCGCTGGCCAACCGCCACAATGCACCCCTGTTGCTGACCAAGCAGGCCTATCTGCCGAGCTCAGTGGCTGCGGAAATCAAGCGGCTCAATCCGTCCCGCATCATCATTGCAGGTGGCCCAACCGCAGTCAGCAGCAAGACGTTCACGCAGCTGAAGAAGTATGCACCGGTATCCCGAGAAGCAGGAAACACGCGCTATGGAACCAGCGCAGAGATTGCTACGAATTGGTCTTCTGCCAAGAACGTGTTTGTGGCATCTGGACGCTCGTTCCCTGATGCCCTGTCCATGGCAGCTGTCGCGGCAGACCGCAAGGCTCCATTGCTGCTGAGCAGTAAGAAATACGTGCCAAGCACCATCTTGAAGCAGCTCAAGCGCCTGAATCCCTCCACCGTGTACTTGGCTGGTGGGCCACTGGCAATATCCAGAAATGCGGAAAACGAGATCCGAAAAGCGCTTCCGAATGCCAGGATCGCTCGTTACGGCGGAGAAACACGTTATGACACCAGCGCTGTCATCGCGAAGGCCTTCTGGCCAAATGGTGCGCAGCGCCAGTTCATTGCCAACGGCAAGAGCTTCCCCGACGGACTGAGCGGTGCCGTTGCTGCAGGCTACAATGGCGCGCCCATGCTGCTGGCTAAAAAATCCTGCCTGCCCAAGTCCATAGGTTCAGCGCTGACCGGCATGGAAGGTTGGACTAATGTGCTGATTGGCGGTCCACTGGTTCTCGACGAGACTGTGGCCTACCGAAATGACGGCTCCCTAAATACGTGTTCGTAGGCGTTGCGAGTTAGGGTTCGCCTAGCTGCACAGAGGCTCGTAGTTGCTGTTTGGGGCAACTACGAGCCTCTCTGTGTTCTGCAGGAGGGTGCCTGTCCCGGGGAAGGCGGACAGCCCGGCTCCCTATAGCTCCGTGCTACTTAGCTTGGCGAGCATCTATGCTCATATATCCATTGGCCGTTGCGTAGACCAGCAAGCCCGAGAATTCCTGGCTCTCAGCGCTTTTCCCCATCTTGATCCGCTTTGCAGGAACGCCCTGATACTCGATGAAGATGTTGCCCAAGCGAGAAATCGATTCAAGCACGGTGGCACGCGGGAAAGATGCAGTGAGCCGCGATCCGCTTTCGTCAACTGCAAGCTCTCCCCTTGCCACGGTTTCAGTGTCCCGATCCCTTATATGAATGCCGATTGGCGACGGTCCCGAGGCTGGAAAATCGACAACCAAAGAAATGCGTTCAGCAGTATTTTCGACCGAAACAACTGCAGGCGCTTTCTCGGAATCCATTTTATTCTGGGCAAGCTGCTCCAGGTATTCCAAGTCGCCGGCGAGGATGGCGTCGACCAGCTTTGCCTCTTGCGGCTTGAAGAGCGCTGCAGAATTATCCAGTTGGAAGGTTTCCAAGAAACTCTTGTGGCTCGACACCCATGCTGCGCGCTGTTCTGCGGTATAACGCAGGAAACGTTGTCCGTCATAGAAACGCAAACCCTTGCGAACGAACAATCCGGCAATGCGCTTCCTTGCCACTTCCAGATCCGGCCCCGTGTACGTCGCGATAGTCTGCGCGATCTTGGTCAAGGAACCTACATAACCGGCAGGATCGATTTGCTGCGTACTAATATTCTGGCCGTCCGACCTTAGCCGGATCTCGTAGTAGTTGTAGTCGCCCAGGATGCTGATTCGCCGAGCAGCGGAATATGCTTCGACCATGGCGATGCCATCTTCAAGCCTGACTTTTTCTTCGACAAAGCGGATGCCATGCGAATTGAGAAGCCGTCGCCGGATCATCTTTTGCGGCGAAAGGGTCCGCAGAATAAAGTCGTAGTCCACATCGAGAATTGTTTTTTCAAACAGCTTCGCTTGAACTCTCCGGCCGTCCAAACCGACCATTTTCGGAACGAGGACATCCACGTCATGCTCCAGCGCAAATGAAGTCATGCGCCTGAGCGCTTGGGGACCGAGCCGGTCATCACTGTCGATGAAGAAAACATATTCTCCACGCGCATTCTCAATGCCTACATTGCGCGGCTTGCCCGGCCAACCACTGTTCTCTTGATGCAAGGCGATGAAGTTCGAATTTCGCTTCGCATAGACATCCAAAATCTCTCCGCCAAAATCCGTCGAGCCATCATCCACTGCAATGACTTCAAATTCTTCTGGCTTCAGGTCCTGGGCTTCCAGAGAATTAAGCAGTTCCGTAAGGAACGGCATGGCGTTATAAACGGGAATAACCACACTCACCAATGGAGAAGATCCCTGGAGCACCGACCCGCTCGGGAGGACATCCTCCTCCCCTGTTTCCCGATGTGCAGGACTCTTCGAAACAGCAGGGTTATCATTGATACGTTTACGGAAAAATGCCATGTCATCCTCAGTAGAGACAGTGAATTACGGAGCATGCAAGTTCGCCCCTGCAAATCCCTACTTTACCGCAATAGCTACGTCGTCACAGCTCGTTCCATTTTCTGGCTAATCACTGTAGAAACCCCGTCGCCGCGCATAGTGACGCCGTACAGGGCATCAGCTACTTCCATGGTCTTCTTCTGGTGGGTAATCACAATCAGCTGCGAGGACTCGCGCAGCTCTTCGAAGATCGTGATCAGGCGTCCCAAATTCATATCGTCCAAGGCCGCCTCCACCTCGTCCATCACGTAGAACGGCGATGGGCGAGCCTTGAAGATGGCGACCAGCAACGCGACAGCAGTCAGCGAACGCTCGCCACCGGAGAGCAGCGAGAGCCGCTTGATCTTCTTGCCGGCCGGACGCGCTTCCACCTCGATGCCTGTGGTGAGCATATTTTCGGGATCGGTGAGCACCAGCTGGCCCTCGCCGCCTGGGAAGAGGCGATCGAAGATCCGCCTGAACTGCACGGCGGTGTCGTTGTAGGCCTCGGTGAACACCCGCTCGACGTGGGAATCAACGTCGGCAATGATCTGCTGCAAATCCCCTCGGGACTTTTTCAAATCCTCGAGCTGGCCGGAGAGGAACTTATGGCGTTCCTCCAAGGCAGCGAACTCTTCAAGTGCCAACGGATTGACTTTGCCCAAGGCCGCCAGGTCGCGTTCGGCCTTCTTCAGCCGCTTTTCCTGCTCGACGCGATCATATGCCCGGGTGCCGACAGGATTGCCTTCTTCATCAACGTTTTGCCGCAGCGCGCCCCACTTGTCATCTTCGTCGAGGGCCTCCGGAATCAGCTGGTCTGGACCGTAGTTGGCGATGAGGTGATCAGGGGTGTATCCCAGTTCTTCCAGGGCCTTGGACTCAAGATTTTCGATGCGCATCCGCAGTTCCGCACGGGCCATCTCGTCACGATGCACAGCATCAGCAAGACGGGCCAGCTCGGCGGAGAGCTGCTCCGCTTCCTTGCGTTGGCTGCCCAGCATGGATTCCAGTTCGGATTTCTTGCCGGCCAGCTCTTCGCGTTCTTGGCCTGCCATCGATACCGATACTTCAATGAAACGCAGGACGCGCTCAGCGGCTTGCTCAATACGGATCGCATTGGCCGCTTGCGCCTTGCGCTGCTCAGCGCGACGAGCTGCAACTTCACGGTGATTGCGCTCAGCTGCCGCAGTGCGGCGCAGTCCCTCAACGCGCGAACGCAACGCAGAAACGCGCTCTTCACTACTGCGCAAGGCAAGCCGGGCTTCTAGCTCCTGCTGTCGTGCCGCGGCTGCAGCATCTGCAAGAGCTGCTCGTGCCGCGTCATCAACGGTTTCTTCATCTTGATCCGTTGAAGCTAGCTCCATGCGCTCGGTAATCTCTTCCAGAGATTCCTGCTCGATTTCCAGCTTCTCCAGCGTTGCTTCGAGCTTTTCTTCCAGCTTGGTTTTGTCCGATCGCGCGCTGCGAAGTTTCTGTCCAAGACGTGCCAGGTACGAGGATAATTCATCAATGGTGGCGTCAGATTCAGCCAGCGCCGACAGGGCTTCATCTCGCTGTTGCTGAGCGATGGAAAGCTCTGGTCCCCGCTGAGCCAATCTGTGCTCGACTGTGGAAAGTTCTTCCTGGCACTGGGAGAGTTCAGTTTCCGTCTGCTCCACTAAGGCCTGCTGCGCGATCAGGGAAGCGCCTGCTGAGTCGCCCACGGAACTGCGGACTGCCGAAACAGTGATGCCATCCAAGGTGGTGAGCAGCGCAGATGGGTTCTGCACCAAGGCCGCAGGTGCTTGGCTCATTTCCTCAATGATGTAATGGCCAACAAGAAGCTGATCAAGCAAGCTGTCCAGCGGGCCATCGGCAGCTACAACTTCACGAGCGCTGACGGCATTAGGCATTGCAGTAGCCTTTGCACCACTTGGCAGAACTTCGGCGTGCAGGAATACCTGGCTGGCCTGCTGCTGTTGGAGGTCCTCGATGAGATCCAACGCATCACCGAGGTTCTTGGCTACCAAAGCTTCGGCACTGTCACGCAAAATCGCGGCGATGGCCTGTTCATATCCCGGATTAACCGTAATCAGCTCCCCCAAACGGCCCAGGAGCAGTCCGGATGTTGATCCAAGAAGCTGTGACGACTGATCATCTGGTTTGGAGTTCAGCTTCAGGGCTTCAAGGCGAGCACGCAATCCGGAAACACGCACCGATAGCTCGCGTTCACGCTGGCTATCGGCATTGTGCTCTTCTGACAATGCTGCGTGTTCCCGATCTGAACTCTCAAAATCGATATTCAGTTGGGCTTCGCCAGCCAATTGTTTTTCAAGATCACTGGCAACTTCTGCGTGAGAGCGCAAATCCAGTTCAAGGTCCGAGTCGAAGGACTGGACGCTTTCCTGGAGTCGGGATATTTCGGCCCTGGTCACGTCGACACGGCTGCGTGCGGAAGCCACCTGCGAGGCGAGCCGTGACATGCCTTCTCGACGGTCCGCTGCGGCACGGAGCATGGCAGCCATTCGCTGCTGTTCGGCGCGTGATGCTTCCTCGGCCTGCTCTTTAGCCTCTACAGCTTCGGCAAGAATCTCGTGGCGGTCTTCAAGAGCTTCTTCAAGTTCCTCAAGTTCTTCGCTCATTCGCTCAGCTTGAGCTTCCAAACGCTCGGGATCTCGGCTGGAATCGAAATGGGTTTCATTGCTTTCCAGCAATTTCCCGCGTTCACGAGCCAACGCGGCCAGCGATCGATAACGCTCTGCCTGCGTGCTCAACGAAACCCACGTTTCCTGGATCTGAACCAGTCGCGGGGTAATGGTTTCCATCTGGGCAGTCAGTTCAGCGATGTGCTTCTTGATGCGTTCCAGGCGTGCCGCAGCGTCTTCTTGCTGAGCTTGGATCTTGGATTCGTCATCAATATCCTGGGCAAGCTTGTTGTTCAGTGTGACCAAATCATCTGCCAGCAGGCGGGACTTTGCATCCCTGACATCGAGCTGCACCGTCTGCGCACGGCGAGCGATTTTCGCTTGCCGTCCCAACGGAGCCAATTGGCGGCCAACCTCGGCGCTCAAATCTTCAAGGCGATCCAGATTTCCTTGCATCGCTTGAAGCTTGCGCAGGGTTTTCTCCTTGCGCCGGCGGTGCTTGAGCACGCCGGCCGCTTCCTCGATGAAGCCACGCCGATCTTCAGCAGTAGCGTGCAGGATGCGGTCCAGCTGCCCCTGTCCGACAATGACATGCATTTCTCGACCCAGACCGGAATCCGAAAGCAGCTCTTGAATGTCCAGAAGACGGCACGAACTTCCATTAATGGCGTATTCGGAGCCACCAGTACGGAACAGCGTGCGGGAGATAGTGACTTCTGCATAGTCGATAGGCAGCTGGCCATCAGAGTTATCGATTGTCAGGGACACATGGGCACGGCCCAGTGGTGGGCGGCCAGAAGTGCCAGCAAAGATCACGTCTTCCATCTTGCCGCCGCGAAGCGTCTTGGCACCCTGTTCACCCATGACCCAGGACAGCGCGTCAACCACATTGGACTTGCCGGAACCGTTAGGTCCTACAACAGCCGTGACACCCGGTTCAAACTCAAAAGTGGTCGCCGATGCGAAAGACTTGAATCCGCGAACGGTGAGAGTCTTGAGATGCACGGCGTGAAGTTCCTATGTTTGGGCCAAATCGCTAAAGTTGGGTTGGGCAATCAAACCCAATCCTTGTGGCAATTCTAGCGAAGCGCACTGGGGATTATTTGGTTGTGCTCGCAAAATCCGAGGAAGAAAATCGAGGGATAGATCATTCTATGAGCATTCTGACGCAGATTGACCAGTGGCCAAGTGACAACGCGGTATCCGTGGTGGTGAACGGCAATGGTGCAATCGTTGACCAGCACGGCGATACTGCACGTGTTTACCCCTTGGCTTCGGTGACCAAGTTGCTCAGTGCCTACACGTTCTTGGTTGCTCTGGAAGAAGAAGCCATCACCCTCGAAGACCCTGCAGGGCCAGAGGGTTCAACCGTGCACCACCTGTTGGCGCACACCGCAGGCTACGATTTTGATTCGGAAACCATCCGCTTTGCTGTAGGAACTAAACGCGGATACTCCAACTACGGCTTTGAAAAGCTCGCAGAGCATCTGGAACAACAGACCGGAATCAGCATGGCCCAGTATGCCCAGGAAGCGGTCTTCGCTCCCCTGGGCATGGTTGATACGGAAATTGCCGGCAGCTGCGCAAAGGATGGCCGCTCCACCGCTACGGACCTAGCAAAATTCGCTGCCGAACTTTTGCACCCAACTATCGTGGCGCAAGAAACATTGAGCGAAGCAACGCGTGTGCATTTCGAGAACCTGGCTGGAATTCTGCCCGGCTATGGCCGGCAGAACCCGAATGATTGGGGACTCGGGTTTGAAATCCGTTCATCCAAAGCGCCGCACTGGACAGGTGCAAACCATCCCGGTACCACTTTCGGGCATTTTGGCCAGTCCGGCACATTCCTCTGGGTGGACCCGGAACATCGTCTGGCCTGTGTGACGCTCACCGACAAAGGCTTTGGCCAGTGGGCTGTAGACGCTTGGGCGCCGTTCAATGAGCAAATCTTGTCTGAGCTAACGTAGTTTTCCGTACTTCCTGCGGTTCTGAATCCGATGTACTTCCAACACCCTAAGGTGAAGTGACATTCGAATTTCTCAAGTCCGACTGGATCCCTCCAAGAGGTCCAAGCCTGACACTGAGTCTCCCCTTCGCGACCGCACATCAGAATACCGGTATTATAGCAACAAGAATACATGCCAATACAGACGAGATATGAATGTTTACGATATCTAAACGACTTTCCAGGACGAAATGAAGAAATTTTTCGTATACGGCGGTTGCGTTTCGCGCGACACATACGAGCTAATAAAAAATGAAAACTCCTTAACGCACTATGTCGCGAGGCAATCGCTAATTAGTGCGGCATCTAAGCCCGAAAAACGAATTCCAGTTCAGTCATTGCCGCTAAACTTTAACTCTCGAATGGTTAGAGGAGACATCCAGTCCTCCCTTTTCCCTAAAATCATCCAAAACAGTGACGAAATTGATATCTTCCTGTTCGATATATTGAGTGAGCGCCTAGGCGCATACCGCATACACGGCGGAACTTATATAACGAATTCCACTGAACTTGTTAGCTCAAATCTACTGTCAACGTTTAAGATTCCACGAACGCTAATTCGATTTGGTAGCGATAGGCATTTTGATATTTGGTCAAAATCCGCGGATCAACTAAAGATCCTATTGCAGGCTAAGGGGCTCTTGGAAAAATCGCGCTTAATCAAGGCAAATTGGACAGACATAACGATACAGGGAACTCCAACTCCGCAATTCAGGGGCATGGACTCAGCAACGGCGAACACCCTATACCAACGATACTACGATTACCTTTCTGGATTAGGTTTCGCAACCATAGAACCAGGACCTGAGATTTCTCTATCTGACAAAAATCACAAATGGGGCCCTTCTCAATACCACTACCAAAACGACTTCTACAATAAAATAATTGAAGAACTCGCTAAAGACTAGGACACTAAATGACTAATTATAGATTATTGACAAGAGGTTTGGGCCTAAAAGTCAACGCGCGGCTGACGGGCGGACCTGACGACGCCGAATACACGTTCAAACTGCACCGTGGCAACGAGGTCACCGCGACGTCCAAAGCAGGCAGTTCGAACACATGGGAAACGCCACCATCTCTAGCTCCTGGCAAATACCATTTTACGTGCATGATTCGAAGCAATTCTTCCATGGAAGTAGTTTCGAGCCTACCTTTTGACTTCGGACTTAACAAACAGATGATAAGGCCGCGGACTTTAAAACCACACCCTGCCCATCAGCCTCCTGCTTCTTTTCATTCATTACTCTATTGGGAGAGCAGAAAAGCTTTCGGCCACCGAGAGAATAGTGCGTGGCTATTGGACGAGAAACTAAATGCCTATGCCTTCGCTGAAAGTCTTGGACTGTCTAGCCCTGCACTAGAATTGAGGAGTTTTAACCACGATCAAATACCCCTTGAGCGAAATACTGTCGTAAAGCCACTCACAGGAGTCATGTCGCAGGGCGTATTTCTCATAACCGCTGATTCCATCATAGACCTTGTTAATAATCATATAATTTCTAATTTCACTGACTTACGCCAGTGTATGAAGAATCTTATAACGAGCGGTAAGATCAAGGAAGATCAGTGGATCCGCGAACGTTTGATTCTTGATGATAAAGTCGTAGACCAGCCTGCTCGCGACATTAAATTCTACACCTTTTACGGTCAGCCGCTCCTTGCGCTGGAGACCGTTCGCATTCCTAAAGTACAACGTTGCTGGTATGACAACTATTCAAACCTAGTTAACACAGGTAAATACTCGAAGGAACTTTTTGTTGGGCACGGGATTCCTCCAGAATTCTACGAAATCGCTGAGCGAATAGGTCATAGCATTCCAGCACCATTTGTCAGAGTTGATTTGTTGGCCTCACCAAGCGGTGCCGTCGTTAATGAAATTACTCCCAAGCCTGGGGGTGCACATCTATTCGCTGCATCGATCGACAATTCTTTAGGCAACCACTGGGTGAGCGCAGATGCCCGATTGAGAACGGACCTCATTTCGGGTAAGAAATTTGAGCATTTTAAATCGATCCAAAAACATCGCACTGATATTTAATCAAAAAATTTAGGTATGGTGAGATTTTAATATGAACTATTCGAACTACGCACAATGGAAACAGTTTCACTATTTGTGGGATTCTTTAGAGCATTTCAGGAATACGTGGAATCGCATTCCGGGAATTCACACTATCCAGTTTGCAGCTGGGCAGAAAAACATTGACCTCTACGTCAACGAAAATATTAAAGAGACTACTCATAAGGCTACTCCGATATTTTTCAGTGGAGCGATATCGAATCGAACCACTCAATTAGGACCATTTTTTTCCGGTCTCGGCATGACTAAGAGGCTTGGGCTACCATTGATTGCGATTGCGGATCCAGCTCTCGATGCTGATCGCGATCTCAAGCTGGCCTGGTACTTAGGGGACGCAACCGACAATTTCGGAGAAAACCTGTCCGCAACTCTCGATGCCTTGCATCAGATTTTAGAGACTGAACTGATTCTGGTTGGTGGATCCGGTGGTGGATATGCTGCTTTGAACGCCGGGCTAGACACTTCGAGCCGAACTACGACATTGGTTTGGAACCCACAAACAGATATATTCGAATACTCCCCCAGATTCGTCAAGGACTATCTTCGTAGTCAATACAATTTTTCGCACGACACTCTGCGCCGCGATGATTGGAAAGAATACTGCCGAATCCGTACTGATCGTGCGTCACGAACGTCAGTGGTCACTGAATCAACTCTACATAGACCGCGCAGATTGGTTTACCTTCAAAATCTAGGTGATTCACACCGTATAGAACATTTGCAGCCGCTTTGGTTCAAGACGACAACGCGTGAGTTGGTACAAGGGAAAAATCTATTGGGAGATGACCATGGTGTCTACCTAGCAGAGTTCGCATTGGGCCATGCTCCGCCATCCGGGACGCTCATTGGGTCTGTCCTACGGGAGTTGATGAATACAACCCTCGCGGTTAAGGATTTGACCTCTCTAGATGAATTTATCTAGCTACCCTAAATCTTAAATATTTTGGGTTGATATGCCATGGACCGTTCTTTACCCCACGATTTATACGAGAAAAGGGTAAAGAACGGTGCCCAGTTTTGTTATGATGCATGCCAGGAGATTAAGGCGACTACCGAATATATATCCCTGATTCGTCCACGAGTTAAGGGTTTGTCTTTCAATAGGTCGTTTACGTACGCCCAGTTTAAGTCCGGTGCCGCTCCACGAATTTGTTTATCCGCTAACATCCTGGTCAAAACAGATTGAGCATCAGTATAACTAGCGGACTGCCAAAAATTAACGCCAAGACGGTTTGCCTGCTCGACGAATTTTGCTCTCTCCGCGGCAGTGGGATTCTTATCGTCCAAAATAAATGGATCCAACGTGTTAGGAATGACACGATTCTTGGTATGAGGCGTGCTGGGAGCATTTTCATAAGAACTCGGTCTGCCCAAAGGCAACGAACGCACACCATTGAATCGTCTCAAGTTCTGGAATTCGTCAGATTCAAAGCGCGGTTTATCAAACTCGAAGCTAACCAGATCCGGATCGAATGATTGCATGAGATCGTAGCCTAGGGCATTACCCGAACGTAGGAGAATTGGTGTTGACATTGCGAGCCTGAATCCATGGAGGGAATAAGCCGGATCGATTCGGGTCCCTACGCGGCTCCAGGCCATCGAACCTTGTCCAAAGTGAAACCTAGCGCGACGATGTATCCAAAGGGCATCACCCCGGAAATCCTTTTCTTCGTACTGATCGGCGACCGACTGCCATTTTGCGTTGATCGACCGTGATAAGGAGGCCCAGGCTTCCTCTGAAATATACGTAGAATCTTTGTTAGACCATGGAAGCATCGACCGCATAGCTGCATTCGGATCATTCCTGTCAATTTCGGCGAATCGGTCTGCATAGACGGTTCGGTACATTTCGCCGTATCCACCACCGACAGCAACAACGTCGACTGGGATCTCTCTACCATTAGGACCTGTGGTAAGAATTCCCCCACTGTGAAATAGCGGACCTAAAAGTCGCTCAGTGATGGAATGCGCTGGTCCAGGGACAAGTCCTGGACCAGTTGTCCTTTTTAATCCGTATTGCTCGGTCAAGCCATCCGCGATGATTCGATCCCGAGTTTTCTCGGGACCGGAACAGAAAAATCTGAACTTATCCTTTACTCCTGCGTGGGTGATTGCTCCTAGCACCAGACGCGAATCAAACCCGCCGGTAATGTGAGCGGTTTTCATCTGAGAACGAGACCCTGCGACAGCAACAACGTTCTCGACAATGTCTTGCCGCGTCTTCCTGAGCAGCTCGAAATAAGATTCTGAGTTGCTTTCCAAAAGTTCATTTCTCATATTAACTATTTGGAATGTTCCAGATTTGATCTGGATGAATTCAAATGAATCTAGTGTCTGAATCTCGTCATAGCTAGAATCACTAGTACCACAATTACCAATTAAAAGTCGTTCGACTTGGAAATTGTATGACTTAGTCGTTCGAACACCGTCAGCTTGCAATGCGCTATTCAATGAAGCTATATCTGTTGACGCATAGTATTTCCCTTCTACATTGTAGTAGTAGACTATCGCGCCGCCGAGCGGGTCTGGCACCACTACGGCTTCTTGGTTCGTCTCGTCCACCACAAATAGAGCATTGGGGTTGCGGGTCCGAGATATCCAGCTTGCTCCGGTGCTCCGAAGCGTATCACTACCAGCGATCAACGGGACGAGAGAATCTAGATTCTCACGAGCCGAAATGACGCGGCCGTCGAATATAGCCGCTCCGTCTATCGTGTATCTTCTATCTCCGACAACGTTTGTGGATTGCCCGTTCAGGAGAGCCATTTTAGCGCCGTCTTGTCGCAATGGGTCATATCTGATGACGGGCGCAACGGTGCGAGTTATCGTTTTGGAATCCGCAGCTTCTGGGACAGAAATATTATCCATTCGCCCAATATAACACCTTGATAACTTATCTTTCGAAATGCACCTGAAGTTCATAGCAGCAGCAGCAGCTTATACAAATTAGTCATCATCCGGCCATCTGCGATCCATAGAACATCTCCACTTCGAGCAGAATTTTACTTTATCGAAAGTTAGAAACACTTTCAGCAATGCAGGTTTCGATAGGCACCAGGAAATTTCCAGAGAACAACGAAGTATTCTCAGACGTTTCCGGTATCTTGCATACTTCCTGAAGGAGGGGACATTTCTACTCTCGGCTATCCATCCGTGTCACGACGTCTAGCCTTTATCTATCCATAGGATCATAGAAGCGAATACTGCTGGTGCGCCAGCAGAATACGAGTTTATTAGCGGTAAGCCCTCTTCGACTTATAGCGAGGTGAACCTGAAAGAAAAGTAGGGCTCGCAATCCCTTCTGAACCGTCTGTAACTGTTTGTAGGGGCTGGCCTGGGACTAGCTGGCAGGGTGATATTGGTTCCTTGGACCCGATGTGACTCATGAACCAATTGCCTCCTAAAGGGTGTCATTTCCGGTATCTGTCCGTCTGGCTGGACGGACAGGCATCGACCCCGCCTACCGCGACGGCCTGACTAGAAGCCAACCCCAATCTTCGTGGATTGTGGCCCCATACAGGCCTGCCTCGTAGTGAACTTCTCCCGGGCCGATATCGGACACGACACGGCTCACAAGAAGGCGGCATCTTATGCCAATTACGGCTGATCACTAGCAATTTAATTTCTGCGTGGACACTCACGCAGCAACGCATGCATACGCGATTTTCGAATCGGCTTCAGGTCGGGTTCTGGCTCAAGAAACCTTCTCGACCAGTTCCACCGGCCTCACCCATGTAGCAACCTGGATCAGGCGCCGAACCGAGGACAATATCGACACTGTTCTTATCTTGGGCGAGTCCACCGGTTCTTACGGAGCCGACATGTCCGAACGACTAACGCCGGAAAGATATGTGGTGTGGTTGAAGCGCCCACTCCTTCAGCCAAATGGCTCCGAGGCAAGGGAAAACAGACAATCTGGACGAAAATACAGCAACTAGATCGGCACTAGTAATGGATCTTGAAAAGCTGTGTGACCGTCGAGCAGGCGATGTGCAGACCGCGCTTAGAGTACATAGCGTCAGGCGCGACCAGATGATTACTGATCGGCTTCGAGTCAATAACGCACTGGCGAGGCTGATACGGGCGAATGATTCAAATATGAATGCCCGCAAGCCGCTGAGCGCAATGCAGAGCAAGAGTATGACAACATGGCGCGAACGAGATGAGCCACTTGGCACTGGTATCGCCCTCGGTGAAGCTGTACGTCCAGCGCACAACAGATCAACGGGCTGGATTGCGACCTGAAAATTAACCAGATAAAGCTCACCGAGCTGACTTTTGAACATACACCGTCACGGGTGGCGATGCAGGGCGTGTCTTCTGACCAGGCCGTTCGTGCCCGTGTCCCGCATTAGCCGGTCAACCGTGTGTTTGGAGAGCACGGGGAAGCCGCTGCGGCGCAGCTATGCGGCAATCTTCTGACGACTGTAGAGGATTTCCGGCCCAAGCCGCTCCCCTAGCATCTGGATCGCGGCGCCCGCGCCACGAGTCGATGATCTAGGCGTCCTCGATGGCGCGCAGTGCCCGCTGTCTTGTTTTCCAGACCCGCTGGTTCGTGCATCGACCCGCACGCCTGCTGGCGGAGGACGGCGCAGATCAACTCGACCACATGACCTTCGGCCCTGAACTGTTCAATGCCCCGGCAGATCAGCGTCGGCGAGGGTCCAGCTTCATCGCGAAGAGAATCGATGTAATCCTCAGGGTTTCATTGACTTGCTTCAGATCCCGGTTTTGGGCAGGTTGGCGCTTGCGCTAATCCTGATAATCGGTGGTTGACCGATCTTTCACTCCGGTGTCAACCTGGGTCTGGAACACCCAACGACGCAAGGACTCGGGACCGGCATCCAGTATCGGAGAAAAGACCTTGCAAGCCGCGTGCACGCATGGGTGTTCGGGGAGCCGATCCAGGACCAGCTGTACGGCACGGTCACGATCTTCGGAAGGCTACTTCTTGGGTATGGTGTCATCTTTCTCTCGAAAGACAGTGGCATCAAACCGCGTACGGTAAACAGTGGTCGACTTTTCGTGATCTTGCGTGGATCTTGACGCCCGAGTCTGCTATCAACCCTTCAAGCACCTCTCGATTTTTGTGAGCTTCGAGAAGTTCTTTCGCCCAAATTAATCCTTAGTGTTTCCGCGCGGGTACTTTTTACTGAATGGAAATAGTACTCCATCGCTTTCAGAAAAATATGTCTGCTGGTGACTCAATGATAAAATTTATTGAAGTGTCAATATCTTGCATTTGACTCTACATTCACTAGATAGCACTCCTCTCTGAACTTCCAGAGGATCACGTAGAAAGTTGTTTTCATTGGAGAGAAATATCAACGATCCTGACGTCTTCGATTCTCTGGACCAAATCCGCATTCGTCAGTACATCGTGAATCGTTTTAAATCAAGTTCAACCGTGAGCACACTCAGGAATCTCCAGAATTTTACTCTGTCCGGCTCGCTCTCACATCCCAACTGGGGATCTGTGGAGATATTAGTGAATGGAATTATTCAACTATCGAATAACAATAGCGTGAATCGTTTTGTACAGGGGTGGATATTTCTTTCTGGGTGGTACGCAGCTTTGGAGTCCTCCGCCGAAGACTTCGACCATGTTGAAAATTTCGTTCTAATCTGGATTGAACAATATGGCTCATTGCAGGAATCCGATTTAAGCTACAAGACTGTTTATCATGATGAAACCACCGCGCAAAGATTAGCTGCAGCTATCCATTTACATCACCTTTGTATGAGGCATAAAAGAACCCGTTTGATCAGTGAACTACAACGTTTAATGGACCAAACCGCGGCACTCCTGTACACAGACGATTTCTATGCTGGAAAAAACAATCACGGTATGTTCCAGGCAAAGTCTCTGCGAGACTATGCAGTTTATGCTGACTGGGCAGAGCATGCCACTCGATCCAACTTCTTAGCCCGCTCCCTGACGCGTATTTCTGAGTATTTTGCATATTCCTTCACGTCCGAAGGAGTGCATATCGAACACAGTCCGTCCTATCACCTAATGATAGCTAGACATATTCACGAACACTCATTGTTCATGGAGGCTGCTTTCGGTGTTATTCCCCCTGAGCTAAGCAAGATACTCGCGAGTGCCGAATCGCATACGATTCATTGTGTTCAACCAGACGGGAAATTTCTCCCCCTAAGTGATACTGCGCAAGTTGCTCTTTCAGGAGCACGGAACAACGTTTTCAATAGCGAGGAGTTTGCTTACGTGTCTGCTTGCGGTTCGCGAGGTAGTGAACCCGGTACCCGCACATTGTCGGAACCGGTCTCTGGATACTTTTTTCATCGCACGTCTTGGAGCGATAGTTCGGCTGGATATCTGGCGTTTATAGCTGCATACAACGGGGCCTACCACAAACATTCGGATGATCTCCACGTGTACCTTTGGAAATATGGCTACGAAATACTGACTGAAGCTGGACCTTTCGGCTATCAAATGCAAGATGCCATGACAAAGTATGCTTTCAGTCAATTTGCACACAATTCAATTGTGCTGGACCATAAATCTTTACCCCGGCATGACAGAAAATATGACCATGTGTCGATGACTCGCAGCCGAGTCGGAGAACTCGGGGAAATTTATGTAAGAGCATCAAACTCCAGGTTCACCGGCACTATCCATAATCGATCATTATTCATGTCCGATGATCTGCAACGCATCCGAGTGGTAGACAAACTAATTTCAGAATCTAACCATATCTACTCATTAATTTGGAATTTTGGTCCGTTTCTCAGAGTTGAAATCTTTGAGAATTATGTCATAGGTTGTATCGATTCCTTACCTGTCATCAGGCTCGATTTTTCTGGCGTCGATATCCAGAAGATCGTTCGCTTTACCGGGCGGAGTGGATCTCGTCCGCGAGGATGGCGCTTTCCGAGTTTTGGTCACAAAGTCCCTGGCTCACAGATTCAAGTTATATTCGAGGGCCGGTCGGAAAGTGTAACTACCCTCATCACAACCTTCGACTTTGAAGCGAAGAAGCTTGGAAACTCCACCCCAAAGCAAATAACTAGCCTGCAGGAGACTCCAAAGGTTTCTAGTGCCCTCCCTTCCATTCCACAGGAAGGAGTCGAAGTGAAGGATCGTCAAAGATCACAGTTTGGTACTCTGCTTTGCCTTAACCATGTTCTTCGACTTGATCGTTGCAGCAAAGACACACGAGCAGTGATCCGTATTTACTACGAAAACGAACTAGTACACGAGCACCGAGGGTTGGTTAAAAGTATGGCCTTCACTGTAACGCGGAAAGGTAGATACCGAGCCAGAATTTTTCCTAAGGGTGCAAACCATGCCATGAAGGCTTTCACGTCCGACTGGGTTCTTGTCCCCTAGGTTAGCAACATTGTTGAATGCGGGTTCTCCACCGCGCAAGTGGTGGCGTAGAACTATTGATTATATGCGATGCGTGTCCCCAGCTGCTAGCTTAAGATTCGCACTTCTACAATCAAAAATATAGGCAGAATAAATCGCGCAGCTGTGTCACTTACGAATAGAATAACTTCAGCCAAACTCGGGGGAGACGAACGCGTTGGGTCACGATTCAGTTGACGACCATCCGTGAAACAATGATTACGAGAACATAGATTAGTTGGGTGCCCCCTTCGAAGGAGATAAGCATGGTAGTAGTTTGGCCCGTTCACTTCTCATCTCGATTGATGGGCCGGCGCTTGGGGAGTAGTGGCCTTTCAAGTTTCGCGATCGCTTTAGAAGCATGGCGACGAGGACTAGAAGTGACATTCACGGCGCCCGAGCTACACCTCTACTCCATTTCAGATGGCACCACTAAGATCGACTTCAATTTCGCTAGGCCCGACTCACTTACCCCACGAGCAGACTATCTTCGCCTCGATAGAAAGGGAGAAACCAACCAGATACTCGCAAGACACGCAATACCGTCGCCACGGAGTATTCTGCTAGAGACATCGAACACAACATACGAACAGCTGCGTGAACTCGGTTTAATAATGGGATATCCTCTCGTTTTGAAGCCGAATCAAGGTTCAATGGGCCGTGGTGTCTTCTCGAACCTCAACGATTGGAACGAACTTCGGGATGCTTTCCATGAACTGACTGTCATGCTTAAACAAGATACTATCCTTTTAGAGCGTCATCATGGAGGAGACGACTACCGTCTACTTGTGATAGGAAATCGTGTTGTCGGCGCGGTCAAGCGGATACCCGCCAATATTGTTGGTGATGGAAGATCCACCATTGAAGAACTAATCGCCATCAAAAACAACCGTCGGACCAGAAATCCATTTTTGGGTTCTGGGTTAATCAAAGTTGATTACGAGGTCCGCAAGTGTCTGACGGACCAAGGACTGACCATTGACACTATTCCACGGAAAAATCAACAAGTGACATTACGCAGGGTTGCAAATGCATCTGCCGGTGGCGATGTCCAGGACGTAACAGAGACTATTCCTGATGCTATCAAGGAAGCCGCGATACGAGCAGTGCGCGTTCTCCCAAATATCCATATAGCTGGAGTAGACGTGCTCTACGACGGATCTGAAGAGACAAACTACGTGATAATTGAAATCAATTCGCGGCCACAGATTGGCGTGAATATGTATCCATCGATCGGCACTGGTCGCGACGTTCCAAAAGCCATACTTGACTCGTTCTTCCCTAGCTCTTCCAGGCCCACCGGTGACTCGTTCAAAACGATCCGCTTTGATCCCTCTGCGGTGCGTAATCTGTTCGCAGAAGGTTTGGCTTCGAAACTAACGTTACCCGCACTGCCTAAGCACGGTTTTCCGTTTCGCCAAAGGTACCTTTTCGACTCTGAGAGCGGTTCTGTTCAGTTACGTCCATATTCAGGTAGAACCATCAAGAAATTAGCACGAATTGGAGGCATTTCAGGTAAAATTACAAGCCGCCCGGATGGTGCACTTGAATTATTTGTTGCCGCTAGTTCAGAGTCTGCGGCACAACCACTTGTCGATAAAGTTTCGGACTTTTGCGGACAATCCGCACAGCCTTCAGCCTGGGACGGAATCGTCACTGTGGGGTTCAGGATCACGTAGTCGTTGTTCATCGAACATGTGAATTGACTTCCCATGGCTAGCACGAATCGCGTGTTGCCTCTTGATCGGAGCCCCGGGAGTGCCAGCCACGAGTAAACGATACTTTGGAATCGCAGCTAACGTCTTGTTCGGCGTGGTCGCGGCTGGCACACGGGACAGCTGTAGGAAGAACGGCCCATGAAGGGATCACGACGAATCAGAGATTCACGGCCGTTTTCTCTGCAACGCAAACAGGCTTTGCCTTCGCGCCCGTAGGCGTTCAAGGACCTGGCGAAATAACCGCTAGCGCCGTTAACATTCACGTACAGAGAATCGAAGCTCGTACCACCAGCGGCGAGGGCGCGTGTCATCACATCAACCAAAGCATCGTTGAGGCGTTGCACTTCTGGACGCCTGATAGTGCCAGTGTTGCGCAAACCTGAAAGGCCTGCTTGCCAGAGTGCTTCATCCGCATAGATGTTGCCGACTCCGGAAATGATCCCCTGGTCCAGAATGGCTCTCTTGAGTTCTGTCGTCTTTTTGCGAAGCGCGACGTACAGGTCTTCGGGCTTGCGGTGAGGATCCATCACGTCTCTGGCAATGTGAGCGGCCGCCTGTGGGATCAATGCTTTTAGCGACCCGGCTCCGGCAGGCAACCCATCGGTTGTTGCAACCAGTGGGGAGACGAACATTCCCCCAAAGATACGCTGGTCTACGAAACGCAGTTCGCTGGGGAAATCGGATCTTTCGCTGAGTGAGAGCCTGACTTTCAGATGTTTCTCATCGGGAGCATCAGGTTCTTCGATAAGTAGTTGGCCGCTCATGCCGAGGTGGGCAACCAATGCTGCTGGAGTTGAAAGGCCTTCGAGGTCCATCCAGAGGAACTTGCCCCGGCGAACCACGGAAGCGATAGAGCAACCGCTCAATGTCTGTTCAAAATCTTCAACGCCGTCGGTATGACGGCGGACGGACCGCGGGTCCAGCACTTGAGCGGTTAGTACCGTTCGAGTGCGAACCCACTTATCCAGTCCTTCTCGGACCACTTCAACTTCTGGCAGTTCTGGCATGAACTAAATGCTATCCCTTAGGTAGCTGCTCACCTGGATGCAGCAACAGCCAAGTCTTGTGTGCCGCTTCCTGCTCAGCTTCCTTCTTGGATGGCCCATGCCCCTGGCCGTATCCCTCGTTTCCGATGCGGAGTTCGGCAAGGTAAGTGCGTGCGTGGTCAGGACCGGAACCACTGACCTGGTAGTGCATCTCGCCTAGCTTTTGGGAGGCTACTTCTTCCTGGATTACAGTTTTCCAGTCAGTCGTCGCGCCCAGCAGCCGATGATCTTCCAGCAGTGGAGTGACGAAGCGAAGCACAAACGAGCGCGCAGCTTCCATGCCTTGAACCAAGTAGGTGGCCCCAAGAATTGCTTCCATGGTGTCTGCCAGAATGGAGGATTTATTGGCTCCGTTGGACTGGGCTTCCCCACGTCCTAGGAGCAGGTGCTCCCCCACTTCCAAATCACGGGCAATGATCGCCAAGGCGCGGGTACTGACAATAGCCGCTCGCCGCTTCGCGAGATCGCCTTCTGGCAAATTCGGGAAAGTTGCGTATAGGTATTCTGCAACGCAGAAGCCAAGAATTGAATCACCTAAGAATTCAAGGCGTTCATTCGTTGGAATGCCACCGTTCTCATAGGAATATGAGCGGTGGGTAAATGCAAGACGAAACGTCTCGGAATCAATATTGATTCCGAGACGCTTCATAAGTTCTTCTTTTGAAGACATGTCTTAGACGTCTGCGACCTTGCGACCCTTGTACTCAAGGAACAATTCGGTACCAGCCGAGTCGGTGACAACCTTAGCCTGGTGAGGCAGGCTGTAGGTTACGCGACCGTTTTCAACGGTCTTCACCAGGTTCGGTGCGGTAGCCTTCCACTGAGAACGGCGGGCACGAGTATTCGCACGGGACATCTTCCGCTTTGGAACAGCCACGACTACTTCTCTTCTCTCTTGTCTGACGTTTTATCATTTGTCGCATCCTCTGCGACAATGTCGGACAGCTGCGCTAGCGCTGCCCAACGTGGATCCAGGATCTCATGATCATGCTGAGGGTCATCGTTGAGACTGATTCCGCATTCACTGCAGAGCCCCAAGCAATCTTCCCGGCAAACCGGCTGGAACGGCAGGGCGGTAACCACTGCGCTCCGTACTACCGGATCGATGTCAATCAAGTCACCGACCACCCAATACTGATCCACATCATCATCGTCTTCGAATTCTTCGCTCTCTTCATAATAGAAGAGCTCTTGAATATCAGCCTCGAAGTCGTACTCGATGGGCTCCAAGCATCGTCCACATTCCCCAGCGATTTGCGCTGTAGCGGTACCCGATACCAGAATTCCTTCATGCACGGCTTCAAAGCGAAGATCTAAGTCAAGCTCAGATCCTCCACGAATACCGATGAGTGCATTTCCCACATCTGCGGGTGCCGAAACCTGCTCATTGAGAGTTTTCATTGAGCCAGGCGAACGGCCGAGCTCCCTGGTTGAAAAAACCAGAGGCGAGTTGCGATCGAGTTCGCCGTGTGACGATCGATCAGAACGCTTTTCGCTAATGATGACTCCTATAGAAACATAGTCCGACATTTCATCTTAGCTTGCCGTAGGCCAAGTTCCCAAACTGAAACCAGTTTTCAGAGCTCGATGCCGGTGTTGCACTCACCACAGCATATCGTAGACGACCTGCCAATCCCTACTTGCACGCGTTGCTAATCCAACATTCCCGACCTTGCAATCCGGGCCGCGGACTTCGAAGAAGAATCGGAGTAACGCCACGGGCGAGCGCGACGCAAAACGGCTTATAGCAAACGTCCCGAAGAAAGCCTGCCCAGCGAATTATGCTTGGTCATGCTTCGAATTAAGTGGTGAGGGATTCTCTGTGAAAGTGTTACGAACCGTCAATAGCGTCGTCAAGAAAGTGCAATCGCGCTTTGAGACACGGCGACACCTGAAGTTCATTCAGAACCACGCAACAGAACTACGTCACCTGCCCGTGGACGCTGACCGGTACAAGGTAGCGCTGCACTTTCCCGATGAGATGGCCAACGCCTACCAGATCAGGCAATGGTACGAACCGCTTTTAGCCTTGGCAGAATTCGTGCCGGTGGTAATCATCGTACGAAGTCCTGATACTGCACTGTCGCTGCGCAAGGAATGCCCGCTACCGATTCACTTCGCCCCCGCCGTTGTAGATGTTGAGCGATTCATGCAATCCCAGGATCTACGTGTGGTGTTCTACGTGAATCAAAATATCCGGAACTTTCAAATCATGCGGTTCAATGCGCCTAATCATGTCTTCATCTGCCATGGCGAAAGCGAAAAAGCCTACATGTGGTCCAACCAGCTCAAGGCCTACGATTATGTATTTTCAGCCGGTGAAGCAGCTAAAGATCGCCTGGTAAATCACTTGCGCAATTTCGACGCTTCGTTGCGATGCCGGTTAATTGGGCGTCCGCAAATAGATGTGGATTATGCGTCGCCGGTGAACCTGAATAAGGAACTACCAACACTTCTCTATGCCCCAACGTGGGAAGGCGACCGGCCTTCCATGAATTATGGCTCAGTACTATCCCATGGTGAACAATTAATTGACGCCCTGATCAAGGACGGCGGATTCAACGTTATTTTTCGTCCCCATCCACGTTCTGGAATGGGTGCGAAACCCTATGGGCAAGGCGTAGAAAGAATCCGAAAACAGCTGAGGGCGCACAGCGAAACTTCAAAAGCCCAATTCATTTTCGATGACTCGGCCCACTGGGGCTGGCAGTGGTCAGCTGCCGACCTTTGCGTGACTGACATTTCCGCAGTTGCTTATGACTTTTTGGCGACAGGGAAACCAATGTTCGTGACGCAACCAGTGTCCACCGAGCCTACCGTTGATGAAACTCCAGCGCTGCAACAGGTGCCTGCCCTTACAGCTGCGTCGGCAACGGAAATCAGCCGGCTAGCGCGAGAGGCCTTGGCCGGCAGCAACCCGCAGCTACGAGGACTGGTCAATTACTACTTTGGCGACGTTTCCCCCGGTGCCAGCATGCAACGTTTCATTGCAGAAACGCTGGCGCTAGTGCAAGAAGACAGCGTCACTGATCACTAGCCAGCTTCAGTAGCATAGTGGTGCCGGGCCTGCAAGAGGCCCGGCAACACAATTTCAATAAGCTGCGGAGTCTTCCTTATTTGAAGAAGCGCTCAACAACGCGTCGCGCAGCATGTCCGTCATCGTTTGGGGCAAACTTTTCAATGAATTCGTCTCGATTCACCCCTGGCAGATCAGCCCCCGCCAAGGCTGACGATAGTGCATCCCAAAGGTCGCTCTCTTCTTCAACAATTGGGCCAGGCAACGCACTCTCGTAGTCCAAATAGAAACCACGCAGATTGTCCCGGTAGTTCTCCAGATCGTATGCATAGAAGATAATTGGTCGTCGCAACAGCGAGTAGTCGAAGAACACCGACGAATAATCAGTAATCAATACATCAGAAGCAAGGTACAGTTCTTGAATATCTGGATGACTCGAGACATCGATAATGCGGTGCCGCAGGCTCTCCGGAATCGACACGGCATTTGATACCAGCACATGCATGCGCAACATCAAGATGGTATCTTCGCCAAAACGACGGTCGAACTCCTCCAGATCCATTGGCAGGTCGAATCTGAATTTACCGCGGCTTGAAGCCGCATCGTCACGGAATGTCGGCGCGTAAAGTACGGTCTTGATTCCTGGGGGTATCGCAAGCTCATCACGAACACGCTTTTCTTGCTCAGCAACGTCGGTACCGGTCAAGATGTCGTTTCGGGGATAGCCAAGCTCCACGGCTTCGCCTGAGAATGCATAGGCGGATCGCATGATCTCGCTCGTGTAGCGAGAAGGCGAAATGAGGTGCGTCCATTGGCGCGTTGCTCGTGTAACACGCTCAAGATACCCCTCATCGCGGCCTTGAACTTCGCGAACATCGAGTGCCATCTGCTTGAGTGGTGTTCCGTGCCAGGTCTGCAGGAACACTCCCTTCGCGCGACGCTTCACATAGTGCGGGAAGCTCTGGTTATTCACCCAGTATTTTGCCCGTGCGAGGTGCCAGAAATATTCCGGTGACAATCGCTTAACGGTAGTCGTCAAAGGATCGGAGAAGCGGTGCTTTCCCGAGTAAACCCATACCTTGCGACGTGTGTCACCTTGTCGCAGCAATTCCTCGTAAATATACCGAGGAGAGTCGCCGTACTGATTCCCGAGACCTGATTCGAAGACGATGAGGTCTTCTTCCATGGGAGCAAGCTTGTACAACTTGTATAGCTTGCGCATGACGTCAAAGTACCGCTTGTTCCTACGGAACTTGTTCTTCAACTTAACCGGCAATTCGGCACGCCAGCCAACGTTGGGTCTGCCGCGCAGCTCGGCTCGCTCGATTTCTTCCGTTATGCGTTGCGAATTGTTTTGGTCCCGATGGGTCATGAACACGTCAGCACGTTGGCGGTACTTGTCTTCCATGGCTTTCCCTCGTTGCAGGGTACGTGAAAGATCATGCAGCAATGTTTCTGCGTCAAAGGCAATGCGGCCTGGCAATTCGTCGTCCAAGTTCAAATGCGATCCGCTCGGTCCCAAGAAGCGAGAGCGATCGAACTGGTAGTAGTGAACAGGCTTGTGCAGGAAGCTGAAGTCAAAGTTCACTGAGGAGTAATCCGTGACCATGATTGCCGCGGTCTTGATTAGTTCCTGGACGTCAATTTCACCTTGGACAATTAGTCGAGCGGGCGCGCCAGCAAAATGATCCCTGAATTGCATCATGTTGGGATGGAGGCAGAAAACAACTTCCAGGCCATACCTCTGGACTAATTCTGCAAGTTCCGCCGAATTAAGCAGGTTTTTCCATTGCTCGAGGTAGTCCGATTCTAGGAAAACTTCCTCATTCTGCAACCAATCACGCCAGGTTGGGATGATCAGGAGCATGTTCTCGTTAACACTCAAATCCGTCGCCAGCAAGGAATCGAACCGCGATAGCCCGGTGACCTTGACTTCGCCAGGCGAGTAGAGGAAGTCCTTAACGATGTACTGCTTCTCGCGCTCAGAGGAAACCATGAAAAGGTCCGTCGCAAAGCCAGGTGAATTCTTGCCGTAGTTGGGAACCATCCATTTGGTTCCCATGACGCCATGCTGCAAGAACACCCGAGTAGCGCGGCAACGCGACGAGAAGCTATGGTGCCTTGTTGGGTACAAGTAATCGGCATGGTGCGTGCCGATGACTCGTTGCGCACGAATAGCCAATTCAAAATGTTCTTTGCTGCCATGGAAAACGACGTGATCCATGGAATCGAAATTCCGCAAATCGGGAGCTTTCTCATCGATGACGTAGTATGCATCAATATCTGGGCGTTCTTTGCGCAGGTATTTGAACAGATGCAGCCCGTTGTCCTGAGCCTTGTAGGATAGTTCGCCGACGATCCAAATCGGCTTCGAATCCGATGGCTGGCTGATTGGGAAACTGCGCTGTTTAGCGTTAGCAAGTACGGCAAAGGCTTCTTTGTCGAACACTTCCAGAATCACCGATGTTGATTTTGCTTTGAAGGTGAAATACGGAGAAATCGCTAGAGTCTTTTCACCGATTGTCACCGCATCTGCACGCGTCGTGCTGCGCACGGCAAACGGGGTACGAGTCACTCGAATGCGTGCAAGCTCACCGCTGGAATTCGAAGTCGCCAGCAGATAGAGATCGTAGTTATCGCCACGATCGATCGCCTCCCAGTCAGCAGATTTGAAATCCAGGGTTGCAGACCAGCTGTAGATAGCACGTCCAAAGCGCTTTGCTGCATGCTTTTCGTCGAAAACCAGCTCCGCTGGAACTTCAACTGCAAATTCCGATTTACGTCCAACCAGTTGCAAAGTGACTGAGGACAACCGGTCGCTCTGCGTTTCCAGAACTCCGCCCAACGACAGCATGCCGTCGTGGATCCGGGTGATGTCAGTACGAATTCGATATTTGAAGCGTAGAGGGCGGTTCAGGGCCAAAGCCACTTCGGCCTTCTTATTGATATAAAGTCCTACGCTGCGTTCGCCTGAATTATAGACCGTGTCATGGCTAAAAGTAGTCGACGAGAACCGCCCCAGAATACGGTGGGCGATAACAGGGCCGTTGAGGATTAGTTCCCCGGCGTCGATCCGTTCCCGGACCTCTTTGCGCCTGAGCAGTTCACCGTCTTCAGTTAGCTGCAACCATGCGATTCCCGGAGGCAATTGATCGAATTCGGAGCTGAAGGTCAGTGCAAGACGAACCGTACCGGCGTACAGGTCATTTTCTAGAGTCACTTGGTTGTCATCTGCGTCATCCGAATCAGGAACGCTGGATTCCGGCTCTTCGTCACTGGAAGCGAGTTCGCGATAGCCTTGCCACCGATCAAGAAGGGGATCCAGAGAGATCTCAGCATGGATTCGATGGGATTCATCGTGACCATTCTTGACTAGATCAACCGGAAGTGGCGCAACAGAAAGAACGATGTGGCTACCGTGTAATACCGAAACTGATTGCACGGGGTGGGCAACGGTAGCGTCCAGATGCAGAACTTCATCACGAATTGCAAGGTTCAGCTCTTGGTAGCCGCTGTAGTAGCGATACTTCTTACGCTTCAACCGCTGGGTACGCAAAGTCTGCATCGCTGACTGCGCCAAGTCTTGCATAGCTCGAATTTCAACTGCCACGAATAGTGTCCTTCAATGTTTTAGCTGCTATCCCCCGCGTAAGTCGTTCAGCGGAACAGCTTGGAAATCACGCGTGTACAACATGAATAGGCCGCTAGCACCACACGGCAGTGGCCGTCATTTCATGTGATCCACAGTCTAAGATTACCGCCCGTGGGCTCTCGAATCAGTTTGAAACCGCCACGGACACCTGCAAATGACCATAGAGTCTGCTTCGACTGGAGCGTTGTCATTATCTGGCGCTTAAAGCAATTGGTCCCAATTCGTATGGTACGAATCGGGACCAAGGAGTCAGCGGACCTCTAGCTGTGCCAACCCCGGAAGTTCTCCAGCTTTCCTTGACGTTCAACAATCAGCTTCTGAATGACGTCCTGGAATCGCTTAGTTGAATCGCCTCGGTTCAGGTCGCCAAAGTAGAACTGGCGCATTTCAATGCGCTGATCCTTGTGTCCGTCACGAGTCAGTGCATCGGCGAGCAGGTCTCCAACGTTCTTCACGCTATCTTGGTCTACCACGTGGCAGGCCTGCGCAACGGGTGCATCGCGGTGAAGAATTTCGCGGTTACTACGTCGGTCGGAAATGACTAACGGATTGCCCGGGTGGAGGTACAGGTAGTCCAGGCCTACGCTGGAAACATCGGTAATCAGCGCATCGGTCGACTCGAACATGGCCAAGATATTGCCCTGTTCGGATATCGCGTGCTCTCCGCCGGCTTCATTGGCAGCTTCGATCATTTCCAGAATGCGTGCGTGTGCCTGAGCAACGCCAGGAGTATTGCTTTCCTGAATTCGTGGGTGCGGCTTGTAGACGACGCGCCAAGAAGGGTTCTCCAACAATGACTCGACAATGGCAACACCGTATTTGTCCAACGAGGTGTAGTTGTTGTCTTCGTTTTCCCCTTCCCACGTCGGCGCATACATGACATCGAACTTCTCGCTTGGTTCCAATTCAAGTTCGAAGTTGATATCCAGCTGCGGACGACCGGTGACTTCCAATTTGTTGAACTCGAAGTCAATCAACATTGCCTCGTGGCGCTTGATGGCTGCAGGGCCTGCGACAAAAACCTTGTCGTAGGCCTTGGCCTTATTCGAAACCATCGAGAGTTTGTCGCTCTCACCATGGTTTACATGCACGTGAACAAGCCTTGGGTGATCCAGGGACTGGAAATTCGTGCGCGAATTGTTGGTGTATATGACCAGCTTCAGGTCATTGTCATCATAAAGATCCATGAGATCGGTCAATCGGCGAACATAGATCCGTGGCAGGTCTGTAAATTTCTCCGCCGCTTTGAAAGCACTCAAAGTACGGAAGACCAGCAGAACTTCTTCTTTCTCATGCAGTTCTTCAAGCACCGGAAGCCACTGAGTCACCTGATAGATCTTGTCAGCGCCATCGCCGAAGTAAACCGCTACAGATCCTGGTACCGGAATATTGGATACACCAACATTCACATTGGCCGACGGACGACCGGTTAGCCCCATCAGACGGGATATCCGTTTTGCTTCCGGACGTCGCCCCACTTTTTGCAGGGCGCCCTTTACGCTGGACTTGATGGAGTCTGTGATGTGCTCGCTAGCCATGAGTACTTTCAAATCTCGAAAACAACAACTTACAACTAAACGAGTTTACTAGCTCAGTTCCTTCACGATCTGGCTCAAAGTGTCCAATGTGTTCTTTAACGACGTGACATGCCGCTCATCGAACTCGCTCAGGACACGTTTCATTTCAGTTGTCGAGATACCGGAGGTACGTGGAAGGTAGACAACTTCAACCTCATCACCGAGGTCGTCAAACTTGCCCATCCAGTCTTCGCCGATGCCGAAGACCTTTGCATCGTACTTCTTGATGTCCGTACGTTTCTGTTCCCAGTTCTCTTCGGGAATGGCGAGGTCTACGTATTTGATGGCCTGGACGATCTCAAGACGCTGTTCGAAAGGAACTACAGGCTTCTTGCCCTTGATGGCGTTGAATTCGTCAGTGGATACGCCAACAACCAGGCGGTCGCCCTTCTCCTTAAGACGCTTCAGGATATTCAGGTGGCCGATATGGAACAGGTCAAAAGTTCCGTACGTCAAAACAGTTTTAGTCATGGGTCCCTTTCGAAGTAAGGTAATAGCTTCGCTTGCTCAGCTAGTGGCGCTCACTTGTATTCGTCGTTAGATAATAGGCAGACGACCCGCGAGGGTCATGCGAACTATTGTTTTCCATCTAAGTTTAGGCCGTGGTTCACGGTACCAGGGGCTGCCGGACCAACCTGCCCGCCATCCGGCTAAGTACTGGGCCACAGCGCTTTTGTTGTGTCGCAGCCGCAAGCACTCAATGAGCATCCAGGTTGTTGGATAGATCCAACGCAGCGGCACGGGCAAGTTACGGCGGGCCAGCCACACCCGGTTTCGGGCATTCAAACGATAAAACTCGTCGTGGCGTCGTGGATCCACGATCGGATGGCCAATCTGCATGTCGCCGGCATACCAGACGTAAGTGCCGGTGTCCCATACACGCCAGGCAAGTTCGATGCCTTCATGCGCGTACCAAAATCCCCCTGCCCAGCCACCCGTGGAATCAAAAATTCTACGGGTAGTCACTAGGCAAGTTTCCCCCACGTGGAAAACTTTGCTTGGTTCCACTGCCGTTCGTTTTTTCAATCGCGGGATCCAACGTCGTGGATTCTGTTCCTCGTTTTCCGGATCAGTGATGCGCGGCTGCAACAGCCCCATGCGAGGGTAATGCTTGAACCGTTCGACAGCCGTAATCAAGAAATCTTCATCGATGAACCATGAATCGTCATCGAGGAAGCACAAGTATTCGCCATTTACCTGGTTCACTCCAGCATTGCGGCCGGCCGGAATGCCCAAATTCTCTGGAAGAAAATGAGTCTTGATCCCTTCAGGGATATCCGTAGGATCCCATCCGTTGCCTACAACTACAGCGTCAATCAGCACTGAACGTTGGGCCAGCAAAGATTCCAGGGCGCGTCGGAGCTCAACCGGGCGGTTACCCATGGTCAACACAACTACGCCGATGGTCGGCTTGATCTCTGCAGGCATTTGTCCTCTAAGGCGGTGGGATATACGGAATTAGGTCAAACTATGCTTTGAGCCGGGACGAGGCCATATTGGAAAGGAAATGCCCAAAGTTCACCAAGACGCATGCAGGCAACAGGATCCAGACCATCCACTTTTCAGCGACTCCTGGAATACCAACGATTACGGAGACAATCGAGCAACCAAGAATGATCAGCGATAGTTCCACTGCGTGCAGCAACTTATGGAATGGCAAGAAGCGAGCCAAGGAACGCAGCTTTCCAACGAATGAAATTGTTGGAACAGATCTGGCGGCGGCAGTATCCGGCAATTTCCCGAGACCCGCCATGCCTCTGGCCGCATGAACCATGAGTGACTGCGAACGGTTCAGGACCAGAAGAACCGACAGGCAAGCGGCCATGAACAGTGTAGGCCAGGCCTGCTCAACTGAGGAATCATCCGCAGATAGTTCTCTGAAGACTCGGTAGCCCAAAGCAATTGGGATCAGCGCCTCTGTTGTGTGGTGCCCAACCATGTCAATGAAAATACCGCGAGGAGATTGAGTTCCCCTCCAACGTGCGACTTCTCCGTCAGAACAGTCAAAATACAGCTGGAGCTGCGACAAGATTACTGCCAGCAACGGTCCCCAGATGCCAGGGATCAACAGCGCTAGAGACATGAACCAACCCGCAAGAATCATCAAGCCGGTAACGCCATTGGCACTGATACGCGTGCGCACCAGTATTGCGGTGAGGTAAATGGAGATATGGCGCAGGTACAGCTCAGCTGTCCAGTGCTCGGCATTCTTACGCGCACGGACTTCCGGAGGTTGGCAGACCGCACGCAGCTGTTCGAGCGTTGGATTCTTTGGACGTTCAACCATGATTACCTAACGCGCCCTTTGTCGACAGTGCCGGCTGCCCCGCAAAAACGACCCTTGATGTATCCAAAAGCCCAAGGCAAATGGATTGCGGGGAAAGCACATGCTGCCAGCAACTTGTCTTTCAATCCTTTTGCGTTGCTAGTCAGCCCCGCAGCCAACGCGATCGCTGCATAGACCGCAGGTACGGCCTTGGCCAAGTTCAGAACTACGCTCACACCGGTTGGGGCTGCTTCGCGAACTAGCGGCTCAATTACAGTTGCCGCTAGTCCCGTTGCAACCCCCAAAAGCAATAGTGGTGGAACATCGTGGCGCAACGACTTACCTTCAGGGAAGCGCCGCGCAATTTCTGCTCGCCAAGTCCCCGAGGCCTTGGACTGGCTAATCAAGGATTTGAAGCTATCACGCGGATAGTAGCCGACCTTTAGTTCTGGATCGAACCAAACGGTGTGGCCCGCCTGGCGAATACGCAAGCAGAGTTCCCAATCCTGGGCTCGCCATAGTTCCTCGTTGTAGTAACCGACTTCTTCAAATACTTCGCGACGAAAGATACCGAGGTACGCAGATTCAGCAGGGCCTTCTGGGGCACCCGAATGATATGCCGGTCCGCCAAAACCAAACTTCGAATGATAAGCCGCCGCGATTCCTCGCTGGACAGGTGTACGCCCTTTTGCGTCCATCAGTCCCCCAACGTCGTGCGCATTCACGCGAAAAAGAGTTTCGATTCCACGTTGTGTGTAGTGCGACGGCAGCTCGCTATGGGCGTCGACGCGAATAACTATCGGCAAAGTAGACGCCCGAATAGCCAAGTTGAGACCAATGGGTGTTCTGCCAAGAGGATTATGGACTAATACGATTCTTGCGTCGGCATCAGCCAGGCGTCGGGCAACGTTGTTTGTTGTATCAGTACTGGGCCCTAATGCCAGTACAAGTTCCTTCTCGCCAGAATAGTCCTGCCCCAAGATCGAACTTACCGCTTCTTCAAGGTAGTCCGCTTCGTTCAGCACGGGCATGACATAGGAAACGCCAGGAAGTTGAGTCATGCGGGCCTTACTTCTTCGCTTTCAAGAATTTCTGATATTCCTTTATCACTGAAGCAGTGTCACCATCCATCATTTGCACACCCTTTTCAATCCAGATGCAACGATCACAGGTTTCCTTGATGGAATTCATAGAGTGGGAAACATTGAAAATGGTACCCGCGCTATCCCGGATTTCGCGGATTTTGGCCTCACTGCGCTTTCGGAATTTCGCATCGCCTACAGCAAGAGCCTCATCAACAATGAGGATGTCATGTTTTTTAGAAGCTGCAATCGCGAACTTTAGCCTTGCGCCCATGCCCGAAGAATATGTACGCATTGGGAGGTCGATAAACTCTTCGAGCTCGGCAAATTTCGTAATCTCTTCCCGCATCTTCTCGACTTCAGCGCGGCTATATCCAAGCGCCAACCCACCTAGGGTAATGTTCTTGTCGCCTGAAAGATCGGGGATTAAAGCTGCGCCTACGCCAAGTAGGCTGGGGCGTGAACGAGCGAATACTGCGCCATCCGATGGCGGAGTCAGTCCAGTGATGGCCCTAAGCAACGTGGATTTGCCCGAGCCGTTCGAACCAATTACACCGATTGATTCATTTTCATAGGCGACAAAGGAAATTCCCTTGAGCGCATGAACTGTTCGAACACCTCTGAGCTTTGGTTGGAGAAGGCGGCGGGCGCCTGCGTTTCCAATTGCCTTGCCACTTGCAAACACCTCATACTTCACATGCAGATTATCGACGATGACGACAGGCTGCCTTGACGAATCCACAGTAATCGACTGCGACTCGACTTGGTCAGGCGTCACAACATCGATGAAGGAGGTGTCATCTGAGAATATAGGCGCTGGCTCGTACTCCGGATGCAGCTGCGGGTTAATCAGATCATCGAAACTAATTCGCACGTCCGTACCTTTCTTCGGCCTTCCAGAAGAAGATCAACCCAGCGATAAGCATGAAAATTGCCCAAACGGATATAACCCACCATGCCTGCGGGTCATACTCAGCATGATCCATGATGAATCCACGAGCCAATTGCAGGGTCTGATATATCGGATGTATGTCGAAGATTGCAATCATCCAGGGCCAATGATTCAGAAGTCGTTCTGCGCTGAAAAGCACTCCTGAGGTGTAAAACAGAACGCGGCCAATCATGGGTAACACGTTCGAGAAGTCACGGACGTGCACAGTGATGCGAGCACAAATTAACGCGACTCCGAGGTTGAAAACAGTAAAGATTGCAAGGATCGGTATAATCCCAAACCAAGTCCACTTAGGGCTGGTACCAAGAATCAGAGCGTAAATGAACATCACTGCGATCATTGGCATGAGAGTCAGCAAGTTCTGGGTAACCTGAGCGACAGGCAGAGATAATCGTGGGAAGGCAAGAGATTGCACCAAAGCCGCATTCCCCGTGATCGACTTGGCTCCGCCGTTCATCGAGGTTGAGAAGAACTCGAAAAGGAAAACGCCGATCACGACATAAACGGGGAAATCGACACCTCGTGCGCCGCCCTGCAAGATACCGAAGACAAATCCGTACACCAAAGCATTGAATGTCGGCTTGATTACGATCCATACCATCCCCAGGCGATTTCGCTGGTTCTGCGATTGGACGCGTGCTTTAGCCAGCTCATAAATGAACTCGCGGCGTTGCCATGTCTGCTTCAGATAGTTGACCAATGTTGGTCTTGCACCAACACGGTGCAAGCCGTATTTTTCGGCCTCATCTGCAACTGTCATGCGAATTATGTCCTCTTGTTCGAATGCTTCTTGATGCATTATCGGCTAAGCATAGATGTACAAAGTCTAGTAGATGGAGAGCTGTTCTTCTGGCTTTCGCTCTTCAGCTTGGTGTAGTACATCCCACATCTACTACTTACGGTGTTTCAGGCGGGTTTTCGCGAAGGTAGTCAGCCATGGCATCGCCTTGCAAAGCTTCGCTAATTTGAGCAATAGCGAGTTCGCTTGCCAATTCTATTGATTGCCCGTCTGCACTAGTCGATGTTCCAGCAGTTGGCATGGTGAACATCTCCATATTCTCCGTGTCCACGTTTTTGAGTTGCAAACCCAGTCCGACCAAGGTTGCGGCATCAAAGTTGTCGTCAAAGGTGAGATAGGGAGAAACCTTGTCGACGATTTCGTACAGCTTGACAGGGTTAGTTAATGTTCCTGATGAGAGCACCTGATTTGCTGCTGCAGCGATGAACTTGCGTTGATTCGCGACACGTTGGTAATCACCATTGGTAAACGACTTTCGCTCGCGCACAAACCGAAGTGCGCGGTCGCCTTCCAGCGTGATGTCGCCGGCTGGGTAGAAGTAGTCCGTGTCGTTTGCCGTGAATGGGATCTCATTATTTACAGTCACACCACCGAGAGCAGTCGATAATTCACGGAACCCTTCGAAATCAACCATGGCTACATGATCAAGCTTGGTGCTGAAGAGTCCTTCAATCGTTTGCATCACCAGAGGAACCCCGCCAAGCGATATCGCGGCATTGAGCTTGTTCATTCCATGCCCCGGAATCTCCACATACATGTCTCGAACCATCGACATAACGTAGACCTGTGAGCGGTCTTCCGGGATATGAACAAGCATCATTGAATCGCTACGTTGTGAAACTGCCCCATCAAGAGCTTGAGCATCGGCAGTACCTTCATCTGCATGATCGACGCCCAGTAATAAGACATTCATGGACTTATCTTCAGGATCTTTGATCGGACGAGCTTGCTCCTCGGCGTCTGAAAATCCTAAATCCACGGTATTAGATTTCGTGTTGAACTGGCGCTGCAAATCGAAAAGAACATAGCCGGTGCTGAGCACTGCCACCAGGAGCACTACAACTACAGACACGACGACGCCTTGTGTTCTCTTCTTTTTCCGACGTTCAGATCGAGTCCGCGCGCTCCGCGACAAAAAGACTGAATCTTGGTCTTGCACTATTCTCATTCCTACTCCACCGGGCAACGATCCCCCAAGGTCAACGGCAGCCTGGGTGACTTCGCGCAATGAAAAAGACTACCCAAGATAAATGTGATTATCCTGAGTAGCCTAGGTCAAGAACTAGTCTTCTAGAGTTCTAACGAAATTCTTCAGCCAAGTCTTCAAGTTGGCCCCGAGTTCTTCGTTCTCCACAGCAAGGGCAATGTTCGCTTGCAGATAACTTAGTTTGTCGCCTGTGTCGTAACGCCGACCTCGGAAAACTACAGCGTGCACACCAGCTCCCTCCCCGTCGGCAGTCGCCAACTCTTGTAGAGCATCCGTTAACTGAATTTCATTGCCCCTACCGGGAGCCGTGTGCTTCAGAATCTCGAATACACGGGGATGCAGTAAATAACGTCCAATGACAGCTAGATTACTCGGTGCTTCTTCAACGCTCGGTTTCTCAACCAATCCATTAACTTTGACGTAGTCGGCATCCTCTACCGGGGACACATCTGCACATCCATAAGCACTGATTTGTTTCGGATCAACTTCCATCAGAGCAATAACTGAACCGCCAGTCGACTTTTGAATGTCAATCATGGAAGAAAGCAAGTCATCATCTTCATGGATCAAGTCATCACCGAGAAGAACCGCAAATGGTTCATCCCCTACATGTTGCTTGGCACATAAGACTGCATGACCCAGCCCGCGAGGATCGCGTTGCCGTACATAATGGATATCCCCCAACGCTGTGGCATCTTGCACCAACGCGAGCTTCTTCGTATCACCCTTCGCTTCCAAAGACGCTTCCAGTGACGGAACACGATCAAAATGGTCTTCAAGAGCGCGCTTGTTTCGTCCGGTAATCATCAGGACATCATTAAGCCCAGCACGAGCAGCTTCGGCGACAACGTATTGAATCGCTGGCTTGTCGACGACTGGGAGCATTTCCTTTGGCATTGCCTTCGTTGCAGGAAGGAAACGTGTCCCTAAACCGGCTGCCGGAATGACCGCTTTGGTAATAGCGCGAGGTGCAGACATAGTGTTGAATCCCCTATCTTCGGATTAGTTAATGGCGACAGTATTGCGCAACTACCTACGGATGAGTAAGCCTCTTGATTACAGCGCGCGGGAAGTACTCATCAACGTCCCCGCCAAGAGCCTGTACTTCCTTGAGCAGAGATGAGGAAAGATGCGTGTATCGCGTATCAGCCTGAAGGAAGACCGTTTCAACACCTGTCAGATGCCGATTCATCGTGGCCATGGGAATCTCATAGGCGTAGTCAACAGTGCTACGCAATCCCTTGACGATTGCTTCCGCTCCCTGCTCCTTGCAGAAATCAGCTAGCAGCCCCTGGCCCATCGGCACAGCGGAAACCCCACGCAGTCCACCGACAGTTTCTTCTACCATGGCGACTCGTTCGTCTTCGCTGAAGCGATACTTCTTGGAGTAATTCGTGGACACTGCCACGATCACCTCATCAAAAAGGCTCGCCGCACGCGCAATGATTTCGACGTGTCCATTATGAATTGGGTCAAAAGAACCCGGGCATACCGCTCTTCGCATGAACTGAATCTATCAAGAACTCATGTCAAATTAGCGATCTGGTGTGAATGTCTCGTAAAGATTCCATGACTTAATACCCTCGTTCCTCTGTACGAGACGATAATGGACTCATGAGCATTGAATTCACTCCATGGCAGCGAACCGCATATGGTGCCAACCTACTAGATTCCAATGGACAGCCCGGAGTGACGATCTTTGAAGAAATCACCGCATTAGCGAATCACCACAAGGCCATCAATCTAGGCCAGGGGTTTCCCGATTCCGAGGGTCCACCAGAAATCAAGCAAATTGCCATCGACGCAATTCAAAATGGCGCTAACCAATACGCACCCGGTTCAGGGACCCTGAACCTCCGCGAAGCTATCGCTGCGCATCAGGAACGGTTCTATTCGTTGAAGCTTGACCCGGAGACTGAGATTGTCGTTTCCACAGGCGCAACTGAAGCCATCGCCGCTTCTCTGCTGGCATTCCTGGAACCTGGCGATGAAGTTGTGACCTTTGAGCCTTACTACGACTCCTATGCAGCCATGATTGGGTTGACCAACGCTGTGCATAAGGTCGTTCAGCTCAAGGCTCCGAATTTCGAACCAGATTTGGATGACCTTCGACGTGCAGTCACTGACCAGACGCGGGTAATCCTCGTGAATAATCCCCATAATCCAACTGGCACCGTATTAGATGCTTCAGTGCTCCAAGAAATCATTGCCCTGGCGCATCAGCACAACTGCATCATCATCGCCGATGAGGTCTATGAACATCTGACTTTCGGTGTGCGACATGTTCCCATCGCGAGCTTGCCCGGTGGACCAGAGCGAACCATCACCATTTCTTCAGCGGGCAAGTCCTTCTCCTTTACTGGCTGGAAAGTAGGCTGGGCAACCGGTCCTCGCCAACTGATCACTGCTGTCCGTACAGTGAAACAGTTCCTGACCTACTCCTCGGGCCCAGCGTTCCAACCGGCAGTAGCGCAAGCCCTGCAACTTCCAGACGCCTTCTTCGAGCGCTTCGCCGCCGATCTCGGACAGTCGGGAGAAATTCTCGCATCAGGCCTGGAAACAGCTGGCATCCCGGTGATTCGCCCAAAGGGTACCTACTTCTTGGTTGCTGATGTACGTGGCTTTGAATTGAATGATGCTGCTGAAGTAGCACGAATGATGCCCGAGCACCTCGGAGTTGCGGCGATACCGATGTCGGCCTTTGTCCATCCCGAAAACCGAAATGACTACCAGGGCCTGCTGCGCTTCGCCTTCTGCAAAAAGCCTGACGTGATTTCCGATGCAGTTCAGCGATTGCAGCGCCTGCCAGAGGTGCTCTCCAATTGACACGAAAGCTGGCTAAACGGTGGCTTGGTTTCGTCCAGGAACACGCCACGATTTACGACGATGACTTGGTCCCCGGGTCAAAAATACTCGCCATCGGCGACGCGCCCCAGTCGCATGTCAATCTTTCGCATCCGGAAGAAGTCTTCTACGAATATCTCGCGCGCATTGCCAATCATCTGAAGGTCCTGCGCCCAGAGGAGCGTCCAATGAAGATGCTGCATCTCGGCGCAGGCGCTTTGACTCTGGCTCGCTGGGCGAGTGTGGTTTATCCGTCGAGTACTCACGTAGCGGTAGACATTGAGCGGGAACTTCTTGATTTCGTTCTCACGCATCTGCCTTTGCCTCAAGGCTGCGATCTATCCCCAATTGTTGCCGATGCAAGGAGCGTGCTTGCCGAACAACTGGTCGATGAAAAGTTTGACGTCATCGTACTGGATATCTTCTCTGGGCCGGACGCACCAGAACACCTCACCACCGACGGCTACTACGCAGAACTCAAGAATTCATTGGCCAACGACGGATTGCTGTTCGTGAACATTGGCGATGACCCTCCCTTGGATTTCACCTGTTCTCAAGTTGAGGCAGCAGGTTCCAGCTTTGAATTCGTGATGCTGAGTTCAAGTCCGGAAATGTTTACCAAGCGCTTCCCCGGGAACTTGATATTGACAGCGTCCCGCCAACGATTCCGGGACGATCTAATACTCCAAGGCCAGGCAGCGGGACCACACCCGTCAGAGGTTCGCCATTCGATGGATCTAGATGGGTTCTGCAAACCATAGGTGCGTTTCGCCGTATTTCTTGTCGGCGAACTTCTCCATGGCGCTCGGCCATGTTGGTTCTGGTGAACGACCGGAACGCTCGACGATCACGGTGGCATCTTCAGCTAGGATTCTGGATATCTTCTCGAGCGTGACAGCTAGTTCTTCTTCAGTCAGCGGGTAAGGAGGATCCAGCAAGACCACGTCAAAGGTCTTGCTGGGCACTCCCGAAACCGCGTTGTAATACCCATCGAGGACGCTATCAACACTCCCGCGCTGAACCGTCACTGTATCGGTCTTCAGAACCTTATTCACCAGTGCCGCATTTTGCTGGCAAACAGAGACCGCTTTGGGCGCCTTTTCTACCAGAACAACCTGCCGCGCCCCGCGGCTGGCTGTCTCGACGCCTAGCGACCCTGATCCTGCAAAGAGATCCAGTACTCGTGCGCCAGAGAGGATATCCCAGCTTTCCAAACGGGAGAAGAGAGCCTCTTTGACCCGGTCCGTTGTAGGGCGTGTTGCATCACCAGGTACGGACTTCAGTGGACGCCCGCCAGCGGCTCCAGCGATTATTCGGCTCATTGCCTAGATCTACCTTCAATCAGTTCTTATTCAAATATTCTTTGGTGGATTCATCAAGCCAATTCCCGGCAACCGCCAGGAGTCCGGGGTGTTGACGTCCCCAGTTGCCATCGGCAAGGAGGAGACCCGCATCGGTTCTCGCCCGCTCAATCAGCGAGCGGTCCTTGATGATGCTCAGTTCCCGCAACGACGATCGGCTACCCGATTGCTGAACGCCAAGGATATTTCCTTCCTTGCGTTCCGCCAAGTCTGCCTCGGCTAGCTCAAAGCCATCGAGTGTTGACTCGATCGTCTTCAAACGTCCTACCGACGGATGGTCCGCGTCCAACCATGTGGTCATGAGGCACGTCCCGGGAAATCCGCCACGGCCTACGCGGCCACGCAGCTGGTGGAGCTGCGAGATGCCAAAGCGCTCAGCGTCCATGATCACCATCAACGTCGCATTATGAACGTCAACACCGACTTCAATGACAGTCGTAGAAATCAGCACGTCAATTTCGCCACGTGCAAAGGAATCCATGGTTTCTTGCTTGTCTGCTGCATCCAGTTGCGAGTGCAGCGCTTCGGTACGTATCCCAACAAATTCAGGCATCCCACCCAGCAACTCCTGCATGGCTTCGACGCTCATGGTTTGTCCGGCAGAATCTTCATAGGTCGCTAGGAGAACGCCTTGTTCCGCTGCCGTGTCCGAAATTCTTGGACACACCACATAGACTTGGTGGCCTTTCTCCACTTCCTCAATGATCCTTGAGAACAACCTGTCCCGGAAACCGGTCAGCTGCATGGGCACAATATGCGTTTGGATCGGTGCGCGCCCCGCGGGCAGGCGCTTGATTGTCGACGTGTCCAAATCGCCGAACACGGTCATAGCGACGGTTCTCGGGATCGGCGTAGCAGTCATGACCAGGGTATGCGGAACAGAGCCGGCCGCCTTAGCCCGCAAGGCATCGCGCTGTTCAACGCCAAAACGATGTTGCTCATCCACAACGACTAGGCCAAGTTGAGCAAATTGCACCTGATCGCCCAGCAGGGCATGCGTCCCAATCACCAGTCCTGTTTCACCGCTGGCAATACCTAATAGGGCTTCACGACGCTGTGCAGTTTTTGCCGAACCTGTCAGGAGCGCGACTCCAGTTCCCTCGCCTTCGCCGAACAATCCGGGTTCTGCAAGGTTGCCAAGCATCTTCTTGATAGACGCATAGTGCTGCGCGGCCAGGACTTCTGTCGGCGCTAGGAGCGCCGCCTGTCCTCCGGCATCGATCACCTGCAAGATGGCGCGAAGCGCGACAATGGTCTTGCCGGAACCTACCTCTCCCTGCAGCAATCGATGCATCGGATGTGGCTGTGCCAGATCGGCAGAGATTTGTTCTCCGACAAGGAGCTGGTCTTCGGTCAGGGTAAACGGCAGGATGGCATCAAATTTATCGGCCAGTCGTCCTGGCACCTGTGGACGCGCGATAGCTTTCTGCGCTCCCAGCTGGCGACCGCGTTCCCCTAATGCCAGCTGCAGCATGAAGGCTTCTTCAAAGGCAAAGCGCTGTCGAGCCACGTAAGCCTGCTTGATTTCTTTGGGAAAATGTCGATCCAAGAACGCTTGATGGCGTACTGGGTAATGATGGGTGCGTAGCAGTTCTGCTGGAAGAAATTCAGGAAGATTCTGATCTGTGAATTGTTCCATCAACAACGCCATCAAATCCCTGATGCGCTTATTCGGCATCTTCGCCGAAGCCGGATAGATCGGGATAGGGCGCGGATCCGCCTGTGATGCCTCATCCAGGATCGCGTATTCGGGCTGGCTCAGCTGCAGATGGTCTTGGTACCAGCCAACCTTGCCGCTGAACATTGCAATAGTTCCAATATCCAAGTCCGTTCGGGCTTGGTAACCATTGAAGAAGGTCATCTTCAGCTCTTGGCCGCCTACACTGAGCTCATCGCTAACGGTCACTTCAAAAATGAAACCGCGACGCGAGTGCATCTGCCGCTGGCTAACGTTGACCACCTGGGCTACAACGGTGACGTGCTCGTCAAAGGGAAGCTCTGAAATTGGCGTAAGTTCGCCTACTTCGACATAGCGCCGAGGAAAATGCCAGAGGAACTCCCCCACTGTGCTGTAGCCGAATGCCTTTTCCAGCGCGGTGGCGTTCTTATTACCGAGGAATGTTGAGAGTTCTGCATTCTCAAACGTGGTCAGCGTTGTTTCAGCCATCGTGGGTGCACAGATCGGTGACGCTGATATTCACTGGGTCACCGTATTTCTTGATCAGGTCCAAGGCTTTTTCAGACTCCGGGACATGCACATGTACGCGCCAACGGTAGGTGTCTTCTTCAAGCTGGTTTACCGGGGACATGATCACGGAATTGCCCATGGCATCTAGCTGACCGCGCAGAGTAGCGGCGCCTAATGCATCCAGAGAGACAGTGCACATGACTTCGACGCCGGTTTCAGTGTCATTGTTCAGATGGACATGCGGATCCTGGACCTGATAGCCATGGAATTTCTCGTAGGACTCAAAATCAGTGGCGTCGCTTCGAATAGCAGCGCAAAGTTCATCGATGATGATCAGCATGCCCACCGCGCCCGCATCTACTACACCGGCTTCAACGAGGGACGGGAGCTCTGTTTCAGTTCCCTTCACTGCCAATCGAGCCGCTTGGCTCATCTGGGTCAATACCGTGTCCAACGCTGCACGGCTCTCTAAATCACACTTCAAGTGAGCAAGGGTCGATCCTGCGGCCAACGCGATGGCGTTGATCACGGAGAGCATGGTGCCTTCGACTGGTTCACTCAGTGCTGACCAGGAGCGCACCTTGGCACGTTCAAGCCCAAGGGCTAGCAGCGGCGCGGTAAGCCGCTCGTAACCGACCCACGGTTCACTCAGGCCGCTGAGGAATACAGCCAACAGGGTTCCAGAGTTGCCGCGCGCCGATTCCATTGACGCGCGCGCGGCAACTTCTAAGAAGCCACCGATGTCGTCGCTTTCCAGTTTACTCACTGCATCGTGACCTGCCCGTGCAGTCAGATACAGGTTACTGCCCGTATCTCCGTCTGCTACCGGGAAAACGTTGATGGCATTGAGCCGGTCAGAATGGTTCCCGAGACTCTTGACACTCCGTGCGAGCCATTCTCTGATGGCACGCACCGAGGTATCGAGTTTTTGGGGAGTCATGGAAAGTTGGTCCTTCAGTGGAGTTATCGTGACAGGTCAGTAGTTTCTACGAACTCTGCCATCTTGTCTTCTTGCAGTGCCTTGCCAAACTTCTCAATCACTTCCATATCCGGAATGACAATTGACTGTCCGTCGGCCGAACGTCCCGGGCCCTTGTTTGGAAGGGTGAAGAATTCCATATCGCTCGAACGCAGGTTCAGCATGGAGGAAGCGTAAGAGGCAACCTTGCCAGAATCCAGAGTTTCATCAACTGCAATAAACGGTGCAATTTGAGAAACAACTTCAGAGACCTTACCCGGGTTGGTCAGGGTTTCCTTGGACATCAACTGACCAAGCAAAGCCTTGACGAAAAGCTGCTGGTTCTTGACGCGCTCGTAGTCGCTGCCTGGGAAGGACTTGCGTTCACGGACAAATGCCAGTGCCTGTTCACCGTCCAGGGTTTGAACACCCTCTGGGAAGTACATGCCATTAACAATTGACTGCTTGAAGCCTCGCGGGTTATTAACGGTAACTCCGCCCACTGCGTCGGTTAGACCCTTGAATCCTTCGAAATCGACGGACGCGACGTGGTTAATGCGAACGCCAAAGAGCCCCTCAAGGGTTTCGACTGCTTTGGGCACTCCACCGCTGGCAAAAGCACGATTGATCTTGGCAGTTCCTACGCCCGGAATATCAAGCCAGGTGTCGCGCATGACGGAGGTGACAAACACATTCTCGCGGTCTGCAGGAATATGAACCAGCATCATGGTGTCTGAGCGGCCACCGTTAGGCAGGGTACCAAAGTCTTCGCTGTCCTCATCCGCCTCACGAGTTGCGCGAGTATCGCTTCCGAGCAGCAGGATGTTGACGGCGTCCTTGGACTCGTCATTGACTTCAGGACGAGTTTCTTCCGCGGGGAAGGCATCCGTAATCGTCTGGCTTTCAGAGTCGAAAGTTCTGCCAAGGTTCCAAAGGTAACCGGCGGCAACAAGCGCCGCGACCATGACGAGGGCAAGCACGCTTAAGACGATGGCTCGCCCGGTGCGCTTTTTCTTTTTGCGCGGTCGCGCTGGGTGCTCTTCAAAGGACATTTGCTACCTTTCACAGTTTCAACTCTGTACATCCTATCTTTCAGAGTGCCGATGTAGTCTTATAACGTGTCTAAAATCAGCTTGAAAGCCCGACTGTCACCAAAACTTAACCGAAAACTTGCTCAAACTTCGGCATTGGTGATGAGCGGTACTTTATTACTACCAGTACTTGCAGGCTGCGCATCAGTCGCTTCCGTGGATGCTGCCCCGGACGCAGCCAACCCGCTTTGTGCGGAAATGATGGTTGTCCTGCCCGAAGCCATCGATGATGCCGAGCGCCGTTCAACGACCTCGCAGGCAACCTCGGCCTGGGGCGACCCGTCAAAAGTTGTCTTGCGTTGCGGTGTCGAAGTTCCCGGACCCACTACTGACCCCTGCGTATCCGTGAATGACGTCGACTGGGTAGCGAATGAGGATGAAGAATCAGGTATCTGGACCTTGACTACTTACGGCCGGACGCCGGCGACCGAAGTCGTCTTGGATCCTAACGTCATCCCGTCAAGTACCGTGCTGGCCACGCTGTCGGATGCAGCCCAGAAGATCCCGGCTTCCAAAAAGTGCGTTAGTGTTGACAAGTCAGTGAGCTTGTAAGCGGATCGCCTACAAGCAAAACGTGAGGGTGTGTTGATTCTTCAACACACCCTCAAGCTTTAACGGCTATTCCCGGATTAGCGCAAACCGATATTCCGGTCGGTAGCCAGCCCAATCAGCTCATCAATAAGTTCACGGTACTCAATTCCCGTTTTGGCCCACATTTGCGGGTACATGCTTGAAGGCGTGAAGCCGGGCATGGTGTTGATTTCATTGATGATCCACTCCCCCTCGGGAGTGTAGAAGAAATCAACTCTAGATAAGCCTTCTGCATCCATAGCGTCGAAGGCCTTGACTGCAAGTTCGCGGATCTCGCGAGTGGCTTCTTCGCTCAGATCTGCTGGGCAGCTGAGCTCGGCCGCGGCGCCATCAACATATTTCGCTTCGAAATCGTAGAAGGTGTGCTCGTTATCTGCCACCGCGATTTCGCCTGGCAATGACGCACGCGAAGGTTCGCAGCCGCGGCCTTCAAGAACACCGCATTCGATTTCACGGCCAACGATCCCCTGCTCGATGATCACCTTGGGATCTTCAGCACGGGCAATTTCAATAGCGGCACGAAGCCCCGAAGACTCGTCTACCTTGGTGATGCCTACCGAAGATCCTGCACGGGCCGGCTTGACGAACAACGGGTACTGCAGGTCTTCGCAACGCTTCATGGCAGCTTCGCTGTTGCGCAGCCACTGCTTGTTGGTGATGACTTCGTACGGGCCTACTTTGAAGCCTGCCCCTTCGAAGACTACCTTCATGAAATGCTTGTCCATGCCCATCGCGCTGGCTGCGATACCCGAGCCAACGTAGGAAACGCCAGCCATTTCCAGCATGCCCTGAATTGATCCATCCTCGCCGAACGGACCATGAAGCAACGGGAAGACCACGTCGATCTCGCCCAGATCTGCCACCGTGGAGTCCGAGTAGGACAGCAATGATGTCTTCTGCGCGTCGGTGGAAAGATGCACCGGATGATCCACCGAGGAAATTTCTGGCAGCTTGCCAGTATTCAGTGCCCAGCCTTCTGGATCCTCGTCCAGCAGGGTCCAACCGCCGTCGCGGGTGATGCCCACCGGAACAATTTCGAAACGCTCGCGGTCGATAGCGTGCATGACGCCGGCCGCAGTAACGCAGGAAACGGAGTGCTCTGAGGAACGGCCACCGAAGAGCAAGAGGACGCGGAGCTTGCGTTCAGTCATTAGTGACGTTCTCCTTCAGATTTCAATTCACGCGACAACAGGCGTGCAGCCATATTTTCAACGCTCAAGGTGCCCTCCAGGACCATGACCACCGCTTCGGTGATTGGCATTTCCACGTGATGGGCCTGGGACAGGTCGAATACGGCACGTGCTGATTTGATGCCTTCCGCAGTCTGAGACATGCGGTCATTGACCTCTTCCAAGAAGAGCCCCTGGCCAAGCAGGCGTCCTGCAGTGTTGTTGCGGGAGAGCGAGGAAGAACAGGTAGCCACAAGGTCGCCTAGGCCAGAAAGACCTGCCAAGGTGTCCAAACGGCCGCCCAAGGCGAGGACCAAGCGAGTGGTTTCAGCCAAGCCGCGCGTGATGACGGTGGACTTGGTGTTATCGCCCATTCCCATGCCATCGCACATGCCAACGGCAAGGGCGATGATGTTCTTGACGATTCCGCCAAGCTCAACACCCAAGACATCGTCATTAGTGTAGGGACGGAAGTATGCAGCGGAGCACAGTTCAGCAATCCACTGCGCAATATCAGAATCGGTGCAGGCCACGACCGAAGCCGTTGGCTGCTCGCGTGCGATTTCCATTGCCAGGTTTGGTCCTGACAGCACAGCGATCTGCTTTGCAGGCAGCCCGGTGACTTCGGCGATGACCTGGCTCATGCGCAGATCGGTCCCGCGTTCAAGACCCTTCATCAGTGAAAGCAATACCGCACCGGGTTCAAAGAATTCTTTGAACTTCGCCAATTCCTGGCGCAACGACTGAGCCGGAATCGCCAAGACGACAAGGTCAGCGTCGGTGAGAACGGTCTTCGGATCCGATGATGCCGTGATGTTGGCCGGAAGCTTGGTTTCGCGCAGGTAGCGTGAATTGGTGTGGCGTTCATTGATTTCATCGGCGGCGTCTTCGCGACGGGCCCAAATCTGAACGTCGATGCCCTTGTCTGCAACGGAATCAGCAAGCACCTTGGCGAAGGTTGTCCCCCAGCTGCCAGCGCCCATGACGGCGATTTTGCGTGGTAGCGGCTTAGTCAATGTCAGTCCTCTGGAAGGTGTTGATCAAGGTAATTAGTTATCCGGGGTATCGAAATTGCGGCCAGTCTTCGACTGGCCATGCTTGCTGGGATCCCAACGCGCAGCTGGTGCTTCTTCTTGGCGCAGTTCTGCGGTCAGTGCGGTGATCGCGTCCATGATGCGATCAGTGGCTTCTTGCAGCACTGCCCGAGTACGCGGGCCATCACGCAAGTCATCGAGATCCACTGGCTGCCCAACTGACACGGTGACATGCTTTCGCGGGAACGGATACATTTTCTTGGAATAGCGCGGCAGCAGTTCCTGGTCGCCCCAGTGAGCCATCGGTACCACTGGTGCGCCAGTCTGCAGGGCCAAACGTGCGGCACCGGTTCGCCCTACCATTGGCCACAGACCAGGGTCGCGGGTCAGCGTCCCTTCCGGGTAAATGACTATGACCCCGCCGGCGTCCAGGACTTTTCGGGCCGCGGCCAGCGATTCGCCAGCATTGGATGCGCTGCGTGACACCGGGACCTGTCCGGTCTCGCGCAGCATCCATCCGAGCACTGGAATCTTGAACAAGGATTCCTTGGCCAGCCAGCGTGGCAGCCGGCCATTGCTGTAAATAGCATGGCCGACAACCAGCGGATCAATCTCGGTCAGGTGATTGGGGCAGAGGATGTACCCGCCCGGAGGGAGGGTTTCGAAGCCCTTCCACGTTTTGCCCATCAAACCGTTCATGGCAGAACGGACAATGCCCGCCAATAGCGAGAAAACCCGTTTAGTCTTAGCAGATTCGCCAGGGGCCAGAATCTTTACCACGAATCGGATCCCCTTTAGTTGCTCAGCTCGACATTTGCGCCCAGGGCCTGCAGCTTCTCCATGAAGTGCTCGTAGCCTCGGTTGATGATCTCAATGCCGGTGACCTTGCTGGTGCCTTCTGCAGCCAGAGCAGCGATCAAATGGGAGAAACCGCCACGTAGATCAGGAACATCGATGTCGGCACCGGTCAGCTTCGCTGGGCCTACGACAACAGCAGAATGCTTGAAGTTGCGCTGTCCGAAGCGACAAGGTGTGGACCCGAGGCAGTCGGTGTGAACCTGGACGGTGGAGCCCATGCGAACCAGCGCATCGGTGAATCCGAAGCGGTTCTCATACACGGTCTCGTGAATGACCGATACGCCCTTGGCCTGGGTCAGGGCCACTACCAGCGGCTGCTGCCAGTCAGTCATGAAGCCCGGGTGGACGTCGGTTTCCAGGATCAGTGGATTAAGGTCTCCACCTGGGTGATAGAAGCGAATGCCGTCGGACTTGACGTCGAATTCACCACCGATCTGGCGGTAGACGTGCAGGAAAGCAGTCAAATCACGCTGGGTCGCGTCCTGGACGAAAATGTCGCCCTTGGTGACCAGCGCGGCAGAGGCCCATGACGCGGCTTCGTTGCGGTCAGGCAAAGCGGAGTGATCGAAGCCCGTAAGCTTCTCAACACCCTGGATGCGGATCACGCGGTCGCGGTGCACCGAGATGATGGCGCCCATCTTCTGCAGCAGCGAGATCAGGTCTAGGATTTCTGGCTCAATGGCCGCGTTGCTGACTTCGGTGACACCCTTGGCTCGAACGGCCGAGAGCAGGACCTGTTCGGTGGTGCCGACACTTGGGTATTGGAGTTCAACCTTGGCGCCGGTTAGCCCATTAGGGGCCGAGATGCGGATGCCATCGGCTGCCTTGTCAACGATCGCTCCAAAGTCGCGCAGCACTTCCAGGTGGAAGTCAATCGGGCGGTCGCCGATGCGGCAGCCACCCAGATCCGGGATGAACGCTTCGCCCAGGGCGTGGATCAATGGTCCGCAGAAAAGAATAGGGATACGCGAGTCACCGGCATGGGCATCGATCGCCTGGTTCGAGGCGGTCTTGACCTGGGTAGGGTCCATGGTGAGATCGCCGGTTTCAGGGTCCTGGTCAACCTTGACACCGTGGATTTCAAGAAGGCTGCGCACGACAGCTACATCTTTGATCTCCGGTACGTTGCGCAATACCGAAGGGGTATCGCCAAGCAGAGCCGCGACCATGGCTTTTGGCACTAGGTTCTTTGCTCCGCCGACTCGTACGGTGCCCTTGAGCGGGACACCACCATGGATCGTCAGGATCTTACCCATGTATGAATTACCTCATCGCGTAGTCGTTATCGCCCGCCGAAGCCTCTAGGCTTTCGAACTGGCAGGACTAAGTAAGCATACCGCCTCTGTACCTGCCAGTATGCCCAGATCATCTCGTGGCGCACACATTGTGAGCATGCTTTCAGACAGACCTATTATGCTCTGCCGAAATTCATTCCATTAGGAATGCAATAATCCGCTCACCCCTAACAACGTCAGGGAGGAGCGGACCATTCCAATTACTTTGAACTCGTTGCTTAGCCTGCGGTTCGTGCCGGCAAAGTTTGCGGCTTATGCGCAGGACGCTTGGCTTCGTATGCGGTGATATCTTCCTCATGCTGCAAGGTCAGGCCGATATCGTCCAGGCCTTCCGTCAAGCGCCAGCGGGTGTAGTCGTCAATCTGGAACGGTGCCGAGATGGAACCGCACTGGACCGTACGCGATTCCAGGTCAACGGTGACCGTGGTGCCTGGATTGTTCTCCAGTTCCTTCCAGATCAATTCAATGTCGCTCTGGGCCACTTCAGCAGCAACCAGTCCCTGCTTGCCCGAGTTGCCACGGAAAATATCGGCAAAACGAGCGGAGATCACAGCCTTGAATCCGTAGTCCTTCAACGCCCAGACAGCGTGCTCGCGCGAAGAACCGGTGCCGAAGTCGGGACCTGCCACCAGCACGGAGCCGGTATTGAAAGGTTCCTGGTTCAGGATGAAGTTCTCATCCCGTCGCCAACCCGCGAACAACGCATCCTCGAATCCGGTGCGGGTGATGCGCTTGAGGTAAACGGCAGGAATAATCTGGTCCGTGTCCACATTGCTCTGGCGCAGTGGAACACCAATACCGGTGTGGCTGACAATCTTTTCCATGACGGTGATCCTTCCTAGGCCGAAGCCGGTGCGTTGACGAGGTCGCTGGGCGACGAGAGGGTTCCACGGATAGCGGTAGCCGCGGCCACCAGCGGCGACACCAGGTGGGTACGTCCGCCCTTGCCCTGTCGTCCTTCGAAGTTGCGGTTGGAGGTGGACGCGCAGCGCTCCCCCTCGGCCAGCTGGTCCGGGTTCATGCCCAGGCACATGGAGCAACCTGCAAAGCGCCATTCAGCACCGAAATCCTTGAAAATCTGGTCCAGGCCTTCAGCTTCGGCTTCCAGCCGAACACGCGCCGAGCCGGGTACCACGATCATGCGGACATCAGGATCCTTTTCCTTGCCCTTGATGACCTGGGCAGCTGCACGCAGGTCCTCCATGCGGGAGTTGGTGCAGGACCCCAGGAAGACGGTATCCACGCGGATGTCCTTCAGCGGAGTGCCGCCGGTCAGACCCATGTAGTTCAAGGCACGCTCGCAGGCCTTGCGGTCATTCTCGTCTTCGAAGTCTTCCGGAGAAGGCACATTCTCGGACAGCGAGACACCCTGGCCGGGGTTGGTACCCCAGGTGACAAATGGTTCGAGTTCGTCTGCATTCAAGAAGACTTCAGCGTCGAAGCGCGCGCCTTCATCGGTGTGCAGCTGCTTCCAGTCCTCGAGGGCGGCGTCCCAGTCTTCGCCTGCCGGTGCATGCGGGCGTCCCTTGACGTATTCGAAGGTGGTCTCGTCCGGAGCGATCATGCCGGCACGGGCGCCAGCCTCGATGGACATGTTGCAGATGGTCATGCGGGCATCCATGGACAGCGAGCGAATCGCAGAACCACGGTACTCCAGCACGTACCCCTGGCCGCCACCGGTACCGATCTTGGCGATGACCGCCAAGATAATGTCCTTGGAGGTAACACCAGGCTTCAAGGTGCCTTCGACGTTAATCGCCATGGTCTTGAATGGCTTCAAGCTCAGCGACTGGGTGGCCATGACATGCTCGACTTCCGAGGTGCCGATACCCAAAGCCAGGGCTCCGAAGGCGCCATGGGTCGAAGTATGCGAATCACCGCAGACAACAGTCATGCCCGGCTGGGTCAGACCCAGCTGTGGACCCACCACGTGAACGATGCCCTGCTCCTTGTCGCCCAAGGAGTGCAGGCGAACACCGAATTCCTTGCAGTTATCCCGCAGGGTGTGGATCTGGGTGCGGCTGGTCAGGTCGGCAATGGGCTTGTCAATATCCAGCGTGGGAGTGTTGTGGTCTTCGGTCGCAATCGTCAGGTCCGGACGACGCAGCGGACGGCCAGCCAGGCGCAGGCCCTCGAAGGCCTGCGGCGAGGTCACCTCGTGCAGCAAGTGGAGATCAATGTAGATCAAATCCGGCTGGCGGGCTTCGCCTTCGCCTTCTCCTCGGCGCACAACATGTGCATTCCAGACTTTTTCTGCCAATGTCTGGGGCGACTGCATGGCGGACATGCGACACACTCCTCAAGCTACGAACATTTGATACTCCAACTTTGACACTTCATAGATCGTCTTTTCCAGTATGCGGACTTGAATCTCAAATACTGAGACATGATACTGGAACCATGACAACAGGCAGCGGCGTAGGCGTACTGGACAAGGCAGCAGCCATTCTCAACGCATTGGAGAATGGTCCCACTTCCCTGTCCCAGCTGGTAGAACTCACCGAAATCTCGCGTCCTACGGTGCACCGTATTGCCCAATCGCTGGTTCACCATGGATTGGTGGGACGCGACATGCACGGCCGCTTTGAACTGGGGAACCGTCTGGTGGAACTCGCCAGCGCCGCTGGCGAAGACCGATTGGTCAGCGCCGCTGGCCCCGTGCTCATCAAGCTTCGCGACCTCACCGGTGAAAGCACGCAGATTTTCCGAAAGCAGGGCGATTATCGTGTGTGCATCGCCAGTGCTGAGCGTCCAATCGGCCTGCGTGACACCATTCCTGTTGGAACCCAGTTGTCCATGAAAGCCGGCTCGGCAGCCCAGATTCTGCTCGCCTGGGAAGACAATGAACGCATGGTGGATGGATTGCATCACGCGCGTTTCACGCCGACAATTCTGGCCGGGGTCCGTCGGCGTGGTTGGGCCCAGTCGCTGGGAGAACGCGAGCCAGGTGTTGCTTCCGTATCCGCACCAGTTCGCGGGCAGTCCGGACGAGTCATCGCGGCACTGTCCTTGTCCGGCCCGATTGAACGGCTCACGCGCCAGCCAGGGAAGATTCACCACGAAGCCGTGACTAGCGCCGCCCACGAGCTTTCCGAACTGCTGCGCATCCAGAATGACCGCGCGTAGCCAGCTGATGAAGAACGTTCGGAGCAGCTAGCCGAAGTGGTCAAAGCCTGTCTCAGGCTTTGCGACCTTGCCATCAAGTTTCACCACTGCGCGGCGACCATTAGCCGGCTTGGCAGCACCAATTACGGTGAATTCCTCTGGGATTTCAATTCCCTCTGGGAAGGCAGCAAGGAGTCCAAAATCTTCGCCGCCGTACAATACCCACGACATCGGATCGGTGCCGGTCAGTTCTGACGCGGCTTCCAAGCGAACAGCATAATCCTGCAGCGCGGAAGACTCTAACTCGAGATTCACATGGCTGGCTTTGGCCAAGCGACCAGCGTCACGGATCAGCCCATCAGATATGTCCATCATGGCTGTAGCACCCGATTCCGCGGCACGCGGGCCGGATTCCAACGGTGGCACGGGACGGCACTGCGCCTGGACCAGCCGGCGCACCGCCCGGCTCCAGCCTTGTTCGTTGCGATCATGTTCCAGGACGGAAAGCCCTGCCCCAGCAGCACCGACACGTCCCGCCACGGCAATGCGGTCGCCAACTTGGACTCCGCTCCTCAGGACCTTGCCATGCTCGCATTCGCCCAGAACGGTAGTGGTAACGGAAATTTCTTGGGACTTCCCGAGGTCTCCCCCGAGAATGGTAAGTTCCTGTGCGCCAAGTCCCTGTATAGCCTCGGCAACGCCGCGGCTGAAGTCCCTGACCCATTCCAAGGAAGTGTCCTTCGGCAGGGACAAAGAAATCACGGCGCCAGTAGCGTGACCGCCCATTGCATTAATGTCCGAAACATTCTGTGCAATGGATTTCCACCCGATGTCATAGGCTCTATGCTCTAGCCCGCTGGGCCAGATCAACCGAAAATCTTGATTCTCAACCAGGGTATCCACGGAGACGAGAACTTCCGTTCCGCGCACGCGCAGCGCACCTGCGTCGTCGCCGGGCCCGAGACTTGCTTGTTCTGAATCAAGCAGCGGCAACATCGCGTCCAGGATGCCTTGTTCCCCAAGGTCACCTACCGTTGCATCGACGTTTGGTTGGTTTGTAGTCACAGAGTTCTAATCGGCTTTCTTGGCTGCTGAGGTGATCAATGCTGAATAACTATTGAAGGTGTCCAAATGCTGGTCAACAGGATCAATCACGGCCTGCCTGACCAAGTGGGATACCGAGCGTTCAATGTTCTTCAACGCTTTCCTACGCTTAACTTTAGCGACTATTCGGTTGACAAACGAGCAAGCCAAGCCAAGGACAATACCCAGCAGTATTCCTATGAAAACCAGCAGCGTCGGGACAGCGATTCCTTCAACCCGGGGAGCCTGCGGCAGGTCGAATTGGAAGTATCCAGCCACCGGATAGCCCGCGAGCCACAAGGCGCCGCCCAAGGCCGCAAGAAGTGCCACCCATTGGATGACTTTAACTACCGGCCACCACCAGGATGACCGTTCAACACCCAGCGGTGTCCCGGCTATAGCCGCATCGATGCCGTCATCTAGGACCTCCGTATTCGCGTGCACCTTTTCACGCAGTGGCTCTTTCCAGCTTTCCGGAAGATCATTGGAAGCCTCGGAAACATACTGGTCGATGCCATGTTCGATAGCCGCAGTCTCCGCTACAGAAAGCTCTGGCCGCGAAGTCAAGGACAATTCAGGGTCTTCATGCCGGCGCCCAAGATTCATCCGCTTCAGCGGATCGTTGCGCAGCTTCACCAGCCACGTGGTCAAAGGCCATCCTGTTCGCGAAGCACCCCGAAGCAGGTAGGAGGTCTCCACTGCATCAGCAATGTACTGGGCGCCGTGCGCTTTTGCGATCACACGCTCCAGCTCCGCTTGGTGCAGCTGGCTAGGCAGGCGCACCTTCTCCACCTGGAGTTCCTCACTCAATCGGTGGATGACTTGATCAACATCTGCGCGGAGCCGACGCGTGGAAAGTGCCTTGTTTTTCGCCGCGGCCGCAATCTTGGCCTGCACATCTGCGACCCCTTCACCCGTGGCAGCAGAGGCGCAAACGATGGGAAGGTTCTCCAAGCCGGACGTTGCCAAGATGCCGCGCAAGGAATCGACAACTTGCTTGCGTTCTTGTTCTGCAATCTTGTCAATCTGGTTCAGGACGATCAGCAGGTTCCCCTGCTGGCTGCGCAAGGAATTGAGATATCCATGGTGGATTGACGCGTCGGCGTATTTCTGCGGATCAAGCACCCATACCAGATAATCCACCTGGCCCACCAAACGAGCAGCAATCTTGTGGTGATCCACTGCCGTGGAATCCATGTCGGGTAGGTCCAACAGCAAGAGACCGGATTCGAACTTCTTTTTCTTTCCAGGTTGTGCCCGTCTGTCCTGATCGCCCATGACGTGACGAGTGGTCACTTCCAGCCAGTCCAGTAACTCGCTTGATCCTTCTGGTTCCCAGATTGCAGCGACAGTATCAGTAGTAGTCGGGCGGATGACACCCGTGGCCGCCAACTCATGCCCTACCAAAGCGTTGAACATCGTTGATTTTCCGCTGCCCGTGGCACCGAAAAGTCCTACAACCACATGTTCGGATGAAAGCTGGCGCCGAGATTCAGCACGCGTGATAACGTCCGCGGCTAGATCGATGGTTTCTGGTTCCAGATATGGTTCTGCAAGCTGCATCGCTTCCACGATGCTGTTGATTTGAGAGTTGAGACCGCTGAGTGCTCTGAGAATCTTGCGCTCGGACATTAGTGAGCCCCTTTGCTACTCAAGGCTGAGGTAATCCTGCCCAAACGATCGGCAAGCTCCGGCTGCGATTTTGCGGCTAGCTCGTCCAGGTAGATCGACGAGGTCCTATCCAGTAGATCCCGTGCCCGGGTGTCAAGCATCTTGCGGGCTTTGGTGGCCATGCGACGTACCGCATCCTCGCCAAAAATTGCTTCCAGCAGTTTCTGCCCTACCAATGCGGAGCCGCCGGCAATACCGATTTCCAGACCGGTGAGGCCCGCTGTTGACGCAAAGACCACAACCATCAGGATGACCGCCACCCCGTTGACTCCAAATGCCGCCATGCGGGCCGTCTTGCGCTTCCCGGCGCCCTCCTGCCGAATCATGTCCAAGACATCTTTTTGCCAAAGCCGGATGCTTTCCGAAGCTTGCTCATTGAGATCCTGTGGCGGGCGCGGCGATTGCAGATTAGAGCGTAGCGCTTGGCCAAATGGCGTGTTCTTCCACGATCTGTCAACGTCATGGCAGGCCTTGGTTGCCTCGGCAATGAAGACCATGTGCAGGCCTGATTCGATGGCTTGTTCAACACGATGGGTCGCTGGCGGTTTTCCAGTCAGGAATGCGCCAACACGATCCCTCATCCGTCCAATGGCGCCTTCGATTCCGCGCAGCAGCTCGCCCGCTCCTACGAAGTCCTGCCACCGGGCCAGGATTTCGCCACGCAGCAATGAGCCGTCATTGAGGGAATCGCTAATTCTGGCCAACGATTGCTCAAAGCGCTCATTGGTAAGGGCGCGCAATTCACCGAGCTGTTTCTCCTGCTCTTGCAGTTCAGCGATAAGCTCACTGACATCTGCGGTGGCGCGCCGCAACGCGCCGTCAAGTGTTTGGGCCGCAATCTGCTGCCGTTTAGCGGAATCTGCTGCCAATGAGTTCAGCCATGCGAGCAAGGGTTCCACGTGCTCACTTGGAATCAATTTCTGGTCATCCAGTTGCGTCTCGTTCAGGACATGCAGCAACGACGGATCCAGGTCCTTCTCGCTTAACAGGCGTTTCAAATCCGGAACAATATCGTCTTCGGCTCCCGGTGGCACCCTGTTCAAGACGACGCAGACGGTAATTTTCCGTGCGCCGGCTTCGGTGAGCATATCCCAAGGAAGAGCATCGGCGTATCTATTGGCTGTGGTGACAAAAATCCACAGATCTGCTGCGTTCAGAAGCTGGCCCGCCAATTCCCTGTTCTCGTCGGAAACCGAGTCGATATCCGGGGCATCGAGGATGGCCAAACCTCGTGGAACCTGCTCACGAGGCGTCATCAACAGCGCATGGTTACTGGCTGCTCCGGCATGTGCATTGAAGCCACGGCCGGCTACGCGTTTAAGTTCGGGAAGAATCCGTTCAGATTCAAAGAAGGATTGGTCAACAGGGTTGAAAGCCAAGACCGGAGTCCGCGTGGTCGGACGCACAGCGCCGGAGAGACTGACGGGTTCCCCCAGGAGGGAATTGACCAGAGTCGATTTGCCCGAGCCCGTGGAGCCACCGACGACCAGCAGTAGCGGTGCGCCGAGATTCGAAACTCGTGGAATCAGGTAGTCCGAGATTTGATGCAATGCCTTGTTGCGCAGTTCTTCGAAGGCAGAGGCTTCTCGTGGCTGGCCATTTACAAAGGAAAGCTCTTCGAGCAGCTCCTGGAGCTCGCTCAAACGCGCCGCGGAATTACTGCCAATTTCGGTTTGCGAGGCAGTTTCCTGCCCTGAGCTCTTAGCCAGATCTGAATTCGACTCCATGAGAACTATCTTGCCTCATGCCAACAGGGAAACCCGCGAGCCTGATGCAGATTTTGTCCGGGAAACGCAAAAACCGCGGAATTCTCCGCGGTTTTACTGTGGTGACCCCAACGGGATTCGAACCCGTGTTGCCGCCGTGAGAGGGCGGAGTACTAGGCCGCTATACGATGGGGCCGTATGCTGAAGATAAATCTTCAGCTCACCAAATCTCTTTGGTGAAGCGCTGGGATACCAGGACTCGAACCTAGAATGACGGAACCAGAAACCGTTGTGTTGCCAATTACACCATATCCCACTGTGACTTGGCCTTTCCGGAATTCAGCTGAGCATCATTCCGGCCACTGCCGTAGCACGAGATAAAACTATACCGGCCTAATGTTCAGTACACAAATCGAGCCCCGCGACCGGTACCCCAGGCAGAATCCGCGGAAAATCAGCAAAGAACAGTTGCCAGTCATCCCAAATCCGCCACTAGCCAGCCAGGGAAATTCTTGTGAAGTGAGGCACTGTCCGTGAGAAAATACTGGAGTCCCGCGTCAACGGCACATTGATAGCCGCCAACAGGGTCATCCCCTATGCAAAGCGCCTGTGCCGACAGGCCCTCTAGTTCATCGCACCGGCCAAGGAACGGGGCACAAATGGGGTTTAGGCTTATTCGCTGGACGCGGTTAATCCTGCCGAACTGTACGCACGCGGCATCCGCACTGCTCGCTGTTCCATCAACGCGAGCCCGCCTGCCATGTACCTCTCCCGGGCATAAGCCCCGTCATCCGCAAAACCTGCCGCAATTCCGGTCAGTCATTCAGGATACAGATGCGCCAGATCCGGCTCGGACATGAACGAGCAACCGCGCATTGTGGCCGTTCGCACATCTACGAGTGTGTCAACAATCGCAAAGAAAACGCCTCGGACAGGACCAGTCATAGGACTGGAACCATCCGAGGCGTTAAAAGTGCTTTTCACCGGGCTTTCGGCGAATAGCTAGCGGGACTCACCAAATGCGCGCAAACGCTTGAGGCTCGACTCGCGTCCAAGAATTTCCATGGACTCGAAGAGCGGTGGAGACACACGCTTTCCGGAGATAGCAACGCGGGCTGGTCCGAATGCCTGACGAGGCTTCAGTTCCAGTTCGTCCACAAGCTTCATACGCAGTGCTGCCTGGATGGTTTCGGCGTTCCATTCGGTAAGGGTTTCGAGGCCCTGGACAGTAGCATCGACAACCTCAACCAGGTTTGCCGGCATTCCCTTGAGTGCTTTCTCGTCGATGACAATTTCGTCATCAGACTTGAAGAGGAATTCAAGCATGTCGGTCGCTTCACCCAACAGAGCAATACGTTCCTGTACCAGTGGCGCAGCCTGGTCCAAGATGAAATTTTCACGTTCAGTCAGTTCTTCGCCCACCAGACCAGCGGCCTTCAGGTAAGGAACCAAACGATCACGGAAATCCTGTGCTTCGAGCATGCGCACGTGGGTTCCGTTGATTGCTTCTGCCTTCTTCACATCGAAGCGGGCAGGATTGGACAGCACATCTGCTACATCAAAAGCTTCTACCAGCTGTTCACGCGAGAAGATATCTTCATCAGCACTTAGCGACCAGCCAAGCAGCGCGAGGTAGTTCAGCAGGCCTTCCGGGATGAAACCATTGTCGCGGTGCAGGAATACGCTGGATTCTGGATCACGCTTGGAGAGCTTCTTGTTGCCCTGTCCCATAACGTATGGCAGGTGGCCAAAGCGCGGCATGTACTGGGCAACGCCGATATCGTGCAGCAACGCATACAAGACGACCTGGCGTGGGGTCGAGGACAACAGATCTTCGCCACGAAGTACGTGGGTAATGCCCATCAGCGCATCATCGATTGGGTTGACCAGGGTGTACAGCGGCTTGCCGTTGGCGCGCACCACCACATAGTCGGGAACGGATCCAGCCTTGAAGGTGATCTCGCCACGTACCAGGTCGTTGAAGGTGATGTCGTGATCCGGCATGCGTACACGCAATACCGGTTCACGGCCTTCGGCCTTGAACGCAGCCTTCTGCTCATCGGTCAGTTCGCGGTCGAAGTTGTCGTAGCCCAGCTTCGGGTCACGGCCGGCTGCCTTGTGGCGTGCTTCGACTTCTTCTGGGGTCGAGTAGGACTCGTAAAGATGGCCTGCAGCGCGAAGCTTGGCAATGACGTCCTCGTAGATCTCACCACGCTGCGACTGGCGGTATGGCTCATGCGGACCGCCCGCGTTGACGCCCTCGTCCCAATCGATACCCAACCAAGCCAGAGCATCCAAAAGCTGGTTGTAGCTTTCCTCGGAGTCACGCTTGGCATCAGTGTCTTCGATGCGGAAGACCATTTTGCCGCCGGTGTGACGCGCGTAGGCCCAGTTGAAGAGGGCAGTACGGATCAAACCTACGTGAGGGGTACCAGTTGGGGATGGGCAAAAACGAACGCGTACCGGGGTATCTTCGGTAACAACGGGAATCAACGAAAGATCAGTCATGATGTTTTCATTCTATGCCTTCTGCAAAGAAACTTGCAGTTAAAGCGCGAAGCTCCCGATCACATTAGCGATCGAAAGCCTCACAACATCAGTGATGGTTCCTAGCGACGGAAGACGGTTCGCAATGAACCGATACCTTCGACTTCCACTTCTACAACGTCGCCTGCATTTACTAGGCCGACGCCTGCCGGGGTGCCGGTCATGATGACATCGCCTGGCAGCAAGGTGAAAGCTTCGGAAGCACGAGCAACCAATTCGTTGACTGGCCAGATCATGTCGTTGGTAGTTCCATCTTGGCGAACCTCGCCATTGACGCGGCTGATAATTCCCAGATCATCCGGGTCGGCAATCTCAGTCTCAATCCACGGGCCCAGCGGGCAAGAACCGTCAAAGCCCTTGGCACGAGCCCACTGCGGATCGGTGCGCTGAGCATCGCGGGCGGTCAGGTCGTTTGCTACGGTGTAGCCGAAGATCACGTCCTGCGCCTTGTCGGCTGGAACGTCCTTGCAGATACGGCCGATCACCACCGCAAGTTCACCTTCGAAGGAAACTTCATTTGAAAACGCCGGCAGGGTGACGGGGTCTCCATGGCCGACTACGGAAGTATTCGGCTTCAAGAACATCAGCGGCTCAGCAGGAACTTCATTTCCAAGTTCCTTGGCGTGCTCGCGGTACGTGCGGCCAAAGCCCACGACCTTTGAGCGAGGGATGATCGGCGCTACCAACCGAACATCATCCAAAGAGTGCGTAGCACCAGTGGTCTTGATCCCCTGGAAAAATGGATCTCCAGCCAAAACATGAATATCGTTACCGTCGACGACGCCGTACAGCGGGTCGCTATCTACTACAAATCGTGCAATGCGCATGAATACAAGCCTAAACTATGACGTCTCGGCTTTTCCTTCACTGCAGGAACTGCGACTGCGAAATACGGCTAATGAAGGGAAGGAAATCCTCGGACGGCAATCCACCTCGGCTCGTCGCCGCGAACTTGGCTAGGTCAATTCCGGCGCCAGGGCAAGCTGCACCAGTGTGGTTTGATTTAGAATCCCGTACACGTGGCCGTCGGCACCAACGGTCAATCTGGTGCCGTGCCGGTCATGGCTTCGTGTGGACACGACGGAATGAGTAGTTCCTGCAACATAATCCATCACTGTTATTCCACCCCCTGCAGCATGAACCATCTTCTGCCCATCCGGCGTTGCCCTTACGTCTGCAGCTAGCCATCCAGGACGATAGGAAGTGTTTTTAACGTTGTTGACGATATGCCGTTTCTTCAACTGTCCGCTGTCCAAGTCCAGCAAGGCTACACCTTGCAGATCGGCTACGGCCAGCCAACCGCCGATGATCACAGGTGAATACAACGCGCCAGCGGATTCCACAGGACTTGTTTCCCAGAGGATCTTGCGGGACGCTATGTGCATCTTGAAGACCTTGGCAGGACTTTTCGTATCTTCAACGCCATATCCGTTGCGTACCGAAGTGGTGCCATAGAGATACGATTCATCGGCGGCTAGCCCGATGATTGAATGGCCTGAAACGAATCCTTTGCCGTCCCCGTCAAGAACCCAAGAGACCGTATCAGTATCAGGATCAATCTTCCCCAGAACACCGCCTGAAACTCCATATTCCGGAACAGTTCCGAAAAACACGCTGGATGAATTTGCTGCCCAGCCAAAGGGCCTCGATTGCGAGTACTCAGTGAGCAGCCGTGCAATCCGGTCATAGTTTCTGTCGGCGTTGTTTTGAGGTGTCTCCATGAGGACCAGGTCAGCGCTACCGTAGGAACCGATATAGGTTTTGTTCTGGTCGTATTCGACCATTCCTTCGATCTGATTGATCACCTGCTCGTCATCGCCGGAGTTCCAACGAACGCCAGTTTCCGGATTCAACGCGGCGACACCGTTCGCCTTGTAACCTCCGATATAGATGTTTCCGTCACTGTGTCCGAGCAGCGATTGGATCTTGATGGCGCTCGGGGTCAATCTGATTTCGCGGGTAGCGCGTACGCGATTCAAACCCAAATCGAATGTTTCGCAGAGAATCCCATCGGTTGTCGTACTGATGATGAGGATGCGCCCATTCTGCGGAATGATGCACAAGATGCCACGCGCCTCGACTTTTCCGAGCTGCTTGTCGTCCATTTCCTGGAATGCAGTTGAATGAAGATGGCCGGCAGTGATGCTGAAGAATCTCCCAGAACTGGCCTTGGAAATCTCGCGCGATGCCCATACCCGGGTCACTGGCTCGTGCCATTTCATCGTCCGGGTATCGAGTATGAGTTGTTCGGAAACGGAGCTAACGGTAACAGCGAGGTAGTGCCCGATAGGGTCGATTGACCCAATGAATCCATGGGCCACATCCACTGGAAGGTTTATTTCACGTACTGCATCCGGCTTCCCCGCCTCAAAGGTGAATAACCTAGGATTCCGAGACCCCGTTCCCATCCATACCCTGCCCCGGCCATCCAATGCCAGCCGGCGGATATAGTCGGTGTCTTCGGCTACACGATCAAACACTCGAAGTTTCTTGCTTTCGACGTTGTAGTTGAAGCTTGCGCCGAGAGGATAGGTCCCTCCCCATAAATTGCCGCTCGAATCAAGCCGAAGCTCATATGCAACCGAGGCGCCTTCAACGTCCACCAGGGTATTGAATTGCTCAGGAATCGCTGGATTCCATGCGAGAACACTCCCGTCCACACTGACATATAGTCTTTGCCGGGGTTCATCCCAAACCATCGAATCAATTCCGTGCCCGCTGTCATCGGGCAAATTCAACGTGTGAATAGCGTTGCCGACGGAGGGATCGATTATTTGCAGTTCATTGATATGCCCGACAACAGACACCGCCAACCGAAGCTTCGAAGAATTGCGATAGTTTGTTAGAGGTACCGCCTCAAGAATCTTCAGCGTCGAATATGCTCTGCCGAAGACCTTTTCATGGCCATTAATCACTTTCCCGCTATCCAGAGCCGTTAGGTACCGCATATCGGGAGTCGGTTTCGGCGTGGGGCTCGGAGACGGGGTCACTGAAGGAGCGCTAATCTCAGAGGCCCGGCGGTCCGGGAAGAGGACAGAAAGCCCTGCGGCGGTTCCACCAACAACAGCCAGACCGAGCAAGCTTCGTCTTGCAATGCTTCTAGTTTCCCTGCGCTCTTCTCCAGACAAACATTACTCCGTTCGATCGGCCCCAGAACTTTTTGCAGTGGAGCAGCGTCTGCTACGTACTGACGCTAGCAACTGCGTTTGCACATGACCAATTCGGTTTAAAAACCACTGGTCCCGAGACTTCAAGTCTCGAGACCAGCAACCTTGAGGTAGCTTTACGCCAAACGCTCCAGCCAACCGTGACGGTCTTCCACGGTACCCCGCTGGATGCCCAGCAGTTCTTCGCGAATGGACATGGTCACCTCTCCGGCTGCAGCACTCTCATCACCAATGAGCTCTTCGCCGTTCTTCAGCAGGCCGATAGGGGTGATCACCGCTGCGGTACCGCAAGCAAAGACCTCGGCAATGTCGCCTGAGGCGATGCCTTCACGCCACTCATCCAGGGTGATCTTGCGTTCTTCCACCTCCATGCCGCGATCCTTCGCGAGCTGGATGACCGATGAACGGGTCACGCCTTCAAGAATGGTTCCGGTCAACGCTGGGGTCACCAGCTTGTTGTCCTTCGTTACGAAGAAGACATTCATGCCCCCGAGCTCTTCAACGGCATTGTCATTGAAGGAGTCAAGGAACAGAACCTGCTTGCAGCCGTTTTCTTCAGCTTCCAGCTGGGCTACGAGCGAGGCCGCGTAGTTGCCACCGCACTTAGCCGAACCTGTACCGCCTCGGCCTGCTCGTGCGTAGTTCTTCGATACCCAAATAGCCACTGGCTTGAGTTCGCCACCGAAGTAATTGCCTGCTGGAGAAGCGATGACGCGGTAGGAAACCTCACGCGCTGCACGCACACCAAGGAATGCTTCGGTAGCAATCATGAATGGACGCAGGTAAAGAGCTTCGCCGTCACCGGTAGGAACCCAATCGATATCCGTTGCTACCAGCTTGCGCAGCGAGTCGACGAAAACGTCTTCATCCAGTTGCGGGAGCGCTAGGCGCTGAGCCGACTTGTTCATGCGGGCCGCGTTGGCCTGCGGGCGGAAAGTCCATACCGAACCATCGGCATGGCGGTAGGCCTTGAGGCCTTCGAAGATTTCCTGGCCATAATGCAGGACCGAAGCGGCCGGATCCATGGCGATAGGGCCGTATGGCTCAATTCGAGCATCATGCCATTCACCGTTACGGCCGCTATCGTCTGCTGACCAGTCGATGACTGCGGTGTGGTCAGTGAAGAAGTCTCCGAACCCAGGATTAGCCAAGACGCCGGCTCGGTCCTGTTCGCTCTTGCGATTCGTTGAGAGATTTTCGGTGAATTCCATCTACCCTGGACTTCCTAGTTCAATAAACAAAGAACGGATGCTCCACGCCTCTGCGGAACATCCGTTCGTGGAATTTGCTACTGGTTATTAGCTAAACAGAAGCGTCACTTTCAGCTTATGCCAGTAACGCCACAATTGCATCGCCAATTTCACTTGTGGTGCGATTATCGGTCAATTCTTGACGTGAAGTGATCTCTTTTTCAACAGCTTGCTCAACTGTGCGAGCTTCTTCAGCCAGCCCGAGGTGATCAAGCATCAGTGCCACGGACAGAATCGCCGCGGTTGGGTCTGCCTTCTGCTGGCCGGCAATATCCGGAGCCGAACCATGAACCGGCTCGAACATCGATGGGTAGGTACGGTCCATATTGATGTTGCCACTGGCGGCCAAGCCAATACCACCGGTAATGGCGCCGGCCTGGTCAGTGAGGATGTCGCCAAAGAGGTTGTCAGTGACAATCACATCGAAACGCGATGGGTCCGTGGTCAGGAAGATGGTAGCCGCATCCACGTGCAGGTAATCGTGGGTAACCTCTGGGAATTCCTGTGCCACCATTTCGACAGTGCGCTTCCACAAATGCCCGGCGTGCACCAACACGTTGTGCTTGTGCACCAGGGTGACACGCTTGCGTTCACGCTCTGATGCACGGCGGAATGCGTCGCGGACAACACGTTCCACACCATAGGCGGTATTTACCGATACTTCGGTAGCGATTTCATGCGCGGTGCCCGTGCGCACCGAACCGCCGTTGCCTACATACGGGCCTTCGGTACCTTCGCGAACCACCACGAAGTCAATTTCACCGGGGTTAGCCAGGGGGCTCTCAATTCCAGGATAGAGCTTAGCCGGACGCAGATTCACGAAATGATCCAGCGAGAAGCGGAGCTTCAGAAGCATTTCGCGCTCGATAATTCCGGACGGAATGCGCGTATCTCCAGGGGCAGCGCCAACAGCGCCGAAGAGAATGGCATCGTGCTTCTTAAGAGCTTCCAGCGTCGCATCCGGAAGTGTTTCGCCAGTCGCCAGCCAATGCTCTGCACCAAGCTTGTAGTCGGTCAGCTTGATCTCGTTCTTGCCACCATTAGTGACGAACTTCAGAACCTTAACCGCTTCGGCAACAACTTCTGGGCCAATACCGTCACCCGGAATGACCGCAATATCAATTACATTTCCCATGGCACAGATTCTATCGACTAGCGTCCGCCATTTGAGAGTTCATCTCAAATAATGAGATTTGATGAGTTTCCGCCGACATATTTCCTCCCTGGGCATGAGGCATCGCCGTCTTCATTGCCGATAACCTTGGATAAACAGATCCTTTGCTTCGCTATACGGATCAACAGCTACTAAAACGTTGAATTGCAGGAACTCTTGATCTTTGCCAATCCCCACCGTCGAATTGACGGTTGGATCCGCGAGAATCCCGGACGGGTAGATTTCATCACCGGCCTGCTGTACACGCTGTTCTGCATACCGGCCGCCCTCAGCCTCGCTTCTTCGATGTCAGTTGCCGCCGTTCTCGCCGTGCTGAGCCTTTCTCTTCTCCAGTCAGCTCCGCTGATGGTGCGGCGTCGCTGCCCATGGGCAGCGACCCTCGTTGTCGCCACCGGGCATGTATTGCAACTGGGCTTTGACGGGCTAATGATGTTCTCGCAAGTATCCGTTCCAATCATGGTTTATACCATGGCTGTCTACGGGAAACGCTGGCAGTCATTCAGCACGCTGGGGCTGGGTCTGATTGGCGCGTTGTTGGCGACGTTCAGCATGTTCGGCGCCTCAAGGTACTCGCCTGATCCATCCCCCGTCTTCACCTTCGACATGATGATTTCTTTCGTGGGTCTTGCATTGGTTGTCACCCTTTCTTGGACCTTCGGTGACTTAGCGCGAACGAGGCGTCTGGCCATGAAGTCCCTGAGGGATCACGCCGAACGCCTCGAGAAAGAACGCCTCACCGAGCGCGCCCTGGCAGCTTCCGACGAGAGAAACCACATCGCCCGCGAGATGCATGACATCGTGGCCCATTCGCTCTCTGTCATCATCACCCAGGCTAACGGGGCACGATATGCGGCGGCGAAAGACCCGGAGATTGCCATCGAGACCCTGAAGACAGTTTCAGATACTGGCCGCGCTTCACTGAAAGAAATGCGCAGGCTTCTGGGAGTTCTACGCAAAGATGAGGAATTGGAGAATCGCCCTCTTCCGTCATTGGCAAACGTACCTGAACTCGTAGAAAGCGTTGCCGTGTCCGGACTGAATGTCCATCTCGAAACTTCTGGAACCCCGCGGAAAGAACTACCGGCAGGCGCGGAGCTCACAATCTATCGATGCGTTCAAGAATCGCTCACGAATGTCATTAAGCACGCTGGTCCTGATACACAGACCCAAGTCCATATTGAGTGGACTTCCCGGGGCCTGAATTTGAGCGTCAGCGACGATGGGCGAGGTGCCGGTTCCATCGTCCTGGAAGGCGTAGGACAAGGTCTGCAGGGAATGAAAGAACGCGTAGCCTTATATGAAGGTACCTGCACTGCACTCCCCCGGACCGGGGGCGGTTTCGCCGTTAATGTTTTCATCCCTTACACCGAGGACTAATATTCAAATGCCTAATACAGATGCCATCAAGGTCGGCTTGGTCGATGATCAGCTCTTGGTTCGCAGTGGCTTCAGAATGCTCATTAATTCCCAAGAGGATATGGAAGTCATTGTTGAAGCTGGCAATGGCCGTGAAGCACTAGCTGCACCACTGATGGCTCAGGCGGATGTCATCTTGATGGACGTGCGAATGCCGGAAATGGACGGCATCGAAGCTACCGAACGCCTATTGGATCCAGATAAGAAGGCCGCTGATGGTCCCAAGATCATCGTGCTGACGACTTTCGACATGGACGAATATGCGCTAAGCGCCATTCAAGCCGGCGCCAGCGGCTTTCTTTTGAAGGATGCGCCCCCAGAAGAACTCTTGGAGTCAGTACGCACCGTCAATCGAGGAGATGCCGTCATAGCGCCATCGACCACTCGACGGTTGCTGGACCACATGGCGCCAATGCTCAAGAAGAGCTCGTCACAGCACAAGGATCACCTGATTGCCGCGGTTGAATCGCTGACGCCTCGCGAGCGGGAAGTGTTTGGCCTGATTGCAGAAGGTTTTTCCAACCCGGAAATCGCAGAAAAACTATTCCTGTCAGAAGCTACAGTCAAAACCCATGTGGGTCATATTCTGGCCAAACTGGAAGCTCGTGACCGGGTCCAGGCTGTAGTCATCGCCTACCAGACCGGAGTCGTCACACCCTGACTGAATGAAAAAAATTGAGGTGTTCTGCTCGGATTCAGAATCAAGCAGAACTCCTCAATTTCCTCTCAGGAAAATTCTTACTTCTCTTCCTCGTAACGTGGGAACACAGGAGAAGGAGCTGGGAGCTCAGTGCCTGGGACCAAAGCGCTATCAAAGGACTCGAAGGTTCGCGCCGAACCTTCGCCAACTGCCAACGCATTGAGCATAGAAGTCATGGCCTGCGGCAATACTGGCTGAAGCAGCAACGCCACCTTGCGGACAATCTCAATGGTCACGTACAAGACAGTAGCCATACGCTCAGGATCGGTCTTCTTCAGCTTCCATGGCTCCTGCTCAGCGAAGTAGGCATTGGTATCGCCCAGAATGTGCCAAACGGATTCAAGTGCCTTGCTGAATTCCTGACGCGAGAAAGCATCTCGGTTGATCTCCAGCAGCTTGCCGGCTGCTTCCAGAATCTGCTGATCAGCTTCCAGCAATTCGCCCGGGGTCGGGACTACTCCCCCACAGTTCTTTGCGACCATCGAAAGTGAACGCTGTGCAAGGTTGCCGAAGTTATTGGCCAGGTCACCGTTAATACGGGCAACGATGGTCTCGTGGTTGTAGCTGCCGTCGGCACCGAACGGAACTTCACGCAAGAAGAAGTAGCGTACCTGGTCCAAGCCATAACGGTTCACAAAATCATCTGGGGAAACAGTGTTGCCCAGGGATTTGGACATCTTCACGCCGTTATTATGCAGGAATCCATGGATCATGACGCGCTTAGGCAATGGCAGTTTTGCAGACATCAAGAATGCTGGCCAGTAGATCGCGTGGAATCGCGAGATGTCTTTGCCGATCACGTGGACATCTGCCGGCCAGTATTTCTGGAAAGAAGCAGACTCAACGTCCGGGAATCCAACGCCCGTCAGGTAATTGGTCAGGGCGTCTACCCAGACGTACATTACATGCTTCTCGTTGCCCGGTACCGGGATGCCCCAATCAAAGGTCGTTCGAGAGATCGAAAGGTCCATCAGACCGCCTTCGACAAACCGTACTACTTCATTGAAGCGGGAACGTGGCGCGCCGAATTCAGGGTTGTTCTGGTAGTACTCCAGCAACTTGTCCTGGTACTTGGATAAGCGGAAGAAGTAGGACTCTTCTTCAGTCCAAGTAACTTCAGTGTCGGTTTCAACGGCATAACGAATACCGTCCTTGCGCACTTCCGTCTGGTCTTCGGTGTAGAAGGCCTCATCGCGTACCGAGTACCATCCTGCGTACTTATCCAAGTAAATGTCATCATTGGCTTCCATGCGGCGCCAGAGTTCCTGCGCAGCCGCATGATGGTCTGCATCAGTGGTACGGATGAAGCGGTCGTAGCTTGTACCCAGCTCATCATTCATGGCCTGGAATGCATCCGAGTTACGCTGGGCCAGCTGAGCCGGCGTGACCCCAAGATTCTCTGCGGTCTGCATCATCTTCTGGCCGTGCTCGTCGGTGCCGGTCAGGAAGAAGACGTCAAAACCATCCAGGCGCTTGAATCGAGCCATAACGTCGGTAGCCACTACCTCGTAGGCATGCCCAATGTGCGGGGTACCGTTCGGGTAAGAAATAGCCGTGGTGATGTAAAAAGGTTTCTGCTGAGAAGTCACGATATAAATTTACCTTAGCTAGCGTCGGAAAGCGGATTTCCAGATTGTACTGACTCGTCACATGATCTTGCCCAAATACTCCCAGAAGGCGCCACGAAGTGTGCGGCGGATGATCTGCTGATCAGTTTTCCATTCCCCAAGCACTTGAGCGCAATCCTTGAGCAAAGTCCTGTCAATTTCGGGTGGCAGCTGCGGCTTGTCAGCAATGAGTTCTACTACGTCAGACTGTGTCGTGAAGGCAAGCCAGGATTCAGCAACCTTTGCGCCGATCTCTTCTGCAACCTTCAACTCTTGTTGCTCATAAGCCGCGGAACCCTGATAGCCAGAAGCTTCACCACCACTGGAGTAGATCACCACAGGTTCGGCTTCCGGTTCAACGGCTGGCCTGATAACTGGCTTCTGAGCCATGACGGCAGGAGTAGGAACCGATGGCTTCGCTGCTGGCTTTGCTTCTGTCTCCAAAGACGCACTAGCAATTAGAGACGTCTTTTCAGAATGATTCTTGTCCCATTCAAGAACCTTGGTGAATGCGCTATCCAATAGTTGATTCGGAACGATTTCAATGTAGTCAGCGGTCAAAGCCAGGTGTTCAGCCACCGAGGCTACTCCAAGACGGCTATCGGATTTCGCTACGCCTAGTAACACTACTTTCATGCCCAAGTCTTGCGCTTCTTCGACGGCCTCGGCGAGGTCGTCATCGCCGGAGACCAAGTAAGCAATTGATGCCGAGCCATTACGGGCAACCCCTACAAGGTCCAGCGCCAGTCTCAGGTCCACACCTTTTTGCTCGCCGTTATAAGAGATACGACCTAAGCGCACTTTAACGCCGGGTATCAAGCCAATCCGCTTATGCTGCTCAGTAAATAGCCCGTCTTTCGAGGCGTCATACCAATACACGCGGAGGTTATTAAGACCCGTATTCTTCTTTACGGTTTGCACGATCCCGCGTACCAGCGCCTCGTAATGGGTTGTAAAGGCTGATCTTAAGGTCGTTCCGGCGGCACGATGACCGCCTAGTGAGAGCAGAAATCCGGCATCAATAAATATTGCAGTTTGATTCATCATGATTCGATCGTACTGATAAAACTAGGCAAACCATATTGAAAGGGCCTGCATCGCATGACTCTTTCCGGTGTAAACCAGAAAAGACCAGTTCAACTGGTGTTGAACTGGTCTTTTGAACGGAACTAGATGCTGGTTGCCCGCATCATGTCTTCTGGATCTGACAGACTGGAATCGAATTCCTCGATACGCGAACCTACGCCAAGCAATTCTGCAATTGCAGCGACGGTACGTACGGAAGCCCTGCCATCACCGTAAGGGTTTACAGAGTTAGCCATTTCGTTGTAAGCCGCTTCATCATGCAACAGCTCAGTGACCGATTCGAAGATGCGGTTTTCATCGGTGCCGATCAGGCGTACGGTACCCGCGGTTACAGCTTCAGGACGCTCGGTGTTCAGGCGCATGACCAGAACAGGCTTGCCGAGGCTTGGAGCTTCTTCCTGGACGCCACCGGAATCGGTCAAGACGACGGTCGAAGCATCAATGATGCGAGTGAATTCGCCGTAAGCCAGCGGCTCGGTCAAAGTCACGTTAGGCAGTCCATCGATTTCCGGAAGCAACGCTTCGCGAACCGCAGGGTTGCGATGCAACGGCAAGATGAATTCAACATCTGGTTCCGCCTTGGAGAGCTTTGCCAATGCACGGCCGATGCCGCGCATTGGTTCGCCTTGGTTCTCACGACGGTGCGTCGTCACCAGAACAATGCGCTTGTCAGAAGAAACCAATTCTTCCAACTTGGGATCCGAGAAAGGAACCTTCTTTTCGACAACAGTCAGCAGTGCGTCAATGACAGAGTTACCTGTGATAACGATGTCACTTCCCTTGAACGTTTCACGCTCAAGGTTACGCTTGCTCAACGACGTTGGAGCCAAATGCAGGCTGGCGATCTGGCTGGTCAGCTTGCGGTTAGCTTCCTCCGGGAATGGAGAGAAGATGTCATAGCTCCGAAGTCCAGCCTCAGCGTGAACCACTGGGATACCACGGTAGAAAGCAGCGATTGCGCCAGCCGTCGAAGTGGTGGTGTCGCCCTGGACCACTACAGCGTCAGGCTTTTCCTTTTCGAAAATCTCGTCAAGACCAGCAATGGTCTTAGTAAGCAGACCATTCAGGGTCTGGCGCGGCTGAATGACGTCCAAGTCATAGTCCGGCGTGATGCCAAAGAGCTCGTTGACCTGATCCAGCATTTCCCGGTGCTGTCCAGTTACGACAACAACGCATTCAAACTCGTCAGCTTCTTTCAAAGCCTTGACGATCGGCGCAACCTTGATGGCCTCAGGACGAGTGCCATAGATCGGCATGATCTTCTTCATAGATATATACCTTGTCAGCTTGGAGAACTAGCGCCAGAGACCGCGAGTGTCGATAACTTCCTTGCCGGCCAGCGCGGTTGCTGGTACGGACTTGAACTGGTCGTGGTCGACCAGCAAAGTAATTACACTTGCCGATTCTAGGGCTTCATCGGTTGCAACCAGCTTCAGGTTGGCGATGCCCGCAAGATTCTTAGGCAATTCTTCTACATGTGGCTCCACTGCAAGGAACTCGACGGTTGGGTTGGCTTCAGCCAACTTGCGAGCGATCGCAATCGATGGCGATTCACGCATGTCGTCAATGTTCGCTTTGAAAGCCAAACCCATGACCGCTACCTTGCCGTTGAAGGATGGGAGTTTGGTAGCTTCTACAACCTTGTCGATAACCCAGTTCGGCTTTGCATCGTTGGTGTTACGAGCCATGCGGATCAGCTTTGATTCTTCAGGAGCAGCCGAGACAATGAACCATGGATCAACTGCGATGCAGTGACCGCCAACACCTGGACCGGGCTGAAGAATGTTTACGCGTGGGTGGCGGTTGGCCAGGGAGATCAGTTCCCAAACGTCAATGCCCAGCTTGTCGGAGATGACCGACAATTCGTTAGCAAAGGCGATGTTCACGTCGCGGTACGAATTCTCGACCAGCTTTGCCATTTCAGCAGTCTTAGCATCGGTGGTGAGGATAGCTGCCTGGCAGAAGGTCTCGTAAAGAGCCTTGGCCTTCTCTGCAGCTTCTGGGGTGATACCGCCGACAATACGGTCATTGGTGACCAATTCTTCCATGACGTAGCCAGGAAGTACGCGCTCTGGGCAGTGTGCTACAAGCAGGCTGTCCTTGTTCAGGTCGGGACGCTTCTTCAGCAGGTAGTCGAAGAGGTGCTGGGTTGCACCTGGAGGCGAGGTCGACTCGAGGATAACCAGTTCGCCGCCCTTCAGCTTTGGAGCGATGCCCTCTGCTGCAGCCTCAATGTATGAAAGGTCAGCGGTGTAGTCATCGTTGAACGGCGTTGGCACAGCAACAATGTACGCTTCAGCTTCTGGAGTATCGAAGCTTGCAGACAAGGTACCTGCAGTCACCGCGGCGGAAACGAATTCGCCCAACGCCGGCTCTACGAACGGCACCTCGCCCTTGTTGACTGCCTCTACAGTTCGAGGAGTTACATCGACGCCTTTTACGGTGATGCCCTTCGAGGCAAGAATTGCAGCAGTTGGCAATCCGATGTAACCCAAACCGATTACGGCGACTTCTTTAATGTTGTTCACTAAAGTGACTTTCCTTCTGGTACGAGCGATGTTCCCTACGAAAGGGCCTGCAAGCTGATCTTGAAGCACAAGAAGTGCAAGATTAGCCCTATAAACCATATCCCATCACTGAGTTCAGCGACAGCCTCATTGTCACGGAGCTTTACTTATTACTTGCTCGTAAACTTGGACAACGCTAAGCGCGTTTTGCTCCCAAGTTCTATTGGCAAGCACGAATTCCCGCCCTGACTTGCCCATGCGTTCAGCTGCCCCTTGGTTTAAAATCAACTTTTCGATATTTTCGGCCCACTCAGCCACATCCCCCGCAGGTATCAAGTGACCGTTCTCACCGTCAGTGATCAGCTCCTGCAGGGCAGGAAGATCGGATGCCAAGACAGGTACGTTCGATGCCATTGCCTCAACTGGTTTGAGCGGAGTTACCGAGCGAGTGACAGCAGAGTCAATTCGTGGCACGACGAAAGCGTTCAACGCAGCATGATAGACATGCGACTGTTCCCGCGGAATGCGACCAGGAAAAACACAACGCGCGGCGATGCCTAGACTTTTGGCAAGACTGATCAGATTCTCGCGATCCGTACCATCGCCAACGATCAACAAACGTAACTCCTTGTGCTGCTTCGCAAGTTCAGCAACAGCACGGACAACTGTCGAAAGCCCCTCATAAGGGACCAAGCTGCTAACCGTCCCCACATAAAATGCTTCAGAATCGAGGTCCAGCTGCGCACGAGCTTGGTCCCTGGGCACGGGTTCCTCTAGGAACTTTTCCCCTATCCCGTTCGGTAATATTGAAATCTTTGATTCATCAACGCCCGCGTCAATCAGGTTGCGTTTCATGGCATCGCCCAAGGTGAAGACATGATCGGCATGCCGAGCTACAAACGCTTCGCGTTCCACGAATAGTCGGTATCGTTCTGAATCTTTCGAGCGCTCGGGACGCGTAGAAAGCCACGTGTCTGCCAGCTGTCCGCGAACTTCATAAACCCACGGTATACCGGTCGCTTCTGCAACGGACTTAACCGCTAGAGCGTTAGAAAAATCTGTCGTCGTGTGAAGTACAGAAGGGGCCTCTTGAAGGACTCTGCTCAGTAGGTCTTCAGCTTGTTGCTGGATTCTTCCGGTGAAGTCATGCTTCGCTGGAAAAGGCAGGCAGCGCTGGTATTCGATACCAGAAACCACGTCAGCTTCTGAGACGGATAGTTTGCCGATATTCAAGGGATAATTCACACGGGTAAGTCCTTTGACTCCCCATCCTGCATCCCTTAATGACGCGAGAATTGAATGAGTTCGTTGTGCGTAACCGCTACCAGTGTGTGGCAACGAATTGGTAGCAACGTAAAGAACAGAACGAGTCGCGCTAGTCGATATACCGGCGGTACGGAGCGGAGAAAGACAGGGCTCTGCCCCCTTGAAGGATGCCAATTCTGATTCATAGTGACGAAGTTGACGGCCACTGCGATTCTGCTGCAACAGCTCAATGGCATCTGTCATCCAGCCCAATGACCACAATAGACGGGCCTTGGCACGTACGTGGGCGATGGAAGGTTTGCCCCTATTGAGTAATTCTTCTGCAAGTTCCCACTCATTGGAAGCAATGCAAAGGTTAGCCAGGAATACTGACTGCCTTGGGTTGCTGTCGGAGCTTAACCATTCTCTGCAGGCAGAGAGCAGGGCACTAGTGTCATCCTTCAGCATGGCCGAGAGCGCGCGTAGCCGAATGCTGGATTTATCACTCCCAAGAGTAATAATCAACGAGCGTTGAACCGGCTTGGACTTGAAGCGGCGAGCAACTTGGAGCGCAAAATAAGTAGGATCATCAGCAATGTTGGAAAGTACCAAATTACCGGTGTTGATTGCATTCGGAATGACTTTTAGATTCAAAAGTTCTGCTCTATCTCTTGGAGTACGCATCGACGACTGTGGCTAGTAGTTCGGCATATTCCCGCCCGGCTTGACGTAGCGATCCATGTTTCCTGACCCAGTCGGTCCCGCGACGATCGGTCCGCAAAATTCCAGGGTTCGCAACCAAGTTGTTAATGTAAGCGGCCAGGGAAGGTACATCTTGTTCAATCACAGTCCCAGCCTCGGAATCACGAATAATTTCCGCTGCTTCTCCTCTGACCAAACCGCTGACGTGCTGATTCAAGTAAAGAAGTTCATAGAGTTTCGAAGGCACTGTGTGATTAAAGCTCGGCCAGTCAGGACGCAGAGAAACTAGGCATGTATCCGCCCACGAGTAATTTTCCAGTACCTCCTGGCCGTAGACAGGGTCTTGGAAGTCAATATCAAGCCCAAGATCCATCGCTAGGCTTATCAATTTACTCTTTTCAGTACCCTGGCCAACAATGCGCAGACGTACAAATTCTGGTACGTACTCCATCGCTCGGATAACGGTCTCCAGACCCTGGCTCCGACCAATGTTCCCTAGATAGAGAATATGGAATTCGCCATCGATCTCGCGTTGAGAAACTGTAAGATCTTCGCGTTCGGTTTCAACGCCGTTGGTGATTGTGGCGACGTTCTTCACGCCATTTCGCTTCATCTTCCCCGCCAGGCCGTACGTCACCGTGACGAGCATATCGCTTTTATTCACAACGAAACTGATGATCTTCGAAATAGCTGGCTCGACCCAGCGGAACTTGATAACTTGTGATTCACTGAGCAAATCTGGCCAAGCATCCCGGAGGTCGACAACTAAGGGTACACCCCGTAAACGGCTGGCCACGAAGCCAACAATTAGCGTTGGAATTGCTGGGACAGTTGCGATAATAACGTCAGGCTTTTGCCCTCGGAATGCAGCAGGGACGCTCAGAACTGCATCAACGCCATGCTTCAATACTTTTCCGAGCATCGTTTTGGAACGACGCATTGATGGATAGTGCTGCAGCTTCAAATAATGATTATCAAGAAGACGACTTTGCCGTTTAGTTGCAATCCGATTTGATTTCGGGGTCACTACAGTAACTTCGTGCCCCAATTGCCCCAGTTCGTCGGCAATAATTGACCAGCGTCGCTGAGGTGGCGAGATCTCAGGCGTGAACGAGTGAGTCAGAAGCATAACTTTCATCTTCTTCACTCCCCTGATTTACCTCGTACTATTTGCACAATAAGACTTTCCTAGAAAAAGACATGTTTATCATTGCGTCCAAACCACTGAATACTACCAGTTGCAGTCAACTCCGCATCACTCAGATCCCAGGTATGCGCTAGCCCATCATTCCCGCGCATCTGGGTAAAGTTGAAACGGTCACTCGAATAAATGGTTCCTCCACGTTCAATGACGTCATTTAGGAATCTTGTATCTTCGCCACGGTTACGTGTATCAAAGGGTGTCTCGCGGAAAACGTGCGCGCGGCCAAGCATCGTCGGACCCATCACGAGGTTTGTAAAGCGGTGCTCACGTTCGGCAAATCTCAGCAAAGTAGCATCTGAATCCGCGAGGTACATGTAATGCGCCTGCTTGCCTACTATCGAGGCGCCACTGTATCGAAGCGCTGAAACTTGATCGAAGAGATAGTACTCCCCGTATAGGTCGTCATCATCCATTTTGGTGATGAAGTCGCCGTTGGCCATGGCCACCGCGGCGTTCAGGCAGTCACCCAAAGTATTTTCTTCACCCATCTCAAGCAGTTGGTAGTTCGCTACTCCAGCTGCTGATGCCATATCGGCCAGTTGTCCAGTGGCGGCCGAGAACTTATGAGCCACGAGGACGAGCTCAACTTCAACATCCTTCTGTTTCCCTACAGTCTCGAATATATGCTGAAGCTGGTGAGGCCTTATGGTCGAAACAATCGCACTTACCTTTGGAGTGCAGGACATGGACATTGGCTGACCGTGAGCAGAACGGAGCCCAACGAATTGTTCAACCTGTTGAGCACGATGCGCATAAGTATGGTTCTTCCAGATCCTGCGCTGACCCATATGGACCATTCGCTGGCGAAGTTCTGGGCTCCGAACCAAGCTGCGAATCGAGTTAGATGCTTGTTCCCTGGTGGATACCTGAAGTACCTCTGAAGGCGTGAAGAAATTCTCTATCGCTGCGCTTGGAGCCGAAACCACAGGAGTGCCAGCGGCGGTGATCTCGAATATTCGACGGGCACACATGCTTGGCGAATCGACCACGGAGTTGACGTTCAGAAAAACGTTGTAGTTCTTGTACGCAGAAAGCATCTTGTCATAGTCGAGCGAGCCGACAACATTCTGGTCATACGGTGCCGGGAACTGGTACTTCGCGTCTCCGCCGTGCTGCCGGGAGAAAATGTCTAGCCCGCTAGTGAGCTTTGGCGAGATATCCATGGCTCCGCCAAGCACGATCTCCATCTGTTCTTGTCGTTCGGGGTACTTGTCCGCAAAATACATTCCGGCGAAAGCTACATCTCGGCGTTCTTGGCTAAGTGTCCGTACCGGATTATGGAACTTCGGCTGAGCTGCAAAGCTCAACGCTGCGACACGTTCATGGCCCAGCGCTTCATGGTATTCCGGAATTTTGCGGGAATCTGATGTGAAAACGACATCGAACAGCCTTGCAGAATCGAGGAAGTCGGCGAAGTGCGGTGGGTCTTCTTTATTCCAGAAAACTGCTGGAACAGATCGTTCTTTAAACGCTTCCACCATCTCGACAAACGCTGGTCGAGGTGCCGACGGACCGGTTAGGTGGTACTGCCAAGACTTGTTGTTTCCAGCCCAGGCCGACTCCACGAAGAGAAGATCAAATTCTCGTGTTTCAAGTTCATCCTGCCATGAGCTGGGGGTGATAAAGGTGCAGTTCCATTCAGGCGCCCAAGCTTTCGCGCTGAAATCATCAAGAATGACGGCAACGTTTAACTTTCCATCGTGGTCCTCTGAAGGTTCAAATTCTACCGGTGGGAATTGCAGTCCAAGCAATTTCTCAACATCTGTTCGCAAGTAGCGCTGCTGTCCCCCGATGCGCAAATCATAGTTGCGGCGCTGGTACCACTCCTGCAATTGCTGTGGACCACCCTGGCGAAGATGCCAAAGTGCTTTTCGGAAGTCCCCTAATGCAATTTTCACTTCTCAACTCACTTTATCTTCAATGCAGACTAGATCAATAATACAGTGAGGTGCATTCGGTGGCGATTGCCACTGAACGCACCTCACTAGAGAAAAGCACTATAGAGCGCTAGTTAGCTTCAATTTCATTCATGATTCGAGCAAGCACATCGTTGGAATCGTAGTTCTTCACAGTGAACTCGCGTGCAGCTTCAACCTGCTCTGCCAGTTTCGCTTGATCCTGTACCTGACTGATCACGTATTGAGCTGCTGACGCAGTGTCTGCATGCAACCACTCATTCGGGTACAGCCATTCCGCTCCCGGCCAGGCCAGGCCTACCGGCAACGCACGAGATGCCGCTCCATCTGCAAGAGTGAAGTGGAATGACTCGAAATCACTGGTGGATACGGCAACACCGATCTCCTGGTACCACTGGGCCATATTATCGCCTTGAGGATCGAAGACCACAGCACCGCGGAGTAGATCAGATTCTTCAATACGAGCATACTGCGCCTCGTAGAAGGCCATTTCTTCCTCGCGTGCAGCCATCCAGGGGTAATCTTCCGGTCGTTTGCCCTTGACGCGCAACGTAAAGCGGCTATCGATTGCACGCAACTTTTCCAGTAGATCAAGCACGAGATCGAATCGCTTCATCTGCGGAACCATGCCGACGAAGCCCAATACAAATTGAGAATCATCGGACTTGGGAAGATCCAGCTTCTTGGTATCCACAGAGTTAGGAATGACCATCGTTTTTTCCTCAGGAATTCCGAACTTTTGAATCGCCATTCCTCGGATCAACTCGCTGACAAAGATCACCTTGTCAACCTTCTTGAAGTTCACCGATCGAGGGTAATCCGTGAATAGTTCCTGCGAGTGGAATCTGGTCACCAGTTTCTGCCCAGGCTTCAAATGCGTTGAATACCACGCCAAATTGCCAAGTGACCATTCGCAGAACACCGTGTCAGCATCTTCTAGAAGATCCTGGCTCTCTTCAACATTGTGCTGAGCGTGGCCGTCCCACTTATCGATCTTCAGGTTGTGCCCGTGTTCGGATATCCCGGCCATGATTGACCCGGCAAACTTCAGGTCATGTCCCGCGACTAGGATGTTCTGCGAGTCCTTGGATGCAGGATTGTCAATGAGCGTGCCGTCCGCTTCTTCGACGTCAAGTGGGCGTCGAAGGCATATGGTCTCTACGGCAGAATCTGCGATGTTGCTGCTGCGCGTCAAAGTCGGCAACTGCGCATCCACATGCTCGCGCATCCAGAGCGGCAGGCCCTGCGTACCCACGTACTTGTCAGAGACCTGTACCGTTGCAGTTTGGCCATAGAACATGGCAGTTAGCATGTCTTCAAGGACCTGATGATCTTTGATAACTTCTTCAGCGTTGGAGGCAACCACCTCTGCTTCACGAACTGCGTCACTGCTCACTACTGCAATTCCTGCAGTTCGCAAAATGTTAACTGCAGCATCATCGTCGCTGAACCCGGCAACGTAAACCTGCGAAGGTCGAACGCTAGCTGCTACAAGATCCCAAGCAATTTCTTCGGTCAACGTCTGCAGTTCAATGCCAAGTGATGGCAAAGTCGGGATATCAACTGCGAGACCAGCCATGCGAAGCGCCATGGCCAAACGATGGTGCGCCAGATGCTTGCGGAAGGTCACACGCAATGGCTCCCAAGCATCGGCCACGCGATCAGCTTCGGAGTTCATCCATAGTGTTGAAATCAGTTCCGATTCCCGGCGCGAACCGACCACAGGAACCGACCCATCAAACATCCAAGTAACGCCGAAGCTCTTGCCGCTAATTACCGGAGTACCACATGCCGCAAGCTCGAAAACTCGACGAGAGAACATAGTTGGTGAGGCATTCACCGAGTTAACGTTCACGTGCACCGGATGAGACTTGTAAGCCTCTACCATTTCTTCGTAAGTCAGACCGCCCTGGACATAGTCCTGCAATGCTGGTGGGAACTTGTATGGCGATTCAGGATTATCGGCTTGGCGATCATAGATGGTCAGTCCCTGGGGACGTGCTCCTTCGAGGATTGCGCGCAATTCCTTCGAACGCTCCGCATAACGATCACCATAATAGGAGCCACCGTACGCCACAGTATGCGAGTAGGCGCGGGAAGATCCCATTGGATTGTGGATTTCCGCTTGCGCCCAGAAGGAAAGGCTGCCCAACGCCTTGAGGTTTCCACCACGGTGATCCCAGTAGTCCCGCAAGCAGTTGGCGTCAGTAGTCAAAACAACGTCGAAGTACTTTGCGGTACGGCGGAATCGATTGAAGTGAACCGGGTCTTCCTTGTTCCAGAAGATTGTTGGGATGTTCTTGCCGCGGCAGTAGCCAATTAGTGCTACTAGATCCGCGCATTGCTCATCGTCGTAGTAACCGACCTTGCGGGTCCAAGTTCCATCATTGCCTGCCCACGCCGATTCTACGAAGAGCACATCGACCGGATTCGCTGTCAATGCCTCTCGCCAGTTATTAGGAGTTGGCGACACGACATTAACTTCGCGGCTGATGGTTGAGGTCGTAAATTCGTCAGCGATAAGAGCCATACGAATCTCTTTAAGCTTCTTGCCCGTTGGCCTACGGCCCTGGACACTGGCAGCTTGGGCAACGAAAGTTTTTGCCACGATTGGCCATGTACGGTTCTCTACCGTCCACTTACGGGCACGGCGCCCCATATCCTGAGCGGTCCTCGGATCATTAGCCAGGAGGGCGATCGATTCAGCCAAGGACTGCACATGATCCGCTTCGAAGAGCAAGCCACGAGCACTATCGGTACCAAGCAACGTAGCAATTGGCGAAACGTTGGATCCGATCACCGGACGGCCTGCAGCCATTGCTTCAATAGGCTTCAATGGTGAAACGAGTTCTGTAACAATATTCGATTTTCGCGGGCAGACCACGGCGTCAAAAATTGCCAGGTAATCGTTGATTTGTTCGTTCGGTACGCGCCCGGTGAAACGAATTCGCTCGTCCAAGCCCAATTCGGTCACTTGCCGCTTGAGCGCGGGTAAGACCGAGCCGTCGCCAACGATTAGTGCGCCTACGTGCGATAGAGATTCTGGTAGCTCGGCTACCGCGTTGATTAGTAGATCCAGTCCCTCGTAGTCCACAAGGCTGCCAGCATATCCAAGAAGGAACTCGCCCTTCTTTTTCTTGTCAACGACCTTCGATCGCTCAGCTGGGAGAGGGACGTACTGGAAAATGTTCGCAGCATTCGGCAAGATTTCAATCTTGTCTCTTTCTGCGCCGCGCTTCACCAGTTCCTCACGGACTTCCTCCGTGATTGCTAAGGCACGATCCGCTTCGTTCGCCACCAAAGTCTCAATGCGGCGTGCTAGTTCGAATCGTTCCGATTTGTGCCAAGTTTCGTTGCCAGCCGCTGCGGTGATTTCCCAAAGCCCACGTACTTCGTAGATGAACGGGATTCCAAGACGACGAGCTGCGATCAATGCTGGCAACGCCGTAATGTGGTTGGACGCAGATACGATCACTGAAGGTCGATTCATCATCGCTTCGCGAACATAAATATCCGCCGCGATCTGCACAAACTTATCCAGTGGATCGCTACGTAGTGATACACCCGGGTTAAAGTACGTATCGACGCCCTGGTAATTGCGAATCAGGCGCTTTTCTTTCGGCATCTTCTTGTTGACTTTGGAGTCCCAAGGGTAGCCAGGTCGCGCTGCAATGAAGAGATCCATGCCGGCTTCGGTGACGGCAGTGGTGAGACCAGTCGTACGCGTCGAATATCCGTTGCTGTTGTATTCGCCAGTGCTGTGCGCGCAATACATCACTTTATCCGGCCGCGGCATATAAGCAGGCGTAGAGGTCTTCGGCGGAACTACCGGCAAGGAATCGAATAGTCGGGCTTGTCCCAGAATCTGATCGTGCAAGGCTCCGAAGCTTGAAGGCGATTCCTCCTTTGCAGCAAGAGCAACTAACCCTTCTGAAGGTTCAACAATCTCGCCCTGGTCGCGGTAACGGGCTATATATGCATCCGCTTCACGCTTAATAGCATCGATGAAGCTTTCTTCGATGCCGGTTCCGGCAGGACTGTCTGGCCGACTTACATTGTCGAAGTTGGAAATGCTTGGTGATGCCGCCAGGACTGGAACATTCTTTTGAACTTGGCGAGGAGCAACAGGCTTACGCGCAAAGGGGCTCTTCAAACCGCGTGCGGCTCTAACGACCGGATGGTTCTTTAGATTCTCATACGCCGTTTTGAATTTCTCGGCCCGGTCATGCTCATTCGCGAGTTGCTTCTTGAGAATCGATGCCTCACGGCTGAATTTCTGTCGTGCGTCCTTAGCGGCAGCAAGTTCTCGTTCGAGCCTCGCGATTAGGCCATCTGACTTCACCTTGCGCGATCGCAGAGACTCGTTCTCCCGCGATAATTTCGATGATTGCGCACGGTACTTAGCCAAATCATCCAGTACCCTGGTCTCAAAGTCACCTTCAAGATTCAGATATTCCTGTCTAATGCTAAAAAGTTCGGCACGCGAACTCATTGCTTGAGCGGTCTTGCGATTCGATCGTTTCAACGAGGAAACTCCCTCAACTTTGTAGTCTTATCCGCAAGTAATTCTAGCGGTTCGATTGGAAGAGCCGAGGTTTGACACAACCTAGCGATAGCAATTCAGCGAAACACTTCCTGACCCATTGGGTTGTCGGTGAAATATTCGTCCATTGTCGCCAGGCACAATCGTTCGATTCCAGCAGGGTTGGGCCCCGCCAGCAATGTGTAGGCGTTGATGATGCGGGCTCCCAGTAAAACGACTTCACACGCTCATGACTACATACTGTTGACCTTGCCCCGATCAAGCAGAACCGGCCTCGCGTACCTAGTCTTCACGTGATTGTGGTCAAGTAACGAGCGAAATCATAATGTCGATAATTCACCAACACGTAAGTTTGATTACACATGAGCCGTCTAAAGAAGTACCGAGAACGCCAGAAAGTCGACGCGACGGTCAGAAAACGACTCAGAGAAATCAATATGCTTAGTTCATAATTCCACGCCAACCAGCCCCAAAAAAAAACGGAGTGGCTGATTGGCGATAGGAATTATGTGACTATTCTTTGCCCAGTCGATTAACTGCTGATTTCAACAAGTCCGTCACTTGAGTCGTATAAGCAAATCCTGGGCAAACTGCGAGCTAACTTTATCTGCGGAAAGTCTCTTCTGTTCGGCAGAAATGGCCGCTAGAGCAGCCTTACTCCCGATTAGATCTATGGATTCCATCATGGAATCTGCTAGGGACGCTACGGTTTCATCCTCTACAAAAATCGTACTCTCTGAATTTAGTTCCGCCAGAAACGTAGGAGTCGCCGAGGCAACAATTGGGAGATCGAATGCGCCGTACAATAACGCGGCACCGCTATTCAACGATCGAGCATAATGAACAACTCCAACATCTGACGCGCGCATAAAGTACTGCACTTTATCCGTTGGTATGTTTGAGTCTTCGATCAAAACACGTGGGTGAACGTTCGCTCTGGTTATAAACTCTTGCACTTCATCTGAGTTGTCTGCTTTACCAGCAAATATTATTCTAAATCGCTGCATGGGGTTCTTGGCAACCAAATGATCAAACGCATCGAGCGTACGGCTTAGACCCTTGTAAGCCTTAAGTGCACCAAAAACAAGGAAAACAATCTCGTCGCCATGGATTCCTAACGCCGCTCGCGCGTCCTCTCGGCTCACATAATCAGGGTAGGCACCTTTATAGCTCGGATGCGGTGAAACTAGAATCTTGGAACTATCAATCTCGGTAATACCTGACATAGCATCGGCCGTGGCTCCAGACATCACATGTAAAACGTCTGCAGTGTCGGCGATCCGTTGCTGGATTTCAAGTTCAACATGTACATGCATTGCGTCATGCGGATAGACGTTATGAACAGTCCAGACAATATTGAAACCGAATTTTTGGAGACGTTGCAGCCTTCCAGCCATACCCATGCCCATCATTCTGGCACGCTCCGGGTCTTCCATCCCCTGGGTCATCCATGAGTTCCAGTGTAAATGCAGAGTCTTTGTTAGTGGCCTCAGGGATAAGTTCTGCAGATCCAAAAACTTAGCCGGCTGGAGAACGGGCGCCGCCAGAATTCCTTCATTCGGAAATTGCTTGTAACACAGGGCCTGATAGGGATTGACCCTCGCAACCGGTGTATATGCCAGTAGGTGTTGGTCTCCAATATCGGATTTAGAAGCATGCAGAGAGCCCAGAAGCTCAGAGGTTGGCGACAACTCAGTCGCACGGAATCCCAAATAAGTGGATTTCATGTTAGCTCCCTAACTTAGAAAATTCTTGTACATATCGATCACCATTGGACTTCCAAGTACGCTCCGATATCACCCACTCGTATCCGGCTTGGGCGATTCTTTCCTGTGCCTCACGATCTTCGAACAATGTCTCAAGTCGATCAGCCAATGACTCGGCGTCGCCTGCAGTATAAGACAATCCACGTTTTGGCGCGTCCGTAATTTCCAATAGCGCTGGCAGATCTGATGTAACAACAGGTTTGCGTTGTGCCATCGCTTCGAATGGTTTTAGCGGAGTAACATACGTCGCAGCACGTTCCCGAATGCGTGGAACGACGAAGAGATCAATTAGTGAGTAGTACTCGTCGATCTCGTTATGATCAACGGAACCCGTAAATATCACTCGGTCCGATACACCACGCTCAGTTGCGAGCTCCTTTAACAGATCCATGCGGGGACCGCCGCCCACTAGAATGCATTTTGCTACCCGCCCGCGACTGCCAAGAATAGCAAGCGCCTCAATCAGTGTTTCCTGCGATTCACGGTAGTGGTCCATGTTTGAGACGTATCCGAAAGTCGGAACATTCAACAATCCGTATTTTCTAGCCAACTCAATGTTTCTATCAACGGGTTTGAAGTGTTCAGAGTCGACGGCGTTGGGAATAATTCCGATCTTTTTGGGCGGAACTCCTCTTGAAACAAGTTCATCCTTCATGGATTCACAAATAGTCAAAACACGATCCGCAACTGCCATGCAGTACTCTTCAGTCGCCATCCGCTGAGTGAAGATCTCGCCAGATTGCTCAACGCGTGTATCATCAGTCCAGTTTGCTTCGAAGAACGAGCGCACTTCATATACCAGTGGAATTCCGGTCTTCGCCCGAAGAGCAATACCTGAAAGCGCGGTCTCAAATCCACGTCTTCCCGAACTGGCATGAATCACTTGTGGGCGAAGTTTCTTGATTTCTTCGTAGGCTAAGTCAGCAAACATCTGATTGAACTGGTCAGCCGGAACTTTCGAATAATCAATCGAACCCATTCCTAATCTGACGTGCAGAATGCCATCAACGAACTCGGTGCGTGTTTTAGGATTGTTATCCGGGAAGCCCGGTTCAGTGATGACGACGGGCTCCAAGCCCGAAGCTTTTTCAGCTAAGAAGTTCTTATGGCTGCGCGAGGTGAATCCATTGGAAAGATTCGGTCGGCTCTCTTTAACCAGATGTACTATACGTCCCTCGACGAGGTTATCGATTCTACGTATTGGACCCTGAATTTTAGGAACTGCGCCATGCAATTCCTTTACACGACCTTCGAGGAACTGCAATCCAGCAGTATTCTGAGATTTTTCTTTCTTGGCAATTCGATAGCTCAATTCGAGAGCATCAGAGATAGACCCCTCTTTGGTTCTCAACACACGAAGAGCCTTCATATTGGAAAGCGAGTCTCTGGTACGATCCGACGTGGCATCAGCCCAAATGTTCGCTTTAGTGAAGTCTCGATCCCGAGTATAAAAAGCTACAGCATTGCCTTCATTGAATTGGGAAGTAAGGACAGGAAATTTTTGCAGAATTTCTTTCAGCCTACGCGACTCGCCGCTATCTCCAAGTCCTGCAACCATATCTGCCAATGCTTTTCGTTGCCGACCTGCAAAATTCACTAGACGCGCGATGTCTTGGTGTGCTTTATCCAGTTCTTGCAATACTTCTTTTTTGTTGTATTTCTTAGAATCCATCATTGGCTCCATTCATCTCCAAGGCCGTGGAGTTCTCGAATCGCACAATAGATAAAACCTCATCGGCAACCTTATTAATGACACCAGGTTCACGTGATTCACCGTTGAAGCGTAAATACGGCTCAGTATTCGACGGACGTAAATTGAACCACCACGAGCCGTCCTCGGCCGTAAAAGTCGTGCCGTCCATTTCTGTTATAACCGTAGGTGAAGACTTGAAGGAAGCGACAACTCTAGCGATAGCGCCGGCCTTGTCCTCGACTATTGAATTAATCTCTCCGGTTGAAACATACGGCTCATATTCAGCGCCCAATTCTGAGAGAGATCCGCTTTGTTCGCCCAGCGCCGCCAAAACGTGCATCGCCGCAAGCATGCCTGTATCCGCATTGTAAAAGTCACGGAAATAATAGTGAGCAGAATGCTCTCCGCCAAATACAGCACCCTGCTTGGCCATTTCAGCTTTAATGAATGAGTGTCCAACTCTTGTCATTACAGGGGTGCCACCTGACTTTTCTACAAATTCGGGGACAGCCTTCGACGTGATCAGATTATGAATGACGATTGGAGTTTTCTCCCCTGCAGCTTGGGCCCGAGCAATTTCACGCGTTGCCACGAGAGCCGTGATTGCGCTTGGTGAAAGTGGCAACCCACGTTCGTCAATTACGAAGCACCGATCCGCATCGCCATCAAACGCCAGACCCAGATCTGCTTTATGCTTCAATACTGCCGATTGTAAATCTCTAAGGTTCTCAGACTCCAGCGGATTTGCAGGGTGATTCGGGAAGGTCCCATCGAGTTCAAAGTACAGTGGCACTATTTCTAGCGGTAGCTTCGAAAGTAAGCCATCGCCAAGTACAGCTGGGGTGGTTAAACCGCCCATTCCGTTACCAGCATCTACAACTAGTTTAAGCGGACGTATGTTGGATAAATCGACAAGTTCTCGCAAGTAACTGGAATAGTCGGCCAGCACATCTTGCTCACGAATCTTACCCAGCAAGTTGTTCGGTACCGTTGGTATTCCGGCAGCCAGATAGGCTTGTGCTTGATCTCGAATATCGTAAAGTCCGTTCTCTGATGAGATTGGACGTGCGCTTGATTTCGACATCTTGATGCCGTTGTACTCGGCCGGGTTATGACTCGCTGTAAATACAACTCCCGCGGCATCATATTTTCCTGAAGCAAAGTACAGTTCGTCCGTAGACACAAGCCCAAGCATGACAACGTTGGCTCCACGCTGAATAGCGCCGCGAGCAAAAGCTTCGGTAAAAGTAGGACTTGATGGACGCATATCTCCACCAACTAACACTTCATTACCTGCTAATCCCAGTACATCGACGAAAGCAGCTCCAATTGCTTCCACTGCTTCAGCGTTGATACTCTCGTCCACAATGCCCCGTACGTCATAGGCTTTAAAAGAGTCGTTGAGGTTGATATCAATACTTGACAAGATAGATTCTCACTTCTTTTTCATCATTTCATGTTGGCACATAGCAGACTGCTCCTTCAGAACTTGCTCGCCTACGACTTGTATAGCAAGTCGCGTCATGATCAAGAATCCTACATAGAACGGAGATGTTGTTTGTTGATAGCTGAGGTTAACAACTTGCGGGTGGATGGTGGATTTTAGAGCACCTCGGTAGCGCCGTCGGCCTTCAAGGCCTCCACGGTCTGCTTGACCTTCTGCGCATGCTCCTTGGTGGTCACCAGCAACGCGTCGGCGGTATCCACCACGACCACATCCTCGATCCCGACCAGGGCCACCACGCGCGGGCGGTCCGAATAGACCACGCCGGTAGCGCTGTCGGCATACACGCGCACCGACTCGCCGCCCAGGTTGATGATGCCCTCCTCGGCACTGGCCTTGTTCAAGCGGCCGATCGCGGCGAAGTCGCCCACGTCGTCCCAGTTGAAAACGCCGGGGATCACCGCGACGTCCCCGGCCGCGGCGGCCGGCTCGGCCACCGCGTAGTCAATGGCGATCTTCGGCAGATCGGCCCAGACTTCGCGCATCAC